>NZ_JAHLPM010000001.1 GCF_018917865.1 Tissierella simiarum
AATTTATTCTTTTCCGCTATAGTATAATCATTTGTACTTAATCCTTTACCGCTTATTTTATCTACCTTTTTAGCTAGTTCACTATCAATGATGTCAACATTATCATTTAAATCATCAATATTTACTACATCTGCACCTTCTGGTTTCTTTAGCTTTAAATTAGTTGTATATTTCACTTTTTATCACTCTCCTTCATATACTCTTAATTCATCCCAAGTCATTACATTAGTCTGTTTCCAAGTTAACTCTTTTAAATAATTCCAAACTGTATAAGTATACTTAAATTCATAATATAAATGAGCTGGTTTAATCATTTCTAACATATCTATAAACCCTTGCATGTTTCTGGGTATTCCTTTAACTCCTATAAACTTTACTATGAAATATTCTTCTTCTGGAAACTCTATTACATCAACTTCCCCACCACTAAAGGCTTCTGCTGTATTCTTTATCATTTCCTTAGTAGTTGTACCAGTTCCTCTTAATTTAGCTTTAATTATTTCTCGTCTTTCTTCTAGAGATAAGCTCATATTAGTTTTTAATCCTAGTTCCTTTTCATAAACACTTAATCCCCATGTTGCAGTATCAATAAAAAACTGCTTATATACATCTTCTATATAATAAGCAGATACACCAAATTCTTTCTCTATTGAATTTTGAATACTTTTCATTATATTAGATTCTTGATAGTACCAGGGTAGATATTTCATTAAATCAGGAGTTAAATCGTCTATTTCTGGACCTGTTGGTGTGTCTTCTTCGCCATATCTATATTCACCATATTTATATTGTCCATACATAACTTACACCCCCTTGAGGTTATTCCAAGTTACCCTTTTAGAGAGATAGCCTTTATCATTGGATAGTTGACTTAGCTTAGTAGGTATATCTTTAATCGTTGCCAATCTATTACCAGCTTTAATATTCCTATATCCCCCACCAATAAAATGTTCAGGTATAGAATTAAACTTCTTTAATCCTATAAAATCAAATGGAGTTTCTCTATCTGTTCTAGGTGAATAAACTTGCTCATATTGAGTGCCAGGTTTATTTATAAAATCTCCTATATATGGAGTTATCTCTATATTTCTATCGTATGCAATAAGTCTATACTTTGCATGTCCACCCCTTAACCAAATTAATATATTATTAGTATCTGGTAGTGGTATTATTATATCAGCAACCATCTTGCTATATGTTTGCCCCATAGTTATATCCATAAAGTAATTCATTCCACCCCATCCAAGTGCGTAAGTATTTAAATATACCTGTAATCCACCCCTATGAGTAGCAGTATTCCATACATCTGGTGCATCCCAACTATAACCTCTAACTATTTCCAAGGTTTTTTGACTCGGTTGCCCATCATCCAAAGAACTAATATTGGATATTACAACTGGATAGTATGTGTTTGCATTACCATCAACATAAAAGTCCATTGTTCTATACCGTAAATCTTGTATATTATGCTCATGTATCGCTGGAGTAAAAGTAGATGGTTTTCCTGTTATTCCAGTCCAAGGCACACTATCAGCACTTTCAGCCACATCTACTTTACCATTATTATTTTTATCATATATAGATTTAAGCATATCTCCATTACCAGCACCGCTAAGTTCTTCTTTAGTTGCAAAGGTTTCATCTACATAGATTTTATCAGCTTTATTTGAAACGGTATTCCATTTATTTCTTTCTGTAGATGTAATATGCTTTACTGTATCTGTAGTATGTTCTACTGCATTGTTCCAGCTATCTATTAGAGTTTGAGTTATTTTATCTAAGATAGATTTATTTTCATGGATATGTCTCTTATTGTTAGAATCATTCCAGTTAGTGCGTTCTTCACTTGTAATATGCTTAATCGTATTACTGTCATGTGTATCTATATATTCTTTTGCACTTTTAAGGGTATTGTCTGCTTTAGCTTGTGAACCTTCTACTGTTTCTTTGCCGTTCCAATCAGCCTTTTCAGTGTCAGATACAAATCTTTTGTTTGCATTTTGAACTATAATATCAGCGCTATGAGTAGCTGGATGAATATATTTATTGGCTCCTGTTTCAATCCCTGACAATTTTTGTTTCTCTTCTGTAGTGTAATCTTCTGTAGAAAGTCCTTTCCCTTGCTCCTTATCTACTTTAGTTGATAGAAGGTTTATTATATTAGTTGCAAAATTAGGGTCATTATCTAAGGCTGTAGCTAATTTTTCTAACGTGTCTAAAGCTTCTGGTGCTGCTCCTATTATTTCTTGTATTTTCTGTAATACTTCTTCTTTGGTAAACACATTATCTTTATTAGCTTTTTTATTTAATTCTGTATCTACATAAGTTTTTTCAGCTTTATTATTTTCGAGAGTAGTTGCTCTATTTTTTAACTGTTTTATTTCCCTATTGTTGCTATCCTTATAATCATTTAGGTTATTACTTGTATCAGTTATAGCTTCCTGTAACTCATTTATGTCCTCTGCTTCTACTTGATCCCCTGTAGTTTCATAGGTAATATATACTTTCTCACTATTAGAGAATATTTTTAAGTGAGTTTTCCAGGGAGTTTCTGATGGTGTAGATATAAAGAAGTTTTCTACCTTTTCCCCTGTATATTTAGATCCTGTATATATTGATATAGATTGATGATTTACATTATCATGGTCCAAAAAACCTTCCCACTTACCTTCAGTTATGATTTTTTCTTCTTCTATAATATATACTCCACTTGGTTTCTTATTTAGTTTCTCTACAAACAACCTATATCACCTCCAATTCTACTAAGTTAAATACAGGTATTTCTTCTTCTCCTAATGATATGTTTTTCATTTCTTCATTTAGTTTTAAATCGTCATAGTCTAATACTCCTTCTGTATTAAAGAGAATATTTCCTATAGCCGCATAACTAATATATGAATCTTTAAATACTATTTCTTTTCTATATTTATCTATGTTTTCTTTAAATTTTTGTTGTACTTCTTGTATTCTATATCCTTCTGCTAAATTTACTTTTGATGATATACTTATATTTTTATCAACTGCTGATACTACTGTTACTTTAGCACCTATAGGTCTTTCTTTTTCTATATGCTCAAATACCTTTTCTACAAGTTCTTCCCCTGCTGGATTCTTATTTGAATCTACTATTACTACCTTAACTGTACCTCTTCCATTCCAAAGTGGTACTACTTTAGCATCTCCTATTCCTACTACTTCTTTAGCCCAATTCAAATAGTGATACTTATTCCCTGATGTTGCAGGAGTTTTTATTCTTTCATAATACCTTTCTAGTAGGCTTTTATCTTCTTCAACTTCATATCCTATAGCTAATATATCTGTTAATTCAGCAGTAGCCAATCCGCTAATGTAATCGACTGGAATCAACTTACCTATATATGCATTTCCTATTTCTCCAGCCTTTTCACATTCCAGTTTAAATACACCATCTATAATTTTTTCTGTAACCTTATAATATAGATTTTCTCCAGTAAATCTACTGCCTATAGGAACATTAAAAAAACTACCATCAGCTTTTTTAAATACACCTTTTTTAATAGCCTTGGTAGCTTTTTTTCTATTTATACCTGTTCTAAATTTTATAAATCGTTCTAATTCTTCGTCTTGTAGATTTTCTACATCTAGCTTACTATAAATATACTCCAATGTTATATAGGACTGTGCTAATTCCGCAGCTGTAGGGGCTAAAGCATCATATATAATAGAACCTTGTCTTTTATCTATATTATTTGGTATTTTATCTAACATTCTTTTTAAAATATCTTCATAACTTACATTTTCAAGCACTATAAGTTCACCTCCTATACTTTTTGTTAGAATTATGTCTTTATCAATTTGTATTAAAACATATTAAAGAAGTATATGAAAAACTTCATTAATATCTATATTAGTTTTCTTATATAAAACTTTACAAGTAACTGTTTTCTGTAAAGTCATATTAATTAACTTCTTGTAATTGAGTTATGATTGCTATTAATTTCATTGTGGTGCCTTTTAGTTCTGATACTTTATTATTTAAAACTCTATAGTAACCATATTTTGTTCTTCTAGCTCTTTAATCTTCTCCTATAATTCTGCTTCAATTGAAGGCTCATATCTTTCTTGAGACCATTGTTGTCCATCTCATTTTCTCCATAGTAGGGTTTCGTTGTAATCTTCTATTTTAATGTATTTTTTCTCCTCCTAAATTATAATAAAGTTACAATAATTGGTGTGTTAAATGATTCATTGTATTGATAGGCATCAGCTCTTATTTTTACATGTATTTCTACATCAGATCTTCTTCTTGCTTCTAATGTATAAGTAGTGGTTGTCAAGTTCCACCACCTTAAATAGTACCCAATTGATTCTCTCCTTTCTCCAACAGGAAAATCTGATAAGGTTAGAAAAAATGTAAGATTTATTCCCCTAAAATCCTTCTTGTCAATTTCGATAATGAAATATTTAGCCCAATCTGGTATATCAAAAATCTTTTCTTCTTGATTGTAAGAATCTTTCTCTATAAAAAAATTAGGCTTCCATATTTCTTCCCTGAAGTTTGAACTCTCCAATGTCCCAACTACCCCACCAACATTAACACCTTGCTTAATATTCCCTGCCACTAAGTTAGAAAACTGTGCCTTAACTTTACCACTACCATTATGATAACCTGCTGGTATTGTTATCTGTCCTCCTTGGGTTGTTATGGTATTATCTATTGCTCCTCTATTAGCCATACTTCCTATTAACTTCTTCCCTTTAGCATAAGCAGTTTTACCACTTAATATATCTCCTGCTATTGCTGTTGCATCTCCTGTTTTATCTGTTTCTATAGACTTTATTCCTAAATCTAATTCATTAAATGTAGCGACTGTTCCTTGTTTAGAAACCCTTCCACCTTTGGACTTGATGGAGGTTTCTAATAAGTTTTTACCATCAAGTCCAGACTGAAAAACCTCTGTTAATTTAGTTTCTACATTTTTTCCGTCACTGGTTTTCACATTAGAAGCCTTTGTATGAGGATAATATATATTTCCATCACTATCTTCAATTCTTATATTTCTTTCTTCAGCCATTTATATCACCACCCCTATATCTTCTTAAAGAATAATTTTATCTCCTGTGCATTTTCTTTAGTAGTACCATATTTTACGTTGTCACCATCTTTTCCAGCAGGTCCTTGAGGTCCTCTGTCACCAGTTGCTCCTTTAGCTCCATCCGCCCCTTTTAGCCCCTGTGCCCCAGTGTCGCCTTTGTCTCCTTTATCGCCTTTTGGACCTTGAATTCCTTGAGGTCCTCTATCTCCTTTGTCACCCTTTTCACCTTTTTGTAATACTAAATTATTTAAATAAGTCTGTAAATCTTGACCATTTTCTAATGCTATAGCTCTAGCTTCTGTTTCAGGAATAACTGTTTCTATAACATTTCCCGTTTTTTCATCAAGTAATTGAATTTGAATTATACTTTTAGCTGACATTTCTACCCCTCCTTAATTTTTATTCCCATATTAGGTGATACCCTTATATTCTCATCAGGGCTTATTGGTATTTCATTTTCATCTGTAACTATAAAATAAAAAGCCCCTTTTTTCCTATCTTTGGGGATAGGTGGGCTTTCTGATACTATTATTGGAGATGAATTTTCTATTTTATCTTCTACTTCTTTTAATTTTGTATCTATCTTATCCATGTTTAAATTGGCATCATCAATATTATAAAAATCATCTTGCGACGGTTTCTTTAGATTATAATTCTTTGTATACTCTGCCATTAAATAATCACCTCACTTCTTAATTCCTCGTGTGAATATCTATTTAAATAATTATGTGTAGAATTATTTAACTTTTTATACTGGTTATATCTTAGTTCTACAGTAATCACCATATTAGCTGGTGCCATCTTCCTTGTAAGTTCTTTTACTTCATCAAACATTCTTTTTTTAGTTAATTCTATTTTTATCTTCAATGAATATTCTTTTGAATTCAGTACCATTGAGTAGCCATTGTTTCCGCATAATTGATCCAAAGTATTTTGTAACACTCTATAAGTATAGGGAAGCTGTTCATTCCAACGTGCTTTTACTCTAAATCTTCTACTTTCTATATCGTCATCAGCAAATGGAATGATTTCAAGAATTTTTTCACGTCTAGCTATTCCTCTTTCAGTAGCAGTTTCAATGAATTGATCGTCTATTAAATCCTCAATAACTTCCCATACTTTTTTAACTTCTGGATTCTCAGCTTTTGCTATTTCTTTAAACTCTTTTATATTTTTAATTTCTTCTATCCAATATTCTTCTAACCGTTTCATACTGATGTTACCTCACCTAAAACTGGTATTTCTACCTCTGATAATATAAGATTTTGTCCTGCTCCATTAATCTTAGTATTTTGTATATCTAAAACTCCTACAACATTTAAAATCCTAGTTTCAAGCTGACTAATCCTAACTACAACACTTTCACTTTCTGCCCACTCTTTTCTTAAATCCAAGAAATATTCATTAATTACATTTTCCACCCTTTGTTTTACGTCTATCCATGTATATCCTTTTTGAAAAATAATATTTGTTTCAATATTTACAGTCTTATCTTCTACCCCTTCTACAGTTACAATGTGACCTATTGGTGCTATTCCAAGACCTTGTCCTCGGTTTTGTATTGGATCTATAGAAGTCTGGATATTATCTATTAATGTATTAGAAGGTTTTTTGTATTCACTATCTATAACAACAAGTTTTACAGTGCCTCCTCCATTCCATACTGGATATACTTTTACTCCGCCAACTCCATTTAATTCATTGGTTTTTTCTTTATATCCAGCTATATTTCCACCAAAGGATTCACTTTGTAAGCTATGAAAATACCTTTTTCTAAGATGATCGTCGTTTTCCTCGTTTTCTCCTGGAATTAAAACATCAGATAGCATTGCCGATTCAAGTCCACTTATATATTCAGCAGGAATTAATTTTCCAATATAAAAATTGCCTTTTTCCCCTGCTTCTTCGCATTGAAGCTTAAATTCTCCGTCTGCAATTTTTTCTTTAACAACATAGTTAAGATTATTTCCTGTAAATCTATTGCCTATTGATACATTAAAAGGCTGATTATTGCTTCCTTTAAATATGCCTTTTCTAATGGCTTTCGTTGCAGGTGTTCTATTTATGTTTCTCTCTGCTGCCCTTCTTGTTAAATCTTCACCTACTGCAGTATCAGCATAAGTTCTATTTTCTATGTTTTGTAAATCTATATATGCCTGTGCTAATTCTGCTGCTGCAGGAGCTAAAGCATCGTATATAATAGAGCCTTGCCTTTTATCTATACTATTTGGTACTCTATCCAACATTCTTTTTAATATATTTTCATAACTGGTATTTTCAAGCATTAGACATTCACCTCTTTCAATCCATCTATATCTCCAAATATTGTATGAACTGTAAATCTAGTATGAACAACATCTTTTTCAGAAGTTTCAAATATGAAATTATCAACTTCTAAAATTCTATCATCATCTAATAAAGCTTCTCTTATTCTCCTTTTTAATTCCGAATATACATAGGGCTTTGGTTTCCCAAATAAATCGGATACTTCGAATCCATAATCCCAATCATATATTTCGTATTTATATCTTTCTGTCTCTAATATTTTATATATTGCCTGTTCCATAGCTTCTTTTCCATCTTTGTATCCAGTTATTTCTCCAGTTTCAAAATTGAATCTATAGGTGAAAGTTGGCTGCTCTACTATCTCTATTTCTTCTCCAATATTTATATCTTCAAGCTTTGGTATCATACTCTCACCAACCTATCTAAAATAATATATTTTTGTCCTCCTTGAGCTCTTAGAAGCAGTACCTCATCTCCTTCTTTTAAGCCATCAAAAATAACTGCCTTATTTTTAATCCCATCATCTATGGTTATTTCTGTTTCCCTATCGATGACATTAGAGGTTAGAAGTATAAATTCCTTAGAAATAGAAAATTTCTGATCTATATTTATCTCTAACGGATTAACAGAAGTAACTTCACCATAAGTTATAGAGGTAGGAGAATTTTGCTCTACTGCTTCTATAGCCGCTTGTTTTATTAAACTAATCATACTCATTTATATATCACCCCTTAAATCCAAGGACATAAAATGTTCATCATTTCTAAAGGTGTGCTTCACCTTTTCTACTAACATATATTGCTGAATAGATATATCCCCTATATCTCTCATAAGAACCATAACACTTGTGCCTGCTCTTACTCTTATATCTCCTAGACAGTCTTTTAGTTGTAGAGTTCTACCTTTTCTATTCTTCATTTTTAGTAAGATTTCAGCTTTAACCTTTGGATTAACATTTTCATCAATTTTATCGAGATACTGTAGAACTCCCCAGTTATCTATATTATTGTCATCTTTGTCTACACAAGGTTCTTCTTTACCTACATTTTCACCACTTCTATAAAGTTTAACTACATTATAGGTATCTGTATCAATATCCGTTTTATAGCTAAAATTTTGTGAATTATACTCTCCTATAACTAAATCAGGAATCTTCATTGTTTCTATATCCTTGAGCATTAAATTTCCATAATCATCATATAAAACATACATTTTCCCTTTATTTCTAAGAGTCAGTTCTAAAGCATCATATATTATGTCAAGAAGAGTTACATTTTCTTTTACTCTGTGTGGTATTACATAACCTGTATCCTCTATGGTTCCTATACTTAAATCATAAATTTGTGCTATTTCTTTTAAAACCTCTGAAGCCTTTTTTTCTGTATATTGATAAATATCCTTGTTTTTTAAATATCTTAATTTATCATAAGCTGTAACACTAATAATCTGATTTTTATCTCTATCCTTAGAAAATATAAAACCACAAAACAAATTTTTTCCATCTACTTTAAAAGTAACTGAATTTCCTTCTTGGAAATCTATAGTATCATCTTTTAAAATATTAAAAGTCAATTTTCCCGGCTGCCCTATTCTTACAGTTTCCCAAGTAATATCTCCTTCTACTAGAGGCATATATTGTTTGCCTTTATTTCGTATTACTAATTCATATGCCATTTAATCACTCCTAAGGTAATTTTAATACTTGTCCTATTTTAATCTTATTAGGATTGGATATATTGTTAAGTTTAGCTATTTCCATATACTTATTATCATCGTTTAATTCTTTTTTTGCTATATTCCACAAAGTATCTCCCTTTTTAACCTTATAGGTTTTCTCTGGAGTTTTAGCTGGTCTTTTTTCTTTTACTGTAGCAGTCGTTTTACCATCTTTAACTTCTTGGATAGTGACTACTTTTGTTTTATAATCTTTATATTGTTTCAATTCTAAACTTACATAAATATCCCCTTCTTCTCCTGCTTTTTCTTCTATAGTATAGCTTTCCAAGGATACTGCCATATTAGTATCAAATAAAGGCTCCTTCCAAGGAGCCTCTCTGCTGACAATAAGTCTAATGGGTTTTCTATCTACTTTATACTTTTCAAACCTCTCTAAATAATATCTAGGCATTTTAAATCCATCAGGATACTCTGCAAAGGGATATTTTTGACCTGGCAGTAGTATCTTAAAACTTATATCTGTTAATCCTGGATCTTTTAATATATTTATATCTCCTAGATTAAGTAATTCTATTATTTTATTTTTATTATTCACTTTCAATGTAAAATCTGTAGGAGGAACTGGCAATTGTATTTCTTCTTTTTCAAGTTTTAAATAAAAGGAATACATATTAACTATACACCCCCTCTGCCGCTATATTTATTTGTTCTGTTAATACTCTTTCTATATGGTCTACTATACCATCTACATCAGCTGTTTCTCTAACATCTCCAAATTGTACACTTATTTGTGGAGCTAATGTGGCAGAAGTAAATTTATTTATTGCTTCTTGTTCTGCAAAGTCTTTCATCCATTGTAGTTCTTCATTGGATTTATCTATACTGTCTTTAATACCAACACCATTATTATTAATAGCTGCTAAATTATCTTGTTGTTTGACATTGAAAACTGATTGTTGCTCTGTGGAATCATTTATGGCTTTTATGATAGGTTCCTGACTGGACGCTCTTCTTTTTTCAAAATCTAATAATTTTTCTTGCCTTCTTGATTTTTGAATAGCAATGTCTATTTCTTTAGCTGCAATAGAATCATTTTTGCTCTGTCTTTCTGCCTCTACTTCTAAAGCAGCATGTGCTGCAAAATCTGCTGATTCAATTAAATCTATAGATATTATAGATATTTTGTTTAACTTTTCTATAAAACTATTAATATTTTTAATTGCTTTATTTATCAAATCCTCTATGTCTTGTATTATCTTTATCTTTGCATCAGCAACAATGTTGACCATACCATTTTTAAGTTTCAGAAAGAATAAATAAACATCACTCAAAAAATCCATAATATTATACCATGTTCTCATTATTGCAAGTGCGAACTCATCATTTGTCTGCCACAATTTATATACAAATGCAATTAGAGTGACTATCCCCATGATTATCCAGGTCCATGGATTTTTTAATAAAATTGAATTAAGTATCTCCTGCTTTATAGCAAGAATACTTGTTGCCATTTCCCATGCTAGCACAGCTGCAACGATTCCAAAAAGCATTGGTTCTATAATTCCCCAATTATCTGATATAAAAGAAAATAGTTCTATTGCTTTCTCTGTTATCCAGGCAATCCCATGAGATATATTATCAAAAAATTGTACTGCGTTACTAGATTGCAACCATTCTTCCACCTTTTCAAGGATAGGAACAAGCCTTTCTAAAGCACCTTCTCCTGTTTCTGCCAACTTTGTTTTGAAACCATTCATTATTTTTTCATATTTTGTTATTGGAGAATTTTTATATGCTTCCATTATTTCATCTGTTAATCCAGCTGTATTTAAAGTTTCACCAAAAGCATCTATTATTCCATCCATACTACCTTTTTTTATTGCTTGTTTTAACGGTTCCATTTGACTATCATCTAGATTTAATACGTTCTGTAGGTTGTCATAACGCCCTTCCATAGCTTCTTGTATCAAATCCCCTGCACTGCCTAAATCTCCAGTTTTTAAGCTTAATTTACTAGCCGTATCTGTTAATCCCATCAAACTATTTGCATTTTTTGTTATTCCTGTAAACTTTTTTGTTATTCCTATCAAACTTTCTAAGTCATGCCCTGTTTCAATAGCATAGGCTTTTAGATTATTAAAGTAACTTTTTCCCATATCAACATCTCCAAAAGCTGCTTGCATTGAAACTGACTGCTCATTAAGTTTTGCTGCGGCTCCTATGGTTTGTTGAAAACCTTTTTTAACGTTATCTACATTAATAAATTTTCCAAAAATATTTTTCATTCTTTTAGAAAAATCATCATTCGCTCCAAACCCATTTCTTTTTTCTTCCTTAACTTCTAAGGCTTTTTTAGTATTCGCTAGCTCTTCTGCTAAAGCTATTTCCTTCTCTTGTGCTGATATTAAATCATTCCTCGCCTTTTTTATATCTATTTCTTTTGCTCTCTTTTTCGATGATACTTTTTCATATCTTTTAGCTAATGCTTCTACATTTTTAGCTTGTCGCTCATACCGCTCTACTAATATTTCAAATTTTCTTCTAGCAATTTCCATACTATCTATATTCTTGGATAAGTCGTCAATAAGCCTAATACTTACCTTTTTATCTGCCATTTAATCACCTGCCTTTTTAAAAATAATAAAAGCATCCCAATTAAGGATGCTTTTATTATCTCTTTAATTTACTTGCCTGTTTTTTATCACTATCTATCTTAATATCTATATAAGCCATTACCACTGCTTTTTCATACTTATCCATCTCCACAAAATCTTTAGGCCTTATTTTAAGTTTATGGAGGGCATAGTAGGCATAGTTAGCCTCACTATCTCCCTCCTCCATTAGTTTTTTACTTCTTCAACTAAGTCCTCCATATCTGAGTCAAACCCATTTATATCCTGTGCCTTTTTAAGCAGAAGAGCATATTCTCCACCTGTTAACATTTTCTTTAAAAGCTTTTCAGCTCCAAGTACACCATAGGATTTCTGTAATTCTGCATCCTTTAAATTAGGAAATACTACAGATTCAACAGCAAATTTTGCTAGATATAAGTCATAGTCAGTTTCTTGACTGACTACTCCTTTGTTTCTTACCTTTTTTACACAAGACTTTCTTATGGCTTCATTTTCTTCTTCAGATAAAGACCTAATTTCCCATGGAATAGGATTCCCCTTATCATCTACAAATCTTTCTGATATTACATATTTTTCGTTTTCTACTTTTATAGCATTTTGACTTAAAAACCCACTTAATCCACTCATTTATTTTCCTCCTCTTATCTTCCTAAAGCTTTAAATTCTTCTTGCATATCTACATCATGGAAAGTAAAGCTAATTTCTTCATCTAATATTTCTGACTCAACGTCTAATTTTGCTATTGTAATACTATCTAGATTTACACCCTTTAAGACTACAGATTGTTTTCCTATACTTGCTGTAGGGTCTTCATTTTCAATTAATAAATCAAAATATATATCTCTACCATTTTTTATATAGTCTAGCATCATCTTTCTAAATATACTTGTAGCATAATATATAGTCATAGAGCCTGTACCATTCCAGCCTCCAGCTTTATGTTGTACTCCTGTTTTACCTAATACAGGTATTTCTGTTTTTTGCTTTTCTATAGTAGCCTCTATATTTTTAACATATAACATTTCTTCTATATTTCCATCAATAGTAGCATAAACTCTACCTAATTTACCGCTTATAACATCTTGTGATTTCATAAAAGTCATATAAATCAGCTCCCCTTTCTATTGTACCTCTACGGTCATATATAATTTTTCCATAGCATCAGTTGGTTTTACTACTTCATTTACAATTATTTCTCTTTTATTTTCTCCTATAGTTACTGTAATATCCTCATGAGTAAAGTCTTCTATAGCTCTTATACTTTGAAGTTGTTCATGATAATTTACAAGTTCAGTTTTAAATAATGCTCTTCCTGTATCATCATTATTTACTTTTCCTAGAAAATGGTTGCTAAATATTCTAGCTGTATCATTAGCAATTTGGTCTAATACTTTAATAACTCTATTACTTGAAAAATCTTCGTTTTTATTAGGTGTATAACTTGTAAAAGTATTGATATCCTTTAATACTCTAACTGTATCTCCATCTTGATAAAAAGCAAATTCTCCATTTTCAATAGCTTTTATAAACTCTGATTTCTTATATTTAGTATTTATTTCATACTCTCCATCATAAACTTTGTTTGTAAGACTTTCATTTATTGCTGTTCCTGCTACTGCTCCAACTACCCATGGAACTAACTCTACGTTGTTTTTAATGCTTATTACGCCTTCAAAATCAGCTTTAGAATAGTTATATAGTACTGTAACTATTTTATAGCCTTCTTCATCCCTTAATCTCTTAGTAAATGAAGTAAATAATGCCTTAGTAGTTTCATCATCTCCTGCATATCCTAATACACTAAAGTCTTCTGCTTCAATTTTTTCTAAAAATCTACTATAGGACTCTCCTGTTGCTTTTCCATTTTCACCGCCAGTAAGATTTATTCCTGCTGTGGCTTCAAGTTCCCCAGTACCACTAAATATAACGAAGTTATTAGATTTTAATTCAGCTATGCTTCCTACTGTTTGACTGTCTACCTTAATAGAATCAATATAAGTTATAACATCAAATTTTGTTTCATCATTAATATTAACTTGGGTAACTACCTTAATATCGTTTCCTCTAGTTCCTATATATTTAGCAGTAACAGTCAATCCACCTATAGTTGCAGTAGCTTTCTTGCCTCCTTCACCATTAATCCTAAATAATTTAAGGGATTTTGCATGGTTAAACAATTCTCTAACAGGTTTCAACTCCTCAGATGTATAACTGTATCCAAGAATATTTAAAGCTTCTTTTTGAAACTCAGCTGCTTCAATTGTTATTATATTTGCCTCATCTCCCCAGTTTAACTCTAATGGTAATGCAGCAGTACCTCTAGCTCCTAAACCTCCTAAAGCTCTTGCTTTTGATGCAAAGTTAACGTATGCTCCTGGTAATACTTTGTTTTGAATTGTAAATGTACCTCCACCTAATGACATATTAATCCACCTTCCTTTTTAAAAATTTATTTATTTCTGTTTCTACTTCTTTAAGTGTGTAGGTTTCCCCATCACTTAAAATTGCATTAAATAAGTCTTTGCTATAAGATAATTTCTTACTTGCAAAGACTTGTTCTTTGGTAAATCTGTTTTCAATTGTTTTACTTTTAGTTTTATTGGTCATCTTTTACTTCTCCTTTCTGATAGAGTTTTTCCATTATAGGTACTTCTAAATTTTCTTTAACTATATAAAATGTATAATCTATAGAAAAGTGAAGTACATTATCTATTATTTCATAACTCATATCCTGACCCATAATTGTGATTTCCTCAAGCCTTATATGCTCAAGTTCGTCATAAAGGGTTTCAGCTACTCTAAGCATTTCTTCGCTTATACTATCTCCCTGCTTGGGAAAATAGCTGATTTTAAATATTTGTTTTCTTTTATACCTATTTCCTAATTGTTTAGCTTGATTTCCTTTTACATTTTCAATAAAAAAGCAAGGTTTCTCAAATTCTTCTTTAACTAATCCATCATATACTTTTGTATCTTCATCTTTAAATAACTCTATCTTTTTTATTATTTCCTTTTTAAGATCATTGAGAGTTATTCCCTTCATAAAACTATCCCTCCAAAAACCTTCCATATAGTATAATTCTTTAAATTCTTTTATCCCCACCTCCTTTGTTTAATCCTTCTTCCTTTTCTTTGATATGAATCATGCCCCATAAGATTTTCTATGGTATCTCCAAGCTTTATCTTCTTTTCTTTCTTGTTTTCATTTTTATAAAGCTTTGATAACTCCATATAGGTATTCATATCATTTTTTCTTAAGTGTTCTTCTATTTTCATTATTCCACCTCACTTTTATAGTAAAATCATAATGGCACATCAAAATTGATGTGCCATAGGAAATAGGTTTATAATAAAAAACCTCACTTATTTTTAGTGAGATTTTTTAATTCTTATTTTGTAACTTTGTTATATGATTTCTGGAAAGCTTTCCACATTACTATATTAACATATAATTTCATAAGTTTTGCCTCATTGTTGTCCCACTTTTTACCCACCATATTTTCCCATTTTATTTGTTTCATATACTAAGGATCTTATTATTTTATCTTTTCTTCTTTGTAATGTACTTCTAGCCATAAATAATTCTTCTTCCATCTGTCTATAACTTAGTTCTTTGTTATATCTCAATTCTATTATTCTTAGCTCTTCTTCATTAAGCTTTTGTAATAAGGCTTCTGTATTCTCGATTTGTTTCTCTAAGTTCATTATCTTACCTTTTACCTTATATTTTTCTTTTAGATTAAGCTCTAATTCTCTCATTATTCTATCCACTGCCATATCTAATTCCCTTTCAATACTAGAAACGATACTATTAGATTTAACGTATTCCCTTGAATAATCTATAGCTTTAAGAGGATTGTCCAATTCTACATTACACTCTTTAATATCTTTTCTCAGTCTTTCTATCCTATTATCTATCCTTATTAATTTACTCTTTAAGCTGTCAATTCTTTTCTTTTTTCTATAATACTCATATAACACCTCTTCTATTTTTCTATTTGCCTTTATATCCATACTTTTATCCCCCTTTATTTATGTAGTTTAATAACCTTTATATATTTGTAATGGATCTTAATTTTTGCTCTTATTCTGTTAAATGGAGCTATCTTACTAATTTTAGCTTCTGATTAACTATGAGTTAATTATATGTTTAACTCATAGTTATGTAAAATCGTATTATAACTGTTAGTTAATTATTTCCAAGATTTATCATTATTTATCAGATAATTCCTAAGCTTTACTTATGTTATCTAATTTTATTGTTGATTTCTCTTAACTCACAGTTTATAATATGGTTATAATGTTAACTGGAGGTTTTATTATGTTAGGAGATAGAATTAAATTCTTCAAGGATAAGAAGCAGTTATCAACAAAGCAATTATCTGAGTTAACAGGACTGACTGCTGCTTATTTAAGTATGATTGAAAATAATAAACGCACTAATCCTTCTAAAGAAACTATTGAGAAACTTGCGAATGCTCTTGAAGTTCCAATAGAAGAACTTTTTAAAGAAGGTCAAAATATAAATGAACCTGAAGAAATTAATAGTCTAGAAGAAGAAAAATCTTTTAAAACTATAGCAGCTCATTTTGATGGAATAGAATTCACTGAAGAGGAAGAAGAAGAAATTAATAATTATATTGAATTTCTATTATCAAAAAGAAAAAATAGGATATGAAACAGGTTCTATAGCAAAAGGGGGTACCACTATGAGCTACGAAGAATTGGCAAGGGAAATTGAAAAAGAGGGTGTTGAGTTAATAGAATCAAAATTCAATAGTGAAAATATAAAAGGATTATATGTAGATAATATAATAACTGTTAACAGTAATATAAGTACGGAAAAAGAGAAAAAATGTATTCTTGCTGAAGAAATAGGGCATTATTATACCTCATACGGAAATATCCTAGACCAATCGAAACTAGAAAATCGAAAGCAAGAAAGAAAGGCTAGAGGATGGGCATATGAGAAACTTGTAGGTATTGTAGATTTAATAAATGCCTTTAAATACGGGGTTAAGAACAGGTATGAATTATCTGAATACCTAAATGTAACGGAAGAATTTATTGAAGAAGCAATAAAATATTATAAAGAAAAATATGGATTATACTATCAGATAGACAACTATGTTGTATATTTTGAACCCTTAGCAATTTTAGAAAGAAGAGAATAACATTCCCATAATTAAAAAAATCCTATATGTACACACATATAGGATTTTTTTAATTATTCATCTTTTCCAATACCATAAACTTTACCTACAGGAACTGTAAACATTAATCCTGCACCTGGTTTATAAATATCTCCTATGACATCTTTCACTGCTCTAACAGCTTTATTTAAAAGTTGTTCATTTTCAATAATAGTAAATATAGTCTTGTTATAGGGTTTAGAGCTGTCTAAAAAACTCTTTAGTCCTCCAAAAATAATATCACGAGAATTCTCATTATTTAAAATAGCACTACCCATTCCTTGGCTATCTAATATAGTGGCACCTTTAACTCCAATTTCTACAAAAGCGGTTAAGATGTCATCTAAGTATTCAGTCTCATTAAGAACTAAAAATAGTGCATACATTTAATCACCTACTTTCATTATATAAATTCTCCTAAAGCTTTAGCATCTCTGCTCAACAACTTTCCCTAATGAATTGATTTCTCCAGCTTTTTGTATAGCAATTTTTGCTAAAATAGGTCCTGAGATTTCATATACAAGGACGCTAAACAGAATAACTGTAGTTATAGCTGTACTAAACTGTGGTAATTCTTGTCTTACAATCATAGACAATCCTATGGAAACTCCACCCTGTGGCAATAAAGCTAGTCCTAAATATTTAACTACTGATTCATCTGCATTGACTGATTTAGCTCCTAAAGAAGCTCCTAATATCTTACCAAATGCTCTAGCTAAAATATAACCAATACCCAATGCTCCTACATCTAATAATACTTTTAGGTTCAAACTTGCTCCTGCCAAGGTAAAAAATAATAAATAAAGAGGTGGAGTGAAATCGTTTATAAGTGAAAATACACGATTAGAGTTTTTCTTTAAGTTTACCAGAGTTGCTCCCAACATCATACATGTTAATAATGGAGATAATTTTAGTAGGTTTGCTATACCTGTACTGGCTGCAATTGAAGCTAAGACTATTGATAATAATTCATCCCTAGACTTTGCTCTTTTAGCTAAGAAAGTAAGTATTGCTCCCAATACAAATCCTAATATTAGAGATCCTACTATCTCTATAAAAGGCTGACTAATCATTTGTAAAAACGAGTAATCTGTTGTACCTATGGATATTTTAGCTATAGACATAGCAATGCCAAAAAACATAATGCCTACAGCATCATCAATGGCAACAACAGGTAATATGGTTCTTGTAAGAGGACCACTAGCCTTATACTGTCTAATAACCATAATGGTTGCAGCAGGAGCTGTTGCAGCTGACATAGAGGTTATTACAATACTAAATACAAAGGATTGATTAAACACATAATATGTTACTAAAAAAACTGCTAATACAGCACCAATAGCTTCTGCTAAGGTAATTATCATAATGCTTCTTCCTACCTTTAACATATCTTTCAGTACAAATTCACTACCAATACTAAAAGCAATAGCTGCTAATGCTACTTCATTGATTATGGAGAAACTATCCACATCTTGACTACTAATCACTTTGAAGAAAGATGGTCCAATAAATAATCCTGCAACTAAGTATCCCGTTACATTAGGAAGCTTAAAAAGTTTGGCTAATCTTCCTCCTAGAACTCCTACCATTAATACAATACTAATTTTTAAGAGTACATCCAATTCCAATATCCCTCCATATAATATTTTATCTTATAATTTAACATGATTTATAAGCTTAAGTTTATAGCACAATAGGCCGCAAGCACCATTGTATCTAATATATAGATATTTATCAACTTTTTAGATTGGATTTAGGTTATATTTCAGTTTCTTAGATATAAATGATCTCATTTTTAACATCAAATCACTACGAATATTAGAGCTAATAATTGCTAATGTCTTAATTTATATCTTATTTCTGTAATATTATAGAAACTAGTGAGAATGATGGATAGCCCTGCAAATGAAGATTGAAAGACTCTACCTTTACTGTAGAGTCTTTTAATTTTTAGCTACATAAATCTCTATACAAAAATTTCACAAAAGTTAAAATTTGTTAGTTATTGCATTAAATATATTTTTTGTTCCAAACTATTGCAAAAATGAATAAGTATGTAAACACATCATATAATAGTAGTAATAATATATCCTTATTTAATTACTAGTCTTAAACAAGCTCTTATCAAGATTTATAGCATATCATTAATGCTCTTTTGGTTTCACTCCTAGTTCAATTTCAATTACGAATTATTGACTCAATATGAGTTTAATATATCTAGGAGGTGAATAAAATGACATCTCACGAAAATATTCTAAAATTCCTAACAACTTTACTTAACTTTTTAATTAGTATAATATCATTACAAACCACAATAAGAAATAAAAAGAACTCTCCTAAAAAGGAAGAGTTCCAACAACGAGAAAAAGAAGTAGATATATAGGGGGGTGCCTCCCCCTATATTTCTTTTCCCTATATATTATATCATCAATTTTAAAAATTATGACCTAGTATTACAAATTTAAATAAAAAAGATTAGAATTCTCTCTAATCTTTTTTATTTAAACATTTCTATTTTATTATTTTCTATAAAATCAATTTGTTATAAAATATTAATTACTTAATCCTTATCTGCTGGAAATTGTTTTGTTGCTTTAGGATCTGCTATAGTTTCATAAGCTCCCATAGAAGCTATAGTAACTAAAATTGCATTAATAATAGTTAAAACTATTCCTTGTAACCCTTCTCCAGTTCTAGCAAATATAAAAGTAACTATCAAAGATATTATAAAAGCGTATAATCTTACTATAGAATCTCCGAATTTTTTCTTTACTATAGATTTGCTAAATTGGACTATAACCCCTACTACAGCTACAAGACCTGCAAAAGTAGTTAATGTTTCTGCAGTCATAAAATCATTAAACACATTATCCCTCCTTTACTTTTATCCGCTCATTATATTATCTTACCGATTTATTCAAAATCTTGTGCTCTAGTTAATTTATCCTCAAATCTCTTCTCATTAAATCTTATGTCTTTCTCATCTAATCTATGACAGCTTTCTGCCTAATATTCTCTATCCATCACCTCTGAAATCTATTTTTTCTTAGGTATTTTCTTTCCAAATATAACTAAGATATTCTTCTATTATCTAACTTGAACTCGTATTCATCCTTTTTTCTTTTAGCTGCTCTATATAAATCTTTTAAATTTTCTTCTGCTATGTCCATTAAGTAAATTGCAAAGTCTATTTCTTTTTCTGTTTCAGCATAATTAAATCTACATCTAGCTGCATTAAGTTCTTTTTCAGCTTGTTTTATTTTTGTTAAAAGATCCATCATTTTTTATTGACCTCCTTTGCTCTCTTAACGGCTCTTAAATACTCATTCTAATTTCGCCATCTATAGCTCTATCTATTACATACTATGACTAAATAATTAAGATGTATATGTATTGTCTTAAAAAGGGTTATTTCTTTCTATTGCTTATTACTTAAGTATCATTTTTATTCTATTTAGTTTTAAATAGCTTGTAACATATACATAATTACAACGTAATATATACTGCAATAGCCCACTTATTACTTTATATGGAGTTGATAATATGCTGTTTTGTCCCTTTATAAAAACATGTCAAATGGATAGAACTGATAAAATATACTATAGCGTTATTAGACAATTATATTGCTATGATAATAAACATAATTGTGCAAGATATATAGTTGGAGATGCTTTAGGTGAAGAAAAAATTCCTGATGATTTATTACCAGAAGAATTAGCTAAAGCTTATAAGATTATTAATAAATGAATTCTATTTATTTTTCTTTTAAGAGACATTTTTCTCAAGTCTCTTTTTTTTGTCTAAAATTTCACTATAAATTAAGCCAGTTATATACAATAACTTTAAATAACATTCATAGTCATTAAACTTAATACCATTGGAACTATACCAAACCATATAAATCTATCATCTGAATTTTTCTTTTTAATCAGGGCTAATATAAACCATATTCCCCATATAGTTGATAAAGTCCAAAATCTTAACTTGTATACAAACATCTATTCTTTCTCCCCTCCTTTTCTATTTTCCCTTTTAATTACATTACTATTTTTATCTTTAGACTAATATTCATATTTAATTAACTTTGTCCTTATTAAATTCTAATAATATAAGTAAAAAACATATCCCTGCTTTAATAAAAATCTTTTATAAGCTCAATGTAAATTTAACTTGATTATATTATGTAAGCTATTTTAAAACATAAAAAAGCCTTATAACTACTAAGTTATAAGGCCTTTACTAGAAACATTATAATAAACTTATTCTCTTTGACTAATTAATTCAAAATTAATATAATTTTTATTCTAAATTATTATATAGCATTAAAAGAAAATACAACTTCACCATTGATAATTGTATTTATAAGTTTTGCATTAGTGTTATATGCTGGAATACCTTGGAATAATAATATATCTGCATCTTTTCCTTCCTCTATTGAACCTATTCTATCATCTAACCCTAATATCTTAGCAGGATTTATTGTTATCATCTTTAATGCCCGTTCTACTTCTAAGCCTGACCTCACAGCTTCTCCTGCATGATGTATTAAACTATCTATACTAAGTATCGGTGCATCAGTTGTTAGTGCAGTTAGAACACCTCTATTATCTAATTCTGCAACACTTTCTATATCTATTAATCTAGCCTCACCAAAACTTTTTATAGATCCAACAGGACCAAATACTATTGAACATCCACTATCTACGATTTCCTCCATATATTCACTTGCTCCCCATGCATGATCAAGTGAAAAATTTAAATCAAACCTCTTGGTTATTTCTATAGCTGTCATCGTATCAAATTGTGTACAATGTATTTTTAGTGGCATTTCTTTTTTTAATACAGGTATAATAGCTTCTAAGTTTTTATCATAAGAGGGCATGTCCTTTCGTCCTAATTGTGCTGCTTCTTTATCCTTCATATATCTTTCAGTTTTATCGAATAAATCTATTATTATACTAGGTATAGCCATCCTACTAGAGGGTGATAATTTTCTGTCTCCATAAGTCCTCTTAGGATTTCCTCCTAATGCTACCTTTAATGCAACTGGATTTTTAATTGACATATCAAATATATTATCTCCATAGGTCTTAGTAGCAAAAACAAGTCCACATATTACATTTCCACTTCCAGGGGTTATGCCCAATGTTGTAATTCCACTTTCATAGGCATATCTAAAATCCTGTGATTGTGGATCTACTCCATAGATTGCTTCCATATCTGCTGTTATATTATTGGTCATTTCATTTAAATCATCTATACTTCTTCTTTCACTGAAGTTCATACCTCCTACATGGGAGTGACAGTCTATTAATCCTGGAAGTACTACCATTCCATTGGCATCTATGATTTCACCTTGGAATTTTGATAAATCTTCATTGTTATAATCATCTACTTTTACAATTTTTCCATCTTCTATTACTATATAGCCATTATCTATGATCCTATCTGCCATAGTATATATCTTAGCATTTTTTATGATTAACATCTTTCTCCCTCTCTTGAATAGACTATTTCGCCGTTTATTATTGTATATTCTACCCTACTATTATAGGTTTCTATAGGATCATTATCATATATAACTATATCTGCTATTTTCCCTTCTTCTATACTTCCAAGTATATGGTCTATTCCAAGGATTTTAGCAGGATTTAAACTCATCATTCTTGTAAGACTTTCCCTAGAAACCCCTGATTTATAGAATTCTATTCCATTCCAAAGATATTTTACTTTTCCACTTGGTGAATAGTCTCCTGTTAATGTGAAGCTTACTGGATTTCCTTTTTCTTCAAATTTACCTATTTTATATAGATCTGTTTCATTATATCTTCCTTGGGTCAGATATATAAGCTCTCCTATTACTAAGGATATATTTAAACCACTAAAATTATCTAAACATTTATGGGCTTGATATCCTCCAACTATTACCAGATTAATATTGAACTCCTTTATAAGGTTTATTAATCCATTTATTTCCATTGCTTCATTGGCTGTTATAAACAAGGGAAGTTTTCCTTCCACTATATCTTCTACAATTGATTGGACTTCCATATTAAATTCTAATCTATTTTTTAAGAAGCTTTCCAGTTCAGCAAATATACCCATTCTAGTCATTGGTGCTGATTTTCTCTCACCATATATTTCTTTTACATTTTTTATTACTGAACCCTTCATTCCTACTAATTCCTTTATCAACATTGTATTGGAGTTTTTTCCATATGTCCTATAGGCTGCCATTTGTCCACCTATAATATTAGAATTTCCTGGCGATGCTCCTATTGTCGTAATTCCAACTTTATATAGTTCTTCTAATTCTATTTCTCTATGATTAAAGGAATATTTTATTTTACATTCTGGGGTAATAGGATTGGAAATTTCATTATTATCTTTCATGCTAAAGGATATATCCATAGAACCAAAGCTACTTACAGGATCAATAAATCCTGGAAATACTTGTTTTCCTCCAGCATCTATAATTTCTTTATTTTCATCCATAATATTTTTATCAATTCTCTCTATAATTCCTTTATCTATTAGAATATCATAGTCCTTTAATACTTTCCCGTTACCAATGTGTATATTTCCATTTCTTATTATCAAAATATAATCCTCCTTGCCATATCTATTGTTGGGATTGTAAAGCAAGACATAATTGAAAATGGGTAATAAACTAATATTATTTTGTAAAATACATTAAATTATAACTTAATTCAGCATGAGGATTTATATAAAATCCTTTTAAATTCTTTGGAATAAAATAAGTATATGATAAACAATAGGTTGGTGCTATTACTCCCGTACCTACTAATAATTTCTCTGCTTCTAATAAAAGTTCTGCCCTTTCTTGGTTATCTGGAGAATTTGATGCTTCTTGAAGTAATTCTCTGTATCTATCTGCATCTTCTCCTGTCCAACCTGATTTAGTACTATCAAAATATCCATCTACTGGATCATAGATTTCTAAAAGTCCATTTGGATCGTTATAGTAAGGTCCCCAACCTGATGTACAGATATCATACTCTCCTGCATCTACCTTATCCCACATTACATTCCACTCCACCATATCTATTTTAATTTCTACTCCTAGTTTCTCCTTCCACTCTTGAAGTAACCATTCTGCTGATTTTTTAGAATATTCATTCGTTCCTCTAGTGAAATAACTTACATCCATTTTTGATGGATCTGGATCTAATCCTTCTTCCTTTAATCCTTCAATTAAAAGTTCCTTTGGATCTGGATATTTCTTTAGAAGTTCTCTTATTATTTCGTTTCTTCCACCTACTCTTTCACTGTATAATTCATCTCCAACATTTGTAACTGATGGTATCAATGAATATAGAGGTTCTGCCTTTCCTTCTCTTAAGTCTTTAACATATTTTTCCCTATCAAAAGCTAAGGAAAATGCTAATCTTATT
Source organism: Tissierella simiarum (assembly GCF_018917865.1). GTDB lineage: Bacteria > Bacillota > Clostridia > Tissierellales > Tissierellaceae > Tissierella_C > Tissierella_C simiarum. Next base: position 24,279 of record NZ_JAHLPM010000001.1, read on the forward strand.
TTTGGATTTTTAAAATATTTATTTTTAACATTAAATCCTAAAAATTCTGGTGCATTATCTGGTGCAGTTTTCATTTCAAATTTTCCATCTTCCATAATAAGGTTTTGCCACTCTGGTTCATTTGTAGTCATATAATCTATTTCTCCACTTAATAATGCCTGTGCTGTAGTCGCTGTTTCTTGAATGATTTTTCTTTCTATTCTCTCAAGAGTAATATTTTCTGCGTTCCAATAATTAGGATTCTTTACAAATGTAATCTGTACATTTGGATCCCAACTTTCTATTAAAAATCTACCATTCATCATAACTTTATCTATTGATGAACCATAAGCTGTTCCCCATTCTTCATATTTATCTTGTCTTACTGGTTGTGCTCCTGTAAGCAACTCTAAGAAATATCCATAAGGTTTTACTAAAGTAAATTCTATGGTTTTATCATCTATTACTTTTACTCCTATATCTTCTGGTTGTTTATTCTTCTCTGGATCTGTACCATCGTTGTAAAGGGATTCTCCAAAGTTTTCAATAACCCCATCGAATAACCAAGCATTTGTTGATCCAGTCTCTGGCTTTGCCATGGTTCTAAATGTAAATAAAAAATCATTAGCTGTTACTGGTACTCCATCATTCCAAACTGCATCTTCTCTAATGTTAAAAGTATAAGTCAATCCATCTTCACTAATAGTCCAATCCTTAGCTACTCCAGGTACTATTGCTGAATTACTGTTTTCATCTGTAATTTCTGCAACTAAGGTTTCAAGGATAAATTTTTGAACCCCATTATCCGGTGCTGAAGTATTTAACATAGGATTTAAACCTGTAGGCTCACTTCTATCACTATATTTTAATACTTGCTCATCTGATAGTTCTTCTTTCTTTCCTTCTGCATTATCTGTTTCCACTGTAGCATTATCTGTAGTTGCTGGTGCTTTGTCTTTTCCACATCCTACTAGTACTCCAAGGGATAAAGCCATAATCAAAATAAAAATTACTAATCTCTTAAGATTTTTCATAATTTCCTCCTCATAATTTGATTTTATACTTAATAAGCTATGCTTATTAAAGACTTAATTATTTAACCAGATGACAGGCTACAAAATGCTCATGACTTATTTCTTTAAACTCTGGCATCTTTTCCTTACATTTATCTATAGCAAGACTACATCTTGATGCAAATTTACATCCCGGTGGTGGATTTATAGGGCTTGGAATTTCTCCGTCTATTGGAATTCTTTTTTTAACCCTTTCCTCTTCTGGATCTGGTACTGGTATTGCTGATAATAAGGCTTGAGTATAGGGATGTAGTGGATTTCTATATAATTCATCACTTGTGGTAAACTCTACTAAACCTCCCAGATACATTACACCAACCCTATCTGATATATGTTTTATCATAGATAGATCATGGGCTATGAATAAATAGGTTAATCCCCTTTCTCTTTGTAACTCTATTAGTAAATTTACTACTTGTGCTTGAATAGAAACATCAAGGGCTGATATAGGTTCATCACAAACTATGAAATTTGGATTTATGGCTAAAGCCCTTGCTATTCCAATTCTCTGTCTTTGACCACCAGAAAATTCATGAGGGAATCTGGAGGTATGCTCCTTATTTAATCCTACAGTATCTAACAATTCAAATATTTTTTCTTGTCTTTCTTTTTTTCTATTGGCACCCTTATATATATGATGAATATCTATTCCTTCTCCAATAATATCTCCTACTGTCATTCTTGGATTTAGAGATGAATAGGGATCTTGAAATATTATTTGAGCTTTTTTAGTAAATTCTCTTTTTTCTTGTGTATTAAAACTATGTATATTTTCTCCTTCATAAATCACTTCACCATCTGTAGCATCATAAAGTCCCATTATGGTCTTTCCACAAGTTGTTTTACCACAGCCTGACTCTCCTACAAGTCCTAGGGTTTCTCCTTTATATATATTAAAACTAACATTATCAACAGCCTTTAGTACTTGTTTTCTTCCTACTTTAAAATATTTCTTTAGATTTTTAACTTCTATTAATACTTCCTTACTTTCCATATGTTTCACCTCTTGATATTAGTTCTCTTGGCACTCCAGTAATATCTGCCCTACTATCATGAAGCCAACATGAAGCCTCTTGGGTATCTCCAAAGGACATTGGTTTTGGCTCTTCCACCCTACATATTTTCATTCCAAACTCACATCTTGCCGCAAAGGGACATCCCTTTGGAGGATTTATTAGATCCGGTGGTGTACCTGTTAAGGAATATAGGGTTTCTTTATTATTAGAACTCAATTTTGGTACGGATTTTAAAAGTGCAAAGGTATAGGGGTGTTTTGGATTATAAAATATTTCATCTACTGTACCCCTTTCAACTATTTGTCCTGCATACATTACCTGTATCCTATGGGAAACACTGGCAACTACTCCTAGATCATGGGTTACTAATATAACTCCCATATTCAATTCTTTTTGTAAATCAGAAATCAAATCCATAATTTGAGCCTGAATTGTAACATCTAAGGCTGTTGTAGGCTCATCTGCTATTAATATCTTAGGATTACAAGCAAGGGCAATGGCTATCATGGCTCTTTGTCTCATTCCTCCTGAGAATTCAAAGGGATATTGATTCATTCTTAGTTTTGCATTGGGTATTCTAACTAATTCCAGCATATTCAATGCAACCTTCCTAGCTTCTTCCTTAGATATATTATTATGGAGAAAAACACTTTCTGATATCTGCTCCCCTATTTTCATAGTTGGATTTAAGGATGTCATAGGATCTTGAAATATCATGGATATATCTCTCCCCCTTATTTCTGCCATTTTATCATCATCTAATTCTAATAAATTTTGTCCTTCTAAATTTATATAGGAATTTTCCTTTCCAATTATGGTTTGTGGGCTAGGAAGTAATCCCATTATTGCCTTAGATGTAACAGTTTTTCCACAGCCTGATTCTCCTACTATGGCTAAATTTTCTCCTCTATTTAAATGAAAGTCCACTCCTCTAACTGCTTGAGCAGTACCTGCATAAGTATTAAATGAAACCTGTAAGTTCTTTACTTCTAATAATCTATTATTCATCTAGTCCACCTACTTTCTTAACTTTGGATCTAATGCATCTGAAAGTCCATCACCAATTAAGTGAAATGCCAACATGGTTATAACTATCATCAAACATGGAAAAAATAGTTGATGAGGATAGAACATAAGTTGCTCTTGTCCTGCTGATGCTAATGCTCCCCAACTTGTTTTTGGTGCTTGTACTCCTAATCCTATATAGCTTAAGAAAGCTTCTCCAAAAATAAATCCTGGAACAGACATAGTTATTTCTACCATTATAATTCCAAGGGTATTTGGTAATAGATGTTTCATTATAATCCTTCCTGTACTAGATCCTAATGCAGCTGCTGCTTCTACATAGTCTTGTTCTCTTATTTGAAGTATTTGTCCTCTTACCATTCTTGTAGTACCTACCCAAGATGTAATGCTCATTGCTAATACTAAAGCAAATATACTTCTACCTAGAACAACTGATAGTATCAATACTATTATTAAATAAGGCAAGTTCCCTATAAACTCTGCAAGCCTCATAATAATATTGTCTATTACTCCACCCTTTAATCCTGCTAAAGCACCTAATAAAGATCCAATTATAAACTTTACAAGGGTACAACAAAGACCTATTAATAAGGAAATTCTTCCACCATAACAAACCCTAGTAAAAAGATCTCTTCCCATGTCATCTGTTCCAAACCAATACTCACTATTTGGCTTTAAATCTTTAACATCAGTATTTATATATTGATAATCATGTTCTGATATTAAAGGTCCTACAAATATGGTTGCGACTACAAGTACAAGAAGTATTAATCCTAGTATAGATAAGCCATTAGATCTAAATCTTCTCCAAACATCAGACCAATAAGTTAAAGATGGTTTGCTTATTTCTTCACCTGAAAGTCCTTTAGTACCAACTCGTTCGAACATATTTTTATCTATTATCTTTTCATTTTGAACTACGTTTAAATTACTTTCAAAACTATTCATATTATCCCTACCTCACTATTATTTTCTCTAAGATTCTGTAACTCTTATTCTTGGGTCAACTATTCCATATAAAATATCTACAACTATTAAAGCTATGGTATATAAAATTGCATAAAATATTGTAATACCAATTATCATGGTATAGTCTCCATTAGAAACAGATTTTACATAATAATTTCCAAGTCCCGGTATTGAAAACATCTTCTCTAGTATGAAAGAACCACTAAATATCCCAGCTACTGCTGGACCAATCATAGTAATAATAGGAATCATTGAATTTCTTAAAATATGATTTTTAATAACTCTTTTCTTTTTGCAACCTTTGGCTTTTGCTGTAATTATGTAATCTTCATTAGCTACTGAAATTATACTACTCCTCATAAACTTAGTATAAGAAGCTATTCCTCCTATAGCATAAGCCGTTACTGGTAAAATATAATGCTTTAATTGCCCCCATCCGAAGACTGGTACTAATTTCCATTTGAAAGCTACAAAATATTGAAGCAATGCAGCCACTACAAAACTAGGAACACATATTGCTAAAACAACACAAAATCTTATAATATGATCTCCTACCTTTTCCCTATTAAATCCAGATATAATTCCTAGGGAAATCCCTATGACTATTTGTAAAATAACAGCTATTATACCAATTTTAGCTGAAATCGGTGCATTCGCCTTTATTACATCATTGGCAGATTTTCCAGTATAGATAATTGATTCTCCAAAATCTCCTGTTGTTAAAAGATTTTTCATATATAAAAAATATCTTTCTACAACTGGTTTATCCAAACCATATTTTGCTCTAATAACCTCCTGAGCTTTATCTGGCATCTGACCTACCTTAGCTGCAATAGGGTCCCCAGGTGCTCCTGCTATTAAGAAAAATGTTGCTGTAATAATTAAAAATAAAGTAATTAGTGAATAAAATATTCTTTTAGTAATAAATTTAAACATAATTTATCTACCTTTCTTATGATTTGTATTAAAATTTATTAATGCTAATAAGTAATGAAAATACTTTCTTCTTTCATTTCTCACCTCCATCAGTATTGTACATTTGCAATCTCCATGCCAATATTTCATCACATTAAAGCTTTGCTATATCAACATGTATACGATTTAAATAAAAAAGACAATTAAGCCTAAGTACTATTTTTAATACTATAAGCTTAATTGTCTTTATTTTTGTCCGATTTTTCGGACTTTTATTTTTTCTTTATATATTAGGATTCATTTGCCTTATCTAAACATATTAACTCATATTTTCTTAGTTTACTATGAAGAGTTTGCTTAGGAACCTTCAGATTTCTAGCTGCCTGTGCACAGTTTTGTCCTGCTTCTTCAAGGGCTACTTTAATTAGTTGCTTCTCATACTCTTCCACAGCCACTTTAAGGCCCATCTCCTTTGGTATAGTGGGTTCAAGGAATTTGATTTCTATATTCTTCATATAGGGAAGACTATAATTTTGTAAATCTTCCAATGCAATATATTCACCTTCTACAAAATTCATAGCACTTTCAATGGTATTTTGAAGTTCTCTTACATTGCCTGGCCAATCATTATCCAAAAAGTACTCCATAACTTGCTTATTTACACCTTTAACCGACTTATTCATTTCTTCGTTACAAGTTTTAATAAAATGTTCAATTAAAATAGGAATATCCTCTTTTCTTTCTCTAAGAGGAGGTATATTGAAATTTATTACATTTAACCTATAATATAGATCTTCTCGAAGTTTATTTTCTTCTACAAGTTTTCTGGCTTCCACATTTGAAGCTGCAATTATTCTAACATCTACGATTTTTGTCTTATCACTTCCCACCCTTCTTATCATGCCATCTTCTATTACACGTAAAAGTTTGGACTGCAAGCCTAGGTCCATAGAGTTTAACTCGTCTAAAAATAACGTACCTCCATCAGCTAGTTCAAATAATCCCTGCTTGTCCTTTGCCCCAGTAAAACTTCCTTGAACAGTCCCAAAAAGTATACTTTCCAATAAGTTTTCAGGCAATGCTCCACAATTTTGTGCAATAAAAGGTTTATTTCTTCTGTAACTTAAATTATGTAATCCCTGTACTATAAGCTCTTTCCCTGTCCCCGTTTCCCCAAAAACAAATACAGGCGAATTGCTATTAGCAACTTTTTCTGCCTTTATCTTAAGTTGTTTTATGGCGGAGCTCTGCCCAATTATATCAGATAAGCTATATTGGGTTCCATTTTGGAAAAATTTATTAGCTCCTATATCTTTACTATGTAATGTGCTTTGCAACATAAGTATCTTTTCTGATAATTCCATTACATTTGTTAAATCTTTAAAGATTTCAATAGCACCTTCAATTTTACCGTTATTAATTATAGGTATTGTTGATGTAACTATAGAAACACTTTTTCCTATACAATTTATGTAATTTTGAACATGTTCAATTATGGGTTTCTTACTATTAATTACTTTATGAAAAGTACTATTATTCTTATTAATGTTAGAGAATACTTGGAGAATATTTTTACCTATTGCCTCTTTAGGATTAAATCCTGTAATGTTTGTAGATGGTTCATTGAAATATACAATATCTAGATTTGAATCTACAACTATTATTCCTTCTTCTAGATTGTTAAGCATCAACTCAAGGATATTTTTATAATCCATATCACACCACCATTCCTTAATATGTAAGCATATTTATTAATTAAAAACTAGTTCTTTCTATAAGTTTAACAACAATATCTATAGTTAATAAAGATATTGTACTTTTTTAGAAGATTGCAAACACTGATTTTATTGATGGTTGCAACTCTAGCGTTTAGCAGTATTATAGTTGTCAACAAACTTACGTTATGGGATATATCAATAATCTCTTTTTTAAAGGAAGAAATTTAAAAGATTCAGCAAAGGTTTTATAAGTTCATTTAGGATTAGCATAGAACATTTTTCTATTATCTAAAATTATCATGACTTTTTCATCTTGGACAGGCAAATCTTGAGAACTTCGTTTATAACGCGAGTGAACTCTTGTAAGGCTAGCATTACGGTATGGACATACAACATCTTTTCCAATTGAGAACATGTCTATATAAATAGTATCTTTAGCAATACTATGATCAACATATTCTAAATTTTTATCTAATATTTTAACAAATTCATCCATGTAAATTTGCCTCACTTTTCTACGTTATTATGATACTATTATAATATACCCCTCACCCTTTTTCAACAAATTGAAGATATATGTAAGGTAGCTTCAAATAAAGAAATGCTCTGATATTAGATAAAAAAAGACTAGATCTTTCTAGCCTTTAGTAATTCATTATAAGTAATCTAGTAATTTTACTAGTTTATTTTGAATTTACTATTTGTTTAGTTTAAATTCCTTATAGATTTATGAAAGAAAACATAATATAATTCTTTAAAAAAATAAGCAGGGGATAATCCTCTAGGCTTATCTTGGTATAAAAATTGGTTCGCTTTGAATAGCTCCACAGTTAGCACAATAATTTATTATCCATATTACAGGATCGCCATACTTGTAACCAAGTTCTGTTCTAGTATGTACCACCTTGTTATCGCAACATTCTTTTTGTTGTGCAAATGCAGTCATTGTTCCACCTAGTAACACTAAGCACATAACAATAAGTAACAATAAACCTCATATTATTTCTCATTGTCTTACCTCCTTTTGTTGTTCTAATTTATTACCTTCTATAGAAGACATAGAAATTCCTCCATTTCGTTATAATTAAAATACCTTAAATTATGCTATTTTTTATTAATTTTATATAAAATTCTATTATTCTAAATAATAAATACCATTAAATATTGTAGAATAAAATTAAAAACAGTATATCTTTAAGGTGAAAATATAAAGAACAACCGAGGAGTTACCCTCGGTTGGATTATTTCTTAATTAATCTCTTAATACTCTAAGAGCTTCAGAAACTTTTCTTGCAAAGGTTATGGGATCTTCTATAGAGAAGAAGTGAATATAAAATAATCTTGGCCTATCAAATAACCAATGGTTGTGCAAGGCAGTTACTTCTATTCCTCTTTCTCTCAGGGCACTTATAAATGGATTTATTTCTCTTTGAAGTATTACTGTTTCACCTAAATTTAAAGTTCTACCTCTCTTATCCATAGATTCAAAGGAAAATAATGCTGCTAATGCAAGAGGGCTTCTTGTACGTCTTCCATCAATTTCAGCTTCAATGTTTCTATCAAATGTTACTACACACAAATCATCCATTGATGTTAATATCGAAGCATTTAATATACGAGCAAATCTTTGACAAAGGTTGCGGTCTCTCCTTTCATCAATGAATCTCTCTTTTGTATCATCTATATCTTCATAATCATAATGATGCAAATTATCACTATAAATATTTTCATAGTTTCCAGTCATATATAATCTCTCCTTTCAGTAAATATATATGCTGTCCAGAAAAATAAGTTCTTTTTTATTATTTATTGATATTAAGCATAAAAAATAAAAGTCTCCTTAAAATGTTCTTAAATAATAAGTATACTTTAAATTAAAAATATCTTTTAATTTCATTATTTGTATAAATACAAACAAATAGATATCTATAAAGTATATACTTTATAGATATCTATTTTACTGACAATTAATAGGCATTTTTCGGAACTCTGGTCCAAGAACATTTACATCTCCTGAATTCATCAATTGAACCCTTAGTTCATATTCTCCTGTATTCTGTAAAAATGCAAGCTTTGTATATTGCCTCAATGGGTACAAAGCTTAAGCTTTGCTCAATGTAACGAACCATATGAACAAAATTTTGGCGGTACTACTCACAAAGAGACAAGCAGATACAGTGGATCTGAAAGTGAAAGAAAAGCTTATGGTAACTTAATAGGAGTAATTTTTGACCCTGGCACAAGGGAACAAAGATTTGATTAATTCACATGAATAAGTAAATATACACAAAATACAAATTAATTGCCTTATTATCTCTATCTATTTTAATTTATAAGCAATTTTCACTGTGTATTTTAAGGTTATAATTTTTAGTTAATTTGATTATATAGTTTACACTATGAATCCAAATATAAATTGAAACACATCTCCTCACCATAGTGCATATGATATTAATAAAACCTACGAAAGGAGTGATCAATATGTATAATATTTATCAACCATATCCATGCCCTCACTACGCTAACACCCCTATATATAACCCATACAATATATACAATGATTATAACTCGTATTTATATCCTTACTGGGATAGTATGCCAATGTATAACTCAGAATTTGGAAGTCAGTTTACCAAGTTTAGAGATTATGGCCCAGAACCCTTTGTTGTTAATATTGAGAATGTTACTAAGCTAAACAATACTTTTCGTACTGCTTTATGGACAGGAGAATATTTGCAACTTACTTTGATGAGTATCAATGCTGGTGATGAAATAGGTTTAGAAATTCATACCGACCTTGATCAGTTCATACGTATTGAAGAAGGCGAAGGAATTGTTAAAATGGGAGATAGAAAAGATATGTTGGATTTTCAAGAAAGAGTCTGTGCTAACTATGCAATACTTATACCTGCTGGTAAATGGCACAATCTAATAAATATAGGTTGTAAACCACTTAAATTATACTCTATTTATGCACCACCGGCACATCCACATGGTACAATTCATAAAACTAAAGAAGATGCTGAAAGGTATCATGGATAATATTCTAAATAAAGAATTTATTAGTCCTTCTATCTCTTGACTTTTACTTATGACTAAATCCGAAACAAATATGTAAAAAACAAAATTTGCAGAAGTATCACTTCCTGATTTTAATGTTAAAAAAGATACGATTCCTATTAAAACTATAAAATGAAAATCGTTTATAAGATTCTTTAAAAACACTTGTTTTTTATCAACTTTATTAGAAGTTTCAATAAAATTTATGAAACTTTTTGATGTTTTATTCAAGAAATAACTTCCTAGATTCCATGTTTTGATAAGTTCAATGGAATCTACTAACTCATTCTGTGTTTCATTATCTATCTTCATAGCTTCATTAACTAATCGAGAAGATTTTAAAATAGTTTTTCTAGATATCATAGATATTAAAAAACCTAAACAAGAAGCTACGAAAAGAATAACTCCAAGGGTAGCATTTATGTATGTAGATACTAAAAGAAATACTATAAGTAAAAGAATGTTGGCAATAATACTAACGCTTATATGTACAATAGAACGGAAAATATTTAAAGTATCCATAAATATAATGTTTTTTAATTTATCCCTTCCTATTCTTAGTAAATCTTCATAATTTGAATTTGATATAGAGTTAATTAATTCTACTCTTATATTGGATATAATTTTACCACCTAAAGTATTTAAGGACATAGCCCAACACACATCTAATATATTCTTTATTAAAAGAAATAATATAAAACCTAAAATACCTATCATTATAACAGATGTATTTTTATTGGTCTCCAAAAATTGTAAATAACTTCTTAATCCTGTTGGAATTAAAACATTAAAAAAAGTTAGGATTAATACAAAACAGAAACTTTTAAGGAAACTTTTAGGATAAAGTAATACATATTTTTTAAAGTAATTAAAAAACAAACTCATTTTTTTATCACCTCTCATAAAATGGTATATTATAAGAATATAGTAGAATTCCTAAACAAATTTAAATTATCTTTAATCTGCTGTAATAAAGATAATTTAAATAACGCTTATAAAAAACATAGGAATTAATTTAGTTGCTTATGCTAATTAATATAGGAAAAGATAATACACTAGTAGATAAGAATAATTTGTTAGTTACTTGTTAGCCACATCGAAATTTCGGAGTATTTTTATTTAGTTTAAAAAAAGGCCAGAACACAGTGTTCTAGCCTTTTCTATTGGCACACCCGGAGGGGCTCGAACCCCCAACAACTTGATTCGAAGTCAAGGACTCTATCCAATTGAGCTACGGGTGCATACTATTCCATTATAAATCAAAGTCTATGGTTTTTACAATAGTATTTCTGAATTTTGTCATTTTTTATTGTAATTCCTTGGATATATTATTTATCACTTTCAATAGTTATATTACTAATTTGTACCCTATTTAGAAACCTTATAGGATAAACACTATTTCCTAACCCACTATCTATATAAAGGGTCGTCTCTCCAATTTGAAATAATCCTTTATCATACTTCGGAAAACTTCCTTGTCCTGGTGCTACTATAGCTCCTATAAGCGGAAGTCTCACCTGCCCTCCATGGGTATGACCCGATAATATTAAATCTTCTTTGCCAGACAAGTACGATATAGGTCTATTTGGAGAATGTGATAATAATATAGTATAGTTATTAGTATCTATATTATTCATTACTTTACTATAATCTTCTTTACTTGCATAAAAACTAATGCCTGCTAAATTTAAATTTTCATCTTCAATATTTATAATATCTCTTTCATTATCTAGTACGGCGACTCCTAAGGATTTCAGACCCTTTAAAAATTCTTTATAAAAAATATTTCTAATTTCATGGTTTCCACTAACGAAATAAACATTTGGAGTTGTTTTTACAATCTCCTTCATAAAATCTAATGTAGGATGGATATCTATAGTTTTAAAATCTATAATATCTCCTGTAAGAAAAATTATGTCTGGGTTAAATTCTATTATCTCTTTTATTAACTTATTTTTGTTAATATATTTATTACTATGATAGTCTGAAATCTGAGTTATTTTAATATCTTTATTAAGCTTTTTTGTAGATATTTTTACTTTATTTATGTAAACTTTACTAATTTGAATATAATTATATATCAACAGGAATAGAGCTAGCAATAATATTGAAATAATTATTTTTCTCCAACCCATTATTTTTCCTCCTCAAAAAAGTATAAAAAAAATTGGCTTTCGCCAATTTGTTTTGGTGCGGGAGAGAGGACTTGAACCCCCACGTCAATGACACTAGATCCTAAGTCTAGCGCGTCTGCCAGTTCCGCCACTCCCGCAAGTATGGTGACCCATCGGCGACTCGAACGCCGGACACCCTGATTAAAAGTCAGGTGCTCTACCGCCTGAGCTAATGGGTCAAAATGGGGTGGATAATGGGATTCGAACCCATGATCTCCAGAGCCACAATCTGGCGCCTTAACCATCTAGGCCATACCCACCATAATTAGTTTTAATTGTAAATGTGGCGCACCTAGGAGGATTCGAACCCCCGGCACACGGATTAGAAGTCCGTTGCTCTATCCATCTGAGCTATAGGTGCCTGCTCTTTACGAGTGTCTAAAGGATAACTCAATGTTTCCTATGTAGCAACTCTGATGGAGCGGGTGAAGGGAATCGAACCCTCGCTGCTGGCTTGGGAAGCCAGTGCTCTACCACTGAGCTACACCCGCAATTTGCTCCCAAGCTGTAACCGCTAACAATTTAAAATTATAGCAGGTTATTTATATAATGTCAATAGATTATATTATAATTATTTTATTTATTTTATTTCTATTATTTTTACATCTACAGTATCCCCTATATTTAATAAACCAAAGGTCTTTTTTCTATTAAATCCCCTAGGCATAGAGGGGCTTCCAGGATTGATTATAGTAATATCATCTTCCTTTTCAACGATTGGGATATGAGTGTGTCCAAAAAGGACTACATCTGCTCCTACTTCTTTGCCCTTATAATATAAGCTAGAAATATTATATCTAACATTGTATCTATGACCATGAGTTAAGAAAAACTTTTTACCTTCTATTTCCACTAGTTCATCTTCATTAAATTTAGATACATTGTAGTCACCATTTCCTTTTACTATCAAAACTTCTACTCCCAGTTCTTTACTTATTTTTATTCCATCATCAGCATAATCTCCTAGATGAAAAATCATATCTGGAATTCCTATTTCCTCAACCTTTTCTAAAAACTCTTTTACATATCCATGAGTATCACTGACTACTATTATCTTCATCTATATCATCCTCTAATAAAACTCTTAATTCTTTTCTAAGATTTGCTAAAGCTTTAGCTCTATGACTAATTTTATTCTTTATTTCTTCACCTAGTTCACCAAAGGTTTTATCATAGCCTTCAGGAGTAAATAATGGGTCATAGCCAAAACCTTTCTCTCCTTTAGACCCAAATCCTATAGTGCCTTTACATTCACCATAAAGAGTTCTAATCTCCTTATCTTCAGTAATTAAAGTTATAACAGCTTTAAACTTAGCCGTTCTTTCCTCCATTGGTATATCCTTTAATTCTTCTAAAAGCTTTTTATTATTTTTTTCATCATTACCTTCTTCTCCTGCATATCTAGAAGAATAAACTCCTGGTTCTCCATTTAATATATCTATAAATAATCCAGAATCATCTGCTATAACCATACCTTCTACTCTATCTGATAAAGCCTTTGCCTTTTTAATACTATTTTCTTCTAAAGTAGTACCATCTTCTTCTATTTCAAAGTCATCTAATCCTATCTCTTTCTTTGAAATTACTTCAATTGGTAAGTCCTTTAAAATATCTTTAATTTCTTCAACTTTATGTAAATTTCCAGTTGATAGTATTAATTTTTTATTTTTCATAATCTTCTCCTAAATCAATCTTATTTTCTTCAATTAATTTTCCTATACTCCCAAGGGCTATTTTCTGTGCATTTATTAATTCTTTATTTCCCTTTTCCGCCAAGTCCAACAATGTATTTAACTCTATTCTAGAAAAGGTACTATTTTCTCCAGTTCCTTGAACTTCAATAAACTGACCTTTATCCGTCATAGCTACATTCATATCTACTAAAGCTTTATGATCTTCTTCATAACATAGATCTAATACAGGTCCCATATCAGCGATTCCTACGCTTACTGCTGCCACATAATCTGAAATAGGTATAGATCCTATCTGCCCACTGTTATAAAGCTTATAAAGAGCATCTACCAGTGCTACAAAGCTTCCAGTTATAGCTGCAGTTCTAGTACCCCCATCAGCCTGTATAACATCACAATCTATCCAAATAGTTTTTTCTCCTAATCTAGATAAATCTACTACACTCCTTAAAGTTCTTCCAATAAATCTTTGAATTTCATGAGTTCTACCATCAATTCTCCCCCTAGCAGCATCTCTAACTTTTCTCATTACAGTTGCTCCTGGTAACATAGAGTACTCTGCTGTTATCCATCCAATATTACTTCCTTTTAAAAAAGGGGGTACTTTATCATCTATCATGGCAGTACAAATAACTTTAGTATTGCCCACCTCCATTAAAACAGATCCATAAGGATGCATTAAATAATTTCTAGTTATTTTAACTTCTCTTAATTCATCAAATTTTCTATTATCAACTCTCATAATTTTAACATCTCCTATTTTTATCCTCACTCTAATTTTATCAAATTTAACTCCTTTTTTCTATATGGTATATCCATTAATAACTTTTATTATACAAAAAAAGAGCAGAATTCTGCTCTTTTGAATAGCTTAGATTTTATAACTCGGAATAAAAAAACATTAATATATTAATACTCGTTGGCAAAAGCTGGTATTGTAGCATTTATGTAAAAGTCTACACCCGTTTCTTCTAAAGCTTTACCATCTATCAATAACTCTACTGACTCTACCTCTTCAAATTGACTTAAAGTTAATCCTATATTTTTAATCATTCCATTAAAAGTTGCTTCTTCTTCCATTGCAACATCCTGTATAAAGGATACATCTACAAAAGCTGTTCCATCTTTTATTTCCACTCCATGAAGAGTTACCCCAGTAGGAATATCTGAAGATAAGCCTGACTCTGCTGGCGGTCCATTAAATAGTAAATCTAAAGCAGTATATACATTTGCCATAGGAGCTAAAGTAGGAATAGTTACAGGTACAAAATATTCAAAATCACTTTCTTCATTTCCTTTATAATAAACTAATACTTTAGATCTACCTTCTTCCAAATTACCTATTAAATTAATATTCTCTCTTGTAAGAGGCTTATCTATGGTAGAACCATATTTTAAAGCTGGTACAACATCTCCATCTATCAAAACTTGGACTTCTTTTACTGCTGGAAATTCTGTTAAAGTATATACAACACCTTTAATGAAATTCTCTTCTTCCTTTTCCGAATCATAGTCTAAAACATCTTTTGAAAAATCCACTTTACATAATCCTGTTTCCTCGTTTATAGACATACCTTTAATTTCAGTTCCTGCTGGGATAACAGGAAGCAATCCAGTATGCTGTAAAGTTTCTCTTAATTCAGGATTATCTACCATATTCTTTAGAGTTACCTTAGCAATTCCTTCTTCCCAAGGTATCTTTCTCATTAATGGAACTAGGAATCCTTCATTATTTTGAAAATAAAGAACAGTTTTTCGCATACCATCTTCTTCGGTTATTTCAATTTCATGTTCATCACTTCTAATTATTTCTAAATCGTCTTCTTTTGAAAATAGCTTTTTAAATCCAATTTTCCCTCTACAACCAAAGGCTGTTAAGCCCAAGATTATAATTAGTCCAATTAATATTATCCTTTTATTATCCATCTCCAACCCTCCTACATTTTACTATTACATTATATTAGAAGATTTGGAGTACTATGATTAATTAATTCTATTTCTTTTTGCTTGAAGAAAAATATCCGCCGCTAACTGGATTTATACTGTTAACTGTGATAAAAGCATCTTCATCATAACTATATACAGTTTTCTTTAAATTATCTAGATCCTTTCTGTTTATAGCAATATTTAAAATTTCCCTAGTTCCCTCTCTACCATAGCCTTCTACTACTGTTACTCCAAAGCCATTTTCTCTTAATCTTTCAATTAATTCCTTATTATCTGCAGTTTTTAATATTACTTGAGCTGCCAGATTTCCTAGAGCAATTTTATTTTCTATAGTTATTCCTATGAAATTGCCACAAGCAAATCCTAAAGCATAGCTAAGGAGATTTCCAATATTATCCAAGTTGCTAACTACTTTACTTAAAGCTGTAACATAAATACTAACCTCAAAAAAGCCAATAATGGCTGCTTGCACTCTTCTACCTTGAACTACCATTAATGTTCTAATAGTTGCTAACGTCACATCTGATACTCTCGCTATGAAAATAAATAAATAGCCTAATAAAATCTCCATACTTTTCCTCCTTTAAATTCAGTTATTATAGATATTATTATACCAAAAGAAATAAAAATAGTAATCGGGTAAAATAAAGAAAAAAGTCTATTGTTCACAATTGTGAACAATAGACTTTTTTCTTTATTCCATACCAAGAGCTTTTTCTTGGGTATAATATGATCTATCTTAATTTTTATGTAACTTTTAGAAAATAAGGAGAGATTTCTCTCTCCTTAATAAATATTAATAAGTTTCAAAATATCTTTCTACTCCTTTTATTATAGAATCTACTAGTTTGTTTTGATAATCACTGTTAGTTATAAGTTTTTCCTCATCAGGGTTAGTTAAAAATCCTATTTCTAGTAATACAGCTGGCATTTTAGTTTCTCTAAGTACTACCAAACCTGGTCTTTGAACAATTCCTCTATTTTTAGCACCAGTTCCTTTTGTCATTTCTTCCATCATAATTTTAGCTAGTGGATGGTCATCTTCTTCCTTCTTCTCGCTTTTTGCAGCAGGACAATATAAAACTTGGATTCCATCAATAGATTTATTGTCATTACTATTAGAATGAATACTTATAAATACATCTGCATAGTTATCATTAGCTATTCTAGCTCTTTCATATAAGTCTACAAAGTCATCTGTATCTCTAATCATTAAAGTGTTATAACCTAAACTCGTTAACTTTTCATTTAATTTTAGAGAAACATTTAAGTTTATATCCTTCTCTTTATTTTTGTTAGGAGATACAGCTCCTGGATCTTTTCCTCCGTGACCAGCATCTATAACAATTAATCTATCAGAAGATGTCACATTATCGTCTTTTTTCAGTGATATAGTAACTTTGTTATCTACTGGCTTAGAAAGTACTGAATAATCTATGCTTCTTCTAAACTTAATCCTAACTTTAGTATCAGTTCCAACCTTTACAACTTCCATTTCATCAACTAATCCATCTTTAATTACGACTACTCCCTCTTTAAGATCTACACTAGAACTAGGAATAGTTACTTCCATTTTCTTCTTTCCTGAGTCAAAATCTACAGAATAACTGGTTTCATTTAAATTATTTATAGTAACTATTCTGTTTTTTCCATCAGCGGTATAGTCTATACTTTCCCAAAAGTTCTTTTCAGGATATATAACTATTTTATCTTCATAAGTATCTATTTTGACATTTGGATCAGTCATGCCATCTTTTGCATCCAATACTATCCTAACAATTCTATCTTTAGCATTGTATAAGTTATCTGGCGTAAATTGAGATACTCTGACTCCTTTAACGAAACCTAAGTTATAATCATAATTAAAGAAAGTTCCTCCTTCTAGAGATGAATCCATTAAGTCAATAACCAGCCTTTCTGGGTTCTTAAGTTTCACTACATTAATTTCTGGAGTCTTGGTTCCGCGTACTACTATAGCTTCTTTTCCGTCTATTAATTCTTTATCAACAGATTTTACTTTATTTACAAAGGATACTTCAATAGCCTTTCCATCACTTGAAGGCACTGCATCAAATTCTATCTTCTTATTTACATTAATAGTAACTCTAGTTACGTTAGGATCATTGGATAACTGTAAATATTCAATAGTATTAATGGTACCATCATTAACGGTAATACTTCCTTGTCCATTCCCTGTGTTCTTTAAATTTAACTTAGCATCTTTTATGTCTATTACTAATTTATAAGGATCTTGTAAAAAGGAAGTTTCAAAGTTCAAACTTTTATTGCCATTTATTATTACTTTGTTATTTTTTGTACTTCCTTTATCGATAGAAATATTGGTTATATCACCGATTCCTTTATTCTCTTCAGGTTTATCTTGGCTATTTGAATTAATATAAGGAACTTTATTTATATCATCCCAGCCTACTTCATAGCCAAAAACTTCAGAAATAAAAGCTAACGGTACCATAGTTTTTGAATCCTTATTAGAGAAAGTAACAAGTTTCGGTATAGAGTTTTTATCTAGTATCATAGTTTTGCCATTTACATAAACCATTGGACTGTCGATTGATAGTTTAATCTCTTTATCCTTATAGTTTACTGTGGCAGTTTTTGTCTTTTGATTCCAATCTACTTTAGCTCCATACTTCTCTGTTATAAATGTCAAAGGCACTAAAGTTCTATCAATGTAAATAAATGATGGGGTATTATACGTTACAGTTTGTCCATTCATGATTATTGGAACCTCTTTTACTGATAAGTTTTGACCATTGATGTTGACATTAATATTACCATTTTTACTAGCTGCGAATCCCGTTGAGTTAATTAATAGAAAAAACACCAAAAAGGATAGGACAACTTTCCATTTCTTCATTTACATTTCCCCTTTCTGCCCCTTTAATACTAAGTAAAGTCCGTCTATGTTATTTATATCATTAGGGGATTTATTATGTCAACGAATTAAGGATTTTGTAACCATAATGTAATATTATTCATTAAAAGATAAAGCTTTATATAACTCATCGCTAGTAGGCGGCTCGACTCTTATATCCTTATTCTTTGTCTCTAAAATAATTCCATCTTCAATTATTTCACCTATTACTGTAGCTTTAATACCTTCTTTACC
This sequence comes from Tissierella simiarum, assembly GCF_018917865.1. Classification (GTDB taxonomy): domain Bacteria; phylum Bacillota; class Clostridia; order Tissierellales; family Tissierellaceae; genus Tissierella_C; species Tissierella_C simiarum. Next base: position 42,977 of record NZ_JAHLPM010000001.1, read on the forward strand.
TAATATGTCTTGAAGAGATTCTACCTTGTTTTCTTTTCCAATTATAAGCATACTGCCACTAGATATAAGCCTATACGGGTCTACATTTAAAATTTCACTTATTTCTTTAGTTACTTCCTTTATAGGAATCAAATCTTCGTAAATCTTGATTCCCTTATTCGTAGCTTTGGAAGCCTCCCAAACTGCTCCAAAAACACCACCTTCAGTAATATCATGCATATAATTTACACCAATTTTACCGCAAAGAACTCCATCTTTTACTACACTAATCATATTGTCCATGGCTTTAGCTTCTTCTACCTTCTCTTTTCCTATTTTATCTATTAATATATTTTCTAATTCTTTGGCAATTATGGAGGTTCCTTCTATACCTGCATATTTAGTAATCAATACCTTATCTCCTACCTTTATCTCCTTATAATCAGGAAGTCTTTCCTTTAGTTGCTTTCCTATAACTGTAGTGCTTATAACTACCCTATTTACTGCATCTGTTATCTCAGTATGTCCTCCTACTATTTCAACATTTAATTCTTTAGCTGCCTGTCCTGCTTCTCTCATTATATTTTCTATATCTATTTCTGTAGCAGTAGGTGGTGCCATTATGGTCATTAAAACTGCTATAGGCTCAGCACCACTGCTAGCTACGTCATTACAAGATATATGTATGGCTAATTTCCCTACATCTTTAGTAGCACCAGTAATAGGATCTGTGCTCATTACGCAAACTTCTTTTCCAAAATCTATAATAGCATTATCTTCACCAATAGCCGCCCTTACTAAAACTTCTTCTCTTTTATTCTTTATATTAGCAAAAACAATTTTTTCTAGAACATCATTAGGTAGCTTACCAATTTCCACAGTCTATTCCTCCTTAAATATTCCAAATAGTTCATGTAAATCTATTGTACCAAATGTATAACACTTTTCATACACTTTAAGTACACTTTTAAAACACTTTTTGATAATATTTAAATGTATTCTGGTTAAACTACTATTACCATTATGGACTAAAGGAGGTATCACCTGTTGATGATAGCTTGCTCTGAAAAATGTGTATATGAAGAAGATGGTTTATGTACTCTTAAGCATGTAACTACTCCTTCTAGTACTCCTCTAAAAGATTGTCCTTATTTTACGGAAAAAAATAAAAAAAAAGATGGGGATTAGTATTCCCCATCTAATTGAAATTTAAATATTTAAAAATAATATAATTGTAATTGTTACTACCTTTCATTTATCATATCTACAACCATTTTATTTACAATTTGAGGATTAGCTTTACCTTTTGTAGCTTTCATTGTTTGCCCTACAATAAATCCTAAAGCTCTATCCTTACCGTTTTTATAGTCAATAATAGATTGTTCATTTTCAGATAATATCTTCTCTATTATTTCCTTAAGTTCTCCCTCGTCACTTATTTGAATTAATCCTTGTTCTTTTACTATAGTTTCAGGATTTTTTCCTGTATCAAACATTTCCTTTAATACTTTTTTACCAGTATTATTATTGATTTTTCCTTCTTTAACTAAAGAAATTAAATCTGATAAATCTTTAGGTCCAAATTTAAGATCTTCTATTTCTAATTCTTCATCCTTCAATCTTCTCAAAACATCTCCCATAATCCAGTTACTAACTAGCTTTGAATCATTACAATGTTTTATAGTTTCTTCAAAAAATAAGGATACTTCCTTAGATTGAGTCAATACACCTGCATCATATTCAGGAAGATCATATTCCTTCATAAATCTTTCTTTTTTATCATGAGGTAATTCTGGCAAGCTTCTCCTTATTTCCTCAATCCACTCTTCTTCTATTTCAATAGTCGCTATATCAGATTCAGGAAAATATCTGTAATCAGATACTTCTCCTTTTTGTCTCATAGAGATAGTTTCGTTCTTTACCTCATCCCATCTTCTAGTTTCTTTAATTGTATTCTTACCTTCTTTTAAAAGAGCTATATGCCTTTTTTCTTCATATTCCATAGCTTTTACTGCTGCTCTAAAGGAGTTCAAATTTTTAAGTTCACTTATCTTAGTCTTTGCTCCTGTTTCTGTATCTACCACATTTATATTAACATCACATCGTAAAGATCCTTCTTCCATTTTACAGTCAGATACTTCTATATATTTTAACGTAGCTCTAAGTTTTTCTAAAAATAGTCTAGCTTCTTCAGGTGTATTCATTTCTGGCTCTGTTACTATTTCTATTAGAGGTACACCAGATCTATTATAATCTAAAAGCGTATCTCCATCTTCTGTATGAGTAGATTTTCCCGTATCTTCTTCTATGTGAATTCTGCGAAGATGTACCTTTTTAGTCCCTTCTTCTAACTCTATCTCTACATATCCTCCATCACATAAAGGTATATCATCTTGACTTATTTGAAATCCTTTTACTAAATCCGGATAAAAGTAGTTTTTTCTATCCATTTTCGTTTTTGTAGCAATATCACAATTAAAAGCTATACCTGCTTTTATACCAAATTCCACACCTTGTTTATTGAGTACTGGTAATGTACCTGGAAGTCCTATACATACTGGACAGCAGTGAGTATTTGCTTCTCCCCCAAAGGCATTGGTACAACCGCAAAACATTTTGGTTTTAGTCATTAACTCTGTATGAATTTCTAATCCAATTATAGTTTTATATGCCATTTGATTCACCTTCCCTTTCAAAGGCATAGGCAGCCTTAAGTATATTCATTTCTTTAAATCTATCTCCAATTATTTGTAATCCTACAGGTAAACCTTCTACCATTCCACAAGGCATAGATAAAGCACAAATACCTGCTAAGTTTACAGATACAGTCATTAAATCAGACATATACATAGCAAGCGGATCTTCTATTTTTTCTCCTAGTTTGAAAGGAAGAGTAGGTACTGTTGGAGAAAGAATTATATCATATTTTTTAAATGCTTCATCAAAGTCTTTCTTTATAAGAGTTCTAACTCTTTGAGCTTTCTTATAGTAAGCATCATGGTATCCACTACTTAAAGCATATGTTCCCAACATAATTCTACGCTTAACTTCTTCACCGAATCCTTCAGATCTCGTATTTATATAAATCTCATCTAAAGATGAATAGTCTTTACTTCTATAACCATATCTAATACCATCAAATCTTGCTAAATTAGAGCTAATCTCTGAAGTAGCAATTATATAATAAGTTGGAAGTCCGTATTCAGCATAAGGCAAAGATATTTCTTCCACTTCTCCTCCTAGTTTTTCAAAGACTTTAACAGCCTTTAATACTTCTTCCTTAACTCTTTTATCCATATCTATATTAAAATATTCTTTTGGTAACCCTATCCTCATTCCTTTTATATCTTCTGCTAATTTAGTTAAATAATCAGTATCTTCTACTTTCATGGAAGTAGAGTCCTTTATGTCATAACCAGCAATACCACTAAGCATCAAAGCAGCATCTGCTACATCTCTACCAAATACCCCAACTTGATCTAAGGAATTAGCCATAGGAATAACTCCATATCTAGATACTAATCCATAAGTAGGCTTAATTCCTACAAGACCACAAAAACTTGCTGGTTCTCTAACAGAACCGCCTGTTTCTGAGCCTAAAGAAAGAGCTACTTCACCAGCCTTAACTGCTGCTGCAGATCCACCTGATGAACCTCCAGGAACTCTTTCTAAATCTATAGGATTTTTAGTTGATCCAAAATAGGAAGTCTCAGTAGATGAACCCATAGCAAATTCATCCATGTTGGTTTTTCCTAAAATTATTCCGTCTTTACCTTTGATTTTTTCTATTACCGCAGCATCATAGGGAGGGATAAAATTTTCTAATATCTTTGATCCACAAGTAGTTTTTATATTTCTTGTAACTATATTATCCTTTATACCAATAGGTATTCCTGCTAAGGAACCTATGGATTCTCCATCTTTAATTTTTCTGTCTATTTCATCAGCTTGTTTCAATGCTTCTTCTCTAGTTAAAGTAATAAAAGCATTTATATCACCATCTACTTCATCTATCTTCTTTATATGAGCTTCTATTATTTCTTTACTGGAAATTTCCTTATCTATTAATTTCTTTCTCATTTCTCTTGCCGAAAGTTTTGTTATCTCCACAATTTTCACCTCACTAATCTAATACTTTAGGTAACTTAAAGTATCCATATTGTTTATCTGGTGCATTTTTTAATACATCTTCTCTGCTTAATCCTTCAACTACTTCATCTTCTCTTAAAAGTTGAATCTGTTCATTTACTTGATAAGTTGGCTCTACATTTTCTGTATCCACTTCTTGTAATTTTTCCACATAGGTTAATACATGGGAAAATTTATTCGTAAAGTCTTCTAGTTCTTCTTCGGAAAATTTTAGCTTTGCTAAACTAGCTATATGTTTCACATCTTCTTTAGATATCATCCTTTTTCCTCCTCAATCTAACCATTTCCTATATATTTTACCATCTTATATAGATAAAAATCAAATAGTAGGATAATTTTATCCTACTATTTAATAAAGAGTTCTATTTTACTATTTTAGTCACTTTTATAGTCCAATCTGGCCCTGAAGTTACTTTATATGTATCAGCAAAACTATCCATGTTTAAAGCTACAGATACATTCAATAAACTGTTTAAATATAATAATGGTTTCCCATCTTCTACATCCCCAAAGCTATTGGCATAAGGTACTTTTTCATTATAAATTAATTTATCCTTATTATAAATTTCTACTTGAAAAACTTCTCCAACCTTAGGATTTAGTTTTTCAAACAATTCATCGGAAATATTAGACCATATGTTTCCATATTGTATGTCTAATATTGGTATATTTCCTGAAACTGTATTGCCTTTTAGCTCTGGTTTTTGATAGGAAATCTTTACTACTTCATTTTTTAATTTAGGTCCTACATCTTCATACTTTAAATTTCCAGAAGCAAGTCTTGCTCCTACATATGCAAATATATCTCTTCCATGGAAAGTATAAGATTTACTTGAACCTTCCAATCTATTTTTACTTTCATCAATTCTACGTACTTCTTCTATTCCCATATCTTCAGCTATTAAGGTAAATAGTCCATTATCTGGTCCTACAAAATAGTGTCCCGTTTTAGTTTTTAGTACTATTGAATTTCTATCTGTTCCTACACCTGGATCTACTACATTCACAAAAACTGTTCCCTTTGGCCAATAACTAGCTGTTTGTTTTAACCTATAAGCCCCTTCCCATATATCATAACTAGTAATATCATGGCTTAAATCAAACATTCTTAAATCTTTATCTACACCAAAGGCAACACCTTTCATGGCAGATACTGCTCCATCCTTAAGTCCAAAGTCTGTCATAAATACTAGAGCTGATTTACCATCTAAATAACTTTCTGCTTTCTGTTCTTTTGCTAATGCTGTAGTAGTTATTGAAAATACCATAATAATTGTTAGCAAAAGACTTAATCTTTTAGTTTTCTTAAACATGATATTCCTCCTTCAAATTATATAATTGTTATCTAATTAACTATTATATAATATTTTTCTGAATATTGGAAGAATGTAGAAATACTAACTATTCAATATTTCCAATAATTTTTCTTCATCTATGATTTCTATTTCTAATTCAACTGCCTTTTCATATTTAGAACCTGGATTTTCTCCTACAATTACATAATCCGTCTTCTTGCTTACAGAACCTGAAACCTTACCGCCCATACTTTCAATTCTATCCTTTATTTCATTTCTAGTTAAGCCCTCCATAGTTCCTGTTATAACTACTGTTTTTCCCGTAAAAAAAGATTCTTTAATTTCTATCTCTTCATAATGGGGCCTTACGCCTTCCCAAATAAGTTTATCTATTCCTGCTAAAATTCTTTCATCATGGAAAAATTCTAAAATACTATTTGCAATAATATCTCCTACTTCTGGCACTTGTAATAGTTCTTCAAAGGTAGCTTTTTTTATGTTATCTAGAGATTTAAAATGATTTGCTAAATCTGTTGCCGTTTTTATTCCCACATTATTTATGCCTAGAGCATAAATAAATGATGCTAAAGTTGTATCCTTACTTTTCTCTATAGCTTCAAGTAGGTTGTTAGTTTTTTTATCTTTAAAACCTTCTAAATTTATAAGATCTTCATATTTTATTTCATAGATTTCAGGAATATCCGTTAAATTTAGTTCTTCTAATAATTTCTCTGCTGTTTTTTCATTAAAGCCTTCAATGTTCATAGCGTCTCTACTAGCAAAATGAACCATTCTAGATACCAATTGTGGTTTACAAGTTAATGAGTTAGGACAAAATATATGAACTCCATTTTGAATTAACTCGCTTTCACAAGCAGGACAATAAACAGGTTTTTCAATAGGATAAGTTTCCTCTTCTGTTTCCATAATTCCCATAATTTCTGGTATTACATCATTAGACCTTCTTATTAGAACCCTTGAATTTAGACGCACTCCTTTTCTTTCAATATCATCACAATTATTTAAAGTTGCCCTTTTCACAGTAACTCCACCTATTTCTACAGGCTCTAAAAGAGCGGTTGGTGTAACCTTACCAGTCCTGCCTACATTCCATTCTACAGACAGTAGCTTTGTAGTAGTTTCTTCTGCTTCAAATTTATAGGCAATAGCCCATCTTGGAAACCTATTAGTGTAACCTAAAACTTCCCTAGTCCTAATATCATCAATTTTAATAACTAATCCATCTGTTAAAAAGTCTAAGTCGTGTCTATCTTCCTTTACTCTTTCAATTTCTTGAATAACTTCTTCAATAGAATGACAGACTTTAACATAAGGAGAAACAGGTAATCTATTTTCTCTTAAAAATTCTAAGGTTCCCCTATGATTATTAAATGTTTTACCTTCAATATATCCTATATTATAAAAGAAAGCCGATAATTTTCTCTCAGCAGTAACCTTAGGATCTAGATTTCTTAAGGCCCCTGCTGCTGCATTTCTTGCATTTTTCAAAGGTTCTAAAGCAGTCCTATTATATTCTTCGAGAACAGATAAAGGCATTAATCCTTCTCCTTGAACTTCCATAGTTCCTTTAAAATCAATTTTTAAAGGAATAGACTTTATTGTTTTAATCTGACTTAAAATTGCTTCCCCGATAGTGCCATTTCCTCTTGTAGCACCCTGAACAAGTTCTCCATCTTTATAGGTTAAATTTATTGTAAGTCCATCAAATTTATATTCTACAATATAAGTAGGCTGAGGAAGTTTATCTTCATTTTCATTGTTATATTCTCCAATTATTTTCCTTACTCTAGTATCCCAATTTATAAGCTGACCTTCATTTTGACTTTTATCCAAACTCCAAAGCTTGCCTAGATGAACATGCTTTTGAAATCTATCTAAAATATGCCCACCAACTCTTTGAGTTGGTGAATAAGAATAGATAATTCCAGTTTCTTTTTCTAAGTTAACCAACTCATCATACAGTTTGTCATATTCCTTATCGCTTACTTTCGGTTCATCTAAAGTATAGTAATGATAGTTCAAATCTTCAATTATATTTATTAATTCCTTAATTCTATTTTTTTTATTCATGGCTAATCTCCTTTCACCACTTCAATAGGTGCTATGGAAAGAAGAAGTCTCTTTAATCCTTCCTTATCAAAAGCAATAACTAATTCTTTATCTCCTTCTCTATCTTTGGTTTGGACTATGGTACCCATTCCCCATTTCTTATGTCTTACCTTATCTCCAATATTGATATCCAAGTTGATATCCTTTTTTACTGCTGGTTTCTGCTGTACTATAAAAGGTCTTGGTTCTCTTGTATCTTTCTTTAAGGTAAAATCTTTAACAGATATTAGCTGTTCCTTAAAGCTTTCTTTAGTCTTCTCTTCTTTTACTATGACTTCTCCCATTTCCTCAATAAATCTAGAGGGTAATGTATAGTTAACATTTCCATAAATAGTCCTTATTTTAGCATTGGTAATATATAAAAGCTTTTCTGCTCTAGTAATGGCTACATAACAAAGACGTCTTTCTTCTTCTAAGTCACTTTCACTATCTAAGGCTCTGGCTATAGGAAATAAACCTTCCTCCATACCTACTAAAAATACTACTGGAAATTCTAATCCTTTCGCACTATGAACCGTCATCATAGTTACTACATTATCTGTATCTTCTGTTTTATCTATATCAGAAAGTAAAGTTATATTTGCCAAAAACTCTTCTAAACTACTTTCCTCTGAATGAACCTCAAAATCCACAGCTACAGAAATAAACTCTTTAATATTTTCTATCCTAGTTTGAGATTCAATTGTATCTTCTTTTTCTAGTTCCTTTATATACCCTGTAGAATAAATAACTTCTTCAATAAACTCTTTTATACCCATTATCTCCTTCATAGCCATAAATCTATTCATCATGTCTACAAAAGGGTTAAGACTATTTTTTGCTCTAGCTGATAATCCAGGTATATCGTCTAAACTTAAAAGAACGCTATACATAGATTCCTCTTTCTCTAGGGCATATTCTTCTATCTTTTCAATAGTTGCATTTCCAATACCTCTTTTCGGTACATTAATAATTCTTTTTAAAGATATATTGTCTACTGGATTTTGAACCAATTTTAAATATGCTATTATATCCTTTATTTCCTTTCTATCATAGAACTTTAATCCCCCTACAATTTTATAAGGAAGATTTTTTCTTATAAAAACTTCCTCAAAGGAACGAGATTGAGCATTGGTCCTATAAAGAATAGCCATATCTGAAGGCTTGTATCCTTCATCAATTAATTTTTCTATTTTATTTGCAGCAAATAAAGCTTCGTCTTCCGAATCCAATAAAGCATCATAACTTATAGGATCTCCTTCGTGATTACTAGTCCAAAGGTTTTTATCTTTCCTTTCCGAATTGTTTCTTATAACTTTATTTGCAACGTTTAATATGTTCTGAGTAGATCTATAATTTTGTTCTAATATTATAGTTGTAGAATTTTGAAAGTCTTTTTCAAAGTTTAATATATTGGTTATATCTGCTCCTCTCCAACCATAAATGGAATTATGAACCACTATACCTTGGCATACATATTGTCTTAAATTAGGTATAGATAAATCATGCACAAAACCATCATACTCCTCTACTCTTACTTCACTAACAATCTCTTCAGTAATTTCATCATTATTATATACCGCTATACTCATTGAAGGTTTTATATGAGAAGCTGGCATAAAATTAAATGTAGTATCTTTAGATAGCTTTGCTCTTTGGTTTATTTCAATATCTTCCTCTAAAGTAATGATTTCAGCAGCTAGCTTATAAGCCTCATCATAATCTTTTCTTTCTGTTTCAATTCTCCAAGTATTTCTTTGCCCTTTCCTTGTATTGAATTCATTATTTATAGCTTTTTCTCTTAATTCATCTCCTGATGTATTGAAATCAATTCTATGGCTATGCCAGCCATCATCACTTCCAGTAACTTTTCCTCCAAAATAGGTTAAATTAACGATTCTTCTAGAAACACCTTTTCTTATTACTGCTCCTTGTCTAATCAATGGATATTCTTCAAAAATTAACAAATCATCCATAAGTTTAATTACATTACTTCTTGTGTCAATTTCATTAAAGAATTTATTAATAGATTCCTGTGTTAGTGCTACCCTTCTACCTCGTGGATGAAAAATCATTGTAGGTATTCCATACTTTGTAGAATATAATAATTCATAATAAGTAGCTTCCTCCTTAGAATTACACACTCTTAATATCCATGCTTTATCTCCGTTTTCTTGGTTCATCCTAACAGCTAGTCCGTTTTTTATCTCACCTTTTTCATAAGATCTAACACCTTGAGTTTGTCCTATTCTATATCCCAACTCCTTTTTATACATGAGATAAACATAAAATACTCCAGGTTCTGGATTTAACTTAGAAAACATAATGTGATTGGGTGTAAGCTTTAATTCTTTCCCGCTTTCTGTTTTAATGTATATAATGGGTCCTTGGTATTCCTTTTTCATTATTGCATCTATAGTACCTGCCATCACTTTTCCACAGCCACCAGATGAATAAACCATGTTCCCCTTTTCCAAATCTTCTATATTTACTTCTCCATTAGGTGTATTTACTTTCATGCCTTCGGCAATACATTGGTCCCCGTCCCCTACTACACATATATTCCTATGTTTACCAGATAATAACTTAACTAAATCATATTGAACTTTGTTTGTATCTTGATATTCATCTACAAATACATACTTAAACTTTTTCTGATAATAGTCTAATACCATTGGATTGGTCTTTAAAAGCAATACGGTTTTTATGATTAAATCATCAAAATCTAATGCATTATATTGTTTCAGCTTTTCTTGGTATAATTCATATAATTCTCCTATATTTCTTTTGTAATAATCCTTATAATTTTGGTTTACATATGTATCAGGTTCTGTCATAGTATCCTTTAAAGAACTTATTGCAGCTAACACTGATCTCTCTTTATACACTTCCTTATCTAAGTTTTTTTCCTTTATACACTCTTTCATTAAAGTTATTTGGTCATCTCTATCATATATAGTAAAACTTCTATTAAATCCTATTTTATCAATATCTCGTCTAAGTATCCTAACGCATATGGAATGAAAAGTTCCCATCCACATATCTTCTACATGTTCTTCTAATAAATCAGCTACTCTTTCCTTCATTTCATTAGCAGCCTTATTTGTAAAAGTTATTGCCAAAATATTTCCCGGGAAAATTCCTTTTTCTTCAATCAAATATGCTATTTTATGAGTAACTACTCTAGTCTTGCCCGATCCTGCTCCGGCTAATATCAACAACGGCCCTTCTGTATGAAGAACTGCTTCTCTCTGTCTATCATTAAGTCCAGATAAATAATCCATTAAATTTCACCATCCTAAAAAACATTTGTTTCCTTTCCATTATATAATAAAGAAAGAATTTATCCAATAAAAAAACATCCCTTTACAAATTGAGATGTTTTTTTATTGTTTTAAGATATTTCAAAGTAAATTTCAACTATAGATAATAAAATTAAACATATTAGTGAAGACTTTTATCTTTACTAATTATTATATAATACAAAACTACAAAGTCATATAAAAAGAATATGTTAAATTATCTACTCAAGCGTTTTCTTGTCTTTCGCTATATTCTTTATTGTATATTGAATTTCTATATTCACCTGGAGTCATTCCATATTTATCTTTAAAAACTTTATAGAATCTATTAGGATTTTTATATCCTATTTCTTCTGAAATTTTACTTATACTAATATCAGTATTTTTTAAAAGTAAGCTGGATTTTTTTAATCTAGCATTCTTTAAAATTTCACTAAAACTTCTATTGGTACTTTCTTTAATCAATCTACTTAAATAGCTAGGATTAAAATGAAATTTTCTAGCTACTTTTTCTAAGGTGACATCCTTCATGTTATCGTATATATAGTGTAGAATTTCTGCTAACTTTTTATCCATTATATTAGGGAAAATATTTTTATCAAACTTTTTCTCATAGGTCTGTATCATTTCTGAAATATATACTATAGTATCCTTCATAGGATATGTATTTTCTTTTTCGTGGTATTTATTCTTAATATACATAATTTTAGGAGTATCATTACATCCTAATTTTACAAAGCATATACTAAAACTTAATATATTATCTAAATATAGTCTATTATGTTTTAAAGCATATTGTTTTGCTTCATCCTGAATTCTCTCTATTACTCTTAAAGCTACATCTTTTCCTCCATTAATTATGGAAATAATAAATTCATCTTCTGAATATCTTATAACCCAATCATATCCATTTCTAATATTCGACTGAATAATACTACATATTTTTACTACAAAGTTATTTATAACTTCTTCACCATACGTATTTTTTATGTAATTGAAAAACCCGATATTTACAATAATAAAGGTTCTTTCTTCTTTTAACTTATATCCGTTATATATATTATAAGGTAATTTTTCTTTCATAAATTTTTTATTATTTACCCCAGTTAACTGATCTATATATATTTTATCGTTTATTTCATAAAATCGATTCTTTACTTCTTTTATATTACCTATCTCTAAATCCTTTATGCTACTATCTGTTATATCCTTAATTATTTCTATTACATAGTTATTATCTTTCATAGGAGAAGCCATAATTAGAAAAACCTTATCTTCATTAAATTCTATTTTGGTTAATGTTCTATTTTCCTCAATGGCTCGTGTAGAAATACAATTTTCACATTCGGTTCCTAAATTCCATAAATCATAACAAATGGATTGAATATTTTCTACAGTAGAACTATTGCAATATACTACCTGTTTCTTAATTGGATTTATTATTCTAGCCGCATCATAAAAATTCTCCATTTTTAACAATATATCTACTGTCTCAGATATAGACTCATCATTTTTACTTTTCATACGTACATCACCCTTTGTTATCTACTTAACAATACCAATTTCTTTTTTCTATATCTACGTTAAGAACTTCGTCTTAAACTTTGTATATTACATTTTATTAGGAAGATACTGTTCTATTTTTACCAAGTCGTTTAGCTTCATATAGGTTTTCATCAACATTCTTTAAAACTTCTTCAATATTTTTAATATTAGGTTCAAGGGTATATGCACCAAAACTTGCAGTCACTTTTATTTCCTTGTCTCTGCAAAAAAAAGATTTATTTGTTATACTTCTCCTTATTTTCTCACATATCATATATGCAATATCTTTATTTGTATTTTGAACAACTATAAGAAATTCATCTCCACCGAATCTAGCTGCCCAATCATGCTTGTTTCTAATATTCTTCTTTATTATATTAGATACTTCTTTCAAAACAACATCTCCTGCCATATGGCCGAAGTTATCATTGATTTCTTTAAATCCATCTATATCTGCCATAATAATAGAAATCTTTTTATTATTTAAGTCTACATTATATATATCTTCTGGAAGCCTTTCATTTATGTACCTTCGATTATATACTCCTGTCAGCTCATCTATAACTAATTTTTTATTAAGGTCGGATATAATATTTTTAAGTTCCTCTTTTTCTCCTAAGTCAGCAACTAAGCTAATAGTAATATCTTTTATCATTTCCATAAGATATTCCTTTCTATTTATTGAAACCTTAGCAGCTGTTATCATATATATTTTATCTACTTCATATTGAATCTTTATATAGGTCTCATCTTCATTTAATGCTCTAGTAGAAATACAGTTTTCGCATTTCTCATCTATATTTAGAAAATTATTACAAAAATATGGTACTCCAATTTCAGATAAATCATTATAATAGACTATTAAATTTCTTATAGGATCAATGATTCTTATAACATCAAATAGTTTATTTACTTTAAGTAAATTATTAACAAAATCATGAATAGCTAAAAATTCCTTATTTTCATACATACTTTTATCCCCTTTAAAGTTGCAAGTTTTTCTCTTTAAATCCCTATTTACAAAAATTTCTAATCAATTACAAACGATTGTATTTCATTACCTATGAAGTATCAATTACATAAATTTACCTAAACCATCTCTTTTCTTGACATTTTTATACATGTTTTTATACATTTTTATAAATAAAATCCATACCTAAAAAGGTATGGATTTTACTAAAATACATTTATTTCTTTTTCGGTCAATTCTTCTGCAATTTCTACCATATCTTGAAATAGATTTATCAATACCAAAGAATCTTTCTTGGTCTCTTCTAATAATCTAAGAGCTCCCTCTCTATTCCCTCTTCCTATAAACTCTATTGCTTTATCGCCAGAACCATGAAGCTTTTTATGGTAATCATCTACCTTTTGCCATGTTTCTAGTATTCTAGGGTTAGTCGGTTTAACAGAATGATAAAAATGACCAAAAGCACATCTCTTATCATCAGTTTGAAGTGGAACTACTTTCATATTTGTAACCATATTTTCTAAAGTTCTAATCCAATCTTTATGAGCTCCTATAGCAGAACCAACTCTATGTACAAATCTATCATTATCCAGTTTAAAATACTTACTAGTAGCCATTTCACCACTTTTTCCAGCTACATCAATAACTATTCTTTCTAATTCTTCTATAGAGTTACCTACACTTTTTATTTCTTCAGATATATCCACTAATTGACTACTAGCTAAAGCAGCTTCTCCTGCTATATTAGCACTATCCAACATAGCACTGCTTGCCTCACTAATAGCTTGACTTAACCCTTCCCCAGATAAAGTTAGGTTTTTTATATCTTCTGCTATACTTTTGGTATTTTTTGATATATCAAAAAATACCCTTTCTATATCTGTTAAACTAGACTTTATTATGACTACTCCTTCTACTGTTCTTTTCACACTTACAGCACTTTCATCTGAATATTCGTGGATTTTTTCTACAAAAGAAGATAAGGAGTTTACTAATTCCTTCGTATTATTGGATAGATTTCTGATTTCAGTAGCTACAACAGCAAATCCTCTTCCATGTTCTCCAGCTCTATTAGCTTCAATTGCCGCATTTAAGGCTAAAATATTTATCTTTTCTGCAATACCATTAATATCCTGCAATAATTGCTCTATACTTCTTGTCGTATCAATTAATTTATCTACATCATTTTTCATATCTTCAGTTAAATTAGAGCTACTTGCAATAATATTCTTTGCTTCAGTGACTTTAATGGTATTATCTTCTACATCATTATGAATCATCTCTGTTCTAGTAGCAACTTTTTGAAATACATTATTATACTCTCTAGTATTAGCATCTATTTCTTCTATACTAGCACTTATTTCTTCAAAAACTGTTTGAACAGTTTGATTTAATTCTTCAACTCTATTAGTTTCTTTCATAATCTCATTAGAATAAAATTTTAACTTTAAATCAAAACTACTCATTTCAACTGCAATATTTAATATACCGCATATTAATTCCTTTACATCTTTTTTATTTAATTTCAAATCATTGCATAAAATCAATATTTTTTCAATAACACTGTCTTTTTTATTAGGTTCTATATCAAAGTGTCCATCTAATATGGTCCCTAATGCTTTTTCGTATTCCTTTTTATTACTTTTAAGAAACATTTTTTCACCCCTAATTATAAATATATGGTCAATGGATTACCAGCTTTATATACCCATAATATTATGTTTTATCTTCTTGTACAACAAAATTAGCTATTATTTTTAAATAATAAGTTATTGTTTAAAACATTTATTAAAGGCGAACTGCATATACAGTTCGCCTTTAATAAATGTTATTGAAATATTTGAAAAAGCAGATTCTAATATCTATAAACTAATCTCCATAATTTTCTTCAATTGCTAGCCTTTTTTCTTCATCGTAATTTTCTACTGATACATCTCCATGTTTAACATAAAACATACAAAGCAGCGCAGCAAGAAAAGCTATGCAGGAATATAAAAATAGGGACTCATAGCTACCGACAATATCTTTAATAAATCCAAATAAAATAGGACTAGCTACAGCTGAGCTGGCTGAAAAAAAGTAATAATAGCCAGTATAAGTACCAACTCCACCTTTTGGTGCCATCTCTACCACCATTGGATAGGAATTAATATTTATTAATGCCCAGAATATCCCTCCTGCTACTAGCAGTATAGAAACTAATACAGCATTTCTTACAAAGATTAAGGGGATAAAGAATATCAAAGCTCCAATAATTCCTGTAAATATAGTCTTTTTTCTACCTAATTTTGTCCCAATAAAACCAGCTGGTATAGCAAATAATAAAAATGATACTGAAAATAAAGATAACACTATACTAGCTCTTCCTGGATCAATATTTAAAACATATTGTCCATATAAGGAAAAAAAGGTTTCTACTGCATTAAATCCTGTAAACCAAAAGAATATAGCAAATAATATAAATATTAAGCTTTTATTTTTTTCTATATCCTTAACTTTTTCAATTTTTTTCTTTTCTTCTATCCTAAAATCTCTAGGTTCTTTTATAAAAGTATATAAAATTATTAGTGCAATTACCATAATAATTGAGGACATATGAAAAGGATAAGATGGGTTCATTCTATATAAAATTCCACCAATGGCGTAAGCTACAGCAGCTGCTAATCCGCCCATAAAATTAATTACTCCATTGGCTTTACTTCTTAAAGGACTGGGGGTTACATCTGGCATTAAAGCCACTGTTGGTGCTCTATAAATACTCATAGTAAAATTCATGATTATTATAGTTAACATCAAAGTTATTAGACTGGTAGTATAAGGTATTATTGAAAATAGTAAAGCAGATATAGGTACCCCTATAAGTATATAGGGCATCCTTCGACCAAATCTATTGTTGGTTCTATCACTCATGGCTCCAAAAATTGGCTGAAAAGCTACTGCAAATAGATTATCAATTGTCATAATCATTCCAATAACTGTAGCTTTTTTAGTATATTGTTCCAACATTATTGGTACAAAAGCATTATAAACAGGCCATAGAATACTTATTGCAAAGAAACCCAAACCTAAAATAAAGGTCTTTTTATAATCTAATTTCATCTACATCCCCCCTTATTTATAAAAGATTCTTTTTTAAAATAAAGATTTCCCCTTATCGGAGAAATCTTTTATTCTTCATTATCAAGGTAGCCTAGTCTTTTTAAAACAATATTGTATCCATCAGCTCCGTAGTTTAAAGATCTGTTTATTCTACTTATAGTCGCTGTACTTGCTCCAGTTTCATTTTCAATTTCATTATAGGTTCTGTTTAGCTTTAATAGCTTTGCAACTTCCAATCTTTGAGCAATAGATTGAATTTCTTTTACAGTACATATATCTTCAAAGAATCTATAACATTCTTCCATTGTTTCAAGCTGTAAAATAGCTTCAAAGAATCCATCCACTTGACCACTTTTTATTCTTGAATTGTATTCCATATTAACACCTCCTCCAATAACTTATTGTACACTTATATGTTAAAGCATGCAAGGATTTTAAGTATAGTAAAGGCTGGGAATTTCCCAGCCCTTATTTTAGAACAATCCTACTATTTCTCCATTAGGTAAAATGTCTATATTATTAGCCGCTGGAACCTTTGGAAGACCTGGCATTGTCATAATATCTCCTGTTAATGCTACTAAGAAGCCTGCACCATTAGATATTTTTATATCTCTCACGGTAATGTTAAATCCTCTAGGTCTGCCTAGTAAAGTTGGATCATCTGAAAAAGAATACTGAGTTTTTGCCATACAAATTGGCATCTTATCAAAACCAAGTTTTTCTATTTCAGCTATTTGCTTCTCACAACCTTTAGTAAACTCTACTCCAGTTGCTCCATATATTTCAGTAGCTATTTTTTCTATTTTAGCTTTTATAGATTCATTCTCATCATATAAAGGTTTAAAGTTGGACGGTTTACTTTCTACAACTTCTACTACTTTTTTAGCTAAAGCTTCTCCGCCTTCTCCACCTTTACCCCATACTTCTGTTAATACAGCTTCTGCTCCTAGAGACTTACATTTTTCAATTACATAATTAAGTTCTGTTTCTGTATCTGTTGGGAATTTATTTATTGCAACTATAGCTGGCACACCAAATTTTTTAATATTTTCAATATGCTTTTCTAAATTCTCAAAGCCTCTAGCTAATGCATCAAGATTCTCATTACTTAATTGATCCTTTTTAACTCCACCATGATGTTTTAATGCTCTAACGGTAGCTACTATTACAGCAGCATTTGGTTCCAATCCTGCAAATCTACATTTAATATCGAAGAATTTTTCTGCTCCCAAATCTCCACCAAATCCAGCTTCTGTTATTGTATAATCAGCAAGTTTTAAAGACAGCTTTGTAGCTAATATAGAGTTACATCCATGAGCAATATTTGCAAATGGACCACCATGAATCAATGCAGGTGTATTTTCTAATGTTTGAACTATGTTTGGATTTACAGCATCTCTCATAAGTAGTGCTACTGCTCCCTGTGCATTTAAATCTTTAGCAAAAATAGGATTACCATCATAGCTATATGCTACAATTATGTCACCAACTCTTGCTTTTAAATCCTCTAGATTCTCAGCCAAGCAGAAAATTGCCATTATTTCTGAAGCTACTGTAATATCAAAACCGTTCTCTCTAGGTACTCCATTAGTTTTTCCACCTAGTCCGATAACAATTTGTCTCAACGCTCTATCATTCATATCTAAGACACGTTTCCATACTATTCTTCTAGGATCTATATTTAATTGATTTCCATGATGAATATGGTTGTCTATTAATGCTGATATTAAGTTGTGGGCTGTAGTAATTGCATGGAAGTCTCCTGTAAAATGCAAATTAATATCTTCCATAGGAACAACTTGAGCATATCCACCACCTGCAGCTCCGCCCTTTACTCCAAAACTAGGTCCTAATGAAGGTTCTCTAACTGCCGTAATAGCAGTTTTCCCAATTCTATTTAATGCCATACTAAGTCCAATATTTACAGTAGTCTTTCCTTCTCCTGCTGGTGTTGGATTGATTGCCGTCACTAAAACCAACTTTCCATTAGGCTTATCTTTTAGTTCCTCTAATACATCTAATGAAACTTTAGCTTTATACTTTCCATAATGCTCTAAACGCTCCTCATTTAAGCCAAGTTTTTCAGCTACCTCTGATATTGGAAGCATCTTAGCTTCTTGTGCAATTTGGACATCGGTTTTCATATTATTTCCTCCCTTTTTTAAATTATTTTATTTATAATTATTGATGAAAATAATATAGGAAAAGTTCAAATATATTAGATTATATCCTGTTTTTTATTTTATACTAAGAAAAATTAATTATTCATAGAAAAATAGTCGATATTATAGTTTAATTAAGTTTCGATGTAAACTATTATAACTATATAGTATTATAACAGAAACTAGCACTTTTGGGAATCTCTTTATTAAAAAAACAGGGATCTCTCCCTGTTCTCTACATAAATATAAATCTTAGTACAAATAGAACTGATAATACATACATTACCCAGGATACATCTTTCCATTTTCCAGTAAGAGTCTTTAATAAAACATATGATACCATACCAAACACTATTCCTTCAGCTATACTGTAAGCAAAAGGCATAGCTATTATAGTTAAAAATGCAGGGATTGCTTCTGTATAATCATCTAAATCAATTTTTTTAATAGGACTCATCATAAATAATCCTACTATAACCAAAGCTGGTGCTGTAGCTGCAGATGGTACAATTGTAAATAATGGTGCAAAGAATAAAGCTAATCCAAACATTCCTGCAGTTACTAAAGAAGTTAAACCTGTTCTTCCTCCTTCAGCTACTCCTGAGGCACTTTCAACAAAAGTTGTAACTGTACTAGTTCCTAAACAAGCTCCTGCAATAGTACCTACTGCATCAGACATTAAGGCTTTGCTTACTCCTGGTAATCTTCCTTCTTCATCTAACATATCTGCCTTAGAAGCTACTCCTACTAAGGTTCCTACAGTGTCAAATATATCTACAAATAAAAAAGTAAATACTACAACTATCATTTCAAAAGAAAAAATTTCTTCAATAGAAACAAATTTAAATGCTACATCTTTTAAAGATGGTGGTAAACCAAAAATATATTTAAATCCTTCTGGTAATACAGTTACCCCCATAGGGATACCTATTAAAGTTGTAAGTACTATTCCTATTAACAAGGCTCCTTTTACATTCTTAGCCAATAAAATTCCTGTAATAATAATTCCAATGATAGCTAATAATGGCGCACTAGCTGTTAGATCCCCCAATTCTACAATGGCTCCTCCAGCTCTAACTATACCTGCTCCTGAAAGTCCAATAAAAGAAATAAATAAACCAATTCCTACAGAAACTGCATTTTTTAAATTCATTGGAATAGCGTCAAATATAGCTTCTCTAGCTTTTACAAAGGATAATAATATAAATATAATACCTTCAATTAAAACTGCCGTTAAAGCAAATTGCCATGATTTCTGCATAGGTCCAAGTACTACTGAAAAAGTAAAGAAAGCGTTAAGTCCCATGCCTGGTGCTAATGCGAAAGGAAGTTTTGCATATAAGGCCATTACAAGAGTTGCAATTACAGCAGATAATGCTGTTGCAGTAAATACTCCACCTTTATCCATACCAGCTTGAGACAATATGTCTGGATTTACTATTAAAATGTAAGCCATGGTCATAAAAGTAGTTATTCCAGCCAATACTTCTGTTTTTACATTTGTCTTATGTTCCTTTAGTTTGAAAAAATTTTCCATTGGATAATTCCTCCCTGTTAATTAATTTTTCCTATGTCTTTTCTATAATAAATTCCATTAAAATGGATTCTATTAATATTATTGTAAATAGTTTCTCTCGCTTGATCTAAAGAATTTCCTAGACTAGTAATAGACATTACTCTACCTCCATTGGTAACTAATTTTCCATCATGATATTTTGTACCATTATGGAATAGAATAATATTTTCATCTAAAGTGTCTGTCCCTTTTATTTCAAAACCTTTTTCATAGTCTCCAGGATATCCTTTAGATGTAACTACCACAGTAACACATTTTTCTTCTGTCCAAGTTAAATCTTCTTTTTTCAAATCACCATCTATAGTTTTCTGAAATAAATCTACTATGTCTGATTTAAGTCTAGGTATTAAAACTTCTGTTTCAGGATCTCCAAATCTTACATTGAACTCTAAAACTTTAGGTTCATTATCTACTATCATAAATCCTATAAATAGTATTCCCCTAAAATCCATATGTTCATCTTCTAGACCAAAGCTAATTTTATTTAAAATATTCTTTTCAATCTTTTTATCTAATTCTTTGTTAAATAAAGGGCTTGGCGAAAAACATCCTACTCCTCCAGTATTTAGTCCTTTATCTCCATCAAAGATTTTTTTATAATCCTTAGCACTTTCCATAGGAATTATCTTTCCTTCAGTGACAAAGCATAATAAGGAAGCTTCAACTCCATCTAAAAACTCTTCTATTATTACCTTTTCTCCTTCAGAGCCAAAGATTCTATTCTTTAAAATATTATTTAAAGTAGTTATAGCTTCTCCTTCACTATTACATATAACTACACCTTTACCTAAACATAATCCATCAGCTTTTATAACCACTGGATAGTTATAGTCTTTTAGCCCTTCTATAGCCTTTTCCAAATCTGTATAGCTGTTATATTTAGCTGTAGGAATATTATATTTTTCCATAAACCTTTTTGAAAAATCCTTACTTCCTTCTAACCTAGCGCATTCTTTATTTACACCAAATATTCTCAAACCTTTTTCTTGAAATTTATCTGCTATACCTAAAACCAAAGGCTCTTCTGGTCCTACTATGGTTAGATCAATAGAATTTTCTAAGGCAAAATCCAATAATTTGTCTACTTCATTAGGTTTAATATCTACATTTTCAGCTATATTATGAGTACCGCCATTACCTGGAGCACAGTAAATCTTTGTAACTTTTTTGCTTTGAGCTATTTTAAAGCATAAAGCATGTTCTCTCCCACCACTGCCTATTACTAATATTTTCATATTCTAACCTCCTAGACATTAGTGTTTAAAATGTCTTATTCCTGTAAAAATCATAGTAATGCCATTTTTATTGGCTTCAATAATAGATTCTTCGTCTCTTAGAGAGCCGCCTGGTTGAATTATAGCTGTTACTCCTGCCTTTGCTAAAGCTTCTACTGAGTCTTTAAAAGGGAAAAATCCATCTGATGCTAAAACACTACCTTTAACCTTTTCTTCACTACGACTAATAGCATTTTTTACAGCCCATACTCTGTTTACTTCTCCCATACCTATTCCTATCGTTCCCTTATCTTTTACTAAAACTACGGCATTAGACTTTATATTTTTTACTGCATTCCATCCAAATAGTAAGTCTTCTATTTCTTTTTCAGTAGGTTTTCTATCAGTTACAATTTTAAGCTCTTCTTTTAAAATAATATTATCTCTTTCCTGTACTAAAATACCTCCCAAAACTTTTTTAATATCCATTGTTCTATAATCATTATTCATTATATCTGGTATTTGAAGGATTCTTATATTCTTCTTTTCAGATAATATTTCTAAAGCTTTTTCTGTGAAGAAAGGTGCCATTACTATTTCTACAAATATTTCATTGATTCTACGTGCTACATCTTCATCTACTTGTCTATTAGCAGCAATTATACCTCCAAATATAGAAATTTTATCGGATTCATAGGCTTTTTCATAAGCCTGTAATAAAGTTTCACCACTTCCAATGCCGCAAGGATTGGTATGCTTCACTGCCACTACTGTAGGATCTTGAAACTCCTTTAAAATCTCCAATGCTCCATTAGCATCATTTATGTTGTTAAAGGAAAGTTCTTTTCCATGAAGTTGCGTCGCCCCAGCTACAGTACCTTCAACTTTACCTGTTTCCTCATAAAAAGCTGCTTTTTGGTGAGGATTTTCTCCATATCTTAATTCTTTTCTACCTTTATAAGCCAAAGTTAACTTTTCTGGAAATTCTACTTCTTCTATATGATTAAAATAATTAGATATTAATGTGTCATAGTAAGCTGTATAATTGAATACCTTTCTCGCTAAATATTGTCTTGTGGAAAGACTAGTTTCACCATTGTTTTCTAATTCTTCTAAAACCTTTATATAATCCTTTGGGTCTACTATAACTGTTACGTACTCATAATTTTTAGCAGCCGCCCTAATCATAGATGGTCCACCTATATCTATGTTTTCAATAATTTCCTCATGGCTTACATTAGGTTTTTTAATAGTTTCTTCAAAGGGATAAAGATTGTTAACTACCATATCAATAGGATTAATTCCTATCTTCTCAACGGTTTTTACATGGTTTTTATCATCCCTCCTATATAATAGTCCTCCATGAATATAAGGATTTAATGTCTTAACCCTTCCATCTAGTATTTCGGGAAAATTAGTTACTTCTTCAACTTCTAAAACATCTATTCCAGCTTCTTTTAAAATTTTACTTGTCCCACCTGTAGATATAATTTCCCATCCTAATTTATTTAATTCTAAAGCAAATTCCACTATTCCTTCTTTATCATAAACACTAATTAAAGCTCTTTTCATTTAATCACTCCTAATCAATGATTACCTTTCTTCCTTGTAAAGATAACTTTCCTTCACAGTATAGTTTTACTGCTTCTACTAATATTTCATGTTCTATACATAATACTTTTTCCTTTAAAGTACTTACAGTATCATTCTGGTCTATAAATACTGTCTTTTGGAGAATTATAGGCCCTGTGTCCGTACCTTCATCTACAAAATGTACTGTTGCTCCCGTTACCTTTACTCCATATTCTAATACCATTTGATGAACCCTTTCACCGAAGCATCCCTTACCGCAAAAACTAGGAATCAACGAAGGATGGATGTTCATTACTCTTCCCCTAAATTCACAGATAAAGTCCTTACTTAAAACCTTTAAATATCCTGCCAATACTACTAGGTCTATATTTCTCTTTTTTAATTCCTTTATTATTTCCATATTAAATTCTTCATCATTAGAGAAATTTTTTCTATCAATATATAGAGTTTCAATTCCTGCCATCTTTGCTCTATTTAAACCGTAGGCATCCTTTTTATTAGATATTACTATACCTATTTCTCCATTAATATTTCCCAGCTTTACATTATCTATAATACTTTGAAGATTAGTACCTCCACCAGAAATTAATACACCAATTTTTACTGATGACATAATACTACTCCTTTACTTCCTTTTTTAATTTCTCCTAATAAAACAAACTCTTCTCCTTCTTCTTTTAAGAAATCAGTCACTTTACCTACTTCAGTTTTATCAATAACTAAAACCATTCCTATACCCATGTTAAAAGTTGAGTACATTTCATCTAGTTCAATATTCCCCCATTTTTGTAACAGAGTAAATATCTTAGGGGTATTTATTTTATAAGTATCTATAAAAGCTGTTAATCCTTCAGGAAGCATCCTAGGAATATTTTCATAGAATCCTCCTCCTGTTATATGGCTTATACCTTTTACATTAAACTTTTCTACTATTTTATATACTGGATTGGTATATATTCTAGTAGGCTTGAGAAGTTCTTCTCCTAAAGTAGAATTTAATTCTGGTATAAATTCATCAACAGTCATATTTTTCTTTTCAAATACTATTTTTCTAACAAGAGAGTAACCGTTACTATGGATTCCACTAGATGGAAGTCCGATTATATAGTCTCCTTCTTTTATTTTAGAACCATTAATAATATTTTCTTTATCTACTACTCCTACACAAAACCCTGCTACATCATATTCATCTTCCTTATAGAATCCAGGCATTTCTGCAGTTTCTCCACCAATTAATCCACAACCAGCCTTGATACAACCATTGGATATACCTTCAACTATGCTAGCCATTTTTTCTGGCACTAGCTTACCTGTAGCTATATAGTCTAGGAAAAATAAAGGTTTAGCACCTTGACAAAGTATATCATTGGCACACATGGCTACACAATCTTCTCCTATAGTATTATGTTTATCCATCATAAAGGCAATTCTTAGTTTTGTCCCAACTCCATCAGTACCAGAAACTAAAACTGGTTCTTTATAAGATTTTATATCAAGCTGGAACAGACCTGAAAATCCTCCTATATCTGATAAAACCCCTGGAATATGAGTTTTTTTAATTAAACTCTTAATAAGTTGAACTTCCTTATAGCCTGCTTCCTTATCTACACCTGCATCTTTATAAGTTAAAGTCATAAGCTCCTCCTTTTATTGATCCTTTTCGATAGGATAATTTCCACTAAAGCATCCTGTACAAAACATTTTTTCTCCTCCAGCTGCCTTAATAAGACCTTCTAGGGAAAGATAATATAGAGAATCTGCACCAATAGTTCCTTCTATTGCTTTAACACTTGTTTCGGCTGCAATTAGATTTTCTCTATTTGGTGTATCCATTCCTAAGTGGCAGGAATATATTACAGGAGGAGCACTGATCCTAACATGAACTTCTCTTGCACCAGCTTTTCTAATCATTTCTACCGTTCTTTTAATAGTAGTTCCTCTAACTATAGAATCATCTACTAATATAACTCTCTTTCCTTCTACGTTCTCTTTTAATACGTTTAATTTAATTTTAACTCCTTGCTCCCTTAATTCTTGAGTAGGTTGAATAAAAGTTCTTCCTACATATCTATTTTTAATCAGTCCTTCAGCATAGGGAATCTTTGACTCTTGGGCATATCCTATGGCTGCCACAGTTCCAGAATCTGGAGCACCCATTACTATATCTCCTTCAATATTAGACTCCCTTGCCAGTTGTCTACCTGCTTCAATCCTTGAAAGATAAATACTTTTTCCATCTACTTTGCTATCAGGTCTTGCAAAATATATTATTTCAAATAAACAAAGCTTTTTATCCTTTTCTCCTTGCTTAATAGATTTTATTCCATCTTCATCTATAACAACAATTTCTCCTGGTTCTATATCTCTTATAAAATCTGCTCCAATGGTATCAAATGCACAGGTTTCAGAAGCTAATATATAGTCGTTTCCTAATTTTCCTAGGGAAAGAGGCTTTATTCCGTAGGAATCTCTTGCACCTATAAGTCTGTCAGTAGTCATTATTACTAATCCATAAGAACCCTTTACATCTTCTAAAGCTTTCAATACTGCATCTTCTATATTATCTTTGTGGTATCTTGCAATTAAGTTTGCTATAACTTCTGTATCTAAATCTGATTGAAATATGGTTCCGTTATCCTCTAGTTGATTTCTTATTTTTAAAAAGTTAACAATACTTCCATCATGAGCTAAAGCTAATGCTCCTCTTTTATACCCTACTACTAAAGGCTGAGCATTTACTATGGTACTTTCACCAGTAGTAGCATATCTAATATGACCTATGCCAATATTTCCACGAAGTCTTTCCATAGTCTCCTTAGGAAAGACTTCATGAACCAAGCCTAAGTCTCTAAAATAATCTACAAATCCATTATTATTAACTGCTATTCCTGAACTGACTTGACCTCTATGTTGTAAAGCATATAATCCATAGTAGATTATCTTAGAAATATCTCTCCCATCTTTACTGTAAGCCCCTATAACTCCACTCAACTTTTCACCTTCTCTCAACTATTTCAAATTTAGAACTTCCTTATCCATTTTTTCTACTTCCTCAGCCATTTCTAGCTTATATTCTTTAAGCTTTTCTCTTAACTCAGGATATTTTAGTGAAAGAATTTGAACTGCTAACAATCCTCCATTTTCTCCTCCATCTATAGCCACTGTCGCTACAGGTACTCCCTTGGGCATTTGTACTACCGAAAGTAGAGAATCTAATCCATCCATAGTTGAAGATTTTGCCGGTATTCCTATAATAGGCAGTGTACTTACTCCTGCTAATACTCCTGCTAGATGAGCTGCTTTACCAGCTATAGCAATTATAACTTCTATTCCCTTTTCTTCTGCTGTTTTAGCAAATTCTATAGCTTTAAAAGGAGTCCTATGAGCTGAAATCACTCTAGTTTCCCAGTCTATACCAAACTTATCTAGAATTTTAACAGCCTTATTAGCTATTTCCTTATCCGAAATACTTCCCATGACTATACTAACTTTCATTTATATCCTCCTAATCAAAATATTTTATACCTGATTCAAATATTTTATGGCTGCCTTGAATTTTACCATTTTTATATAAGCTTTTTCCTAATCTATCTATAGAAGCACAAGTTCCTAATACCCTACCATCAGGGCTAGTCATAGACTCTATAGCTAAGTTAGAACCTGTTGGATTAAAACTGCCATTATATGTTGGTCTTCCTTCTAAGTCCACATACTGACTCGATACCTGTCCTTTTGAAATTAAGTTTTTTATTCTATTACTATCACCAATTATTCTACCTTCTTTTGTTGATAATGGTGCAGTATATATTTCTCCTACATTCATTTCATTAAACCAAGGTGATAAATTAGAAGTAACCTTTATATTTACTAAAGTAGATATATGCTGACCTAACTTATTGTAAGCTACATAAACTGAGTCCTCTTTTAAGTCCGTTATTTGTCCACTTTCTATAAGCCCTGATTTAATTAATCCTTGGAATCCATTACCTATACCTAAAATCAATCCATCTTTTTCATATAAATGGTTATTTACAGCTTCCTTTATATAAGGATTATTAAATATAACTTTTATAAGCTTTCCTCCTGTTTCAGGTTCATCACCTAAAACAGCTCCATTTGGTAATCCTATTATTTGACATTCTCTAATTTTCTTCGCCATCTCTTTAAAAGAGTCTTCAATATTTCCTAGAGATAAAGTTTTAAATACAAAGGTTTCTACTTCTCCACCAGCTTCTTTAAAGGCTCTTTCCATATCGTATTCCCCGTGAGTTCCTGTAAATATTGGAATAAACACTTTTGGTTTTGCTACTTTAATACCTTTATATATCTTATTTCCTGTAGTGTATTCAATATTTTCAATATTTTCTTTTATATCTTCTTTTTCAGGAAATATATCTTGTAAAGGACTCTCCCATTCTGAAATCAATTGATTTAAATCTATAAAATCCTTATCTATTTGGATAAATTCGTCTTTTATCGTTTTACCTAGAATTTTATATTCAATAGATTCTAAAACTTCTTCAGCCTTTACTCCATTTTGTAATTCAACTATTAAAGAACCATACATAGGTGTGAACAACTTATCTTTATTTATATCTTCTATAAACTTAAATCCTATTTTATTTCCAAAGGCCATTTCACTAATGCTTCTTCCAATTCCTCCAAATTTTACCGTTGAAGCTGATAGTATTATTTTTTTATCAATTAATTCCTTTATTCTTTCATAGTTAATTTTTAATTGATTTAAATCTACCATACCTTGTTCATTAATGTTTAGTGGTATCAACACTATTTCATTGTCTATAGCTTTAAATTCAGGAGATATAATATTGTCCACCTTATCTACTCCTACAGCAAAGCTAATTAGAGTTGGAGGTACATGAATTTCCTCAAAAGTTCCACTCATACTATCCTTACCGCCTATACTTGGAATATCTAACTCTTTTTCTACTAAATATGCCCCAAGTAAGGCACTAAAAGGTTTCCCCCATTTAATTTCATCTTCTCCTAATCTTTCAAAATACTCTTGGAAGGTTAATCTAAGTTTTCTATAATCTCCACCCATAGCAACACTCTTAGCTATAGACTCAATTACTGCATAGTAACCTCCATGAAAAGGGCTCCATTTTGAAAGTTCTGGATCAAAACCGTAAGTCATTAAAGAGCAAGTTTTTGTTTCTCCATGTAGCACTGGAATTTTTGCTGCCATCCCTTCTGCTGGAGTTAGTTTATGTTTTCCTCCTAGAGGCATTAAAACTGTTCCACTTCCCACTGTATGATCAAATTTTTCTATAAGACATTTTTGATTGCTAATATTAAGTTGACTCATGTTTTTAATCCAATCCTCTTTTATATTCTTACCTTTTATATAAGAAGGATTTTGATTTAAATATTCTTCTTTTTCTGGTTTACCTACACTTACTTTAGTTTTTTTCCTAATTCCGTTAGTATCTAAAAACGCTCTGCTTATATTAACAATAGTATCATCTTTCCAAGTCATATGAAGCCTTTTTTCTGAACTTACTGTAGCAACTACTGTCCCTTCTAAATCCTCTTCTTCAACATATTTTAAAAATCTATCTAAATTTTCTTTATCTATTACTACAGCCATTCTTTCTTGAGATTCAGATAAAGCGATTTCTGTTCCATCTAATCCTGAATACTTTAAAGGTACTTTGTCTAAATTAATATTCAGTCCATCAGCTAACTCCCCTATAGCAACAGAAACTCCTCCAGCACCAAAATCGTTACATTTTTTAATCATCTTACTTACTTCTTCTTTTCTAAACAATCTAACTATTTTTCTTTCTAAAGGTGGATTTCCTTTTTGGACTTCTGCTCCACTGGTGTTTAATG
Organism: Tissierella simiarum; assembly: GCF_018917865.1. Classification (GTDB taxonomy): domain Bacteria; phylum Bacillota; class Clostridia; order Tissierellales; family Tissierellaceae; genus Tissierella_C; species Tissierella_C simiarum. The sequence continues at coordinate 71,826 of NZ_JAHLPM010000001.1, forward strand.
AATCTTCAGTATGTTCCTTAGATGAACCAACGGCACCGCCCAATCCATCTCTACCAGTTCTGCCGCCTACTAATATTACTAAATCTCCAGGTTCAGATTTTCCTCTAACTACCCAACTCTTGGGAGCAGCTGCTACCAATGCTCCTACTTCCATTCTCTTTGCTACATATCCTTCATGGTAAATTTCTTTTACTAAACCTGCAGGAGCACCAATTTGATTTCCATAGGAGCTGTATCCTTCCATAGCTCTTTGAGTAATCTTTCTTTGAGGTAATTTACCTGCTAAAGTTTCTTCATATTTTTGTCTTGGATCTGCGGCTCCAGTTATTCTCATAGCTTGGTATACATAAGATCTGCCAGACAAAGGATCTCTGATACCTCCTCCTAAGCAAGTAGATGCTCCACCAAAAGGTTCCATTTCTGTAGGATGGTTATGGGTTTCATTTTTAAACATTAGCAGCCATTTTTCCGCTTTTCCATCTATATCCACATCTATTTCAATACTTGCTGCATTTACTTCCTCAGACTCTTCTTTATCTTCTAGTAACCCTTTCTTCTTTATTTCCTTCATATTGATTGTAGCTAAATCCATTAAACATAAAGGTTTTTCTTTTTCTCCATAAACATAGTTCCTGGAATTTAGATACTCTTTAAAAGTTTCTTCGATTATTTCTTTATATTTGCTTTCTTCAATATCTACATTAACTATCTCTGTCATGAAAGTAGTATGTCTACAATGATCTGACCAATAAGTATCTATTACTTTTAATTCTGTTATAGTTGGATCTCTTCTTTCTTCCTCTTTAAAGTAGTCCTGACAAAACAAAACATCTTCCATATCCATACCAATTCCGTACTTTGACTTAAATAATTTTAATTCTTCTTTCGTCATACTAATAAAGCCTTCAATTATTTCAACTTTATTCCTTTCTCCATCTTCCTCTTCATAAGTAAAACTTTCAAAAGATATTTCTCTCATTTCTATAGAGTTTATATAATAACTTTTAATAGTTTCTAGATCTCTTTCTTCAATATTTTCAAGGATTATTATTTTTGAGTTTTTAACTTTTATTTCTTCATTATTTGTTAAAACTGTTAGCAATTCTCTCAAAGAATCTTCTCTTTGATTATATTGTCCTGGTAAATACTCTACTCTAAATAGTTTTTCTTTTTCATCTACTGGAAGGTTATTTTCATATACATAATCTATAGCTTGTTCTGAAAGTATTTTATCTACTGCATTATGAAAATCTTTTTCGGATATATTTATTAAATCGTATACATTTACTACTCTTACTTTAGTTAAATTATCTATTCCTAAATAATCTTTAAACTCTTTTAAAAGTAATTGACCTTCTACGTTGAAATCTTCTTTCTTTTCAATAAACACCCTTTTATATTGCAAAATAAACCCTCCTTCAAATTAAATAAAACCCAGTCAGGTAGGCAAAGCGAAACCTACCCGACTGGGTTTTTATCCCTTCGGTGTAATACTGCTAAATGCAATATCTGTACCGCTTGGACCAGCAAGGATAATCCTTCGGAACCCTAGGTACACTTCCACTCATAGTTAAATGATTCACGGTCATTTAGTAGAAACTTCCCAACCCTATTATGGGAAATATATGAGCTACAACTGTATTTTCTAATTAAATATTATCAATATAGTTTATATAAGTCAAGGGTTATTTATCATTGTTTTTATATATTGTTCACTATATAATAAACAATTAAAAGATTTTTTTATCTTTTTTATATTGTTTGTGATTTTAATGACTTAAATTCTAAAAAAACTTTACTTTGTTAACTGTTTGTAACTTGTTTGTCACCTATTTCTTCCATTTAATAGCTATAATATATTTAGAAAGGAGTAGGTTTAATGAGAAGAAAAACAACTTTTGTTATATTAGTTTTAATAATAGGAATCTTAATAATAAGTTGTACAAAGAAAAAAAGTCTTCCTTCCAATTTAACTTTAGAGCAATCAATTAAAGAAATAATTACATCTAAAGGCAATGGATATAATTTTCTGAAAGACCAAGGATATATGGAACATATGAACAAACTAGGTAAAGAATTAACTCCAAATAATACTTTTGAAGAAACTCATTACGCTATTGGAGATTTAGATGGAGATACTATTCCTGAGCTAGCCGTATTTAAACAAAGGAATCCAGATGATGTTAACGACGAAGGTTCTCTTGAAATTTATAAGTTCAATGGAGAAAAATATAAAATTATAGACAAGATTGCCATGAACTATGATAACACCAATTATCAAATAGTCATTGGTAAAATTGCTAAAAATCAAAATGGACTATTACTTAATAACCAAGTAGGAGCTCATTCCGGAATAACCTATGGATTCATACTTAAAGATGGAAAGCTTAAAGAAATATTGAATGAAAAAAAACTCCCTTTAATATCTGTTTATACAAGTAATGAAATAAAAGATATAGATAATGATGGAATTCTAGAATTTAGTATATATATTATAGACCCAGAAACTGAAGATTCAAGTTCTGTTGGCTCAGATAAAATTACGCTTTGGTATAAATGGGATGGCAAAGATGGAGGCACTATAGTAGATTTTGAAAGAAAAGATTTATCTACTATTCCTTCAGATAAAGATGTATTTCAACAAGCTAAAAATTTAATGGATAGTAATTTACTTGAATCCTTCAATTATATCTTTGAAAGCCAAGATAAATTATCTAAGCTTGACAATACTGAACTTCTTCAAGCTTATATTTCTAAGCTTGAAAATATGCTTTCAGATAAAAATACGGAATTGGAAAATTTATTTGCTAAATATGATAAAGTCAATAATTATGATTATCTAACAAAAAAATATGGTCTAACATTAAACAAGTTTAACGATATTGAATACTTAAAAAGAGAAAAAATCTTAATAGATGAACCAGAACTAAAACAATATCTAATAAACAATATTACTTTAGGCTATAAATTAGCATCTTCTGAAGGCATGTATTACTTTGTAATTGATAACCAAAAATTTATAGATACCTTTGGAAAGAAAATTACCAATGAATATGTTGATTATTTAAAAATTCTAGCTCTTGATACAAATTTACCTTATTTAAATGATGGAGCTTTAACTATTTCTTTAGAAAAATTAGCAGAAAGAATTATAAGTCTTGAAAACTATAAAATGATTTATCCTTATTCAAGCTTATTGTCTAAAGTAGATGAGCTTTATAAAAATTATATATTCGTTTTCCTTTACGGAGATAACCATGATCCTCATTTTAACTATGAAACTAATGTAATGAAAAAAGAAGTATTAGACCAATTCAACGAAGTAGTTAATGAATATAGTTATTCTTATTTTGCCGATATAATAAAAGAATTTAGAGGAGAATTAGGTAAGAATGGTAATAAAATTAACGATAGTATAAGAGAAACAATGAATCAAAGACTTGGTCTTTGATTCATTGTTTTATATTCTATAAATTGCCTTTTAACCCTTTAAATTGCCACTATTCTCTTGTATAATGGAATAAGTATGGTTATATAAAAGAAAAATGATAGAGGTGCAAATAAAATGAACTTAAAGGAAGTCAAAAATGTAGCTAGAGAAAAGATGAAAGGTTATTGCAGAGTATGCCCAGTATGTAATGGAATAGCTTGTGCAGGAGAAGTTCCTGGTATGGGTGGTTCCTTAACGGGATCTAGTTTTAAGAGTAATGTAGAAGATTTAAGTAAGGTTAAATTAAAATTAAAGACTATTCATAATGCAAAGAATCCAGATTTGACCTTTGATTTTTTCAATACAAAATTAGATATTCCTATAATTGCTGCTCCAATAACTGGCAGTGCCTTTAATATGGGTGGTGCATTAACTGAGGAAGAATATATAGATAGTGCAGTAAACGGAAGTTTAGATGCTGGTACTATAGCTATGATAGGAGATTCTGCCGATCCAACTCTATATGAAAGCGGACTTGAAGCTCTTAAAAAAGTAAATGGAAAAGGTGTAGCTATTCTTAAACCTAAAGAAAATGAAGTTGTTATTGAATCCATAAAAAAAGCAGAGGAAACAAAAACTATTGCTGTAGGAATGGATATTGACGGTGCCGGACTAATTACAATGGCTTTAAAAGGTACTCCCGTTGGTCCAAAAACTGTAGAAGAGTTAAAAGAAATTATTTCTTCTACTAATTTACCTTTTATATTAAAAGGTGTAATGACAAAAGAAGAAGCTCTTTTAGCAGTAGAAGTCGGGGCAAAAGCCATAGTTGTCTCAAATCATGGTGGCAGAATATTAGACCATTGCCAATCTACAGCAAAGGTACTGCCTGAAATAAGTAAGTCTGTTAAAGGCAAGATTATGGTTCTTGTAGACGGTGGAATCCGTTCAGGAGTAGATGTATTTAAGATGATTGCTTTAGGAGCAGACGCTGTTTTAGTAGGCAGACCTATAATTTTTGGCGCTTTTGGCGGATATAAGGAAGGAGTTTCATTAATAATTGAAGACATGAAGAACCAACTACTTCAAGCCATGATATTGACTGGTGCTAAAGATTTATCATCTATAGATGAGTCTATGATTTCCATTGAATGGTAAAGATTTCCATTATTGCATTTTAGATTAATGAGTATATCACTATAAAAAATCTGACGGAGAAAATTCTCCGTCAGATTTTTTAATTATCACTTATATATTTTTTAATAACAAATAAAATTTTAACTAGAAAACAATCATAAATTCATATTTATTTAATATTATATATTAGATACTACTGTCAAGAGGGGGAATTGTTTTGTTGTCTAGAAAAGACTTTATAAAGATGTCTCTAGAAGTAAACTTATTTTTTCAAAGGATAATGAAAGAACATATGATATTTATGGAAACTGCTTTTCCAGTAATAGATAGTGAATATATAATAGACGCTAATCAGTTAAAAAGAAGCTTTGAAGAGTTGCTAAGCGAAACAGTTATTTTTGCCAATGGTGCAGTAAGTAATAAAGTTTTAAAATCAGATGAGATAGTGACGCGTTTTACTTTAAGAGCTGAACAAATTACTCAAAATCTTTCAGGTTCCTGTATAAACACTAATATAACTTTAGCTGAGCTTAAATTAACATCAGATCCCAAATTTGACTATACTGAATGGTTAGAATCAAAAGTTTACAGCATTAATGAAAGAGCTATAAATTTAGTAAAAGAAGTTATAAATTTTAAAGAAGACGTCTTAAGTCGTGTATTAGATTGTAAGATGTTTACTTATCTTTATCCACTTCTTATTGATCATATTTTAAGAGAAGCAAGGCTCTATTTAGAAACACTAAAATCTCTTCAAAAGAAAACTATTCCAAATGATAACATTATTGAAGATACAGACTTTTGGAATGTAATTATGAAAGAGCATGCTTTATTTATAAGGGGATTATTAGATCCAACTGAAGATAAGCTTATAAAAACTGCAAATGATTTTGCCGAATTATTTAAGAAAATCATTGAAGAATCAATTAAAGATAATGAAAAAAATATTGTTGAGAAAAGTTTAAAAGCAACTCTAGGTATAAAGGATTTTAAAGCAGCTGGAACTGAAGGTCTAATCCAGTGTAAGATTAGGTCCATTATGGTTCCTCTTCTTGGGGATCATGTTTTAAGAGAGGCTAACCATTATATAAGATTATTAAATTCTTTCAGAAAATAGTGAGTCGAGGAAAATTCTTCGACTCACTTAATATTTTTTTACAACTACAAAGAAATTTCACCTTATCAACTTAAATGAAAGTTGAGAACTTTACTCCTTTTTTTATCATTACATCATTACTTTCATATTTACTATATCTTCCCATCTAGTGCTAATTATTTTACTAATTCACTCTTCATTCTTTTCTATTAATTATATCAGATAACCATTTTTTAAATGTATCCTATTTATTTAACTTTCTTTTTCTATAATCCAAAGACATAGACCTATAAGAATTATGGCTATAAAAAACAGTTTGATTTTACTTGTATAGTTTTCCTTCATCATTCCGAATAAATAAAAACTCTTTGTAAACCTTCCTTTTGAAAACATTTCAAAGAAATAATAGAGAAATGGAATTAGGACACCAACAGATATTTGCTTAGTTATATAGGCTGATATCATTCCAATAGTTCCTAGGTAAAAGGAAGTTACATAGCTTCCAAATAGAATAGTAACAATCTTAAAATCTACTCCAATAAATTTTAATGGAATAAATGCAATAACTAATACTAAAAGTAATTGTATTGATATAATAACAATTCTATAAAGAACAGTTTTCCAATAAGAATATATCTTTGAATAAACTATTTCATCTACTCCATACTCATGCTCAATTAAAGCAATTCTAACAAATATAGCTATTCCAAGAGGGGATAGAAGTTGTTCTCCAATAAAGATTACACCATCTTCTGATAGGCTGATTTTATCGACCATTAAATAAATAGCTCCTATATATACTAGAGCTAAAGCTATAATATTAAATGAAACTATTCTTATATTATTGTAAAATACCTTTTTTTCCAACTTTAAATCCACTATTTATATTCCCTCTCTTTCTCTCCCATATTTTTATAGCTAAAAATAACAATACTAAAGAAAATATAATAAATAGAGTTCTATTTAAATATATATCCTTAATAAGAGGCTGAAATTGAGAGTAAGAAACAGCTCTATTAAACCTTATAAAATATTTTGTAGGCTGAACTCCTTCTGGTGTTAGTGGAGTCATACTGTACATCCAGTAAAAAAACTGAGCTATAATAGGGACTATCCCATTATCAAATATAAGTTGAAGTACATAACTTAAAGAAGTTACAAACATAATAGTAGGGAAAATCCATAGTATAGAATATTTAAAAAATGCTGTATAAGAAATAGGATCTCCTGTTACCTTTGAAAAATCATGAAACATCCATGTTGCATGACCTGCTACTAAAAATACTATTAAAATTGCAGCTGTTATATCTCCTAAATATTTTCCTATAATATATTTATAGGATGAAACTCTAGTAGTATATATAAGCTCATTAGTATTGTATCTTCTGTCTTTTATAAGAGTAAAAGCAGTTATAAATACAGTAAAAAAACTTATAGCAATTCCTATATAATCTGCAAAGAGTCTTCCATAGGCATTAGTCACCTTATCTTCTTTAAGTATAGCATTATATAGCTCTATATCTTCATCATAATATCTACTACGAATAATAGACGAAAAATTATTTTCATTACTATATACCGTATTTCCACCTAAAGCTTTATCTACTTTATCTATAAATACATCATATTCATCATTAGTTTGAAAACTTATACTTTCCATTTCTTTTATTGTTTCTTTTAGAAATTGCATTTGTTCTTCGTTTATTTTTTCATAGAACATATTTATTCCCTTAATTCTTAGAGTATCACCTGAATCATAATCAGCCTTCATAGTATTATAGGCATATTCAATATGATCTTCTAATGTAACTCCCTTTATAACTAAATCATTAGCAACACTATATTTAAACCTAGGAGGCATGGGCTTTATACCATCTCTTTTTATATCTCCTATAAATTGAGTATAATAAAACAGGAATATAGATACTATTAGAATCAATATACTTAGACTTTTAGTTTGTTCCTTTATTTGCTTTAAAAATATTTTTCTAAACACTCTATTCCTACACCTCCTTTATAAGTTTCATATATGCATCTTCTAAAGTTGGAGAAATATTAATAGCATTTAGAGAGGGTTTCTCCTTTGATAATATTCTTAAGGAAATTTTATCCTCATCTATTATGGATGAAATAACATTGTACTTGTCCATAAATTGATGAAATTCTTCTACATCCGCAGTTAGATTCCATACATATCCATCAGCGTTTTTTATTACATCTTTTACTGTTCCATTATAAATAACCTTTCCTTTATTGAGAATAGAAAGACTTTTACAACTTAAAGCAATATCTTCAACAATATGGGTTGATAATAGTACAGTTTTTGTCTTTCCAAATTCAGAAAGCATATTCCTAACCCTTATTCTTTCCTCTGGATCAAGACCTGCCGTAGGCTCATCTACAATCAATACTTCTGGATCTCCTACTATTGCTACAGCAATACCTAGTCTTCTTTTCATTCCTCCTGAAAGTGCCTTTGTCTTTACCTTCCATAAGTCTTGTAGATGTACCATTTCTAATCTATCTAATATTTCTCTTCTATTTAATCTTATATTGGATAGAGAAGCAAAGTAATCTAGTGTTTCATAAACCGTGAAATTTGGATAAAAGGAAAATTCTTGTGGAAGATATCCTATTATCTTTCGTATTTCCTCTTTATTTTCCACTCTTATACTATCATAATAGACTTCTCCAGATGTCTTAGGTAATAATGTGGATAAAATTCTAATAAGAGTTGTCTTTCCAGCTCCATTAGGTCCTAAAAGCCCATGTATCCCTTCATCAAAGGTAAGATTTATATTTTCTAAAGCTCTATAAGATTCATAGTCTTTTATCAATTCTCTAATTTCAATTTTCACAGTAAATCCTCCTTTTAGTTTCTTTGATACTCCAATATTCATATACTTGAGCTCCTAATAAAAATGCTGGTACACATATACTTAACCATTCCATACTTAATCCTAATATAAAGTATAGTATCAAGCTTATAAAAGCTAAACTTCCAAATATTAAGCAAAATAGCCTTATTTCTATCTTTCTTAATATTCTTTTGTTTTGTTTTATTTTTTCTAATTGATATCTATCATACTCCTGTATTCTTACTTTTCTCCATACTTCATTTAAATATTGCCGATTATCTTCACAAGGTCTCATAAATTCTGCCTCCTTTTAATTTCATTTTTCAGCATATAAGGCTTTTAATTTTTTTCTTGCCCTAAAAATAGTGATCTTCACTTTAGCTAAACTCATTTCCAACACCTCTGAAATCTCCTTATAAGACATTTGCTGAAATGCATATAAATAAAGTATGTTTTTTTGATTTTCATCTAATTTATTAAAACTCTTCATAAAATTTTCTTCTTTTTCTTTGTTTATAACAATTTCTTCAGGAGAAATAGTGGAAGAAGTATCATAATTGGTGTAAATATTTCTATTATTTTTTCTAATGTAATCTACAGACTTATTGTGTATAATAGAGAATAAATAAGATTTCAATGTACTATAATTTTTCAGTCTTTCTCTATATACATAAAAGATGGCAAAACTATCTTGAACAATATCTTCCGCTGCATAATAATCTTTGAGTATATTCAATGCAAAGTTCACAGCTTCTTTTCTATATTTAAGAACAAATTCTTCAAAAGCCTCTTCATTTCCATCCTTTAATAATTGTAACTGTTCATCCACTTTTTCACCTCCTGTATTTCTATATTTTTAATTGTATAAGCAAATCCCATTTTATTCTTTTTCAGTTTTTATACATGTATATATTAAAAATAAAATACCTAAAGATATAAATGTAAGTCTGCTATAAATAAAAGAGTTTGGTATATTTAGAGACATGACTTCCTTCTCTCTTCCAAAAAGCTCTGCAAACGTGGATATTTTTAAAAAATGGGCTCCAAATATATCTAACCATTGTGGCAAAATATTTGTTGTATCTATAGTCCCTAATAAAAAAGTAATAGGAATTAATCCATATAATAATTTTATATTTATTTTTCCCAAAGTCATACTTAATCCTAAAAAGAATATAAAAGAAGGTATAAAAAACAATGCAATAGGTCTTATGAATGTTGAAAATTCATTATAATTGAATAGAACTTTATAATATATAAAACTCATAATAATAGGAATCAATGCTGTTATTATAAACATGACTATTATAGAAGTAGATTTTAATAGATAATACTTACCTTGGGATATTGGTGCTGAAAACAATATTTTTCTTGCTCTTAACTCTTTTTCATTAAAAATATTAGTCATCATAAATATCATAACACTTATTACTAAAGGTGAAGTTAATTGAATAAAAAAGGTATAACTCCATTCTGAAAATGGAGCAGTCCCATAATATCCCCCTGTTATCAATCTAGTTAGTGAATCATAAGTCAATGCCATTACTAAGAAAATCATATAAAAATATTTCTTTGACATTATAATTTTTTTAATCTCATACTTTAATAAATTAATATTATTCAATTTCTATATCCTCCTTGGAAAGATTCATTTCTCTTAGAAACGCCTCATAAGTTAAATCTTTAGATAGATACTTTTTATATACTTTTTCTAGTTCATTTAAAAATCCTTTTTCTCCTAAAATTTCTTCTCCCTTTAATAACTTAATAGGCATTAAATAATATAGTTCACTCTGAATCTTTTCCATTTCTAGAGATTTCCTATATTTCTCGTTCACTTTGTCCAACATTTCACTATTGTTTATATAGTAATAATTTTTTAATTCTCTTACACGATTTTCCCATCTACTTAGCTCCATATTTGATACCATATCTCCAAATTCATTTTGTATATATTTATAGGAAAAATATTGAGCAAGTCCTTCACTCGACCAAGGACTACTCTCAACTACATTAACTCCTGTCCCCCACCACTGATGTGCCATTTCATGAGCTATAAGACTTATATCCTTTACAAAAATATCTGTCTTCATGCTTATGTCCATAGGCTCAATCTTCCCATTATCATCTATTAATGAGTACATATCTTTATCACGATTTAACATATTCTCAGAAATAGTTATAACATTCTCTGATGAATGTCCTCCTCGCTTATACAAAGCAACCTCGGCAATCTTTAAAGGATACGTTTCAGAATAATACTCTCCAATATTTTCAGTATAATATTTCATTATATTTTTTATATGTTCTTCTATCTTCATACTTTCTACATATTCTTCATGTTTAGGAGAATAATAAAACTCTACAGTCATGTTTTGAAAGGTAAACTCAGACTTTTTATATTTACCTCCAAAGGCTCCTATATCTGCAGTATGGGATTCATATTCAAACATCCATTTTCTCGTACCACCTTTTGTTTCTACATCTATAAGTTTTCCTGGCGTTACCATTGTTAAATAATCTGGTGCAGAATAATATCCCGAAATATTTATATAATCTCCTTCTTTAACTAAAGGCCTAAAAATCCAGTTGGAATTTTCAAGTAGATAAATACTATTTTTAGAAATATATCCCGGCATCCCTCTACCCACACCATTTTTATCCGATTTTATTTTTCCTCCATAGGAAATAGTTATTTCTACTTTTTCTATATTAGGTACAGGCACTTCAATGGTACTTTCATCCTTCGTCTTTTTATATTCTATTTCTTTCCCATTAACTTTTATAAAGTCTATTTTTAATCCTTCATTTATATTAAATTTAATTAAATTTGAACCTTTATTTATAAAACTATATGAAACCTCACCGCTCATTTCTCTTTTTTTATTATTAAATATAATTTTAGGATTAAGACCATTTAAATAAACTTTTTCATCAATAATGGTTTCAGAATTTCTCATTAATTCCATAGTATAAGGTTCTTTTATATAAATGAATCCACTTCCCAATATGGCAGCTATAACTAGTAATACCAGTACTTTACTTTTTACATTGGTTAGAAATGAATTTCTTAGATTAAATCCATATCTTCTCTTAAACAACAGACCTAAACAAAATATTGAAATACAAATAAAAATCCATAATATCCTATTATAAATAATGGTATGTCCTATTGGTTCAAATCCTACAAAATCTGAAACAATATCTATATTTGTCTGCACCCATGTAAGTAAATAATTATGAGAAGTTAAACTTTTAATAAAAATTACTCCTAAAGTTATAAAACTTATGTCTAAACTATTGGTTAATAAATATAATCCACTTACTATTAATGTAGAAAATAAAAGAGACGGAAAAAGTACTATCCAATAATTAAATAAATAATAAGAAATATTAATTGGAATAGTATATAAAGACTTTTGTATAGCAATTACCACTATCATTCCAATTAAAGTCGCCACGATTTCATAAAAAACTATGGCTAAAATTCTAATCATCATTAAATTATAATAATTTATATTAGATTCTATAATTCCTTTACTTCTCTTTCTCATGTCCTTATCCAAAGTTAAAACGGTAAACAAGCCAAACAATAAAGAACAAATTGAAGCTCCAAATTTTGCTGAACCAAAAGAAATCGTTGAAGAAGATTCTCTTATATAAAACAAATCAAAATCATTGGACATGTTTATGGAATTAATACCTATAGTCATAATGATACAGGAAGCCATAATTAAGAATATAATAATCTTAGATTTAAACATGAATTTAATTTCATTCTTAAACAAAGACATATTTATCTTCTCCCCCCTCCAACATACAGTATATATAAGCATCTTCTAAGGAAGGAACTACTTTTTCAAAAGATGAAGATAAGTTTCTAGATACTACTCTATATCTAGTACCAGTAGGAGTTATAACGGTAGAAGTGATCTTAAATTCTCCTTTTAGTTCTCTTTCTAAAAACTTTTCTTTATTATTTCCTGTAACTTCTATAACTCCAACATGGTCTATAGCTTTTTTTACCAGTTCGCTAGGTTCCCCTATAAAAAGTACTTTTCCTTTATTTATAACAATAATTAGATTACATATAGATTCTACATCTTCAATAATATGCGTAGATAGTATAACTATTTTATCAATGGAGTCTTCTGAAAAAAGATTTCTAAATTTTATCCTTTCTTCAGGATCAAGTCCTACTGTAGGCTCATCAACTATAAGTAATTCTGGACTATTTAGTATTGCCTGGGCAATTCCAACTCTTTGTTTTTGTCCTCCAGAAAGAGTTTTTATTTTAATCCTGCTCTTTTCTTCAAGATTAGTCGTTATTAAAACTCTTTTTATTACTTCTTTTCTATTTCTTTTTATTCCTTTTAAAGAAGCCATATAGTCTAAATACTCCTCTACTCTTAATTCTTCATATAATCCAAAGTCTTGGGGTAAATACCCTAACCTCTCTTTTAAATATTTTTCTCTCTTACTTAATGAAATTCCGTCTATCAAAACATCTCCTTCTGTAGGTATGAGTTGTCCTACTAAAATTTTCATTAATGTACTTTTCCCAGCTCCATTTGGACCTATAAGTCCAATCATAGCTGGGGTATTTATAGTTAAATTAATATTGTTTAAAGCTTTTATATCCTTATATTTCTTGCTAAGATTTTGTATTCTTATTTCCATTTCATCACCCTCCAATATCTATTCGGAAAAAAGAATAAAAAGTTACAAAAAAGTTCAAGATTAAAATATTTTTAACACTTTAACCCTGAACTTTTTGATTTTGATTTAGATCTATATATCCTAATAGTTTTTACACTACTTTCTCTTTTGACTGCATTGGATAAACATCATCCAATTTTTCTCTAATAACATCTTTTAAGTGATGCGTAATAAAAATAACACACAAATCTTCTGCTAATACTAAGTTTTTTTCAATTTCTACTGCATTTTCATCATCTAATGCTGATGTACCTTCATCCATAATAATAAATTTAACTTGACGTATAATTGCTCTTGCTAAAGCCAAGCGTTGTTTTTGACCACCAGATAAATTCTTACCATTTTCTTCGATTATTGTATCTGAATCTTGTGCTGAAACTCCCACAGCTAAAGCAGTGGGGTTCTTAGGTACTGTATAGATTTCTTTAATACTCTCACTATATATCTAATATAGCTACAACATACTAAAACTACCTATATTCCCTAAAACTTTCACTATCAAGCAGCTCTATAACCACATTAGCGATAGTATAACACCCGTTTCAAGACGCTTTTGTATTTATACTTTTATATTCCTATGCTATTTATTAATTTATCGTTACTACTTTTAATTCTTTCTATTTCCTTGTTATGCAATTCTTTAAAACTGTCAAATGTTTCAATACACAAATCTCTATCTATCTCTTTTAAATTATCCTTAACATTCATTATTAAAAATACACTATATAAATCTCTTTATATTTTATATTCTCCAAAATCATTCCATCTTTCATTTAAATCTTTTTTAATATATTTATCTTCTATATGATTATATTGACTAGCTTTTATTGAATGAGTATCTATTTTTAACAATTCTTCATTATGCCATTTTAGCTTATTATCCAATATAGTTAAAAGCATACTTGGTGCTTTGTTTGCTAAACTCTTACCGAATCTTTTCTTTTTGTTATATCTGCCAGTCTTTTCATTTATAGTCGTTTCTTTTGTTCTTGCCCGAAGTCCTCTATAATTCATATTCTCAATATATATTTCACTACCTAAACTTAATATATAATTTGCTAGTTTTTCATGACTTTGTTTTCTTTGTATTTCTCTTAGTTTATTTCTAGTTCCAATATATCTATTAGATTTAATCCATTTATCCCTATTTCCACGTTTAATAGTACCATCTTCATTATATTTATTAGAATTATTGGCTCGTCTTTGTCTATCTAATTTTCTTATCTGAAGAAGTGGGGTTTCCACCCTATTATTGTAATTTTTAACTAGCACAACGAGTTAAGTTAAATATATTACATCCCATTATATTTTCTTTTACTTTCTCAACAAATACCTCTTGTTCCATAGATAATTCTTTTGAAACTTTGGTCATCAGCTTTCCTAAAAATTGTAATAGTCATAGTTATTTCTTTACTTTAATATTCCAATTTGTTCTTGTATAAACATATATACTAGTAACAATAGTTGAAAAAATCAAAGAAAATATTATTAAAACTATTATCCTTTGAAAACTCATAGTTTTATCTCTACCTATGTAATTTACATATGTAGATGAGACAAACCATAGGGAAAAAGAAGAAATAAATGTATAAATCTTAATCTTATTAAATTCATCTTTATCTTTATTTTTTAGTATTTTATAAGTTATCATTGTAATTAAAGGAACTAAAGATAATACACCTATTGTTTTTACTGAATCCATATAGTTCATCTTAAATCCATATATATATATTACACTTAATAGAATTAATACTATTAAATGTCCAATGATATCTCTATAATAAATTTTTTTGAAACTTTCTATCTTATCAGTATTATTAACTTTCTTCATAATAATTCCTCCATTTATAGAAGGTATTATCAAAAATTAAGATAATATTTTTGATAATACCTTTTTAGTAAAAATAATCTTATTAAGAAAATTTACTTTCTCTTAATCTTCATGTTTTGAATAATATCTATGGCAATGCATCCAATATCTTAGTTCCAGAATAACTTAAACCTCCACCAATTATAGCACCTGCAGCACCCCCAATAATTGTTCCTACTGGACCGGCTACTGAACCCATTGCCCCTACTGTTTTAGCTCCTGAAATAGCACCACTTATTGTACTAACAGCTGTACTTATTTTACCACCTCCATCTAATAGTATTGCTTCATCCATTGTGATTTCTTGAAAATCATTTGTTAAAGCTAACTCCATATTAAATCCCCCTTTTATTATTTTTATATTAAACCTTACGGTTCAATTCATTTAATATTTTTAAAGCTCATAATAATATACACATATATAAAAATAAAGAATTATTTTCTTAACTAATTACTGCAATAAAACTTAGATTTAAATCTAAATATACTTGGATTACTAAAATATTTGATATTTACAATTACGCTATATCTATTATTTATAATATAATTATTTATCAATTCTAGTTAGCTATTTAACTTACTAATATATTCTTAAAGCTTTACATTTAGTTTATTCTCTATTCTAATCTTACTCTTGAATTCATAATGATTATTAATATCTATTTAATTTTTTATTAGCTATCAAACTTCTACATCTAATATATTTTCACCATTAACTATCCCACTTGAATATATACTAGTTAATTAAAATTTATACCTAAGACTAATAATATTATCAGTTCAAAACTTTTTCATACTAAAATAGTTAGCATAATTTAACTTATCCTTTGAATATGTTTATTTTCATTCAAAACTCTGTCCTAAAATCCCTTTTGTAATTATTTCATCATATATAAAAAGGTCACAGTATAACTTATAATATTCGAACTCTATATTTTCTTTTTCCATTGAAAGCTTGTATACATCAATTAGCGGAATTTTCCCTTTTTTATATTGCTTAGATAAATCCAAATATTTTTTATTGTATACATCTAAGGCTTTACCTTTGGCATGCAGAGTATCAAATATATAGTTATATTGATTAACTACTTGAAATGCATATACTTTTATTTGATTTTTTGATTTTTCCAAATCAAGGTTTAATGATTTTATTTTTAATTCTATTTGTTGAACTAATGTGTCTTCTGGACCATAAAGATTAATTAAATCAATTAAATATTTTTCATATGCATCTATTGAATTTTTTATCATAGTAGTCTCGTTATTCCTATTAGCAAGTTTTGCTTGAACTATATTTCTATCATAGCTAGATTTTTTATGTTCATATTCAAATACAATACTAAAGTCATCTTTAATACCTGTTTCTAATTTTATATCAGCTAATATTTGTTCATTAATATTATTATAATAATTGATTTCTGAAGATATAGACTCAATTTGAGTTTTTAAATCATCTATAGTTGTTTTAGTCGTATAACCTCTATTAAATTTAATTATTTCTATGTCTAATAAACTCTTTAAATATTTTTTTGTTGCATTGCTATAAGCAATTCTTTTATCATTTATGAGTAAGGATAGGCATTTTTTCTTGAATTCAAGCTCTGCGATATCTTTTGAGTCATTTATTAATTCTTCTTTATTTTCCTTATAATATTTAGAATTATTTTTTTTTAGTTCTAGCTCTATTCTTTGTATAAAATCTTCATCTTTCAATATATCAAGCTGTTGTAAATATATATCGTAATTCAATGCTTCTAATTCATAATTAATGTCTATCTGCTGATAATTACTACTATTTCTCTTAAAAGATTCCACCAGCTCACCTAAAGTTTTTTTAGACGTTGTTCTTTCAGCATATATACTATGATGACCTTGACCAAATTCATGGTCTCTATATTCAACATTATTAATTCCAAAGCACGGTATGCTTTTAAATATCATAGGTATGATTAATAAAAAACAAAATAATTGTCTTTTCTTCATAATTAAGCTCCTTAACTGGTATCCTAACGCATAAAATGTCTATTAACTCCAAAAATTTATCTTTTCTAATACATAAAATAATATTTTTTTCCTTTCTGTAATTACCTGTGCTTCACAACTCATCCCAATTTTCATATTAACTTGCTTTCCTTTATAATCATATAAAGGCTTGTTTTCAACATTTCCTTCTACTAAATAATATCCAGTAGGATTGTCTTGATCAACTTTTATATCCTTAGAAATTTTAGTTATAGTGCCTATTACTTCACCATATTCACTGGTGGGAAAAGCATATACATTATATTTAACTTCCATTCCTTCTTTTAACTTACCAATATTATCATTACTTACATATATGCTAACTTTGAATTGAGTATCATCCTCTGGGATAATAGTTAGAACATTTACCTCATTCATAAGCATATTTCCTTTAACTAATTCAGTATTCATATTGATAGTTCCATTAATTTTAGCTTTAACAACTGCATTATCAATATCCACATTTATTTTATTTAAACTATTCTCTAGACTAACTTTATTTTTTTCATAACTCTCTAAATTGTCAATTACATTTTTTAACTCTGTCATTTTATAATTAACTATACTAGCTAATTCTTTCTCTCCGTTATTATCTAAAAAATCTACCTTGTAATTTTTGGTCTTATCAAGCATTAATTTATTATAGACAGCTTCTAAATTTGTTATGTTTAATTCTAATTGCTCTAATTGATTATCTAATTGAACTTGAGTTTCTAACTTATACTTATTTATTGAAAACTCTCTCTGTTCTTCATTCTGTGCTAGCAATTCTTCTTTACTTATAGAGTTATCTTTTTTAAGCATAAGCTCTTCTAACTGTCTTTCTAATTCAATTATTTTAGGTTCTAAACTCAATGTATATGAAATTTTATACCCTTCAATAGTACTTAATGCCTTTTCCATTGACAATCTTGAATTTTCTACTTCTTGTCTTGATATTCCATAATCCTCTAGCTCTTTATTTATTTCATAAATTTCTCTTGCTTGATAATAAAGCTGCTTTAATTCCCATAATTTATTTTCATATTCTCTATACTGTTTTTCATATATATTCTCATTAATAAAAAGATTTTTATCTAATTCCACTGAACTTATTATTTTTTTATATCCATTCAAACTATCTTCTATATATTTAATAGAATTAAACAACAACCTCTCTGATGTACTAAGTTCAATTTCTTTTTTTCTATCATCATACTCTCTTACAAGGGCTTCATAATCAGCAATATATTTTTCATATTTATTGAAATATATTTTGTCAGAATCACTTTTAAAATGATTTTTACCTTCTTTAATTGATTTTTCAAATTTTAAAATAAGCTCTTTTTCTTTTTTCATATCATTTAATTTTGACAAAGTGTTGTTTAACTCTAGGAGTATTTGCTTGCCTTCGTATGTGATATTGTGCTCCAAGCTCTTGTAGTTTAATAAATAACTAGTGAATTTTATATAATATTCCTCTTCATCTAAATTATCTTTGTCAAAATAATTTTTGTCATTCTCTACAGACTTTTTATATTTCTGTAATTTTTCTATTGTATTTTTTGTTTTAGTAAGTTCATCTTCTATAACTTCTTTATCAGCTATTAGTTGTGAATGATCTATTATATACATTATATCTCCATATTTTATATGTTGACCATCTTCCACATTTACTTCTACAATCTCCCCTGAAACTTGATTGTGCACAGTACTTACATGTTCATTTGGTCTAATAATTCCCTGAGCTTTTATAACAATATCTATCTCACCAAAATACATCCACACTATTGAAATGAATAGCATTACAAGTACCGAATATATAAATATAGAAAAGAAAGGATTAGGTCTTGATTCATATACCTGTTTGCTATCTGACATCTCCTTCATATCAATAATTATTGGTTTCATATAACACTCTCCTGCAACTCTTCCAACGACTGATTACTTATCAATTTATAATATTGCCCTCTTGCTAAAACAAGTTCGTCATGAGTTCCATACTCAATAATTTTTCCCTTATCCATGACAAATATTTTATCACATCTTTTTACTGTGCTTAATCTATGAGCAATGATAAATGTAGTAATCCCTTTACTATATTCATCTATGGTTTTCTCAATTGCTCTTTCTGTAATTGAGTCTAGATTACTAGTTGCTTCATCAAGAATTAATATATCTGGTTTTTTAAGTATGGCTCTCGTTATTGCTAGTCTTTGTCTTTGACCTCCTGATAAATTAGATCCATTTTCTTCTAGTCGCGTTTCATACCTTAATGGCAAATCATTTATAAAATCATGAGCCTGTGCCATTTTAGATGCTTCAATTATTTTTTCTGGCTGTGACTCATCAAGACCTAAAGTTAAATTATTCATTATACTTCCACTGAACAGGAAAGTTTCTTGGGGTATATATGCAATTTTTTCTCTTAGACATTCAATTTGAATATCTTTTATATTGTTTCCATTTATTAAAATATCTCCTTTTTCAGGTTGATATAAATTCAATAAGAGTTTCACAAGAGTTGTTTTGCCTGAACCACTTTCTCCTACAAAAGCAACCTTTTCTCCTTGTTTAATATATATGTTTATATCCTCTAATACAAGTTTTCTTGTTCCATATCTAAAAGATACATCTCTTATCTCAATATCTCCATTAAGATTTTTAAGATTTAATTTTTTGCTTTCATTTTCAGATTTTTCTGGCTCTAAATCTAATATCTCTCCAAGTCTATCAGCAGCTACTATCGCGGTCTGCATCATTGGTTGTAAATTTATGAGATTTTTAACTGGATCTAAAAAATATGCTAATAAAGAATTAAATGCAATAAGTTGTCCAATTGTAAGGTTGCCTTTCATTACATTGTAGCCTCCAACCCATAGAATAACCACACCGCCAGTTAATTCAATAAATCCATTTAAAGAACCTTGTAAATTGCTAACCCAACTCAACTTGAAAATACTCCTTAATAATTTAATAAACTTAATTTCCGTTTCCAAATTTGCTTTCCTCTCTGCATTATATGCTTTCACTGTTTGTATTCCATTTAAAGATTCAACTAAATATGAAGTTAGTTGTGAATTATCCTCCATTTGATTTCTATTTAAGTCTTTATACCATTTATTAAAAGACCAAACGATTATTAAATATAGTAGTACAATAATTAGAGTTATACCAAACATATGTGCATTTTGTGAATAAAGTATTGCACCTCCTACTATGGCCATAAGAGTATCTATCATAATAGTAAGAGTTGCACTAGATATAGCATCTCTTACATTAGAAGCATCGTTAAATCTTGATACTATTTCTCCTACCTTTCTTGTCCCAAAAAAGCTCATTGGTAATTCTAGTATATGGTTATAATATCCAAGTAATAGTGCTATATCTAACTTCTGACTCAGATATAATAATAAATGCGTTCTAAATGAGTTTAGTAGTAATTTGAATAAATTTAATAATATAATGCCTACAGATAATATATGTAAAGTTTTTTCTAAACTTGATGGTAGAATTTCATCTAATAATACTTTAAAATAAAATGCTCCCAATATCCCTAAAAGAGTATATAGTAATGAAGCTATAAATACATTTATTATTAGCCTTTTCTGGGGTAATAATAGATGAAAAAATCTCTGAAATATTCCTTTAGTTTCATCTCCTTTTTCAAAAGATATAGTAGGAATAATTAATATTAGTATGCCCGTCCACTGATATTTAGGATACTTGGCCTCACCTTTCTTAACCTCTCCAAAAAATTCTTCTGGTGTAAGCTTTACTATACCTTCTGCTGGATCAGCTATTATTACCTGCTTTTTAGTTATCTTATGTATTACAACATAATGAAGTAAAGCACCATCAACGATTACATGCGCAATGCAAGGTAATGGAAACTCACTAAAAAAAGCTTCTTTATTTCCTTTAACTCCTTTTGCACTAAAACCTAGTTGTTCTGCCGCTTTAATAACCCCATATGCATTTGTGCCTTGCTTATCTGTACCTGCAACTTCTCGGATTTTAGTTACTGAAATTTTCAAACCATATTGTTTCGATATAGTTGCTAAACAAGCTGCACCACAATCAGTAATATCATATTGTTTTATACAGTAGTATTTGTTAGACATATTTAATTCCCTTCAATTTTTATTAAATTGAACAAATTTCATAATTTAGAATTGTTGATTTTACTTAATTTTACACAAAATGGAAAATAATTTTCATCCAATTTATCAAATTAATTAACTACACATTAAAATCATACAAAAAAATGAAACCACTTAATATATACTTGACAAATATGTTTATTTTTTGAGAATATCATGAAATTTCAGCAAGAGATTAAATTGGAACTAATTCTTCTCAAATTGATGTGCCAAAACTTACTAATACTCTAAAAAATCTAGTAATTTTGGAGACTGAAGATCTATGACCTTATAGTTTGAAGAAAACCCAATTTTTAGATATCATTTTAGTTTTAATGTTTTCAATAAAGTTACATCCGAATCTACTTTTAGTAGATTTTGAATAAGTTAACTGATATACAAGAACTTTAACAATTATTTTATGATATAATTATTAAATCTAATGATCTGGATATTATTGATTATGTTTATAAGAATATAATCAATAAGTACAATAGTATTCCAACAATAGCTTACATCTTTGGGGGAGTTTTGCTCCCCCTTTAGGATTAGATAAATACTTTATCCAAAAATTTTATTAATCTTTCCATCCATATTTGATACTATATTGTCTTTTATTCCTTTATTCCCCTTCTTTACTTATGTAATATAAAAATATCAAATTATCCCAAAAAATGCATGAGTAATTCACGTAATTTTTCCTTAATATAAATAAAGATAATCAAACATACTTCAAGCATAGATAATATCTATAATAATATTCTAAATTTATTCCACCTAGGTTTTACATATCCAAGTTGAATTCCTTTAGTTATTGCTTCAATAGCCGAATTAACTTTCAATTTATTAAAAATACATTGTATATGATTAGATACTGTTCGTTCACTTATATATAACATATTCGCTATATCTTTTCTTTTATATCCACTACATAATTTTTGTAAAACTTTTTTTTCACTATCAGTAAGCTCCTCTAATAATATATCATCATATGGAAAATAAATATCTCCATTATTGATTTTAATAAGAATACTAACTAGATCACTAGGTTCTATATTCTTATTTACAAATCCTTTTGCACCTATTTTTTTTGCTTCCATTCTATATACAGGTAAATCATGTCCTGTCAATATTACAATCTTTGTTTCTGGCATCGCAGTTAATATTTTTTTTGTTAATAATAACCCATCTTCGTCACTTATATTTCGTAAATCAATATCAATCAATACGATATCAATTTTTGTTTCTTTAATAAAGTATATTACTTTGTTTATATCATCTATTATATTAAAAGTAGTTATCTTAGGATGATTTTCTAATACAATTTTTAAACTTTTTGCAAATAATGCATGATCATCTATTAATAAAATATTTATAATAATCTCCCTCTTTCATTAATATTCTAATTATTATTTCAATCTCTTTCAGATTATTTTAGAAAAGTATATACTTTCAATAACTTAATTTGTTCTTTTATTGAAATTAATCATTTTTTATTTTTAATAGTATCTAATTTATTTTAATTAAACGCCTTTCCATTATCTTTAAATATAAGAATTAGATACTTCTTCATTTTATTTTAATCCAACTTTTCATTCATATTTAGATGCATTTCGCAATTTAAAGAAAATATAAGTTAAATAACTAAAATGATCTATTGATTTTTACTTGTTTTTAATATAAAGTTTATAATTTCTCAGTCAGCCAACTTATTTCTTTTTTATAATCCTATATTATCTTTTAATAAAAAATTGGAATAATAATCATAAAAAAGAACTTATCAAATTCTTCCAATTTCTTATTACAAACCTAAGTCTTTTTCTTTGGAGTTATATCATAACATAAAATAATTTTATACTTATAAACCTAGTCATTAAAGTTAAAATACATTTAAACTTGAAAATTAAATCTGTAATTTTTTTATAATGATAACTATAATCTTGAAATATAAAATTTAATGTAATATAGTAAATTTAAATCTGCTCAAATAGTTATCTTTGACTTATTAAAATTATTCTAAACTTCTTCTTATAAGTAGAAGTTATCTTACAAAGCTTTTTATAAATGTGCTTTTCCAGCTTCATTGAAGCCTATAATTCTAGCAACTATATATTGGTCTAACTCAATAATATATTTATGATTTATATAAAAATTCAAATAACCGTAGGAAAATAATGATTTTAGAAATTATAAAATTAATTTATATATAGTGGAAATATAATCTACAAGTTTTACTAAAAAAATAGAAAGGTCATTGGAAGATACCGTATTATGAACAAAAAATAAAGTAGAAAAAATATTGAAAATAACTTTATAGAAAAACAAATTATAAATATATAAATCTAATAAATGTTGCTATGGAACTCCTAAAATATAAGAAAATTAGGATCTAAACCATATGTATTTAACAATTAAGTCTCCCCCCTTTTTTAAGTATCAATAAGAATTCTAAGCAATTTAGCAAAATCCAACCCTCTTACTTTCCCATTTATATAGATATCTAAATATATTGCTGTTCTTAGTAGACTCACATCTAACATATAACTCAAACAGTATTGTCTTATTTATTATAATAGTATAGGAAGTTATAATTTACAATTTGCCTAGATTATTTTAATAATTAATCCATATTGATTATAGCATTCAATAGATTAATTTTATAGTCTTAATGATTAAAGTCGTCCTTTCCAGGGATCGTTTTAGTTATACTTAACACAATCTTAGAAAATAGACGACTTTTTTTATTGGTAATTTTAATTATTCAATATTATAAAATTAAGCATATTTTTTTATGGCTTCTCTACCTTTTTGTGTTACAACAATTTTTCTCTTAAACAATCCTTTTTCAATAATGTAACCTTGTCTTGTCAAATGTGAAGTAACACTTGATACCTTTAAAGATTTCCATTTTTGATCTTTAATATATTGACCTACATTTTTTGATGATTCATCAGCTGTCTTTAATAGCCCAACATATAACTTATTTAATCCATCTTCGTTCATTTCTGCTTCTTTTTTATCTAATTGTGGCAGTACATCCTTTGATTTTTCTGTTACATTAAACTCATAAAACTTACTACCTATAAGACCAGCTCTTTCAATATAACCACCACGGTCTAATTTTTCAATAGATGAATTGGAAGTCTTTGAATCTACTCCTAATGCATCTGTAATATCTGCCATATATTTATGTCCATTTCTTATTAACTCTAATACAGAAATATCAGTTTCATTTAATGTAACTTTTTCTCTCTTACCTTTATTTACCTTGAAATTCCAATCTGCTTGACCATAATACTTAGAAGGCTTCATTCCAGAAGCTATTACACCCACTATAACAGTTACTACAAATCCTATAATTGCAAGGTGAGTCCATTTACCAACACTAAAAATTCCTAATAATTCTGTAAGTGTTAAAGCTGCCATTGTTAACATTCCTACTAAAACACCCCATAATGCTCCATTTGAATTAAATTTAGGCCAAATAGCTCCGAAACAAAGTAATACTGCAGGTGGTACTAACCAAGCATTGGCAAATGCAAATAAATAAGTTGGTCCTCCCGGGAAGTAACATAATGCCCATGTTAATATTCCAACAAGTAACATTATTATCTTGCTTGCCCTTAATGTTGTCTTAGCATCTGCTTTAGGATTAATCATCCTTTGATAAATATCTCTAGTAGCAGTTGATGATGCTCCTATTGCAGCTGTGGATGCTGTAGAGATAGATGCAGCTACAGAACCAATAATAAAAAATGATGAAATAAAGGGTGGAAATAAACTTGCAAATACTCCATATGCTGCTGTAGGTAACATTTTTCCTCCACCAAGAGTAAAGGATTCAGGCATTACTGCTCCAGCATATGCACCTATGAAAGCAAGAGGAATCATAAATACTGTAATTAACAATACCCCTGCTATAGCAAATGATCTCTTTGCAATCTTTTCATTTCTACAAGAAGCAATTTTCATCCAGTAGTAGTTATTACCCCAAACTAAAGCAGCTCCGAAAAGTAAGATAAAAGTCAATGCACTGGGATACTGTAAAGACATAATTTCCATACTTCCACCTGTAATTCCTTCTGTAAATACATTGGCTCCTCCCCAATGAGATTGTAGAAATTCTATTCCCCCATATTTTTTTACAGCCATTGTTAAGAATAAAGGAACGACTATTATACCAACGGATACTTGGAAAAAGTCTGTTATTGTTGCTGCCCACAAGCCACTAATATAGGTAAATGCAAGAATTATAGCAAAGATTATTGCAAGAACAACTCCTTGTGACCAACCTACAAATCCAGAAACTATACCAACTACAGACATAATATTATTAGCCAAGATTCCACATAGGCCTATAATAGTACCAGTAGCGACTACATTTCTTACTTTACTGTCATACCTCATTTCCAAGTACTCTGGAAGTGTTTGGGCTCCATTTACTCTAATAAATTTAGAGAATACTAATCCATAGAATATAAGACCTAATGCAGAATATATAATTCCCCATGTAAGAGAACCTTTAATCCCATATAAAACAGAGTATCCTGGTGCTAAAGATACAGTTGTACCAGCAAATCCTATAGCTGCTACTCCCATAATATTTATTAATAGGCTTACTTCCCTACCTGCTAATATATAGTCTGAAGCATCGGATACCCACTTTTTACTAATAACTCCTGCTCCAATCATTATTAGAGCAAAAATAACAAATAAAATACTAAAAATAACTTGCACATCCATTTTTATTCCACCTCTTAGATTTTATTTTAAATACTAATTGTATAAATTTGAAGTGTTATATATCCTTATTATTCTTCTACTATACCAACAGCCCTAATCCACCCTGCACTAGCATCCTTAATTTTTATTGGAAGACAAATTATTTCAGATCCAGTTACTGGTAGTTTATCAAGATTTGTAAGTTTCTCTATATGAAGATAAGCTTCATCCATACCAGCCCTATGTCCTTCCCAAATAATTGAACTGTCTCCTGTACGATTAAACTCCTCTCCAATTAGAGGTAATGGTCTATCCCAGCTCCATCCATCCGTTCCCATAACTCTGACACCTTGATCAATTAACCACAAAGTAGCTTCCTTACTCATTCCGCAACCAGCAGTTAAAAATCTTTCTGTTCCCCAATATTGAGGTGCACCTGTCATTATTAGAACGATATCTCCTTTTTTTAACTTATAATTAATCTTTGCAAAATAATCAATAAAATCTTTGCTCATTACTTTATATCCATCTGGCTTATCCCTAAAGTCTACTACAACCCCATGTCCAAAAAACCAATCTAAAGGTACTTCATCAATGGTCCATGCCCTTTCCCCTTTATTCATGGTTGGATAAAAATGATATGGTGCATCAATATGAGTTCCAGTGTGAGTTGATAATGTTACAAATTCAATTGCCCATCCATTTCCATCTGGCAAATCGTCTACTGTCGCATTTCCAAAGAAACTTGCCATTTCTTCAGCAGTATCTTTATGATTATTATATACTATTTGAGGTCTTTGATTTGGTGGATCACTTGGTAAATCACTTTCTAGTGAAATGCTTAAATCAATAATCTTTTTCATTATTCATTCTCCTTCTGTAAAGTTATTTTTTTAATCCTAATATTTCTCTTGCTTCATCTGGAGTAGCTACTTCATTGCCACTTTCTCTTATGATATTTGCTGCACGAAGAACAAATTGTTTATTTGATTCTGCTAATTGACCTTTTGCAAACATTATGTTATCTTCCATACCTACTCTTATATGTCCACCCATCGCTATGGCAGCTAATATAATTGGCATATGTCCCCTACCAATACCTAATGCAGACCAAGTTGATCCTTCTGGTATTAAACTCTTTAAATAAACTAAATTTTCTACAGTGGCAGCCGTTCCCCCCGCTGCTCCTAAAACAAACTGATAATGGACAGGTGCCTTTAATATACCTTTTTTCACATAGTACTCTGCATTATAAATCATACCTGCATCAAAAATTTCAATTTCTGGTTTAACTCCGTATTCTTGCATAGTTAGTCCTAATTCTTCTAGGAACTTCGGTGTGTTTAAAAATACTGAACTATGTTGCCAATTCATAGATCCACAATCATACGATGCCATTTCTGGTCTAATAGTTTTTAAATGAGCTTGTCTTGTTTCATCTGTAGCATTTAAATCACCAGAAGTTGTGCAGTTAATCACAATATCACATTTTTCTTTAATAAGTGCTACTGTTTCCTCAAATTTTGCTTTATCCATAGTGCCATTGCCTTCATCATCTCTCATATGAAGATGTGCAATTGCAGCCCCCGCTTTATAACATTCATATACATCCTCTGCAATCTCTTTAGGTGTCATAGGAACGTTAGGGTTATCTTTCTTTGTAGGCCATGCACCAGTTGGTGCAACAGTAATAATAGTTTTTGCCATTTTTACTCCTCCTTTTATAAACTTTAATCTCTTTCTAGCAGCATAGCTACTCCTTGTCCACCTCCACAACAGAAGGTTACTAATCCTAAATGAGCATCTCTACGCTTCATTTCATAAACCATTTTAGTTACCAATATAGCGCCTGTTCCTGCCAAAGGATGTCCAAGAGCTATAGCGCCTCCGTTAACATTTAACTTATCTTCATCAATTCCTAGTTCTTTTACACAGGCTAAAGTTTGTGCAGCAAAAGCTTCATTTAGTTCAATTAAATCAATATCTTCTAATTTAAGATTGGTTTTCTCAAGAATTTTTCTTGTAGCAGGTACTGGACCAATTCCCATAATATTTGGATCACAACCTACGGCAGTAAAAGCTTTGTATCTAGCTAAGATCTCCAGTCCAAGAGATTTTGCCATTTCTTCCTCCATAATAACTACCGCTCCAGCTCCATCACTCATTGGAGAACTATTGCCTGCTGTTACTACTCCATCTTTCTTAAACACTGGTTTCAATTTAGCCATAGATCCTAGATTAGCATTTTTTCTTATAGACTCGTCCTCTGATACAATAATTTTCTTTCCCTTTCCTAAATCAACTTCAAGAGGTAATATCTGCTCTACAAATCGTCCTTCTGAAGCTGCTTCAGAAGCCTTTTTATGACTATTAATAGAAAACATATCCAGCTCTTCTCTTGTAATATCATACATTTGGGCAAGATTTTCTGCTGTAATACCCATATTAGGATTTCCAATATGCTCAGGTGAAAGCCTTAATTCTTCAGAAAACTTTGGTGGAGTTGTAGAATATCCCACTTCAGGTTTTAACATCACATAAGGTCTACGTGAATCGCTTTCAACACCTCCCGCAAGTATTACTTTTGCTTCTCCTAATTGAATCATCATTGCACCTAATGCAATAGCATTAAGAGAAGTACCACATTGTCTATCTACTGTTAGAGCGGGTTTTTCAATAGGTATACCTGCTTCAAGAGCAACCATTCTCGCCATGTTGTTTACATCGTGTCCCATTAGATTTCCAAATATAACTTCGTCTATTGAGTCAACACTTATTCCAACTCTTTTAACAGCTTCTTTGACTACCTCTGCCCCCATTTTATACGGTTCTACTGATGATAATACTCCTCTACACTTTCCTACTGGAGTACGGACAGCAGAAACTATAACTGCATTTTTCATATTTTCCTCCTTGCTAGAATTATTTACTCAAATATAAAGTTTGCAAATACCATGCCAATTTGTTCATAAAAAAAGAAGCTTGGAATTACAAGGCTTCACCTCTATAATTCCAAACTTCATATTTTCGATTTGTAAACAATTGTTTACGATTGTTAATTTTTTATCTATCAATCACTGTAATAGCATAAGTTTAATATATGTGTAAACATAAGTTTACGTAAATAATTGTTTACATCTTATCCTTTATATATGTCGTATTTTTCCATTTTCTTATACAGTAAAGTTCTAGATATTCCAAGAATGTTAGCTGCCTGAGTCTTATTATTTTTACAGCTACTAAGAGCTTTAATTATCGTTTCTTTTTCTAATTTTTCTTTCATATCTTTAATTAGAAATCCAGTATTTTGTTCTATTTTAGAATATTTATGAAGCTTCTTATTTTCAAAATAATCACTAAAATGTTTCCATTCTAAAGCCTCCCCCCAGGACATATTCATAGCTCTTTCTACTACATTCTGTAGTTCTCTAATATTACCTGGCCAATTATACTCCATAAGTTTACTCTTAGCTTCATCAGATATGCTAGGTACACTCATACCTAATTCAAAATTTAACTTATCCAATAAATTATCTACTATTAATGGAATATCTTCTTTTCGCTTTCTAAGAGGTGGTATAACTATTTTTATAACATTTAGTCTATAAAATAAATCACTTCTAAATTTATCTTCTTTAACCATTTTATCTAAAGGAACATTGGAAGCTGCAATAATTCTAACATTAATTGGAATACTTCCTCTTCCTCCTACTCTTTCTATTTCCCTTTCTTGTAAAGCTCTCAGAAGCTTTGGCTGCAATACTAATGGCATCTGATTAATTTCATCAAAAAATAAACTTCCTCCATTTGCCATTTCAAACCTACCTTCTTTACCACCTTTTTTAGCTCCAGTAAAAGCACCATCATCATATCCGAAAAATTCAGATTCTAGTAACTCTATTGGTATAGCTGCACAGTTTACTTTCACAAAAGGTCCAGAAGATCTCATGCTCAAATCATGTATAGAATGAGCAACAAGTTCTTTTCCACTACCTGTTTCACCTTCAATTAATACAGTAGAGTTTGATCTTGCAGCATTGATTATAATATCTTTCATTTGTTTAATCTCTAAACTATTCCCAATAATATTGTCTATTGAATACTTTGCACCCCTAATTTTTCTTAATTCTTCCTGGTAATATTCAATCTGATTAAGCATGCTATTAACTTTTGAAGAAAAATCTACGGCACCTTTCATACCCCTTATGATAACGTGAATAAATCCTGCAACTAATTCTCCATCCTTGATTATAGGTATATAAGTTGAAAATAATTCTGTTTTAGTAGGTCCTTTTGAGATAACAACATGTCCTGTAACTGGTTTCTTTGACTGAAGTACAAAATCAATCTTTGTTTCAGGAATCATATCACGAACAAATTTACCTTTTATATCTTCCAACCTTATCCCACCCATCATCTCAGACCAGGCTTCATTTACATATACATACCGACCTTGTGGATCAGTTATAACAACACCATCTAAATGATCTATAATAAGTTTTGCAATATCTGGACTCATATCCACAATATTCATAATATTATCTTCAGTCATAGTGAGTACCCCCAATAGATTTATTATTAGGCTTAATATATTCTTACACTTTTATTATATAATATATTGTAGGTTAATACAAAATTAGGATGCTAAATTAGCGGCAGTTTTTGGGGTTACACAGCATGTCTACTAAAGATGGTATTGTTATAGTAAATTTATCCAATCTCTTAATTGTCCTCTATCCCTCTTTACTAGCTCTTTCTTTTAAAATACCTGTCCTCCTGTTATCAATCATCAATCTCTTCGTTGATCCACAGATTTACTAGGTGAACAGCACCGCGAAATCCCATAAAAGGCGGTTCATAGGGATGCAAGTGCCATTTTGTATCGGGATTTGAAATTTGAAGTTCTCTATTGAGTCCCGCCCACTCCAGTACCTCACCACTGGCCATGAGATAGCCCTTCTTATGTTCCTGTACTACAGGTACCCACTGGTCTTCTGAAAAATAGGGTATGTCTTCACTTCCCATATGAGGGCAGTCACACCAACAGGTTCCTTTGAAAAGAGAAAGTTCATTGCATCCAAAAGAAAGAATACCCCTGACCACATCCGCATGTCCTCCCAAAGATAATATGGCTTCATCCGCGTGTGATCTTACAATATGTTGGAAATTTGGCATTACGGGTGCAATCCGTTTCCTAGAGATTCTCCGCTCTACCTTGATGAAATCGACATTGGCAGTCATGCCGGATATTTCCGCAATTTCCTCAATCCATCGTATAGTTCCTTCAATACCGTAAGGCCTCCCCAAAAGATAAGGCGTACCAAACCGTTCTTGCAGATGCTTTGCTGTAGCTTCGCCCTCTTGCCGTATAACAAGGTTGATATGTGCGCCTCCCATGTTCTCAATTTCTTCAACAGATGTATCCGAAGTCATTACGCACAGTGGCTTCATGCCGAAGGTACCTTCCATAATACGAACTAGTTCATTGGCATCGGACTGAAAGCGGAATAGATCGGCACAGGAGCCTATGATATTAAAGGTTGGTTGAGGTGTCTTTTCAGTATCCACCGGTAAAGTTTTTGCTAGCAGTAAAAGAGCCTCCTGTACACCACGATGCTGAATAACATCAAAACCTCCATACCCAAAAGGCAGTAAGCGAACTCCAGGATATTTCGGCTGTAATTCCTCACAGAGAGCTGGAATATCCGTCCCGATCATCTCAGGGATAGAGGAAGGAAGCAGAAAAATCACTCGTGGATTATCATTCTTTACTACATTGGCAATAGTATGATTAAGTCTACTTGTGCCGCCAAGAGCGATATCCGTTTCATCTATATGGGTGGAGTAAAGCTTGCAAGCATCATGTACACCTGCACGTTTTAGCGTTACACCGCTATATAACATGTGCCCCATGCATCCGAATTCTACAAGAGCGGCTTCACGGATTGTAGCAAGTGTCCAAAAAATACCCATGCGTCCTGAAGGCAGCGGCTTAAATCGATGTAGCCCCATGTTCAATCCCTCCTTTCCTTGACGCGTCTATTTCATCTAACACGCCTAAAATTCTTCTTAATAAACTAATTGTTCTTCCATAACCTACTTGTCCATAAAAATCAAACATATCTGATACACAAGGAATGGTCTTGTTAGTACTCCACAAATACCCAAAACATATATCTGGAGCTAACTTTTCCAAAACTGATAAATCAACTTCAGCATTTACCATTCTACAAATCCACGGATTATGACCCATAGCAATAAGTTCTTTAGCATTGATCCTGTCCTCCGGATAATATTCCTCTAAATGCAAAAGCAGAGGCTCCATACCAAGCTTGGAAAGATAGATGGACAATGGAATAGGCATGTCAATTCTAGTAGATAACACAAATCGAAGTCCATTTACCATTTCCTTTACTTGATTCTGCAAAGCAATAGCTTCCTGACGTTCTTCTTCAAATATATCATCCCAGGAAAATCCAAAACGTTCTGCAAGACCTGCATAGGCTTTGTCAATGCTCTCTACATCATATAGATTATGCAGAGCAGTATACGGTATGTCAAATTCCCGCTCCATTTTAACGGCAAGGGGCTGAGTATAGGGTGACACCACCAAATTTAGTGCGGCATCTGGTGCACTTTGAAAATCAGTTAGAGAAGCACCTGGTGCAATATAACGCAAAGAAATGCCTTTCTCTGCAAGTGCAGGTAACAAAGATGGCATAGAGATATGTTCTTCTTCTGGTGCACGCCCCAACACATTAACACAGTTAGAATCCCTTTCCTTCACATCCATCAACCTACCTAACGCCTCCATGGTTTTCCATGAACCAGGAGGATAGCTAATATTCTTGAACTGCCCTAGCATCACGAAGGTAATGGGTGCAGACAATTCAGGCTGCACTTCATGGATAATCCCCTCAATGTCCTCTCCAATCAACTCTGGAACGCAAGTTACAATCAACAAGATTGCCTTTGCTCCAGCTTTATCCATTTTTCTGAGGGCGTCTATTAGACCATCTCGACATCCAAACACTACCTCATGGGAGTCCAATACATATAACCAATGTAGCTCACCATGCTCTCCTTCTGGCTTAGGGCTGAAAAGTCGCGAATGGGTAGTACATTCCTGCATTCCCACAAGTAAGGATGAAAGCCCCTCGATATCCTCCACAATCACCGACGCAATACGCATAGGACAATGATTACCAGGAGAAACAGCAGGTGTCAGAAACTTTATGCCAGTGTTAGATTTAACCATTGACAGTCGCTTCAAATGTTTAAGCTCATTCAAGACATTTTCCTCCCTCCATCAATAGTTTTGCAAGTGCCTTATAATGCATTGCCATATCAGAATCTGGGAAAGCTTCTACCACAGTTTTACCCTGTGCCTCGGCTTGTTGTACAAACGGATCACGAGGCAGTCGATAAATGACCCTTGTTTCAATCTCCGTTGCCGCCTTATCTACAAGCTCGTTTTCTCCCTCGATGTTTTTTGCATTGAGAATCAGTCCCCTCAGTGAAGCATATCCACGTTTTCCAAAACTCTTGACTGCATAAGAAATATTTGTCGCTGCATAGAGGGACATCATCTCACCAGAAGTGACAATACATACTTCATCAGCATATCCACCTCGGATGGGCATTGCAAATCCTCCACATACTACATCTCCCAATACATCGTAAAGCACCACGTCCGGCTTGTAAATTTCATAGGCTTCCAATTCCTCTAGTTTTTCAAAAGCCGTAATAATTCCACGTCCAGCACACCCTATCCCTGGTACAGGTCCTCCGGATTCCACACATAGCACACCAGTACTACTTTTCACCACAAGATCTTCAAGTTCTGCATCTCCATTTTCTCTTAATGTATCTAACACAGTAGGAATATTTTTCCCTCCTGTTAGGTTGCGGGTGGAATCAGCCTTGGGATCACATCCAATTTGCAGAACTGTCATCCCCATAGCGGCCATGGCCGCCGACACATTGGATACGGTGGTAGATTTACCAATTCCACCCTTGCCATAAATCGCAATTTTCTTCATTGGTACATCCCCCCTAATGCATCCTTCTGCTTCTTTTCCTCAATCGTTAAGTACTGAATATCGTATTGGTTCAAGTACACAATACTGTTCATATTCATCATCCTTTCATTATCCTTTGCTTTTTATCAAAATATATAAGAAATACGGTATATTGATAATCACCACATAATACCAATGGGAATCTCAAATACAAGAAGCCTCCATGTGGCTCGAATCCTCAAAAATCCCTAAGCCATATGGAGGCAATGCCATTTACCAACGCCATCATTCTGAAAATATCTGTACTAGTTTATCAGCCGTAAGTCGCATGGCAAGAGGCCCAAATGTATTGAGAGAATCATCAAAATAAAAAATATGTCCATTTTTTACAGCATTAAGTTTTTGCCATACTAAAGAATCTTCCTGAGATTTCACTAACGTTTGTGTATTTTCAATGAAGTTCTGAAAAATTATATAATCTGGATTCATATCAGCAACAGCCTCCAAGGACATGGTTCCATAATCATCCGGATAGCCTTTAGGCTTAGATATTCCAAATGTTTCGTAATAACCCTTGTTACCACGTGAGAAAAATGATTTTCCGTCTGTACGGAAAAGTGCAATTGTTTTATCACTGTATTTACCTAACTTATCCTTTGCTGAAGAAATAATTGTCTCAGTTTCTTCAATAAAGTCTCGAGCAAAAGCTTCTTTCCCAATAATTTCAGCACAAGATATTGTCTGTTCCTGCCAAGGGGCATCGAAATCCACTTGGATTACAGGAGCAATTTGAACCAGCTGGTCATAAATTTTATCTACATGTCCTTTGAACGTAACAATAACATCTGGATTTGCTTCTAAAATTGCCTCTAAATTCAAATCACGAGAACTACCTAAGTCTATAATATCGGCTGTTCCTTCATATGGTTTAAGCGTCTCCCATTCTTCCAAAGCCTTCATAGCATTTCCCGTTGAAGAACCTGTAGATGCAATAGGAGGCGTTTCTAAAGCAAAGAAATATTCTAAATACAATGAGTGAAGAATCGCTACTCTTTGAGGTCGCTCTTCTAAAAGAACTTCATTTCCCACCGCATCCCTAATAGTCCTCGGCCATCCAACTTCTTCTTCCGAAGTTCCACTTGGCTGCACTGTCTCTGACGTGCTTGTGTCCCCTACAGTAGACGTACTTTCCGGAGTGTTTGTACTATTGGTGCAACCGACAAGCAATCCCATAAAAAGTGCCAGAGAAACAATTAGTCCCATGAGTTTTTTCATTATTCATTCCTCCAATTAAGATTATAGTTTAAAATTATAGTTTGCCTTGACTAACTTTATAAAAGTTAGTATAGCAAAACAATTTCTACATTGGAATAGAATAATCTTGAACTCCATATGGATTATTCCTGAATTTTTCCCGAAACGTGCTTGGGGGAAGACCAAACCGTTTCTTGAATATCCTACTAAAATATAATGCATCGGTATAACCTACGTTTTTTGCCACTTCATATACTGGTGCATCACCAGTAATTATCAACTTTTTCGCCCGATTGAGTCGATACGCCATCAGGTAATCACCAGGTCCCATGCCCGCATATTTGTTGAAAACATAGTATAATCGATTTTCATTGACGCCATTTTGCTCGGCCAATTCACGTATCGTCAGCGTGTCCATATAGTTATCATGAATATAGGACGATACATGCTCAAATAAAGCCTGTGTACTATTATTCCCTTGATTACAGCCGCAGACAAAAACTTCCTCTAAAATACAGCGGAACAGAGTTTCCGTTTGAAACACAGGTAGTGCACCTGGTTGATTAAAAGCCTTAAATAAACGTTGCAATAACTCTATCAAACGTGGGCTTTGCCCGACGGTAAGTTCAAAATGTGTATCAGGCATGTAAATATCATCTGATTCAAGGCCGTGAATGTCATACAATACAGTGATGTATTCCCATTTCGAATTCCCTACTACACGCTTATCAAGACTCATATTTGCACCGCCGTGGATTACATTACCCACGCCTGCCAGATACGGTGTACCGTTAAAATGGAACTGTGCCTTTCCTCTCAATGGAAAGATAAAACCGGGGAACGGCGCTGATTTCTGACATCCAGTCGTTCCTGGCTCTATCTTATAGTGATAAACATTTTTTACTTGAAAAGAAGTTCTTGCAAAATGCTCCACTAGCCTATTGAGTTGTATTTCCATATCACATGCATCCTTTCATTTTGCTATTTCATCAATTTTTATTAATTCTCTAGTCGCACTTAGCCTCTTTTAATTTATAAGAATTACCATTAATATTTGCAATTTACGATTTATGAGTTAATTTATCTGTTATTAAATCATATTACTGTTCCTTATTTTTACATTTTAAAATATCCTCTTAACTGTTTTCATATAAAAATTTACTTATTCTAATATACCGACTAAAATACTATTAAAACTTTTCTCTTTATTATACAGATAATGATTATCATTATCAAGTATTTTAAAGAATATAACCAAAAATTTCTTCGGTCTATTAAAATCAGAATTACTATATCTTCAAAATTTTGATGATATTAATCACTTTAAAAGAGAGTTAATTGATTATATCGAATGGTATAATCAATATAGAATTAAGAGCAAATTAAAAGGATTGAGTCCTATAGAGTACAGAACTCAATCCCTATTATTAGCTTAGTTTAATGTGTCCAACTTTCTGGGGTCAGATCAAAACGGATGGTTATGATTTTGCAAACTTTTTCTCTATAGTTTCCAATAAAGATCGGAATTTATAATATCTCTAACCCTTACCTTCAAATTCCTATAAATTCATGAGCTATCGCTCTTAAAATTTTTTTAAGTGCTAAACTTCTGGAAAATATCTATACTACAGAAGGAATATTATTTCAATCTTAAATATCTATCTTTTGGATGGTATTAGACTGTAATTATAGATGGCTATGCCGATATATATTATATTGGATAAAATATCAATTTATTATTAAAGATTGATTTCAGTGACAAATATGAAATAATATTATAAATATAAGACTGTCTCTTATATTTATAATCATAGAAGACAGAGGTGAATTATGGAAGACATATTTCGTTTTAAAGTAAACTTAGGTGGAATGATTGATATATTAGGAAACCATTTGTATAGTAGCCAAGATGTATTTATTCGAGAATTACTTCAAAATAGTGTAGATGCAATAAACAAAAGAAAACAAATAGAGAAAAATTGGACTGAAGGAAAGGTATGTATTAGTTTACTACAAGGTAAGGATACAAATACTATTGTATTTGAAGATAACGGGACAGGGCTTACAGAAGCTGAGATACATAAGTTTCTTGCTATAATAGGAGAATCCTCCAAGAAAGATATAATGGATGGTATAGTAGATGAAAGTTATATAGGGCGTTTTGGAATAGGCCTATTATCTTGTTTTATGGTATCTGATGAAATAGATGTTGTAACTAGGTCTATAAAGGATAATATTTCATATCATTGGAAAGGAAAGCCAGATGGAACTTATACTTTAAATAAATTAGAGGCCAATATAGAAGCTGGAACTACAATTTATCTTAAATGTAAGAAAGGAAGTGAAAAATATTTCACGAGGGATAAGCTTATTGGTTTAGTAAAATATTATGGACTTCTTTTACCAGTACCTATCTATTTAAATGTAGACGATAAAGATATAAAGTTAAATCTTGAAATCCCCCCTTGGGATGATATGACCTTATCACCTCAAGAAATACTAGAATTCGGAGAGGATATATTTTTAGAAGAATTTTTAGATTATATTCCAATATACTCAAAGACTGGAGGAGTTAAGGGATTTGCTTATATTATACCTCATAAAGTAGTGAGTAGTGAAAATAGAGCTCATAGAATATATTTGAAAAATATGTTACTTACAGAAAAAGGTCAAGATTTACTTCCAAATTGGGCATTTTTTGTTAAATGTATTTTAAATGCAAATGAATTAACCCCTACAGCTTCTAGAGAGAGTTTTTGTGAAGATGAAACTCTAGAAAAGACTAAAGAAGAATTAGGAAAATGTATAATTAATTATTTATCGAGATTATCTAAAATAGCACCTAAAAAACTTTCATATATTATAGATATACATAGTTTGGCTATTAAATCTTTGGCTGTAGAGGAGGATAATGTATATAAAGAGTTTATAGACTACTTAACTTTTCCTACATCTAAAGGAAATAAAACGGGATATGAACTAAGGACATCCTATGAAAAGGTAATATATACTTATTCTGTTGACGAATTTAGGCAGATGTCTAGTATATTTGTAGCACAGGATAAATTACTTGTAAATGCAGGATATATATATGATAAAGAACTTCTAGAAAAGATGCCTATTTTATTTAAAGATGTATCTGTAGAACTTATAACAGGTATGGATTTATATGAAATCATGGAAGATGTAACTTTTGAAGAACAAGAAAGAGCATATATGCTTTTAAAGATTGCAAATATTACCCTTAATGAATTTAAATGTGAAGTTGATATAAAAAAATTCAGCCCACAAGAATTGCCAGTTTTATATACAATAGACGAAGATGCTATGATATATAGAAATATATTAAAAGACAAGGAAGAGGTAGATAACAGCTTTGTAAGCATCTTAGATGGATTTATAGAAGAATTTGAAGACAACTCTTATGCTAAACTATATTTTAATATAAATAATCCTTTAATAAATAAACTTATATCTTTAGAAGATAAAATAGCTCTTAGTAACTGTATAAAATTAATATATGTACAAGCCCTTTTAATAGGACACTTTCCTCTTAGAAACAATGAAATGAAAACTTTAAATAATGGCATAGAATCTTTGATAGAATGGGGACTTAGCAAATGAGCGAAAAGTTAGATAAACTAATAGACATGATGAAAAAATCACCAGAAGATTCTAAAGAAAGGCTTTTAGTTTGTGAAGAATTAGCAAAGGTAGCAGATTCGGAGAATAATATGTTCTATTCTTTTATAGGAAGAAAGGAAATTATGCGTATAGATACATTTAATGGTGATGGACTTAAGGCTATACTAACATTTCCAAAGTTTTTATGGACAGGAGATGAACATCTTAAGAACTCAGAGTTTAATAAAGATTTTGTACAATATTGTATAATATGTATATTAGAAAGAATGATGTATGTATGTGATGACTACTATCAAGTTGAGTATGAAAAATTAAATGAAATAATAAAGGAGTACAAAAAAAGGTGTATAGAATATGGATATTCATTGAGAGTATATTATCAATATATAACCCGTGATTATATGGAATTAGAAGACGTAGAAGGAGTAAAAGAGTCATTTAAAAAATTCAAATCCTGTTCTCGAGATAACATTAGTGATTGTGAGGTTTGTGAAATAAAGTTTGAAGTGGAATATGAATTGTTTTTAAATAATTATGAGAAGGCATTAGAGTTAGCTGATCCTATATTTAAAGGTGAAAAAAAATGCACTACTGCTCTTCCGCTTACTTACGGACTTTTTATTGAATATTATATCAATCATAATATGTTGGAAGAAGCAAAAGAGTATAGAGAAAAGATGTATAGACTTATAAATAAGGATGATTTTTATCTTAGTAGCATGAGGATTCAATTATTATATTTTGCAATAACTGATCCTAAAAAGGGAGTGAAAATTTTTACTAAGCATTTAAAATGGGCATTATCTTCAAATAATGGAAACGATAAATTTATGTTTTATACAGGGGCATGGATGTTATGGGAAAGTTTTAAATACAAGGAAAAAAGAGATAGATGTAAACTTATATTACCAGGAGATACTCCATTTTATAAAGACGACGGTATCTATTTAGTTGATGATATTATCAGTTATTGTAAAGGACAATCACTAAGTATCGGGGAAAAGTTTGATAAACGTAATAGAAACACTATTAATATGGATTTTATTAATAAAATGAAAAAATTAGTGTTTTAATATATGGATATATTGCACTATTGTGTTCATAGACTATAAAATAATGTGGTGATGAATGGATAAAGATGGCTAAAAACATTTATTAAATATCTTTCTTCATATACAAGGAAAATATTTATTCTATTTATATTTCATTTTAATTTATAAATAGGTAGTGTAAAATAATCTGTGCTTTTGTAAAATAGAATTCTCTTTTCTGGCAAGAATCAAAATAAAATGAAAACCAGAAAAGAGAGTTTTTTATGTCAACATTACCAAAAAAGTATTAAGAGAAATGATTACGGATTTAAAATAAGTTTTATAGATTTTATTATACTTAGAAATATCGAATAATGAATCACCCCCATAAACCTTGTTATTTCAAGACTTATAGGGTTTCTGATTTTTACTCCCACTTGACTTTTATACATTTATCCTATTTTATAATGTGTATTTTTCAATGGTTGTAGTATTTGGATTATACTAAAACCCATGCCGATCTTCATTTCGTTAATTATTAAAAATAGACTGCATATTTTTTCTTACTGCTTTTAGCAGTTCTTTTGGTAGTTTTTCTACTTGTTCACCAATCATTACTCCGTGTGGTTGTTTGTATCCTTCATTCCATACGAAGTTAAAAATTTTTTCATTTGTTTCGCTATTTTTTCCTATTTGAAATGCATAAACTTCAACATTTTTAGATAATAATTCTTGCACAGCTTCTTTTGCTAATCCTGGAAAACTTGATGCACCGTCTGTAATTTCGAAGACTATCTTTATTTGTTTTCCTTTTTTGAGTTCTCTTTCCTGTAGGGACGTAATTCTATCAGATATTTCTCTAAGGCAACTTGCATCGTCAGTTGCTCCATCTGTTGCATCTAGCTTTACAATTGAACGAATTATGTCGCTTTTTTCTTTTTCCTTCACATTTTTATCGTTAAATTCTTTAACATTATAATACTTACTGCCAAAAAACCAGGTTTCGCTTAAAACTTCTACTTTTTGATTCAATTGTTCTGCATTGCTTTTCAAATATCGATTAAAATCATCTATTGAGAGCAAGGTCACAGCCAAAGCTTTTCTTGCCGCCTCAATTTTTGATGCATTCATTGATCCTGAATTGTCTATTACAAAAGAAATCTCTATTCTTTCAGGCAATATATCTGTCTGAGGATCTAATAAATATCTATTAAAGATTGGAAGATTCTTATAATTCCCCTTTTTTTCAGCTTCTACAAAATCCGGATAAGAGTTAATAAAGCTATCGACATCTAGTTTTCCCTTTACCTGACCATCTTTTTTTACACTTACTTCTTTTTTTGCGTCCCCTATCAACTTTTTCCAAAATTGACGCATTTGTTCTCTTTCCGATTTCATTTTATTTGAATAAAATAGAAACAATTGTTGATCTGTTTGGCTAATCCCATAAGGCTCTAAATCTACCTTACCTTGCATAATGTTTTGTACGCTGGTACTTATTTGGTCTTGTTGATCTAGCATTTCTTCCAGAATTTTTTCCACTTCTTCCTGAGTAGATTCTAGTGAATCTGGTATTTCATCTCCTTTAGATTGTTCAAAAGGATTTTCACTTCCTTTGACTTGCTCTTTCTTCTGTTTTGTTGATTTGTAAAACTCCATTTCATCAATTTCTTCTTTCCACAATTCCTCAAAAACTGGAAAGATGAAAGAACGAATGAATGGATCTCTTTCTATAATTCCTTGATTATTATTTATCTGTCTAACTAATTGATAATGAATAAAGTCAAAAAAAGGCTGATTGAAAATTTTTCTATCAAAGGGATTTTCAACACATTCTTCGATTTTAGGCTCAATTTTATATAATTCAATAATTAAAAAGCTGTTTGCAAAAGCTCTATGTCTAGGCATTTGAGAAATTGACTCCATGGTCTTACCTGTTTGTTTCATATATGAAACAATTCTCTCGAAATTTTCTTCATCTCTATATATGGGGCACATCTGCAAAACTCTCAGAAAAGATGTATACTTATCCAATAGATATAACAAATCAAGAACTTCTTTTCTTACATAATTCGAAATAATTTTAAGCTGATATGCAGGGTCTTTTTCCAGTCCTTCTTTTTTTATCCTAGCTAGAATATAGCTCGTCATGGGATCAATTTCTTTCTGCCAATCTTTTTTTCTGTTCAGATATTTTTTAGTTTGCTTCTTCCAATCAGGATATAAGGCAAGCTCATAGTAGATATGCCACAGGATTTGATTGTCATCTAATTTTCTATCTAAAAAACTTTCCAAGGGCAAGTATAAAACTCCTGTGGAGGGATCTAATAGAAATCTTTGTAATTTTGAATCAGGAATATACATCAAACTAGAATCTCCTGTAAATGTGGCTAATGAGCGTTGTTCTCTTTGCAAAAATTTTTCGCAATGTTTTTTAGATTCTTCAATTAGAGTTTGTTCATCGAAGTCAAATATACTCATCCCCTCCTATTGATACAATGGCAAATCCCATAAATCTTTTGGTGTATCAATTCGATCAATGTCTAACAGATTTAATTTACCGTCTATATCCATAATCAAATATTTTGAAATATCTAATTTCAAGATATTTGTAAAAAAGACATCTTTGATCACCGTCTCTTCATTTAGATACCAATCTCCAAAATTTTCTTCAAGTAAGTATATAATTCCATCTTCACTTAAAACTATAGCTGTGCCTTTTTTAGACTGAAGGTCAAATAAATTACCTTTTAATTCATTCAATTCTATTTTTGTTGTTTTTATATCTTCATATAGAGAAATTATCT
Source organism: Tissierella simiarum (assembly GCF_018917865.1). Lineage (GTDB taxonomy): Bacteria > Bacillota > Clostridia > Tissierellales > Tissierellaceae > Tissierella_C > Tissierella_C simiarum. Next base: position 114,559 of record NZ_JAHLPM010000001.1, read on the forward strand.
TAAGCTGTCCTTTATTTCCTATTACTATAAGGGAATTTTCACTACCATCTTCATCCTCTAAACATCTAATTTGTCTTATTTCATTATTTAGAAAATCAAATTTTTCTGTAATAGTAAATTGTCTGTTCTCATATTTAATAAAATATAACTCTCCCATCTTTGTTCCAACTACAAAATAATCATCATTTATTTTTTCCAATACAGTCCAATTTGGAATAGTGCAATATATATCTTTATGAAAAACCAAGCGATATTCATCATTTTCTTTTATTATTTCAAACAGAGTTAAGGTGTTTTCATCTTTTTCTACTACAAATAAATTATCATTAATTGTTATGCAACTTCCAAATCCATTAAAATCATAATTCTTTTTAATATTTTTTATTTTAATCTGTTCATTAACATTAGGTAGCTTATTAAAATTATCGCTTGAGAGTAGGTAGCATCCTCCTCTTACTCCTAAAAGTAAAATTTCTTTATCATTCAACTTATATATAAATGAAATTGTCTCTTTTATTTCTTTAATAGGAGGACTCCACTCTAATTCAAGTTGATTATAATCAGAAAAATTATCTGGAATATCTATATAAAAAAATTGAACCTTACTATCTGTACTGCTTATAACAAAAAGATTTTTATTAATCCTCAATGTCGTTTGTAAAAAACTATCAAAACTAAAAGCCCCTAATTGTTTTATCGAATTTATTTCCATTGATGTCTTTTTAATATTATTTACATAAACTCTATAATACGGAATTAATTCAGCTAATAGCTTTTCTTCTATTTGTGAGAGTTTATCTAATTGTTCTTCGAAACCATCATCCAAAATTCCATTTGTTAGGCATTCATTCAGCTTTTCTCTTAGCTTTTTGACTTGACTCTTAAAGTACTTTCCATCTACAGACAAATTCATTTTCATTCTTCTTCTCCATCATATTCTAAGTATTCAAGCAAATAATTTGAATGCTCTAAATGGGACAGTTGTTTGTCTAACTCTTGATATTTTTTTGCATCAATCCGTGTTAAATCGTCAATATCATCTTTAAAAATTTCTTTCAGTTCTTTTGGCAAAATTTTCCTCTGGGTTCCTTTCCCAAATATCAGATGAACTACATCTAAATAGCTTAAAGTTTCTATTGATGGACGAACATAGTGATATGGACGGGTACGAATTTCTTCATATGTTATCGTCGTTTCTCCTATGCCTTTTGTCTCAACCTCCCACCCTTCACTTATAGGAAAAAATCCAAAACGCACTGCTTGTGAGAGAATATAGTTTTGATCGTCAGGATAAGTGATTGAACTAATAAAACCATCCCACAAAGCTTTGCTTAAATCTTTTTCTTCACCTTGATTCCAATTATCTAAAACATGCAAAATATTTCGGATTGATAATACAGATTCTCTCAACTCTAATTCATCTATTCCAGAATCTTTTTGAACCTCATTATCTTTCCACTTGCCCATAAAAACATTTTGAGTAACCTTGCACAATTGAGAAAAGCGAAATAATTCTTCTAAGGTCCTTTTGGAATCAGGAATATGAATATTTCCATTTTTATCAGCTAATCGTGCCATTATTATCCTAAAAAGTTCGTTTTTTTCTGGAAACTCTTGATCTTCTAAGGAACCAATTATCTTTTGAGGTACATAATTGTATTCAATCGTTACGAAACGTGATTTAAATGCTGGATTTAGCTCATTTGTTCCTTCATAGTTCACCATTTGAGTTGATAGATTTCCTGTGCCAATAAATCCAAATCCAGGTTTAATCAAAACAGGACCAACTCCTGTAATATAGGCTGTACTTCCTGCGTGACGCTGCAAGATATCATTCAAAGCAATTAGGTTTTGCATGGCAATTGTATTTAATTCGTCTACGATTACAGGACGCCCCTCTTTTACTGCAATCAAAATTTCTCTTTCTGTTTTTTTGATTTCAGTACCAAAAGCACTATTACTTGCTACTAATAAATCAGAAAAACTTTTCCATATTTGAATCTTAAGCTGCAGCTGCTCTTCATCAGTCATCTGTTCCAGTCTAGCTCTGTGCTCATCCATCCACTCATAAAAATCCCCTATGATCATATTAAGATAATCCACAAAAGATCCCTTAGAGAAACTGCGTTCAAGAGACAAAGTTTTCTCTACAAACATATCTTCGTAAGTTAAATTATGTGAACCAGATATAAATAGTGGCTGTAAAGATTCTATTTCCTCTTTACTTCCATTAATTAAAATGTTTTTATAATGGAGCTTTCTTTCTTCATTAAATTCTCTAAATTTTTCAATAGCATCTTTTTCTGTGGCATTTGGATTTGCAGAAAACCAATCCTCCATTTTGTTTTCTAATTCACTTTGTATTTTATTTTGAATAGTAAAATCTAAGGCTGCTTCAGTTGCTAACTGGGTTTTCCCACTTCCTAAATGTCCTACAATATATACAGGGACACCTAAATTCAACGAGTCTATTACTTTTTGTTTTGCTTTAACTACATAAGGGACAGTTACCAAACGCTGTTGGTGTTGGGTTTCTATATCCCTTATCAATTGACGTTTATAATAAAATTCCCATGCTTCTGGAGAATTTTCTAGGATTATCTCTAACTCTTTTTCCAATTTTTCTATACAATCAACCCGATATCTTGTAGCTGAATTACTACCATAATGACCGTAATTATTACTCTCGCTATTGACTCTCCTTTCCCAACGAAGAAAAAACTTTTCATATTCAATTAAATTTTCAATTTCTTGTATCTTTTTGCCCTTATTTGCCGTTTCTTCTTCTACATAAGCTTTATATTTTTCATAATAAACATTATTTTTTTTAGAATCAGGAGGAATCTTGTCATCCTTTTCTTCAAATTTTCGAAAAGCTTTAAAAAATGATCCTTGTTCTTCTATTTTTCTATTATTTTCATATTCTGATGATTTTAAGGCTTCCTTGCGCAAATCATCTTCATACCAACTTTGCATTTCTTCTATAGTAGGAATATAAACTTGCTTAAGATTTTTTTGTTCTTTCACAGAAGTTTCCTCCTTTATATGATGTTCTATTGTATTACCAATATATCAAGTGGCAATATGAGTAATAAATACATATAAATTAAAATCCCGATTTTTTAAAATTCGGGATTTTAATCAAATTATCTAACTCTAAATGTCATTAAATAATCTCATATTCTTTCAATAACTCTTCAATTTCTGTTCCTGCTATTTGTTTTAAAATCTTACGTTTAGTCATTGGTGGTAAATCAATTTCTGGCTTTTCTCCATCTAGTAAACATTTACCTGCATTTAATAGATATCGAATATCATATCTCGAAGAAAATACCTCAGGAACTCCTTTTTCAACTCCAGTCAATACATATACTGCTTCCATCGCTGTACGTCCTGAGTATTCGATAGTAAATACAGTATCACGTCCTGGATCATCCAATGTTTCAGCAAATTGTCCAAGGAAAGCAAAGTTTACTGCATTCTTTGGTACAACATAAGGACGATCTCCAAATTCACGAACCATAAATTGAGATGTAATAAACGGCATCATAACAGGCACTGCAGTACATGAGCCTGCTAATTCTTCTATTTTGTCTGTAGGAACACCTATATGATATAACCATTCTTTTGTAATTTCCTTACCAGTACAATCTCTCATAGGCTTTTTAATATAGTCTCCGGGAACATCAGAAAATAACCCATATACCCAAACAACAACGTCTTTTTCAGGCTGTCCGTAATATTGTTCTTGACGATTTATTGTCCAACTCATCAGCCATGAAGAGTCAAGAGCTGTAACTATGCCACCTGTTACAGTGCGTCCACCATATGGTGAACGTTTTGTAATCTTTTCAATATACTCAGGAACACGTTCATCATGACAAGTTACTGTACAAGACTCCCAATTAGATTTTTCTGGGTCTGTACAGAATTTATCTGGATTCCCAAATTCATCTGATTGGGCTGCTATGTTTCTCCACAACTTCCAACATCCTTCTGGTTCCTTATTAAATGGAGCAGGAGTATTATCATCGCCATATCCAGAACCTTCAGTCATGGAACCATTAGTGATAAATACTAAGTCGTTTTCTGTTAAATCAATAGAAATATCTTTTCCATTTCTATCTGTTGCAACTATTCTCTTTGCAACCTTTTTATCATCTGAAATTGAGAACTCAACGTTATCAACAGTAACTCCATATTCAAATTTAGCACCATGGTCTTCTAAATATTTAACCATAGGTTTTACGAAAGAAGTATATTGATCATGGCGTGAAAATTGTAAAGCAGAAAGATCTGGTAAGCCTCCAACATGGTGAATGAATCTATTCATATATAATTTCATCTCTAAAGCACTATGCCAATTCTCAAAAGCAAACATTGTTCTCCAATATGTCCAGAAATCAGTATTTAAAAGTTCCTCAGAAAAAACATCTTCGATAGATTTATTTTGAAGTTCTTCATCTGTTATGCTTACAAAAGCAGCTAATTCTTTTGCCAAATCTTGACCCAAATTAAATTTTCCATTGTCATATCGTTCACCTTGGTTTTTAGTAATACGACAATTACTAAAGTTTGGATCATCGTAATTTGTATAATAAAAATGATCTAACACAGTCATATTAGGATCTTCTGTAGATGGTAATGAACTAAACAAGCTCCATAAAACTTCAAAATGATGTCCCATTTCACGTCCGCCACGTGCCACATAACCTGCATTCTGACGAACTGCACCGTCTAAGGATCCACCAGGAATGTCTAATTGCTCTAAAAAAGTAATCTTACTACCATCCATATGAGCATCACGAATCAAAAAACACCCAGCAGCTAAAGAAGCAATTCCTGTACCAATTAAGTAAGCTTTTTTGTCTTCAATTCCCTTAGGTTTTCTTGCGTTTACTAAAGAATGATAAGTTCCATTTGTAAGCGTAAGTCTATCATCATGTGTTTTTAATTTCATTTGATCTCCCTCTTTCTTAATTTTTAATAGTCTTCTAAAGACTACTATTATATTTAGATTACTTTTATGGATACTCTATTAGTATGCCCACATGGTGTAATAAATAATAAGTCTCCCTTTTACTTTATGAATACCTATTACCTATAAGATTTGTATAAATCTATAATATAGTTTTTTTGTATTCTTTTCATTAGATAAACAAACCGCGGTGTTCGAACTTCGAACACCGCAGTTTGTTTATCTAATTTTTAGGCATTGAGGTTAAAATGTCTGATAGAAAAAGACTTTCTTATTGCCTTTTTACCAAATATCATTTAAACCAGCACTTCGCTTAAGGGATAACTCAATGTTTCCATCGAATAGCTTCCCAATTCGCCTGATGATAGTATCAGGGTCTTCCTTCATTCCAGAAGCAATCCAGCGTAATACCATTTCAGTGAGGGCACACTGATAAAAGGAAGCAATTAGTTTTTTATCTCCTGAAGAAGCTGGGATATCGTTGCTTACTTTTTCAACATACCGGATCATGACATTTCCTGATACATTGTATATATAGTTCACTACTTCTTCTCTCCGCATAGAATTATATACATGATAAATTGCTGTTCTGTTTTCTAAAGCAAATTTAGCAGCCACAATAAAGCTCTCTTCCCAGGATAGTGTATCATTATATTCATCAATGACTGTCTGAAGTTCTGTTTGGAAGATCTCTGACAGAAGTGCATATACATCTGTGTAGTAATAATAAAAAGTATTTCTGTTGATCTCACATGCTGTAGCAATATCCTTAACTGTGATTTTATTAAGTGGACGCTCATTCAGCATCTTTATAAATTCCTCACGAATCATTTTTTTGGTATATTGCTGTGCCAAATCGCCACCTCCTTAACCCTTTATCTGTATTCTAAATTATAACACATAGTAAATTATTTGCAAATAATCCATTATATGATGTATTATACTTCTCAACCCCTTAGAAAACAGCTGTTATCTAATCTGCCAACACAGACACATAATTAAGCTCTTAATATGTTTTTCATATTTTACTGTAACTGTTTTTGTTGTTGCTCCCCACAGACTTGATGAAAAATCATTATTTTTATAAATATATATAATACATCCACTTGAATCAGGTATTAGAGTTATATCACTAATATTATCATCACACGTTCTCATTTCATTTATATAATGAAAATTACTTGCCATTTATTGGACTCTTACATTTATTAATGATATAATCTTAACAAGCAAATAATAGTGAGAAACATCAAAATAATTTAAGGAGAGGATTATTATGAAACTAGTTGTATTAGGTGGAGCAGGTTCTCAAGCACTTTATGGTATTAAAGATTTAATCAATCATGGTAGTATTTTTGATGAGGTAATAATTTCATCTCGTAATCTTGAAAAAAATAAGAAAATCGTAGAAGGTCTTAACTCACCAATAGTGAAAGCAGCAGAAGTTGATGTTTCTGACGAAGAAGCATTATGCGAACTTATAAAGGATTGTGATGTAGTTGCTAACTGTACAGGTCCTTATCATATTCTTGCATATAAGATTATAGAAACTACAATAAAAGCAGGAAAACACTATATTGATTTCTGTGATGATATCGAAGCATTCAATAAAATATTTGAATCAGACTTACCAAAGAAAGCTGAAGAAAAAGGTCTTAGTATGATAATGGGTCTTGGTGCAAGCCCAGGATTTCTATCAGTACTAGCATGTAGTGCAGAGCAACGTTATTTCGCTTCATTAGATGAAGCTATATTTTACTTTGCATGCGATGAGAAAGAACCAGGTGGTCCTGCAGTACTTGGACATATGTTAGAATGTGTACACAATGCTCCATATATTAAAAACGGAGAAAAATTAAATGAACCTTCATTCCGCGAAGAATGGGATTTCGATTTTGGAGAACCTTATGGTACTCGTAAAGTTACTAGAATAGGACATCCTGAAGTATTTACATTCCCTAAATACTCTCCAGGAATTCAAAACGTATCTGTAAGATTCAGTCTTGAACCAGTTTCAGCATACGAAGGCTTTAAAGACCTTAGTTTAGCAGGTCTTACATCCGATTATCCACTTGATATCAATGGTAATCCTGTATCACCTCGTGATTTTGCACTAGCTGTATTATTAGCACAAAAAGCAAGCAAACCAGCAATGACAGAAGAAGAACTTAAGGAATTTTTAAAGGGAGTTACTGCATGTGCAGCCACAGAACTGCACGGTGAAAAAGATGGTAAAAGCATGTCTTATATAGGAAGAGTAGCAGGAAACATGGCTCCACTTACAGCAATACCACTAATCATTGGTGCTGAAATGTTAGCTAAAGGTGAAATAACTAAAAAAGGTATTATGGTAGCTGAAGAAGCTATAGAAGATGCAGACAAATTTGTAAAAGAAACAGTAAAGAGAATCCGTGAAGATGGATTTGGATTTACTATTAGTGAAGAACTTACTGTTAGAGAAGTGTATTAATAAAACTTAGAGAATTTGTACTTTGTTCATATTATTCTCATAAAGAAAACAAAGTAAAAAACATATAAAAAAAGCAAAAAATCTTTAAATCAAAAAGGATTTTTTGCTTTTTTATATAATATAGGATTAAATCGAAATAATATCTATGATTAAATGATAAGCTTCAGCAATGGATGAATCTTATCATAAATAATCCTACAACCAAATTTAATAGATTTAATTGAAAGAACAGAGTTTATTTTATATCCAGAGAAAATGAATTAATAGATTTATGAATGGAAAAGAAAGAGGAGTATAAAGACTAAAAAGCTGATTTCCCTAGAAGTGCATCTAAGGATTATGAACCTAATATACTTAATGAAGAAAAAAATTATATGTATCATGTCGAGTAACTACATTATCCAAATATCAATTAATTCCCTCAAGTTCAATGAAATTACAGCTTAAGAAAATATATAAACCCGCTAAACTCGACAGGTTTATATGTAATCTATTCAAAATATAAATAATGATATCAAAGTAAACAAGTAATATTTATCCTCTTTCCTTTTTATAGGCTTGTTTGAGAATAAAATCTATAATAAAAGCAATCAAAATTGAAATAATGAAAACCATTCCCCATATTACCCAATCATTATTTATGGTTCCTCTACCTTGGTCTACACCATAAGTCTTAAATATCATAGAAAGAATAAATCCACCCACGTATCCTATGACGGTAGCCCCTGAAATTATACGGTTTCCAAATATAGTAGCGATAACTATTAAAATAACACCTAATATAGTCAATATATTTGGCCACTGCTTCATGCCGTGCATTTCAAAAAAAGAAAATCTACATAACCAATATGATATACCCATTAATCCAACCATACTAGTCCCCCACAGGACTTTATTTTTTATATCCATTGGTTTCAAGTATATCTACCTCCTTTTTAAAAAAGTATTATTACTTCACAATAATATATACTTCTCTAATAACCCCAATCCTCAATTCTCCACTTACTTGTTTTACTATCTCTCCTTAATATCCATTGATAATCTGTATAAGTTGAATTTGGATTTAAAACAGGATTATCTCCAGAGTCATCAACATCAAAGTTGGATAATAATAAAATAACATTTTCAGGACTAACTCCCTGTTTAAAATCATCTCTAAAATATGAGTCAGATTTTTCTTCACTATACCAGACTTTCGTCAAAGTAGATGCCGGAAAATCAAAATTATTTTTGACAAGATCTATTGCCTCAGTTATTTCTTCTTCAGTAAATTTAGCAGACTCTCCAATGTCTATTATTAAATCATCACTAATATTGTTCTGTTTACAAGATGCTAAAGAGAATACAAGTAATATTGTAAAAATTGATATGATAATTTTTCTCATAAATATACCTACTTCTTTTAATAATATGTACATATCGTTTATCGAGCAACCATGATCCAAATATAAAGATTGCAAAAGTTCAGAGCCACCATCTGACCAAATATTTCCTTGTTTATCTAATTATATCTTAACTTGTAGATGTTTAGTATGCAAATTATTCAAAATTTTCATAGAGTATATTTATTAAACAGAACCATTTTAGAATCATCACACATAAAAGAAACCTTATAGCAGCTATTTCTAGCCATTATAAGGTTTTTGTCTATTATTCCCACTCGGCAAGTTCAGTGGCGTTTCTAAACATTTATGTTTAGTTTTGGTGCTTTTTATGCCGACTTTTTATTTCAATTACACATATTATTTTGACTTACTGATTTTTTGTTGTCAACATCACTCCACAAAACAAATATCCTTCAAATTTCAGCTTAGATAATCACACTAATCAAGGTATATAGTATTTTTCCACTATGTTTTACTAGTGCTTATACTATACAAATGACAATTCCGTGTCAAGCCAAGTTTCGATAGCATTTCTTATATCAATGATTGAGTCATCCAGGGAAATCCGAAACCCTCGGCAACCTCCATCACAATAATCGCTTATACCTCTTTTTTTTCCGCACCCATATCCCTTTTCAATCATTTCTTGTAAAAATGAAGGAAGTTTCTCGATGGCATCAGCGTATTTATGCGTGTTTTTCGCTTTGACGTTTATTTGATAACCATTATTAAGTGATGCATTAATTGCCCATATCTCATTTCTTTTATAAGAATATTTAATCTTTATCCATAAATCTTTTATTTCCACATCGCATTTAAGCCCTTTATCCAAATAACGTTGATGTAGCTGCAATATAAAATCTTGCACATTGGCAGACAAAGGTTTCATAGTATCTTTTAATATAGAAATAACATCGTCGGTTTTATTATTTTTCAATACTCTGTAATCACATCGCAATAAAATATCGGAGAAGCGGCAATAACTGATTGTATTGGACTTATTGACCTTCGATTTGTTGGCGTTTCTACCAAATTCTATCTCTGCTATTGCCATTACCTTCAAGCCCGTCAACATAGCAGGATTATCAGGATACGAAATTTTTATTCTTTCAGCTTTTAATAAATCAGGTTTTTTATCATTCAAGTTTATACCGTCAATCAATATGCCACAATCAGTCAAGAATCGCAAGCATTCAATGCTTTTTGAAACAGGGATTTTCGTGTTGAATATATTGTTTCCGACGGTAAGGGATTGAGCACTTTCTGTTAGTACACCATGAAAACCTATATTCAATAATAAGCATTTCACATTGTGCAGGAATGGAAAATATACCGAAATAGTAACGCGGTCATCAAATACGTGAGCATTCTTTTTATGATTGTCATACGAATCACCTTCAACAATCAAAACATCGCAAAGCTGATACAAAAAGTTTCTGAACGCAAGAACTCCTTCTCGAATGTTTTCCTCGTTTGAAATATTTTCAAACATTGGATTAATTGCATATGTTTCAGGTATTTCTGGCGTAATAACATTTTTTAAGTGCTTTGCCATATCTTTGAGTGTCTTTCGCATTTATTTCACTTCTTTCTTCGTAAAGTCAACTTTATACTGCCATTCACCGTATTTTTTGTCGTTATCAGTTATCGTTCCTTCCGTAAGGGTGATACGCAGAACGATTGAGTCAGGGTTGTCTTCGCCGCCATGTGCATCGAACCATGTGAAGATTTTTTTCATCTTCGCTCTTATTTCCGCGTTCCTCTCGTCCTTTACCCAACCGAGATTTTCAGCCGTTCCTTGAGCAACAAACAAGTCTAACCCACAAATGGAAATCTCGTTGTTTTTCCCAATTTCCAGCATTTTATTTTTATTCGCGTCTGTAGAAACATAAAACACGCCGTCTTCATAATAAGCATCAACCATACGGACAGCAGGGCGGGGATTGCCGACGGCGTTCGGGGACAATGCAATAGTTGCAAGAGCAATAAGGTTGTCCTTTCCGTTTCCGCAGTATTCTTCCATAAGCTTCATCGCGTTTTCATACTTGTTCATGATAATTCCTCCATTTATTTTTTATTTCCCTATGGGTTCTGTCATACTTTGCATTTCGCAATTACCTAAATAACACATGGGAAATTCCTTGTATTTTTATATTCCTTCTTTTAGCTTGATTGGAAAATATCTTTGCATTTGTTTATAGCCAAGTCCCTTTTCTATGTCTTTATAGGCAATATCTCTTCCATCTTCATATAAATAAGGCATATTGAACATAACATTGCGGCCTTTGTCAAGCTCAAAATTTGTGCTTTCAATCCATCGGCGAACTTTATCTTCCACTTTGTGTATGCTCTCGTTATCTTCGTCAATACTGACTGCCATAGCGTATAAGCCTCCCGGAAAATCGAATAATTTAAAAGGGCTTACATCCGCATTGGTAACACCATCTTTAACGGCACATATCCATTCAGCTTTGTCATTTTTAGACAGCAAAAAATCAAAACAATCGAAAATCACACTCTTATACAAATGACAATACTGCCACAATTGGTACATATATCCGCCTTCTTTGAACATTTCTCCCCACGGTTGATCGCCGCACGTTACCGCTTTGAATCCCGGTATCCTGACGACCATTATATCAGGAATTTTTTTATCTAATTTTTCCGTTATTTCAATCAAGCGGTTTATATTGGAAGGCTTGCCGATATAGTCAATGCTTATCAATTGTGTTTCAATCTCTTTAGCCTTGTTATACAGCAGTTTTATGTCGGATTTGTCTGCAAAGTTCACTTGTTCGATTTCCCGTATAAAATCCATCACGATTTCTTTCAACTCATGCAAAAGCGCAACCTCGTCGTCTATGTTCTGTACTTTTTTCCCCAGCACTTCTAAAACTATATCGGAACCGGAAGTGTTGAAAACACGTTGAATGTCTTTTATGCTGATATTCAGCTTGCGTAATATGAGTATTTGTTCAAGTCGCCTAACAGCGTTTTCGTCGTACATTCTATATGCGTAGTCATCACTTCGGGTGCTGGACAGCAATCCCATGTCCTCATAATAACGCAGTGTACGGGCTGTAATGTCATATTTGCTTGACACATCTTTGATTTTGATTAGGTTGTTCATTTGTTTCGACCTCTTTTCTAAATTATCAGGAATAAACTTAGTATAAAGGATTCCCCAAAGGAAGAGTCAAGAGGGTAATGCTATTTTTCTGTAGAAAATATAAATTTTCTCTCTTATTGAGAAACAGCATAACACCGTAGATAACATTTTCTATCTGCTACAAGCAGAATTTACTAACATTCTATGAAAATTATACTCGAAAAAAATCAAATAGACAATATAAATTTCCCTCAACAAAAATGCCAGAATGTTGCATACAATACAGCACTCTGGCATGTTATGATTCAGGAAAAACAATCATTCTCCCACTCTGCGATACATTACTGATACACCAACTCCATCAATACAACTTCCTCTGCCCAACTCCAGATATTGTTCACCATACCAACCCATTTCATCTGATTATCCGCTTTTAACTGTTCTGTCACACCTTCCCTTTCTTTCGTCTGTCTAATTAACAATTCCCATTCTCTCATAACATTCTTCGTCAATCTCATGCAGATACTCGTTCAGTTTCCCATTTAGCAGTAATGTTAGTATAATATTGTAGACACGATTTTCCGAATGCTTTAAAATATAGTCAAGGAAGGAAGTGTCTAGAATGTCAAAAAGATATACCGAAGAATATAAAAATACCATTATAGAGCTTTACAATTCCGGTAAAACTCTAGCTGAGCTAAATGGTGAATATGGCCTACCTAAATCTACAATAATGACATGGGTAAAGAAAACTAAGCCCATAGCATTAGATAATAATAAAGTGATTACACAAGCTGATTATCAGGCCATGTTAAAGAAAATGGCTAGAATTGAAGAGGAAAATGAAATATTAAAAAAAGCAATGACCATATTTGCAAAGAAGTAAGCTCAATATATAAGTTCATTACAGATAATAAAGATATTCATGACATAAAACTAATGTGCAAGGTTTTAAAAGTATCTAGAAGCTCATATTACAAATATCTTAATAAAAAAGAAAGCAAAAGAAGCCTTGAAAGTAGATTTCTAGAAGAACAAATTCTAAATATATATGAGGCCAGTAAATGCCGATATGGAGCACCTAAGATACATCAAAAGTTACAAAATAAAAATATAATTATAAGCCTTAAAAGAACTCAAAGACTTATGAATAAACTCGGCATAAAATCAATAGTATGTAAGAAATTCAGACCCTTTTCTTCAAAGAGCAAGGTTGAAAGTAGAGAAAATATTCTCAATAGAGATTTTTCTACAACTAGTATTAACCAGAAATGGGTAACTGACATTACCTATATTCACACAATTAAAGATGGTTGGTGCTATCTAGCTTCTGTTATGGATCTTAACAGCAGGAAGATAGTTGGTTATTCTATGTCAAAAAATATAGATACTACTTTAGCTATAAAAGCTTTAAAAAATGCCTATAAACTTCAAAACCCTAATAAAGGTCTAATTTTGCACAGTGACTTGGGTAGCCAATATATAAGTCATGAATTTGGAGAATATGTTAAAGCACTTAAAATAACTCATTCCTTTAGTGGTAAAGGTAACCCATATGATAATGCTTGTATGGAATCCTTTCACTCAGTATTAAAGAAGGAAGAAGTTAATCTAGTTAAATATTTGAACTTTGATGCTGCTAGACTAGCAATATTTGAATATATTGAATCTTGGTATAACAGAGAAAGAATACATAGCTCCATTGGTTATATCACTCCCCAAGAGTGGGAAGATAATATTAAGAGGGTAGCATAAAGTTTATTCGAGAAAATGTGTCTACTATATTGACATAGGTCCAATTGGGCAAAAGTTCCATCACAGGCACTCGATGATATGTTCGCAGCCGAATTCAAACGAATCGAAAAAGAAGAAGAAAAAAAGAGAAAGAAGAAATGAGCATAGAAAAAACCTTACTGATTTCAGCCTGAATATCTGAAATCAGTAAGGTTTTCTTATGTTATTGAAATAAATTATTCTTTGAATATAGAATCAAATGTTGCCAAATTGTTGCCAAGCACTAAACAAATATATTTGCAACCCGCATAAACACTGGCTTTCTCCAACTCATATTACTACTCCCATTCAATAGTAGCTGGTGGTTTGTTTGATATATCATATACTACTCTGTTTACTTGTTCTACTTCATCAGTGATTCTTGTAGATATTTTCTCTAATAAATCTAGAGGGATTGGATACCATTTGGCTACCATTGCATCTTTTGTAGTTATAGCTCTTAATGCTATTGTATGTTTATAGGTTCTTTCGCCATGAGTTACTCCTACACTTCTTATGTTAGGTAACACAGCAAAGTATTGCCAAATTTCTTTATCTAACCCTGCTTTTTTAATTTCATCTCTATATATATAATCTGCATCTCTAAGTATGTCTAATTTTTCTTTTGTTAGTTCACCAAGACATCTAACGCCTAATCCTGGTCCTGGGAAAGGTTGTCTGTCTACTATATCTGAACTAATTCCAAGTAATCTACCAACTTCTCTTACTTCATCTTTAAACAATTGTCTTAAAGGCTCTAATAACTCAAAATTAATATCTTCTGGAAGTCCACCTACATTGTGATGACTTTTTACTACAACTTTCCCATCCATTCCACTTTCTATTACGTCTGGATAAATGGTTCCTTGGACTAGAAAATCTATATCTGTTAATTTACTTTGTTCTTCTTCAAACACTCTAATGAATTCTTCTCCAATAACTTTTCTCTTTTGTTCTGGATCTGTAACACCTTCTAGCTTATTTAAAAATCTATCTTCAGCATCAACTACTATAAGATTTATATGGAATTCATCTCTAAATACTTTCTCTACTTGTTCTTTTTCATACTTTCTAAGTAAACCATGATCTACAAATACACAAGTTAAATTATCTCCTATAGCTTTGTGTACCAAGACTGCTGCAACAGAAGAATCTACTCCTCCCGATAAAGCACATAGAACCTTCTTATCTCCTACTCGAGCTTTAATTTCTTTTATACTTTCACTAACAAATTCATCCATATTCCAAGTAGATCCACAGCTACAAACTTTATATAGGAAATTATCTATAATTTGTTTTCCTTCATCTGAACCTTCTAATTCTGGATGAAATTTTACTCCATAAAGTTTTCTTTCTTCATCTTCGATAGCTACTACTTTATTCTTATAGTTAGCTATTTTATTAAAACCTTCTGGTACAACATCAAATGCATATTCTTCATTCATCCATAGAGGTAATTCTTCATCTAATCCATTAAATAATAGACTATCTTTATCTACTTTTATCTTCAAATATTCATAATCATTTTCTGCTGGAATTGTTGCTTTACCTTTAAAAGCTTCTACCATTATTTCACTACCAAATCCTATGGATAATACAGGTATTCCTAAATTAAATATTTCTTTATCTAATTTTTCTTTTACAACAATTTCATTAGGTTCACCACCTGAAATAATTATACCTTCAGGGTTTTTTGCCTTTATTTTTTCTAATGAATAATAATAAGGCACAATTTCACAATAGACTTTACTTTCTCTAATGCTTCTTCCAATATATCTGCTGAACTTTCCACCTAAGTCTAAAATTAATATCAATATAAAACCTCCCTTAACTATCTTCTACTGTAGTTTGGAGCTTCTTTTGTAATATGAATATCATGAGGATGATTTTCTATTAAGGTTGCACCAGTTATTCTTATGAATTTAGCCTTATTTTGTAAGTCAAAGATATCTTTAGCTCCTATATATCCCATTCCTGATCTTAATCCACCTAATAGTTGATATACTACATCTCCCAAAGGTCCTCTATAAGGTACTCTACCTTCTACTCCTTCTGGAACTAGCTTTTTAGTGTCTTCTTGGAAGTATCTATCTTTGCTACCTGATTGCATAGCTCCCATAGAACCCATTCCTCTATACACTTTAAACCTTCTACCTTCATATAACTCCTCTTCTCCTGGGCTTTCTCCAGTACCAGCAAATAGTGAACCTATCATAACTACATTGGCTCCTGCAGCTATAGCCTTTGTAATATCTCCTGAATATTTAATTCCACCGTCTGCAATTACTGGCACGTCATATTCTTTAGCTGCCTTAGCACAGTTTACAACTGCTGTTACTTGCGGTACTCCTATGCCTGTTACAACCCTGGTAGTACAAATAGATCCAGGTCCAATTCCTACTTTAACTGCATCAACACCAGCTTTAATTAAATCTACTGTAGCTTCTGCAGTAGCCACATTTCCAGCAATTACCTGTAATTGTGGATATTCAACTTTAATCCTTTTTACTGCATCTAGAACACCTTGGGAATGTCCATGAGCAGTATCAACAACTATTACGTCTACCTTAGCTTTTACCAAAGCTGCTATTCTATCCATCATATCTGAAGTAATTCCTACTGCTGCTCCAGCTAAAAGTCTTCCTGTACTATCTTTTGCTGAGTTTGGATACTGAATAGACTTTTCTATATCTTTTATGGTAATTAGCCCTGAAAGTATATAATCTTCATCTACTAAAGGTAGTTTTTCTATTTTATGATGTTTCATAATTTCTAAAGCTTCATCCATAGAAATATCTCTAGTAGCAGTAACTAAATTTTCTTTAGTCATTACATCATCAATTCTTTTATCCGTATCTTTTTCAAATCTTATATCCCTATTAGTAATGATACCTACTAATTTTCCATCGTCATCAGTAATAGGCACTCCAGATATATGGTATCTTTCCATTAATTCTAAAGCATCAGATACGTTGTGAACAGGAGATAAATAAAATGGATCAGTTATAATTCCATGTTCTGATCTCTTAACTTTATCTACCTCTAAAGCTTGTTCCTCAATGGTCATGTTCTTATGAATTATACCAATACCACCTTCTCTAGCCATAGCTATTGCCATTTTAGACTCTGTTACGGTATCCATTCCAGCACTCATTAAAGGTATATTCAATTTAATACTTTTAGTTAAATAAGTGTGTAATTTAGTTTCCTTAGGTAATACTTCAGACTTCCCAGGAAGTAATAAGACATCATCAAAAGTCAAACCTTCACCAACAAATTCCAATCACAACTCCTCCTTTTGTCTTTTTATTAGTATACCACAATCTATAAAATATTTGCCATTAATGAGCAATAATATGTATTTGGGTATAATATTTTTCTTACTAACTTAACAAAAATTTAGATCAATGTCAAGGATAAAATTAAAGAGTACTAAAAAGTACTCTTATCTTAATCTCATTTCTTTTTCAAATATACTATTCCAGCTATTAACTATAGGTCTTATAATCTGAGGTCCAATCTTCGAAATAATAACCAATTCTGAAATTCTTTCCTTTTTTTCAGTTAATTTAAAATCTATTTTCTTCCCTACAACATCCACTTGATTCCAACCATCTTCTAATTTAAAAAAGCCTTTTAACCTATAGCAATCATTTTTTATAGAATCAATAAATTTAATTAAATCTTCTTTTTTAACTTCATCTTCATAAGTTAACATTAAAGTCTTTGGTTTTGTTTCTGGAGTATTAGTTGAACTTTCTGCTTCTGCCCATTTATACTTCATTAAATCCTCTTTTAAAAAGTCATAGTCAAGTTTACCAAAGATAGATGTTTCAATAGGTACTATAGGATTTATTTCTTTAATTTTCTCAATAATTTTAACCAAAGTATCTTCATTAATTAAATCTACTTTACTTATTACCACTAAGTGGCAGTGTTTTATTTGTCTTTCTACTGTTTCTAAATCTTCTAGTTGGTCAAGGAAGTTTACTCCATCCACTATACAAATAGCACCCTTATATTCATAAACATCTCCTTTAGAATACTTTACAGCCTCTAGTATCTCTCCAATATTTGAAGGATCTGCTAAACCAGAACTTTCAACAAAAAGATACTTTAAGTCCCTCTCCGTCATTTCAATCATAGCCTGAACAAAATTAAGTTTTAGACAAGAACAGAATATAGAGCCTCTATTGATTTCTACTAGCTCCATACCTTCCTTTTTAATTATTTCTCCATCAATACTAATTCTACCAAATTCATTCATTATTACTCCAACTTTTTCTTTTGATAGATCATTTAATATATTGGTTAAAAATGTTGTTTTACCTGAACCTAAAAATCCTGTTAAAAGATACAAATTAATTTTTTTATTCAATTTTATCACCTCAAATTATATAAATATATATTGAAATATATTAAAAAAGTATCCGATAATTATTATCCCTATAGAAACTAAAGATATAAATAATATGAGTAATTTCTTCTTTACTACTTTACTCAGCATTATGATAGAAGGTAGTGAAAGAGCAGTAACCCCCATCATAAAGGATAAAACTGTACCTATACCAACACCTTTACCAAATAATGCTTCTGCAATAGGCAGTGTTCCAAATATGTCTGCATACATAGGAATTCCCACTGCTGT
Organism: Tissierella simiarum; assembly: GCF_018917865.1. Classification (GTDB taxonomy): domain Bacteria; phylum Bacillota; class Clostridia; order Tissierellales; family Tissierellaceae; genus Tissierella_C; species Tissierella_C simiarum. Next base: position 132,922 of record NZ_JAHLPM010000001.1, read on the forward strand.
AGCTAGAATAACTGCAAAAGGATTGTCTTTACCTATAATCCTTTCTATTACAGATTGAGGTATCCAATTGTGAATAGCTGCTCCTATTCCAACTCCTGCTAGGACATAAATCCATACCCTTCCTATAATATCCTTAACTTGAGCTTTAGCAAACTTATGTCTTTCTTCCTTAGTCATTTCTCCTAATTCTACATCAGCACTTTGTATTCCAAAAACATAGGACTCAACATACTCCTCCATATGAAGTTTATCTATAATTGTACCTCCCACTACTGCAAGAATTAACCCTACTATTACATAAGCAATGGCTATTTTAGCTCCAAAGAAAGAAATAAGCATTACTATGGATGCCAAATCTACTAAAGGAGAGGATATTAAGAAAGAAAAAGTTATCCCTAAAGGAAGTCCTGCTGAAGTAAATCCTATAAAAATAGGAATACTTGAACAACTGCAAAAAGGAGTTACTGTTCCAAGCAGAGCTCCGATAATATTTCCCTTTAATCCTTTAAATTTACCTAATATCTTCTTGGTTTTTTCGGGAGGAAAATAGCTTTGAATATAAGATATTCCATAAATTAGAACAGTTAATAATATAAATATTTTTATAGTATCATAAATAAAAAAGTGTATACTTCCTCCGATTCTACTTTCAATAGACATTCCAAATATTTTTTCTACCAATAACTTAATTAAATTAAATAACCACTCCATCTTTAAAAGTTGAGCATTTAACCAACTAAAAATATTAGTCACTAAGATCACCTACTTTTTTCTCTTTTTATTAAATCCTCTATTTTTGTTTTTATCTTATCCCTAGCAATTCTAAAATCATCAATACTGCCTCCTGATGGATCTACTATACCCCAGTCTTCCATTAAAGAATTTGAAATAAATGGACACACTACGCCACATCCCATAGTAACCAATATATCTACTTCTTCTGGTATTTCACTTAATAACTTAGGATATTGTAAACTAATGTCTATGCCTACTTCTTTCATAGCTTCAACGGCTAGAGGTTTCACTTCTTTATATTTTTCCGTTCCTGCAGAATAAACTTCAAACAAATCACTTCCTAACTCTTTTGCCCATCCTTCCGCCATTTGAGATCTACAAGAATTGTGAATACATATAAAAGCAACTTTTTTCTTCATAAATAATCACCCTTCTACTTAGTTTCAAACCAATGTCCAGTACTATTAGCAATTTTAACTAATGTAAGCATTAATGGAACTTCGACTAATACTCCAACTACTGTTGCTAAAGTAGCACCAGAATCCAATCCAAATAAGGATATGGCTACAGCCACAGCTAATTCAAAGAAATTACTTGCTCCTATCATGGCTGCTGGAGCTGCAATATTATGAGGTAGCCTCCAAGCTTTACTCCATCCATAGGCTATAATAAAAATTAAGAAAGTTTGAAAGATTAACGGTACAGCTATAAGTCCAATGTGTAAAGGATTATCTAATATCACTTTCCCTTGGAAAGAGAATATGATTATTAATGTAAGTAATAAACCAGCAATAGTAATATTATCAAACTTTTTTAAAAATACATTTTCAAAATAATCTAATCCTTTATTTTTAACTATATACTTTCTGGATAGATATCCTCCCACTAAAGGTATAACTATAAATAAGATTACAGACAGTATTAAAGTATCATAAGGAACAATAACATCGCTTACTCCTAGTAAAAAAGCTACTATAGGCGTGAAAGCAAACAAAAGAATTAAATCGTTTACCGCTACCTGCACCAATGTATATGCTCCATCTCCATCTGTTAAATAACTCCATACAAATACCATAGCAGTACAAGGAGCTGCTCCTAACAAAACTGCTCCAGCTAAATATTCAGAAGCTAAATTGCCAGGTATTAAATCTTTAAATACTATTTTTAAAAAGAAAGTAGCTATTAAATACATAGTAAAGGGTTTAACTAACCAATTGGACACACAGGTTATTGTAAGACCTTTAGGTTTTTTAGTAGCTTGAACTATACTAGTAAAATCAATTTTTAGCATCATAGGATAAATCATTAACCATATTAGTATAGCCACAGGAATTGACACTTTAGCATATTCAAATTTACTTAAAACTTGCGGGATAATAGGAATATATTTTCCTATTAAGAGCCCAATAATAATACATAAAGCTACCCAAAGAGTTAAATATTTACCAAAAAAACTTAATCCACCTGAATCTTTTTTATCACCCATAAACTACCTCCTGAATATAATTATTCTTCTTTCTCATTTAATGAACAAGCTTTTCCTTTAACTCTATTGCATATACAATCTTCTTTAAAATTTGTAATGTACTGAATAAACTCACATACTTCATCTATTTTCTCCTCATTTATAGAATAGTTCATCCATTTTCCATTTTTCTCTCCATTGACTAATCCTGCTTGTTGAAGAATTTTCATATGATGAGATATAGTTGGCTGACTTAATTCGAGTCCTTCCATTATGTCACAGGCACACATTTCTCCACAAGATAGCATATCTAATATAGATAACCTATTCTTATCAGCCAACGCTTTAAATATTTCGACTTTATCATCCACAATATCACCTACCTTCATATTTATATATTTAAATGTATCAATGTATCTAATAAAATAATAACCCCTATTAAGGGGTTTTGTCAATACATAAAGTTTATTTTCCTTCCACAATTTTCTTAATATCTTCTACTTCTGGAATCCTACCAACTAATACTACCTTTTCATCTATGACAATACCTGGTGTACTCATTACTCCGTATTTCATCATAGTTATTAAATCTTCAACTTCCTCTATAGTAGCATCTATGCCTAATTCTTCTATAGCTTTTTTAGTGTTTTCTACTGCCTTATGGCATTTATCGCATCCAGCACCCAATATCTTTATTATCATTAAATCACCCTTTCTAAGCTAAACTTTATGAAATCTTCAATAAATTCCATGCTTTCATCATAAGCATACACAAAATTAAACTCTCTTACAATAGATATATTTTCTATAGGAATAATTTTCATACTTTCTTCCATTATTTCTGCTTTTACTGATTCTTTAGAAAGAATAGTATATCCAAGCCCTTCTTTTACCAAAGTCTTTATCCCATTAATACTGCTAATTTCTATATGATGATTTAAAACATCATCACTATAACCTTTACTAATAAGTGCTCCTTCTATTATTTTCCGTGTTCCAGAAACCTTTTCTCTTAAAATTAATTTTTGTTCTAATAGCTCTTCAAGAGTCATACTTTCTTTTTTAGATAAAGGTCCTTTAGTTGGAGCTACTAATACTAATTTATCATCTTTAAATTTTCTATATTTATATTTTGTCTTGTCAAAAGGCCCTTCTATTAAAGCTAAAGAGATTTCTCTTTCTAATAACTTTTTTAGAATAATGTTAGTATTATTTACCCTTAAAATTATGTTTATATTCTTATGCCTTTCCATATAATCATAAATAACTTTAGGTAGAATATAATCTCCAATAGTCATAGTTGCTCCAATTTTATATTTTTTATAATTTATATCTTTATGGTTTAACTTTTCTTTTAAGTTTTCATGAAGATTTATTATTTGTTTAGCATATTGAAGAAAAAGTTCTCCTTCATCTGTTAAGACTAGTTTTTTTCCTTCCTTCTTAAAAAAAAGTGTATTGTAATACTGTTCTAGATACTGAATTTGTTTATAGACAGCAGGTTGTGTCAAATTTAAACTTTCAGCAGCCTTAGTATAATTCCCTATTTTGGCTACCATTACAAAAGTATATAGTCTTGAATCCATGCTTTTCATCACCTAATATAAGTATACTACATAATGCCATAAAATAAAGTACCCATTCCTCCTGCGATTACTATAGTTAATATTGGATGGATTTTAGTCTTTAAACTCATCAATAGGATAAATCCCCCAATAATTATAGATTTTATATCTATATAGGATTGTTTAGATAATGATAAAAAAGCGCTAAATATCAGTCCTATTAAAGCAGGTCTCATTCCTGTTAAAGCCGACTTTAATACATTGGAATCCTTGAATTTAAGTATATAATGAGTAGCTATAGATACCAATATAAAGGAAAAAGAAACTACACCTAAAGTAGCAAAAACACTGCCCCAAAATCCGCTTATTTTATATCCTACAAACGTAGCTGTATTTATAGAAATAGGTCCTGGTGTCATTTGAGATATTCCAATAATATCTAAAAATTCAGTTGTAGTTAACCATGCATTCTTTGTTACTACTTCTCTCTGTATTAAAGGCAACATGGCATAACCTCCACCATAGCCAAATACACCTATTTTAAAAAAGCACATATAAAGTTTAAGTATTGTATTCATTTAGCTCTCCATCCTTTCAGATAAAAATATTCCATAAATAGCTGATAAAAATATAATTATTATTGGGTGCACATCAAAAATTGTTATGGCACAAATAGATATAACTACAATAAGTAAGTTAATAATATTTTTATTTACTGATTTAGATAGACCTTTTACTGCTAATAGTACCAATACAGGTACTGCTCCCGATATACCTTTAAATATATTATCTACTATAGGATTTTCTCTAAATTGGGAAAAAAATAATGCAATAACAATAATAATCAAAAATGATGGGAGTATGACTCCCAAAATCGCCATAACAGCTCCAATAATTCCTCCTAACTTATATCCAATAAATAAAGAAGAATTTACTGGCATTGCACCTGGAAAACTTTGCGCTATGACCAATATATCTGTAAATTCCTCCTTTGAAATCCATTTTCTATTATCTACTACTTCCCTTTCAATTAAAGGAATCATAGCATAGCCTCCTCCAAATGTGAAAGCACCAATTTTAAAGAAACTTAAAAACATAATAAATAGTTCTTTCATTTTAATCCTCCTGTCTGATTTAATAGTCATTTTAAATCTTAACACAGAAAAATTATAATAAGAACTTATAAATAGTTATTGTATTATAACTAAAAGTTATAGAATATTACATAAATTTAGCGGAGAATTGATTCTCCGCTAAATTTATGCTCATTTCTTCTGAGCTCTTTTATTTAGTAATCTTTCCATTTCGTTAACTAACTCTCCAAAATGCTTTAGAATATTATCAACTGGTTTAGAGGAATTCATATTAACTCCTGCCTTTTTGAGTATTTCTACTGGATAATCTGAACCGCCAGCTGATAAAAATTCTAGATATCTATCCACTGCTCCGTTCTCCCCTTTTAGGATGTTATTTGTCAATTCATAAGAAGCCGACATAGAAGTAGCATATTTATATACATAAAAATTCATATAGAAATGTGATATTCTAGACCAACCATATTTAGAATTCTCATCAACGGTAAATGCTTTGCCATTATACTTTTTAATTAATGACAGCCACAAATTATTTAGTACATCTGTTGAAAGTGGTTCTCCCTTTTCTGCCATGTCATGAACAGTTTGCTCAAATTCAGCAAACATTACTTGAGTATAAATTGTTCCCATAATGTTATCTATTTGTTTGCTAATTAAATATAATTTTTCTTCATCATTTTTAGCATTTTTAATTAAATAGTCCATTACTAATAATTCATTTGTAATAGATGCAACTTCTGCTGTAAATATAGGGTAACCGGATAAATAATATGGCTGATTCTTATTTGAATACATTGAATTAAGAGCATGCCCCATTTCATGGGCAAGGGTTAATACAGAGTCTAGATTATCTTCATAGTTCATAAGGATATATGGATGAGTATCGTAAGTGCCCCATTGATATCCTCCTGTATATTTGTTATCATCTTCATATACATCAACCCATCTTGAGTTAATACCTTTCTTAAAATCATCAACGTATTTTTTTCCTAAAGGTTCTAATGCCTTAGCAATTATCTTTACTGCATCATCATAGCTTATTTCCATATTGTAGTCTTTCACTATTGAGAGAGAATCATCATAAGCATGCAGTTCATTTAAGTTTAATGCTTTCTTTTTTATTTCATAGTATTTATGCAAATATCCTAAATTATTATTTACTGATTTTATTAGATTATCATAAATAGATCTTGGTATAAATTCTTCTGCTAATGCTGCTTCGATTGATGAATTATAGTTTTTTACATTGGCTAGAAAAATATTTTTCTTAACCTCAGCATTATATGTTGCAGCTAAAGTATTGCTTACTTTCCCATAAGCGTTAGTCCTAGCTTCATAAGCTTTCTTTCTTAATTCCCTATCCTCACTTTCAAGTATTTCATAATAAGCTGAATTATTTAATTTAATTTCTTTACCATCTTTATCTTTTATCGTAGGATATTCAAAATCTGCCAATGTTATCTTATCAAATATCTCATTTGGTGATGATATTATGTCACTTGCAGCTGAAAGTATTGCCTCTTCTTTATCTGATAATATATGTTCTTTTTGTTTCAGTAATTGTTCTAAATATAGTTTATATTCCTTTAATTTAGGATTATTAATTAATGCCTTTAGTTGGCTCTCTGATAAGCTAAGTATCTCTGGCTTTTCAAAAGAAGCAGCAGATAAATATTTGCTATAGGCTGTACTTGCTATAGATACCATTTCTTGAGCATTACTATCTGCTTGATTTAAATCTAAAGATAAATTTGCATATACATGTCCTTTTAACAATAGTCTACTTGCCTCTTCATCTAATTTATAATAGTTTAACAAATTATCTGCTATATTTAATTTTCCCTTTAACTTTTCATATTTTGGTAAGATTTCATCCATAAGTTTATTCATATCTTTCTCAAAATCTTGCCTTGTTTTATAAATCTGTGAAAGATCCCATTTATATTTATCATCAGCCTTTGAACGTTTAGAAAGTTTTACATCAGCAAAAGCTACTGATTGACCAAGCAATAATATAAGTATCAATAGAAATGATATAAGTGATTTTTTTAAATAAAATCTTCTCATAAACATGGGGCTATCCCCACACCTCCTTTTTGAAACTTTAGAATATTTATATAATTATGCATGTATTCCATATTTAATGTTTTTTACCTTCTTAGTTATTCTAAAAATTTCAAAACAATATAACATTATAAAAACAACTCCCTTTTTAATACTAAAAGGAAGTTATTACTCTATTTCTTAGCTAAACCATTTTTAAAGAACTCTATTAAATAATTAGCTGACAATGCATACTCATCTATATCTATAGTTTTAGAAATATCCTGTAAGTTAAAAAATAAATAGTTTACTAAACTTTTAATAAACTCTTTTGGAAGATCTTCTCTAAATTCTCCTTTTTCAAAAGCTCTATCAATTAACCTGCCTAAATAATCATTTTGCTCAAAATTATATTTTTCTTTAATTTTATTGAATATTGGATTATCTAAATCTTTTAAATATGATTGAGAAAACTTGTTTATCTCAGGTCTATAATGAGCAAATTCTATACCTGTTTTTATCATTATTTTTAATAAAGTAAATATATCTTTATCAAAATCCTCAGGATTTATACTTTTATTAAAAAAATTTATCTTCTCTTCTGCTAATATATCTATTAAATATATATATAAATCTTCTTTGTTTTTAAAATGATAATAGAAGGTACCCTTACTAATACCTGTCTTTTTTAAAATATTATTTAAAGAAGCCTGTTCATATCCTTTTTCTCCAAATTCTATTAAAGCCTGATCTATAAGCTCCTGTCGTTTTTCAAAAGACTTCTCTTTTTTTTCCTCCACGTGACCACCTCTTTTGTTATATCCTCGTTTGTTTAATAAATAATTTATACACTAGTATATTTAAGATCAATACATATAATAATCCGATAAAATAATATTGATTATAAGATAGATAGAGAATATCTCCTCTTATTAAACTGCTTATTGCTTTGGCTGACCAAAATCCTGGAGCAAAAGCAAAGAATAATTCCTTTTTTCCCATAAAAAACAATGCTATTATTGGAAAAACGATTATTGTCCCAGCTCCCTTCATTACTGCAAATCCTTCTATTTTATTTTTAGCTAAAGCATTTATTAATAAACCTGATATAGGTGCTTCAAAAGATGCTAAGAAAGAAATAGCTATTATATTTTTTATAGAAATATTACCTATATTAGAAAACCACATTACATATATACAAGCAATAAAGCAGAGAATAGAAACCATAATCAATCTAAAAGCTAAAAACTGCTTAATACCAAAAGGTGAAATTTTAATTGCAGTTAAAACATTATCATCTCTATCTTCAAGAATTGAAAATCCAATTAATGCGCCATAGGAAATGGGTACAAGTAATGTTAGTATTACTATTATCAGATCTGCATATGCTTCTAAGCTAAAATTATTTCTACGGGAAATCCAAGGAAGAAAATACCTTCCTATTAAGCCAAATAGAATAGGATATACAACCATAAAGCCCATCATAGAATCTCTACTCCATTTTTTAATTTCAGATTTTATAAAATTCCCATACATATTAATCCCTACCTTCTTTCATTGCATATTCATCAAATTTTTTCCATACTATATAAAATAAAATTATTGTTCCAAATATTATATATAAAATAGATATCCATATCTTCCAAGTTTCATAACCGCCTGTGGCTCCTTTTAATAATGTAAGGGAAGCTTTTGTGGGAATTATATATAAAACTTTTTTAAATATATTATTGGTAATAATGTTGAATTCTTCTAATAATACTGGGGTCATGAATATAAAAACATACTTCATCATTCCCATTAATAAATCGGTAAAGTCTTTAGAAAAATAAGTTAATAAAAAACCAACCATAGAGTGAAAAAAAGATACTAAGATTACCGCACCTAATATAGCAAAAAAATTTAAGTTTACCTCTTTAAATAATTTAGAATAACCGTACATAATAACTAATGCGAAAATATTAAATATGATATTGGAAAAATTTTTAGCCAATATATATTCGGTTTTACTGATAGGAGATACCAGTAAGGTTCTAATAGTTCCTTCCTGTTTTTCATATATAAAAGTGACTCCTACTAAAAGCATTGCCATTGATGTAGCATCCATAAATATAAGTAGTGGAATAATATTGGTTACATCCTCTACATCTATAAAATGTAATATTCCAATCCAAATCAACGAAACAAAGATGCTCGCAGTCAATATATTATATTTTTTCATTCTTTGAATTTCTCCATTTATTAGAACAAAGAAGTTACTCATATTTTTTCACCCCTGTTACTTTAATAAATATATCGTCCAAAGTATTTTCCTTACTGTGAATAGTTATGATTTCTTTTTCTTTTATTAGTTTTAAGAACTCTAAATTATTTCCTAAACTATCTAATTCAAAGGATTGTTTATTTATTCCTTCTCCCTCTTTGTATTCTATCTCTACTTTTCTTTCTCCATACTTTAACTTTAAATCTTTTGGAGTGCTAATTTCAGCTATCTTCCCATCAGCCATAAAGGCTACCCTATCACATAATTCATCTACATCATTCATTAAATGGGTAGTCAGTAGTACTGTTCCCCCTTGTTCCTTATACTCCTTAATTATTTCTTTAACTATTCTAGCATTACTAGGATCTAATCCATTAGTAGGTTCGTCTAGAAAAAGCATCTTAGGATTGTTAATCATTGCCCTTACAAAATTAAGTCTTATTTTCATTCCCTTAGAAAATTCACTTACTTTCTTCTTCCTATCATCATATAACCCTAATCTTTTTAAAAGGCTATCCGTGTCTATATTTGAATTATATAATTTTTTAAAAAAATCTATATTTTCTTCTGCCGTCAGTTTAGAGAAATGTACTGGCATTTCAAAGCCTACTCCTATTTCTTCATAAAAATCCTTTTCGTAAAACTTTAAATCTCTTCCTTTGTACAGTACTTCTCCCTTATATCCAGTCAATAATTTAATTAAGATTTTTTGAGTAGTACTTTTACCAACACCACTAGGACCAAGTAAGCCAAATATTTCTCCATCCTTTATTTCAAAGGATATGTCCTTTATGGTATCCCTCTTATTCTTAGGATATTTAAAAATTAAATTATTTATTTGATACAATTTAATCACTCCTTTTTATAGACCATGTGGTCTAGACTGATGAGTCTATTATATTCTTGATTTTTTTATTTGTCAATAAAAATGCACCTCAAAATATTAGATTTTTGTCTAACATTTTGGGTGCACTTTAATTAAAGTTCTTTTTCTAGCCTATTTTTCTCTGTAATGCTTTTATTTCTATTTCATGTCTTCCGAACATTTCTTTTAATAATTTATTTTCTTCTATTACTTTCTCAATTTTATTATTAATTTCTTCTTTAAATTCTATTAGTTTTGCTGTTTGCTCATGGGTAGCTATAAGGATTTTTTCCATAGAATCTACTTTAATTACAAGTTTTTTCTGCTCTTCTTCAAAGTTCTTTTGTCCACGTTCAAGCTCAACCTGTCCCTGCTCAAGTCTTATTTGCCTTTGTTCAAGCTTCATTTGTCCCTCTTCTAAACTTTTCTGCCTTTCTTCTAAGCTTTTCTGTCTTCCCTCTAGACGTTTCTGTCCTTCTTCTAAACCTCCTAATTTTTCAAGTACTATTCTTTGGAATTCTTCATTGGTCATTATTCTACCCTCCAATCCGTTATAATTACAGCTATTATATCATAAAAACATATACATAACTATAAATATAGATCAATCTTTATTTTAATTCATCTATGAATACTTCATCACAGTTTAAAATGCTTATATTCTTATTTCCATTTTTATAAATTAGTTCTCCTTTAACTTTTGGTTGCTCCTCAGTTCCCTCTTCTATACTACTCCACTTAACATTTCCTTTTAGCATTTCTTGATATTGTACAAAAGCGTTTATTTTTGCATCTATATTTTCATCTAATCTAATTTTTACTCTATTAATACTATCTATAATCCAATCATTTTTAATATCATCTAGTACTAATTGTAAGTCATTTCCTCCAGTTATTTCAACCTTCTTATTTCTTGGTATTATAAGAGTCGTATCGTAAGGACGAATATAATTTTCTCTATTATAGCTAGGTCTTTCCATGAATGAAACATATAAAGTGTTCCCTGACTTTTTAGCAATAATATGTTCCTTATCTAAAAGTTCCTTAGCCTTTTCTTCACTATCAGCCGCTATATCTACATGTCCAGAATAAAGTAATTTATTGTTTTCTTCAGTACGAATAGTTAAATTATAGTAATTAGGTTGATTTATAACTATTTTTTCGATAGTATCATCAACTTGAGTTTCATTGTAAGGAATAGAAAATGTATAGTTTTCAGATAAAACCATTTTATTTACTTTATTCATTAGTCCTGTTTCTATTAATCCATAAATGCCTAAATTCATAAAGACTATTACCAAAATAATAAATATACTAAATATATCATATCTTATATTTATATCCTCTTCCTTGTATCTATAGCTATACCAAAGAATCTCTCCTCCTAATAGAAATAATATCATTGGCCAAAATTTAATTGCTAAATTAACTGCCGATATACGCTTAATTTGTGCAATAAATATGATAACTCCAAAGACAATTAAAACAATTGCCATGGAAGTAGTTCCTACTCGTCTTTTTTTCATTTTCACTAATCCTCCTTATCTAAGTCCTCTTGCTCTTCTATAAGAGAATCTTCTTTTCTATTTTTGATTAACAGTCTAATACCACCAGCAATAAATATCAGTGATACTACTGAAGTTTGAATATAGTTACGCATTTCATTAGATATAAGAGGATAAAGTAAACGTTCTACTGCAATTAGAACTCCTATTGAAATAAGACCCCAACCTATCCATTCAGGTTTAATCTTTGGTAAGATAATATTAAATTCATCTATATTAGGACTATTTCCATCAATAATATGCATTGCATCAAAAAAACTATAAAACCAAATTAAAGGAAGTATAAATAAGAATAGACTTAAACTCAGCCATCCCATAAAAAATACAGTAAAGAAAAATGAGCCCATCAATATTAATCCCTTTTCCTGATAACCTAAATACATATGGCCTGCACCTGGTATTACAGATAAAGCCAATGTAATAGTCTTTTTATTTGATTTTCTTATCTCTTCTAAATTTCTATCTTTCATTTCTCCTCCTGAGTTTTCATACTTTTCTAAAATAAATTCTTTTCTTAAAGAAAAAGCATCAATTAATGCTATAAGCCATATTATAGGGAGAGCAAAAACCAAAATCACTAAAAAACCGTCACTATAAGTAAAAGCTGCCAATCCTCCTAGACTAAACGTTATCCCTAAAAATACCATGAGAAATATTATGGCTCTATCTTTAAAACCTAGATATAAGTGGGCTAATCCAGGAACAAAAGATAATAGAAAAGTTATAAATTTACTTTTTTCTTTCATTCTAATTCCTCCCTACCATTGAATATTTGAAAATTATTGACAAAATTTGATGTTCTATTAACTATCTCTTCTGATAAATTAAAAATAATGTTTGATTTATTTATGGTATCTTTTATAACAGTTGACTTAGCTACTTGAGGTACAGCATCTACTAATCCACTATAAAATCCACCAAAGGTTAAGAGTATAGTCACCGCAGCTACTGCCACATAGTAACCAAATATGTTCTTAAATGATGTATTCTGTTTTTTTACTGTAATTTTAGGCTTATATTTTATTTCTTGTATATTATCCATTACACAACTAGTGAAATCTGAAGATATTGTTTCTTCTGCTTTATATATTTCTTCTTCATTTATGAGAGAAAGAAAAATATCCATACATTCATTACATTCATAAATGTGTTCTTCCATTTCTTGAATCATTTTATTTGAAAGAGTCTTTTCTTTATAAAAAATCCATTCTACATAATCATAATGTTTCATTTTCTTTCCTCCATTTCTCTCTTAACATATTCCGTCCACGATAGAGCCGAGAAGCTATAGTCTTTGTATTAGTGCCTTCTTCCTTAGCAATTTCTTCATAAGTTTTCTCTTGAAAATAAAATTTTATAATTACATCTTTATAAATAGGAGGTATGCTATCGCATAGTTCATAAATTTTTTCCCTCTTTTCTTTTTCTATTAATATATCTTCTGGAGTCTTGTAATTGCTAATCTCTCTACTATCTATTATGCTTTCAGTATTCTCCATAGTTTCTTCTCTATATTTTCTAGAATCTTTTCGTTTTCTATCTATAGACTTATTGGCTGCAATCCTGCTAATCCAACCTTTAAAATTATCAACTTTAAAATCTGGAAGAGAAATATAAATTTGCAGAAAAACTTCTTGTGCTATATTCTCTGCTTCATTATGATCTTTTATAAAGTTTAATATAATAGCAAATATATATGCTTTGTACTTGTTAACTATTTCTGTAAAAGCATCGTTATCTCCTGATAGAGTTCGTTCTATCAGTTTCTTATCTAAGTCCATACCTCCCCTCCTTTCCCCTCTTTAATTATAACGATATAGATAATAAAACTACTGCAAAAAAATAAACATTTTTTAAATAAAAAATGAGACACGGAAAATTTTCCCCTTTTGTCTCATTTTTATTACACTTTATTTTATCTATTGTATCTTCTTAATATTCCTTCTAATATACGAGCATGACGTCCCTCATCTTTAGCTGATTCATTAAAATAATCTCTTATGTCTTTTAATCCTAATTTCTCTGCCTCAGCTGCTGCTTCTTTTTTGTTCTTATTTGCAAATATTTCACCTTCCAGCATCTGTCTAATATTTGCAAAAAGATCATCTTGAATCATTCCATTCATTTCAGCAAAATGAGCTGCATGCTCTGCTTCCTCCCAAGCTAAAGTTTTCAGAACCTCTGCAATCTCTCCATATCCTTCTCTTTGAGCTTGACGGGCCATAGCTAAGTATATACCTACCTCACTGGTTTCACCATTAAAATTTTGTTTTATAGTTCTTTCTAATGGAGTTCCTTTTCCTTCTCCAATTTTATGTTCTACTACTAATTCAATTTTATCCATAAAAATCCTCCTTTTTATTTATAATGATTTAAAGGTATCGTACACCTTTTGAGCAATATCTTTGTTTTTAGCTTGTAAATCAGAAAAATATATAAAATTACTTCCTTTATAGTCTAAATGCTCTCCAATTAATGCTACTTCTAAAGCACTTCTAACAATATTTATAATACATTCTTCATCATGGTACAATTGACAGTTTTTACACTGTTTAAGAGCAAAAGCAATAGCTGAAATTATAAGTTCTTCATCAAAAATTTTTGTATCTTCATAAGGAATATTATCTATACCTTCATCTATGAACTCATCTTGATTTTTTAGACAAGTTATAAGACATTGTTCACAATATCCTATAAAACACTCTTCCTTATAACAAGTCCCACAATTTTTTTCAGTCAAGCAACATTTGCCAACCTCTTTTATAAGACCGTTAAAATCTATCACTTTACTCATATATATCCATCCCCTCCATATAATAAAAAATAACAATTCCCCTAACTCTAGGCTAAATAATATTCTAACATATTTTTGGTTATATTGTCATATTTAACTATAATAAGCTGACAAAAAACTACTCTAAAAAATAGAAAAGAGATAAAAGAATTATTCTTTTAATCTCTTAAACTATTGAACTATAATATAATTTTTCTTCCTTCCAATAATCCATTAACTTTCCTTCGTACATTAGTTCTAGATTTCTACACTGTCTAAAGTCCTTAGGTGATACGAGTCCAGCAGATTTTCTAAATAAATATACTCCACTGTTATATAACAAAGTTGCTACAAACTGTGAACAAAAATAATTGTATTCCTTTTCCATTGGAACATCTAGCATTACCCCTATCAATCCAATAAGGTTATATCCATATTTTTCTTTTTCAGACTTAAATTTATGTATTTCTTTCCTTAATTTATTATACTGCAAGTTGCTTATTTCTAAAGAATATAAAGCACAAGTAGTATTAGGAAACCTAGAATAAGTGCCTCTTATAATGTCTTCCTTTACAAATCCTCCTATTAACGGATTATTTGGTTTTATTCTACCAAAGCTATATAATTCATTTAAAGTATGATCTAAGGCAATAGATACATGGCTATAAGGTTCCCTAGTATAAGTTTTAATACATTTTGAAAGAATAGATCCACTATGTGTAAGTAAAATATAGATTACACGTTTATTTGACATAATTAATCCACCTCTGTTGCCATAATATTTTATAAATAAATCTCAACTATTATAACGAAGGAAAAATATAAAGTACTGCAAAATATTTAAGTATAAATATTCTCCTTTATTATTCTAATATAAAAATATCAAAGCTACCTTACACATTGCTTTCACTATTCCTTACAATTTTGTAAGCATATGTTCAAAGGTGGATTTAAGCAGAGTCAAGATACATAAAAATATTTTTTATATAAAACCTTTTTCTTCTTCAGTTATTTGTGTTTTTTCTATAATCTTACTTATAGAATTGAACGATAATATAATTAATTGTAAGTCAGGGTTAAGGAAAACATCATATTAAACATGGTAATATATAAGTCTTAGAAAATGAGAAATTGTGTCTTTCTCCATATCTATTGGTATTTAATTTAATATAATGAAATATTATGATATTGTATATTTAAATATTTACAAAAATGCTAAAGTTAGGAGGGAAAATTGATGAGTTATGAATTTTGGATAGAAGCAGAAAAATTTCTATACGATTCTTTCTTCATTAATTTAATTATCCTAGGTTTTGTTTTTATTTTTATAATCAACAGACTGTCATTTATAGGATACAATAATAGTAAAACCTCTAATATTATCTTTTTTGTAGTAATTATTTTATTTATTGTCTTTAGCACAAATACTATAGTAAAATTTAATAAATATAAAATATTGTATGAATATGATAGATACGTTAATTATGGTATAAGAAACAATAAAAGAACTATTGCAGTATATAAATATCCTAATGGTGCTGAAAAAGATTTATATAGTAGATTATATTTGGTAGACAGTTTCAGAAAAGTTTCCCTATATGATGAAGAAAAAACAAGCGAAGATGTGGAGTTTCTTGGTAGAGATGGTGATAATTTTTATTTTCAAGAAAAGAATTTTATATCTTATAGAGAATTAGGAGATTATTTAGAAATAGTAGATAATATTTCTACACCTATAAGAGAAGGAATAAGATTTTATTTAAAAGATTCTCGATTTAAAGATATTGGTTTTAAAGAAAAATCTTCACATCCCTATTTATTAAACTATAAAATACCAAAAAATATGGAAAATAAAAAGTTTGAAAACCCTGAGAATATAAAAATTTCAAGACAAGGAGAATTTACATCGGGTTGGATAAATCCTACATTTGGTAATAAACTTTCGTTATCTAAAGATAAATAATATTATTTACTTTTAAAAACAAAGTCTAATGGTTTTCACCGTTAGACTTTGTTTTTAGTTTATTTAATTTTTACTATTTTGCCTTTTCAGGAGTATCTGCTAATAGACCAACTTTCTCCCATCCCCAATCGCTAACTACACTTAGATCATAGTAATTAACTCTATTATTAATTGCCGCTAAATTAATTCTAAAATGATTTGGTGCCACTGGAACTTGTTCAAACATATATTTTTGCCAATCATGGTAAGCTTTGATTAAATAGTCATTATCGATTCCAGTTTCCCCGAAAGCTTTCTCAGAAGCAATGGCAGCCAACAATTTATCATTCTCTTCTGTTGCAAATCTTGCATAGTTAAATGCAGCTTCTCTTCCCCATAATCCTGATGGATCTGGATTGGATCCAGCACCAAAAGCTGCCATGAATACATCAATATCTTTATTATCTTCTTTAACCATATCATAAAAGGCATTCATTTCTATTAGTCTACCGTTTTGTAATTCTACATCTAACCCAACATCTCTCCAGCATTGAATATAGAATTGAGCCAATGGTTCAGCAATATCTCCACCTGCCATTGAAAGTAAATTAATTTTCAATTTATTTCCCTTTGGATCCTCTCTCATTCCATCTCCATCTACATCAACATAACCAGCTTCATCAAGAATTTGTTTTGCTTTTTCTGGGTCATATTTGTATCCTCCCTGTTGAGAATTCCAGAAAGTAGCATGGGCTGGAGTAATTAAAGCATTAGCAGGCATTCTTAGACCATTATAAAATACTTCAGCCACTTGTTCCCTATCCATAGCATAAGCCATTGCCTGTCTTAATTTCACATCAGCCATTTTCTTGTCTGGGTCCACTACAACTGTTCCTTTTTCAGAATCCCATTTTCCTAATTTAAATCCCACATAACTAAAGTATCTATCTATATTAGATATTAATTCAATATTACTTAAATCTTTATACTCTAAATAGCTATTAACATTGAGATTATCAACAATATCAAAGGTTCCAGATTTCAATGCTTCTACAATAGTATCTGGACTTGTTCTTTTATAAACTATTTTATCAACTTTAGGTTTTTCTCCAAACCAATGTGGATTTGGAACATATTCTATTGATTCACCTGGTACTACATTAGACATCACAAATGGGCCACAAGATAATGGTTTCAATCTAACCTTTTCATGACCTTCCATATCTTTTATTGGAATATCTTTTAAATAATGTGCTGGTTCAGCATTATAAGTAAGTCCTGCTCCCCATAATATTCCTGGGAAAAATTCCTTATAAGTTACTTCTAATGTCTTATCATCAATCTTCTTAAGCCCTGAAATAGTATCTGCTTTACCTTCATGGTACTCTTCAATACCTACAATATTTCTATAATTACTATTAAATCTTACTCCTGTATAATCTTTATGTGCAATAGTTTCATGTACGAAGATTAAATCATCAGCAGTTACAGGTACTCCATCGGACCAAGTTAGGTCTTTATGAAGTTTATAAGTTGCCGTCTTAGCTTCCCTATTAAATTCAACGTTACAATATCCGCCATCAACAATTTCATGGTTAGGGCCAGATTTCATAAAACTTCCCCACATCGGACTCATCAAATCTGCATCTATTGCATTTTCATATAAAAATGAGTTAAAGATACCTTCAAAAGGTGTATCTGACACTAATGCAACATTAAGCGTTCCACCAATTGTTTCTCCTTCTTTCTGAACAATTACTGGATGAGGTAATTTTATTTCTGCTGATGCATTGGTTTCCTCTTGCTCTTCATCTTGAGTCGCATCTTCCTCTACATCTTGAGTCTCTTCTTGCTCTGGTGCATCCACTTTCTTATCGCCACAAGACGTTAATAACAGCGATAATACCAGTAGTAATGGAATAATAATTTTCCAACTTTTCTTCATTTTTTAACTCCCCCTTTTTTAACCTAATCTTTGTTTTGCATCGGACGCCCTTCTAAATGCTTGCCCGACATAATTTATACACAGCATCATTACTAATATTAATAATGATGCAGGTAGCCACAGCCATAATTTATTCGACATAGCACCTGGAGTTCTAGCATAAGAAACTAAAGTTCCCAGTGAAGGTGTTGCAGGCGGCAATCCAAATCCTAAAAAAGATAAACCAGTTTCAATACCAATATTACCAGCAAAACTTAAAATTAAATCAACTATTATAATGGAACTAATATTTGGTAAAATGCTGCCGTACATAATTTTAAGGTCACTAGTTCCCATTATTTTTGAAGCATTTATATAATCCTTTCTATTCTCGGATAATGCTTTACTTCTAACCAACCTAGTCATACCTACCCAATAAAACACAGTCATAATAAATATAAAATGCCACATAGTATATTTAGGAATAACGACTACGAAGGTAATGATAAGTAAAGTAGTAGGTAATATTGAGATAAAATCACATATCCTCATTATTATACTATCTACCTTTCCTCCATAGTATCCTACGATCAATCCAACAACTACCCCTATTCCAGATGTTAATATGGTAACCGCAATACCTATTAAAATAGAATTCCTTCCACCTATTAACAATTGTCCTGCAATTGACCTTCCACCAATATCTGCTCCTAAAATAAATTCTTTTCCTGGTGCCTTATATTTATTTCTTAAATTTATTTTCATAATTTCTTCTTGATTTAGAATAAAAGAACCAATTAAAACAATGGCAAAAATAATAATCAAAATAACAAGACAAGTCTTTGCAAGTTTATCAACTTTGAATTCTCTCTTTAGCACCTTCCAAAAGGACGGAACCTTACTAACAGATTTTAATGCTTCCTCATCTATTTTAGGGGCAATAGCTTTTATACCAGTTCCATTTTTACTCATATTTGCTCCCTCCTATTCTATCCTTATTCTTGGGTCAACAATTGTCATGATTATATCTGATAACAAACTCCCCGTTAATGTTAAAAATCCAAATAATAAAACTAAAGTATTCATTACTGCATAATCTCTACTATTAATTGATGTAATAAATAATTCACCCATACCTGAATAACTAAAAATTGTTTCAATAAAAACAGAACCGCTTAAAAGCCCAGTAATAGTAAATCCAAAAAATGCAGCTATTGGAAGTAAAGAATTTCTAAATATATGATGAGTATAAACCTTATTTGTAGGCACTCCCTTACTTCTAGCAGTTTTAACATAATCTTGAGTTTTAGCATCAATTACTTCATTTCTAAGATACTGTATAGTTCCTGTAGTTCTTAAAATGGCAGCTGTAATTGCTGGTAAAATCATATAATGGAGTCGACTACGAAAATAAGCAAAGGTTCCTTTTGGAATTCCTATTTCAACAGAGCCTGTAGTAGGAAACCATCCTAACCTATATCCAAATATTAGTAAAAAGATTAGAGCTAGAATAAATGAAGGTATAGCATAACTGACAAAATTATATACTATTACTGCCTTGTCAAGATGAGAATTCTGATATCGACCAGAATAAATCCCCAAGGGTATTGCTATTAAATATGTTAATATTAAAGTCAATAAGGATAACCATAATGTATTCTTAGCTCTTTCACCAATCAGTGTAGCAACCGGCATCTTATAAGTATAAGATCTTCCAAAATCTCCATCTCTCAAAATTTTTACAATCCAGTTCTTATATTGAACGGGTATAGGTTCATTTAATCCATTTTTTTCTTTTATTTCCTCAATAACTAAAGGATCCATGTCTGGAGTTATTAGACCTGTAAAAGGATCTCCCGGCATCATCTGACCAAAAACAAATACAATTACGCTTAATATAGCAAGTTGAGGTATCATCAATAATACTCTACGCAATATTGTTTTCCACATTTTTCAAATCCTCCTTACTCTTTATTGCAACATAGTGAGTTCCAGAAATTTGAACTAAATCAAATACCTTTCCATTTTTATCATAGAATATACTTTCTTTTTCACGATATTCCTGCTCAACCTTAATTCTATTCTTATAAATTTCTTCTCTATTTTCAGCATTAATTTCTGGAATGGCTGCAATCAATCTCTTAGTATAAATGTGCTGAGGATTATTATATATATCATCTCTCGTTCCCGTTTCTACAAATCTTCCTCTATGCATAATATAAATATAGTCACACATATGTTTTACTACACCTAAATCGTGAGATATAAAAAGATAACTTAAATTAAAATCCTTTTGTATCTTTTTTAAGAAATTTAGAATCTGTGCCTGAACCGATAAATCAAGGGCAGAAACAGGTTCATCTGCAACAATAAGTTTTGGATTTAAAGCTACAGCTCTTGCTACACCTATTCTCTGTCTTTGTCCTCCTGAAAACTCATGGGGATATCTATATAGTGCATCAGGAGGCATTCCTACTATATTTAGTAGTGTTAAAATTTTCTCTAGTTCTTCTTCGTCCGTTAATTTTTCGTGATTCCTGATTGGCTCAGCTATAATGTCTCGAATTCTTTTTTTAGGGTCTAAGCTAGATAATACATCTTGAAATATCATTTGAACCTCTTTATTATATCCTACCTTTTTCCTAGCCCTTCTACTACCTAGTGGTTTATCGTGATATAAAATTTCTCCACCTGTTGGCTCTTCTAACCCTACAATAGCCTTTCCAATAGTAGTTTTTCCAGAGCCTGATTCTCCAATAAGCCCATAGGTTTTACCTTCTTCAATGAAAAAAGTAACCCCATCAACTGCATAGACATACTCTTGTATAGTATTAAAAAATCCTCCACGAATAGGAAAGTGAACTTTTAAATCGTTTATTTCTAGAAAACTCATTTTAACAACCTCCTTCATTTTCGAAGTGGAAGTTCTCCCAACAAGTACATCTTACAAAATGATCTTTTGAAACTTCATGAAGTACAGGATTTTCTTCATGTTCTGATTCTGATATCCATGGAACCCTTGCTGCAAAACGACAGCCTTTTCTTGGTAAATTTTTCAAAGAAGGAACCATTCCTTGAATAACATGCAATTCTTCTTCTACTAAATCAGACTGAGGTATTGATTGTAACAATGATCTTGTATAGGGATGAAGAGGATTGCTAAAAAGTTCTTTTGCTTGAGCAACTTCGACGAATTCTCCAGCATACATTACTGCAACTCTATTTGCCATCTGTGCGACTACGCCTAAATCATGGGTAATAAGAATAATTCCTGCATTAATTTCATTTTGAAGTTCTGTTAAAAGGTCTAATATTTGTGCTTGTATTGTAACATCTAATGCTGTAGTAGGTTCGTCTGCTATAATAATATTTGGTTTACAAGAAAGTGCAATGGCAATTACAACTCTTTGCCGCATCCCCCCCGATAATTGATGAGGAAATTGATTGGCAGTTCTTTTAGGATTAACAATTCCAACTTGATCTAAAAGCTGCAACATCCTTTCATGTCTTTGTTCTTTATCTAAATCAGTATGATAAATTAACGACTCTTCTATTTGTTTCCCAATCTTATGTAATGGATTCAATGCTGCCAATGGATCTTGAAAAATGAAACCGATTTCCTTGCCTCTAATTTCATTAAACTGTTCCTCAGAATAATTAGCTATATTCTTACCATTATAGATTATTTCTCCGCTAACTCTAGTGAAATTCTTATCATGTAATCCCACTATAGAATTGGCAATTGTACTTTTACCACATCCAGATTCTCCGACTATTGCTAACAATTCATTTTTATGTAAGGAGAAAGAAACTCCATCTACTGCATCGAAATACTCATCTTGAAATCTAAAGGCAGTGTGCAAGTCTTTGATTTCTAATATTTTTTCATTTCCCATTTCCCATTTCCTTTCTTAATATATTTGTTTATTAGTACATCGTATAAATTTCAACAATAGTGTTTAACTTTGGGATATCCTCAATAAATAATATACAAAAAATTAATACAATATTCGCTTTTATCCTATAAATATTAACTAGTAAGACCTTTAAAATATAAACTTTCTTCTTTAATTTAAGATTATATAAGCTCAATTACTTATTGAGATTTAGATATAAAAATCAATTGGCAAAGATTTATTCGTTGTAATTTTGTGAATATTCTAAATTTAAAACATCCAATAGACTGTAGATAAAATAGATTAATCTATTCCATAAAGTTCAGATATTATTGTGAATATAGTATTAATATATTGTTATTGGAGTGAATTTATATCAATTAAAAGAAAAGTTAAAATACATATTAGGTCTAGTTCATCAGGATAAATGTCGAATTAAGCAATTATATCCAATTCCAAAGAACATAATAATGCAATGTTTTATTATCTTATAGTAAGCAGAAATATTATTTATGTTTTGATAAAGCCTATGTAGACTGTGGAGAATTTTATGATTTCATTAGTAATAAATATAAAAAGAAATACTATAGCTATTACATAGTTTACGTATTTAGAATAGTATTAAATAGATAAGGTTATGGAAATGTTATTTGGTACCCTTGTATATTTAGGTTCTCTATTTACCTAAAGATTAAAAACTTTATGAAATCATCAGGATTAGAGATACAAAGATAAATAGTTAATATTTATAAAAAGTGTATTAAATTTTAATGGTAAAAATCCTTGGCTTTATAAAACATATTGAAATAAGAAAAACTATTTTTCAAATGAAAAAACAGTATTTCAAAATAAAACCACCTATCGGTGTAATTACCAATTCAGACAAGGACTATTCGAAAACACACCATTCACTAAAATTTCATTATTAATCTGTTAGTAGAAAATATATATGAATCACTATTAAAGTTAATGGAGGTTTTGCCAATATTTAAACACTAGTGAAATTTTTAAATAACTTTGATTTTTACATTTTCTATTATAAAAAAATATACCCCCCTTTCATTCTCTAATATTATTTATTATTGCTAATAAACAATTTACAAATATCATCTAAGTTAATCTATTTTTAACTTAGATGATATATTTTCTGGATATTGTAAATGTACTAACAGTTATTAAAGCTTTTTTATCAATAGTAATTCCTATAGTTAATTTTGAATTTATTATACCATTTATTTCATATAATAGAAACAAGCTTTAGACAATATATTTTTTATAACAATATACATATTTAGACATTTTTCACCAATTCTTTCTTGCTTTGTTAATATAAGAGTAAATCTTCTAATCTCTTATGACTAGGCACATTTATTCTTTTTAATCCATATAGTCCATTAGATATATCTGCGTATTCACTTTTTGTTGTAAGGATAACTTTGAAATTTAAAGTTTTAAGAACTTCCTCATTAGTTGAAACATACTTTCCATAGGGATAAGAAAAAACATAAGATTCACACCCTATATTATCATTAATATGTTTCATAACTTCTTTTGTATCCTTTAAAAATCTATTATAATGATCTTTTTTATTTTCTTGGCTAATAGGCAGTATACCTTTTCCATGTTTAGAGTTTTCTCTATAATGGTGTAAATCATAAGAATGGGGTTGTATTTCTACAAGTCCACTTTCATACATTTCTTTAGATTGCTCCTAAGAAAGATAAGAATATCTAGAATCATTGTTAAAATTAGTTATTCCTATTCTAGAACCTATCACAAATATAGTAGCCTTCATGTTGTTCCTCTTTAATATAGGATAGGCATTTTTATAGTTATCTTCATATCCATCATCAAATGTAATAACTATAGGTTTTTCAGGAAGTTTTCCTCTGCCTTCTTTATAATCTATTAATTCTTTGAAGAATATAGTAGTATACCCTTCTTTTTTTAAATATTCCATATCTTCTTCAAACCTTTTAGTAGTTATCATTATCTTGTTAGTTTCCACGCCTTCTTCTACAACATGATGATACATAAGTATGGGTATGACTTCATTGACATCTACCAAAGCCTCTATTGCTATTTCTTTTCCTATAACCATAAATATTGATGTAAATAATATTATAAATAAAACGCCATATACTAATTTTTTCATAATTACAATCTCTTCTTTCAATTTATATTTATAATTTTAAATTCTTCATATAAAAGAATAGCATATATATACATTACAAAACAATTTAACTTTCCTTACAATTTTGTCAAGTTAAAAGGAACTTGTTTAATGTTCTAAACAAGTTCCTTTTAATATTCATTCAACAGTTCTTATAGCTTCGGTTATCTCTATTTTATCAACTTTTCTTCTAGGACCTATTGTGGCTATATATCCAATAGTTAGATTTATCAATATCACTATTAAAAAGGATTTCCAATCTATGAAAAATCTTTTTAATGTCAATGGATATCTGGATATATATGCGTAATAAATAAAAATACCCAATTCAACCATAAAGGCTACTACACAAGAAAATATGGCAGATATAGTACCATACATAAGTCCTTCAAACTTTATCATCTTTCTAAACTGTTTTTTTGTAAGCCCTATGGCTTTCATGATGCCATGTTCTCTTAGCCTAGATATTAAATTATAGTTTATGTTGTATTAAACTTAACATACTATTCTCTTATATAAAAACTTCTAATGAAATTCAAAAGACCAGATTTATTATTTTGGTCTTTTCATAGATATCCATAAGCCTTCCCATTATCTTATAGACATTAACCCTATATTATTCTTAACTAATCTTCTATATACTACCAACCTACTTCTCCTAATTTCATTAACTGAAACAGAATATCTTAATAATCCTACACCATTATCTACATAAATGGAAATTAATTACCTGCAAGTTCTTCTTCCATATCTTCCATATCTTCTATATTCTCTTCTTTTATATTGCAATCATTATGTGATATATGATTTTCTTTGGTAGTTAATGAAGTTATGATTTCTGTTAAGTCTAATCCTGTTGTATCTTTTAAAACTTGAAATCCATTTGTAGTAACATCAGTTACTAGTTTTGTTAGTTTTGATCCTCCTTCTTTACCCCCATTATCTATTATAGTTATCTTATCTATCTGCTCCATTGGTTTTGATATAGCTGCCATTATTTCTGGTAATTTGCTTACCACTAATTCAACCACTGCTGCATCTTCATATTTAGCCATTGCTTGTGCTAATCTGTCCTTAGATTCTGCTTCAGCTATTCCCTTTGCTTTGATTGCCTCAGCCTCAGCTATACCTCTAGCTTTGATGGCTTCTGCTTCTGCCATTGCTGCAATTTTAAGTGCATCTGCTTCTGCAACGGCCTTAATTCTTATGGACTCTGCATGGGCTTCAGCCTGCTTTATAGATCTTACCTTCTCTGCTTCGGCATTTACTTCAGTTTCATATTTCTTTGCATCCGCAGGTTTTTTAACTTCTGCCACAAGTCTTTCTTCTACTACTAAGGCATTCTTTCTTGCTAAGGCTGCTTGCTGCTCTGCTACCAATGATTCATTCTCAATTTCTTTTAATTTATATGCTACATCGGCATCTGCTTTAGCTCTATCCTGTTCTGCTCTATAGCTTTCTACCTTAATGGATTTATCCCTTTGACTTTCAGCTATTTCTGTTTCAGCCAATAGTTTTGCTTTTTCTCCTTCTCTTACCGCATTTGCAGTACGGATTTCTGTATCTCTTTTCCTCTCAGCTGTAGCAATATCTGCATCTGCCTTTGCTGATGCTATCTGAGGTATTGCTCTATTTTCTAGATATCCTCCTTGAGTAGATATTCTAAGTATAGAATATGATATTAAAGATAATCCCATAGAATGTAATTCTTCTCTTATATCGTCTTCTATTCTTTGTTCAAAAGCAGCCCTATCTTCATTTATTTGTTCTACAGTAAGAGTTGATATTATTCCTCTCAGTTTACCTTCAAGGATTTGTTCTACCATACTACTAATAACAGCTACTGTATTTTTCGCTCCATCACTACAAAATTGTTCCACAGCCTTAAGTATGCTATTAGTTTCATTGTTAACTTTTACTATAGCTGTACCTACAATATTTACAAATATTCCTTGTTTAGAAGGTGCTTCATTTACATCAGTAGTCATGCTAATATTTTCTAGAGAAATTGTACAAGAAGTCTCTAGAACCGGAACCATAAGTCCACCTTTACCAGATAATACTCTCTTTTTTAATCCTGTGATGACCATTGCCTTATCTGCTGGTGCTTTTCTCCAAAATAATAAAAAGAGTATTAATACTCCCAATATTCCACCTGCAATAAATATATACGGCATAGCAAAACCCCCTTTTAGAATATATAATTTTCATATCTATTATATACTGGTATGATTTGAAAATAAATAATATTTTAACAATTGTAATCTACTTGTAATAAAAAAAGAAGTCTATTGGTACAGACTTCAAAGTTCAAACTCTATTCGTTGAGAGTTAAATGGAAATATGATATGCTTATATAAATAAAATTTATACACTCTCCATTGAATGCGCTGCAAAGCTCTTTTAACAGCAATGTTAAGTTTGGTTGACACATTGCAAAAACGGCAAATGGTAGCAGCACTTAACATAAAATAATATAATTATAGGCGAGGTGAGAATATGAGTTTTGGTGAAAATTTGTTATCATTACGAAAAGCTAAGGGAATGTCACAGGACGAGCTTGGCGCACAGCTTAATGTTTCAAGGCAGACTGTTTCAAAATGGGAGTTAGACGAAACTACACCCGAACTTGGAAAATTAATATTACTCGGTGAATATTTCGGTGTGTCCATAGATGATCTTGTAAAAGGCCAAAAGCCGGCATCGAAGGCTGAAAGCGATACTTTTGAAATTGAAGTTACAAAGGCCAAAAATACGACGTGTGACATTATATTTTGGGTTTTAAAAATAGCAGGTATCATTTTAGGTGGGATGGTATTAATTGATGTAATAGTAATGATAATATATTTTATAACCAACCGATTCCCCTCATTATAATTTGTGGAGGGTAATAAAATGAGTACTGTTTTTAACACAATCAAAGTTTTTTTCAAGGGTATTAATCCGTTTAGCAGAAATGATGAAAATGTTTCCGTAATCCTTTTTGTTATAAGAAAAATACTGGCTTTTATATTTGTTTATTTTGCTTCAATGTTTATAGCAGAAGCAATAGCAATTATCATTCATTTTGCAATGGGATACAATGTTCTTAAAGGTGAAATGCTTAGTATGCAAGCAATGACACTAATGAAGTATTACGGATACATCATACATATAGGAGTAATATTTCTATATTGCAAAATTTTTGAAAGACGTTCCCCCAAAACATTGGGCTTTAACAAAAAAGTCACCATCTACTTAAAAGGAATACTCGTTGCTGTCTTATTATTGACGGTGTGTATAGGTTTGAGCCTTTTAACCGGTGCAATAAAATACAACGGTATCTTTAAAAGTATTGATTTTCCGATTATTTTAGCATTTATGGGTGGATTTATCGTTCAGGGTGCAATGGAAGAAACTATGTGCCGTGGATTTTTTATGACTTCCCTTTCAAAAAAAGTTGTTATTCCAATCGCAATCTTTATCAGTTCAATTGCTTTCGCATGGCCGCACTTTTCATCTCTTTTTCAAGCTGATTTGATTTACTGTATTATAGGATTAGCCAATCTGCTTTTGGTATCCGCTGTTTTTGCACTATATATTATAAACGATGGAAATATCTATGTTGCCTGCGGATTGCATTCTTTTTGGAATTTCATATCACTGAATGTTTGCAGACTTAATCTAAGTGGAATAAGTGGAACAGATGGGCAATCAACTGCAATATTCAATTTATCAGTAAATGGTAGCTGTATCTTAAATGGCGGGCAATATGGAATTGAGTCCAGCATTTTAACGACATTAGTGTTAACTATTTGTACAGTTCTTCTTACTTTAAAATTTAAGAAAAAGGGCATTAAGAAAATTGAATTTTGATACAGCTAGTGCGCATCTTGTTTGATATAAAAACATCCGATATTTAATCAATATCGGATGTTTTTATATTAAACTCATTATCCTTCTGTTCATCTGGAGTTCTTCACTTACTATTTTAATATATCAATAAATTTCAGTGTAATCTCTATCTTCAATCTTTCTATAGGATCCTCTAAGTCAATATTACAAGTTTGCTGTATCTTTGCAATTCTATATCTTACAGTATTACTGTGGATAAATAGTTTTTTTGCTGCTATATTGCAATTTGATTCACTCTCTAGATAAACTTTTAGAGTGGATATAAGTTCTTCACTATTTGGTTCTTTTAGCAGTGGATAAATATTGCTAAAATTATTACTAAAATTTTTTCTTTGAATATTTTCTAAGCGTAGTAGTCCGAATGGTCCTAAATCTTCAAAAGAAATCATCTCTCCATCTGGATAAATATAAGACCCAATATCTACAGCTTTTAAAGATCCTATATAACTTTTCTTTATGGAACAAATATCTTCTACCATATCCCCTATGCCTAGTTTTATTTCTCTATCGGAAAAAGTAGTTTTTATTTGTCTAAATATGGGCTCAAAGGTTTTTTTCACATTTTCAATAATATCTTCTCTATGCTCTTCTACATCATATATAATTATTATAGTATTATCATCCAATATACCAAATATAGATTTGTCCTTTGGAATATTCAACAAGAATGTAGTAGATATTGTTTCACGACTATTATAAAATGATGGATTGTTTTCATCTTGTTTTATACATATACATATAAATTTATTTTCTATATTTAGTTTAAAATCTTGAATGCTATTCATTGCTTTAATTAATTTTTGTTTCGTATCTAATTCTCCATTTATTAAATCTTTAATAAGATCATCATAAAATCGCCTTTCAAAAGAATTCATAAGATAAATTTGTTCATATATTTCTAAAAGTAATGTATAACTAAGTCTTAATGAAAATAGATCATAGTAATCAATCTCATTACATTCTTCCCATACTATTAGTTTTGATACAGTTACACCTTTTATTACTATTGGCATTATAATAAAAGGACATTTACTTTTATCTTCTATGTTTTTTATTCTATAGATGTTCAATTTATCGCATAGTACTTCCTTTTGATAATTAAATGAAAAATCGTCTCCTTTATTAAAGGAAATATCATCTTTTAGCAAAGAGTGGTTTATGGGAAAAGTAAATATTTCTTTTTCTAAAATATCAAATATAGATATGGGATAATTAATTTCTTCTGAAAGATTTATTATTGTTTTTTCAATTTTTTTATGAAAATTATCACTCCTAAGCAAAAGTTTATCAGCATTCTTTTTATCATTAATATAAGTTATATAGCTATTCATAGCAATTGAATTTACTGCATTGATTATATCAATCCAAGCTGCATTATATGGTATATTGATTAATGGAAATCCTAGATCATTACATAGATTTATTATTTCTTCTGGAATCTCATTTAAATATCTATCGGTTTTTATTGCCATCCCTGTTGAATTTTTACTATGCAAAAAAATTATTACATCTTTAAAAAGTTTAATATCATCCTTAAATAAATATCCCGATGAGAGTACTAGCTCTTTTCCTTTAAACCATTTGTATCCGTCTGGAGCATCAAAAAGTGCTACAGCTTGAGTTTCTCTATCTAGCCCTTTTTCTCCTGCAATCAAATGATAATCTGAAAAAAACTTTGTTTTTAATATTTCTCCTATTTTAATCCCCATAATGTCTTACCTCTTCCATTTAATATATCATAATCCTATTATATCATATATTAGACAACATCCGACAATATCGAGCAAATAAATAACTTCCTAATTTTAAAATTTTTTATCAAAACTAGGAAGTTATTTAACATTATTATAAAATTAATTTTTCTCTAAATAATCTAATGCACCTTGAAGAAGTAATGCTGCTCCTCTCCAGAATAAATCTTCATTTATATCAAATTTAGCATTATGATGCGGATAGAATTCCCCATCTACTGCTTTAGGAGTATTTATAAAGAAGTATGTTCCTGGTACTTCCTGTAAGAAGTATGCCATATCCTCTCCACCCATTATTGGCTTTTTCATTATCATTATATCATCTTCTAGAACAACCTTTTTTGCGGATTCTACAAAATCTTTAGTAAATGCTTCATCATTTACTAGTGGAGGATATCCAAAGACATATTTAAATTCGTAGCTACCCCTCATTGTTTCAGAAATCCCTTTTGCAAATTCTTCGATTCTCTTA
Organism: Tissierella simiarum; assembly: GCF_018917865.1. Taxonomy (GTDB): domain Bacteria; phylum Bacillota; class Clostridia; order Tissierellales; family Tissierellaceae; genus Tissierella_C; species Tissierella_C simiarum. Next base: position 163,342 of record NZ_JAHLPM010000001.1, read on the forward strand.
GCTAAGTTTTCTCTTACCTTTTGGTCTACTGCCCTCACTGTTCCTTCTAATTCTACACTATCTGGGATTATATTATATGCAAAGCCTCCATTGATTGTTCCAACTGTAACTACTGCTGGATCCGTTGGACTTATTTCCCTACTAACAATTGATTGCACATTGGATAAAAAATATCCTGCCATAGCAATTGGATCTATACCACTTTCAGGATAAGCACCATGACAACCCTTACCTATTAATTTTAATTTGAATCTATCTAGACAAGCCATCATACCACCATAAGATACCATTACTAATCCTTCTTTTGCATTATCAGTTAGTGTTCCTACATGAAGTCCCATAACTGCATCTACTTTTGGATTTTCTAATGCTCCATCCTCTATCATTGGCTTTGCTCCACCGGGTCCTTCTTCTGCAGGCTGGAATATTAGTTTTACATTGCCTTTAAGCTTATCTTTATTTTCACTTAATACCTTTGCAACTCCTAAAAGAATTGCAGTATGAGCATCATGTCCACAAGCATGCATATTACCATTTTGTGATGCAAAGGTCAGTCCTGTTTCTTCCTTAATGGGAAGAGCATCCATATCCGCTCTTAAAGCTATAGTTTTTCCTGGTTGACCTCCTTGGATTAATCCTACTATACCTGAGACTCCCACATTTTCTTTATACTCAATTCCCATTTCTTTAAGTTGTTGTGCTACATATGCAGATGTCTGTGGTAAATCTAAGCCTACTTCAGGGATTTGATGCAATTCTCTTCTCCAATTTATAATGTTTTTTTCTACTTCTTGAGATTTTCTGATTATATCCACACTGATTCCCCCTTTTAGTTTTTAGCTAGTTTATCTTCTTCACTATATGAAAACCTAGTACATCCATAACCCGAAATCTTATTAAAGTTAGTTACCATTTCTATATCTTTTATAATTCTTCCTATATTGGATTGCAAGATAAATCATCCCTTATAGTACAAGATATTTTTCAATTATTGCTGCATAAAATTGTACTGATTCCATTAAACTATCTATTGTTATATGTTCATTTGGCTGATGGGCCATATTAGCATCTCCTGGTCCATAAAATATACAAGGTATTTGTTTAGCGGGTAAAAATATTGATGCATCTGTATAGAAATTTACTCCTTGTGCCTTAATATCTTTACCAAATTCTTCTTTAACAGTTTCTTCAGCTAATTTTACAAATGGATTATCTCCTTTTGTTTCTACTGCAGCTCTATCATTTAGAATCCTAATATCTGCTTTGAAGTCATCTATTTGAGAAGATAGCTTTTCTATCATTTCTTCAAAATCTTTTATTATTTCATTATGATCCATGCCAGGTACAGTTCTCATATCTATGGTAATACTGCATTTATCTGGCACAACATTTGTCTTTACTCCACCATTTATAGTAGATATATTCATAGTTGGATGACCAACGATTTCATTTACCTCGTATTTGAACTTATAGCTTATGAGTTCAGATAATAATGCATTCATATGAACTACAGCATTAGTCCCGTTTTGTGGGAATGCACCATGTGCTGTCTTGCCATAGGTACTTATTTCAACCCAAAATGCACCTTTTTCTGCTATATTTATTCCATTTGAGCTTGGTTCCCCAATTATTATGGCTCCGACTCCGTCTAGTCCTCCATCTTCTACAAATTTTATTGCACCTATACTATCCGTTTCCTCTCCTGCAGTGGCAGAATAAATAAAATCACCTTTTAATTTCCATCCTGCTTTTTTTACTGCTTTAAGTGCAATGAGCATTGCTGCTAGTCCACCCTTCATATCAGCAGACCCTCTACCATAAATCTTATCATCTACTACTGCACCACTATATGGACCATGCTCCCACTCAATATCTCCTGGAGGAACAGTATCTAAATGTCCATTAAATAATAGTGCTTCTCTTTCTCCAGTACCTCTTAATCTTCCTATAACATTGCCTCTATTATTTCCTAAATCATCAACTATTGCTTCTATTCCATAGTCCTCTAATTTTTCTTTTATAAACTCAGCAAGTGGCAGTTCATCTCCTGGTTCGTTTACAGTTTTAAAGCCTATCATTTGTTGAAGTAAATCTATGGTTTCATCCTTATCTATAAATTTTAATATGCTATTATCTTTCATTACGTCCCCCTCCAATGTATTATTGTTTTTATTGTTGTTTTGCTTTCTTTTTATATGAAGTTGTTGCAAAGATTATTGTGCTAAATACACATACAGGAATTAATATATATACTGGCAATACCTTTACAACTCCTAAAAGGAATAACGTTAGACCTATTGCAAATGCACCATATTTCGGATATTTAACTGCAAACATTGCAAACATGGATCCGAATATTGCTGGTAATACAAATTCAAATGCCTTAATTACTACTGGTGGAAATAACTGCATAAGTCCATTTCCAGCAATAGCTGCTATTGTTACAACTATTAAGTTTGTAATAATTGAACCTGCAATTCCTAATGTAGCTACTAATTCTGCTTTCTCTGAACCTGGCTCAACCTTTAATGCTTCTTGAGCAACAGCTGCACAAGGTACTCTCATATTACCTATATTTCCTGCTAAAAATGACATATAAGTTCCTGCAACCCCTAAAATCGGGAAAAATGATATAGGTTCAATAAAATAATATGATCCGTAAATTGATGCAATTAGAAACCAACCTGTCAGAATAGCACCAATTGGTGGTAATGCTCCGTATCTTATCCATAAATAAATTGCTGGAAGAAAGCATAGAGCTACTGCGAGGAATAAAGTCCATCTTCCTGTCTTTATAATTGGTTTTGTAAAACCTTCATAATAAGCTTGATTTTTGTTGTTTTCCATTTATATCCCTCCTATTATCCTACATATAATACTGCAGCAACCATTCCAATAACCATTGCAATTCCTAGATTATATTCTGCAAGTTTAGGTAGTTTTTCTGCTAATTTTCCTAATAATATCATTGCTATTCCTGCAACTAATGCAGCGACTAAGTTTCCACTTCCTGCTATTAAATGACCTCCTACTAAATATGCCATGGCACCTAACATAGCTGCTCCACCTATTTCACCTGTAAGCTTTGAATCTCCTTTTGAAATCTTGTTTCTTAAACCATCTAGTTTATGAGTAAATAATCCACAGAATAAAAGCCAACCAATACCATTTAAAGTCATAGCCCAAACAGAGTTTGCATATTCTATAACTCCATAACCTTCTCCGCCAAATTCAACGCCCATGGCCTTAGCTCCCATTGTAGATGCTGCTAATTCTGCAGGTGCAGATCCTATTATAGATAACCTTAGCCAAGTCATAGGTGCCCCTATTACTGCCATCATACCTAGCATTACAACAAATACTGCTACAGCAGGTCCTATAGCTGATATAGCTCCAATTCTAAAGGCATCTTTAGCCTCTTTTTTTGTAAGTTGTACTGAGTTTGCACTGGCAAACGCTTTTTTAGAAAATATAATTGCTTGAATTCCTACTACTGCTACTACTGGTAAGCACATTAACCATAACATTGGGTCATTGGCTACTTTTAAGTATTCCTTCATGTTTATTACCTCCTGCATATTTTTATTTACAACTTTATCTTAATCTTACTACTTTTCTTTGTAAAAAAAATTGTGAGTAATTAAGAGAATAATGTAATTTTTTGTAGCTTTATGTTTTTGTACAAAAACTATTATTTTTTTGCATTATTATATAATAAAAAACTTCCCTCCTTAATCTCCAAACTATTTTAAGACCCCTTCAACACTTTCTTTAATCTCTACCTTAGGTCTATGCTGTTATACTATATTTTAGATTTAAAAGGGCATATCTGCATTGAAGACTGAATTCTCCAATACAGATATGCCCTAATACTTTCATTTTTCCCTATCTTATCTTATGCTTATATATGGTTTCATCATATAATTTTTTGTATCTCATCCTTTGAATATTTAACTCTAACTTTTCTCCCGTTCCTCTAAATTCAAGAGTTCTAGTATGTTTTATTTGGGTAGTACCTTCAACTACTATTTTTTCATAATCTCCAGGAAGAGTTTTCTCTAATTCCTTTTTTTCTCCATCTATATTTAAAGATACTTTACTCAATGTTGTATTTTCATCTGTAGTAATATTTATATAGGTATTTCCCTTGGATTCATAAACTTCATTAATGCTTATATCTTGCTCTAGAATCTTTATAGTTTTGTTGACACTACCTTTACTAAGTTCAATTGACTCATTAGTATCATGGTTTCCACCAAAAGATACTAGCTTTATTTCTATATCTTTTATATCGACAGGCAAAGCATCATAGGATATATAAAAGTTGATGCCTTTCATATCTGTACTTATCCCTGAACTTTTCACTTGTACTTCTTTTCCATTAGCTAACAACACAATGTCTATATTTTCAGGCATGAACCTTTCACCTTTTATATGGTCTACTCCTAACTCCAATATATTTTGAATTTGTCCTTTTATAATTGTAGTTGTTGGTGATGCTACTAAGGACTTGATCTTTATTTCTCTTTCATCTACTTTAATTTTCTTATAAATAGACATTTTTATCTTATGACCCATTGCTTCGGTTCTATCTAATTTAAATTCAATTACTCCCTCTTCTTGCTCAGTGCCCATTGATTCTATTTTCAATTTCATTTTCTTTTCATAAAATTTTGGAGCATCGCAAGCAATCACCCATCTCATTTCTGTACCATCTTCATTTGCTTCTCCCGATCCACTGTAGGTATAGTCTTTATTTAAAGCTCCAACTATAGATACTCTTAAATCAGAGTCTTTGTCTTCAACTTTACCTTTAGGATCATTTATAGTGTAAAAGGCTATTAAATTATTATCGTCTAACATTATTCCGTCTAGTGTAACTGTAACTCCACTCTTAAATTTATAAGATTTGTTTATACTTTGACCTTTACCCAATTCATTTAACTCTTGTAAAGTTCCATCCATAACACTTTCATAACCAATTAATCTTTTTCCATAATAAGCTAAAGTGTCCATATTGGACCCTACAAGTAATGTTGCAATAACTAGTGCCGCAACTTTTCCCCTAGTCCTATTTTTTCTTTTTATTTTCCTATTAGGCATATTATCTAGAGCATTTCTTAATCTCGATTCCATATCCTCTGGTACTTCTAATCTATCTAGATTATCTTTACTTTCTTTTAATAACTTTTCTATATTAGTCATTTAAGTATTCACCTCCCATAGATTCTTTCAGCTTTCTCATTCCAACACTCATTCTGGATTTCACTGTACCAATAGGTATTTTTAATATTTGCCCTATAGTTTCATAGTCTAGATCTAGAAAATATTTTAATCTAATTATTTCCTGATGCTTAGGACTTAATTCTGATAGATATTTTTCTAATACTATTTTGTCCTCAGGGTTTTCATATATTTCGTAAGTACCTTCTTCTCTTATATTTTCTAAAGGAACAATCTTTTTATTTTTCCTCAATATACTTTTACAAGAATTGACCAATATTGTTTTACTCCAACTATAGAAGGCATCATCATTCTTAAGTTTGTGTATGTTTTCATATATAATAACTATCATATCTTGAATTGCATCTAAGGCATCATCTTCGTTCTTCATATAGACATAGGCTAGCTTATAATAATCTAACTGTTGAGCCATAACAAGACGTAGCAAGGCCTCTTTATCGCCATTTTTTGCTTGTTTAATTAATAGTTTTATTTCCACCTTCTCACCCCTATCTATACATAAGAGTATTGTACCACTAAAAAAGTTCATTTATTTAATTATAAATTTATTAGAGACATTATAGAAAATAAATTAGCATGATTAGAAGTATTAAAAACACTTGGAGATCAATGAAAAGTCCCTTAGATAATATAAAAAGGAACAGAGTATTCTGTTCCCTTTATCATCTTTTATATTTTTAATTAACTTATTTTATAAAAATTACATATCCATTTATACCTTTCATGTCATTACTTATTATCTTTATATATCAGTTACGCTAAATAACATTTCCGAAACTCTTAGAGCTTCTTCAACATTTAAACAAAATATATCAAACTCATTTAATTGCATTTTAGCAACCCATGTATCATATTCTTTCTTCGTACAGAAGAAATTCATAATATTTCAGCAGTTTCCTGACCAATTTAAATTTTTATTTAAATCTACATGAAGTATATGTAAATCTGTAGGCTCGTAACTATCAAGTTTACCATTTCTAATACTTACTTTAATATCAGCACCACAGTTACTACACTTTGACTCTATATTTACATCCTGCTTAAAAGTAAACGCTGTGCCCATAGCATCTATAGCACACATAGCACTAAATTGTCTACCATCAGCAAGTATGACCTTATGATTAGTAGGAATTGCCGAAACTGGATAGATAAAATTCACATTTCTCTCCTCATCTATTACTATTGCATTTTTCTTTAATAAATTGCCTATTATCTTGTCTACTACTTCTTTATCCATTATCTTTATATCACTAGTAACTTCATATACATCATTTATATCAAGAGATTGTCCCTTGTTAATAACACAATTCATTAGGTGTCTTCTTAATATTTTCTCTTCCTTTATTAGTCTGCTATCTATACTATCCATTGCTAATTGTTCATTAGTATAATATCTATAATTCAATCTTTCCATGGCATACCATCTCTTTCTATAATATTGTCTTAATCATGCTATCACTTTTTAAAATAATTGTTAAATAGATAATATTAATGAATAAGCTTTATATTATAATATCTTTTAATTGTTATTTTTTGCACAATCATGTTATTATTTAGAGGATTCAAAAGATATAAGGGGGAATATAAGTGAAAGTTGCATACGTCATAAGCTCGGATAATGCAAGAACTATTTTAAGAGATATGGTGATTCCACAATTAGAAGCTGGTAACCATGGAGCAGAAGTAGTAGGTATGTTCTTCGTTTTTGATAATACATTCTTACTGATGAATGAAACTGATATCGGTGACAGACTTCAAAAATTACATGAAGAAACTGGTATGATACTTTTAGCATGTGATCAATGTGCAATTGAAAGACAAATTGAAAACATACTTGTACCAGGTGCTGCAATTGGTTGCTTCCCAGTATTATATGGTGCCCTTGGTTCAGTAGATCTTGACCAAGTAATTACATTCTAGAACTACAAGGTCCGTTTGATACGGACTTTTTTTTATTACAATATGGAGGCGATAATTTGAAAAGAGTATTAGTTGAATTCATTAATACATGATCTGGATGTGACGGTTATACCCGTGCTGTAGAGGCAGCTGCAGCTAAATATAAGGACAAGGTAGATGTGAAAATATACTATGCAGGTAAGAACATGGATTATGTGAAGAAATATGGAGTTATATTTAGAGGAACTTTGATTATTAACGAGAAAAAGAAGATTCAACGGATATCTAAAGATATTATCGAAAAAGAAATTGCTTTAGCTGTAAAAGAATTAGATGATTAGAGGTGATGTTATTGTTATTACTAGATTTTTTAAAGAATATATTATTATCTTCTATTAATTTACTTAATGGAACTTCTGGTTGGCTTGTTTTTAGTTACATAATAGCTGGGCTTCTACATGATGTAATATCCCCAGTAAGATTTCATAAATCCTTAGGCAACACCAAACTTAGTTCTATTTTAAAAGTAACACTCTCAGGTATGTGCTTACCAATTTGCAGCTGTGGGACAATCCCTCTTGGTATTAGCTTATACTATTCTGGAGCTTATGTGGGACCTACCCTAGCATTTATGGCATCTACTCCTGCATTAAATCCTATAGCATTAATACTTAGCTATGGACTCTTAGGAAAAGAGTTAACCATGATAAATATAGCTGCAGGGTTTTTACTTCCTTTTATTATAGGAATAATAGGCAATAAATTAGGGGGTAATGAGATAAGAAAACCTGATCTAGAAGAAGAAATAGCAGCTATATCATTAGAGCCAATAGAAAAGATTACTTTATTAGAAAAATTTAAATCAGGTATGCAATGGGTTGTTGAAGATTTGGCCATAGTATTGAGTAAATATGTAGTCTTAGGAATGTTGTTTGGGGGATTTATTCTAACTGCATTTCCAGATTCCTTTATACAAAAATATCTAGGAAATCCTAGTATGTTATCACTTTGGAATGTAGCAGTCCTTGGGGCACTTATGTATGTTTGTGCAGTTGGTCATATTCCATTTATAGCTGCCCTAATTGCTAGTGGTGCTTCACCTGGTGCTGCAATTACCTTTTTAATGGCAGGTGCAGCTACTAATTTTCCTGAGCTATTGAGTATTTATAAGATGATTGGTAAAAAAACTGCTATAATATATGGGACAGTAATATCTGTCTTTGCATTAACCGTTGGATATTTAACAAATTTATGGCTTATGCCTAGATTTGAACCCGCCATTAACTATAATAGAATCGATAGTACAATTGAAAATGCAAATAAGTTACTTTTTACCTTACCAGAACCACTTAAATATGTATGCTCCTTTATCGTTTTTCTATTTTTCTTAAAGGGTATGTATCCAAAGGTAAAAGATTTATTCGGAAATTTTGCAAAACAAACGAGGTAATCAGATGAAAAAAAATACTAAAATGATATTAATAGGACTGGTGATCTTCGCTTTAGGCTTTTATGCTTTTTTTCTAGAAAAAAGTAGTTCTGTGGAATCCTTAGGAGTAGAACCTGATAATGAGCTTCTTTTGTATTTTATAGAAACTCATCCTGATAATAAGGTAATACTATGTGGATATGAAGATTTAAACGATGATGGTCGTAAGGATCTCCTGGTTATTTATAATGAAGCTCCTAGAAAGAATGCAATGGTTGTAGTTATAGATACAGGCAATGGGTTTAAATTATCTAATCACACTAGTGCTCCTATAGATAATCAAAAAATTGAGTTTAAAAATATCGATAAAACTGGACCAATAGAATTTATTGTATCTGGTTCAAAGGATGGAAATTTTGGTTATTCTATATTCAGATTAATTGATGATATAGAAATAAGAGATTTATTTGGAGAAGGTATGGAAGAATGCTGTTAAAAAATATATAAAAATGGAGCTTATATAAGCTCCATTTTTATATACTTTTTATTCAGTAACACCATCTATAACTTTTGCCTTAGATAACCATTCATCATAAGTATCTCCAACAGGAAAATTATCATCTATGTTTTCCTTAATAAATGTATCAAAATCTTCTATACCACAAGTTTCAAGCAAATCTGTTGACATAAACTTTTCAATATCATCTATATTTGGAATATCTTTCTCATCAATATTAAAGTCATAAAAATATTGAATATAGTTATCTAAATTTTCTTGTGAGAATTGCCATGTAATTGTTCTTCCTTCTTTTATAGTTTTCATATAAACAGTTTTTAATCCAACTTCTGGAGGAACACCAAATCCTTCAGCAAACATCATAGAAGCATTGTATGGATGTTCATATAAGTATTTAATAGAAAGTGCATGTGCAAGCACTAATCTTCTTGCTAATTCTGGATGTGCTTCTTTGAATTCATTGTTCATACAATAAATGCAACATATACCCCATCCTTCTTCCATATCTTCTGAAACATGAGCACCCCATCCAGTTGCCATAATACGACCGAATCCTTCAAATTCCACTAAAGAACCATATGGGTCACAAGCTGAAAAAGCATCAAGTTGTCCAGCTTTTAATGCAAAAACTTTATCCTTATCTCCCATATCAACTACTTCGTAATTTTCTAATTCTACTGGAATTCCTAATTGTTCTGCCCAATTACGCCATTCTGGTTTTGCCTCTGCACTAGATCCAATAGCTAAAGTTTTTCCAATTAAATCCTTTGGCTCTTTTATATCATTGCTAACAACCAAATATCTAGAACCTCCTAAATGATTTGCTGCAGCCATAAATAGTGGTGCTCCTTGGTTAACTGACTTAATAGCACCTTCGATACCCTGATATCCCACATGCATTTCTCCCGAAGACATAGCTTCCATAATTTTACCAGTCTTAGTTACAACAACATTAAGTCCTAAAGCTTTGTAAATACCAGCCTTTTCTCCTATAATAGATGGAACCATATGGTCACAGTCTCTATAGCCTAGTTGTATTACAAAATCTTTGTCTGCATCCGTTAATTCTCCTAATTCATACTTTGCAGCTTCTACTGCAGGGTCATAATCAATCTCTTGGATTACAGTTTCTTTACTACTATCTGTACAACCTGTAGCACTGGCTGCAATCATTATTGATACTAAAAGCATGGCAACTATTCTTCTTTTCATAAATATTTCCTCCCTAGCTTATATATTATATAACATGTATACACATATCATAAACCGCTTTAGTATACTTTACCTCTTCTACTACCTATGGTTTACTACTTCCTTTTTCTCATCTTCAATTCCTTCAATGAAATGACATATAGTACCTTTACATCCGCTTATTTTGCTTGCATCTGATAGATGTTTTTCTAATCTATCTTTCTCTTCTTCGAGTCTAGCTATCTCTGCTTTTATAGAAGATATTTTCTCTTGTATCTTCTGACTTACATAGTTACACGGATGTATCCCCTTATTTTTTAGTGCTAATATCTTTTTTATTTCTTCTAATTCAAATCCCAATGTTCTAGCCTTTCTTATAAAAAGTAGTTTTTCTATATCTTCTTCATCAAATACCCTATAGTTATTGGATCGTCTTTCTACTTCCCCTAATAAACCTTGACTCTCATAATATCGAACAGCAGAACTACTAAGTCCAGTAATTCTACACGTCTCTTTTATAAACAACACGGTTACCTCCTAAATCTTATTATAAACCTTAAAGTTAACTTTAAGGTCAAGAGAAAAAATAGAAATTATATATTAATTATTGTTTTAGATATAATAAGGACACCAGTCGTAAAAAACATCCACCAGCTTAGCTGGCGGATATTCTTAATCTGCTTTCCATCTCAATAATATACTTTCAATTAAGAGCATCAATTTATCAATACCAAACCCAATCAAAGCAGCTATAAACATATATGCTATAATTGTATGAGTTTCCATTCTAGATTGAGCCTCTACCATACAGTAGCCGAACCCGGCACTGGTTGCAATGAACTCCGCTCAGATAACCGACATCCAACCCATACCAATGGCTAATCTTACTCCAGTAATAACCCCAGGAAGTGATCCTGGAAGAACAATATCTTTAATAATATCACTTGTGCTTGCTCCCATACTTCGAGCTGCATGATAAAAATCTTTGCTAATTTCCTGCACCCCTGCTATGGTATTTAAAATAATCGTAAATATACCTGTAAAGGCAATCATAAAAATCGTCGGTCCATCACCGAGACCAAACCAGATAATAGATAATGGCACCCAAGCCATGATAGGAACCTGCCTCAAAGAGTTTATAAATGGTGCAAAAGCTCTTAACATAGTCGTAGAATATCCCATAATCATACCAACAGGTAGACCAATAATAAATGCATAGAAAGCACCTGTCATTACCCGACGTATAGTGATGCCAATATTTCTAAGTACATATAAATCTGTCAATGCTTTAAAAAATGCTTCCATTACACTTTTTAAGGAAGGGAAAAGAAATGGTTTATTAACAATTTCTGCTGCAATTGCCCATATAATAGCAATGATAATCAAAGCAATTGGAGTATAAAAATTAAAATCCTTTCCATTAAGCTTTCTCCAAGCATTTCTATCCTTCATTTTACTTGCATGTACCATTCTTTTTACATCTTTTTCTTGTGCATTCAATTCTTTTCTTCACCTCCTCTTAAAGCATTTCTAAGAATGCCTCAATTCTTGTTCTTAGTTGCCCCTCATCTCCTTGTCCATAATTTGTCTCTAGGTGTAGATAAGGCTTGCCACATTGATTTGCAATCTTTTTAATATTTGTGGATTCAATTCCAAATGGATGACATGAATGAAGAATAACTCCAACAACACCATCAACTTTCCACTCATCAATCGTAAGCGCTACTTGATCTAACCGTCTTTGATTAGGTGACATAACAGCACAAGGCACCTCTAAATATTTTTCTGCAATACATTCAATTGGATCTTTTGTTTCAGATTCCTCAATGAGTCTTCTTCTAGAAACAATACCACTACAACCTTCATAACAAACTATAACACCACCAAGTTCCTCTATAACCTTAATAGTTTTTTCAAATACTCCACCACTAGGTCCACCAGATACTAATATCCTAGGTCTCTTTTTACCTTTAGGAATAGGTCCGTTACCATTTTTCCAATCTTCTTCGCATTTGTCTAAAACCTCTTGTACTTTTTCATAGCGATCTTTTTGATCAAATATGTATTGAACTCCTTCCATTACACTACGCATGTGCAAACCTGCAATGGCAGGTGGATCAAAGCGTCCTAGTTCATATAAGCAGCCATTTGAATACGCTCCTTATTTCCCCATTTAATGGCTTCCCGTAACATCTCGTCTGTAATAGTAATATCAAATTTCTTTTCTAATACTTCCTTAAAATGACGTAACTCCATAATCCAAGATTCCAAAGATCTTTCAGGATCAGGATTATTTGGTAAATGTATAACATGAACGTCCTTTAGTTCACCAAGCATTTCATACATTTTTTTCTTCCCATCACAGGTTGTCTCACCTACGATGAGATCAGAAAAATAAGCATAAGGACATGTTTCAGTTAATGCAAATCCATAACTTGATTTAATTAAAGGGCAAAGGTTTGCAGGTAATTCTACTTCTGCAGCAGGAATTGGTTCAGCACTTTGACCACATAGACCTACTCGATAGAGTCCTGCTGCATCAATAATTTCAGAAGGAGCAAATTGGCAAAACGTACCGCATAATCTTCCCCCCTTATCCTTTAACTCCTTTATCTTTAGAAAACCTTGCCTTCTGGCATCGGCAAATTCTTCAAAGCGTTCTGGCAATGTTGTCATAAACGTTCTCCTTTTATTAAAATAATATAATATAGCTAATTAGACTATTTGTTGCTACTACAAAGTGCTTTTTCAGCAAATACTGTTTTATCGCTACCTTTCTTATCCGTTTTTTGAATAAACTCTAATAATTCCTCATCCCCTTGATTTTTGATTTCACCATTTAAGGCAGATCTTAAGATGTCGGATAATTCATTAGTATATTGATGATATCTTTCATTTTTTCTATCTCTAGGTCTTGGAAGCTCAATTTTTATATCAGCTAATATCTTTCCTCGATCTCTAGACATAACAATAACTCTATCACTTAAATAAATAGCCTCATCAACATCGTGGGTAACCATGAGAGCAGTTTTTCGTTTTTCTTGCAACATAGATTCTAGCTGTGCTTGAAGCATTTGACGCATTTGAAAATCAACAGCGCCTAATGGCTCATCCATCAATAGTATCTCTGGGTCGCATGCAAGAGCCCTAAGCAGAGCAACTCTTTGTTTCATACCACCAGATATTTCATGGATATAATAATTTGCATATTCTTCAAGATGTGCCATCTCTAATAGCTCTTTAAGTTTCTCTTCACGTTCTTTTCTTGGTATTCCTTGCATCTTCATTGGATACATAATATTCTCTCCAACTTTCATCCATGGAAAAAGTGCATAATTTTGAAACACAAAAGCTCTATCTGGTCCCGGCCTATTTACTTCTTTACCACTAACAGAAATATTCCCGCCTTCATGTTTCAAAAAACCTGCAATAATATTTAGAGTTGTCGTCTTTCCACAACCTGATGGTCCTAACAGAGAAACAAATTCCCCCTCATTTACATCAAAAGATATATTCTCTAATACAGTATTCATTGATTTTTTATCTCTTCTATTTGAAAAAACTTTAGTAATTCCTTGTACAGATATTGACATATTTTCACCTTTCCTATTCTAAACTCAAAAATTTAATTTTTGTATTATTCAAGAGCTCTTCTGTCATGACAATATATTCCTTAAGTATTCCCACTTGATTTAACTCTTCTATTGTCTTATTATATACTGTTAAAAAATCTTCAAATACCTTTGTACCTATAATATCTTTCCTGACAACTAAGCTATAAGAGATATAATCATTTTCTGAAAGAGGCACAAAATTAAACTCTTGCAATAGAGCTGCCTTGGTTAAATCTAAAACTGCCCCATCTATTTGTTCTCTTTCTAAGGAATACGGCAAAGAAACAGGTGTCATTTCAACAACTTCTTCTACCTGTCTATAGCTTTCTTTAGCAAGTTTATGTAAATGTTCTCTCTTCTGTCCAATACCAAGTCTATAGATATTTTCCATGTCCCCTTTATAGACGATGATTTCAGCATTCATGATGACTGGACCATAAATTTCAAAATCATCATTAGCCCGTACTAAATGCAAGGCCATATGATTACAATAAAAAGCCATATCAATTTCATCTGAGCTCAAGGCCCATTGTGCTGTGTTACTTCAGCAATCTTTGAATATAAAATCATGTAAAATTTCTTCATTTTCTTCTGTAACATCAATACTTTCTATACCTATGTTTTTACTTGTTTTAATGATCTGTTTGAGAAGCAATCCAGTTATATCATCTCCAGATCCAATTCTTAATCCTATATCAGTATTTTTGATTTCTTTCTCTCTAGGCATGAAATGGAAAAATGCTAATCCCAAAATCAATAAAAATAGAAATGAAAGAAGTATCTTTTTATTTGTATTCATATAATTATCACTCTATATTTTTATTTGTCAGTTTTTTAACTATGTAGATTAAATACATGCCATTTCTATATCAAAAATACTATATCAAACCTTTTCACTTGATTAAATACTTATAGAGATATTTTATAGTATCATAGGTTCGTATAAAATAATGTAATTACGCCATTCTCAAAATTCATATATAATTGTTTTGTAATTGAATTTGATTTCTAACGATGTAATAAAAATAATTCTGCTTCTCAATGGATTAAATAAATCGTAGGGGGTTTAATATGGATAATTTTGAAATGATAAAAAATGGTACTTTAAAAGCAAAGGAAATTAAGGAAAATGGAGGTAAAATTGCAGGTATCTTCTGTAGTTTTGCACCAGTTGAAATATTAGATGCTGCGGGCATTCATATAGTAAATCTATGTGGTACAAGCAATGAAAGTATAATTAATTCGGAATCAGACCTTCCAAAAAACCTCTGCCCTTTGATTAAATCAAGCTATGGTACTGCAATATCAGATAAATGTGGTTATACCTATCTCTCTGATATAATTATTGGAGAAACAACCTGTGATGGTAAGAAAAAAATGTACGAGTTACTAAGTGAATTAAAGGATATACATATTATGCAATTACCACAGGGAATTGACAGAAGTTATTCATCTCTTATGTGGGAAAAAGAAGTTAGACTATTGATTAAAATTCTAGAAGAAAAATTTGGCATAGAAATTACAGAGAAAAAGTTAAAAGAAGCTACTTCCTTTAGAAATAATTTTAGATCTTTATATGGTGAATTGTTTGAACTTAGCAAGCTTGAGCCACCTGCAATCACAGGTTTTGATATGTATAAGATACTTGAGGAGTATAAATTTAACTTTGATTTAAAAGAAGAATATAAACAACTAGAAGAATTGATTAATCAAATTAAGAAAGATTATGAAGAAGGTGCAAGACCTGTAGATAATAAGGCTAAGCGAATCCTTGTTACAGGTTGTCCATTGGGTGGAGTTTTGGACAAGATTGTCAATACCATTGAAAATAGTGGTGGTGTAGTTGTTTGCTTTGAAAATTGTGAAGGCATAAAATCTATTAGAAATAAAGTTGATGAAAATACTGATGATATTATAAAAGCAATAGCTGATAGATATTTAAATATTGGCTGTTCAGTTATGACACCTAATCTTAAACGGATTGAATTATTACCAGAATTAATAGAAGAATTTAAAGTTGATGCCGTTATCGAAGTAGTACTCCAGACTTGCCATTCATATAGTGTAGAATCAAGAACGATCAAGAAACTAATTACTGATACAGGCATACCATATATGGCTTTAGAAACGGATTACTCAGAATCCAATATTGGCCAAATCAAGACCAGAATTGCCGCATTTGTGGAAATACTATAATGTTAAAAAGCTAGAGTCATTTTCTAGCTTTTTACTAATATTTATATTAATTGTTAGTTTGAAGTGCCCTCTTTATAGTTTGCAATACAATTGGACCACAGCATTTGCCTAGTGGATTGTTTAGCATACATTTTCCATTCTTCATTGCTCCTGTTAACTTATTAATATCATTTATATTCTTAGCACCTTGATTTATTACAGCATTTATTATCTGTTCTTCAGTTACCTTATTACAATAGCATATGTATTTAGGATTGGCATCTCCCTTGAACCATATGGGTACCTTTACTTTTTTCTTATCAAGAATACTTTCATTATTTAGGTTGTAATATACTACATCGCAGTTTTCATTCATACACAAATAATAAGTTTCTTCATTAACAATTTCTCCGAGAAAATTATCAGATACTAGATGCTTTACAGTTATACTCTTTACTTTTTCACTTATCTGATGACATATAGGACATTTTTCTTCCATCTATTTTTTCACTCCTTTACTTATTTTCATTATAAACCTTAAAGTGAACTTTAAGGTCAATGGTTTATTTTACAAAAGCTATCATTAGTTGATTTTTTAAGGAGTAAAAGTCCATCCTTTATTTGTTAAAAGTAAATATATCATTTGTCTAAATTTATTTTTATTGATTTCCTTTTTATGGAAATAACAAATCATAGTATTGTTTATCCTTTTTTTGAAATCATTACATAACATATTACACACTGAAATTCACATACTATTAATGTCATTAAAGTCAAAATCATTTTTGAAATTGGAGGTTATAAAATGAGAAAACTCACGGAAGGTGAAGTATTATCATTAACAAGCTTATTGAAGATGGAAAAAGATGCCTTAACAGTTTCTAAAGCTACGCAAGTACTAATTACAGATGAAGACTTAAAAAGGCAAGCTGAAGCTGCTGTTTTAGCAACAGAGGGAAGAATAAAAGGAATTCAACAGTTTATTAATGAAAATCAAATTACATCAACAAGGGAGGTAGAATAATATGGCTACTTTTCTTACTAATAAAGTAAAAGAAACTACAAATATAAGCGACGAAGTTATAGCTAACAGCATGATTTCTAGTGCTTCTGCTGGTGCAATAGCATATCTTAATTCTGGTATGACTGCTACTACTCCAGAATTAAAAGCAATGTATTTATCAAATTTAAACCAAGTATTAGGCGGACATACTGCAATAACAGAACTAGCTGTTCAAAAGGGATGGGAAAAACCTTATGATACACCTACCCAACAATTACTGGATGCTTATAATGAATCTCAAAATACAATAAGCTAGTTATAATTTTACTGAAAAAATAGTAAAGTAAAACTTTCCTATTAAATTAAATAAAAATGCTAGAGATACGCTCTAGCTTTTTTCATTTAAAACAGCTTTCCCCACTAATAAATCTGTCCTTATATCCACAGGTATTATATCCTTATCACTTATATCCATATTGTTAATCCATACATCACAATGATTCTTCGTACAGAAGAAGTTCATTGAATTCCAAAATTTTTCAAAGAATTCTTCATTTTCATCATAATCTAAATGAATTACTCTCTGCTCCATATCTCCAATATTTGAATATTTTCCTGATAATCTTAGTTTTTTTATGCCTCTAAGTGTATTAACCTCTACGTTCATTGTTGCCACCTCAAAAAACACCCCTCAATTCTCTTAAATAATGAGTTTATCAAAGATATAGCTATTCTGATATAAGTAATTCCCACATTTATTTTTGGATAGTTTAAAAATCTGTAAAATATCTTAAATCATTAGTTAGGTACTATTCATTTACTTAATCCTACAACAAGTTATTTCATTAACATCCTTATCTAATTTCAGACACCAATGACCAATAAATTTTATATCATTTCTTTCTTTTCTAATATTATCTATCTTTTCAATATAATTTTTGCCCTCAACTTTTATTCTGTCAATTTCTAAAAGCCCTATAGCCTCAAGGGAAGTTGATGTCTTGCCACAAAGATGAACTATAGTATCTCCTAATTGACTTTCAATTTTTTTTAATATATTGTATGTAGATTTTCCTGATACTTCTTCGTATATCCTTGGTCCAAGAATATCTATGGTACCTGTAGGATCAGCAAATGATATAATGTCTGCCCCTTGTTTTATACCTTCAAGCATATAGGCTACTATACTATCTTCAATCAGATTTAATAGTCTATTAGCTGTTTCTCTATCCTTCCTAAGTGTTTTATAAAATAATCTACTATCCATAATTGATGTAGCAAGGCTTATAGGACCTGTAATATTTAGACATACCTTTTCTTCCATTTCCTTTAGTTTTTTTATAGCTTTTAAAACCTCAGCTATTCTACCATTAGTTAAGTCAATGGAAGGAATAACTTCCATCGAGGATATATTATCAATTCTATATTTATTAATTCTATTACCTACTCTTTTATCAAAGATTACAGTAGAACCGAAAGCTTCAGCCTCTACAGTATGACAAAAGGGAATTGTGCAATATGTTCTACTTTTATTTTCTCTTAAAATTTTAGATAATATTGCTATTTTAGCAGCATCCTTATTTACATCTTCAAAAGATATATTTAATTCTTCTAAGATTTTATTAGGAATAGTCTCTGTTTCATTACCACTACATTTAAAAATATTTGTAACTGCCATTTTATCACCTTTTCTAAAAATTTAACTGATTTACAAATACGTCTTGAAAGTTTTCTCTAAGAGACAACTCTAGCACTATCATGTTTTTATTAATATCATACACCTTTTCAAGACATGATTTATTAATTAAAGCTAATTTAGCTCCTTCTAATGAAGTATTGCCTAAAAAGTTTATCTCTCCTTTAAATCCTCTAGGAATAAGACCTATAGTCTTGATACTATCTGGGTTAATATGATATCCAAATGCTCCTGCAATATAGGCCTTTGGTATTTCTTCTATTGTTAGTCCTATTTCCTCCAGCATCAAAATAACTCCGGCAGCTATAGCACCTTTAGCTAATTGAATTTGTCTTATATCTTTTTGAGAAATATATACATCTTCTGTAATATAAAATTTCTTATCTATTAATCGATCTGCTATTTTATCGTCTAATTTCTTATTCCATCTACCAGACTTCAATAAAATATCTCTTTTAATCAAGGCACTAGTTATATCCATTAGTCCACTTCCACAGATTCCTATTGCCTTTCTATTTCCTATAGTACTGTAGCTTATATTATACTCTTCATCTATATCAAAGGTTTCTATAGCACCATTTTGAGCACGACATCCACACTCTATATTCATTCCCTCTAATGCAGGGCCAGCTGCCGTAGATGTAGATATTATCTTTCCATCTCTTAAAGCTGCCAATTCACCGTTTGTACCAATATCTATAAATATAGCTTCTTTATTATTTTGAAAATCTGATGCCATAATACCAGATACTATATCTCCACCTACATAAGAAGATGCAGAAGGAATAATGGTTAGTATTGCTTCTCTATTGGCCTCAATAGATAAATCTTTTGCCTTAATATCCTTGGGACTTAAAAATATTGATCTATAGGGTGCTTTAGCTAATGAACTTGGATTTATGCCTAATAAAAGATGAAGCATAGTAGTGTTAGCTGACACCACAATATGATAAATATCATTTATACTATATTTGCTACTCACCAATTGTTTAAGAGAGCTATTTATTTCATCTATAATCAGTTCCTGTAATTTAATAGAGCCTAGAGAATTTTCCATACAATATGTAATCCTTGTAAGCACATCTCCTCCATATTGAGTTTGAGGATTTAAAGATGATAATTTTTCAATTATTTCTCCACTAGATAGATCTAATAGATAATATGAAATCCCTGTAGTTCCAATATCTATTGCTACACCTAATATTTTTTTTCGAAATTCTGCTATATCCAATAATTCTTCTCCAGATACAACTCCCCATATTTCTTGAGGATTGTTATTCTCTAATCTGCTAATTTTCTGATATAGTTCTACTGAATTAAAATTATATCCTAAATAATCTATATATGGACTAGAGCTTTCCTTGTCAATCTGTGATAGCTTTACATTTTTCACAGAACTATCTACCGGCACATCAATACTATGACCTTTATTTATTGTTTTCAATATCTTTTCACTATCAATAAGCTTTACTTCTACATCTCCAAGGATTTTTGCCATACAAGACAATCTTTCACGTTTGTTTATGTCAATAATTTTTTCTTCTCCATTAACTGGATTTGATAACTTCCCTTTTACTATGACTTTACATTTTCCACAAGACCCCATACCATTGCATGGTGTTTCTATATTTAATTTTGCTTCTCTAATTGCATCTAGTAAGGTGGTGCTTTTTTCTACTTCAATACTTATATTTTCTTTAATAAAATTTACTATAGGCATTATATACTTCCTTTCACATAGTCTGTCATAGCTCTTAAGTTTTCAATAGGAGTAGACATACCTAATCCACAAGCAGGCGATACAATATCTACTCCAGAATCAATGGCATTCTTTGTAATAGAAATAATTCTGTCTATAGGCCCATTTTGCAGTAACAGAGTGCTTACATTTCCCATAAGCTTTTTATTAAGTTTTGATTTTGCAAATCTCATATTTACTATTGAA
This sequence comes from Tissierella simiarum, assembly GCF_018917865.1. GTDB lineage: Bacteria > Bacillota > Clostridia > Tissierellales > Tissierellaceae > Tissierella_C > Tissierella_C simiarum. Next base: position 184,055 of record NZ_JAHLPM010000001.1, read on the forward strand.
TCGAAGCTAAGAGCATCTACTTCTAAAGTATTTAAGCTATCAATTATAGTCTTTGCATCACCACAAATATGAATTATTACGGGGATACTAAGTTCTTTCATGACCTTTAGGAATTTTTCGTACATAGGCATTGCAAATTTATCAAAGTTTTTCTTCCCTAATATTTCCCCAGTGGCTGTAGGGTCTGAAATGGCTATAAGATCAGCACCTGCTTTTACCATTTCTTTTGCATATTCTATGGAATAATCATTTACATATTCAATAAATCTATAGGCTTCATCTGGTTCTCTCCTTAGCATTTTAAATAGCCTAAGAGGATCTACAATGGAAGTAGCAGTACTTATAGGTCCCGTTATATTTCCAATCACTGGAATCTCATCATTTTTTAACTTTGCAATAGCTGTAATCACAGTGGCCATTCTTTTATTTTCTAGTGGATTTATTCTAAATTCCTCCATTATCTCATCTATAGAAGAATTATTATATTCAAGTATCCTAGGTTCGTTATTCTTATCCCCTTCACTAATTGTGACCCCCAATGGTTCTGCCTCACATGTCATACAAAATGGCACACCATAATTTTCAAATCCTACAACTTCTCTAATTTTAATAGCTGTGGCTACCATAGCATCCAATTCTGTATTATGATTTAGATCCATATCCCCTAGCAACTCTGTAACAGCAGCATTCATCATGCCTCCAGGACATATTATAGGAGGTCTGTCTGTTTTTTCACCCTTAAGCAATTTTACTAATCTTTCTTTTTCATTCATAATCTCTCTCCTACTCTTCACTAAATAATAGTTCTTCATTAATTGGATAGCTACCATATATTCTAACTGCATCCATTAATGCATCAATATTTTCCATTGGCGAATACATAGGTATTTGACATCCAGAACTAAGTATATAACCTTTTTTAGATCCATAAGTCTTTTTAATACATTCTTTAGCAGCTCTTAAAACATCTTCCCTGGTTCCTTTTTGCATTACATCTACTGGAGGAACATTCCCTGATATTGTAATTCTATCTCCCATTATTTTCTTTGCTTCAGCAAGGTCTTCCACATTATCAATACTAAAACTTGATACTCCCGTATCCATAACAGACTCCCAAATTCCCTTGCTTGTACCACAAATATGTATTGAAATACTACGTCCAGTTAAAGATTTCATTTTATCTACGCTCTTTTTTATATATGGTGCAGAAAATTCGTTAAATTGTTTAACACTTATTAAGCTAGTGGATGATACCGGATCTGAGAATCCTACTCCTATGCCTAATTCTGCAGCTTTTTCAATAAATCTATTGTTTGATTCAGTTACAATTTCCATTAATGTATGAACTTTCTTCGGATATTTAAGCATCCATTTCAGAAGATTTTCTGTACCAACTACTGAAGCAGCAGTACTAAAAGGTCCAGCCAAACCTGCCCCTACGTTTACTTCATCACCAATCTTATCTTTTATAATCTTTATAGCCTTAAGAACCAATGGAAGCTTGCCATCCTTCTCAGGATCAGAAGGTTTTAAACTCTCTATTTCATCTACACTATTTACTGCAGGAGCAAGTAATAATGAAATATTGTTATCAGGATAATGCATCTTTGAACCCATAGCTTCAGCAACCCCTCTTAATGTAGCTGAAACACTTACACCATCATGCCTTAACTTTTCAAACAATGCAATCTCCAGTTCTGCCATTCTCTCTGCTGAATGATAATATTCTTTAAGGGTTATACCTATGAATGGTGCCATAGTCACTCCCATATGAGGATTACATGGTATACGATCTATTTCAAGTCCTTGTGCAAAAGCTGTCATTCTTTCTTTTGGGGTCATTTGATCTTTTCTCAAATCTACACCTCCATTCCGTTAGCTTGCTACCATTGTCTTTATTCTTTTTACTGCCTCATTTGCATCAACAGTATATGCATCTGCACCAATTTCATCTGCAAATTTCTGAGAAATAGGTCCTCCACCGATCATAACTTTATATTTATTTCTTATATTTCTTTGTTTTAACATATCTATTACAGTTTTCATACCCATCATAGTTGTAGTCATCAGTGTTGACATACAAATAAAGTTTGCATTTACTTCTTCTGCTACATTTATAAATTTTTCCAATGGAACATCTCTGCCTAAATCATATACTTCAATACCTGCAGATTCAGTCATTATTTTAACTAGATTCTTACCTATATCATGTGTATCCCCTTCAACAACTCCAATAACTACTTTTATAGGATTATCTGTAGATTCTTTTTCTATATGGGGTTTTAATATATCCAACCCTATGTTTAAAGTGTCTGAACAAGTAAGTACTTCTGGAAGAAAATATTCTTGTTCCTCGTAGAGCTGCCCTACTTTATTCATTCCTGCCACCAAACCTTCTGTAATTGTTTTATCTGCTGGTATAAGTAATTCTAATGATTTATTACAGAGCTCTTCTACTAATTCATCTTCCATTTCCACTACCGCTTCACTAATTTCCTGAAATAGTTTTTCTTCATTCATTCTATAACCCCCTTAATTTACTATCCTTATTAAGTAATATTGTATATTAATTGGCAATAGTATTCTAATAAGTATTATTAATGCAGGATTTATTTGTTATAGACTAAAATAATAAAACAAGAGAAATGAATGAAAACTATAAAATTAAACACAAATAAAAAAATCCTAAAATTAGGATGATAAATAAAAACAATTTAATAAGGTTTTATTGTAGTAATAACCCCTAAGCTTTTAAGCTTAAGGGTTCAATTTTTCAATTTGTGATAAATATATAAATTCGATTCCTTGTTCCTGTAGCTTCTTAGACATCTTATCTATAACTTCGATTGTAATTTTTCCACCTTGACCTCCAACATGACCTATACCCACAGCATATCCTTTCTCTAAAGCTATTTGGCCAAGTTTTTCCATAGAATCTACTATATCTTGTTCTCTTTTAGAGTTATCTAAAAATATATCTCTATAGAAATATACTATATCTAACTCCTTTGTTAGCCTTTCTGCTACTGAATATTCACCAGTTCTACTATCTAAAAAATATAATCCTTTTTCTTTAGCTACTTTTAAAACTTCCTTCATTATTCTTTCATTTTTCATTACTCTTGATCCCATATGATTATTTATACCTTTAGCCCATTTTATTTCCTTAATCCCATCTTCTACGTTTTTTCTAACTTCCTCATTAGATTTAGCACAAGTTATTGGATTAGGTCCTGACCAACTAATAGGTCCTGATTCTGATTCCATTGGTAGATGTAATATAATCTCCATCCCAGCATTATAGCATTTTTCTGAATCTATTTTACTATATTCTAAAAAAGGCATTACAGCCCCAGTGATTGGAATATCTAATTTCATAAGTTCTTCTATCCCCTCTCCATTGTTTCCTAAATCATTTATTACTAAGGCTATGTACCCTTTCGGAGTGGCATTTGTCTGTATGCTTTTTTGTTTAAATATTATCCTAAATACAATAAATCCAACAATAAGAATTAATATTAACAACAAAACTAACAACATCCTTTTATTTATATAAAGAAACATTTTATAAAACCCCCTAGAAAAAACCTTGATAAAATAATTCTCTCTATTTATAAAGATATGACATGATATAAAATAATATTTTAAAAAAAGCTCTTTATTATGAAAAATAAAAGAGTAAATTTCAAAATGAAATCTACTCTTTTTTCTCATTGGTCTTAAAATATCTATTTCATTGTATATAAAATTTAATCTCTACGACGTGATAAAAGTCTTAATATAATTAAGAACAAATTAATAAAGTCTAGATATAATGATAAAGCTCCTATTATTGCACTTTTCTTTTCTATACTTTCATCATAGAATCCTGTAGCACACATTGATTTCAATTTTTGTGTATCATATGAAATTAATCCTATAAATATTAGAACCCCTATATAAGATATAACCCAAGATACTGTTTGACTTCCCATAAGCATATTCACTAAAGAAGCAATAATCATTCCAAAAAGTGCCATTAAACAAATATTTCCTACTTTAGTTAAGTCATTTTTTGTAACATATCCATATATGCTCATTACAACAAATGTTCCAGCAGTTATGATAAATGCTGCTGCTATAGATTCATAAGTATATAACAAGAAAATAGAAGATAAAGTTAAGCCATTTACTACTGAATAAATAATAAATGCCAATGAAGCTGTTGAAAGCGACATTCTATTTATTCTTCTAGATAGAAAAGCAACTAATGCTAACTCACCAAATATTAAACCATAAAAAACTACATCACTACTAAATATAAACATTAATATATTATAGCTTGAAACTGTTATTTTAGCAGTAATTCCAGTTATAGATAAGGCAACTGCCATCCAAAGATAAACTCTAAGTATAAATTTTCTTTGTCGCTCTTCTACGTTATTTAAGTCCATTGTTTGTAAATTCATATTATAACCTCCTTCTTACTTAATTTTCGAATATTAATTTTACCATTTATTTTCATTAAATGCAATGAAGCAAATGTCCTATTTTAATTACTAAGCTTCTTCTAATTCTCAATCCTTTCCTCCCAATATCTTACACATGTTTTATTAGGTTTATATAATTATTAAATAATTTTTTAAGATATTTTCTCCTTATCATACTATTATTCATCATTTTTCCACCTATTTCTATTTAAATATGCATTTTTTGGTATAAAATTTTCATAGTGCAACAGGTCAAACAAATTTTCAAAAGAAAAGGGGTATGTACTTGGATAAAAAAGTTAAACTATTTAAACTTATTCAACAAATAGAAGATACTAAAGTTCAACTCTATAATTTAATGCATGAAAATGATTACGATCTAATTGATAAAGAAATTGTTGAACTAAGCCAATTATTGGATAAGCTTCTTTTAAAATATTATAATATAAAATAATATCTACTAATTAACTAATGTTTGACCTGTTGTACAATTTATGGTTATTTTTTAGGTCTTTTGCCTATTATTTATTTTTTAAATAATCAACTTTAAACATTAACACTTTTCTCCAATCTGCATAGACTGTTAAAGAGATTTAAATCTCAACGCCCTTGTTTTTCATCTTATTTCATACTTAAAACATTAACAATTTCTTAATAGTATCCATAGTCTAATATATAAGGGTCCTTGTTCTTAATTTTTTATTAGGAGGTGCCTATAATGGCAGATAATCAATGTCGTGGTGGATTATTTGGTGGTAGATGTGACGGTGGTATGGATGACTCATTACTGTTCTTCTTCCTGCTTTTAGTAATTTTATTCTGCAACTGTGGTGGATTTGGTAGATGTTAACCTCTCTATGGGTCGGGGATTATCCCCGACTTTTTATTAAAACAAATCATTTCATCAAACGCCCAAATATATTAAAAGTCAAATCTATACTATAAAAATTTATCCTTTCCTATGTATTATAAAAAAATTGCCAGCGGAAAATAATATTTTCCGTTGGCAATTCTTTGTTAATACTCTATATGTCCATCTTTCATAGTAATAAGCCTACTTCCTATATTAGCATACTCTAGATTATGAGTAACCATAATAACCGAGTTCCCTCTTTTATGAAACTCTAATAAATTCTTTATCAACTCTTCAGAGTTTTGACTATCTAATGATCCTGTTGGTTCATCAGCTAAAATAATCTTAGGCATATTTATCAACGCTCTACAAAATGCTACTCTCTGCCTTTGTCCTACTGAAAGATTTTTAACTTTTTGGTTTAATTTTGTATTTATTCCAGCAGATGAAGCTAATCCCTTAGCCCGTTCTTCTTTGGTTTTTAATAAAAATTTTTTATCAGAATATTTCATAGGTAGTAAAATATTATTTATAACAGTATCATTCTCAATTAAAGCAAAATCCTGAAGTAAATAGCCAAATAAATTATTTCTTAAATTAGCTTTCTTTTTAAAACTCATATTATTAACTAATTCATCTCTTATAGTATATTTTCCACTTGTAGGCGATGTAATCAATCCTAAAATATTTAATAAAGTAGTTTTTCCACATCCTGATGGTCCCATAATAATAATAAATTCATTTACTCCTACTTCCAAAGAAATTTCTTCTAAAGCAATACATCTTTGATACTTGGATTCATATATTTTACCGATATTTTCCATTTTCAACAACATAACTAATCACCTCTCAAGAATGTTGCTTTATTTGTATTTTTGAAAAAATGAATTAATGATGGAATAAAAGAACAGATGAATAAAATAGCATATATACATAGTCCTTGTAGAAATACAATTGTTTCAAATTTTCCCATATTATAAGTCAAAATAGTTAATATAACCCCCGGTAAACTAATAATATTAAAAAGAAAAAGCATTCTCATTAAAATATCACTTTCACTAGCCCCTACAACGTAATGAATAGCATATTCTCTTGATTTTTTCTTATATGTTCCATCCAAAATACATAAAACACCTATTATAGTTAAAAATAAAAAACATATTGGGGGAATTAAAATACAAAAATCAGATATCATCTTATCTATTTTAATTTCTAACTTTTTGGGAATAATTGTTAAAAATATAGTATTTTCATTAATTTGATTAACAAAAGAGTCTACCGTTTCTTCTGGGGGTGAAAATAGATTTAAATTACTTACTATTTGCACGAAATTTTTTGTATTTATTAAATGTTGGTTTTCCATAAGATTCTCACTAGAACTTAGATAAATATTTTTATCTTTTGTAGAATATATTGACTGTCCTGCTAATATAGTATCTATATTCCTATCTAATTTTTTTTCGTTTTCATTTATGTTTAAAAAAGGTATTGTACTAAATTCATTTATATTTTGCCAATTTCCAAATAAGTAGATATTATCATCTTCAATAAAAAAAGAAAATCCAGAAGAGTATTCGCCCCCTGATAAAACTTCTTGTAAAGCGTATATGGATTTTTCAAAAGAGCCTGGCTTTTGTGTATTTATATAAACATCAAATACCACTGAATCTTTATCTTTATTCCATTTATATAAATAACTATAATTTTTAAATGATATATAACTTTGATAAGTAATTCCAGAAATCATAATAGACATAATAAAAATTTGAATGCTAAGTAAAATATTTATAATAATCCTATGTCTACAATCTTTTAATGCACATATAAATTGTTTCATTTTTTCACCCAATTTCTTTCCCAATTATAGGAATATGTAATATAGTTAATTAAATAAACTGCTATATATATAGATGTTATTGGTATCCATACGGTTTCAAAATCAAGCAAATAATCTTTCTTATCCATCATAATAAATTTATAATATTCACTTGAAAATATAAAAGGTTGTAGTAAAGTACATATTATTGCTCCACAAATTCCCCCTAATAATATACCTAAAAATATATGCTTCTTAGTCCTTAAAAAACTTGACTTTGTAGCACCAAAAATAAAATGTACATTTCTAATAAAATTTTCATTTCCTAATTCCCATCTAACGTAAAATAATATACTCAAAAGACCAAATATAACTGACATTACAATAAACTTAAACATTAAATCTGATTTAAAAATTTCTTTAAACAAATATCTTTTATCTAATTCCAATATGCCAATCTTTTTGAAATTGGCATATTGAAATGCTGAATCATCGTGAAATGTTTTTTCGACATCTTGATATTCCCCCTTTGGGTTAATAATATAAAAGCTACCTATATATTCCCTTTCATTTATATATGGATATATATATTCTACATTTATACCGCTTATTGTTCCAATAAACTCTTTTTTACTTATAATTCCTATTAAATCATAATTCCTACCATTTATAACAGTAGTCCTTACCCCTTCACTATATTTCTTTGCTAAATAGCTATCTTCAATTGCTAATATTCTATCCCCTGATTGAAAGTCTGTTTTTTCAAAATACCTACCTTCCACGACCTGATGACTATAATTTAAATTTCCATCAACTATTGCTATTCCTGCTGAACCGTTAGCTTTAAATAATAATATTCCATTATCGTCTAAAATTTTATTATTCAAATTTTGTTTAAAATTTTCTCTTAAAATTTCTTCTGCAGAAAATGCACTATTTTCAATTTCAATGTATTCAAATTCCATATCTGAAAATATTGGATGAGTTTCTCTAGCATATAAAAATTCGAAATTTTTCCAGCCCATTATAAATAACATAGTTATCAATATACTAAGAAGTAAATGTATTACAAAAGATTTTCTTTTCATATATTTTTTCTCCAATCATCAATTTGATAAAAGAATCAAAATTTATATAACAACTTTATAAAAATAGTTAGCATAATCTTAGTTTCATCCTATGTATTACTTTTGGAATAATTAATGATTAGCATTAGAGCATGAATCATAACATATTTAATTATAGCAATATAGCCAAGATTCATTTATTGTTGATATTTTTCATAAATCTCGTATTTGCATTATTCTTTATTAAATTTAAAAACTTATATTTTAAAGTCTTGTTTAACTGTTCATTTTTTATTAATAAATAGTTCATATTTCAAGTGATTATCAACTCTGTAGGAAATTTTAGCTTCCTAATCTATAGTATCAATATATAACATTATGCCTTGTTTTCCTTCTATTAAAATCATACTACCAGTTTATCTCCAATTTCATCATAATCAAATTTGATTGTTTCAGATAGTTAGGAAGCTAAATAAGAATTATAAGTCTATAATTCAGGATTTCCCATATAGCATTATATAATAATCTTTAGATATATGTTTTCTTAACTATTCTGCAAATTCTATACTCACTGGTTTTAAATTTAATTTATTTAAATTCATATTAAATAGTGTTTGTGGCCAATTCTCTCCATTGCCTGTCCAGAAGAAACCATGCTTAAAAATTGCTTTATCATGTCCAAAACCCCATATATCTCTTACTGTTTTTTCTCTAGAATAAATACTACTATCATATTTACTTTTCCCAACATCTGTATAATATCTACTTTCATCTGCTGTATTTTCATATTGAAACCATCCAAATGCGGCATGTCCACCACGTGAGTCATAATATGATGGCTTACATTGTATGTATCCAGTAAAAAATAATCCTATAGGTTTACTTTCTGTACTTTTTCCATAGTTTGGACTCTCTGCAAAAATAGTAAGTGATGATACACATGTTATAATCAAGCCTAATACAAATATTCTAAAAAATTTTTTCATTATTTATTCCCCCTAAATTAACTTATTCTATATTTTTTACCCTATATTAAGTTGTCTATTTTTTATTTGTACACCATAAAATTATTTAATAAAGCTATCCCCCCTCTTACTTGTGGAATATCAAGTATAACAGTATACTCAAATATCCACAATTGATATTTAGACATTTCATATGTGATTAACTATCTTACCCCCTTTTTGATATATTTTTATTAAAATTTAAAAAATAATTCATAAAAATAAAAAATTAGTAATTTAGTTAATATAATTAAATTTTTATATCTGCATATTAGAATTCTTATTGGTGATAGAGGGAACAAGCCTATCGACAAATCTTATATGAAAGATTAAAGTTAATGAAAAATTTCCTATTACTGAAAATATTAACTCTATCTCCTTTAATGATAAAGACTTATATGATAAAAACATTATAAATTTAAGCTTAGATATGTTTATAAGGTAATTTCTATTATTTTTTGAATAAACGTCAGTTTTGTTTATATTAATAACTTATTTTACAATTAACTGTGTTTAAGTCGATATATAATCTAGTTTATTAATCTCTATTTTAAGTTCTCTAATCCCATAGTTATTTCTACTTACTCTAACTGTTTCTATTATTATTTTAAACATCATTTTATATTTAATAATTTCACAATTATACTATCAAATAGTAATTTAAGAAGGAATTTAAAATTTATCTTTTCATCTCTACTAAAAGCAACAACTGAACTTATCTAAGAAAGTATTATCTTCCAATTTTCGCAAGTTGAATTTGTCAATAATATCGTTTTGCTACCTAAAGTTATTCCTAAAATTCCTTCTAAGCTATGCTAAATTTAGATTCTACTTTTGAAATTTGTAAAAACTATATAAATAAAAAATAGCAATAGTACATACAATACTAGATTCACATTTATAGCCTATATATCCTAATTTGAAAATATCTTTTCTATATAATCAGTATGATAATGTTAATAAAAAATAATAGGGTGATAATTGTGATAATTCCTTTATATCAAACTAAATATACTTTAAGATTGCTTTCTACTATACCACAATTAACAATTAACACAATTTGATACTAAGTCATTTTACTTCATTATTTATCCATTCTTAATTGCTTTTGGTTGGTAAAAAAGGTGAATTTCTTGACAATAAACCTATTTATTATAATAAGAATAATTGCTTTAAATCAAAAAAATCCAAAACCGTATAGAATCCAAGAATTCTATACGGTTTTTCTTCATATTTTCAACCATTCTTTGTCCAGTGTCTTACAATAGAACAAACTATTATACATTATCCCATCTAATTCACGTATTCTATATCATCCACTCACCATAATCCCTATGTTTATAGGAATAGAAGCTAATACATTTTTTAGCATTAATCATACAAAAATGCACCTCCAAAAGTTAAATTTATTGTCTAACTTTTGAGGTGCATTTTTGTTTTCCTCCTCGGAGGTTTTTATTAAAACTACATCATTGGCATTCCGCCGCCCATGCCTCCCATGCCAGCCATTGGGTCATCTTCTTCTATGTCTACTACAGCACTTTCAGTAGTTAATACCATTGCTGCTACTGAAGCTGCATTTTGTAATGCTGAACGAGTTACCTTAGTTGGGTCAACGATTCCTGCTCCAATCATATCTACATATTGTTCATTTAATGCGTCGAATCCTACTCCGTCTTCTGCATCTTTAACTTTTTCAACTATTATGGATCCTTCTAGTCCTGCATTTGTTGCAATTTGTCTTACTGGTTCTTCTAATGCTCTTACTATAATATCAATACCTGTTTTTTCGTCTCCAGTAGATTCTTCTAACATTTTAGCAACAGCTGGTATACAATCCACTAAAACTGTTCCACCACCAGGTACAATACCTTCTTCAACTGCAGCTCTTGTAGCAGCTAAAGCATCTTCTATTCTTAATTTTCTTTCCTTAAGTTCAGTTTCTGTTGCAGCACCAACTTGAATTACTGCTACTCCGCCTGATAATTTAGCAAGTCTTTCTTGAAGTTTTTCTGCATCAAATTCTGATTCAGTTTCTTCAAGTTGAGTTCTTATTTGTTTAACTCTAGCTTGAATATCAGCTTGACTACCTTCTCCATCTACTATAACAGTATTTTCTTTATCCACTTTAACTTTTGCTGCTTTACCTAACATATCTATAGTAGCATCTTTTAATTCATATCCTAATTCTTCAGATATTACTTGACCACCAGTTAAGATAGCAATATCTTGAAGCATTTCTTTTCTTCTATCTCCAAATCCTGGAGCTTTAACTGCAACACAGTTAAATGTTCCTCTTAATTTATTTACTACTAATGTAGCCATTGCTTCTCCTTCAATATCTTCAGCAATAATTAATAGTGGTTTACCTTGTTGTACTATTTGCTCAAGTATTGGAAGAATTTCTTGAATATTTGTTATCTTCTTATCAGTAATTAATATATATGGACTTTCTACTTCAGCTACCATCTTATCAGTATCTGTTACCATATAAGGAGATACATATCCTCTATCAAATTGCATACCTTCTACTACTTCTAAAGTAGTTCCCATGGATCTTGATTCTTCTACAGTAATAACTCCATCGTTACCTACCTTTTCCATAGCTTCAGCTATTAATTTACCAATTTCATCGTCTCCAGCAGATACAGAAGCAACTTGTGCAATAGCTTCTTTAGATTCTACATTCTTTGAAAATCTTTTTATTTCATCAACTGTAGTATCAACAGCTTTTTTGATTCCTTTTTGAAGAATCATTGGATTTGCTCCTGCTGCCACGTTTTTAAGACCTTCTCTAATAATTGCTTGAGCTAATAATGTAGCAGTTGTAGTTCCGTCTCCAGCTACATCATTAGTTTTTGTAGCAACTTCTTTAACAAGTTGAGCTCCCATATTTTCATATCTATCTTCTAATTCAATTTCTCTAGCTATAGTTACACCATCGTTTGTAATTAATGGAGCACCAAACTTTTTATCTAAAACTACGTTTCTTCCTTTTGGTCCAAGAGTTACTTTTACAGTATCAGCTAATTGGTTAATACCTCTTTCCATGGCACGACGTGCATCTTCACCAAATTTAATTTCCTTTGCCATTTTGTCCACTCTCCTTTATTAATTATTCTTCAACAACAGCTAAAATGTCGTTTAACTTAAGAATAGTGTATTCTACTCCATCAACTTTGATTTCTGTTCCAGCATATTTTGAGAATATTACTTTGTCATTTACTTTGATTTGATCTTTTTTCTTTTCATCATTTGCAATTTCGTCGCCTACAGCAACAACTTCAGCCATTTGTGGTTGTTCCTTAGCAGTACTTGGAAGAACTATGCCACTCTTTGTTTTTTCTTCCACTTCAACTTTTTTAATAACAACTCTATCACCTAATGGTTTTAGATTCATATTAGTACTACCTCCTTGTATTAATATTAATTTTATTTTTTCCAATTTATTAGCACTCATTGACGTTGAGTGCTAATATGTACAGTTTATATGTTACTTAATACAAAACGGGGAATCAAGTCTTAAATTTTATCGTTTTTATCCATATTTAATGATATTTTAGATTTAAATCTAATTTTCTTCTATTTTCATTTAATATCTTCCTAAATATCCATATATTTCTTTACTCGTTATTTCAATTGTAAATTATTATTTCTATCTAATATCTTTTGAATTCTAGTCCATAAAATAGAACAAAAGGGAACAAAAAAATTGTTCCCAATATATCTTTAATTATATTCTATTTTTCTTATATAAATAGACCTTATTATAATGAAATATATTGTCTGAAATATTAAATATCCTATCATAACTACAAGTCCATTAGTAAACAGATTTCTCATTAATAAATTAGAAAGAGATTTTAATGCGAAAAATGAGTGTAGAGTACTTACTATAAAAGGTAAAAAGAATATGGTTCCTATTTGTTTAGTAATTATCTTGTTTATATCTTTTTTAGTAGCTCCAATTTTTCTAAGAATATCATATTCTAATCTATCTTGCTTTATTTCATTAAATAATTTAAAGTATATTATACTTCCTGAAGCTATAAAGAAAAGAAAGGCTATGAAAAATCCAATAAACAAGATCATCCCAAAACTTTTTCTAATTTCTTTGTAAGGAATTGCCTTTGAATAATATTTATTATCATATTTTTCTCCTATTGTTTCTTTGATTTCCATAGATGCTTTATAAGAACTTTGCCATTTTTCTATATCTATTCCATTATATATAACTATATCTTCTTCTTTTGTTTTATTTAATACTTCTTGAAAATCTTCATCATTTAAAATTAAGGCATCAAAATATCCCATATTAGGCAATGCCATTACAGCGCCATGTACCTCTTTACTGAGCTTATAACTTCTTACTTCACTTCCTACCCCCAAATCATATTCATCCCATTTAGCTCTTTTTATATTATCTTGTTCTTCCGTACTTATATATGGATCTTCATAAGGATAGTTATATACAACTTCTCCTTTTTTTACTTCCACTAATTCTCTATCTGCAGATTTAGCTAGTTTATTATAATCTGAATTTGACATAGTGAAATACTTCTCTTTACGCTGTCCTTCTTGTTTTTCCGTTTTCTCATCATAAAGTATTACACCTTTTACTTTGTGATATTCTTTTACTTTTACGTTATTTTTATCTAAAACTTCTTTTACATATTCCATACTATTATCATTTAAATTACTGCCGCTTTGAATTAAGGCTATTGCCTCAGGAGTATCTATCCCTTGTAGTCTAGGGACTTCTGTGAAAAAGGAATATATGGTTTCTGTAGCAGTAAAGGTAATTGCACCTAAAATAGCTGCTGCAAACAATACTTTAGCTGTGTCTTGTAGTTTAAATATCATTTGAGAATATGCTATTATATTAGTCTTTTTATAAATTATATTTTCATTTTTTAATATTTTATTTGCTATAGCTATACTAAATTGAGTAAATATAAAATAAGTACCAGCTACAACTATTAATATTACTGGTATCATAGCTAATGGTACAGCTACACCTTCTACTATCCAAGCCGTTCCATATCCTATTACCATTAATATTACTCCTAATATAGATTTTGCTTTAGAGAACTTGGGCATTTCTTTAGGCATTTTACTACTCTTAAGCTGTTGTATTATTTCTTTATTCTTTATTTGAAAAAGCATAAGGGAACTAACTACTTCAAATAGAGTAAAAAATACTAATACAGTAAGTCCCAGAGCCTTTAAAGATATATTAAAAGGAAGACTAATATCCATAAAAGCTTCCATTGCCATAAGAAACAACTTTGAAAAAGCCATTCCTGCTAATATACCAGTTGCTATGGATAATAAAGATATAACAGTACTTTCTATAAGTACATATTTTTTTATTTGTTTTCTACTCATACCATACAAAGAAAGAAGTCCAAACTCTTTTCCCCTAGATTTTAAAAATATAGAAGTGGAATAACCTACAAATAATACTGAAAATATTACTATTATTACTTGACAAGCTATCATGCCATTAGCGGCACCCATTAGTGCAACAGGATGACCTCCAATAGACTTTACGTTTAATGCAGGATGAAATACAAAGTTAGCAAATATAAAGAATGCTGTTACTGCAAAGGAATTACTTAGATAATACATTACATATCTATACAAATTCCCTTTAACGTTACTGACAGCCATATTAGATATTTTCATTATATCCACCTCCAAGAAGGGATAAGGCATCTAATATCTCCTTAAAAAATATCTGTCTATTAGAATTTTTAACTATTTCCATAAAGAACTTTCCATCTTTTATCATTATTATTCTCTTGCAAAAGCTTGCTGCAAAAGCGTCATGAGTTACCATTACTATAGTAGCTTTTCTTTCTTCATTTATCTTTTCCAAAGAACTCATTAAGTCGAAGGATGCTTTAGAATCCAAATTTCCTGTAGGCTCATCTGCCAATATAATAGCTGGATTACTTATAAGTGCCCTTGCACAAGCTGTTCTTTGCTGCTGTCCTCCTGATATTTCATAGGTTCTTTTATTTAATATACTTTTTATATCTAATACTGTTGCTATTTCATCCAACTTCTTTTCAATTTCCTTCCTTTTTGAATCTTCTAATACTAAAGGAAGAATTATATTTTCTTTTACAGATAAAGTATCTAACAAATTGAAATCTTGAAATATAAAGCCTAAATTTGTTCTTCTAAATATAGCTAATTTATCCTCTTTTAAGCTGTGAGGGTTTTGCCCATTTACCAAAACTTCACCAGAAGATGGAGAATCTATAGTGGCAAGAATATTTAAAAGTGTGGTCTTTCCACTTCCTGATGGACCCATAATTCCTACAAATTCTCCTTCTTTTATTGTCATATTAAAATCATCTAACGCTTTAACAGATACTCCTTTTCCCTTACTGCCATATATTTTAGATAGATTTTTAGTTTCTAATACAATCATGTTCTACCTCCTATATTAAAAATTTCTTCAATTAAGTCTTTCATATAAATTATAAAAAAATAAAGGAAATCTTACTATTGATTTCCCTTTCAAATAAATATACTATCTTACAATATTGTCAGATTAACTCTTTCCTAAATCATATATACTATTTCCATGATAAAAGATAACAGTTACCTTAGTTCCCTCTCCTTCAACAGATTCTATATAAAGACCGTGACCTAATCTCTCACATATGTCCTTTGAAAGATAAAGTCCCATGCCTGTAGACTCTAAATAAGTTCTACCATTTCTACCTGTGAAGAAAGGGTTAAACACTCTATCTAAATCTTGTTTAGGAATACCAACGCCTTTATCCTCTATAGACAAAATAGTTCTATCCCTTTCTTTATATATTAAAATACTTATATCCTTATCTTTGCTTTCTTTAACTTTTGAATATTTTATACCGTTAGATATTATCTGACTAACCACAAATTTTACCCATTTTTTATCGCTTTTTACTATTTGATCTTCCTTTGAAACTATTTTAGGATAGATAGAGTTCACTATAAAACTAGTTTTATTTTCATTGATTACATTCCTCACAACCTCTAGTAAACTTACTTCTTCTACCTTAAAATCCAGTTCAAAATCCTTCACTCTTAAAGTATATAAAGCCATTTCCAATCCATGAGATAACTTTTCTATTTCTTCTTCAATACTTTCATAGCTTCTTTTAGTATTCTCATCTATACTCTTATCCTTTTCATTTTCCAAAATAAGTTTTATAACCGATATAGGTGTTTTCATTTGATGAACCCATCTATTATTAAAATCTGTATGAGTTTTAGAAGCTTTTATATACTTTTCCAAAGTATTTTTATAAGTTATATAATTATTAATCAGTAGTTCTTTAATAGCATCATATTCTTTATTTATATTGTCAGGCATATTAAATATATACTGTAACTCTTTGTTTTTATCTAATCCATAGTTAAGAATCCTATAAAACTTCCTCTTTTTCATATAATCTATAGTTATTAAAATGCACAATAATATAAAAGATAGCATAAAAGCATAAATGATATTAGATATATTAAGAGTTTCTTGTCTAATTATTAAGTCTAACATCATTATAGTAATAGTTAAAAAGGTACTAATAAAATAAATAATAATATATAATAATCTATCTCTTAAATAATCTTTAAATTTCATTTTACCACCTAGTCCCAAGTCTTTATCATAGAATAACCTTGACCTCTTTTTGTCTGAATAGCATCGTAGATTCCTATGTCTTCTAAACGCTTTCTAACCCTAGCAATATTTACAGATAAAGTATTATCATCTACAAATTCTATATCATCCCAAAGTTCTTCTAGCAAAGTGTCTCTAGATACTATATCGTTTAAATTTGTCATGAGAATATATAGTAAAGAAAACTCTTTCTTGCTTAATTCAATTTTATTGTCTCTATATTCGACTGCATTTTGATTTTTATATAAATAAACACCTTCTATTTCATAGATTTCTTTAAAGTTGCTTTTTGCATATTCTCCATAGGTTCTTCTTAAAACTCCCTTTATCTTGGCCAATAAAAGATCAAAGGAGAAAGGCTTTATAATATAATCATCTCCCCCATTCTCTATAGCCATTACTTGATCCATATCAGAAAATCTAGCTGAAATAAATATAATAGGCACTTTAGATACAGTCCTTATTTCTCTGCACCAGAAAAACCCATCAAAATTAGGTAAATTAATATCTAGAAGAACCAAATGAGGATTTTCTTTAATAAATTCGGCTTTAATGTCTGTATAATCTTTGACAGTAATTACAGTATAATCATAGCGTTCTAACCTATCTTTCATAAGGTTTATTATTTTTTCATCATCTTCAATAACAAAAATTTTATACACTTTCTCACCTCTTAATAGCTAAGTTCCTATAGTTATATATTTAGGATATCCTATTTAAGAGAATTTTTCCATGTAAAAAAATAGAATCCTTAAAAGGATTCCATTTTTTCACTATTAGTTATTCATTAATCCTCAGGATAAGGTATCTCTCCCTTTCCTCCTCTTACGAAAGAATTTGTCCATTTCGGCATATTCGGTTGTTTATCTTCCTTTATCATTTCTTGCCACTTTTCATCTGTTAATCTTATATCTGATATGAATTCATGATAACTAAATACAGCACCTCTTGTAAGATATAATTTTCCTCCTATAGGCACTACTACGTATATTTCATATGCAGGACCAACTCCTGCCTCCATATAACCTCCATCACTATAAGAATTTGGTGCTATTGTATGGAAATCTGCTATTACTGCCATATTTTTATCTGTTTCAGAAGTTATCTCAAACCAACGCAAATAATCTCCGGCAAAGGAAGCTGTTAAACTTTCTAGTACACCACCATAGATTTGGATATATTCATATTCTTCAATAGTTAATTCTTCATTCTTAAGCTCTTTTATTGAACAGTTTATTAAAAACTCTAGAAGTTTTTCAAGTTCTCCCATCTTCATATCTATTCCTTCTATAGTTAAACCCCTAATGGATAAATTTTTTCTTGAGAATTTAGTTAGCCACAATAATTTTTCATATACCTCTATATTTGGCTCCACATATCCTACTACTTCTTTAAATCCTTCACCACCCATTTCTGCACCAGATTGCTTTCCATAAAGAATAGTATCATGTTTGAGTTCTGACCAAGAGCCAAGGGCTGTATTTAAATCCTTCTCTACCCAAGCCTCATTAGTCATAAAAGATGGATAACCTTCTCCAAAAGGTTCTAGAAATCCCTTTAATGTCCAGAGCCACCCTTGATACATATTTCCCATCCATTGTTTATCTGATAGTTTCTCAAACTTATCTCTTAGCCTATTGAATTCTTTTGGATAACCTTCCCATCCTTGATTTTCTTCTTTAGATAATTGAATTTCTTTTGCTCTTTCAGAACCTAGAACCCCCATTACATCAAGTCCTGATGGTATTGGTCTTTCTATTGGTTCTACTAACTCTTGAATTATTTCAGCATCAAGGACATACCTTTGTCCCATAAATCTAAACTGTTTACCTGCAGGAGTACTTACTGAAGTATATTTTGGCTTTATTCGCGGTTCTGGAAGTTTATCTGCTTCTTTATAAAATTCATCTAATTTTTTCTTATCACCTAGTTTATTTAAATCAGGATTTTTACCATATATTTTAAATAATAATTCTCCATATTGGTAAATATTCAAATCATCAGAGTTCCCTACAAAGAAATTTGTTGGTTCATATATATTCTCCCATTTATTATAGCTTTCCTTATCTGAATATAAACTATAAGTTATCAAGAGAGCTTGTAAAGTTTGCTCTATATTTCTTTCCTCATATTCTTTAAAATATAGGGGAAATGGTGCCTGACCATACCACATCATAGCTCTGAAATATCTCTCAAAATCCTTAGAACGGGTATAATGCCCCCTTACAGTAAATTGACTATAATCTAAGTCATAGGGAAATAGACTAGATTGTTGAAATCCAGAGTGAGCTTTTATCTTTTCTAATTCCTCTAATGCTATTTTTCTTGCCTCTTCTGGAACTTCCTTTGGAAGTTCTTTCTCTAGAGCAAGTTCAGCAGTAGCAAAATACGCAATATTCTTTAGCTGAATCTTCTTCATTTCTTTATCTTCTAATCCATTATAAATACTAATAGCATTTTTTAACATTTTATCTGTCATCTCTTCTACTAATCCTATTAATTTATCATTTTCTAATGTTCGTAATGTATAATCATAGAAAATATGATAGACCTGTAAAATTGAATCTGTGGTAATAAAAGAAGGTATATCCTTGTACTCGTTATCTTCATAGATATAAAACAATTGCTCTTGTTTTGTAGGATTTGCTACAAAATTATTTTTCACTAAAAGTTCTAGTTGCTCCTTTGAAAATTCGCCAAATATTTTCAGATTTTCAATATTAGATAAATCAGATTTTACTTTATAGGATTCTACTTTTGTTTCAAATTCCCTTGGTTCATAGGGAACTTCTATATTTACTAGCCCTTGGTTTACTCCTATATTGGTTTCTTCTTTATTCTCATTAAAATCTGGTACATTAGCGAAATCTTCTTTTTCTGATTTATTTACTTCCTTTCCAATACATCCAGTCAGAATAATAGTCAGAACTAACACTAAAGATATAACTGAATATAATGATTTTCCTTTCATACTAATCCACCCTTTCTATTATTAAATTATCATCCTGTAATTTTATCAATCCTAAATATTTATCCTTTTCTTCTTTAACTTCAATATATATCTTATCTTCTTCTATCATTAGTCCAGTAATATCCCTATAATCTCTAGTTTCTAAATATGCCTCAAATCCAAAGCCCTTCCACTTATATGTATTTATAATTTTTCTATTATCTTCTAGTATTTCAATGGATACTATTTCGTCCATGCCATCTTTATCTATATCAGAAAAAATATAGTTAGTAAAAGGTCTAGATAATCTTGATCCTCTCCATTTTGGTTCTAATTTTCCATCCTCAAAGGAATATATAAAAGGTCTTTTAGTCATTACTTGATGAAGAGGAGATTTTTTATATACTCCTATAGATATTTCATCTTTTCCATCTCCATCTATATCTCCTATAGATATTTTCCAAGGTTTAAATTCTGAGAAGTCTCGTCTATATATTTCTTTCATTTCTTCTAATGAAAAAATAACTACTTCTTTACCAAATTTTCTCCATCTTGCTCCTGTCAGTACTACTAAATAATCTTTATTATCTCCTTTGATATTTCCTACGGCATATTCTTTAACTTTTTCTTTTGTTAAAAATGATAAATCTATATTTTTACCTAAATATAGTTGTATAGTCGAGATCTCATCCTCATTTCTCATATAATTTTGGAAAAACCAAAAATAGAAACCCATAAAAAATATTAGTATAATTCCTATTAGAATTTTAAAATATTTCATGGAATCTCTCCCCATCCTATCTACTTTTTATTTAATTTTAATATATCATTATTCTAACTGAAAATAGTTACATATTCTTTACAATATTTGCTCTCCATTAATTAATTTTTTTACTTTAATTATCAATTCTCTTATTTTCCTATACCTTTAATTCACATGAAAACTGTAATACTATTTTTTGCGACAAGAGAACCGCCCCTCTATCACAAAAAATGGAATCCTTAAATGGATTCCATTTTTTTATTTATTTGTTCTCTACTTTTTAAAAACATTATTAAAAACTGAATTAATACATAACCTATAATAGTAGTAGTAATATAGATTTGAAATCCGGATAATTGCTTAATAGCAATAGATAATTTCTCATACCCAAGTCCTCCTACAAATTTATAAACTTGAATGGAAGCAACAATTCCTATTGCCATAGGGAAAGTCATTCCTGCATATCCTGGTGTAAAGTCAAAAGAGAAAAACTTAGGCAATTTACAAATTACAAAAGCTAATGAAGAGATAACTGCAAAATAAAGACCAAATACTAAATATAGGCTTGGATTATCTATATTATTTAAATAGCTTACTAAACATAAACTACATGGTGCTAATAAAATTGCCATAGTATGATAAACTGGTGCTTTAATTTCCACTTTTATCAATCTATAAATCATAAAAGGAATAAGTAATAAATAAACAGTAATGCCATAATAAGTGATTATCTTGCAAATAAATGACTCATTCATTGCTTTACCAACTACAGCAGAAACCATAATACCATTATAGGTAACAAACCAACTAGGCAGAAAAGTATTAATGTTAAAATTACTCAATAAATTTCTATAGGTAAATACAAGAATGTGAATTGCATGAAGACTCAATCCTATAATCCAAAGACTTTTCCCAAAGACTTGATTAAATTCAATATAATAACTACCTAGTATCATCATAATCATTGTAAAACCCGGATATAGACTACTTGAGACTGTAGTAGTATATTCCTTTTTAAACGTCTTAGGATATTTCAAAATTTTTATAAGATAAAAAATCCAGATACAAGTTCCAAGGCACATAAAAACATGTCTTATCCAAGAAAAACCTAAACCTTGATATACATTGGATAGAGTTAAGGTTCCAACCATAGTAGGCAAAACAGGCACCGGCATATTTTCTAATCTTTCCAAAAATGATTTATCCATAATTATCCCCCTATTCATAACTAAATTCAAGATTATCTGTAGTATGGAAAAAATCAGAGTAATCGATTTTAAAAATTGGTTTCTTTACTTTAGAAATATCGATATTCTCTTTAATTAATTGTGTTAATACTCCTGCATAAGAAAGATCTCCTTGAAGAATGGTCCCATGAATTTTTCCATCTTTATGAATAATTTTTTTATAGTTCCCTTTTTTGTCTTCTTCTATCTCTACTAAATAGCTATCATCCGTCGGCTCATTAATTCCTAAAGACATAGTTGGAATACCGAAAAAATTCATAGTAGACTTGCTGGTAAAGAAATCTGTCATCTCTTTATGCACTCCAACCATATTGCTGCCAGCAATAATACCTTCCTTTACAGCTACAGGCCAAATAGGTCCCCATCCAGTAACATCCCCTGCACCATAGACATCGGGGTCATTGGTTCTTCCACTTCTATCAATAATAAGGCCCTTTTTATCTACTTTAATTGTGGAACCATTTAGGAATCCAATATTAGCACGAACTCCAGCAGTTACAATAAGTAATTCACAAGGGATTTCTTCCCCATTATTTAATGTAAGGCTTTTAATCTTATTTTCTTTATCAAGATTAATTTTTTTTGCACCAAGATTGAAATAAAACTTTACTCCTCTTTTACGAAAAGCATCTTCATATGTCTTAGCAGCTCTTTTATCTAATTGAATGGATAGTAATCTATTCTGCATCTCTACTAAATATAGATTTTTTTTCGAATCTATTAATCCTGTAATAGCATCGACTCCTACTAATCCTCCACCAATTACAGCAATATTATGTACTTTATCTATTTGTTCCATGATTTTCAAACAATCATCTATATTACGAAATCCTAAGACATTTTTAGCCTTGTCCATATTTTCAATAGGTGGAAAAAAGGAATTAGACCCTGTTGCAATAAGAAGTTTATCATAGCTAATAGTTTGTTCATTAGATAAATATACCTCTTTCTTTTCTGCATTTAACCCAATTGCCTCTTTACCTCCAAACCATTGAATGTTATAGCGATTAACAAAATCTTTTTCTACAAAACTAAGTCTATTCATAGTACGATGGCCAGCCATATAATGATGTAATATACATCTAGAATATATAGCTTCGTCTTTAGATATCATAACAATTTCTCCTTTAGGATCCAGTTTCCTAATCTCTTTTGCTCCATTGACACCTGCAGCAGATGAACCTAAAATTACATACTTCATAACTATACCTCCTCTAGGGTAATTGCATACATTGGACATTTTTCAATGCACATTGGTTTAGGAGAACTATTTTCAGTACGATGAACACACATATTGCATTTCATAATTAGTTTATGATCAATCCTATCACTTTTAAGAACACCATAAGGACATGCCATAATGCACATATAACAGCTAGCACATTGTGCTTCATCATATTCTATAAATCCAGTTTCTGAATTCTTGTGCATTGCACCAGTCATACAAGTATAAGCACATTCAGGTAAATCACAATGGCGACAGAAAATAGGAGAAGCTTTTGTTTCACTATCAATTACCACACGATTTCTTGCATCATTACTTTCATGAGATACTACACAAGCAGTAACACAGGTTAAGCATCCAATACATTTATTTCTATCTATCTTTATTCTTTTCATAGCTATTCCTCCTTAGAGTTTTTCAAAATAAACTGGTGTAGCCTTATAAGATGGCTCTTTTGAATAAGAGTCATAAAGAGAAGGCGTCAGTTTATTACATTCAATATAATGTATTGGTGCATAAAGCTGTTCATACCTTAGATTATCTGTTATCTTTACGAGAAAATCAGCATTTTCTCCATTAATAGAATAAACACGTATAGAATTATTTTCTCTAATTTTATTCTCTACAGCCAATCTAGTATTCATATAAATATATGCTTTCCTAATACTAACATCTTCAATGAATTGAACTTCTCTAGTACGAGTTTGAGTATGCCATTGTCCTACCGTACCTCTTCCTGTATTCAACACATATGGAAACTTATCTGTAGTAGGAAGCGGATTTTCCCTCACTTCCTCAAATACAAACTTTGCTTTTTGCGATGGAGTATAAAACTTACCGTCTTCATAAAGTCGTCTTTGATCTTCTTTTAGTTCTTCCCCTTCTCTAAAAGGCCATTGAATACCATTAGAACCTTCTAGTCCTTCCCAAGTTACACCTGTCATATCACAAGGCATTCCTCTAGAACATTCTTTCATTAGTTCAAAGCAGTCTCTTGGTGTTTTCCATTTATCTAGGAGAGAATCCATTCCTAATGCCTTACCTACTCCATAGATAATTTCATAATCATTTTTTTCATTTTTAGATTTTTCCAAGCAAGGTCTCATGGCAGAAATCCTTCTTTCAAGATTAATATAAGTTCCTTCTTTTTTAATACCAGAAACTGCTGGAAAAAACACAGTGCACTTCTTTGCACTATCTGTATCATCATAAATATCTTGAACCACAAATAATTCAAGTTTCTCAATTGCCTTTGCAAAAGTCTCATTATTTGTCCAGCTATGGCGTGGATTGGTACAAAGAATCCATAATCCTTTAATCCTACCTTCATTAATACCTTCAATTATTTGATCATAAGTTGCTGTTGGTTTTTCTGCTAAATCAGAATCTTGTACTCCTAATACTTTTGCAATACGTTTTCTTCTATTAGGATCATTAAAATCACCACCACCGAAGAAACATGCCGTATTACTATAAGCTCTAGAGCCCATTGCATTACATTGTCCTGTAATAGAATTAGCTCCAGTGCCTTCTCTTCCAATATTACCAGTCATTAAAGCTAGATTGATAATAGCTTGAGCAGTACGTACTGCTTCATATCCTTGATTAACTCCCATTGTCCACCAGAAAGATACACGTTTACCCCCATGTATAAGTTCTACAAGTTCTAAGATTTGTTCTCTTTTTAATTCTGTAATCTCTACAGCCTTATCTAAAGTATAAGATTTTACGAAGGATTTAAATTCCTCAAATCCCTCCGTATTTTTATCTATATATTCTCTATTAATATAATCTTTTTCAATTAATAAGTTGGCAATTGTATATAATAAAGTCAAATCTGTTTTTCCTTTTAGTCCATACCAATAATCAGCGTTTTGAGCTGTTTCAGATCTTCTAGGATCAATTACAATTACTTTCTTATCCGGATTTTTTAAAATACGCTCCCACAAAATCGGATGGGCAACTACTGGGTTTGCCCCAATCAAAATAATTGTATCCGATACATCAATATCTTTTAAAGTAAATCCCGGTGCATCAAAACCAAAACTTTGCTTATGAGCAACAACAGCTGTTGCCATACAAAGTCTTGTATTTCCATCTACATTAGTTTTGAGAAAGTTTCTCATAACATGTCCGAATAGGGCAAACTCCTCCATAGTAAGTTGTCCAGTACTTATTCCAGCAATACTTTCTCTTCCATATTTATCTTGTAATTCCAATAGTTTATTTGCTACATAATTAAATCCTTCTTCCCATGAAACATACTTAAAACTTCCATCAGATTGTCTAATTTTTGGTAAAGGTGAACGATCCACTGTAGTTTGCTGCTTATCCAAAGACAATCCTTTGATGCAAGAAAATCCGTCATTAACTGGATACCTTTTAGTAGGAACAACTTTTACAATTCTATTATCTTCTACATAAAAATCAAGGTTGCAGTCCAATGCACAATAGTTACAGGTTGATTGTACTTTTTTCATAGCCATCCCTCTCTTATTTTATTGCATTCTCTTAAGTTCTTTATTATCACCAGTAAATATATTCAGCTACCTTTGCTTCTTTTGGCAATTTAACATCTTTCAATGCCCATTTTTTGAACTCCTGATATCCTGTACGATCTACAATATAACCAACATGCTCTTTAGGCAGAGTACGATCAATATATTCATCTACATAACCATAGGTATTTTGAATAATTTTAATAATAGATGCTTCATCAGCTCCTTGAATAAAAGTCTGTGCCAAACGTGGACCCTTTTTTCCAGTTCGTCCCATAATTACTAACTTATAAAGCTTCTCTTCTTTCCTAGACCAAGCCTGCATAGGACAGGTCAAAACACATTCTCCACACTCTATACAAATTGCTTCATTTCTTACAACTTTTCCTTCTACCATTTCTAAAGCACCAACAACACGCTTTTTACAATTTTTCACGCACGCTTCACAACCTACACAATAATAAGGGTCATATTTAACATTTGCCATTCCTATGATTCCAAAATCCTGCATATGAGCTTTTATACAATCGTTTGGACAACCAGTAGTTGCTATTTTAAAATGATGATCATGGGGAAAAACTGCTGCTTCTATTCTTCGAGCTAATTCTGTAGTATTATAGTTTGCATAGGGACAAACTCGATTTCCAATACAAGCAGATATATTTCTTGTTCCAGAAGCAGGATATCCTTCTTTTGGATTATCAATCTGAACTCCGTAAGGCAACTCTAATTTTTCAATTACTGGGCTAATTAATTCATTAATTTTTTTCATATTTTCAAAGTTAATTCCTGTGATTTCAAAGCCTTGTCTTGATGTAATATGAAGTTTACCATCTCCATATTTTGTAGCAATTTCGTATAAAGTAGGTATAATTTCAGCAGGTAGTTGCCCACCAGGAATTCGTACACGTATAGAAGTTTTATCTCGCTGTTTTGTAATTCGAAATGCATTCTTTTTAATTTTTTTAGTGTTTAAATCTAACATCCGTCTTCCCCCTTAATCTATTAATTTAACAGTTTTATCATATCTAAATACTGGACCTTCTAAGCAAATATAAGTCTCATCAATTTTACAATGTCCACATTTTCCAATGCCACAGGACATTTTTCGTTCAAAAGAAACCCAGATTTGTTCATCTTTAATTCCTAGTTTAGATAATTCCATTCCAGTAAACTTCATCATTGGAGGCGGTCCCACCATAATTACACCAACATTATCAATATTAGAAAGATCAAGCTTGGATACATGTTCTGTTACAAAGCCAGTATTGCCTGTCCAGCCTTCTTCAGGTGTATCAATAGTTAAGCAAACATCCATATTTTTTTCCCATTTTTCAAATGATTCTTTAAAGAGAATATCTTTAGAAGACTTAAATCCACTAATTAATTTAAAACTATTTAACTTATCTAAATGTTTATGAAAATAATTAATAATACTTTTTACAGGAGCAAGTCCTGTTCCACCTGTGACCATAATTAAATCTTTCCCAAAATAAATTTCTGGATCGAAATTATTACCGTAAGGTCCGCGAATATGTAAATTATCTCCTACATTTTTATTAAAAATAGCATCTGTCACGCGCCCAACTTTTCTAATAGTTAGCTCTATTAATTCATCGTTATAATCACTAATAGAAATAGGCACCTCTCCAAACTTTGGAACTGATACCTGTATAAACTGTCCTCCTTTAACATCCATAATTTTTTCAATAAAAAATGTATAGTCAATATCTGTATGTTTAGTAATCTTTTTAATTTTTGCAGGATACGTCATATATGGATTCATCTACTTTACCTCCTCATGATCTTCATTAACTTTTTCAGAAACCAAATTAATACATCGTGCAAAAGATATATATTCTGGGCATCTATCATCACAACGACCACATCCTACACACATGATTTCTCCAAATCGTTTCTTAAAATCATAAACCTTATGCATTGTTTTAAAACGCATCCTTGAACCATAATCCGTCCTAAAAGAATGTCCTCCCGCCATATCCGTAAATTTGTCTACCTGACATCCTGCCCATACACGACGTCTTTCACCATTATTTGGATTTTCTTTATAGTAAATATCACTTGTAGTAAAACAACTACATGTAGGACAAGAAAAATTACAGCGACCACAAGATATACATCTCATTGCATAATCTTTCCACATTTCATCATTAAATAGAGAAAAATCCAGTTTTTCCACACTAGGGATCGTAACATTATAATAATTCTCTAAAACATAATCTGGGGTAAATTCAATTTCAATTTCTTCCTTAAATTCCTCTTGGAATATTGGATCTTTAGCTTCAATATGGACTTTATCGTCAAAAAATTTAATTCCCATAGAATAATTGTCAGTTTTATTCGTCCCCATTGATGCACAAAAACAATTTTCAAAACTTTCCTTACAACCAATTAAAATATATTTAATTGCTTCTCTTCTTCTCTTATAATATGGGTCAGTATAGATGCCATTTTTTAAAAAAATATAATCTATCCGATCTATTGCATGAATATCACATGCACGAAGAAAAACTAAATATTTCTTTTTATCATATACTGGTTCATTAAGTTGTTCTTCTTGAATATTAAAAAGTGTTTCTGTAACTGGAAATAATACTTCCTTTGCAGAAAAAATGGATTTTTCTTTGTATTCAATATCCTCTACTTTTTTAATTTTCTCATAACGTATATTATCTGTATCAGAAAACCTTCCCCCTGCTGATATCTTAACAGGTCCATAAATCTCATAATCTCTGGACCATTTTTCAAGATATGAATTAAATTTAATATTTGTTATTTCATAACTCATATAATATCCTCCTCGTTAATTGTAGTGACAATTCTGATTTATTATAACTCATATAAAGCAAATAGACTGTGAAATGTATCACAATTATGATACAATATTATCAAAAATTTAAAACAAAAGTGGGGAGTGAAATAGATGATGATTCTTAAACAATTAAATAAATTTGAATCTTGGAAAGATATTTCACAAAAAACAAAAGAAAAATTTTTAAAATACTCCACATATATGGAAAATACTAAAGGAACTGTTCTTTATCTAGAATCAGAGTTAAATCCATTAATCTATCTTATTCTTTCGGGGTACATAGTATTATCGAAAATATCTCCAGAGGGAAAAGAAAAATATTTATACTATCTTTCAGATGGAGATTTTGTGAACCAATGTAGTATTGATGGAAAAGTCACTACAACCAGTGCAAAAACTATTAGTGATACATGTCTAATTAGTATAGATAAAGATATTTTACTAAAACTAATGCAAGAAGATTTTAATCTTAACTTTCTTGTACTTACCTCATTGGCACATCTAACTCGTAGAAGTCAGCGACAAATTCTAAATCTAGGAATCTATAATACAAGCCAAAGAATAGCTTCTAGGCTATGGAAATTATCAAGGGATTATGGCAAAGAAGTGAATGACTATATTTTAATCGATGCACCTATGAATCAAACAGACCTTTCTAACATGGTAGGAGCTTCTAGAGAAACTGTAAATCGTTTTTTAAAAGAACTAGAAAGTAAAGGAATTATTTTTTTAAAGGGTCATAGAATTATAATTATTGATAGAGATAAACTTTTAGACTATATAAATTAAAAAATCTGCTCAATAAGAGTATCCATCTTAGAGAAGTTTTTGTCAAAACAAATAAATTTAAAGCTGCAAAATGCCCCTCTAATACCTTGTTAGTATTAGGGGATTGTTTATTTTATATGCAGCAATTATCATACAATACAATGATTATGTTATTATAATCAATCTCGTATATACCCTGATAAGACTGTTCAATATAATATTTTCCTTTTTCCTCTTAAAGGAGAAGAGTAGTGACTTCTTTCTGTTTGTTTAATTCAATTTTAATATAGTTATCTACTAAAGGAACATCTTGAATACTCTTTCTATCTATCTTTTTTTCGCTTGAAACTAAATTTTTCAGAGTTAAAATATGATTATAGTCAGTAATTCTAATGGCTGAACTTTTGGATGTTACTTGTTTACTTTCCCACTCTGTCATCTGAACTGACAAAATATCTTCTGCATTTGGAATAACAATATTGTTATGGAATTCACTCTTAGGATTACTGATAAGTCCAATACAAATTGCTACAAAGGCAATAATTAACACAAGGATTAAACCAACGTGTCAATAAAAAAACCGAAATTTACTACTAAAATCAGTAACTTTCGGTTTCATTAGATAAACTCAAGATAGCCTAATACATATTATTTACAACCCTATTTCCCTATACCTAATTCTCTAGCATAATAAAATAGGTACTGCTGAGCAAATCCTGCAAGATTACCAAATATTCTGGCACCATGAGAACCTATTAGTTTAACATTAGTATCTTCCTTCAAGTAAAAGTACTCCATGACCCTCTTAACCCAAACATCAACTGGAAAAGCCTCATCTTTATTAAATGCAAACAGTAAAATGCAATCACTAACCTTTGGTCCAACTCCAGGTAAAGTCATTAACAACTCCTTACCCTTATCTCTATTTAAATCATAAATTAAATTTAAATCTAGTTCTTCATTAGCTATAATCTTTGCTGTCTCTACAATTCGCTCTCCTCTAAATCCTACTTTACATATTTCCTTTAAATCATCTGATCTAGCCTTTGATAGACTTTGTGCAGTAGGGAAACTATAATATTCCATATTAGAAAAATACTCTTCAGTTTGTATTTTCTCTCCATAATATTTAGACATTAGTTCTATAGATTTTTTTATTCTAGGTATTTGGTTGTTAGCTGAGGTTATAAAGGATATTACCATTTCAAAAGGTTCTTGATTGAGTATTCTAATACCATCCCCAAATTCAATTGCTTCAGCTAATATTGGATCTTTAGACAATTCTTTTTTTATTTCATCATAATCTCTACCTAAATCAAAATAATGATACCAAACATTGTTAAAATCCTGTAAATTAGTATTAGATAGTATAATATCATTGTCTTCTTTCTTTACATTAATCACTTTTCCATAAGCTATTGTAGTATAGGATTTATCTTCTTCTACATGCCATCTGAAAGCTTGACCACATTCAAATATATGCTTAGGTTCAAAATCCTTTATGTTTTTTATTATAATTTTATTTTCTTCTTCAGTTATATTATAGTTCATAACAATACCCCTTTTCTAATTTTTATCTACTATTATAATTATCCTATAACTTCTGCTTCTATTCAAGCGAGAAAAAAGAAACTGGCTAAAAGCCAGTTTCTATATTAATACCATCCTCTTAATTTCATTACATCAGCAACTTTTTTAACTGAATGCATGTAAGTTGCTTTTCTCATAGTAACATTGTATTCTTCTTTAATTTTCCAGATATCATTAAATGCATTAACCATAGCAATTTCTTGTTTTTGTACAACTTCATCTTCTTCCCAATAATATCCGTATAGGTTTTGTACCCATTCAAAGTAAGAAACTGTAACTCCACCAGAATTTGTTAAGATATCTGGAGTAACTGTAATTCCTTTTCTTTCAAGTACTTCATCTGCATCTGGAGTAATAGGTCCATTAGCAGCTTCACATACTAATTTAGCATTGATTTTTTCAGCTACTTCTACAGTAACAGCATTTTCTAATGCAGCTGGAACCATGATGTCAACGTTTAATGCCCAGAATTCATCAAGTGAAATTCTTTTAGCCTTTGGATAATCTACTAAGTTTCTATGAACGCTCATATAAGCAGCCATATCTTCATAGTCTAATCCTTCTTCATTATATATAGCATAAGTACCTACATCTTTAGCCCATTCACCAACAGCTACTATCTTAGCACCTTGACCTTGAATATTTTTAACAGTAAAACTACCTACGTTTCCAAATCCTTGAACAGCTACACTAGCTTTCTTCATATCAATGCCTACTTTAGCAGCTGCTTCTCTAACTATTACTGCAACTCCAAATCCAGTAGCTTCGTTCCTTCCCTTTGATCCGCCCCACTCTACTGGTTTACCTGTTATTACTCCAACAGCAGCATGACCAGTTAATTTATTGTATTCGTCAACCATCCAAGCCATAATTTGACCATTAGTGTTTACGTCTGGAGCTGGAATATCAATTTTTTCTCCTAAATATTTATAAAGTCCTTGTATGTATCCTCTAGATAATCTCTCTAATTCTCCTTTTGATAAAGTACTAGGATCTACTGTAATTCCACCTTTTCCTCCACCATATGGAATACCAGTTACACAGCATTTGAATGTCATCCATACTGATAAAGCCTTTACTTCATCTAGATTTACTCCTGGATGGAATCTAACTCCACCTTTTGCAGGTCCTATAGCATCATTATGAACTGATCTGTAACCTTTAAATACTTTAACTGATCCATCATCCATTTTAACCGGTATAGATACTTCTATTACTCTTTGAGGTTCCTTTAATATTTCATAAACAGATGGGTCAAGTCCTAATGCGTCACACGCGATTTTAACTTGCTTTTGAGCACTCTCAAGTGGATTTAAATTTTCCTTTGCCATTAAATACGACCTCCCTCTGATTTGGTTAGATGAAAACCTTTTCATCTAAAATCCATTATAATTACAATGGCATTATAACATACATATATTTTTTTGTAAACTTTTCAGAAGGTTCTCAATAGTCTACAATATTGACTATGAAACCAAGTCATATACTCAAAAAATCAAAAAATTTTAATTAAAAAATTAAGAGGCAGTAAATTCTGCCTCTTAATTTCAAATTTATTTTGCTAATTCCTTAAAAGCATCCATTATATCATCTACGTTATCTAATGCTTCTATAAGTTCTGGTAATATTTCATAAACATCTCCTACTATACCATAGTCTGCAACTTTAAAAATTGGAGCATTTGGATCTTTGTTTATAGCAACGATTACTTTAGAATCTTGCATACCAGCTAAATGTTGAATAGCTCCTGAAATACCACAAGCTACATATAAAGTAGGTCTAACAGTTTTACCAGTTTGTCCTACTTGGTGACCATGCTCAATCCAACCAGCATCTACTGTAGCACGGCTTGCACCAACTACTCCACCCAACTTTTTAGCTAAGTCTTCAATAAGTTTAAATCCTTCTGTATTTCCAAGTCCTCTACCACCAGAGACTATAATTTTAGCTTCTTCAAGCTGTACTTCTGCTTTACCGCCTTTAACTACTTCAATAACTTTTGCTTTAATATCTTCACTATTTAAATTTGGAGTAAACTTAATGATTTCTCCAGTTCTGTTTTCATCATATTTAGCTTTTTCCATAACTCCTGGTCTAACTGTAGACATTTGTGGTCTATGATCAGGACATATAATAGTAGCCATTAAGTTTCCACCAAAGGCTGGACGAGTTTGCATAAGTCTTCTGTTTTCTAAATCTACATCTAATCTTGTACAATCTGCTGTAAGTCCAGTGTGTACTCTTGCAGAAATTCTTGGCCCTAAATCTCTACCTATATTAGTAGCACCAATTAACATTATTTCTGGTTTTATTTCATCAATCATATCATAGATTACTTTTGTATATCCATCAGTAGTATATACTTCTAATAGTTCACTATCTGCATATAGTACCTTATCTGCACCATATTTTACTAATTTTTCCGCTAAATCATCTACTTTATTTCCTAATAATACTGCAGTTAATTCTGTTTCTAGAGCATCAGCTATTTTTCTACCTTCTCCTACTAATTCAATAGCCACATTTAATAGGTTTCCTTCTCTTTGTTCTGCAAATACCCAAACGCCTCTATATTCATCAACATTAACTCCACGTTTTTTAGCTTCTTCTTTTTCTATAACCTTAACTGGACACGCTTCAACACATTGTCCACAGGCTGTACATTTCTCTGTTATTTTTGCCTTTTTGTCATTCATTTCTATAGCATCAAAAGGGCATACTCTAACACATTTTCCACAACCGATACATTTTAATTCCATTACTTTTACTGCCATGCCTATTTCCTCCTTTTTTTCATAGGTATACTAAATAACTTGTTTTTCTTTTAATCTTACGATTAAATCTCTTACTACTTCCTTAGCACTACCTTGTAAAATTTCACCTGAACCAGATCTTCCAGGTGGTGTAAAGGACTTATTAACTTGAGTTGGTGAACCATCTAACCCTAAGTTACTCTTATCTGCTTCTACATAGGCAGCTGACCAAACTTTTACTCTGTCTGCTTTATGAGCTTCATATATACCTTTTATAGAAGGATATCTTGGTTCATTTAATTCTTTTATAGCTGTAAGTAAAACAGGCATTTCTGATTCTATAATAAAGTGTCCATCTTCTAATGATCTCTTAGCTATTACCTTGTCTTTTTCAATTTTTAGTTCTTCTACATAAGTTATTTGAGGTAAACCTAAATGTTCCGCTATTTGAGGTCCAACTTGTGCTGTATCTCCATCAATCGCTTGTCTACCACAGAATATAATATCATAATCACCAATTTTCTTTAGACCTGCTGCTAATGCAGTAGATGTTGCCCAAGTGTCAGAACCAGCAAATGCTCTGTCACTTAACAATATTGCATCATCAGCTCCCATAGCTAGAGCTTCTCTTAAAGCTACATCAGCTTGAGGTGGTCCCATACTAAGCACTGTAACTTTTACATCACTATTTTCATCTTTTATTCTTAAAGCTTCTTCTAAAGCATTTCTATCATCTGGATTAATAATACTTGGTACTCCTTCACGAATTAAGGTTCCTCTAACAGGATCAATCCTAACTTCGTTAGTATCAGGAACTTGTTTTAGACATACTATAATATTCATCAATCTTCCTCCTCTACCTGTTATTTTAATAAATTGGCTGCAATAACCATTTGTTGTACTTGGGATGTACCTTCATATATTTCAGTTATCTTAGCATCTCTCATCATTCTTTCAACAGGATAATCTTTTGTATATCCATATCCACCATGTAATTGTACACATTTAGTAGTAACATTCATTGCTGTTTCTGCAGCAAATAATTTAGCCATAGCTGCTTCTTTACTATAAGGTAGATTGTTTGCCTTATTATAAGCTGCTTTATATACTAATAATCTAGCAGCTTCTATTTCTGTAGCTAAATCTGCTAAAATCCATTGAATTCCTTGGAATTTAGAAATTGGTCTTCCAAATTGTTCTCTTTCTTTAACATATTTTACTGTTTCATCTAAAGCTCCTGCTGCTATACCTAAAGCTTGAGCAGCTATACCAATTCTACCACCATCAAGGGTTGACATGGCAATTTTAAAACCTTCTCCTTCTTTCCCAAGAAGATTCTCTTTAGGAACTATACATTCTTGGAAAATAAGTTCTGTAGTAGCTGAAGCTCTAATACCCATTTTTTCTTCAATCTTTCCTATACTAAATCCTGGAAAATCTTTTTCAACAATAAATGCACTTATTCCTCTAGTTCCTTTACTTCTATCTGTCATTGCAAATATTATATAAACATCTGCCTGTCCACCGTTAGTTATAAATATTTTACTACCATTTAATATATAATTATCGCCTTCTAAAATTGCTATAGTTTGTTGACCAGCTGCATCAGTTCCTGCATTTGGTTCAGTTAATCCAAAAGCCCCTAATTTTTCTCCTTTTGCTAAAGGTACTAGATACTTTTGTTTTTGTTCTTCACTACCGTATTTATATATTGGCCAGCAACCAAGAGATGTATGAGCAGAACATATAACACCTGTTGTAGCACAAGCCTTTGATAGTTCTTCCACTGCAATTGCATAAGCCACTTCATCAGCACCGGAACCGCCATATTCTACTGGGAAAGGTATGCCCAACATGTTATACTTAGCCATCTTTTCTACTGTCTCCCTTGGAAATCTTTCTGTTTCATCGATTTCAGCAGCAATAGGTTTTACTTCTTTTTCAGTAAACTCTTTCATTACACTTCTTACCATTTCTTGCTCTTTTGTTAAATTGAAATTCATATTTTATTTCCCTCCCTAATATATTGGCTAAATACCTGATACTTTCATTATAATTCATTTAGGTTTTTATTTCTATAATTATTGTTAATTATTTATCCTAATTTAGTTATTTTTTTATTGTTTTTTACTGGTATATATAGAATAAAAAGCCTATTTCATCAATTTTTATGATGAAATAGGCTTTTTATAGCATTTTTCTATTTTTCTCTGTTTAATAATATACAAATAACTGTTAATTTTTGTTACGATATTAACATTCGTTAGACTTTTTTAAAAGTTCAGACAACTAAGTATACCCTTATAGGTTTAAGTTGTGTAATCAGACCTATTTTTTAGGAAATATGAAAGTGTAAATAAACTTTCGTTTAAATGGACATTTTCTACTATTATATCTTCGGGAACTTTCAAATCTGCTGGAGCAAAGTTCCAAATACCTTTTATACCGCTTTTAATATAAGTATCTGCAATATCTTGAGCATTTTCTTTAGGAGTAGTTATAATTCCAATTTCTACATTATTCTCTTTAATAAACTCCTCCAATGAATCTACATCTCTGATTTCTATTTCTCTAATTTTTAGTCCTATTAATTTAGGATTTTTATCAAAAAGACATAATACTTTAAAACCAGCATCTTCAAAACCTTTGTAATTTGCCACAGCCTGGCCCAAGTTTCCAGCACCAGCAATTACTGCATTATATACTGTATCTAATCCTAATATTCTTCCTAATTGGTTATGTAGCTCCTCTACGTTATATCCATAACCCTGTTGTCCAAATCCACCAAAATTATTTAAATCTTGTCTTATTTGAGAAGCTGTAAATCCAGTCATCTTACTCAACTCTTGAGAAGAAATTCGATTTATTCCCTTTTTAAGCAAGTCTCCCAAATACCTATAATACTTAGGTAGTCTTCTAATAACAGTTATAGATACTTTACTGTCTTTATCCATATTTTAAATCCCCCACCTAAATCATATATTTTGCTCACTATATTATAACACTTTGAAATATTTGTGTCAAAAATAATGAAATTTTTAATTTTTTTTACATATTAGAAAAAATCACTCTTATTATTTTTTCCCCATATCGTGAATATTAAACCACTAATTTGAAATAATAAATATAGTTATTATATTAAGGAGGGATTTTTTTGGCAAGTAGAGAACAGCTACGAAAAATAGCTTTGTACTGCGATTCTTATACTCCAAGAGAAAATACAGAATTAACTTCATCAGCTGACAGCTATGAAGAAAAATTTGAAACTTGTATTAAATGTGGTCACTATACTAGAGAAGGAAAATGTGATTTAGATTTAGTAGATAAAGTTTTATCTTCTATGGCAATGGAGCTTGATTTAAAGAGGTAAAAATAGTCCTTACTTTTAAAGGACTATTTTTTCTGATAAAATATAGGAGAATAATATTTAGGAGGAAATAGAAATGATAGTCCTTTCATGCAAGAATATAACTAAATCCTATGTGGTAGATACTATATTAGATAATATAAGCTTTACTGTAGAAGATGGAGATAAAATTGGACTAATTGGTCTTAATGGTTCAGGAAAAACTACTCTTTTTAATATATTAGCAGGAGAAACAAGTCAAGATAGTGGAGAAATATATGTTCAAAAAGGTCTAAAGGTAGGATATTTAAAACAACAGACAAGAATGGAAAGCGATAAAAATGTTTTTGATGAATGTTTGCAAGTATTTGAGAACCTAATATTAATGGAAGAGAATTTAAGAACCTTAGAAAATGAAATAGCTTTTGAAAGTTCTAAAGGTGAGACTGAAAAGTTAACTATACTAATGGACGAATATGGACATTTATCTGAAAAATTTATTGCCTTAAATGGATATGGATATAAATCAGAAATAAAAGGCATATTGAAAGGTCTTGGATTTCAAGATGAAGATTTGGAAAAGTCTGTAAATGTTTTAAGTGGTGGTCAAAAAGCCAGACTTTCTTTAGCTAAACTTCTTCTTGAAAAACCAGATCTATTATTACTTGACGAACCTACAAATCATTTAGATATTAATGCTATTGATTGGTTGGAAAGATTTTTAAATGAGTATAAAGGAGCAGTATTAATCATATCTCATGATAGATACTTTTTAGATAATGTAGTATCTAAAATATTTCATATAGATAACTTAAAGTTATCTATATATAATGTCAGCTATACTAAATTCATGGAACAAAGAAAAAAAGAATTGGAATTATTAAAGAAAAAATTTGAAGATCAACAAAAAGAAATAAAAAGACAGGAAGAAATAATCCGTCGTTTTATGAACTATGGAGGCCAAAGATATATTAGGCAAGCTCAAAGTAGACAAAAAATGTTGGACAAGATAAAGGTTTTTAATAAACCAATAGATTCAAAAAAAGCGAGAATCACTTTTGAGCCTAAGATTAAAAGTGGTAGAGAGGTTCTAAGAGTAGAAAGTTTAGAAAAAAGTTTTAAAGATTTCAAGTTGTTAGAAGATATTAACTTTACTGTTTATAGAGGAGAAAAGGTTGGCCTTATTGGAGCCAATGGTATAGGAAAGACTACACTTTTTAAAATAATTTTAGGTCAAATAGCTAAAGATAGTGGAGAAATAAACATAGGTCATCATGTAGTTACAGGTTATTTTGATCAAGAAATGACTAAGCTTAATTTAAATAAAACCGTAGTAGATGAAATATGGGATGAGAATCCTACTATGGATCATTATCAAATAAGAAGTATATTGAGCCAGTTTTTATTCATTGGTGATGATATATTTAAAGAAATAAGCGATTTAAGTGGTGGTGAAAAAGGAAGACTTTCTTTATTAAAGTTAATGTTATCTAATGCTAATTTCTTATTAATGGACGAACCTACTAATCATTTAGATATAGACTCTAAAGAAGTTCTAGAAGAAGCCATATTAAATTATGAAGGTACTTTATTCGTTATATCTCATGATAGATACTTTTTAAATAGAGTTTCAAATAAAATTCTTGAATTAACTAAAGAAGGTATTAAAGAATACTTAGGTAATTATGACTATTATTTAGAAAAAAAGAATGAAGTCATATATGAAGATGATGATGAAAGTAGTAAAACTAAAACTCAACTTAAATTGGAACGTAAAAAAGAAAAAGAAATGCTTCAGCAAGAAAGAATTAAACGTAAAGAAATTGTAGAATTAGAAAAAAATATTTCCGAGGAAGAAAATAAAATCGAAAAACTAGATAAATTATTATGCGATTCAGATCTATATAACAACCCTGAAAAAATTGTAGAGTTAACCAAGGAAAGAGAAATCCTTCAATCAAATTTAGAGTCTTTATATGACAAATGGATAAATTTAACAGACGAATAATGTCCACATTGAGTCCACAAGTTATACACAGAATCCACAGAGTTATCCCCAAGGATATAGCCATGTTTTACACCTTTTTTCCCTATCTTTCCACATTGTCCACATATTTTTATGGTAAACCAGCATAAATATGTGGACAATATGTGAAAAATCATGTTGAAGATTATTACTTAAAGTCTAAATTTGGAATCACATTAAGATAAAGATCTGACTCCTTACCTTCAATATAGTTAAAATATGCAGCCGATCCTATCATAGCAGCATTGTCTGTACACAATACTTTTGAAGGATAAAGAATATCTATTCCTTCT
Organism: Tissierella simiarum; assembly: GCF_018917865.1. GTDB lineage: Bacteria > Bacillota > Clostridia > Tissierellales > Tissierellaceae > Tissierella_C > Tissierella_C simiarum. The sequence goes on from NZ_JAHLPM010000001.1 coordinate 223,234, forward strand.
TCTTTTTCCCTACTTTCCATTAAACTTCTCAATCCCTCATTAGCTGCAACACCTCCAGCTATGACTATTTTATCAGAGCCTTTTTCTTTAGCTAATCTAAAAGCTTTTTCAACAAGAACATCTAAAACAGCTTGTTGAAAACTAGCAGCCACATCTTCTACTACTATGTCTTCACCTTTTTGATTTGCTTGATTTAAATAGTTAAGAACTGCGGTCTTTAATCCACTAAAACTAAAATCATAACTACTATCTTCTAAAAATACCCTTGGAAAATAGATAGCTTCCTTATTACCAACCTTAGCTAATTTATCTATCAAAGGACCTCCTGGATAAGAAAGACCTAAAGCTCTAGCTACTTTATCAAAAGCTTCCCCTGCAGCATCATCTCGAGTTCTCCCTATTAATTCATAATCCGTATAACTATTAGCTTGTACTAAATAGGTATGTCCTCCAGATACTATTAAACAGGTAAAAGGAGGCTCCAGGTTTTTATGTTCTATATAATTAGCGCAAACATGACCTTGTATATGGTTTACTCCAATAATAGGCAAGTCTAAGCCAAAAGCTATTGCTTTTGCTGTAGATATGCCTACTAACAAAGCTCCCACTAAACCTGGGCCTTGAGTCACTCCAACTAAATCTATATCCTTAAAGGTTACATTAGCTTCATCTAAAGCCTGCCCTATTATTTGATTTATATTTTCTATATGTTTTCTTGAAGCTACTTCTGGAACTACTCCTCCAAATTTACGATGAATTTCTATTTGGGAGGAGATAATATTAGATAAAACTTCTCTTCCATCCTTGACTACAGCACAAGAAGTTTCATCACAGGAAGTTTCTATTGCTAATGTTAACATTTTTATCACCTCTTATCATACTTCTATGCTCTTCCACATAATGACTGCATCTTCATTGTCATCAGAATAATACCTAGGCCTAATACCAGACTTTATAAATCCATATTGCTCATATAATCTTTGAGCAATTAAATTGCTTTTTCTTACCTCTAAGGTCATAGCTCTTATACCTCTATCACTACACAAGTTTATAAGACCTTCTATTAATCTCTTTCCTGCTCCCAATCCTCTATATTCTTCATCAACAGCTATATTGGTAATATGACCTTCATCAATTATTAACCATATTCCTCCATAGCCTATAATCTTATTATCTATTTCTGCTACAATATATTTTGCAAGTAGATTCCGAGTCATTTCAAGTAAAAAGGCTTCTCTAGACCAAGGAGTAGTAAATACACTTTCTTCTATTTCCATTATCCTGTCTAAGTCCTTTTCTCTCATTTCTCGAATGATAATATCCATATTTATTTTCGCCTCTTTTCATCTAATTCACGTTGTGCCTGAGATTCTCTTAAATAATCTGGAATTAAGCTGTAATAATTATCAATATTCCCTTCTCTATATTTCTTTATTGCTAATTCACCAATACTAACAGCTCTACACATATTTTGACCTATAGTAGAAAATATAACTTTCTCCTTCAAAGTTTCATTTATAATATCTCTATGTAGAAGAGATCCATCTCCATTTACTACTATTTCTTCATAAGAATCATTCAATATACTGAGTAATTCATTAATATCTAGAACTGTAGGCTTCATTATAGTTTTAATATTTTTCTTTTCCGAACCATATATACCTGTATATACTCTATCTCTCCTGGCATCAATCATGGGAACTATTATTTTGCTGCAAGGTAAATTATAGGCTAATCCTTCTAACGTAGATACGCCAACTATTGGTTTCTCAAATAAATGAGCAAAACCTTTAATAGTTGCTATCCCAATTCTAAGTCCAGTAAAAGAACCAGGTCCAATAGCTGCACCATATAGGTCTATATCTTCTACTTTTAAGTTTAAGCTATAAAGAACTTCCCTTATCATAGGAACTAATTTTTCAGAATGGGTCATATCCTGATTTAAAGAATACTCCCCCAAAACTCTATTTTCATCTAAGACTGCACAAGTTGCCATCATAGTGGATGTATCTAAAGCCAATACTTTCAATCTATATTCAACTCCTTAATTATTTCTTTATACCTATTTCCTTCACCAGTTATAACTATTATCCTTTCATCTAGAGTTTTGCCTTTATCTATATTAATTATAATTCTTTCCTTAGGAAGTAGCTTTTCTATCTTTTCTGCCCATTCTACTATGGAAACCCCATTTCCATAAAAATATTCATCAAACCCTAGGTCATATAATTCATCTACATTTTCCAATCTATATACATCAAAATGATAAACCCTTACTCTTCCCTCATATTCATTTATTAGAGCAAAAGTCGGGCTAGTTATATATTCTTCTACCCCTAATCCTTTTCCTATAGATTTAGTAAGAGTGGTCTTTCCAGCACCTAATTCTCCATTAAGACAAACTATATCCCCACTCTGTAAAACTTCTCCTAATTTAATACCAAATTTTTCGGTTTCTTCTAATCCTTTTAATCTTATTTCCAGCATAAACTCAACCTTCCTATTTATAAAACTCCCTAATATTATAGCACTTACGTGTTTTTTACGCTACATTATTAATCCTTCATTGATTATTTTAATATTATTTAGATTTTATCCTAATATACTTTTTCTATTAAAAATTATAAAAGAGCTAATATAAAACAAAAGGATTTTCTATAATAGCTTTATAGAAAATCCTTTTATTATTTATCTATGAAGTATTGGTGATATTTTTTTATATATTAGTATAGTTACTAAAGATACTACTAGCCCTTTTAATAAATTAAATGGGACTATAGCATATATGATTAAAGATTTAAAATCTACAACCCTTTTATTAACGGCATTTCCCATATCTACTATTTTCTCTATAGACATTCCAAATAGTTTTGCATAAAAAGGAATCATGAAAAAATAGTTTATAACCGAAATTAAAGCAGTCATTGCAAAAGTTCCTACTATTAATCCAATTAAAGCATTCTTAAAATTTTTATCTTTATAATAGATATATCCTGCTATATATGCAAATATACTTCCTACTACAAAATTAGAAAATTCTCCTACTATCATAGTAGTCGAGCCTTCTATTACTACGTTTAAAATATTTTTAAGCAACTGAACCAATACTCCTGCCATAGGTCCTAAAGAAAAAGCACCAATCAAAGAAGGTAAATCTGAAATATCAAACTTTAAAAAAGGTGGTGCAAACCATAGGGGAAAATCGAATAGCATAAGTATGAATCCAATAACTCCCAACACTGAAACTTTAACCATAGTTCTTGTATTCCATGATTCTTTGTTTAATGTGTACATAAAAAATCCCTCCATTTTTTATTTTCTTCAGGGATTTAAAAAACCCCGAAGAAGAATCTTCGGGGTACAAAAATAGTCATAAATTATACTACATCTTCTTCCATCCAGACTTTAACTGTCGGCCTTGGAATCTAACCAAGTCAACCAAATTTTATATTGGCTCGCGGGCTTTACCGCCGGTGAGGAATTGCACCTCCCCCTGAAGATATATCTTATTATTCATAATATATTATATTACTCTTCTTAATACATGTCAAATAATTAGAATTTTTTGTAAACTATCTCTCCATTGATGATAGTAGCATAAGTTTTACAATCTATATCTTTAATTGGATTACCATCAAATATTACTATATCTGCATCCTTGCCTACTTCAATACTTCCTACTCTATCAGCAATGCCTACAATCTCAGCAGGATTTATGGTAATTGCCTTTAACGCTTCCATTTCATCTAAACCAGATCTATGTGCAAGTCCTGCACATATTGGTAAATATTGAAGTGGTATTACTGGGGAGTCGGTCATTATAGCTATTTTAACTCCAGCCTCATGAAGTACTCTTGGTGTATCAAAAGTAAGGTTTCTTAACTCAACCTTTGATCTGTTGGATAGAGTTGGTCCAACTATAGCCCCTTTACCTTCCTTAGCCAAATAATCTGCTATTAAATGTCCTTCAGTACAATGTTCTAAAGTAATGTCTACATCAAATTCTTTAGCAATTCTTAAAGCAGTAAATATATCATCTGCTCTATGGGCATGAGCTTTTAAAGGAATTTCTTTTTTAAGTACTTTTATCATTGCTTCCATCTTCATATCATAATCAGGCATTTTTGATGGATCTTCTGCTTTTTCCTTTTTCTCCATATAAGTTTTTGCTTTAAATAAAGTTTCTCTTAATATAGCTGCAGTTGCCATTCTAGTCATAGGAGATTTTTTTTGGCTTTCATATACTCTCTTAGGATTTTCTCCAAAAGCAATTTTCATAGCAATTGGATCTTTAATAATCATGTCATCTATTCTCTTACCATAAGTTTTAACAGCTACAAAAGTACCTCCTACTACATTGGCACTACCTGGTCCTGTAACAGCCGTAGTTACTCCTCCAACATATGCTTCTTCAAAGGATATATCCATTGGATTTATAGCATCTATAGCTCTTAAATGAGGGGTTACAGGATCAACCATTTCATTCCCGTCGCTTCCTTCAAATCCCATGCCTTCTTCCCACATACCTAAGTGACAATGTGCATCAATAAAACCAGGAGTTACCATTTTCCCTTCTGCATCAATTACTTGTGCATCTAAAGGTGCAACTAAATCCTTACCTACTTCAATTATTTTACCATCTTTTATAAGTATAGATCCATTTTCAATGATTTCTCCTGCCATAGTATATACGGTTCCATTTTTAATAAATACCATAAAAAATTCCCCCCTTAATATTTCGTTACTCTAAACAATATTATATCCTTTCTTTTTATCTTCATCAACATGTATGTTTTCAACTATAGTAAATTTAGTTTTAAAAGTTGTTCCTTCTCCTACTTTACTCTCTACGCTTATTTCAGCAGAATGATCTCTCAATATATTTTTCACAATATTTAACCCCAGACCAGTTCCTTTAGAACCCTTTGTGGTAAAGTATGGTTCAAATAACTTTTCCATAGTTTCTTCATCTATGCCTACACCATTATCTGATATTTCAACAACTGCACAATTATCTTCATTATAAGTTCTAACTATTAAGATTCCATCTTTTCCTTCTATGGCATCTATTCCATTTAATATTATGTTTAATATTCCTTGTCTAATCTCATATTCATTACAATAAATTATTCCATTACAATTTAGATCGGTTTCTAAGCAAACATTGTGTTTCTCCAATGTGTTTATGGTTTTAAACCTGTGTTTCGCCATAGCTAAACTACTTATCACAATATCATCAAAATAATGATAATCTTTTTTAGAGTTATAGCTTCCTCTAATATAGTTATGAATTTTATCTATTACAGTTTTTCCATCTAGGGCAGTTTGATTTATGATTCTCAAATTATTCTTTACTTCAACAGAAGCATCTTTTAATAAAGATAGTTGTGATAACCCAGAAATAGTTGTAAGTAGATTATTGAGATCATGGGTTACTCCTTCCATTAATTCACCCATATTTCTTAAATATTCAATTCTTTTTAGTTCCTTTTCAAAATCATCTATCGACTTCCACACCTTGCATGCCCCCCACTATAAAGTAAGACTAAGTTCAAGTGGAGCTTTAACTCCACCCGAATACTAAGCCACCTCTGATAATTTAGATATCCTTCATGCTAAGGGAAATTCGACCCCTCTCCATATCTACATCTAGTATTTTAACTTTAACTATATCCCCTACTTTAACGACTTCCTTAGGATGTCTAATAAACCCCTTAGATAGACAAGATATATGTACCAGCCCATCTTCTTTTACACCAATATCTACAAATGCTCCAAAATCAACTACGTTTCTAATAGTCCCCATTAGCACCATATCTTTTTTTAAATCTTCTATTTTTAATACATCTTGTCTTAATATAGGTTTTGGCATTTCATCTCTTGGATCCCTACCAGGTTTTTTTAGTTCATTAATTATATCTTGTAATGTAGGTATGCCTACGTTTAATTCTTCTGATATACTTTTTATATCCCCACTTAAATAGTCCATTTCCAGTAACTTTTCTGCTGTATCATAAGATTCTGGATGGACTCCTGTATTATCTAGAGGATTAGTACCTTCTGGAATTCTCAAAAATCCTCCACACTGAATAAAGGTTTTTTCTCCTAATCCTTTAACTTTTAGTAATTCTTTTCTATTTTTAAATTTTCCTTTCTCTTCCCTATGATTAATTATATTATCAGCTACTCTTGTTGAAATGCCAGCTACATATTTTAATAAAGATGGACTAGCAGTATTTAAGTCAACTCCCACACTATTAACACAATCTTCCACAACACCTGTTAATGATTCATTAAGTTTTCCTTGATTTAAGTCATGCTGATATTGGCCCACACCAATAGACTTAGGTTCTATTTTAACTAATTCTGCTAATGGATCTTGAAGTCTCCTTCCTATAGATACAGCTCCTCTTATAGATACATCTAAATCAGGAAACTCTTTAATTCCCACTTCTGAAGCAGAATAAATTGAAGCCCCTGCTTCACTAACTATTATATAGGAAATATCTTTATTTAATTCTCCTATCATTTCTGCCACTACCATTTCTGTCTCTCTAGAAGCAGTTCCATTTCCTATTGCAATAATATCTACATTAAATTTATTTATTAATTCCTTTAATTCATCTTTAGTTTTTTCAACTTGATTTTGAGGTTCTGTAGGATAAACTGTTGTATATGTCAAAAGCTTTCCTGTATCGTCTATTACAGCCACCTTACATCCCGTCCTAAATCCTGGGTCTATGGCCATAACTGTTTTTCCCTTAATTGGAGGTTGTAGTAGAAGGGGTTTTAAATTTAGTGCAAAAACTTTTATAGCTTCTTCTTCAGCTCTTTCCGTTAAATTATTTCTTATCTCTCTTTCTATTGAAGGAAATATCAATCTTTTATAGCTATCTTCTATAGATCTTTCTAAATATTCGGATGTATCTAGATTTTTATCCAGGATAACCTTTTCCTTTAGCAAATTTATCAATTCTTCATCTAAGATATTTAAGGCAACCTTTAATTTTTTATCTTTTTCTCCCCTATTTATGGCTAATATTCTATGATTTGCAATAGTTTTTATAGGTTCTTTGTAGTCATAATACATCTCATATACAGATTTTTCTTCATTATTTACAGCCTCTACAACTATTAATCCCCTATCATTGGCTACCCTCTTAATAATTTCTCTGTAGTTTGGATTATCAGAAATGATTTCAGCAATTATATCCATGGCTCCATTTAAAGCTTCTTCTGCATTATTGACCTCTTTTTCTTCGTTAATAAAAGTTGATACAACTTTTGCTAATTCTCCTTTCTTTAAATTTTGATTAAGTATTATTTCTGCCAATCCTTCTAAGCCTTTTTCCTTAGCTATAGTAGCTCTAGTCCTTCTCTTTGGTCTGAAAGGTCTGTACAAGTCCTCAATTCTTTGAAGGCTTTCAGAAGCTAATATTTCTGTTCTTAATTCTTCTGTTAATTTATTTTGCTCATCAATTAGCCTTATTACTTCTTCTTGCCTCGCTTCTAAATTTCTTAAATAAGTTAATCTATTGGATAAGTCACGCAAGACTATATCCTTTAGCTCACCAGTCTGTTCCTTTCTATACCTAGCAATAAAAGGAATAGTATTTCCTTCATCTAATAGTTCAATAGTGTTTTTTACTTGAAAGGGCTTTAGATTAAATTCATCTATAAGCATTTTTAAAATATCCATATATAACCTCCATATCTAATTAATTACCAAAATCCCCTAATTTAATATTCGACAAATGTTACAAAAGTCCTACCATTTTTGAAAAAAATTAGCCCTTCTTTTAAAGAAGGGCTCTTTGTTTCAAATACTCATTAATAAAGGGATCTATATCTCCATCCATAACCCTGTCTACATCTCCTACTTCCATGTTTGTCCTATGATCTTTAACCATACTATAGGGATGAAATATATAAGATCTTATTTGAGAGCCCCATCCAATTTGAATGTAGCTTCCTTGTAAATCTTCAATTTTTTCTTTTTGTTCTTCTTCTTTTAATTGAACTAGTTTTGCCTTAAGCATATTCATAGCTGTAATCTTATTGCTATGTTGTGATCTTTCACTTTGACATTGAACAACAATGCCTGTGGGAATATGTGTTATTCTAACGGCGGAATCTGTCGTATTTACATATTGACCTCCAGCTCCACTAGACCTATATGTGTCTATTTTCAAGTCTGATGGATTTATTTCAATGTCCATGTCTTCATTTAATTCTGGATACACATCTATACTTGCAAAAGAAGTATGTCTTTTTCCCGATGAATCAAAAGGAGAAATTCTAATAAGACGATGTACCCCTTTTTCAGACTTCAGATAACCGTAAGAATTAAATCCCTTAATCAATAAGGTTACACTTTTGATTCCTCCTTCTGTATCAGGGAGTATATCTAAAGTTTCCACTTGAAAGCCTTTTTGTTCTGCCCATCTTCTATACATTCTAAGAAGCATTTCAGCCCAGTCTTGAGCTTCTAACCCTCCTGCTCCTGAATGAATAGAAAGTATAGTATTACTTTTATCAAATTCCCCACTTAATAAAGTTGATAACTTAAACTCTTCTGCTACGCTAGATATCTTATTTAAACTTTCTTTTATTTCCTTATAAATATCATAGGCTTCTTCTTCTATGGCTAAATCCATTAAAATTTCTAAATCTTCTATGGATTCCATTAAATCATCATATTCTTTAACTTGATTGTTTAAAGACTTTACTTCCTGCATTATTCTTTGAGCCTTGTCTATATCTTTCCAAAAAGACTCATCATAGGATTCTTTCTCTAAAGATAAAGCCTTTTCTCTTAAGCCTTCAATGTCAAAGAGAAACACCCAGCTCTTTAACCATCTCTTTAATATTCTGAAGTTTTTCCTTGTCTAAATAAATTTCCTCCATTTAATCCCCCCTATTCATTAGCTCCACAACATTTTTTATATTTTTTTCCACTGCCACAAGGACAGGGATCATTTCTACCTACTTTTTTATCTTTAACCAAAGGCTTGCTGGTTTCTTCAGCATTAGTGGAAATAGGTTCTGCTACTCTCTTTCTTTGAACCTTTTCTGGATTTTCTACCTGATATAAAAATTTCACTGTATCTTCCCAGATACTATGAGTCATTTCATCAAACATATCAAAACCTTCCATTTGATACGCTCTAACAGGATCTACTTGCCCGTATGCCCTTAGACCAATTCCTTGCCTTAACTGATCCATAGCATCTATGTGATCCATCCATTTACTATCTACAACCTGAAGAAGAACCACTCTTTCTAATTCTCTAAAATTGTCTTCTCCAAATTCTTTTTCCTTAACCTTATATTTATCTTCCACCATCTCTAAGATTTTTTCTATTAAACTTTCTTTAGTTAAGTTTTCTATATTGTCAAAGGATAGGAATCCCTTTTTAAATTGGAACAAATTAATTAAATAATTTTCTAACCCAGCTAGATCCCATTCTTCAGGATACTTGCTTTGTCTTGTATACATCTCTACATTAGATTCTACTAAACTAGCAGCCATTCCTTGAATATGATCCCTTAGGTTTTCTCCCTCTAATACCTTTCTTCTTTCTCCATAGATTACTTCTCTCTGTTTATTCATTACATCATCATACTTTAATACATGCTTTCTAATAGCAAAGTTGTTGCCTTCTACCTTTTTTTGAGCATTTTCTATAGATTTAGTTAAAAGTCTATGCTCTAAGGGCTCATCATCAGGCATATTTATGTTATCTATTATTTCCTTAATCCTTTCTCCACCAAACAATCTCATTAAATCATCTTCTAAAGATATAAAGAATCTTGAAGAACCAGGGTCTCCTTGTCTACCAGAACGACCTCTTAGCTGGTTATCAATACGTCTAGATTCATGTCTTTCAGTACCAATTATATGAAGTCCTCCTGCCTTAACTACCTTTTCGTTTTCAACATCTATATCTTCTTTGTACTTGTCATATAATTCTTTATAAGTCTTTCTTGCCTCTAAAACTTCCTCATCCTCAATTTCAAAGAAGCTATCTACTAAACCTAAGATCTCATCAGAATATCCTTTCTTCTTCATCTCTAGTTTAGATAAGAATTCTGGATTTCCCCCAAGAACAATATCTGTACCTCTACCAGCCATATTGGTAGCTATAGTTACAGCACCAAATCTACCTGCTTGTGCAACTATTTCTGCTTCCCTTTCATGGTATTTGGCATTTAATACCTCATGAGGAACTCCTTCTTTTTTAAGCAGCTTACTTAAAACCTCTGACTTTTCAATAGATATAGTACCTACTAATATAGGTTGACCTATAGCATGTCTTTCCTTTATTTCTTTTACTACTGCTCTAAACTTTGCTTCTTCGTTTTTATATACACTATCTGGTAAGTCATCTCTAACTACTGGTTTATTAGTTGGAATTTCTACGACATCCATACCATATATTTCTCTAAACTCTGATTCTTCTGTTTTAGCAGTACCTGTCATCCCTGATAGTTTTTCATACATTCTAAAGTAATTTTGAAATGTTATAGTTGCTAAAGTCTTTGACTCACTCTTTACATTTAAAGCTTCCTTAGCTTCTATGGCTTGATGTAAACCATCACTATATCTTCTACCATACATTAATCTACCAGTAAATTCGTCTACTATAAGGACTTCGCCATCTTTCACTACATAGTCAATATCTCTTTTCATAATGTTTCTTGCTTTTAGAGCTTGGTTTATATGGTGGGCTATTTCCATATTATTAACATCAGCTAAGTTTTCTAAGCCAAAGAAGTTTTCCGCCTTTGCCGTACCTTTTTCAGTCAAGGTACAAGACTTTGCTTTTTCATCAATTAAAAAGTCTACTGTTTCTTCCTTAATTTCTCTATTAAAGACATCAATCTTTTCTTCTTTAGGGTCGATTATTCTACCAGTTAAAGTTCTTACAAAACTATCAGCAGCTTCATATAACTTTGTAGATTTATCTCCTATTCCTGAGATAATTAATGGAGTTCTAGCTTCGTCTACTAGAATACTGTCTACTTCGTCTACTATAGCATAATAGAGCTTTCTTTGAACCATTTCTTCTTTATATATAACCATATTATCTCTTAAATAATCAAAGCCAAATTCATTATTAGTTCCATAAGTTATATCACAGTTATAAGCTGCTTTTCTTTCCTCGCTAGTTAAACCATGAACTATACATCCTACTGTTAAACCTAGGAACTCATAAATTTTTCCCATCCATTGTCTATCTCTCTTAGCTAGATAATCATTAACTGTTACAACATGAACTCCTTTGCCTGTAAGTCCATTTAAATAAGCGGGAAGAGTAGCCATTAATGTTTTTCCTTCTCCTGTTTTCATTTCAGAAATTCTACCTTGATGAAGTATTACTCCTCCAATTAACTGAACTTTAAAATGTTTCTTACCAAGAACTCTAGAAGAAGCTTCTCTAACTACTGCAAAAGCCTCAGGCAAAATATCATCAAGGGTTTCACCTTTATTTAATCTATCTTTAAATTCTACTGTCTTTCCTTTTAGCTGTTCATCTGTTAAGCTTTGCATTTCTCCATCTAAGGATTCAATTTTATCTACAAATGGAGTCACTTTTTTCAATTCTCTATCACTATAGGAACCAAAAACTTTTCCAAATAAGCCTTTCATTGATTTAACCACCTTTCAAAAAAAGTTCAGACCATTATTTATTTTATCATTTATTTGAATTCCTTACAACATAAAGGATATCATAAAAAATTGCAGGATGAATATCCTGCAATTTTCACATCTATATTTAATTATACTATTAAAACTCTGGCTCTATCAACCCATAATGTCCATCTTTTCTCTTATAAATTACACTTATTTCCTCAGAGTCTGCATTCATGAATACAAAGAAATTATGTCTTAATAATTCCATCTGTAAAACAGCTTCTTCTGTAGACATTGGTTTAAGATCAAATTTTTTCCTTTTAACAACCTTTAACTTTTCTCCTTCTTCCTCTACAGGAAGTGGTGCTATGTTTTCAAACCTAATGGTTTCACCATTTTGATATCTTCTTTGTAATTTTGTTTTATGCTTTCTCATTTGTCTTTCCAATATATCCACAGCTTTATCTATAGAAGCATACATATCATCACTTGATTCTTCAGCTCTAAGTATTGTTCCAGGAAGGTTTATGGTTACCTCAATTATTTTCCTATTTTTTTCAACACTAAAGGTTACATTACCTTCTACATCTTTTTGAAAATATTTATCTAACTTACCTAATTTCTTTTCAGTTACGTCTTTTAAGGCTTCTGTTACCTCTACATTTTTTCCAGTATAATTCATCTTCATAAACCCAGCTCCTTTCATATAAGCTAAAAGCTTATACTATTTGTATTATATAATATACCCACTTAAGTGGACTATATAAACATTATTATTTTAAAAATCCTCAATTTAATAAAATATATAAAAATTGTTAACAAACTACTGTGGATGTTATGTGGATAGTTTTTGCAACTTTCTGTGGATTATGTGTATAAAACTGTGGAAAACTGTTAATAATCTACTTTTTAATGTGTATAAACTCTTGATAAATGGTGGACAACTACAATACTCTTGATTTATCCACAATTTTTCATATTTTCCGAATATATATTACATTTTATTTATCCCCAGAATATATTTCTTATTAACAGTATATACAGCCAAAACAAAAAATAGAAAGGAATTCCTTTCTATTTTTTTTCATCGATTAACATACTTCCCGAAACTTCAGTATTATATCCTTTATATGCTATTTTACCTTTTTTTACTCTTCTAAGCTCTAACTTAGTTTTTTCTAAACTTTCTCTAATAGACTTATTATTTTTTTCATCTAAAAGAGATATACTCATTAAAGTTGAAGTGACTTCAGCAACAACTTCTTTTAAATCTTTTAAGTTTGGATATTTATCCGTGTTTATTTCATCAAGACTATCTATATTTTCTTCTCTTTTAAGTTGTCCATATAAAGTTAAAAAAGATACATCTATCTTATCTATTTCTAGCATTATCTTATCTTTTTTATCTAAAACATAATTTAGTTCTTCCATATCTTCTTTTTCTATTAAGTCTTTTTGTAGTTTAGTTAATTGTAGAATTTCTAATAATAGCTCATTTTTCTCCTTAGATAGAGCTACCATAGTATCTATCATACTGCTATCCATCTATTCACCTACTTATTTTGATAAACTTTTTGTTTTATTTGCTTCATAACATCCTTCCAAGTATCCCTCATATCTGTCATTACCTCTAAAGCCTCATCTATGGGTTTAGTGTCCTTATTTATATTAGCAGCTATAAGCTTGTCTAATACAAAGTCATATAAGCTCCTTAAGTCGTTGGATATAGGATAATCCATATTCAATGAAGCATTAAGCTCCATAATTATATCTTGGGCCCTTATTAAAGAGGAATGAGCTTTTTCTAAATCCTTATTTTCAATGGAATACTTTCCTATATTCATAAACTTGATTCCACCATCATAGAGCATCAATGTTAATTCTTCTGGAGTAGCAGTAAGTACTGCATTTTGTTTGTACTGATTAAGAGCGTTATATGTCATTTTCTTCTCCCTTCCCTATCTCATAAATTGCTGTCCTATCCAAGCACCTTGACTATTCATTCTACTAATAGCTTTTTCCATAGCAGTAAACTTTGCATAATAAGCACTCTCTTTTCTAAAAAGCATCGCTTCTAAATCATCAAGTTTTCTACTCATCTGTAAAACATCTTTATCTAATAAACTAATACTGGATAATTCTGTAACAAAATTTAGCAGCATATTAGGTCTAACACTTCTATACAAATCGGAGTCATCTCCTACTCCCGATTTATTTACTATTTCTTCCATTCCCGCCATCATCTCATCATAAATTCTGGATACTAAGCCGCCTTTTTCTACTTTAACTTTTTCTTCCCCATCTATGACTTGCTTAACTTCTTTAGTTTCTTTAAATAAAAGCTCCATTACACTTTCCGGATCTTCTAAGATAGCTTTCTTTAACTTATCTTCATCAATTACCAATTTTCCACCAAGACTACCTTTAACATATTTCTCAGTACTTATTCCTATCTCTGTTATATGCTTATAAATTCCATCAGTATTTATTTTCTCGTATATGGAAGTTCTAGTATTTTGCATGATTCTTTGAACTATAGTATCGCTTTTTAAAATCCCTGATTTAGCTTTTTCCTCCCAAAGTTTTATATCATCTTTATCCATAGACTTCTTTTCTTCACTTGTCAGAGGATAATAGTCCCTATATTGTTTTTCGGATAAAAGTTTATTAGTCTTATCTACTAATTTATTGTATTCTTCAACAAACTGTTCAACCTTTTCAATTATTCCATCTACATCGGTATCAACTTTAATAGTAGTCATACCTTTAGACTTAATCTCTATATCTATACCATTTATATTAAAATTATTTGATGAATAATGTAATTCAACTCCATTATATTCTACTTTAGCATTAGTACCTTTTACTCCTCCAGCAGGGATATTTAATTTATTCATAAATTCGTTATTATTAGAAGTTATATTTATTCTAGATTTATCCCCAGTTTCTGTAGTTTGTAAAAATAGCCTCTCATTTTCTTTATCATAAAAAGCTGTCACTCCTAAAGATACCTCTTTTACTTGTTTCATTTCTTCTTCTGTTAATTCTCTTGGAGCTCCATCTTCTACTATTTTTCCATCTGTTACTATTTTTCCATCAAACATTTCTACTTTAGCCGCATTTATTTTATTAACGATATCATTTATAGTAACACCTTTACTATTTTCTACTTTTATTAATTTTTTAATATCGTCGCCATTCTTGTCTTTTCCAGCAATTAGCTCGAACTCTAATTCTGTACCAAATGTCTCACTTTCTCCTATTTTTTCACCACTTACAAAAGTAGCACCTTTTGCTAATTCTTTTACTTCCAACTGAAAGTTTCCATTTACCGCCTTAGATGTACTAGATACTGTTGCTATATCTTCTCTAGAAGAAGTTGCTTTTTTAACCCATGTCAAATTTTTATAAGAATTAGGATAAAGAGTACCTTTATATGTTACTTGAGTTAAACCAAAACTTTTTCTAGTATTCATTATAAAGTTTGCAAAATCTTTATTCAAAGAATTATATGTTTCTTGACGCCAAACTAAAGTCTGTCTATCCCTAAATACTCTATCAACCTTTAGTCTCTCAACTTTCATTAAATTATTTATAATTTCTTCAGTGTCTATTCCTGATGCTAAACCTGATATTCTCATAGTATTCATAAAATCACCTACACCCTTTCATCAACCATAATTCCAACTACTTCCCAAATTGCTGACACCATATCTAATATCTTTTCTGGAGGGATTTCTCTTATAACTTCATCTGTAGCTACATCTATAACTTTTACCATAATATCCCTAGTTTTTTCATGAATTGAAAATTCAAATCTCCTATCATAAGCAATAAAACTTTTATTTGCCTTTTCTATAGAACTAATTATCTCTTCTTCTGTATATTTCTTTTTTTCAGAGATATTTATATCATTAGTTCCATCTCCATACATATTTTCACTCTTTATTGTTGAATTAATTCTAGTAGTATTTAAGCCATTTGTTATACTACCATTGGTTATTGCAGCTAATGGCATCCTCGGAAACCCCCTTCGATGTATTTCTAATTAATATATCGACTATTTTTAACTATTCTTTAATCCTGTATTTACTTTTTCTATAACAAAAATATACTCCTGTTAAATAAGCTCCTTTTATTAAAGTTCCAAATATTACACCCTTAAAATCCTTTTTAATATTAGCAATTTTTACAAAGAAATAAGTTGAAATTAGTTGATTTGGCATAAGTCCAAATAGAGTTCCTATAATATAATCCTTATAAGAAATACTTGTTATACCTGCGGCATAATTGGATATAGCTAACGGAATAAAGGGAGTATTTCTTAGAAAAAATATGTAGTTTCTCCCATAGGTCTCAATAAGGTTAGATACTTCATTTAAATCCATTTTTCTTTCTTTTCTATTATAAATTTTATTAATCCATTTCATTACATCTTTTCTAAATATTTTAGATATAAAAAATGATATTGTAGAAGCTAATAATCCACTAATCATAATGTTACCATAACTCTTCATTCCAAAAAAATAAGCTCCAGCAGCAGATAGCCAAGAAATAGGTACAAAAAATACCATTAATATTGTTGCAAAGACTGTGAAAAATGCAGAAAAACTAGTATTTACTTCCTTGGAAGTAATAAAGTTCATCAAACTGTTCTTATCATAAATATTTACATAAGTAGTAAGGTATACTAGAATGCCCAGAAGAATCGCTATAAGTCCAATTTTAAATATTTTTTTATTCATTCTTATTTCCACCTCTTTATTACTATTTATATTATTATAGTCTATTTCTATTATCTTTCCAACTAATACAAAACCTTCTTATTTCAGTTGTACTACCTATAATAGGCTGGTATAATGTTATTAAATACAATTCAGAAAGGGTCTTAAAAATGAAAAAAGGTATGCAATTTAAAATAGGTATGCGAACTATTAAAACTGGCATTGCAGTAGCAATAAGTATTACATTATCCTTTCTTATTCACTCTAAAAGTCCTTTTTTTGCTGGAATTGGTGCCATATTAGCTATGCAATCCTCTGTATCAGAATCCTTTATAATGGGTAAAAATAGGATGTTAGGTACATTTTTAGGTGCTTTTATAGGATTATTATTTTCTCTAGTTTTTCCCCAAAATCCGTTTTTTATAGGCGTTGGTATTATTATTGTTATTCATTTATGTTATTTACTTGGCTGGAAAAAATCTGTTCAAATTTCTGGCATAGTATTCTTAGCTATTACTTTAAACAATACTGAAGATACTAGGCTAAACTATGCTATTTTTAGAATTATAGATACTTTTATTGGAATTATAGTAAGTATGGTAGTAAACTATTTTATACTTCCACCAAATATGGAAGAAAAAATCAAATCTTCTATCCGGCATATGTACATGGATAGCAGAATAATAATAGACAACTTAATTTGGAGACAAAAAGAAGTAGACTTAGTAGATCTAAAAAAAGAAATGAAAATTTTAGAAGATAACTATACTACTTTAAGACAAGATATTGAACTAAATCTATGTAAAACTAAAGAATGCTTTGGATTTCAGCAGATGTTATTTATGTTTGAAAATATATATAATAATATAAGTATTATAGCTCAAATAGAAAAGTATCCTTATATAGATGGGGAAAACAAAGCAATATTAGAGAAGTTATACCCTAAAATAATTCCTTGTAGAGAAAATATAGAAAAAGAAAATATAGATATAGTTTATAACTATCATTTAAATCAAATATTAGAAAAACTTCTGACTATTAATAAAATTTTAGGTGAAGACTTAAATCCTACGGCAGAAAAATTATAAAATTTAGAAAAACTTCTTCTCGACTAATGCTAACATTAGCGGGAAGAAGTTTTTTTCTATGATTTATTAAAATTTACTATCGTCTATTTCATCAAGCCATTGTTTAATTGGCTCAACTACACTTTTAATGGTTCCATCAACAAAAGGATTTTGAAGATTAGCCAATTCTACTAATTCTAAGAAAGGTTTACTTCCTCCAGCTTTACAAAGTCTTATATAATCTTTCCAAGATAATTCATGGTTCTCTCTATCCTTAATCCAGAATTGGAAAGCACAAATTTGAGCTAAAGTATAGTCAATATAATAGAATGGACTTGAGAAAATATGTCCTTGTCTAAACCAATAGCCTCCTCTATTTAGTAGATCATTATCTTCATAATCTCTAAATGGAAGATACTTTTTCTCGATTTCTCTCCATTTAGTCTTTCTTTCCTCTGGCGTTGCTTCTGGATTTTCATAGATAAAATGTTGAAATTCATCTACTGTAACTCCATAAGGAATAAAGTTTATAGCTCCACTTAAATGGCTAAATTTATATTTATCTACTTCATCTTCAAAAAACAACTCCATCCAAGGCCAAGTAATAAATTCCATACTCATGGAATGAATTTCACAGGCTTCTAAAGTTGGGAAATCATATTCTGGCATTTCAAAATCTCTGCTTAAATAAGATTGAAAAGCGTGACCAGCTTCATGAGTTAAAACATCTACGTCTCCACTAGTTCCATTAAAATTGGAAAAAATAAATGGTGATTTATAGTCTGGAATATAAGTACAGTATCCTCCACTCATTTTTCCTTTCTTGCTAACTAAATCCAATAATTCTCTTTCTACCATAAAAGTAAAAAATTCATCAGTTTCCTTAGAAAGTTCCTTATACATTTTCTTTCCATTATCTATAATCCATTGCGGATCTCCTTTAGGGGTAGCATTTCCAGTTAAATATTCTAAAGGTTCATCATAATATTTTAACTCACTTAGACCTAATCTTTTTCTTTGTCTATCCTTTAATTCTGCCACTACTGGAACTAAGTTTTCATATACTTGTTTTCTATAGCTAGCAACCATTTTAGAATCATAATCAGAACGGTTCATTCTTGCATAACCCAAGTCTACATAATTTGTATAACCAAGCTTTTTAGCCATACCGTCTCTTACTTTAACTAGTTCATCATAAATTCTGTCAATTTCACTTTCATTTTCCTTAAAGAATCTTATGTAAGTTTCGTAGGCTTCTTTTCTCACGTTCCTGTCTTTAGATTGCATAAATGGCTGCATTTGACTTAAGTTTCTAATTTCTCCTTCAAACTCTAACTTAGCTGAAGCTATCAGCTTATCATATTCTGTCACTAACTTGTTTTCCTTTATTAAATCTTCAATAATTTCTTCAGAGAAAGTCTTTAGTTGTAATTCTGCCAAAGTAAATACTTGTTTACCCCAGACCTTTTCTAATTCTTCTCTGAACTTAGAGTTAACCAAAGCTTTATAGTATTTAGACACTATATTTTGATACATTGGCATATTTTCATCTAGAAAATCTTGTTCTTTACTATAAAATTCATCTTCAGTATCAATAGAGTGTCTAATAGAAACTAAATTTTCCATAGTTTCTACTAAAGATCTAATTTTATTTATTTCTTCTATTATCTTATTTTGTTCTTCAAAAGTTTTTGCTTCATTAAATTTCTCTAAAAGACTATCAACTTCTTCACCAATCTTAACTAGATCTGGACGTTCATATTTATAATCTTGAAATTTTATCACCGTGTTTCCCCCTTTTCTTTTATAGTTATTTTCATAATATCAAAATTTACTGTAAAATAGTAGTATTTTCAATAATATTTTAATAATCTCCTCCTAATTTTCATTAGGAAGAAATTCTTTTTTTATTATCAATATTTAATACTATAATCCCTAATACTACTAGAGCTAGTCCTAAAACTAAGTTAATAGTAAAATGTTCTTCTCTAATAAATAGTATCGAAGAAATTGCCCCAAAAATAGGAATAAATAATCGATATATAGCTATTTCTCCAGGAGGATTATACTTTAAAAGCATATACCATAAAACAAAAGCTGCCGCTGAAATAAAGGCAGAATATACTAATAGCATAATACCTAGAAAGTTAAAATTTAAACTGCTGCCTTTCATACCTATTTTTCCTACTAACAATAAAAATAAAGATCCTAAGAACATTTGACCTCCTGAAACTAAAAAAGAGTCTATGTCTGTGGATATAGACTTTACATATATAGTGGCCATAGTACTAGCTAAAGCAGAGATTATTAAAAATCCTTCTCCTATCATCTTAAAACTTAGATCGAAGTTTTTGCCTAGATTTACAAAGATTACCCCACTGAAACCAAGAAGCAGGCTTATTACTTTTCTTGTATTAAGTTTGTCCCCTTCATAAATGAAATGGGCCGCAATAACTGTAAAAAATGTACTTCCTGACTGAAGTATAGCACTTTTTATCCCTGATGTATTGGCTACCCCAATATAAAAGAAAAAATACTGAAGAGTAGTTTGAAATATTCCCAATATTAATATAGGCTTAATTGATGATTTTTTGATTTCCAGTTTTTCTTTTATGACTATTTTTCTAATAATATAGACCATAATGGAAGCTATAAAAAATCTTAGTCCTGCAAAATATATTTTAGAAAATATATCTGATGGATTGATTTTAAAAGTTTCATAGCTTATTTTTATTACGGGAAATGCACTTCCCCATAAAATTGTACATATTAGGGATATAATTAGAATATTGGATTTTTTAGTAAAGATTTTCTCCATATTTTCTCCTTTCTTTAGTGTATATATTACTGTATATTTTTCTTATTACCCATTATAATAAATTTAAGCACATTTATCTATTATAAAGCCATTATATAAAAATATAAATATATTAGGAGGAAAAATGGATATAAACATATTTTATGAAGATAATCACATTATAGTAGTAGATAAGCCGCCAAAATTACCCTGCCAAAGGGATAAAACAGAAGATACTGATCTATTATCCATATTACAAGAAAAACTAAGCAAAGAACATAATACTAAAAATCCTTACATTGGATTAATTCATAGATTAGATAGACCTGTAGGCGGAGTTATTCTGTATGCAAAAACTAAGTTTTCCAACTCTAATCTTTCAAGGCAGGTTCAAGAAAGAAGTATTAATAAAGAATATTTAGCTATAATCTGTGGAAATCCTGAAGAAAGAAGTGGAACTTTAAAAGATTATTTACTAAAACTTAGAACTATAAATATGAGTAAAGTTGTTAATAAAGATACTAAAGGATCTAAAGAAGCTATTTTAGATTATAATATTATAGAGACTATAGAAACTGAAGAATTTGGACCCCTATCCTTAGTAAAAGTCAATTTAAAAACTGGTCGTCATCATCAAATTAGAGTTCAACTTTCTCACCATAAAATGCCTTTGTGGGGGGATACTAAATATAATAAGACTTTTACAAAAAGAAAGGAATGGAATCAAATTGCTCTTTGGTCACATAGCTTAACCTTTAATCATCCAAAGAACAATAAGGAATTAACATTTAAATCTATACCATATAATGAATATCCATGGAATTTATTTAATTTTTCTTTATTAGTTTAAGATTGTTTAATAGATACATAATTTGATAGTTATCCAGTATATAAATCTTTGGAGTGTGATGATTTTGTCCGATAAAATTTTTTGGGAACTTATTACTTTGTTTATACTTATTTTCCTTTCTGCCTTTTTTTCTGCTGCAGAAACTGCTTTAATGTCTTTAAGTAAAATCAGGATTAGACGTATGTTAGAAGAAGAAGTAAAATATGCTGATATAATAAATAAACTAGTAGAAAACCCAAATAAGCTGCTAGGAGCTATTCTCATTGGTAATAATGTAGTAAATATTGGAGCTTCTGCCTTAGCTACCTCTATAGCAATAAAGCTTTATGGAAGTAGAGGAGTTGGAATTGCTACAGGTATTATGACTCTTTTAATATTGGTCTTTGGAGAAGTTACTCCCAAATCCTTAGCTGCTCAAAACTCTGAAAAAACCTCTTTAAAAGTTGCCAAACCTATATACTATATAACTATTGTTCTTAAACCTTTGATTTCTATCTTAACCTTTATTACCAGTGGAATAATTAAGTTATTAGGAGGAAAAAAACCTGGTAAACAACCATTTATTACAGAAGAAGAACTAAAAACTTTAGTAAATGTAAGTCATGAAGAAGGTGTTCTTGAAGGAGAAGAAAAGCAGATGATATACAATGTCTTTGAGTTTGGGGACTCTCAAGCTAAAGATGTAATGACTCCCAGAACAGATATGGTAGCTGTAGATATTGACTCTAGCTATGATGAATTGGTAAACCTCTTTAAAGAAGAACACTTTTCTAGAATACCAGTTTATGAAGAGGATATAGACGATATTATAGGAATTCTTCATATAAAAGATTTAATATTTTTTGTGGATAATAAAGAAAGTTTTACTATTAAAGATATCCTTCGTCCAGCATATTTTACTTATGAATATAAGTCTACTGCTCAACTTTTTGATGATATGAGATTAAATAGAATTCCTATAGCTATAATACTGGATGAATATGGTGGAACTGCTGGAATAGTTACTACAGAGGACTTAGTAGAAGAAATAGTAGGAGAAATTACGGATGAATATGATGAAGAAAATGAAGATATTGAAGTAATAAAGGAAGATGAGTATTTAGTAGATGGTAGTACAAAGATTGATCTTTTAAATGAAATGATAGGTACAAAAATCGAATCTGAAGACTTTGATTCTGTTGGAGGATTTGTAATTGGTGTTTTAGGCAGATTTCCTGAAGTCGGTGAGACTATTGAATATGAAAACATTAAGTTTATAATAGAAAAAATTGAAAAAAACAGGATAGAAAAAATGAGGGTTCTTACTTAGCCTCATTTTTTTATATTAACAATGAAAAACATGTTGGAAAAAGAAATTATCTTGTAAATATAATTTTTATTATTTTTAGACGTGCTCTTTTTTATTGAAGTTTATTCAAAAGTAATTTTTTATTACAAAAATTATATATTTTATTTTTCAAAATGCATTTACAATATATTTATCAAAAGGTATAATAAACCTGAAAAGTATTTTTTATATAGTTAATTAAATAAAAAATATTCTATAGTTAAAGTATCTCATCATTTTAAAATATTTCCGTAAATATTTTTCCAAAGAATTTGTACAAGCAATATAGTCTTCTAACTTTATGCTCAACTCTTTCCAATTATTATTTATTGCTACTATATTCATTCTTTCTACTTTTTAATCCAATATAATCTTAACTACAATAACTTAAAAATTAGGTTTGTTTATTGATTTTTTTATCCAAAAGGATGAGAATATCAATTTTTATTTAACTTAGAAAAATATCTATAAGAGGAGGTGAAATTATGAAAAAGTCTAGAATTTTATCACTTATACTTATATTTATATTAGCTTTAGGATCTACTACAACAAGTTTAGCTAGTGCTACTAATGTAAGTCCAACAGCTGCATGCAACCACAGATGGGTAAGAATGCAAACTTCTAGCACAGATTATTCTAACCCATGTTCTAAAACTCCTGGATGCACGTACTCATGGAGAGAAACAAGAACTTTTTATGAGTGTATGTATTGTGCTTCTACAGATGTAGTATATAGTTACCATAATCATTATCATTCCAATTCAAATTGTCCAGGATATTAATGTAAAAAGCCTATCAAATGATAGGCTCAGATTGTTGACAAAAGGGTTCTGAAACTACTAGAAATTTTAGAATCCTTTTGTATTTTAATAAAATTTGCTATATATTCTTTAAATGTAGCATTAAAATAGTTTCTTATAAGTCCCTTTCGAAACTTCCAAATCGCCAGTTTTTTTTTATTCATGCATGTAAATAGGATGGTTAGTTCCATTCTAACTTTGATTGACCCTCTATATTGAGTATACATCATTCCATGTTTTTCTTTTGCATCCATAAATACTCGTTCTATGGCTTTACTCCGTAATTTGTAAATTTCTTTTATTCTCTCAGTGTGTCTTATATCTTCTACTTGTTCTATGTAGTTTTCCCATCATACTAAGTTGCCTACTATCTTAGTTCCATGAACTTCTTTAGCACCAGTTTTTTCTACTAGCTCTAAATAATTCTCATAAGTTACACCAGCTCCTGGTAAAATTATTATTCTTTCTCCAGCATAATCTACTAATTCTTTTAAAACTGGTATATTATCCATAGCATGACCTTCCTCACCAGCCGTAAGAATTCTATCTATTCCAATATCTACTAGCTTGTCCAAAGCTAACTTCTTATTTTCTATTTTATTAAATGCCATGTGGAAAGTTACACTTAATCCTTCTGCTTTTTTTACAAGTCTTCTTATAGTTTCTTCATCTAAAGTATTGTCTTCTCTTAAAGCACCAATTACAATGCCGTTTACTCCTATCTCTTTACATATCTCTATATCTCTTTCCATAATTTCTATTTCCTCTTCACTATAAACGAAATTTCCTCCTCTAGGTCTAATAATTACATTTATATCTATATTTAACCTTTTTTTCGCTAAAAATATAGTACCATAACTCGGAGTAGTTCCACCCTCCATTAGATTATCACAAAGTTCTATCCGATTCCCTCCTAATTCTACTGCTTTTCTAGCCTCTTCATAATTTCCTACGCAAACTTCTTTAAAAATATCCATATAAACCCTCCTTTACTTATAACTATTATATAATAGGAAAAAATATTTATAAACTTCATTATCTTTTATGCAACTAGTAATGTTTTAGTATATAATATATATCAACAAATACTTTATTGTTATTGACTTTTTGGAGGGGAAAATGTATAAACTAACTTACGAGCAAATACAGAATATAGAGGGTAATGCAACTAAAAAACTTTTAAAATATATTAATAAGTATACAGAAGATGCTAACTTCTTTAATAACGTTGACTTTTATTATCCTGACTTTGGAGAACAAAAAAACATAATTGCTTTTAATGTTTGGATAAGTATTGATTATATAACTAAAGATGGTAAAACATTCATTGAACACTTTCTTGAAGAAATGCCTAAATCTTTAACTAACTTAGAAAAAGAAGTCTTAATTGAGAGAAATAAATCTCATATTTCGTTATTTGAAATTATTGATTTTGAAGAAGAATTTTTATATGTAAAAGATCTATTACAAAATCAAACTCAAATGTTATGGGAACCAGAACTAATAAATGTTTTAAATAGTGGTGATTTTATATTTGCAAGGATTGGAAAAGTTTTAGATAGTATGAGTTTTATTGGAGATATTAGTTATCTTCCTCATTCAATGAAACCTACTTTTTTAGAAGAAGTTTTCTTAGATTTTAACCATGTTCGATTAACTTCTCCTTCTCTAACTATGAAGGAATATTTAAAACAACATAGCATTAATCTATATAAAATTTATACTGATTGTATGTATGAAGCCATAGAAATAGACGAAGATATAACTTCCATTGTTTATGATGAATTAGATGAGTTTGAAGGCTATTTACAGCTTAAATCTTCTAGATCTATGATAAAAAAACATATATCCAATTTAATAGACTTATTTGAATACTATTTAATGGACGAAGATATGACATTATATGACTTAGATCAGCTAGATTTTGAATACTTTTTTAATGAAGCTATTATTGATGGCTTTATATCAACACAAGAAGATTTAAATTCTTATATTTCTACTTTAAAAAAATATATAGGATTTTTAAAAAATATAACTTGTGATTATAAAGAAGCCTATGAAGAAATATTAAATATTAGCAACAATAGATTTAATTATTTAAGCCAACTTAAATATGTAGAATTACCTTTTAAAATTAATAGAAAAATATCTACTGGTGTTTCTTGTATTTTAAATGAAGATGCTATAAGTTTAATAATGGATTATGATAAATTTATATTATATATCATAGATAAACCTTTGGAAGTTACAGGAAAAAATAAATATATTAAAAGGAAACATCTTCTTGAAATAAATAGCTTATTTGACCTAGAAGAACCTTTGGAGAAAAAGGCTCCAAATCAGGAAGATTTCCCTTTAATTCATATGTTTTATAAGTTTTCTTTAAATCTAGGGTTAATAGTTTTAAACGGAAATTATTTGACTATTACCAAAAAAGGTTCAAACTTTTTAAGACTTAAGGATGAAGAAAAGTATTCTCTATTTTTTGAATATATATGGAGTAGTGAATTTATTGGATTTATATCTAGATTAAAATCCCAAATGAATATAGATAAGTTTAAAAAGGATTTTATGAAACTATTGGCTTCTTTTAAAGAAGATACTAACTATAGAATAAATATGATTCTACCTTTATTTTCTAGTTTTCCAGATTTCTTTTTCTCGTATTATAAGTATTTAGAATATCTGGGTTTAATTCGCTGTAGCTTATACCCTAATTATAATATTAGATTAACTTCATTTGGTAAAATAGTTCTAACACTCTTTGAAGATAAGGACAATAGAGATCATAAATGTAACATTATAAACCTAGAATTATTTAGGAAAAGCAGATAATTTTTATTATCTGCTTTTTTATGTCTTGACATAAATAAAAATTGTATGTATAATAAAATTGTAATCATTACAAAATTAAAACCATTACATATTTAAAGGAGGGTATATGATGGATACAAAAGATTTAGTATTAAAAACATTAAAAGAATCAGAATCACCATTAAAAGCAGGGGAAATTGCTGAAAAAGCTGGTATCGATAAAAAAGAAGTAGACAAGGCAATTAAAAAATTAAAAGAAGATGAATTAATTGAATCACCAAAAAGATGTTTCTACTCAGCTAAATAGTATTTTTCTTCTCTAGAAAGGGGGGAAACCATGGAATACAGTAATGAATATCTTAAATCAATGCTAACTAAACATAATATTAAACCATCTACTATTAGAATAAAGGTATTAGACTATATGTTAAATAATAGAATTCATCCTACAGTAGAAGATATATATAAAGAATTAATCAATGAAATACCTACTTTATCTAAAACTAGTATATATAATACCTTAGATATATTTATAAAAAACAAATTAGTTTATCCTCTGTCTACAGGAGAAAAAGAGCTTCGCTATGATATTGATACTTGTTGTCATGGTCATTTTATATGTGAAGAATGTAAAGAAGTATATGATTTTCACCTTCCAGATGATTTCATTAATGATTTAAATCTAGAAGAGTATCATATAAAAAGTAAAAATATTAATTTATATGGAATTTGTAAAAAATGTATTGAAAAAAACAAGGGGGTTTAAAAGTGGAAGAAAAAAGAATGACTTTATTAGGTGAAAGATTTCCATCTATGGAGGTAGTAACAACTCATGGAACTAAGAAAATTCCAGAGGATTATGAAGGAAAATGGTTTGTACTATTTAGTCATCCAAGTGATTTTACTCCAGTATGTACAACTGAATTCGTTGAATTTGCAAGAAAAAGTGAAGAATTTAAAAAATTGAATACTGAACTAATTGGATTGTCTGTTGACCAAGTATTCTCTCATATTAAATGGGTTGAATGGATTAAAGAACATACAGATATTACTATTCCTTTCCCAGTTATTGCTGATGAATTAGGAAGAGTATCTAACCAATTAGGAATGATTCATGAAAACAAAGGAACTAATACAGTAAGAGCAGTCTTTATAGTTGACGATAAAGGTATAATAAGATTAATTATGTACTATCCACAAGAAGTTGGTAGAGATATAGACGAGATATTAAGATCTGTTAAAGCTCTTCAAACAGCTGACAAACACAGTGTAGCATTACCAGAAAAGTGGCCAAATAATTACTTAATTGGAGATAAAGTAATCGTTCCTCCAGCAAATAATGAAGCTTTAGTTGCAGAAAGAAAAGAAAAAATTAATAACAAAGAACTTGAAGCTTTTGATTGGTGGTTTGTATATAAGAATTTATAAGAATTTAGATAAAGAAAGAGGAATAGCTTTGAAGATAAGGCTACTCCTCTTTCTTTTTTAATATATTTTACCAATGATTAGCTGCTTCTATTTCCTCCAAAAGGATTTTAATGGCAGGTACTTTAGTACTGTAATAAATGTCTTTAAAGGATTCCCTATTTTCCTCATAAGTTCCTTCTCCCTTTAGAATCATTTGTAGAAGGTTTTTAAATTTAATATATTCTTCTGACTCAATATCAATTTCTAATAATCCTTCTATCCCCTTTTCTAATTGTTCCTTACTTACATATGAGAATCTGAATTCCTCATCCTTCAACCTATCTAAAGCTTTTTGAAACTCCCCAAAATATAAATCAATATAGATTATCTCTGTATTCATATAATCTTCCTTTATAATTTCAAAGTCTTCTCTAGCTTTTTTTAAATCTCCAATAGCTTTATAGTATTCCCCTCTTTCTAATAAAAGCTCTTCTGTCATTTCTTCTTCTGGTATTATTTCAAATATCTTTTCTACTGTATTCTTATATACAGCTTTATCTCCTATATACATGGAGTTAATCAATTTAGTCAATATGGCATCATTGCCAGTTAATTCATAAGTCTTAAAACTATATTCAATGGCCTTATCTAAATCCTTCATATCCTTTTTCCAGCCTATCATATACAGTTTGGATAAATACATTAAAGCCTCTATATTGTTTTCATCATCGATAAGTACTTTCTCATAATATTCTATAGCCCTATCATACTTTTTTGATAAAATTAGCTTTTCTCCTTCTGTTAATTTTTTCTTTGGTACTCTTACACTAGAAATATTATCATAATAAGAACTTACAGGAAGACTGCTACAAAGCAAATTTCCTTCCTTATCATATCCATTAACTATAATAGGTATTTCTTTTCCAGAATAGATATTTTCTATTATACTTTCATGTGCTATTATCATATCTTCTTCAAAATAAAATATACCTCCTCCCATAAATCTCAATACTTCTAAATCAAACGTTGCCTTATTACCTTTTATCTTAGATATTTTATTTTCATCAGGTATAGAGAACCTAATACCACGACTAGAACTAATAGTTTGAATCATGTAATAATCTACTCCCGAAACCTCTTCCCATTCTACCGTAAATTTACTTCCTTCTATTAATTCAGTTCCTTCTGGCTTTAATATTTTAAAAGGTGAAGCAAATTCAAAATCAAACTCCATATTTCCATAAACGCCTATATTATTCTGACTTTTTTCTAAAAAAACTTTATCGTACAACAATGAAGAGTTGATACCAATTCCCATTTCATATTTTCCTTCCTTTAACCCTATAGTTTCATACTCTCCATTTAAGTCTGTTATGGCAACAAAATTTATACCACTTGAAGAATAACCTGCATTAGTATCTTGTATATATACCTCAACAAAAGGCATTCCTTTTCCATTCATGGTTACTCTTCCCTTTATCTTATTTTCTCCTATATAAGGCTCTATTTCTTTCTTTGCCCAATTACTTCTACCACTAGGTATAGGAGAACCAAATAAAGTATCTCCATGGATCCACCCTTCATTATTGGCTTTTTCATAATATCTATTTGCCTCATCATATTCTTCCTTAGCAAAGGCTATATGCCCTTTTAGAAAATAATATTTATAATCTATAATTTCCTCTTTATTAGAATACTTGTTTAAAATATCTTGAGCCTTTTCAAAATCTCTATCTACAAAGTAATAGAAAGCTTCATACATATTGCTTATATAATTTATTTCCTTATTATCTATAGCTTTCCCCCACTCTATCCATTCCTTTAATTTCTCTACTTCTTCAATAGAAATATATAAATCCAAGATTTTATTGTAAGCTTTTGTGTAATATTCTCCTTTAGGAAACTCCTTTATAATTCTTTCATTATATTCTATAGCTTTCATCATACTATTCTTATCTATTGGAGAGCCCCATCCTCTTGCTTTCATCATTATATTATATTTTTGTAGATCTAATGTTAAATTCTTTGAAGCATTATATAAAGCTTCATCTTCTCTCATTCTTATAGGCATGGCTAAATAATTCTCATAAAATCTAATAGCTTTACTAGGGTTATTTCTACTAAGACCATTAGCTATTTCTAAATTAATAAAAGGAATAATAATAAATATAGTAAATAAAATTCCCGTACTTATTAAGATTAATGTTTTAACCTTTAATCTAATCCTCTTCATTTAATCTCACCTCTTTTTTATTCTTTGTTATTTAGACGATTATTTTAAAAAAAGGTTGCATAAAACAAAATAATAAGTCTTTTTGTCTATATTCCTATTACAATAATAAGGGTATAATTATAGTAAATATACCTATAGATTGGAGAGTTATATATGACTAAATTAACTTTAAATTATATTGTTAATAAAGTTGACGATATGCCAGTATTACCTGAACGGATAAATAATATCATCACTTTAACAGAAGATCCTAATTCTACAGTTCAAGATATAGAAAAAGAAATATTAAAAGACCAAAGTCTAACTACAAGAGTTTTACGCCTTGCAAATTCCGCCTATTATGGATACCCTAGAAAAATATCTACTGTGTCCCAAGCAACAGTTCTCTTAGGATTTCAAGCTATTAAAGGTATAGCTCTAGCTTCTACTGTAAGTAGATTTTTAGCTTCTGAGTTAAAAGGATACTCTTTAGCTAAAAATGAATTATGGACTCAATCTCAAACTTGTGCCATAATATCTAGGTATATTGCCAAGGAAATTAATTATCCCTCTCCAGAAGAAGCTTATATTGGAGGTTTATTAAGAGATATTGGAAAAACCATATTAAATCAACATGTAGAAAAAGAATATAAAGAAATATTAAATAAAATTGAAAAGAATAAAATATCCTTCTTAGATGCTGAAAGAGAAGTATTAGGCTTTGACCATGGAGGAGTAGGTGAAAAGGTTGCAGAAAAATGGAATTTCCCTAAAGATTTAGTAGAAGCTATCAGCCTTCATCATACTCCAGAAATGGCAGAAACCAATTCTCAGCTAGTTTCTATTGTTCATATTGCAGATGCTATTACTATGATGATGGGAGTTGGTCTTGGTTTAGATGGACTAGCCTACAATCTTTCTCCTTTTGCTATTGAGAGTTTAAACTTAAATGAACAACAAATTCAAGAGTTTATCTCTCAAGTTAGTGATTTAGTTGCTGATGAAGAAAGTTTTAAAATTGGATAATATGATTTAAGGTACCCAAACTTGGGTACTATTTTCTTTCATTTAAACCCACCTCTTTTACTTCCCTTAAAATTATTTGAGAAGACCCTACATTTATAATTCTTACATCTTTATTTTTTTCCATAGTATTATTTCCTATAGGAGAAAAGGTAATAATAAATAAAGCAGCAGTTCCTATTATAGCTGGAGCTAATGGGATTTCTATTTCTTTGTTTAAAAATTCTCTTACTTTATCTTTCCAAGTTTTCTTTTTGCCTTCTAATATTTTATTTATTAACTCATTAGATATACAAATATCCTTAGTTTCTTCTTCCATTATACTTTTAAGCTCTAAACCTAGTTCATCTTTATTCATCGTAAATACCTCCTTCCTCTAGGGCTTTCTTTAATGCCATCCTTCCTCTACTTAATTTACTTTTTACTGTTCCTTCCTTCTCGTCTAATATCTCCCCTATTTCTTTAATAGAAAGTTCTTCAAAATAAAATAGTATCAGTACCTCATTATAAATAGGCGAAAGAGACCATAAAGCTTTTCTAAGATTATCTATGTCTATGGATAGAAGTACTATTTCCTCTACACTATCTTCTGTTTCAATCCATTCTTCATAGGGAAGATACTCTCTTTTAGTCTTTAATCTATCTTTACATAAATTAATAGCTATACGATAAATCCAAGTATAAAGGGAACTAGCTCCTTTAAAAGAGTTAATATGGCTAAATACTTTTATAAAGGTTTCTTGTACTATATCTTCGGCATCTTTTTCATCTTTAAGCATAAGATAGCAGGTTTTAATTAATCTATTTCCATAATTTTTTAGTAAAGAAACATATGCCTCTTCTTTACCTTTTTTAAGTTCTTTTATTAGATTTTTTTCAACATCTTTAGCCACTCTCTTTTTCCCCCCTTTAATATTTAGACTATTATTTTTAAAAAAGGTTGCACAATTCATTATCTTTTTTCATTTTATCATAAATGAAATCTTAGTTTAATTGTCTTTGTTGTAGTAAATAAATAGTATATAATGGATATATAATACCCTAAAAAAATATTGGAGGGATATGTATGGAAAACTTAAAGCTAGATGATTTTACTAAGTATAAGTTTCTATCGGGCATTAAACTTTCACCTAGTGGAAAAAGCGTTGGTTTTGTCCTTCATCACATGGATGTAGAGGAAAACAAATATCTATCTAACATATACGTTTATGATGTAGAAAAAAAATCTTATTTAAAGCTAACTTCTCTAGATGAAGAAAGGTCTTTTATCTTCAAGGATCAAGATACTCTCTTATTTCCTGCAATAAGAGATAAGAAAGATAAGGATAGAAAGGAAAATGGAGAACTTTTCACCGTTTACTATGAAATTAGTCTAAATGGTGGGGAAGCTAATAAGTCTTTTGAAATTCCCCTTAGTGTAACTAGTCTTGAAATTCTAGACCAAAACACTCTGCTATTGACAGCTCTATATGATCACAATAGACCTAAATTAGAAGGTTTATCAGAGGAAGAAAAAAATAAAGTTATGAAAAAAATGAAAGAAGATAAAGATTATGAAGTATTAGACGAAATTCCGTTTTGGCTAAATGGTCAAGGTTTTACCAATAAGATAAGAAATAGACTATATTTATATAATATTAAAGAAAAAAAGATTACACCTATAACAGATGAATTTACTCATGTTGACAGCTATAAAATGAATGAAGATAAATCTATGGTAGTAATAGTTACTTCGTCATTTACTGATAAAATGCAAACTAAGTCTGATTTACACCTTTACGATATAAGAAATAATTATCTAGAAAAGATATCAGAACTAGAACCTTTCAGTTATACTTATGCAGACTTTTTAGGAGATAAGATTATATTTGCAGGTCACGATATGAAGTCATTTGGTATCAATGAGAATCCTAGATTCTATTTAATGGATACCCAAGGATACAATACAATTAAAATTTCTAAGGAAGATTTTGATTATAGTATCTGGAACTCTGTAGGATCCGATTGCAGATATGGTGGAAATAGTTCAATGAAAGTAGATGGAGAATATTTATATTTTTCTACTACAGAATGGAATAGTTCCTACATAAACAGGATTGATAAAGAAGGAAATATTGAAAAGTTAACGGAAGGCAAAGGATCTATTGATGGTTTCGATGTACTTAACGGAAAAATTCATTTTATAGGATTGAGAGAACTAAAACTTCAAGAACTATATACTTTAGAGGAAAAAGAAGAAGTTCAACTTACTACATTTAATCAATGGATTACGGAAGAAAAGAAACTCTCTTCTCCTGAAAGACTAACCTTTGAAACTTCAGAAGGTATAGTTATAGAAGGTTGGATAATGAAGCCTGTAGATTTTAAAGAAGAAGAATCTTATCCAGCCATATTAAACATTCATGGTGGCCCTAAAACTGTTTATGGTGAAATTTTTTATCACGAAATGCAGTACTGGACTAACGAAGGTTATGCAGTATTTTTCTGTAATCCAAGAGGTAGTGATGGTAGAGGAAATGAGTTTGCTGATATTAGAGGGAAGTATGGAACCATTGATTATGAGGATTTAATGAAATTCACCGATTTAGTTATAGAGAAATATCCTTTTATTGATAGAGAAAGAATCGGAGTCACTGGTGGATCTTATGGTGGGTTTATGACTAATTGGATTATTGGTCATACTAATAGATTCAAAGCTGCTGCTTCTCAAAGAAGTATTTCCAACTGGATTTCCAAATTTGGCACAACGGATATTGGATATTATTTTGTAGATGATCAGCAAAGTGCTACACCTTGGAGTGACTACGAAAAGTTGTGGTTTCATTCTCCAATGAAATATGCTGATAATGTAACTACTCCAACTTTATTTATCCACTCAGAAGAAGACTATCGCTGTTGGCTGCCAGAAGGTATTCAAATGTTCACTTCCTTAAAATATCATGGAGTGGAGTCAAGATTATGTATGTTTAGAGGAGAAAACCATGAGTTAAGTAGAAGTGGAAAACCAAAACATAGAATAAGAAGATTAGAAGAAATAACGAATTGGTTCAATAAATACTTAAAACCATAGAGGGATATTCCCTCCATGGTTTTATTTACCTGCTATTGTTAAACTATTTATCTTTATTGAAGGGGAGTTAAAATAGTTCATATAAGGAAAAGAAGTTTTAACATCATTTCCTATAGCAGATATATCTTTTAACAAATTATAGAAATTGCCTGCAATAGTTATTTGACTAATAGGTCTAGATATTTCTCCTTTCTCTATTAAAAACCCATTAGAAGAAAGAGAGAAATCACCTGACATAGGATTTACTCCAGCGTGTAAGCCTTGTATATCTGTAATGATGATCCCCTTTTCTATAGTATTTATCATATGATTTAAAGTTATATCTCCTGGTTCTATATACATATTAGTAGGTAAGACTCCTATAGATCCTTTATGAGATATCCTAAATCCATTTCCCGTAGATTCTAATCCCTCTTTTTCGGCAGTCCTATTATTGTGAAGAAAAGTATTCAATATACCTTTCTCTATTAGATACTTTGAATAAGTAATAGTCCCTTCATCATCAAAAGCTCTACATACCCTTCCATTACTCATAGAGGGATCTTCTACTATATTTAATATATCACTTCCAACTTTTTCACCTATCTTCTCTTTCATCAAGGACAGATTTCTCTGAACTATATCTCCAAGAAATATAGGAGAAAAAGCATTAAACAAATTAGCTGCTACATTGTTCCTAAGTATTACTTCATAATTTCTCGATTCTATAGAAGCTGCTCCTAACATATTTAAAGCATCAGAAACGCTTTCTTTAACTAATAAACTTTTATATCTATCTTCTAAAGTACTAAAATTAATATAGGAATTTCCTGTCTGTACGTCATCTCCATCTTTAGCTACTACTGAAAGATTTATAAGTCCTGTGGTATGACTATCTTCTAATTCTAATCCTCTCGTGTTTTTAATAAATACAGTTTTAGTGCTTTCTACATATTCACATGAATCTACCGTTGTTATTCTAGTATCTAGACTAAAAGCTTCTTTCTCAATATCTTTTAAAAATTTTATTTTTTCTTCTTCCGTATACTTATCTAATCCGTTAGTTTTCTCTTTTAAATTTTTATATTGGTCATTTGGACTAGCTAGTACCTCTATATATTCACTTCCATTATTTTCTGCATATTCAATTAAATTATGAAGTACCTCTTCTAAAGAGGATTCTGTCATTTTTTCTGTATAAGAATATCCCATTTTATTTTTATATATGCCTCTTAAAGATAAGATTTCTTCCTTAGAAACACTATATTCATCTAATTTTCCTTCATATATATTAAAATTCAAAGAAGAATTTTCTTCCATATAAACTTCCAAATCTTTAATATTATATTCTCTTCCCTTTTTAAATAACAGCTGAATTAATTCCTCTCTACCCATTATGCTTCCTCCCTTCCACCGACTGTCATTGATTTAACCCTAATGGTAGGTTGTCCAGCACCTATGAATATGGCTCCACTAGTAGAAAAGCAATAACCCTGACCTATTTTTAAATTATTACCAACCATATCTACATCTTTAAGAATCTTACTTCCATTTCCTATAAGAGTAGCACCTTTAACTGGTTTATATATCTTCCCGTTTTTTATTAAATAGGCTTCTGAAAGTGAGAAATTAAAATCACCAGTAGCAGGATTTACGGAACCAGCATTTATATATTTTGCAAACAATCCATATTCTGTATTTGCTATAATTTCTTCTTTACTACTTTCTCCATTATCTATATAGGTATTAGTCATTCTTGATGTTGGTGAAAATCTATAAGATTGTCTCCTTCCAGAGCCAGTAGCTTTCATATTCATTCTTCTTCCATTTAATTTATCTATAAGATATCCTTTTAAAATGCCTTTTTCGATAAGGACATTTCTTTGAGTCTTGTTGCCTTCGTCATCTACACCAAGGGAACCCCAGTGATTGGTCATAGAACCATCATCAATTAAAGTGACTACTTCCGAAGCAATTTTCTCCCCCATTTTGTTTGCAAAAACAGAAACTCCCTTAGCTACAGATGTGGCTTCAAGGCTATGACCACAAGCTTCATGAAACATTAATCCTCCAAAGCCATTGTCTACTACAACTGGCATATTTCCTGCTGGACAATAATCAGCATAAAGCATGGTCTTAGCTATTCTAGCCGCTTCTCTTCCATATTCCTCAATATCTATAGTATCATAGAACTCTAACCCCATTAATGCTCCTGGCCCAACATACCCTGTTTCCATTTGTCCTAAATCTTCTGCTGCTACGTTAATAAGCATTCTAGTTCTTACTCTCTTATCTTCTACAAAAACTCCCTCTGTATTGGCTACAAGTACATTTTGTTCTTGATCTAAATAATTGACAGTTACTTGAGATATTATATCATCATAAGATTTTGCCGCTGAAGTAGCTCTTTCCATAAGTTCTAACTTTCTTGATAGTGCTATTTTACTTGGTGCTAATTTATGCTCATGAAGATTTGGTATTACCACTTTATCAAAGTTTATAATTATATTCTTTGGATTCTCCTTAATAGCTTTTGAAGCTTTTTTAGTAATTTTTATAAGGTTATCCTTGGATAAATCATTGGTATAGGCATATATACTATTTAATCCATTAAATATTCTAATACCTACTCCATAATCCCTGCCGCTCATACCCTTTTCAATATTCCCACCTACAGTAGATATTTCTGTAGTAAAATTATCTTCAATAAAAACTTCTGCAAAATCTCCGCCACTTGAAAGTGCTGCATATAATATATCTTCTATAATAGATTTATTTAGCATATATATCCCCCTTAATTTACCTTTTTTCTAAAACAAATGACATGCTACAAAATGATCTTTCCCTATTTCCTTTAATTCTGGAGCTGATTCACTACAAATTTCCTTTGCATGGATACATCTTTTCCTAAATTTACATCCTTTAGGAGGATTAATTGGACTAGGAACTTCTCCGTTCAATTTAATTCTTTCTCTTGTATCTTCTACTTCTGGATCTGGTATAGGTATAGCCGAGATTAATGCTTGAGTATAGGGATGAAGCGGTTTTTCATATAGAGCCTTGTTGCTAGCCAATTCTACAATAGAACCAAGATACATTACCCCTACTCTATCTGAAATATGCTTTACCATAGAAAGATCATGAGAAATAAATAAATAGGTTAAACCTAGTTCCCTCTGTAACTTAATGAGTAAATTAACAATTTGGGCTTGAATCGATACATCTAATGCAGAAATAGGTTCATCACATACTATAAATTCTGGCTCTACGGCTAAAGCTCTAGCTATGCCTATTCTCTGTCTTTGACCTCCTGATAACTCATGAGGAAATCTAGCACTGTGTTCACTATTTAATCCTACTTTTCCAAGTAAATCATTAATCTTCTCTTGTCTTTCCTTTTGACTTAACTTTAAGTGAACGTCCATACCTTCTCCTATAATATCTCCTATAGTCATTCTAGGATCTAAAGAAGCATAAGGGTCTTGAAAAATAATTTGGGCTCTTTTCTTAAACTTTAACTTTTCCTCTCTGTTCATGGAGTGTACATCTTTATCATCAAAATATACATGTCCATCAGTAGCTTTATAAATACCTAAAACAGTTCTCCCACAAGTAGTTTTACCGCATCCAGATTCTCCTACCAAGCCAAGAGTTTCACCCTTTTTAATATTAAAAGTAACATCGTCTACAGCCTTTAAGGTTGCATTTTTTCCCACAGGAAAGTATTTCTTTAAATTAACTACTTCTATTAAGTTTTCCTTACTCATGTATTTCACCTCTCAATGCTTCTGGTCTTTCTACTTTGGGTGCAGAAGGATGTTGCAACCAGCAAGATAAACTATGGGTTTCTGTTAAACTTAATTCCTCAGGTCTTTCCTCTAAACATATTTCCATACAATGCTCACATCTAGAACTAAAAGGACAACCTTTTAGAGGAAGAATTAAATCTGGAGGTGTTCCTCCTAAGGAATAAAGTTCTTCTTTACTTTCTGTATTAAGTCTAGGTACTGAACTAAGAAGTGCCCAAGTATATGGGTGACGACTATTATAAAATATATCCTTTTTTGTACCTCTTTCAACTACTTGTCCAGCA
Organism: Tissierella simiarum; assembly: GCF_018917865.1. Lineage (GTDB taxonomy): Bacteria > Bacillota > Clostridia > Tissierellales > Tissierellaceae > Tissierella_C > Tissierella_C simiarum. Next base: position 261,035 of record NZ_JAHLPM010000001.1, read on the forward strand.
TACATTACTTGAATTTTATCTGCAAAGTTTGCAACAACACCTAAGTCATGGGTAACCAATATAATAGATGTATCAAACTTTTCTTTTAATTCACCGAGCAAATCTATAATTTGAGCCTGAATAGTAACATCAAGAGCTGTAGTAGGTTCATCTGCAATAAGTATCTTTGGATTACAAGATAAAGCTATTGCTATCATCACTCTTTGTCTCATTCCACCAGATAACTCATGAGGATATGCTTTAACTCTTTCAGCTGCATTTGGTATATTTACTATTTCAAGAAGTCTAATAGCCTCAGCTTCGGCTTCTTTTTTGTTCATCTTCTTGTGTATTTCTAAACTTTCCATAATCTGTTTTCCAACAGTCATAGTAGGATTAAGAGATGTCATAGGATCTTGAAAGATCATACTTACATCTTCACCCCTAAAAGTACTCAATCTTTTCTTTTTCATTTCAACAACATTCTCACCATTAAACAGTATCTGTGAGCCTTTCTTTATTTCTGCTGGAGGCTCCTTTAATAGTCTCATTATTGCTTTTGCAGTTACTGTCTTTCCACAGCCAGACTCTCCAACTAAAGCCAAGGTTTCACCTTTATTTAAGTCAAAGCTAATGCCTCTTACAGCTTTAACTTCACCAGCATAAGTATGAAAAGATACGTGTAAATCCTTTACTTCTAATATTTTCTTCATTATTATCCCTCCCTATTATTGACGTAGCTTTGGATCTAGAGCATCTCTAAGTCCATCACCTAAAAGCGTAAATGACAACATGGTTAAAGCAATCATCAATGAAGGGAAAAATAATTGATGAGGGTAAAAAATAAAGTTTTGTTGTGCTGCTGATGCAAGAGCACCCCATGAAGTACTTGGAGGTTGAACTCCTAATCCAATATAGGATAAAAATGTTTCAGCGAAAATATAACCTGGAATATCGAAAGTAATAGCCACTATTACTATTCCAAGAGAGTTTGGTATTAAATGTCTAGTAATTATCTTCCAAGGACTTACTCCCAATGCTTCCGCTGCCATTATATATTCCTGTTGCTTTAATTGGAGCATCTGCCCTCTAACTAGTCTTGCCATTCCACACCAGCCAGTCAATGTTAAAGATACGAGTAATGTACCTATGGATCTAGTTTCAGTAATAATAGATATTAAAATTACTATGATTAAATAAGGAACACTCATCAGTATTTCTACGATTCTCATCATTATAGTATCTACTTTACCTCCAAAATAAGCAGCAACCGCTCCATAAATACTGCCTACTACGGTAGCAATAAGGGCACCAACAATACCAATAACCATGGATATTCTACCAGCTTGCCAAACCCTTGAAAATACATCTCGACCAAGCTCATCTGTTCCAAACCAGTGTTCACTATTAGGCTTTATATTAATTTTTGCAGGATTAATTTCTTCATAGGGAAAACCGCTTAAATATGGTCCTATTATTGTCATAATCATTATTGTTAGTAAAATTATAATGGATAACATGGCTACTTTATTTGTTTTTAATCTTCTCCAAGCATCCTGCCAATAAGTCATTCTAGGTCTTGCTATTTGTTCCCCTGCTGAAATGTCTATACTGATTTTTTTAAATTTATCCTTTGAAATTCCTTCCATCATCTTAACCTCCTATTTACCTGACTTTGAAACCCTTATTCTAGGATCCACTACCCCATAAAGTATATCTACTACTAATTGAGAAAATACGAATAATGTAGCATAGAAAATTGTAGTACCTATTATCATAGTATAATCCCTATCACTAATAGAGCTTACATAATAAAAGCCAAGTCCTGGTATCCCAAATATTCTTTCAATAACAAAGGAACCTGTAAATACGCCAGCTATTTGGGGTCCAAGTATAGTAATAGCAGGTAAAATAGCATTTCTAAGAACATGCTTCCTTACTACATTAAATGGGCTAACACCCTTTGCTTGAGCAGTAAGTATATAGTCTTGATTTATAACTTCTAATACGTTTGAACGCATATATCTAGCATAAGTAGCAATTGAGCCAAAACACATAGCAATGGTAGGAAGAATTGTATGCTTAAATTTCCCCCAGCCTGTAGTAGGTAATAGCTCGAATCTAACAGTAAATAAATATTGTAATAAAGCGGCGATTATAAATACTGGTACAGTTACCCCTAAAATAGCAATAAACATGACTAAATAATCCGGCCATCTATTTCTATTTAGGGCAGCTATTATACCAAGAACAATTCCTATAGTAACTCCTATAACTATAGCTTGAATACCTAGCCTACCAGATACTTTAGCATTTTTTAATATAGTTTCTGTAACAGATCTTCCTGGATACCTCAGAGATTCACCTAAGTCACCTTTAGTAATCACATTTTTCAAAAACTTACCATATTGTACTATAACAGGTTTATCTAGTCCATATTTTTCATAGTAATTCAATCTAATTTGTTCTGGTAACTTTTTAGCCATATGAGCTAGTGGATCTCCTGGTATACTATGCATTAAAAAAAACGTTAATGTAGTGATAATAAACAAGGTTAAAAACATATATCCAATTCTCTTTAAAATATACCTACCCATTGTAATTCTCCTTCCTAGGTCTTATAAGACAGCAGTTTGTAAACCAGGTTCACAAACTGCTGTCCATTTTACAGTCCCTATTATCTTCCTTGAGTAAATCCGTACTTATATCCTGCAGTACCAAATGGAGTAACACCTAAATTTTGAACATATTTATATCTAAATATATTGTACTTTGGATATACAGTTGGTGCTAATACTGCTTCATCATATAATAATATCTTTTCAGCCTCGGCAAAATATTCTAAACGTTTTTTAGGATCCATTTCTTTAGATGCTAAGTCAATTAATTCATCATATCTTTCATTTGACCAACCAGTTTGAATGGATCCAGCATCCGATTTTAACAAACTTAATAGCGATATAGGGTCATTAAATTCAGCTCCCCATGCCATATAACCAATTTGGAATTCGCCTTTTTCCGCCATTGATGTAAATACTGGCCATTCAACAAATTCAACTTCAAAATTAACACCAAGATTTTTATTATACATTTGTTGTACATATTCGCCATAAGTTCTAAACCATTGGTCTGTTGAACCCAGAGTCATTTTTACAGTAAGTTTGGATGGATCTGTATCCATTCCTAATTCTTCTAATCCTTTTATTAAAAGAGCTTTTGGATTCGGATTATCAGCTGCTAATTTTCTTATTGGCTCTTCACTGACACTTCTAAACTCTTCATCACCAATTGATATATTAGGTGATACCCATCCATAAGCTGGTACATTTATTCCATGGAATATAACGTTAGCCAACTCTTCTCTATCTATAGCTAATGCAAATGCTTTCCTAACATTAGCATTACTGAATACTTTATCTTTCGTGTTGAAGAATTTAAAGAATGTTTGTGGATTAGTAACCTCAATATGATTTAAATCTTTATTTCCTTTAAATTTTTCAATCCATTCTGGTTTACCAACTCCTGATGAATCAATGGATCTATTGGACAATGAATTATATATTGCATTTTCATCATTTAATATTTTGATATTTACACTGTTTAATTTAACGATATCCTTGTCCCAATAATTATCATTTTTTGTTAGAACGATTTCACTATTGTGTACCCAATTAGTTATGGTAAATGGTCCATTATATACTAAGGTATCGATCTCTGAACCATATTTATCTTTATGTTTTTCAACTACATCCTGTCTTTGAGGCATCATAACTCTTTGATAAGTTAACTGTAAGAAATATGGTGTTGGAGATTCAAGAGTTATTTCAAGAGTATTGTCGTCTAGGGATTTAACTCCAAGTTCTTCCAATGGAAGTTGTCCACTATTTACTTCAGCCGCATTTTTAATAGGAGCTAATAAGTAGGCATATGGAGCAGCAGTATCTTGTGCTAATGATCTTTTTATTCCATACTCATAATCTTGGGCTCTTACAGCTACACCGTCTGACCACTTTGCATCTCTTATTTTAAAAGTCCATACAGTGCCATCTTCGTTATGTGTCCATTCACTTGCTCCTGCAGGACGTAAAACGTTTTTCAGGTCCTCATCTTCTTCTAATCTAGTAAGTGGTTCGAGAACTTCATTTAATATTCCATTTGAATAGGAATCAGATCCTTTAGAAGCATCTAAGGTACTTGGCTCTGCAACCATAACAAGATTTAAGTATTGTTCGCTATCAAGGGGTTTCTCAACTACTTGTCCTTCACTTTCCTGACTTCCTGTGTCGTTTACAGCATCCTTTTTCCCACAGCCTGTAAGAGCTGTTAGAATTAACACTAAAACAATAGTCAAAGATAAATACTTTTTAAATCTCATGTAAAATCCTCCTCTAATTTAGTATTTCATCATTGTAATGCCTTATTGTTATTTAAACTATTAAGTTTGTTAATACTCTACCACTTCAGTATAGAATAATTTTTAATGTTAGTCAATGTTTTTCTAACATATCTTAGAAATCGTTCTAACATATATTGATTTATTTCACCCTTTACTGTATTATAGTAATATATTAAGTATGGGGTGAGGAGATGGTGAGGTGGACTATAAAATAGAATATAACAGGGCTGTAGAATTTATAGGATCTATGTTTAAATATGCAACTAATAAACAACAACAGGCTAGCTGGAATAATAAGGATTTACAAGAAGATGTTACGAAAGGAATGTTAGATTTTTCTCCAAGTAACGATGTAAAAGAATGGATTAAATATGTAGATAATAATATTTCCCCGTTTTTAAGAAATGATATCGTATTCATAATGAATAAGGTTTTTGGATTATTCGATATATCCTTTAGACTCGTTCTCGAAGAAGATTTAAAAGAACCTATTGAATTAATCGAAAGCTTTAAAAAACTAGACAGTCAAAGATTAATTGAATTAACCTACTATTATTATGATTCAGAAATTCCTCTAGATAGTGAAGATATAATGATTAGAAATAATCTAACTGAGTTATATAACGAAGAAATATCTTCTTTTTTCATACAAATAAAAAAACATCCTACAGAATATAAAAATAAAATAGTAGAAGTCTTTGAAGCATTTTATAAACTATATTATGAACCTTCTCAAGAAAAAGTATATGATTTTATGGAAAAACAATGTAGAAATCATAACAAACTATTTAAAAAAGATTCTTTAGGTTTTTTAAATGCAGTTGGTTTAGGAGATTATTCAAAAATTATAGTTGATGAAAATCAGCTAAGAATATTTGTTAGCTTTTATGTAGATTTAGGAATTTTTTATTTTAGTATAGATAATACCTTTATCATGTTCTATGGATATACTATAGAGGATAGACTTGATAACAAGATGATACAAAATAGGTATAAAGCCTTATTTAAAGCACTTTCTGACGATAAGAGAATAGAAATCATTAAAATTACCAGTAAACGTCCTTGGTATAATAAAGAATTAGCAGATTATTTTAATTTAACCACAGCCACTTTATCTTATCATTTAAACTTACTACTTGATTTAGGTATATTAAATTTTGAACCTAGTATTAATAATAGATATTATTATACTACTAACAAGGAAAATCTAAAAAAATTATTTGATATAGCTTTAAAAGATCTCTTAGAATAATCAATAGAAATTAAGGAGAAAAATGCTTGTAATTCAGCTATTTTTCTCCTTAACTCATTTATCTCTAAGCCTTTTGCTTTACCTTAGAAAAATATAAACCCATCAACAAGAATGCCATAGCGAACAACAACTGCATAAATATTTCATACTTCACATCTAAGAAGGAACTAATATTCGTTTCATTTATTTTTACGAAATAATAGGTTGGGAAAAACTTAGCTATTGTTAATACCTTCTCCCCTAATAACTGTTGTGGCACCATTACACCTGATATAAACGAAGTTCCAAGGGATAATACTGTACTTATTCCACTTATAATAAATTTGTTATTGGTTATATTATTGATTAAAAATACAAGACATAAAGCAGAGAATGAAAACACTATTGTATTGATCACATATTTTGAAAAATCTACTTCTCCAATATATTTGCCTTTTAAGACAATACTCCCCAATATAAATACTAATGTTATAAAGCTTGCTATTGTTAGTTGCCCTAAATATATTTCTCTGTTGAATTTCAAGAACTTTATTGAAGATATCTTTCTTCTATTTTCAACTTCCTTATTTATAAAATCAGTCATAACAAAGCCTATTACTGCAATATATATGGCCATTATAATATAACTGGTGAAATTGAAGTAAAACTTAAACCATGTATTTGCCTTTTGATTTACATCATTATTATCAATTTTAAGTAAATTTACCTTTATCCCTTCATCCAAGGCAATGCCTACACTAGATAAATCAAACTTACCATCTTCATAGGTTGCATTAGTAAAGGAGATAAATTTGTTAATCTGATTTTGAATTTGATAGGATTCTATTTTTCTATCATCATTATATAACTCAATGGCTCTTTCTTTATTAATTACTTTTTCCTCAAAATCCTTTGGAATGATAATTACTGCATCTACTATTTCTAGAAAAATCTGCTCCTTAATATACTTTTCATCTGAGATTGTATCAATTATATTATTCTTTTTTCCTAAATACTCTATTAAACTCTTTGATAATTCACTACCACTATTATCAACTATTCCGATATCAAGCTTTGTTTCCATAAAGCTGGTTTCTCTTTGTGCATTAGTACTACCATTTATTATTGATAGAATGAAGAAAATAATTGTATAAGAAAGGATAACTCCCTTATTTTTTAATGCTATTTTAATAAAATACTTATATACTGTCATAGGTCTTCCTCCTTAGAAATCCATAGGAAATAAAGATTAAAGTTATACAGTAAATACTTAAAATTATAATTCCTTGATTTACATTTTGAGTATTTTCTAGAAGATTTATTTTATATAAATTATCAGTTATTATGGAAATTGGATTTATCTTACCTATTAAAGGAATTTTTTTATCAACCAAAATTTTTATATCTGGAGACATCATTCCTGAGAAAAATGATAAAACTAATGTAATCATAATGCCTAAAATGGTTTTTACATTTCCACTTTGTTTATTAGAAGCACCGATCAACATCCCAAGGGCTACTCCAAATAAGTTTCCTATTATTATAAAAATTGCACTATACCTTATTTCTGTAAATAAATCAATCTTTAAAATATATTTTATAAAAATAAGCAGTATCCCATTTGAAAGCAAGTTTAAGATTAATGAAACTATGACTCCTGCCAGTAAAAAATCATTCTTTTTAAGTGGCGTTACATTTATCCTCTTGCCTACATTAGTTAAATTTGCTTGAATTAAACTAACTGTTTCAATCCCAGGAAAAATTCCATAGGTAGAAACCATTGCAATTAGTGAGTAGAATATAATGATTATAGCATCTGCCTTTTGATTTCTATCTAATACATAGTCTATTGTAAAATCAAATTTTTCAATTGGTACATTTAACTCTCCCATTTGTTTTATTTGATCTATAATCTCTTTAATTATGGTCTGATTTATCCCAGATTTGCTAACTAATAGATTTAAATCATTGTCAATAAATCCTTGAATTTCTTCATTTTCTAGTTTTTCATTTATCTCATCTTCTGATATTTTATGGACATTTAGAAGTTCGATTTCTTCCAATATAAATCCAATAGGATTTTCAGATTTTATTCCTATATCTATACTTTCTAACTCTATATCAATCAATCCATTAAAGGCTGTATAGAAAAATATGGCCATTATCAATGGATATATTAAAGTCCAGAAAAGAAAACTTTTATCTCTATATCGGTTTTTTCCTTGATATATACAATTTCTAAATATATTTTTCATATCAATCCCTAAGCTCCTTCCCTGTTAACTCTAAGAATACATCATTTAATGTAGGTAATTGACTATAGAGCTTGGTATAGGCTAATTTGTTTTCTTTTATAAATTCCAATAGATTTGATAAATTATTGAGTCCATTTTCAAACTTTATAATATAATCATCTTCTTTTTTTTCTATGTCAATTACATGAGGTATACTTTTGATTTTCTGAGCTTTTTCATCCTCAATGGCTGAGAATCCGACTACTATTTTTTCAGTTGTTGTTATCATAGCTTTTAGTTCTTCATTAGTTCCAGAAACCAAATTTTTTCCATTATCCATGATGATGATTCTCTTACAAAGCATTTCTGCTTCCTCTAGATAATGGGTAGTGTATATAATAGTGCTACCCTCTTGATTTAGCCTTTTTATTCCATCCAATATAAAGTTTCTACTTTGAGCATCTACTGCAACAGTAGGTTCATCTAGAAAAATCAGCTTAGGTTTATGGGCTATTCCACAAGCAATATTTAATCTTCTCTTAAGTCCCCCACTTAACTTTTTAGGATAAAACTTTATATAATCTTTTAAACCTACAAATTCTATAGCTTCTTCTACGTATTGTTTTCTTAAACTTTTATCTTCTATATAAAGTCCACAAAAATAATCTATATTTTCCCTCACCGTTAAATTCTCAAAAACTGAAACCTCTTGAGGCACTACCCCTATTTGTTTTTTAATATCATAGGAATTTGGAGTCATTTTCTTTTCAAATATTTCTATTTCACCTTTATCAAAGCTTAATAATGAAAGAATACAGTTTATTGCTGTAGTCTTGCCACAACCATTAGGTCCTAAAAGTCCTAATATCTCTCCCTCTTCAACCTCCATGTTGAAATGATCAAGAGCAATTAACTCCTTGTATCTTTTTACTAAATTTTTTACTCTTACTATCATTTAAATCACTCCCATATTTCATCTTAATTTAATTATATGAATTTAATGGTTTCCCTTGTAGTGTATAGAATCACAATACAATATGACAAATGTCATATAATAAATTGTATAATATAATCAATATTAGTATAATTAAAATATAAAGAGTATTAATCATTTGGCAAACTTAATCAGGAGGAATTTTAGTGAGAAGGTTTATAGAAAAGTCATTTATAGTTCTTTTTTGCTTATATAATACCTATAAGGTAAGTCCAACAAAAGACTTGGTCTTTTATTTTCTTATAAGCCTAATACTTTCCTTAGCTTTAGACTTATTTCGCCCTAGAAAAATAAGAATTTTTATTTATTTTGTTTTTCTAATGCTTTATCTTTATGACCCCCTGTTCATCTATTACTTACCTTTGATTTTGTATAATATGTATTTAGATTTCAATGTATATACTTTTTTTGTTATACCTATAATTCTAAGAAATTTTTCTATAATAAATTTGTTAATATCCTGTATATCTCTTTATCTTTCAGTTATGACAAAAAAATTTAATGTGTTTTTAAATGAAAATAAAACAGTAAGGGATGAATTGAAAGAAGATACTATTTACTTAAAAAAATATAATGAGCAATTAAAAATTGATAGAGAAAAAAATATCCATATTGCCATACTTACAGAAAGAAATAGGATTGCAAGAGAACTTCATGATTCAATAGGTCATGCTATAAGCAGCAGTATTTTACAAGTGGAAGCTCTAAAAATAGTCTCTGATAATACTATGTCAGAAAGCTTAGATTTACTTCAGAATACTTTAGATAATGGAATGAATGATATTAGAAAGAGTATCCATAATTTATATAATGAATCCCTTGATTTAAAAAGTAGAATCGAAAGTCTTTGTAGTGAAATTCCCTCCATAGAAGTTGACCTGATCTATAGGTTGGAAGATGATCTGCCCTATGATTTAAAATTTGATATCTTATCTATTATAAGAGAAGCCATTACCAATTGTGTTAAACATTCTAATGCTACGGAACTTAAAATAAGTCTATTAAATCAACCTAAATTCTATTCCATTATAATAAAAGATAATGGGAGTGAATTTAATAGAACTGACAATCTCTTAACTAAAGGTATAGGTCTTCTTTCTATGAATGAAATAGCCAACAAATATAATGGTTTTTTGAATTATGAATTTGACAATGGTTTCAAAATACACTTGACTTTAATGAAGAGGTGATAAATATGAAAATTATAATTGTAGACGATGACTATTTAGTTGTTAATTCTCTAAAGACAATTGTAAATGCTAGTGGAATAGAAGTTCTAGCTGTAGGTTATGATGGCATGGAAGCTGTTGATCTTTATAATCTACATAGACCAGATTTAATCCTTATGGATATAAGAATGGAAAAAATGAATGGTATAGAAGCTACCAAGAAAATTTTAGAGATAGACCCAGATGCTAAGATATTATTAATTACCACCTTCCAAGATGATGAATATATTTCATCCGCTCTTTCCCTAGGTTGTAAAGGCTATATATTAAAACAAAATATTCAAGGAATTATTCCTGCAATGAATGCAGTTTATTCCGGAAATTTAGTTTTCGATTCAAAAATAGTATCCAATATTCAAAAGTACTCAAAAAAGAATATAGACATTGACTTATCAGATAGAGAATTAGATATTTTACTCTTAGTGGCAGAAGGGCTAAATAACAAAGAAATAGCTGACAAGCTATTTCTAAGTGAAGGTACTGTAAGAAATTATGTTTCTAATATGCTGGAAAAATTATCACTAAGGGATAGGACTCAACTTGCAATTTATTATTATAAGTTAAAGTTTGATGTATAGACAAATAATAAGATAGTGGATGTTTCTCACTATCTTATATGATTATAGAAGAGTAAAAATTTCATTTTTCTATTTATCTATTTAAATCTATGATTATTTTCCCATCAACAATTTTAACTCTCTCTCTTCTAATCAACGGATTTAAATCTCTGTTACCATATAACATACTAGATTTATATACAGACAACATAATGCCAATTAAAAACATATTTATTACTGTAGCTATTTTACTATATGAAATCAGTGGTAATGTCAAAGGTGTAAACAATTGAAATCCTAGATTACTTGCAACATAAAATAAAACTTGCATAATAAAAGTGACTATAACAGATAAAGACACTAATCCACCTAATACGCTTTTTTGTTTTAAGCTAAATTTAAGAGAGCGAATAATAAATGCCAATATGAAAAACATTATTATAATAAAGGATATCCACCCGATTCTATGAATTAAATAGGTTAGTAAAAAGTCAGTATGTATATCCACTAACACATTATCTGCATTTAATCCAAATTGACTAGACCCAAATAATTTTGCATTCACTATTATACTTCTAGTTGCATTAGCCCAATATCCTGCTCCCATTGGATCAAGGGATGGGTTAAAAGCAGTTTTTAGTCTAAGTAGTTGATAATCATTTATAAATACAATCTTAGTTAATGATACAATAACTATTGGTATATAAATAAGCAGTAATCCATTCAACTTTTTTACATTAAACCAACCTCTTAATATTGCATATGTAAAAATCATAAGGCTAGTTATTGAATATAAAGCTAAGATTGATAAACTTGGAATCTTTAAACAAATTAAAACGGGTATAATAAAATATATTCCACTTAAAATTATCCCTAAATATCCCTTATTTCTCATATCATAGACTATCCCAGCAAAGGCTGTTGGAAATAATAACATTAAAAACTTAACATAAAAAATCTGTCCTTGATAAACAGGTGATATAATCATAACTCCAAGTGTTACTAAAACAAGGCTAAAATATATTATTTTAGGATACTTTCCAATAATAGTATAATCCAAGAAATATGCAATAATCATGGTTAGCATCCCAAAGATAGTAAATATTATGCTATTGGTAAACATTATACCATTGTTTGATATATCTGTCATTTCAGGATTACGAAAAATAAAACCTCTAATGATAACACCCAAAATAAGTAAAATTCCGGTTAATGCAATTATACCCCATTCAGGTTTTGGTATATAAGTACGGTCAAATTCCAAGCCTACAGCAGTGGGATCTCCCATCTCCAATATGGCTTTATTAATTGCCGTTTCCTCATCCAGCCCTTCAGATATTAATGCATTCTTTTGATCAATAATATGGTTTTCTATTTCTTCTGAAATGATCTTGTGTGCTTTTTTCCATCTTATTTGTTCACAAACAGTCTTTAAATACTCCTTAATTTTATTAGATTGTTCCAAAATCAACACCCCTTTGCAAAACTTGATCAACAGCAGAGACATAAAACTTCCACTCAGCCTTTTTTTCTGCAAGCATTTTTTTGCCTTTCTTTGTTATACTATAATATTTTCTTACTCTAGTACTATCCGCCTCTTTATCATAGGATTGTACCATTCCCTGCTCTTCAAGACTGTGCAATATGGGATATAGTGTTCCTGCTTTTAATGAAAATGTATTATCCGACCTTTTAGCTAATTCCTCAATCATCAAATATCCATACATATCTTTATCCTCTAATAAACTTAATACCAACATTGTTGTACTTCCAGTTATTAAATTCCTATTAACTCCCATAAATTCACCTCTTCTCATTATATAGATAATCTATATATATTATATATAGATTATCTATATAAGTCAATAAAGAGAGTATTATATTTATCGTGACTATTATTAAAACTCAATACCTTTTCTTGCTTCTACTCCTTCATTATAATAATGTTTTATTTCCTTCATTTCTGTAACTAAATCAGCTAAATCTATAATTTCCTTTGGTGCATATCTTCCTGTAATGACCACTTCTATATTTTTATTTCTTTTATTTAGTATATCTACTACTTCATCAATAGAAAACAAGTTAAAATATAATGCAATGTTTAATTCATCTAATATAATTAAATCATATTCTCCTTTTTCTAAAATCTCTTCACATTTTTTAAGTCCTTTTCTCGCTAATTTTATATCCTCTTCTGTTGGAGCATTACGAATAAAGCAATCTCTACCAAATTGCTGGATTTTAATTTGTGGTAAATATTCTGTTATATGTAATTCACTATATTCCATGCCTTTAATAAACTGCCCAATAAAAACCTTCTTACCCGCTAAAGCTGCTCTTACTGCTAAACCAACACTAGCTGTAGTTTTACCTTTTCCATTTCCTGTATAAACATGTATGTAACCTTCCATATACATATACCCCCTATATCATTGTGCTATAGTTTTATATCTTTATAATATCATAATTTTAGGTTTAATTTTAAAAAGGGAGCAATAGCTCCCTTTACAATACTTTATCCATGATATTTAAAAAGTTTTTATAACTTATTTTTTCTATATCTTCTTCTTTATAACCTCTTTTTCTTAAAACATTTATTAAATTATCTGTCTTAGAAATATCTTCAAGTCCTATAGTTCCTTTATATTCACCTTCTACAAAGCTATCCGTAGTATTATCTTCTAGATACTCAAAGAAATCAAAACCAAAAGCTACATGATCTATACCTATTAATTCAACTATATGATCTACATGGCTAGCTAAATATTCCACTGTTTGCTTTTCTCTCTCTTTATGAACAAATTTATTAAATCCATTAAGCCCTACTAATCCATCCTTTTCTCCAATAGCCCTAATCTGATCATCTGTCAGATTTCTCCTTACATCACATAAAGACCTACAATTAGAATGAGATGCAATAAAAGGTTTATTTGTATTTTCATATATATCCCAGAAGGTTTTATCATTAGCATGAGATACATCTAAAATAATGCCTAAATCTTCTATAATTTTTATAGCTTCTTTTCCTAATTTAGTAAGTCCTCTATTAATATCTCCGTCTATTCCTGTGGCTAAAGGATTTTCTTCATTCCAAGTAAGGCTACAATGACGAATTCCTATTTGATATAGAGAGTATAACCCTTCTATATCTTCTCCTAAAGAACTTAGACCTTCTACTCCTATTAATATTCCTAATTTATTTTCCTCTACAGCCTTATAAAAATCATTGCTATTATATATGATTTTTATAATATCTTGATTTTGCCAAATTTCACTACTCATAGCCCTTACACTTTCTATGAATCTTTCTCTTGGTCTAGTATCATGAGGTGGATCTGCCCATATAACAAAAATTCCACCTGCCATATTTCCTTTTTTAAATCTATCTAAATGATAAGTTCTAATTACATCTTTAACGCCATCTATTCTTTTAGTAGTAACATCAGTCCAAATGTCCCCATGAATGTCAAAAATCATTGTCATACCTCCCGTTATTAAAGACAGAGTTAACTTCTCTGCCTTTAATGTTCTATAATAATTGTAATACTTTCCCCATCAATATTCCACAATAATTCCCTATAATATAGCCTAGAGTACCTGCTAGTATACAAGGGGCTATTAACTTATTCCATCCCTTAGCTATAGCCATAGCTGCTGCTGTAGTAGGTCCACCTATACTAGCATTAGATGCAAGGAGAATTTCTTCTAAATCAAACTTAAACAATTTTCCAAGAGCTAAACTGACTATCATATTAACTAACACTATAATTCCACAGAAAACTAATAATAGAGGAGATTTAGTCAATATAAGCTGAATTGAAGCTGGTACACCTATTACTACAAGAAAAATATAGATTAAAAATGTACCTAATTCTTGAGCTCCATTAATATTTCCAAAAAATCCTGGTAAATAAGTAGCAAGTAACATAGTCAATGTAGTAATAATTAAATATTTATTACCTAAAAGTCCATTTAATAGATCTGTAATGAAGTTTCCTGTGGGTATCTTACTACCTAAAAACGAAGCTACTTCTGTGGATACAGTAACTATTGCAAAAGCAGTTCCCATAGCAAAGCCAATATCTTTTAAAGATATCTCTTTCCTGCCCCAGTATTGGGCAGCCATAGTTTCCCCTTCTTGGTTATCTCCCATGTTTTTCACTTCATCCATATGAGGATGAGTAAATTTATCTCTAAAAAACTTAACTGATGGAATTCCAATTAATACGAAAAAATATAAAGCCATTAATAAATTATCTGCTACCACTAACGCCGAAACCCATTCTCCTGGCGTTGCAAAACTTTCTGCCATAGCTACAAAATTAACACCACCACCAATATAAGAGCCAGTCATCATTGCCGCCATTTTATATAATTCTGGTATACGATTTCTTAAAGCTAGAAAAGCAATAAAAGTTCCAAGCAAAGTCCCCATGGCACTTAGTAAAAATACAATAACAATTCTTCCACTTTCACGCCATATTTTTTTAATATTTGCTTTATATAGCAAAAGTGGTATAGCTAAAGGTACTACATATCCCCAAACAGCATCATATGTAGGTGCTTCTGTAGGTATTACTTTTAAATTAGCCAATATCATAGCTCCTATTAATCCAATAATTGCTCCAGTAACTTTTGATGCCCATTTGTAAGTCTGTTCTAAGTAGATACTAATAGCTGCCCATCCAACTAAAATAGTCCACAAAGCCCAAGTATTATCGGCACTAATTAAAGTTCCACCATTCATCTAATACATCCCCCTTTATATTTTTATGTGGAAAACCTTTTCCACAGTTAGATGTGAATATTGATTCTGATAATATTTAATTTTCTGCTAATTTTTATTATAATATATATTCAACACAAATTCAATATACTAACTTTTTTTCATTATATTGAATTTATTAAGTTATGTTTTTATGATAAAATTTAATATAAGAAGATAAAAATAGGAGTGAATTACTTTGGAGATTAATGTAGGTGCAAAGATTAAAAGTTTGAGACAAAAAAAGGGAATGAAAATTGCTGAATTAGCAGAAAATGCTGAATTAAGCTCTAGTCTTATTAGCCAGATTGAAAGAAACATGGTAACTCCCTCTATAGTTTCTTTATGGAAGATTGCTCAAAGTCTTAATGTATCAGTGGGATATTTTTTTGATGAAGAAAATAAAAATAGCTTTAATCCAATAGTTACTAGAGATAACCGAAAAAAAATACTAGCTTCAAACTCTAATGCCACTTATGAACTCTTATCTCCTGACCTAAATAGAAAAATTGAATTCCTATATATTACGATTAAAAAAGGTGAGTATTCAACTAAGGAACTTATAACCCATGAAGGTGAAGAATGTGGTATAGTCATTAAAGGTAAACTGATGATAAAAATGGAAGATGAAGAATATATACTTGAAGAAGGAGATAGTATTTATTTCAACAGTACTACACCCCATAGATATATAAACGTTGGAGATGAGACTTGTATATCTATTTGGGCCATGACTCCTCCAAGCTTTTAAAAAACAATAAAACCCTCTTAGTTTATCTTTAAAGAGGGTTTTAATAATTATAAATAATGTATCCTATATATTGGACTTTATCTTTATAAAATAAATATATGTTTAAAAACAAGAAAACAAGATTTTATCTAGTTCTTCAAATTTAGTATAGCCTTGTGAAATTATTCTTCCCTTACCTTCTTTTGCTGCAACAACTGTCGGAAAACTTCTTACCCCTATTGAATCAACCATATTAAAATACTTAAAAGTTTCTTGTATTAAATCCTCTGAGAGAAATTTTCTCTCAAACTCTTCCTTGGTTATTCCAAAACTTTCCCCTATTTCAATATATGTTTCCAAACTATTCATATCCTTTCCTTCTATAAAAAAAGCCTCTTGAACTTTCTTAAGAAATTTAAAAGCTGCATCCTTTTTTAATCTTTGAATTAA
Source organism: Tissierella simiarum (assembly GCF_018917865.1). GTDB lineage: Bacteria > Bacillota > Clostridia > Tissierellales > Tissierellaceae > Tissierella_C > Tissierella_C simiarum. Next base: position 277,600 of record NZ_JAHLPM010000001.1, read on the forward strand.
AACTACTGCTTTTGCCCCTAGAAAACTATCTAAAATCATATCCGTATTTTGTAATATATTTTTATTAAATCCTTCTCCAAATTTTTTCCCAGTTAATTGCTTTATTTGTCTATTATGACTTTTTATATAATCAGCCAAACTAGCATTCATAATTTTAACATTATCCTCTCTCCACATTCCTCCAGGTAAAATATTAAAATCGTAAATTTCCTTGTACTTTTCTTGTATTTTAGTTATAACATCACTAAAACCATAACACTATCCACACATAGTATCCATAACATAATATATTTTTGTTTTCATTTTTCCTCCTAGATTAAATTCTATATTAAGTCTAATTTTTGATGTAAATATAATATCACCTAGAATCTAAGTAGTATTATCTATACAAATCTATAAACTATTAATACCTTAATTTCTCCATTTTAACCTATTCTTTAATCATTTAATGTTCTTATTAATCTATTTATTTTTTCTTTATTTTCCATAATGAAAGTCAATTTTTGCAGTAATACTTAAATAATCATCCTAGACCTTTTTTATACTATTAGTATGTTCAATACTAATGTTCCAATTCTCTTCTTATAAATGTGGCAATCATTGCAGCATTATGATTATAGCTATATATTATTTACAATAACAAAAAATATATTTTGCAAAATTTTTAACATTCTATCTTGTTTAAATTAATTTTTATTAGGTAATATATATATAATGTTTAAAATTATAATTGTACTAATAACTTTGGGAATATCTTTATTCTAATATAAGTATTGATTGGGGTGATTACTTGAAATTTAGAAATCTAGATAAGTATTACAATAAAAAATGGATACTGTTTATAGACCAGCTTCTTTTTCGTTTTAAAGATGATGCTGTTACAGCTATTGGTGCTCAGTTAACTTATTACCTTATACTATCTATATTTCCTTTCTTGATATTTTTCTTAAACATATTAAGCTTTACGCCTATTGCAAGAGAAGATATATTTGGAGGATTAATCATAGTATTGCCTATAGAAACTCAAAAAATTTTATCTGGTATTATTACAGAAATAGTTCAAAGCAGCAGCGAGACTCTTCTTTCTCTTGGTGCTATTACAGGTATATGGGCGGCCTCTAAAGGTATAATGGCTGTAATTAGAGCTATAAACAGAGCTTATGACTTTGAAGAATCTAGATCCTATTGGAAACTTAGAGGGCTATCTATTATCTTTACCATCGCACTATTGATTCTCTTAACTTTAGTTTTCTTAACCTTAGTTTTCGGAGAATTATTAGGTAATAAAGTCTTTGCTTTTATAGGAAAAACTGAAACTTTTATTACAATATGGCGGTATTTTAGAGTCACTATTTCTCTATTTTCTATGATTCTTATATTTGCTTTATTATATAAATTTAGTCCTTCTACCAAAAAAGAGAGAAGAATTAAATTTAAAAATACTTTGCCAGGTGCTATTTTTGCGTCTATAGGTTGGATAATTATTTCCACTATTTTTTCTTACTATGTAAACAATTTTGGAAACTTCTCTAAAACCTATGGAAGTTTGGGAGGAATTATTATACTTTTAATTTGGTTGTACATAAGTAGTATAATAATAGTACTAGGTGGTGAAATTAATGCTACTTTAGAATCCTTTAAGGAAGACGGCTTCGTAACATATTCTAAAGATAGTTTTTTAAACAGGCATAAATATAGAAAAAAACCATAAATTTTTTATAAAATTTATGGTTTTTTAACATTTATTTTTATATCCATTATAAAATCTAAACATAATCTTGGTAATCAAGCATTAAAAGCTTGGTTACCCTATATTTTTTATTTTGCAGATTCCCTAAAAGTTTCTTCTAAAACATGATAAACTCCATCTTCATTATTGGTATATTTAGATATTTCATTCCATCTATCTAAAAGCATTTCATCAGAGTTTTTTATGGCAATACCTTTTCCTGCAAACTTTAACATTTCTAAATCATTTAAATTATTTCCTATAGCAAGAACTTCTTCTCTCCTTATGTTTAGCCTCTCACATAGATGCCTTACTCCTGTACCCTTATTAGTATTAAAAGGAATAAACTCTAAAGAATGAGGGGTAGACATAGTAAAAAATACACTATCCATTTTTACATTATTATAAAGAGCCTTTATTTTCTCTTCTTCATCACTTAAAATTATCATGGTAGCTTTATCTACAATATTTTCACTTAACTTTCCTACTACCTTATATGGTATATTAAGGTTCCTAGAAGTTGCCTGTGCCCGTTCATCATCTTTTTCTACATAGAGAATGTTGTCTATGTAAACTCTTATGTAATGAGATCTATTTTCTCCAAGCCTTATTATCTCTTTAGTTTCCTTTAAAGGAATAGTAGCATTAAACAAAAGTTCATCTTTAATGGGATCAAATATTTGAGCACCATTAAACACAACTAAAGGTGAATTTATATTTAAATCTTCAGCTACCATCTTAGTAGATGAATAATTTCTTCCAGTAACTAAAGTTACTACGACACCCATATCCATTAATTTTTCTATCTTATCTACAGTTCTTTTAGATACTTTTTCTTCATCGTCTAATAAGGTCCCATCAATATCAATAGCAACTAATTTATACAAAAAATCACATCCTATTCTTTATAAAAATAATTGTTACAATTATATTATACAATAAGTTTTATATAATTCTTAACATAATGTGGTTAATTGATTTTATATTTGAAATTTCGATATTAAAGCTTTAAGCTCCATAGCCAATTGAGATAAGCTATCACTAGCTGAAGCAATTTCTTCCATAGATGCTGTTTGTTCCTCTGTTAAGGCAGATACACTTTGTACATTTCCAGATATACCTTTACTCATATCTTCTACGGATGATGCAGAAGTTACTATACTTTCTGCCCCTTCTCCAACTTGGTTTATAGCTTTACTTATACTTTCCACTTGAAGTACTACTCTATCTATTAAGTCTGCTATTTCATTAAAATAATCTATTGCCTCAGCTACAGTAACTCTACCTTTTTCAATTTCTGTATTGCTTAATTCCATACTTACATTAACTTTGTATATTAATTCATGATTTTGTTTTATTAAATCATAGATCTTATCTGTAGAATTCCCTGTTTCTTCAGCCAATTTCCTAATTTCATCAGCTACTACAGAAAAGCCTCTTCCTGCCTCTCCTGCTCTTGCTGCCTCTATAGCTGCGTTTAAAGCTAGAAGGTTGGTTTGTTCTGCAACAGTTTTAATAACATTTATTATTTCATCCATTTTTTTAGAGCTATTGTCTACTTTTTCTAACGAAGATTTTACTTCTTTTGAACTATTTATAATGCTATTCATTTGAGAAGTAGTTTCTTCCATTTTTATCTTTCCATCACTTGTCTTTTCTGATACATAATTACTCAAATTATCTATCTCTTCAGCATTACTGCTTATCTCTTGAATTTGAGCAGATATTTCTTCCATATAAGAAGTAACATTTAATATATCATTTAGTTGATTTTCTGAATTATAAGCAATTTGCCCAGATGCCTCTGCAATATTAGAAGCAGCAGAAGCTGACTCTTCAGACATAGCTGTTAATTCTTCTGCCGAACTAGCAACTTGCTCAGAAGACTCATTTATTTGTTGAACAAAAAATCTTAAATTTTCAATTACAATCTTGTTAGCCCTTCCTATATCTCCTATTTCATCTTTTCTCCTTAATATCTTAGGATCTACATCTCTTTTAATATTTAATTCTGATATTTCCTTCATATGTTCAGTAGTTTCTTTTATGGGTTTAGTAATGGAATTACTTATGAATAAGGAATAAAAAATTCCAACAATTAAAGCTACAATTATAAGACATATCATATAAGTTCTTAATTGATTTAAATCCTTATCCATTTCTTTTACATCTATAGCTACTCCTAAAGACCAATCTTTGTTTGTTAAAGATGTATAACTAGCATATCTCATTTTGCCAGAATAATAATAATCATCTACATTTGATTCTTTATTTACCATTTTTTGAAACACTTCTGATAACCCTTTATGTTCTGGATTATCTTTCATCTTCTCAATTGTAAGGTCTCCAGCTTCAACTACTTCCTTAATATAGTATGAAATTAATTCTCCCTTTTCATTAACTAAAAAAGCATCTCCCGTTTCTCCAAAACTTACGCCATCAATAATACTATAAATTTCATCGGCAGGTTTAAATCCTACTAATACTCCTACTATTTTATTTCTATACTTAACAGGTGTAGAAATAGCTATCTGATTTTCATCCCCTGTTCTACTTTTAAAAGCTTCTGACAAAAAACTTTTTCCTTCCTTAGCTTCTATAAAATAATCTCTATCAGCAACATTGATTATTTCTCCATTTTCTAGTTTTGCATCTCCATTTAAATCTATAAAACTTAATTCAGTATATCCTAGTCGTTCTTTTTCTTGATTTAAAGCTGCTGACTTCTCTTCCAAACTTATGCTTGGATTAGCTATTCTTTCATGACTAGCAGCCCCCTCAATAGTGACTATAAATTTATCTATCTTCTCATCTATTAATTTAACTGAATCAAAAGCCTTATTTGTAAGAATTTGATTCATGTGGTTTCTTATACTTTTATCGAAAAGGCCATATGATATAAGTCCCATAGTTACTGATATAACTAGTAAAAGTAAAATATTTAATAAAGCCATTCTTGTTTTTAAACTTTTAAAATAAATCATGTTAATTTTCTTTTCTTTATTTCCTTTCATTGTAAGACACTCCTTCTATATTTTTTATTTGAATTAGTATAGTGTATAATAATAGTATTTTTTAAATTTCTCTCTTCTAATATCTAACCTCCTTGATGAATTATTACAAATACACATAATGTTGTATGCCTTCCAATAAATCTTGTGTATATTGTATAACTTTGTCAGTTTAATACGAAAAAATATAAGCTAGGATTAGCTCCTAGCTTATAGTCTTATATCAATATTTCCCCCAATTTGAGGATTTACTGATTGTTCCATTGTTCTAGTATTAACTTCTAAAATTTTAGTTAAATCTAGACTTTGACTTTTCATATTATCCATAGCCATTTTTAAAACAGAAACACTTGCTTGTTGGGCCACTTTCATTTGACTTAATCCTATTGATAATCCAGCTATATCCACAATATCAACCCCTTTAATTATTGACTCAAATATAGTATCGGCAATATGATGGAATATGTTTAAGGTTTAAATATGTTTTAATCTTTATAAATACAGTAAAACATAAAGATATTTCCTTGAATATAGTAAAAAATAGGGACATTGTCTGTCCCTATTTTCTTTAATGAGTTTTTCCTTCTTGCGTCTTTATATCTTCCTCATATTCTAATGCTGCTTCAATAGCTAATGTAAGTCCTTTAATAATGTTTTCTGTACTCATACTAGCCATATTTCCTTTCCCTACAACTTGTTCTGGTAAATAAGGCACATGGATAAATCCTCCTCTTATATGAGGATATTTCTTATCAATTAAATACAATAGTCCATACATAATATGGTTACATACAAAGGTTCCAGCACTGTTTGAAACACTAGCAGGTATTCCATTTTCTTTCATCTTTTGAACCATAGCCTTAATAGGAATAGATGCAAAGTATGCATTTTCTCCATCTTCAAATATTGGTGTATCTATAGGTTGATTTCCGTCATTATCCTCTATTCTTGCATCATCTATATTTACGGCTACTCTCTCTACTGTAATATCATATCTTCCGCCAGCTTGTCCTACACAAATAACTATATCTGGATTTTCCTCTTCTATTGCCTTTTCCAATTGATTTATAGACTTTCTAAATACTGTAGAAATTTCCTTTCTAACAATTTCTACCCCCTTAATATTATCTTCCAAACCTTTTACTGCTTCATAGGCAGGATTTATTTTTTCTCCTCCAAAAGGATCAAAACCTGTAATTAATACTTTCATTTAAATTCCTCCTTAAAAAGCCCATATTAGCATTAAAACTATGTGGATAGCCAATAAAACTAATGCTATAGGAGCTTGTATTTTTATTAACTTGTTCTTATCCTTCATTTCTAAAACCGTTGCAGGAACTATATTGAAGTTTGCAGCCATAGGTGTCATCAGTGTTCCACAATATCCTGCTGTTAATGCCAATGCACCTGCTATGGCAGGATCTGCCCCTTGATTGAATACGAATGGTAATCCGATTCCTGCAGTAATAACTGCAAAAGCTGCGAAAGCATTACCCATAATCATTGTAAATAATGCCATTCCTACACAATATGCTATAACTCCAAATACAATGTTGTCTGCTGGAATAATTCCTGATATTCCATTAGCTATTACTTCCCCTACTCCTGCTGCATTAAATAATGCTCCTAAAGCAGCTAAAAGTTGAGGGAGTATTCCAAAAGGTCCTACTTGTTGTAAAAGTCTGTTTCCTTCATATAAAGCCTCTTGTGGTTTAGCCTTCGTTAATACTAATCCTACAGTAGTTGCTACAATAGCTCCAACTCCAAGGCCTACCATTCCTCCTAGACTAGTAAACTGACCTATTACAAAGGCAAAAAATGCAATACTTAATACTGGGATAAATAACTTATTCTTTAATAAATTGGATTTCTCAATTTTAAATTCTTGAGAAGTTTCTTTAAACTTACCAATATTCACTTGTTTAGTTGCTGTAAGAACTCCCATCATTAGAACCATTATTCCAACAACTTTTGATGGCAGCATCTCTCCAATTAAAAATGTAATAGCTAATATAAGCCAAAAAAGTCCTGTACCTAATTTACTTTTTATCTCTTTATCTTTGAATACATAAAAAGCAGTAATTAAAGCAACTATTCCAGATAATTTATATAAAAGCTCTAAAGCCATGTTCCTTTACACCTCCCTATTTATTCTTCATAACTTTATCTAATTTTTTATCGAACAATGTATATCTTATGATTGCAAGAACAACAGTAATGATTGCTATAGGAATAGCTGCATTTGATACTTGTTTTTCCGTTACATCTACTCCTAATTCCTTTAATGTTCCTACTATCAACAAAACTCCTCCTGCTGCAATAAACACGTTTTGTCCAAAGAAGTTTGCAAAGTTTTCTGTAGCTGCTGAAAGACCTTTAATATCCTCTATTTGTTCTTCTGGTATATCTCCATATTTATTCTTAGCAGCACCTTCTGCCATAGGATAAATAAGAGGTCTAATAAATTCTACATGACCTCCAATTCTTAAAGATAATGCAGCTGCTGCAATTCTTATAAGCATATAAACAGAAAGTATCTTTCCTGTAGTAGCAGCTTTTACATTACTTATAAGCTGTGCAGCCCTTTCTTTCAAACCGTACTTTTCTAATAACCCAATAATAGGTAATGTAACAAAGAAAATGGTCATATAACGGTTAGTAATAAAAGCATTTCCTAAAATATCTAAAATTTCACCAAAACTAAGTCCACCAACAAGCCCAGTTGCTACACCAGCTGTAAGTACAACTGCTATTGTGTCAAGTTTTAATGCAAATCCGATGATAATAATTAAAACTCCAATAAGCTTAATCACATTTTTCCCCCCTATTAATTTTTTGAATATTTAAATTAATGATATTATAATTAGGAAATACTTTCTGTAGCCTAGGATACAAATTATCTCCATTTAATATATTTTTTTAAACCTGCTATATCTTTAATAATAACCATTCCTTCTCTTATTTCTATTAATCCATTATCTTTAAACTTATTTAATGCTCTAGTAACAGTAACTCTGGAACAGCCTATTAATTTTGCAATTTCTTCATGAGTTAATTTTTCATTAACCACTTTCCCCTCTACTTCATCAATACCTCCCTGACTATATAACCTTATGATTGTATCTGCAACTTTTCCTTGAGCATCTGCAAAGGCCATATTACCCATTTGAAACATAACTATCCTAAATTTTCTAATAATACTGTGAATAATATTCCTATAAATTACTGGATTTTCTATTAATACCTTTTCCATGACTTCTTCATTTATAAAGGAAATTTTACTTTTTTCAAGAGTTTTTACAATTAGTTGATTTTCACCTCCTGCAAAATAATCCATTTCCCCAAATATTTCTCCAGATTGGAGAATATATAAAATCTTCTCCTCTCCTTCAACGCTATTTATAGACTGTTTAAGTTTTCCCTCAACTACTATACAGAAGCTCTTTTCTTTATTTGTTCTTATAACACTGTTTTTTTCATAGGTTTTAATAACACCCCTTTTACTTAATTGAAGAAATACATCTCGCATCTTTTCCTGACTTTTTGAATCAAAATATTTTTCATACATAAGCAACACCTCAATTTATAAAATTATTTATATCTATACCTTATTCTTTCCTCTATTTTTTCAAGAAAATACTGATTATTTTATAAAAAAAGCTTATATTGAAGTATTAATATATTAAGGAAGCTTTTTTTGAAACCCATTACGGAAAGTTTAAATTAAGGAAAATTAAGACTTTCCTATGGGTTATAAAAAATAGCGAAGAATTTATTCTTCGCTAAAATCGTCCATAAAATTTAAATTTTTCTTGTCACTCTTAATTACTTCTAAAAATCTCTTATGAGTATATTCCTGCTGAATATTTCCAAAGCTCACCATATCATATAATTTCTCTGCAAAATCATTAGAATTCTCCATACATTTTGTTATAATACTTCATATAATCTCCAGATACTATATCATTCATCCAGTCTTTATTATTTAAATACCACTCTATAGTTTCTTTTATCCCTTCTTCAAAAGTATAAGAAGGAATCCATCCTAACTCTTTAGTTATCTTCGTATTATCTATAGCATATCTTCTATCATGACCTGGTCTATCAGCTACATAGGTTATCAATTCTTCCTCTTTTCCAAGTGCATTTAATATAAGTCTTACAATTTCGATATTTCTCTTTTCATTATTTCCACCAATATTATACACTTCTCCCATCTTACCTTTATGTAATACAGTATCAATCGCAATACAATGATCCCTAACATGCAACCAGTCACGAACCTGATTACCATCACCATATACAGGAAGATCCTTATTATTCAGTACATTATTAATCATCAATGGAATTAACTTTTCTGGAAACTGACACGGTCCATAGTTATTAGAGCAACGAGTAATATTTATAGGAAGCCCAAATGTCTCATGGTATGCTCTCACTAGTAAATCCGCTGATGTTTTTGAAGCAGAGTAAGGACTGTTGGGTGCTAAGTTTGTATCTTCAGTAAAATATCCGTCTGATCCCAAAGCTCCATATACCTCATCAGTGGATACTTGTATAAACTTAACTCCTTGTTTAAATTCTCTACTATATTTATTATCAGGTTCAATCTTCCAATGTTTCTTCGCAATATCTAATAATGCTTGAGTACCTAGTATATTTGTCTTTAAAAATATCTCAGGTTCTTCTATACTTCTATCTACATGAGACTCCGCAGCAAAATTAATTACAGTAGTTATATTATGTTTATTAAATAGTTCATCCAACAATTTTCTATCATAAATGTCACCTTTGATAAAAGTATATTTATCAAAGTCAGCTATATCTTTAAGATTATTTAAATTTCCTGCATAGGTTAATAAATCTAAATTAATTATATTATAATCATATTTAGATAGCATATATTTTATAAAGTTAGAGCCAATAAATCCTGCTCCACCTGTTACAAGGATATTCATATTGTACTCCTTTCCAGTATTATTTATCTTTTGCTAATTACTATTGGCAACATCTATTAAATATTGACCGTATTCTGTCTTTATAAGAGACTGCGCTAATTCAAGTAACTCTGACTTAGAGATATAACCTCTTCTAAAAGCAATTTCTTCAATACACGCAATATATAATCCTTGACGTTTTTGAATAGCTTCAACAAAATTAGATGCTTCAAGTAGTGAATCATGAGTACCAGTATCAAGCCAAGCAAGACCTCGACCTGTCAATTCAACCTTTAACTTACCTTTTTTTAAATATACATCAATAACTGATGTTATTTCAATTTCTCCTCGTTTTGAAGGCTTAACAGATTTAGCTATCTCAACTACATTATTGTCAAAGAAATATAATCCAGGCACTGCGTAGGATGATTTAGGATATTCAGGCTTTTCTTCAATGGATATAGCATTCATTTTATCATCTACTTCTACTACACCATAAGCCCTTGGATCTTTAACAAAACATCCAAATATTTTTGCACCCTCAGTTAATTTAGCTGCTTGCAACAATCTGTTACCAAAATTGCTCCCATAAAAAATATTATCTCCAAGCACCAATGCAACCGATGAATTGTCTATAAACTTTTCACCAATTATAAAGGCTTCTGCTAATCCATTGGGATGCTCTTGAATTACATATTCAAATTTCATCCCTAGATCTTTTCCATCACCTAATAATTCTTCATATAATACAATATCCCTAGGTGTAGATATAATTAGGACTTCTCTAATTCCAGCTAACATTAGTACTGATAGTGGATAATAGATCATCGGTTTATCATAAATAGGTAATATTTGTTTAGATATACCTTTAGTAATAGGATATAGTCTTGTTCCAGACCCACCTGCTAGTATTATACCTTTCATTTAAATTACTCCCCTTTTTCTCCATCAATTAATTCAATAATTACTCAAATAAATTTAGTTTAACTATTTAAAATAATATCGCAAATTCTATCTACATCATTTAAATCTAAATCAGCATAAAGTGGAAGACATAAAATTCTATCCGCTATATATTGGGCAACAGGCGTTTTTTGAATATCAAATATTCCCTTGTAACATTCAAAACTATTAGTAAGTGGATAAAAATATTTTCGAGCAAAAATATTCTTCTCTTTTAGTCTCTCAAACACCTCATCACGATTTAATTTATATCCATCAAATACTACTGGAAAATATGCATAATTACTCTTTACCCCTGGTTGAGGTTTACATATCTTAATTCCATTAACATTATTTAATCTTTCAAGATATCTCTCTACAACAACTTTTCTCTTTTCTATTTCTTTATCTAAATGACGAAGATTACAAATACCCATAGCAGCTTGGAATTCGTTCATCTTAGCATTTCCAGCTACATATTCAACTGACTCAGATTCTGTAATTCCAAAATTCTTTATACCATCCAATATCTTAGATAATCTTTCATCTTTATAAGTTATTGCTCCACCTTCAATAGTATTAAATACCTTAGTCGCATGAAAGCTAAACATTGATGCATCTCCAAAATTTGCTACACTTACATCATCTATTGTTATACCAAAAGTATGTGCTGCATCATAAATAACCTTTAATTTATATTTCTTAGCTATTCTTTCAATCTCTTTAAAGTTGCAAATATTACCATAAACATGAACAGGAATAATAGCAGAAGTTTTTTCTGTTATTAAACTTTCTAGCTTGTCCACATCTATTGTATAATCCTCAAGATTTATATCACAAAATACTGGTTTTAAGCCATTTCTTACTATTGCATGGGTTGTAGATGCAAAAGTAAAAGGTGTTGTTATAACTTCACCAGCAAGATTTAAAGCTTCTATTGTACACTCAAGAGCAAGATGTCCGTTTGTAAAAAGTGTTATATTGGGAGTATCTAGATAATTTAATAATTCTTTCTCCAGTTTTTTATGTTTTACACCCATATTAGTAAGCCAATGACTTTCCCATAATTCTTTGATTTCTTCTATGTATTCTTCAAAATTTGACATTGATGAACGGGTAACTTGTATTTTCATAATATTTTTACACCTTCTATTATAGCTTTATTTAATTTGTATAGAAATCTCCATTAATTTATTAATGACATGTTCATCCACAGTAGATGAATATACCAAATCCAAGTTTTTTCTAATAATTTCTTTAGACCAATTCCACCATTGAATTTTCTCTAGGGATTCTATAATTTGCTCAGAAAACCTCTTTTTAATCACTCTAGCTGGATTTCCAACAACAATGGAATATGGTTCTACATCTTTCGTAACAATCGCACCTGCTCCTATTACAGCACCATTACCTACTTTTACCCCTCTTAAAATAACTGCATTAGAACCTATCCAAACATCATTTCCAATAATACATAAATCTTTAATTTCAAGTTTCTTTTTAAATTCATCATTGGTATTATGATTTATATTGCCAGTATCTAACATATGGAACCTCCATAGTGGGCTTGTTGTTACTTTACTATAATCATGATTTCCTCCTCCAATTGATACATTCCAACTGATAGAGCAAAATTTTCCAACTTCGCTGTGTCTAATCGTTGTTCCAATTCCAGTATAACAGTAACTGCCTATTTTAGATCTTAAGATAAAATTTCTACGGTTAATTGCAGAATTCGCATTTATATCACTTTCAGAAATTATAGTTTGATCCCCAATTGATGTATAATCATCTAATTTACTTTCCTTTATTTCTGCACCTCTAAAAACCTTAATATTATTTCCAATTATACTATTGTTAATTATTGCATCTAGAGAAATATAATTATTGTCATGCACCAAAACCACATCACTTTCTTAAAGTTGATTAAACTTAATTACAATTTTATAATAATACACTCGCAACCCTTGGCTCTACACAACAGCAAAGTCGCAGACTCACAATACGAACCCCACTAGCTCTTTGAGGACCTACATTCACAAATGTAGCCAATGCTGTGTTATTACCTTTCAATCCTAACGGACCTATATTACTCATATTGATATTATTGGTAATTTCCTTCTCTATATCACTTTGCTTATTAAAATTTCCTCTAATCATTGCTTCAATCATCAACGAAGTAGCTTCAAAATGAGTTCGACCAATACCTATTGCTGGTATACAAGGAGTGCATCCCAATTTACTAACTTCATCTATTGTCCACTTTACGATTTCATCTATAATCACTTCCAACTTATGTTGATGAAAAACTCGATAGGTTTTTCCTCTAATTTCAGGCCCTCCACCCTGCATCAAAATATAAAGTCGTATAACATTTTCTTCTACAGGCTTTATAATAATAGGGGCAGGTGATACTGCTCCAGGATCCACATCTAGCCCACCAGATTGTTCTAACCGCTCTATATCATTACCTTTTATAGCCATTGGTCTACCTGGTAGTTTCTGTAGCCCCTCAGCAATACCTTGTTGTATCGACTCTAAAAATTCGCCACTCACTTTTTTATTTTTTCCCACCTCTAAAAATAAGTGAGGAATTCCAGTATCATCGCAAAGAGGGCTACTATTTTTTTGAGCTACCTCGGAATTTTCTAAAAGACTCTCTAATACCCATTTTGTGCTTGGGTTAGTCTCCTCTTTTATAGCCTTTTCATAAACCTTTTTTTGATCTTCTCGAAAATTACTAGCAGCTCGAATCAAAGTATCTGACACTTTTTTTGAAATCAATTCATCACGTTCCATTGCGTCACTCCTTACTATTCTATAAGTCAATATAGTGTTTTACCATGTGCTGCTGCTATAATCATTGGAAATTCTTTAACTGTTAGTAAATGTAGTGCCTCCATCCCCTCTTCTCCAAAAGCTACTATTTCTTTTTTTATAATTTTACTTGAAAGCAATGCTGTTATGGGAGGAATTATGGCATATACTGAATTATTTTTATATAGAGATTCTAAGGTAGATGGTTTAAGTGCGCCTTTACCCAAGTGAATTTTCACTCCTGCTTTTGCAAGCTCTGGAATACTTCTTTCAATATCAAGTTTATTACTAGAGGTAGGACCAACTCCAGCAGGGCTTACTGCTGTATGAAATATAACACTGCCCTTCAACTCTATACCTAATTCCTTATGTTTATCATTTTCTATCAGTGCTACCAGCTTTGGCAAAACTGCATCACGACCAGTTAGTATTTGTCCAGAAACTGTTATTATTTGTCCTACAGAAAGATTTTCAATCATATATTCTGTAATTGGAGTATTAATTGCTTTCATCTACTATACCTTCCTTATATAAAAAGTTGCGCGTAACTAGACTCATTTTCAACAACTCCATATACTTGTGCCTTAGCATAAATTTTATTTGCCCAATTTCTATGAGGATTAATTTCATTCATTTTATTACAATTTGAACTTTTAATTACCCCACCTGAAGTATTTAATATCTGTACAGCATCTTCATATTCTTCTTTTGTTACTGCTTGCATAGCATTTACATATTTCAAATGAGTAGGATGGATTATAGTCTTTCCAACAAATCCATTAGCTCTATCAATTATTACTTCTCTTAATAGACCATCAATTGCTTCATTTATAATAAGATTTCTCTTTAATAATGAAGTATGAATATGTCCTTCAAGAGTCTCACTGAACTTCATACTTTTATCTGCTAAAAAATACTCCCATACAGGTGCAGATACAACATACTCATCATCTTCTCTGCTAAGAAGATTTAATATATCTGATAAACAATCCCTAACTGTCAGGATATCGTAAATGGAGTAATCAATTCCTCTTCTAACACCAAAACATGAAGACATATCAGTTGCTCCCACTCTGATATTAAGTATAAATTCTCTATAATTTTTTAATAATTTCTTTATACCAGTTAATTCACATATCCTTGTTTCCTTAAAAGCAATCTCATGGCTTTCTAAAATAGGCATTCCATATAATATATCATTAAAACTATCATTTATCCATTTAAGATGATTTAAGTATAGATATCCATTACTTGTAGTAAATTTAGGAAAAACAAATCCTGCTATAATATTTATATAACTAGGCTTTAATTTTTTTGTAAAATTCTTAAATTGCTCTGGAGAACGGACTCTAAAAAAAATCAAAGGGATATCCTCATACTTAATATTCCCAGCACTTAATTCTTTTGAAATAACATCTAATAAATTAATGGAATTTGTCTCTGCGTCTGAAAGTTCTTCTTCTGCTATAGCATCCTCAAAACACATTACTATTGAAGTTAGACCAGGCATTTTTTTATTCATTATTATATCTACAAAGTTCTTTTTAGCAGGCATATACAAAGTTGCACCCAAACAATATTGTAGTAAATGTCTATCTGTATACTTATTAAATTCAATTGGTTCTTTAACAAATTTAAAGTCTGCTTTGTACTGATGATGTTTCATTTTATACCTCCATATATATACTCTATAATTTATTAATTCTTAGCTGGTTTATAATTATTCTCTTAGATAAATATCTTTTCTCATAATAGAGTTACCATCAGCATCTAGTACTTCTATTTCATTTCTTGCCATAGCAATTTTTTTAAATAATTCCTCTTTAGTATTTGCTTTAACCAAGAAAGCACCAACTCTATTGCGACTAGACAACCCTTTGGGAATTTCCATTCCCTTTGTTTTATAGATAAAAAATTCTTCCACAATCCCTCTATCTATCAGATTTTCACACCCCATAATACTACCAAATACACCTGGCAATGAATATATAATATTTGTTGCACAATATGATTCCGATTGCTTGTACCTTATATTGGTGTGAATCCCTAGATATGAATCAACTGCTGAATTTAAAATATCAAAACCTGTATTTAATTTAACATTCTTAATATGTGTACCTCCACCTAGTCTAGCTGCAAATTCAATAATATTAATATTATCATCATTAATAAATGCTTGAATCAGCAAAGGAGTATTATCTAAATCAAAAGCATCTGCTATTTTATTTGCTACTTGTTGAATATTTTGTTTGGCTGTTTGAGATATTTCTATAGGAGTTATAGAACCAATCGATTGCATTCCTAACTCACCATCATCTCTCATTTTAAACTGCCTACGCATCATGATTAAGTGAACTATCTTATTTTGAATAAAACAATCAAAACTAACCTCTATACCTTTACTATATTCCTCAACTATCGCCTTATTAGTTCTACTTATTCTTATTGCATCTTTTAAATATTTATTGAGTTCAAATAAATCATTTGCTTTCCTCACCCCTAAAGAACCAGTACTATCAATTGGTTTTACTATAACTGGAAATTTCATTCCATCTATCTCAACATCTGTAACATCATCTACAATAATATACTTAGATGTTGGAATTTGATTTTCCACCATTTTCTTTTTCATTAATCCTTTATTAGTTACATTTAATGTCGTTTCATATTTATAAGGAGTGGGTAAACCTAATCTTTCTGAAACATAGCAAGCAATTGGAATTGGTTGATCTAGACATGTACTGATAACTAATTTTGCATCTAAGCCCTGAGCTATATCAAGAATTTTTGTTTGATCAAGAGTACTCTCTCTAATATGTTCATCTGCAAATCTTTTAGCAGGTGGTTCTTCATAATAGTCAACTAGAACAGTATAATAACCTCGTCTTTTTAAGTTTTCTATTAATGCTATATGTGCATGGGAGCCCCCTAATATAATCGCTTTTGGTCGGTTATTCATATTCTTGTACCTCCTAAAATTTAGCCTAAACCTAATTCTTATTTATGAATATTTTTTATATAGTCGTTTTTTTAATCAATTTTACCTCTCTCTGAGCATACTGCATCTGGATAATATCTTTCTATAACCTGCTTAACCAAAAGAACTTGTTTTGCTCTTTTTCTTGCATCATCACTGGTGGTTTCCCAACTATGTGTCTTTGCTACCGAACCGCCTGTTTTTAAATAAATCGGAGAACTGACACGTATCATTTCAGGCACTTCATAGTGTCTGATAAAACCTCCAGACGAAGCTGGATTTTCTGTATGCACATCTATAGGTATATTTATTGCTTGTCTTATTGAAGCAAGCATCTGAAGTTGAATGTCTCTAATAGGATTAATTGAATTTGCTCCAATACCTTCAAGTAATTTTGCAGAACAAGGATTTCCATGACCACAATGAGCAGATATCTTAAATTTGCACTCTAAAGGAATTTCTCCCTGTTTGCGCATTTCATTTAGTAACCATAAAAGCCCTTCATCATAGATTAAAAATCCACGACATCCAAAAGTAACTGCTCTCTTTACATCTTCAATAGCCCGAACAATTTGCTCCTGACCTCGAAGACGATACCCCATTCTTTGACCTTCTGTGGTTTGGACAGAAGCGCTAGTATCATAAGTAGCTCTAGGCCCGATTGCTAAGATAAGTTCTACATTCCACTTTTTTGCTAAATAAACCATTTCTTTTATTTCGTCATCTGTAAGAAGCATAATTCCTTTTGTCTGCGTTACACGATGAATAACCAATCTATATTTATCCAACTCTTCAAGCAAAGATTTCATAGGTCCTGGCCCTTGTATTCCAGGAACCTCAAACCTATACTGAGCACCATCTGAAAACTTTTTTTCTGAAGTAGGCAAATCATAAGCATCTCCAGAAGGCATTCCGATTTTTTCAAGAAACTTTCTAGTATCTTCCACCTTTATCCAACCTTTCGAAATATTTAAATTTTAAATCATTACTAACAATGAATCACTAAACACAAAAGTAATTTGATTGTATAACATCTATAGAAAGTCAAATATCTTAAATAAATCCTTTTCTAAATTCCAAGTCATTTCGATTATTTCATGAGCTTCTTTCATTGATTTTTTTCCATACATGGCTAATGAAATAAACTTTTCTTTTATTTCTTCTTCTGTCATAGGGTTTTCAGGTTCTCCTTTTGGATAATCTACTCTTTCTATATAACACTTGTTATCATAGGTTATTATCTCAACAATCGCTGAACGTTTTTCAGGAACTAAAGTAGTTAATTCTTTATTAGCATATATTTGTATTTTATTAATTAAAGAAGTTATTCTTGTATCTTGTATATATCTAGGCATAAACTCTTCAATTCCAGCCTTACCAAATTCAAGAGCAACAGCTACACTATACGGAATGCTCATTTTTGCTGAATTAGTCCCTTGGATCTGCGTATGATCATGGCCCATAATTGCTAAATCGTATGTATATACTTTTACATTCTTTATATCATCAGGACAAATGCTATACTTTGATCGAATGTTTATTGTTGCCTCTATAGCAGGATGAGAATGTCTACATGCAGCATAAGGTTTTATATAAATTCTTTCTATCCCGTATGCATCTCCCTGCTTTCTATCTAAAAAGGATAAATCATATTGCTTAGACATAGTTGATATAAAACCTCTTTTACCACCCAAAATATCATTTGGACCCGTAAATCCAGCTCTAGCTACAAATGCAGCTATTAAGCCATTAAGAGCTGCTTTTCCAACATTGAAAGGTTTCAGCTCTGATTCATCTTCAATAACTTCTAAAATTCCTGATGCACTTGTGGCTGCTGCAGAAAGGGCATCCTTCAACTCTTTTTTTGTAAAACCAAGAGCAACAGCAATCCCAACGGCTACTCCAATAGTCCCGCAAGTTCCCGTAGCGTGATATCCACATTGTTTATGAGAAGGCTGAATTGTACCTGCCAGCCTCACAGCAGCTTCATAACCTATAATAGTACCTAATAAAAAGTCCTTACCTTTTATTTTTTCATGTTCTACCAAAGATATAAGTGCCGAAATAATTGGTGCTCCAGGATGAATCATACCAAATCGTTGACCATCATCAAGCTCCAATATATGCGAACTAAGACCATTTACTATAACTGCATTTTGAATAGTCGCTTTTCTATTAAATCCAATTAAAGTAGCATCACCTTGCTCAGAATCAAAGTAATTTAAGAACTTGTTACCTTTTCTCTCAAGCATCCTTGCACCAGCTAGAGTTACACCCAAGTAATCAAGAATACATATTTTAGCTTGTTTAATAACTGCTTCTGGAAGAGTTTCTTGCATTAAGCTATATAAACTATCTATAAATTTATCTGTTAAATTATTGTTCAATATTATCCTTCCTTATATAAAAATATTTTAAATTTGTAACCTCTTACTTTCAATCATTTCCATTTTTCCCTCTTCAAAAAATTTAATGTTTATTAATGCTTCTCTCATCATCCTCCTAAAGGCTTCCAAGGTTACCCCTCCTATATGAGGAGTAAGAACTACATTTTCAAGACCTAATAAAGGATTGTTTTTAGATAATGGTTCTTCCGAAAAAACATCCAATCCGGCCCCTCTTATATGCCCCGTTCTTAAAGCATTTATTAATTCCTCCTCAACAATTAGACGTCCTCTGGAGGTATTTATTATGATAGATCCTGGTTTCATTGCAGTAATCTCTTTTATTCCAATCATACCTTCAGTTTCTGAATTTAATGGACAATGTAAACTCAATATATCTACTTCTTTCAAAAGTTCTGTTAAATGCCTATAATCGATATTTAACTCTTTTTCTTTAGCAGCAATTAACCTTGAAGGTTTATAGTATAACACTTTTACTCCGAATACTTTTAACATTTTAGCTACTTCAATTCCGATATTACCCAATCCGACAAGTCCAACTGTTTTATTATATAACTCATTACATTCGACTCCAAGTTCTTGTTTAAACCAATTTCCCATCCTAATGCTAGAATCTGCTAAAGGAAGGTGACGAAGTACTGAAAGAATTAACATTATAGTATGTTCAGCTACACTTCTAGAATTAACACCTTGATTTACATAAACAGGTATACCTTTTTCCTTAATTACTTCTATATTAAGCATATCAATTCCAACACCTGTCCTTTGAATCATCTTTAAATTAGCAGCAGCATTTATTACCTGTTCATCTATTGGTATTCGCCCACTTACTAAAAGATAGTCAGCTTTACTTGCTTTCTCAATCAATTCTTCTTTACACGATTTATCTAATAATATAAGATCAAATCCTGGGGGTATCTCTTTCTCCATGATGAAAAGTGGGTTATTGCTATAGTGATTTGTTAATAAAATAGTTGGCATATTCTATCTCCCTATCCTTAATTCTAAATTTTTCTACCTAATATTTCTTATAATAACTCGTATTGTTCTAACATTTTTTTTATATCTTCTTTAGAATTAAACATCATCAAATCTATGATGGATAAATTTGGCACAAATTCATCATTAAATTGCTTATAATTAATTCTTTCTGTTTTCAAAAATTTAAGCTTAATATTTTGAGATTCGAAATCTTCATATGAATATAATTCTTGTCCTCCTATTGCATTATAATATTCATCTACACCAAGTATCTTACAAATTTCCAATATTTTATCTTGACCCTTCAAATCATTATTCTTATTTATTGTAGATGAAACAATCAATTCAGTATTTATTGATAAATACTCGCAAATCTGCTTTATAGAATATTCTAAGTATCCTATTAATTTTTGTTCTTCTTTATTAATAATTTTCTCAACAATAGGATAAGCACTAGAAAAATACGGTGCCTTTTTATAGCAACTTTCTAAAGTTCTTAATAACTTTTTATTATGTTTTTTATCACCTAATAATTCTACTTCATTGATCAATTTATTTTGACTTGCACCATACATCTGAATGTTTATTATTTTTGCTTTTCCATTCATCAAAATTCTATTTCTATTTATCCAACCACGTTTCATAAAATTCACATCATCATATATTACATATTTATCTACTGCATTCATCAGCTGCCAATATCCTATATAAGGTAAAAAATATGGTTGCATAATTGCTAATTTCATTTTATCCCTCTTTTTTTTCTACTTTATTTCTAAAATTAAAAATAGCTTTGTTAAAATAAAGCCATAGTTGTTCCATGTACTCATCTCGTTTAGATAGATACATATTAAATCTTTCTTGCATAATCATACCTTTGATTTCTCTATAGTCTTTATTAGTATACATCTTGTACATTTCTTTTTCTAAATCACTCAATTCATATCCACAAGTATTTTCAAATCCAACATAATTTATAGAATCGGAATGATTAGATGATATTACAATTGGAAGTCCTTTATACATAGCCCTATTAATACTGCCACCTCCAGTAGTTCTTATAGGGTTTAAATATATATCACAGATTTCATAAAGTGCAAATAAATCATATTCATAGTTAATCTTAATTACTTTTTTTAAAAATACACTGTAATATTTATTCTTTAAATAAGGTAATTGACAATTACCAACTAATATCCATTTTACTTCATCTTTGTCTTTCATAAATTCTACTACCATATCAATAAATTCGTTGCTTATTTCTCCATCTAATCTATTACCAACTGTAACCATTACAAAGTCTTTATCACTAATACCAAATTCCGGTCTTTTATATTTTGATTTTATATCTTCATTTTTGCTTACTGCAGGATTAAGTTGACTGGTTATAGGATTATATTCATAAACATTATTCATATCAATTAGATTACATTTTTCATTTTCTTTGATAACTGCTAACTTATTTCTTTCTAAGTATATATGTGATGGAATAGTAAAATTAAAATCATTATACGACATATATACAACCGGATAATAATCAATAAGACTCATCACAGATAATGAAATAGGAGTATTGTAAAAAATAACATTTGGTCTAAAATCTTCAATTCTTTTAATTGTTTTACTAAGTTTCTCGCTTCTACTTGTATTATTATCTGAGTAATAAATATCAACATCGTAATTAAGTAACTCAGCTTTATGCATTAATTTACAATCAATAGATTCTGTCGATGTATAAAAATATGGCATTAACTTTTCCACTCTCTTACAATATAAATTGTCCTCGACTATTATACTAATCTCAACATCTGAATATTTATTTTTTATACTCTTTACAAAATTTATTGTCCATCTTGTTGGTGAATGGTACATACTTAAAAGTTGATCAGTTACGATAGCAATTCTTTTTATATCGTTTTCTCCAATTCTTCCATTATCCAAGCATAATTTAGTTTTATTATTTTTGGCTAATTTATCAATTATCTTTCTTCTATCAATTTCATAACTATCGTGTTTTTTTAAGTTTTCATTAGTATGATAAAACATAAGATTTGCGACTATTTCATAATGATATTCAATATATTCTTCATCTTCTAATAATGTTTTCATCATAAACTCTGTTAATTTTTCATTTTCTCCGTGTATCATAACCAATAGTGAAGAAATGTATATTTTTTCTTTAAAATCTGCATCATGATTATTCATATATGAAAACAAATATTCAAAAATTTCTTCTTGATATTGTTTTTTATCTTTTTTTAAACCTTTATAAATCAACAACAATAAATCAGTAAATATTTGTTGCTTTGATTTATAAAAATAAACTGTTAGATATGGAATTATATAGATACATTCCAGTATTTCCTGTAAAAAGCAATTACTAATTTTTAATTCTTTTTTGTTTGTTTTAGATACATTTATCGTTTCAATATCTTTTATACTATCTATTTCAAAATTGTACTCATATTCATTAAATATATATTTTTTAGATATACTTTTTTTATCTGTTTCACACTTAATAAAATCATATTTATTTAAGCTATTAAAATAGATAAAATTATTATCTTGAATTAAAAAATCAATTATTCTATTATAGTTAGTAAAGTTAATGTTTAGATATATTCTTCCATTAATAGTTTCTTCTTTAACCTCATTAAATTCAGATAAGTTATGAAAAAAGTCAAAATGTCTATTTTTTGAATGAAAATAATTCTTATCATCTTCATCTATAAAGTATATAAAATCATCTACTACAGAATTGTAACATCTATACCATGAAAATATTAAATCCCTTGAATTTGATAATACAACTACTTTATTTACATTATCATGCTGATTTTTATAAAATTCCACCAGCTGTGGCAAATCATCCATTGAGAAATATTCATCTTCTTTAATATTATCTAAGAGATACATGGCATATTTATTCTCAGCAAATTTATCTATTATTTTATTAAATTCATTAACATTATCTAAGTCATTTAAAAAAACTAATAAAATATTATCCAATCTACATTACCTCCATTAAAATAACCCAATCCTATAGAATATTATCGACAAATTTAGATCTTTCTTTAAACAGTCTATTCTAACAACTTTTCTTGGATAATTTTATTTTCTATATAGAACCATCATTTCATCTATCCAACTATATTTAAACTAGTTATACCATTGAATACGATATATATTTTCCTAGTTATACAGTATTCTAATTAAGTAGAAAGTAATTAATTTGATTACAATACTCTTAGTTAAGTAAATAAAGGAAATTCCACATTGAATATCTCATAAAACTATGGGTAAATCTATTCTTTCATATTGCTTTTATAAAACCATTATTGCAATAGTATCTCAAAGTAAAATATACAAACAACTGTAGATTTCTTTATCTACGAATACTATTCACTAAGTGGGTAATTCATAAATAAAAAAACAACTAAATCTATTTAAATCTAGTCACCCTTTTTTTACTATTATCTACTTAATAATTCATTTATTAACCTTACAAACTATATCCCTTAGCTTAATAACCTTAGTTCCCATAATCCTTGCTCCACCTTCAGTTGCATCTATAAACTCTATATCATTTTCTTTAGCAATTCTATTTTGTATCCATCTTAGATAAATATATAGATTTTTTGATGTCTGTATACTATTTCCATTGATGTCCTCTACATTTCTTAAACGCTTACTCTCTATTATATCTTTTGAAAAAGTATCCTTGGAATGAGTCTTATTATCTGTAAACGCAAGGTCTTGTCCTACGAATATTATAGGATTACATCCCATTCTAATAGCTATATCTAATCCAGTGGTAGCTACAGATCCCCCAGTCTTCACTAATAGGTGATTATTATCCTTTGCATACTCCTCTGCAGCTAAATATCCTTCTTGTAATGCTATATACTTAAGTCCTTTATATTTCAGCATTACATTTTTATCACAAGTAGACAATACTATGATAGGAACATCTATATCTAATCCTTTTAGTTGCATATCATAGAGAAAATCAGATGGATCAGTAATTATTATATAATCTGGTATAATGTTAGCTGACAATAATGGCCGTACAGCTCTTCCTACAGATAAAATTATTCCGTTATCCTGAACTTTAGCTAGTTCATGAATATTTTTATCCAAAGATGGACCTGCAGCAACTAAATATAAAGGTTTATTTTTAAGTTTATTAAACAAAGTATCCACATTACTATCAAAATTTTTAATATTTACTTTAAAATTCTCATCTAAAATACTTTGGTATGTAGCTATAGTATCTTGTTTCATCATAAATTCTTCAAATAAATATTTAAGCTCTATGAACTCTTTTGGAATAATATTAAGTGAAGGTCTATGGATTGCTATTTTTATATTTTTTATAGATAATATCTTGTTTAGCTTATCATAAAATTTTCTTTCATTTTCCATTACAAACAGTGTAATATTTGGGTTATTTAAAATTCCACTCAAGTTAACATTATTCATTGCTAAGTTTAGTATACTTTTATTACATTCAATTATATATATATGATAATTTTTATTGTTAACTTTTATTAAATTTTCTAATTCATTTATGTGATATCCTAACCCCAAGCCGTAAATTAAATAGTTTTCTATATTCCTATCATATGTTTCTTCTGCAAAGGCCTTAGAATCTATAATGGGATTATATTTGCTGTATAAAAAATATTTTTTGTTATCTACTTCGACTTGAATTGTTGGCATATCTATATGTCTAGTGGTAATTAAAGTTAAATTCATTTTTTCTGGCATATATATTCTCCCATCTTCCAAAAATTAGATTTCCCTAAGCAATATCTTGCTAACTAATAAAGCTCCTTCTCTGTTTACTATATTAAAAATTTCATCATTTTTATATCTTTTATCATATTGTATTTTTTTAATTATTTTATCTAGTAAATGATACTCAATATTTGGATGCTTACCTAAGTATTCAATCCCTATATCGCTTAATTCTTTACATATAAAATCTTGATTGTTAGCTATACTAAATATAATTGGAATGCTTTTTTGTGATAGAATCTCATAAACAGTACTACCTCCAGCAGTGACTACTATTTTTGAAGATAATATATATTCTTTCAAACTAAGTGGTTTATAGATCAATTCTATATTTTCAGTCTTTACATTTTCAATCTCCTTAATATAATTATCTTTATATCCAGGTCCAATAATAATTCTAGTTTTAATACTTAAATCTTTAATTGCATCTATTATTTTTAATACAATCTTATATTCATCCGTACCACCCGTTGTAATTAAAATTCCATTTTTATTTAATGTTCCTTCATTATGTTTATCCCAATATTCTTCTTTCATTATTAAATATTTAGGTCCTAATAACTTTAATTGTCCTTTAATATCTGGATATCTCAACTTTCCAGCATGTATATTTCCATTGTAAATAATATCTGGTATCGATGAATCATATATATCATTGTTATCATCTATGAGCATAAGTTTAGATTTTTCTTTCATCTTTCTAAGATAATCATTCTCTCCTAAGTATGAGTCAAATATAAATAAGCTAATGTTAAGTTTCTCAATTATCGTGTGATCTTTGTCTAAATTATTGCTCATTATAAATTTAAATTCAGTATTACTTATTAAACTTATCAGCTCGTGATTTATTATAAAAGTAATATTAACATCTTTTTCTAATCGTTTAATAGCCTTAGCTAAAGAAAGACACCTATAAAAGTGTCCATATCCTATTCCTTTTCCACCTAGTGTTCTAATTACAACATTTTTCACTCTACAAGACTCCAATCAACAGGTGTCCCTCTTTTAATATCTCTTGATACTCTCCTTCCCAATATTTCATAATAATATCTTGGATGTATTCCATACCCAGGTCTTATTGGTCTCATATTATTTTCAGTTATTATATCTCCTGCTTTGATATCTTCTGTAAAAAATAACGATCTGGAAAAAGCTCTATTTTTTAATACTTTTTCATTAAGATCATAGTTTACTCTACCTAATGCTTTTTCTAGTTTCCTTATCTCTTGTACCATTGATTTGAACTCTTCTATTTCCATTGAGAATTCTGCATCAGGTCCTCCTATGCTTCTATCTAATATTACATGTTTTTCTATAAATTTAGCTCCTAAGGCTACAGCCCCTAAGGCTACTATACTTCCCATAGAATGATCTGACAGTCCTACGCTTACTCCAAATGTTTCCCTCATATTTGGTATCGTGAGTATATTCATATCCTCATATGGTGCTGGATATGAGCTTGTACACTTCAATAATATAATATCATCATTACCCATTTTCTTACATGTATCTACTGCTTCTTTTATTTCTCCTATTGTTGCTATTCCAGCTGATATAATCACTGGCTTTCCTTTTGATGCAATATATTCTATTAGAGGTATGTCCGTTATTTCAAAGGAAGCTATCTTATATGCTGGCGTATTAAGACTTTCTAACAGATCCACCGCTGTTTTATCAAATGGAGAAGAAAAAATTGTAATACCTATTTCCTTTGCATAACTAAAGAGTTCTTTATGCCATTCCCATGGAGTATATGCTTCTTGATACAATTTATATAATGTTGTTCCATCCCATAATGTCCCTTGCTTTATTTTGAAATATTCATTATCGCAATCTATTGTAATTGTATCCGCTGTATACGTTTGAATCTTTACTGCATCTGCTCCTGCTTCTTTGATAGCTTTTATTGTATCTTTAGCTACTTGTATGTCATGCCCATGATTAGCTGATAGTTCTCCTACTATATATACTTTATTATCAAACATAGACTTTTACTCCCTTCATAATTCTTCTTTATTAGAAGAATAAAATATATACATATCTAGTTTTTCTTTCATTATATATTCAGCCTTTATAAAAGCTTTTATTGAAGCTATATTTTCTTTTTTAACTTTGCCTATTAAAAAACTATCTTTGTATTTTTCTTTTACTAATCTTAATAATATTGTTGCATATCCTTTTTCTCTATGCTCTCTTGCAATGCTATAGTTAATTATATAAGTATTATTCTCTAGTTTGTCCAATCTAATTAAACCAACTTTACCATCACAAACTTTAAAAATATACATAATAGAGTCATTTGATTTCATCTTGTCTTTAAACCATTTTATATGATCTTCATATTTTATTGGGTTAGAATTAAATGAATTTAATCTAACATCCTTATCATTAGACCATTGAAATATCAAATCACAATCATTCTCTGTAACATTCACTAATTTATAACTATCAATATTTATCATATTAATTGACCCCTTACATCTTAACTACTAGAATTTTTTCTGTTCTATATGCTCATTTATATTAAACAACTCTGGTTGTCTTTTAAATAATTCTATTATCTCATTGAGATAAAAATCATGTTTTCCCATATATAATTTATCATATATCTTTGCTATCAATTCAAAGTCTTCCTCTGTATCTAATGTCCATCTATGTTTTGAATAATCTATGTCATTTTTATAATAAAATACATTATTACCATTTTCATAGATAAATGGTGTTACATGCTCTCTTTGATATCTTTCAGTAGCTTCTTTATAAGCTACGTCTAGTTGTTTAAATGAAAATACTTCTGTGTCTAATCCCCTTGGATACGTTCGTTGTGTTACATCAGAACCTGCATTAGTTACCAAATCAAACTTATTATTTTTATAAAATATAATAAGTTCATCAACTATATTTGGATCTATTAAAGGACAATCCGAGGTTATTCTTACCACTATATCTCCATTATTCTCCTTAGCTGCATGGTAATATCTAGATAGTACATCTTCTTCAGACCCTCTATAGAATTTAACTCCTAATCTCTTCGACTCTTCTACTATTAAATTATCATCTTCTTTAACAGTTGTTGCTACTATTACTTCATCTATTTCTTTAGCTTGTTTTACTCTAATTATTACATGTTCCAAAACGGTCTTATCCGAAATCTTCTTCATTACTTTTCCTGGAAGTCTTGTTGAACCCATTCTGGCCTGTATAATTGCTACGCTTTTCATATTCTACACACTACCTTCTATAATAATTGATAATCTTATTAAATCCATTGATTACATCTTCCACATCTTCATCACTCATTGCTGGAAATAAAGGCACTGTTAACAATGTATTGTACAACTCCTCAGCCTTAGGACATAATCCCTTTTTATATCCTAATCTTTGATAATATGGGTGCCAATAAACTGGTATATAATGTACATGCACTCCGATATTTTCTCCTATAAGCGCATTATATATTTCTTTTCTATCCACTTTAAGTTTAGGCAAATCAAGTTTTAATACATATAAATGATTTACTGTATCTGAGAAATATGCATTTTTCTGGAGAATTACCCCATCAAGTTCTTTGAAAGCTTCATTATATCTATTTACTATTTCTTTTCTTCTAGCTATAAATTTATTTAACTTTTTCATTTGACTCAGTCCCAATGCTGCTTGAAAATCTGTCATCCTATAATTAAATCCAATATCTAGTTGCTCATAATACCATTCACCACTATTTTTATTTTCAAGTTGATTAATATCTCTAGTAATATTATGAGATCTAAAATTTATTAACTTTGTATAATATTCTTCGTTATTTGTTGTTATTATTCCACCTTCACCAGTTGTTATAGTCTTCACTGGATGAAAACTAAACATAGTCATGTCAGAAAGACTGCCTACTCTAGTTCCCTTATATTTAGTTCCTAAAGAATGAGCCCCATCCTCAATCACTATAATGTCAGTGCCTTTTACTAAATCTTTAATAGCATCTATATCTACTGCTTGTCCCGTATAATCAACTGGAACTATTGCTTTTGTTTTATCAGTAATCTTCATTGCAATTTCATTTACATCTATGTTAAATGTCTCTTCATCTATATCTGCAAATACAGGAGTTCCTCCCATATAAAGAGCACAATTTGCTGATGCTGCAAAAGTTATAGGAGTAGTGATTACTTCATCTCCTGATTTAATACCTGCAGCATAGCAGGCTCCATGTAAAGCAGCAGTGCCATTTGAAAATGATACTGCATATTTGGCACTTACATAATTAGCTATTATTTCTTCAAATTCCTTTACTTTGGGACCAGTTGTTAAAAAGTTAGATTTTAAAACTTCATTTACAGCAAAACAATCTTCATCATCTACATATTGTTTCGCATATGGTAATAGCTTATTTCTTATAGGGGTCCCACCTAAAATTGCTGGTTTCATTTCTTATTCCTCCAGTCTTAATAAACTCTAATTAATCTAAATTTCTAGTCGTTGCTACCTCATTAATGTAGTCATAGTTAAATGGCATCATGTTTAATTTTATTAAAAGGTTTCTTAGTTCATCTATACTCAACCATTCACTATTTGATCCTGAATTATATTCAAATCCTTCTTTAATAGACTTTCCTCCTGGCGTCATATCTCTCTCAGAATTCCACCAGTCAAAACATGGATATATTATATAATGCTTATCATATTCATAGGTCATCCTAGAGTCATCTTTAGTTACCATTACTTCATGTAGCTTTTCTCCCTCTCGAATACCAACTTCTTTTAAGTTACAACTTGGAAACATTGCCTTAGCTAAATCAGTTATTTTAAATGAGGGTATCTTTGAGATATAAGTTTCGCCACCTCTAGATTCTTCTAAGGCCTTAAACACAAGCTCTACTCCCTCCTCTAATGTAATCCAAAACCTTGTCATCCTAAGGTCTGTTATTGGAAGTTCTTTTTCTCCATTTTCAATTAATTCCTTAAAAAAAGGTATTACAGAACCTCTGCTACCAGCTACATTTCCATATCTAACTACCGAAAATATAGTTCCCTTTCCACCTGAATATGCATTTGCTGATATGAATAGTTTATCAGACACTAATTTTGTTCCCCCATATAGATTAATTGGGTTAACTGCTTTGTCAGTGGATAAAGCAACTACTTTTTTGACACCACAATCTAAAGCTGCATCTACTATATTTTGTGCTCCATGTATGTTTGTCTTAATTGCCTCAAAAGGATTGTATTCACAAGCTGGTACTTGTTTCATTGCAGCAGCATGAATTACATAATCCACATTTTTAAATGCCCTATATAGTCTATCTTTGTCTCTTACATCTCCTATAAAAAATCTAAGTTTCGAAAATTGATCTTTAGTTAGTCTAGATGAAAACATTTTTTTTACCACATCTTGCTTAAATTCATCTCTTGAATATATAATTACCCTCGCAGGATTATATCTTTCAAATACCATTTCAATAAATTTCTTACCAAACGAACCTGTCCCACCTGTTATTAAAATAGATTTGTTGTCTAGCACATTTATCCCTCACTTTACTTACTGCAAAATTTATCAATATTTTCTTTCATTTCTTCATATATTGGCTTTATCATTTCTATATCTCTATCACATATATTTATAAAGTTTTTGAAACTTTCTATAATTTTTTTACCTTTTACATAAGGATCTTTTTCTTCATTTAAGCTATCTATACTATCTACTAATATCTTGTATTGCACTCTGTTCATTGGTAATATAAATGTCTTATAGTAATCATTATTCTCAATTTTCCTTAATTCTTTATCTAATTTAATATAGAGATTTTCCGTTTGAGAAAATTTTCTATTGTTTATTGACTTTTCTATTTTATTTAGGATATTATTATAGTCCTTATTTATTTTTAAGGTTCTAATATAAGCTTTATCCATTTTATTAGCTTGATTTTCTAGATAATCTTTATCATAATTTGTTTTACGTGTATTTAGCCAGTCCTCTTCTACTATGCTTTCTTTTAAGTTCATATTAATTATCTTTTTTAATTCTATAAATTCTGTTCCTTCTATATTAGCTCCACCTTTAGTTGTATTTATTACTTTTACGTTAGGAAGTATTCTTATATAGGCCTCCATTTGCTGTCTCATGGAGTTAAAGCCTTCACTAGTTAATATTTCATTACCATAAACATCTTTTACTCTCACACTTTTTTCAATCTCTTCATCAGTAAGATTGTTACTATAGGATATACCTTCTGAATGCTGTTCCCTACCTCTATAAGCCAAGTTCTGTCCTACTAATATAATAGGATTGAACCCTAATTTATATAGTAATTGCATAGTAACCACTGCTATAGTAGATGCATCTTGAACTATATTAAAAATTTTTTCATCCTTATCCTTAAGATAATAATTTGATACCGAGTCTTGGCTAGTTAATATATGATATTTTCTTCCAGGGTAGTCCTCTATAGTCTCAAACCCAACACTAGATCCAAAAATCATCGGAACTTCTACTATATCTTTTTCTTTTATGGTTTTAAATACATTTTGATTAAAGGCACCAGGATCGTATGTAGTTGCAGCATCTGGATATATATTATGATGAATAAGTGTATTTATAGCAGATCCTATACTGAATATATAAGCTAATCCATTTTCTTTAATATATCTAAGATTTTCTATTTCTTCATTTAATGAAGGTCCTGCAGCTACCAATACTGCAGGTTTGTTTTTAAACTCATCTTTTTTTTCTATAATAATATTTGGTGTAGATAATACTTCGCCAAAATTCTTCATACTATTTATTATCCATCTTTTTTGAAATACAAGATTTGTACCTACAGTACTTTTCTTGTCTTTCATAGTTTCTTTAAACAGTTCTATAAACTTTTTATACTTATCAGGAAAAATTTTTATATGGCTATTTAAAGATATCTGTAATATATTTTTATTAGACTTATCTATAAATTGGCTAAAGAAATTTCTAATATCTAATTCATCATCTCCTAATACTATATCTTTTAATTTTGATGACGACATTTTCTTTATGGATTTATAGGATAAATATGCATTCAGAATTTCTGGTATAGGTTCATATATATAATAATTTATATTAGGATATCTCTTAAGAAATAAGTCTACATGATAACCTAAACCTATCCCATAAAAGATTACTGTCGTATCATTAAGAACTTCTTTATATTCATCTAATATGGCTTCTGATTCTCTAATTGGATCATATTTACTATGTAAATATACCTTCTTCCCATCTTTTTCCACATATAAAGTCTTATCACCTTTCTTCGTATCTTCAAACTGAACTAAGTTAACATTAATACTTCCTTCCAGATCTTTGAATTTTCTCCAGGTATAAGGATATGCCTCTTTAAGTATATTTATATTATCAACTAAGACCATCTAAAGCAGCCTCCCTACTAACTAATCCTAATAGATTTTTTGCCATTTCTTTAAATTTTGGTGAAATTTCATATAGTAATATATCAGCTATAGAGATATAATCGTCGTTAGATAGAGCAGCCTCAAAATCTCCTAATATTTCCTTAATTGAAAATATTCCTTCAGCATAAAGATTCCAATTCTCATAATTTAAAACTATATCTTTAAGTCTTTTATCTCGATCTATTGAAGAAAAAGTATCTATTAGCCATCCAATTCCCTCTAACAGATCATTCAAATTTTTCCAAGATTCTCTATTTGGATTTTTATAGAAACTATTAGCTAGCTCATCTATTAAGTTCGGAGTTCTTTCGAGATAATCTAATGTAGAGTTTAATATATCATTTATTAACTCTTTGTATGTTACAGAAACCACTTCTATTTTTTCTATTACTCTAATATTATCTAAAAAATAATCATAATAATTATTAAATACTTCAAAATCGTCTATTATCATATAGCTCAACGTTTTAGATGAATTAGTAATTATATCATCAATCTCAGTAAGTATATTGTCAATTTCATCTTTATTATTTTCATATTCCAAAATTTGATTTTCAATATAAATTTTCAACATAATACCCCCATTCTTTACTCTAAATATATTATCGACAAAATAAGATAATTATTTATATAATATCTCATTCTAATAGATTATAGCAACTAGGTATTTCGACAAAATGATTACCATTATAAGAAATTAATATTCCTATACTGATATCAAACTATTAACTTTTAAATTAAGTGTTCGCAGAACTAATGAATCTATAATAAAATTATGAAAGCCTTCAGAAAAACAGAAAAACATATCATAGCAAACTATAGAGATTATCAAATGACTAATATTAGAAGAAATGTAATAACTAAAGATTTATTAGAAAACAAAATTTTATCGAAATACAGAGAAGTTTAAAAACTTGGTGTATGAAAAATACTGATAACCTTAAATGTTTTATAAAAATCAATCTAAAAAACCAGAGGAAAATCCTCTGGTTTAGTTTGTCTTAAAAATAGTTCAACTATCTTAATAATTGTAATACAGTTTGTGGTGCTTGATTTGCTTGAGCCAACATAGCTGTTGAAGCTTGTTGTAATATGTTCTGTCTTGTCATCTCCATCATTTCTTTTGCCATATCTACATCTCTGATTCTTGATTCTGCAGCTTGTAAGTTTTCAGCAGCATTATCTAAGTTTTTAATTGTATGCTCTAGTCTATTTTGTGCAGCTCCTAATAATGATCTTCCTTTTGAAACAGTTTCAAGTTGGTCATTTATTGTAGTAATAGCTTTTTGGAAATTTTCAGTTACTAATTTGCTATTATCATCAAGTTCTCCCAGTGCATCAGTTAAAGCTTTGTGTACTCCAGAAAGATTAATACCGTCAGTCTCAAAATTCACAGTCATTATTTCTCCAGCATTTGCTCCTACTTGGAAAGTAACACCAGATCCAGCATCTCCATTAAGTAGTTTTTTAGTGTTAAATTGAATAGTATCTTTTATTCTTCCTACTTCTGCTGTTAACTCTTTTAATTCATCTGTTATATTACTTCTATCTGCTGTTGCATAAGTATCATTAGCACCTTGAGTTACTAACTCTCTCATTCTTTGAAGAATAGCATGTACTTCTTGTAATCCACCTTCTGCTGTTTGAATCATTGAAATACCATCTTGAGCATTTTTAGAAGCCATGTTAAGTCCTCTAATTTGACCTCTCATCTTTTCAGAGATTGCTAATCCTGCTGCGTCATCTCCTGCTCTGTTGATTCTAAATCCTGATGATAATTTCTCCATTGACTTTGCACCAGCATTGTTAGCTATTCCTAATTGTCTATGAGTATTCATAGCCATTAAGTTGTTATTAATTCTCATTAATTTTCCCTCCTTGAATTTTTACAGTGAGCTTCCTTTCTCACTAAAATATTTTATTTTTATTTATATATAATAGACTACACAAATTTCTAGCATTGTGTTGTCTACTAATATCATTTATTACTACAAAATAATTAGCCTCTAAATTATTTTCTAATCCCATATTCGATATATCTCATAAATCAACTCATCTAGATAATTTAATACTAATAAATTTTGAAACTAAATAATATTATATTTTTTTCAATCTTTCACTTTCATATATTTCACCACGGACAATCTTTACATCTTTAGGTGCATTTATTGCTAATCTTAGATCCCCTTCATCACTTTTTATAACTTTAACTATAATTTCATCACCAATTACTATGTATTGGTTAGGCCTTCTGCCTACTACCAACATCAAATCTCCTCCTTGGTATAACTTATAATAAGTGAATACTTCCAGGTTCCCCAAGTCCTAATTCATAATTCAAATACTATCATGTATTTCATGATAAATCTATAGTACTAAAATATTATAAAGCATAGTCCTTTGGTGCTATATTTTATATTAAATGTGGATTTCTAATATATTAGAAATCTCCCTTACAAAAAACGAGTCAATACATACCTAATATTTACATTCTACAAAATATAAGGCCATATCAACTCGTCCTTGAGTCGAAATTATTTCACAATTCATCCTTGAATTGTTTATCATCCCTAATTAAGTTATATATTTAGAGTTTTAGTTATCTTAATAATTGTAATACAGTTTGTGGTGCTTGATTTGCTTGAGCCAACATAGCTGTTGAAGCTTGTTGTAATATGTTCTGTCTTGTCATCTCCATCATTTCTTTTGCCATATCTACATCTCTGATTCTTGATTCTGCAGCTTGTAAGTTTTCAGCAGCATTATCTAAGTTTTTAATTGTATGCTCTAATCTATTTTGTGCAGCTCCTAATAATGATCTTCCTTTTGAAACAGTTTCAAGTTGAGTATTTATTGTAGTAATAGCTTTTTGGAAGTTTTCAGTTACTAAGTTGCTATTATCATCAAGTTCTCCCAATGCATCAGCTAAAGCTTTGTGTACTCCAGAAAGATTGACACCATCAGCCTTAAAATTCACAGTCATTATTTCTCCAGAATTTGCTCCTACTTGGAAAGTAACACCAGATCCAGCAGTCCCATTAAGTAATTTTTTAGTGTTGAATTGAATAGTATCTTTTATTCTTCCTACTTCTGCTGTTAACTCTTTTAATTCATCTGTTATATTACTTCTATCTGCTGTTGCATAAGTATCATTAGCACCTTGAGTTACTAACTCTCTCATTCTTTGAAGAATAGCATGTACTTCTTGTAATCCACCTTCTGCTGTTTGAATCATTGAAATACCATCTTGAGCATTTTTAGAAGCCATGTTAAGTCCTCTAATTTGACCTCTCATCTTTTCAGAGATTGCTAATCCTGCTGCGTCATCTCCTGCTCTGTTGATTCTAAATCCTGATGATAATTTCTCCATTGATTTAGCACCAGCATTGTTAGCTATTCCTAGTTGTCTATGAGTATTCATAGCCATCATGTTGTTATTAATTCTCATTATAAATTCCTCCTTGAATTTTTTCGTTTTTGGCATCCTTGCCATAAAACTTTTATATTTTTAAAAGCTATTTAGCTTTCACTTATATTATCGGATGCTTGTCCAATAACTTTAGTGTTTTCATCAGAATATTTTTGTTTTATTTCTAAAAATTTATCTAAATTGCTAAATAGGATATCTACTAGCTTTGGATCGAAGTGTTTTCCTTTTTCTTGTTGAAAATATTGTAATATATCGTTTATTACCCAAGTTTTTTTATAAACTCTTGGAGATCCCAAGGCATCAAATACGTCAGCTACGGCAGTTATTCTACCGTAGATATGTATTTCTTCTCCTTTTAATCCTTTAGGATAACCTTTACCATCATATCTTTCATGATGTTCATGGGCTACTATGGCTGCTGTTTTTAGTATTTGTCTATGAGAACTTTCTAGTAGATTATATCCTATAGTAGTATGAGTTTTTACTATTTCAAATTCTTCTGGAGTTAATCTTCCTGGTTTCAATAATATATTATCAGGGATGGCTACTTTTCCTATATCGTGAATAGGTGAAGCATAGGTTAGAAGCATTACTTCTCTTTTAGAAAGTCCATATTCTTCTGCTAGTAATTTACAATATTTAGACACCCTTTTTACATGGTTTCCTGTTTCTTCAGATCTAGCTTCAGTTACTTCTCCTAAAATATATAGTATTTCTTTTTGAGTTTCTTCTATTTCAATATTTAAACATAGATTTTCAAAGGCAGCCGATATACTTCTATGAAATACATCTAAAAGTGCTTTATCTACATGATCTATCTTACCATCGGTTTCTATAAAGATTATTCCTTCTACTCCATTGGAACTATTATAGTAGGAAATATAGCTATTTTCAAAAAATAAATGATCTTTTTTTCTGTAGGCTTCCTTTATTTTTTCAAAATCTTCTTGTAAAACTACATCTTTTATTCTATTATTTACAAAGCTTAAGTATTTACCATGACCAGAAATAATTTTAAAACTTTTATCTCCAAAATAGCGGGTAGCTGCAAAGGCATTTACGGTACAACCATCTTTTTCTTTACATAGGTTTATAATTGAACTTAAGTGGCATAGAGCATCAGTAATAAAATCATAAACTGAGCTAGTTTCAAAGAGACTGCTCGAAGAAGAGACTACTTCTTCCATAGCTTTTCTATTGTTGTTGATACGAATAATATCCCTATAGGATCTAAGAGAAGCTATAATTACTGTATACATTTTTTTAGAAAACAATTCTGTCTTAATTTCATATCCGTTAATATCATAGTTAACTATTGCATCTTCTTGTAATTGACTACTTCCTCTGCCAGTCATTAAAACTATTCTTATTTCCAT
Source organism: Tissierella simiarum (assembly GCF_018917865.1). Classification (GTDB taxonomy): domain Bacteria; phylum Bacillota; class Clostridia; order Tissierellales; family Tissierellaceae; genus Tissierella_C; species Tissierella_C simiarum. Next base: position 314,436 of record NZ_JAHLPM010000001.1, read on the forward strand.
ATTGTTAAGTACTTCTCTAATATATTTTGTAAGGTTGAGTCCAGTTTTTTCATTTTCAATAAATACATCTAGTAGAACTAAAGCTATATCTTTATTGGCAGACAACAAATTAAGTGCTTCTTCACTTGAATAAGCACTTAAAAATTCCAAAGGCTTGTCCTCAAATTTAAAATCCTTATTTATTTCTTTTATCATTCTATGTATAAAATTATCGTCATCTACTATTAATATTTTCCAACTCCTATTGTTTCCTAAATAGGTTACTTCACAGCTATCCTTGCCCACTATAACTCCTCCTTGAATGTACCCTATTTTTTAAATAATTTTTTCATCTCTTCCATTTTTATTTCTGTATTTACTGCCGCTAAATTTTCTTCCTGTATTCTTTTATACAATTCTTTACGCATAATGTCAATATTCTTAGGAGCCTCTATGCCAATTTTTACTTTACCATCTTCTATATCTACTATTCTTATTTCAATATTTCCATCTATAATAATAGCTTCATCTTTCTTCCTTGCAAGAATCAGCATACTACTCTCCTCCTATTTCGCTATTTTGACTGAAAATATAGTGTCTCGTAGTATATCTTTCATCGTCTAAAATTATTTGTTTTCCTAATCTCTCTTTACTATTAATTACTATAGGTCCTAAAAGGTTGGTTGTCATTTTATTAACATCTTCTGGCACTACTACTATAGTATAAATCACTATATCCTTTTCATTTTCTAATTTAAGCTTATCTATGGCTGAATCTGGAATTCTTACATCGTAGTCATCAAATACTATAAATGGATTTACTATTGCAAAGGATAGATTAGGGTCATTTATAGCTTGAAGCCAATCAAAGGGATTTTCTGAATCTGGATTATTTATGATTACGAATTTCTTTTCTTCTTCAAAGCCTGGTATTCCTTCTTGAAATTCAATTATTTTTTCTTCTACTACTTCTATTTCGCCAAAATATTTTGTATTTATCTTCATTTTGTCCCCTCCTAAGTTTATTATACTATAATATGTTAATATAAGAAAAGCGTCTATCGACGCGTTATTAAGGTAGCTTTTCTTAAACTCATTTAGGTCAGAACAAGTTCTTACATTGAAAAAAGAAAAAAAGTAGAACTTTCCTATTCGTTATAAGAAAACCTACTATGGATATATTTTATCCAAAGTAGGCTTTTTGCTATCTTAAAAAGTCCATTAAACTAGGTTGGATTATTCTGCCTCCAACAGCTAAACTCGATCTATATACATTTTCCTCTATATTTAATTTCATATAGGCTTCTGGTAAACTAACATCTTCGTTAAATGATAGAAGCTCTTTCAAGCTAATTACTTGATATTCTAATTTATTTTGTGTTAGTTCTAGTCTATTGGATTTGGCTCCTACTTCTGCTCTTACTGATAATACTTGTTCCATAGAAGATTTAATGTTTCCTATGGATTTCTGTATATCGGCTGTAACATTATTCTCTAATGCTTCAGATAAATCTTCAAACACCTTTATTAATGTTGGCTTTTCTCCTGTTTTTACTTCTCCACCGTATCCACCACTAGGACTTCCAAATACTTTTCCACCTAAAGTATTTATTAATGCAGTTTCTGATACCCCTACATTGTACTCAAATATTTCATCTGGTCTTAAATCTATATTATAGTTTCCCTCTTCATCTAATAAAGGTTTATCCGTTTTAAAGCCTGTAAATAAATGTCTCCCTGCATAAGTAGAGTTTCCTACTTGAATTAAATGGCCTTTTAGCTCTTTAATTTCTTCCTTTATCTTCTCTAAATCCTCAGGAGAGTTGGTTCCAGTAGCTGCTTGTACTGTTAATTCGTTGGCTCTATGTAGTACTGCATTTATTTCACTTAAAGCCGATTCTGTTTCCTTCATCCAAGAATAAGCATCCTTAGTGTTTCTTACATATTGATTAACTTTGGATAAGTCTGTATTAAACTTTAAGCTTTTACTCACCCCTATTGGATCATCAGAGGGAACTCTAAATTTTTTCCCTGTTGCCATTTGATATTGTAATTCTTCAAGTCTTTGTAGATTTCCATTTAAATTATATACCATGTTATCTACAAGCATATTATTGGTTATTCTCATTTTCTCACCCCTCTTATCTTCCTACAAGCCCTAATCGATTTATGGTTGTTTCTATTATTGTATCCATAGTAGTTATCATTCTTGCTGAGGCAACATATACATGTTGGAATCTTACCATATCTGCCATTTCCTCTTCTTCAGATACTCCAGAAATAGATTTTCTCTTTAATTCAGCATTTTGTTGTATTAGTTCTTGAGTACCATATATTCTTTTAGACTGTAAGCTGTCTACAGCTAAACTAGAAAGAATAGATTTTATAAAATCATCAGGAGTTCCTTGTGAGTCATCGCCTGTAAAAAATTCTTTGTCTTCTCTTAATTTTATTATAGCTAGAAGATTATTATTATCTTCGGCATCCCCTGGTGATTTTGAAGCAGCTGCTATATTTTTTAAGTCTTCCATTATTTTATTATCGAGAGTTATAGTTGCTGCTGGGTTATCGCTATCAAACTTAAAGAAATCTATGCCATTCGTAGTTCCATCAAGCCCATATCCCATTCTGTGCTGTTCATTAAATTTTGTAGCGAATCCTTTAGCAAAGCTATTTAATTTATTTATATAATAAGGAATCCCCCTATAATTATTGTCCTTACCGTCACCATTATATAAGTCTATCAAACCTTTTAGTTCTCCAGACTTAAGATTCATAGGACTTCCATTTTCCCAGAATACTTTCTCTTCACTGTTTTTATCAAACTTTACTTTATTTACTGTAGTATGATCTACTATGGATATACCACTTACACTAACTGTGTATTTACCTTCCGAAGATTCATCTACCCTTACATTAACTATTTTAGATAATTCATCTACTAACAGTTCTCTTCTATCCCTTAAATCATTGGCTTGTTGACCATTTATTTCAGCTGAATAAATTTGTCTGTTTAAACTTCCTATTTGAGTAGCTAAATTATTTATATTTTTTACCTTAATCTCCATAGCTTTTTCGGTTTCTTTCATCATATTTTCAAGTCTTATCGCAGTCTCATTAATATGCTTTGTAAAAGCTAATGCATTTTCTCTAACAGGTTTTCTATAAGAATCATCAGAAGCATCTTTACTCATTTCATCTAGACTTGTATAGAAATCATCTAGATACTTTCTAAAACTACTATCAGATGGTTCTCCCATTAATTTCTCTATTTCGGTTAAAATATTTTTCTTAACTTCCCATTCTCCCATTGGAGCATTTTCATTCCAATATTTAAAATCCACAAAGGAATCTCTTACTCTTTTTATATCGTAAATCTCAGTTCCAGTACCTAGAAATCCTACTCCAGGTAATTCAAAAGGAGATGTTGCCCTTTGAGATCCTTGTTGTCTGGAATATCCTTTTGTATTGGCATTATCTATATTATGATTTGTAATGTATAAGCTTCTTTGACTTGCTAATAAACCTTTTACTGCCGTATTTAATCCAAAAAACATATTATTTTCTCAGTCCCTTCGAAAAAATTTTTATCTTCCTACTAAACCTAATCTATTTACAACGTTCTCTATCATTTCATCTACGGCATTTATAACTCTACTGTTGGCTACATAGGAATGTTGATACTTAATCATATCTGTCATTTCTTCATCTAAAGATACAGAGGAAATTCCTTTTCTATCTTCATTTATCTGATTGATTAAAAAGGCTTGGGTTTCCGCAGTACCTCTTGAACTTTCTCTTTCAATACCTAAAACTGCTATTAAATCATTGTAAAATTCATCTATATTCATATCCTTATTTGCTGGATCATCAAAGGGCTTTGATGGATCAAATTTACCATAAAGAGTTTCCTTTCTTAAATCATGAATGGCTTTTGCAATATCTCCATCACCTTTGTCCAATGTTTTAGATGCTGCAATTTTATTAAAATCAGATAAAATAGGGTTTACCCTAATATTGGAAGCATTAATACTTCCATCTGCTGGGACAAAGAAATCAATATTAGTATTTCCTTGTAAATCCAAGCCAGTTCTATGGATATTGTTTATTTCAGTAGCTATAGTTTTAACCAACACATCCAGCCTATTTATATACTCTTTAACAGAACCGTCTCTGACGTCTATAAGTCCACATAATTCTCCCAATCCATTTAAATCTATTTTATCTTTCGAATCCTTCCAGTATATATTAGCCAACCCTTTCTCATCATTTTCAATACTGATGGAATTAAAGTTACTTCCACTGACTAAGTCTTTCCCTTGAAGAGATACTATTGCTTCCCCAAGGTTGTTCTCATAACAAGATATAGGGAGAATTCCTGATAACTTATCTAATAGTGCATTTCTTTCATCTCTATAATCATTGGCCTTCATTACATTATTGCTGCTTTCTATTACTTTTATTTTCTTATTTAAACTCGCTATTTTATCTAAAGTGTTATTGATATCATTAACTGTAGTTACAATTTTCTTATTTAAGTTTTGTTGAATATTATCTAGCTGAGTGCTCATATGATTTACTGTATCTGTAAACGCTATAGCACTTTCATGAACCAAACCTCTTATAGGTAAACTATCAGCTTCTTTATATAACTCATTCCATTTATCCCAAAAACCGTCCATTATTTTTTGCAGACCGCTATCGGGTATCTCATTAAATATACTTTCTACGTCTGCAAGAAGTTCAGATTTCGCCTTATGGTATCCAAAAGTCGCCATTTCCCTTCTAAACTTTATGTCTAAAAACTCATCTCTTATTTGTCTAATCTGCTGTATACTAACTCCTGTTCCTACTTGAAATCTACTATCCATAGAGTTTGTATAGGAGTTTGAAACATGAATTGCTCCTTGTCTTACATAATTAGAATTGTTTGCATTAGATATATTATGTGAAACAGTTTCTAATGATCTTTTATTAGCTTGTAATCCTGATATAGATATATATAATCCTCCAAATCCCATCACTACACCTTCCTATCAAAAATACTATTGCCGCCTAATCCTTTGTTACCTTTACCATAGGTAGTAGGAGTTTGACTGCTATTGGTAATTAAATTCATATTAAAATCAATCCATTCAAGAGAATCTCTTATTAAATCATTGTTTAGAGCATTTCTTAAATATAGCTCTTCTAATTCATGACTTAACTTATCTTTTAATTCTACTAAGTCTTCCTTTTCCTCTGGAATCTTTTCTATTACATCGGAAATGGATGTATCTTTTCCTACTCCCCAATTATCCAATAGCTTTTCTCTTTCTTCTTCTAAGAAACTTATTTCGTTAATTAAAGTTTCCTCATCCATTGTTGCTTCTTCTAATTTTTGTATCCTGTTGTTTATGATTAAATCTGTTTTTTCAAAGGATAGAGTCTTTAGTTTAGCCAAGACTTCTAATTCTTTCTTTAACAATTGTTCCAATTCTTCTTTAAAGGTCATTTTTTACCACCTACTACTAAATTTTTTGGTCAAAATTAATGCTGTTATATATTTTCTCTGCAATCTTTTTACCATCTATTTCATAGGTTCCTGATTTTATTTGTTCTTTAATCTTTTCTACTTTTTCCACTCGTATATCTTCTACTTCTTTAACTTTATTAATTGCAAACTGAAAATCCATAGCATTCTCTGAGATCTTTAGTTCATCAGAACTTTTTCCTGATTTATTTGTTTTTATATTTTTGACTCCCAAGTTTTTGTTATATACTTGAAACACATTATCCATTTTATTTATTCTCATAAAAACACCCCACTTCCCATATTCAATAATATTATCGGTAAAGTAGGGTGATTCTTTAATCTTTTTTATAATCCATAGGAAAATCATATTTTTCCTTAATTTAAGTTTTCCGTAATGGATTTCAAAAAAGGCTTCCTTAATATGTTAATGCTTCAATAGAAGCCCTTTTTATTTATTATATCTATCCGTAATTCTTATTTTTTCTTTTGCTCTTCCCACTCCTAAATCTTTAGGATCTTTTGTTCTAGCTACAGCCTGTCTTAACTCTTTTTGAAGACTAATAGTACATTTGTCACAAAATCTGCCAGTCTTAATAGGGGTACCACATTTTTCACATTCAAGAAGAATATTGTTTTCATCTTTTATTTCTAATCTTCCTTCTTTTAAAAATTCAATTATTTTCCTTGTTGAAACCTCTGTTTGTTCTGAAACCTCAGCCACATTAGCTCCAGGATTTTCATATAGATATTCTTTTACTTTCTGAAAATCACCCTCATCATTTCTTCTACATTGTATACATAATCTAAAACCATCATAATTATAAATTTTTCCACATCGATTACAATTTCTAACATTCATTCCTTCCACCACCTAATTTATTTTACTAGACGTAAGGGCTAGTCCTACAACTTCTTTAGCTCCATTATGTAACAATACCTTACTGCACTCTTCCATAGTAGTTCCTGTAGTAATAATATCGTCAATAAGCAATATTTTTTTGAATTTAATTTCCTCTTTATCTCTTACTTGAAAGGAACCTTTTAAATTCTTTATTCTATCTAATCTTTGTAGCTGACTCTGGTCTTTAGTCCATTTAATTTTAATTAAGTTCTTAGAAGATAAAGTGATATTAAGAAATTTTGCTATGTATCTAGCTAAAAGTTCAGATTGATTATATCCTCTTAAAGCTTCCTTTCTTCTATGAGAAGGAACGTACATAATTAAATCTATCTCACTACAGAGATTCTTTTGATTTATAGTATTTAACATAATTTCACCAAAGGGCTTATACAAATAATTTTTTCCATTAAATTTATATTCCTTTAATTTCTCCCTAATAAATCGATTATAAGCTAAAGAATAGACTACTTTAGATATATAGTAAGAATCTAAATAAACTTCCTTATTTATAGCTTCTAACTTTTCTTCACACTCCTTACAAATATATGACTTTATAATAGTCGATTTCCCCTTACAAAATAAACAAATATGCCTTTCAGGAAATAATAATTCGTTAATATCTTTAATAATTCCCATTCTTTCACTCCTAAAAAATGGCCATAATGTTCCTTATTTTACTATCAAGGCTAGAATATCTTTTGGTAATTCTATTATTTTTCACCATCATAGAAAGATATCTTTCTTCTCCAACTAATACTACCAATTTTTTAGCTCTAGTTATTGCAGTATAAAGTAAATTTCTAGTTAATAGCATTGGCGGCCCCCAATATATCGGCATAACTACTACCGGAAATTCACTTCCTTGACTTTTATGGACTGTTGTTGCATAAGCTAATTTCAATTCATCTAATTGATTATAATCGTATTCTACTTCCTTTTCTTCGTCAAATAGAACTTTTATGATTCTATCCTCTTCATCAATATCCGTTATAAATCCAAAGTCTCCATTAAATACTCCTTCTCCCGATTCTATTTCTATACCATTCCTAATTAGTTTCCATTCAGTTGTATAATTGTTCTTTATCTGCATTACTTTATCTCCAACTCTAAAACAATCGTCTCCCATCTGTTTTTCACTTTTCTCTTTAGCTTTAGGATTTAATACAGCCTGTAAATGCTTGTTTAAAGAATTGATTCCGACATCGCCTTTCTTCATAGGCGTTAAGACTTGAATATCCTTAACGGGATCTACTCCATAAAAGTTTGGTAGCCTTTCCTTACATAAATCTAATATTGTATCTACTATTAAGTTGGGTTGAGGTTTAGTCATAAAGTAAAAATCCTTATTCTTTTCGTTTAAATAAGGGGATTCTCCTTTATTTATTCTATGGGCATTGACTATAATCATGCTTTCTCCAGCCTGCCTGAAGATTTCATCTAACTCAACTACCTTTACTACTCCTGAATTAATAATGTCCTTTAAAACATTGCCTGGTCCAACAGAAGGAAGCTGGTCTACGTCTCCTACTAATATAAGCCTTGTTCCTGGATTAATAGCTTTAAGTAGGCTATTCATAAGTAAAATATCTATCATGGAAGCTTCATCTATTATAATCAAATCTCCTTCTATAGGACTATCTTCATCTTTTCCAAAAGGTATATCTTCTTCCATAAAGGAATATTCTAAAAGTCTATGAATAGTCTTTGCCTCCCTACCAGTAGTTTCTGTCATTCTTTTAGCAGCTCTTCCAGTTGGAGCAGCTAAGACTACTGAAAGGTTTAAGTCTTCAAAAATTTTAATAATTGCATTAATGGTAGTAGTTTTCCCCGTTCCTGGTCCTCCTGTTACAACTATTAGTCCATTATTTAAAGATTCTTTTATGGCTAAGACCTGTTTCTTAGCAAAATTAATGCCTTCCTCTTCTTCAATTTTTTGAATCTCCTTTTCCACATCTACATTAAATTCTTCTAAGTCCACTCTAGAAAGTTCAACTATTTTCTTACTAACATTATTTTCTGCTACATGGAAAGGAGTATAATAGACTAAGGTTTCATCTCCTTCATTGATTAAGTGAACATTTCCCTTTATTGCTAAGTCTCTTATAGATTCTTCTATTAAAGTATCTTCTATTTGCAGAAGTTTTGAGGTATGAAAGATTAACTCTTCCTTAGGTACATAACAATGGCCATTACCTGCATGTTCCATTATAATGTATTTAATTCCCGCTTCTATTCTATAAGGTGATTGTATACTTATACCCATTTTTTGAGCTATTTGGTCTGCAGTTTTAAAGCCTATACCAAATACATCTTCTGACAATCTATAAGGGTTTTCACTAATTATATTAATGGTATCCTTACCATATTTTTTATATATTCTAATGCCATAGTTAACGGTAATACCAAACTGCTGTAAGAACACCATTATATCTCTTAGTTCTCTCTGCTCTTCATAAGCTTTCACTATTTTTTCTAGTTTTTTATCCCCTATACCTTCTATTTCTTTAAGTCTTTCTGGGTTATATTGAATAACCTCTAAAGATTCTAATCCAAACTTTTCTACTATTTTTTTTGCAGTTTTGGGTCCAATATAGGGGATAAGTCCTGAGGATAAATATTTTTCTATTCCCGTTAATGTTGAAGGTACTACTGTGGAGAGACTGGTAAAGTTAAGTTGTTCTCCATAAGTTGGATGATAAATCCATTCTCCTTCTACTTTTACCTTTTCCTCTAAATTTATAAAAGGAACATAACCTACTATGGTCACTAACCCATCAGAAGTATGGAGTTTTGCTACTGTATATCCATTAGTTTCATTTCTAAATTTTATTTCTTCAATTACTCCTTCTAAACTTAGCAATGCCATTCCTCCACTTATTATAATTAAGCTTATTATATCACACTAGCCTATCTTATAGTTTCTTTTATTTCTAAAATTTCTCTTCTAAGTAATGCTATATCTCCCTTGGTAGCCGGTCTATCGTATTCTGCATAAAAACTATAACCGTCCCTTAAAGTTATAGTTTGTTTGTCTTCATAAAGTTTCTTCACAATATGACCATTATTTATATGTTTATTAACTGTTTCAAGGGAATTTAAACATTGAATTTTTTTACCATTGGTTAAATGAATTATTGACATATTGTTTAATTTAGTAGTCTTGTTTATGTGATTTATATTAACATAACCTATGGCTCCGTCATTTTTATACATGGGTTTTCTTGTCTTTACTGGTATAAATACATTATCCTTATTAAAAGGTATAGGTACTAAATTTTTCGAACAAAGTAAATTCCCATAAGTCTTTTTTACTTCCTTTAGATCCATAAAATAATATTTACTAAGCTGATTTAAAACGGATCTAATCCCCTTTTCTATTTCCCTTTCCCTTCCATTCTTCGTATATATTAATGTGCAATTTCCTTTTAATGTTATGTAGATTGGAAGGAAAGCTAACAATTCTTCTAATAAGATCTTTTCTATTTCCATAAAAAATCCCCTCCTTGACTTATTTTAACAGAACTTATGTTCGGTGTCAAGAAGGGAATTTTTTACTTTATTCCAGCTATTGTTCTAGATAGTTCATTTATGCTTTCCGTTAGTTGATTTAACTTTCCTTCTATTCTTACCAAAAGATAGATAGAAATTACTATAGGAAAACCTAAATTAGCTATATGACTATATATTTCATTCATATTAGTTCTCCTTTCAAACTAAGGGACCCAAAGGTCCCTTATATTAAAATTCTAATTCATTTACAGTAGTTGTCACTATCTTAGCTCCAATTACTCCTGCTAAATCTCCTTCTGCAGAAGTAAATATATTACTGGCTACTATGGCTTCCATAGCATCCTTAACTTCTTGAGGAGTTATACCATTTTTAGGTTCATCAATGGCTATTCTAAACTTTTTGCTGCCCATATCTATAAACTCCATTTCTAATCTACTTTTTTCCATCTAATCACCTCCCTATTAAATAATGAAAATATTTTACTCTTCCTTTAATACTACTTCTTCAATCCTTTTAACTTTTAATAAATCCTTACTTTGAAGATTAGCTAAAGCTGTTGCAGTTTTAAATAACTCTTGGTTTTCTGCTGTTACTTTAACTTTGTTAAAGGTTTTAGATTTAATCTTTTGCTTTCCGTCAACCGTGCCTCCATCTAGTTCAATCTTCAATGTAGTATTTTCCTTTATTTCTTGAATTGCCATCTTATCACCCCCTTCTACTTCTTATATAGAAGAAGGGACAACATTTTACTATTAAAAAAAACCCCTTATTTGTTATTTTACAAACAAGAGGTTTTACTTTAATTCAATATAGCTTCTTCCATTTCACTATCAAACAGCGGTACTTGATTTACCAGATTATCTCCTATGTATATATCACCTTTAGTTATTTCTTCAAGTCCTGCCACCATTCTAAGACTAGTAGATTTTCCACAGCCAGAAGATCCAACTAATACGATAAACTCTTTATCTTCTATTTCAAGATTAAAGTCTTTAACTGCTGCTACATCTCCCGAATAGATTTTATAAACATTTTTAAAGGTTACCTTAGCCATCTTTAATCCCCTTTATTTTTATCTTCTATATCCATTTAAATTGTTTTTATGCCAATTCCAAGCGTCTTCTATAATTTTTTCCAAATCATTATATTTAGGATTCCAATTTAGTTCTTTTTTTGCTTTTTTAGAAGAAGCCACTAATACAGCTGGATCTCCCAATCTCCTTTCTCCTATTTTTACAGGTATATTGATTCCTGTAACCTTTTTAGCTTTATCTATCACTTCTTTTACCGAAAATCCTCGCCCATTTCCTAAATTATATATGCCACTTTCTCCTTCTCTTCTAAGTTTATCTAAAGCCAGTATATGAGCCTCGGCTAGATCTACTACGTGGATATAATCTCTAATACAAGTTCCATCAGGAGTATCATAATCGTCTCCATAGATAAAAACCCTTTCCCTCTTTCCTAATGCTGCTTCCAATATAATAGGTATAAGATGGGTTTCAGGACTATGATCTTCACCTATACAACCATCTTTATTAGCTCCTGCTGCATTAAAATATCTAAGAGCTATGTAGTTTATATCTCCCGATTTATTTGCCCATTTAAGAGCTTTTTCTATGGCTAATTTACTTTCCCCATAAGGGTTGGTTGGAATCGTAGCATCTTCTTCTAAAATAGGAATATTAATTGGTTCTCCATATACTGCTGCTGTTGACGAAAAAACTATATTTTTAACTCCATATCTTTTCATAGTACTTAAAAGCTGAATGGTTCCTACTACATTATTGTTATAGTATTTTATTGGATCTTCTACACTTTCTCCTACTAAGGAATAGGCGGCAAAGTGAATAACTTCTTGAATTTCATTTTCTTCAAATACATTGCATAAAAAGTCTTCGTCCCTAAGATCCCCTTGATAAAAAGTTCCTCCTTTTATTGCCTCTCTATGTCCCTTAACTAAATTATCTATTACAACTACTTTTTCTTTTCTATTAAGCAGTTCTAAAACCGTATGACTGCCTATATATCCTGCTCCACCAGTAACTAAAACAGCCATATATATCACCTCTATATTTATTCTAAGGACAGCTCTCTAGTACCGTCTCCTATGCCCGTTATATAAAAACTTGCTTCATAGCCTATTTTATTTTTATAAGTTTGTCCTACCTTGTTTATAAAATCTTCAACCTTATCCTCTTTTACAAAAGCTATAGCACATCCTCCAAAGCCTGCACCTGTCATTCTAGCTCCAATACAGTCCTCATAAGCTATAGCTTCTTCTACTATAGTATCTAATTCTACTCCTGTTACTTCATATAAATCTTTTAAGGAGTTATGTGACTGTACAAGAAGTTTTCCTAATTCTTTTATATCCCCTTTTTTCAAAACCTCACAGGCTTCTAAGACCCTTCCATTCTCATAAACTGCATGTTTTGCTCTATTCCTAATAGTCTCATCTTCTATATATAATTCTAATTCATTATATTCTTCTATGGTTAATTGACAAAGATTTTCTATGTTCTTATATCTTCTAACAATATTCAATGCTATTTCACATTCTTCTCTTCTTTTATTATATTTTGAGTCGTTTAATTCTCGCCTTTTATTTGTATTCATAATAACCAAAGTATAATCTCTAAGATTCATATCTATGTATTCATAGTAAAGAGTATGGCAGTCTAATAATATTCCTTTATCCTTTTTTCCCATAGCTATAGCAAATTGATCCATTATACCGCATTTAACTCCTATAAATTCATTTTCTGCTCTTTGACATATTTTAATTAATTCTATTGAGGAAATTTTTCCTTCATTGAATAAACTGTTGACTATTTGCCCTATAAGAAGTTCCAAAGAAGCAGAAGAAGAAAGTCCTGCACCATTGGGTATATTACCTTTTATCAATATATCCATGCCTGAAACCTTATATCCAGCTTTTTTTAAATAATATAGAACTCCTTTAGGATAATTCCCCCATCCATGTTCTTCTTTGTATTTTAAATCATTAACATGAGTTTCTATTTTTAAGTCAAAGTTTTTCGATATAAGTCTAACATTACCATCATCTCTTTTTCTCACCAATCCATATGTCCCAAGTTGAAGAGCACAAGGCATTACATATCCACCGTTATAATCAATATGTTCACCAATTAAATTAACCCTGCTTGGTGAAAAGAAAATAGACACTTCTCCATTGCCATATAGTTGAAAAAATCTAGACTTTAAACTCAATAAGTCCATTTCTGTAAATCTCCCTTCAATCTTTTTATCCATCTTTCTTAGAGAACCTTTCATATGCTTCTCTTAATTCCCCTGCTGTTTCCTCAACGCTTCTTGGATTACAATTTGCCCAAGCACCAGTTTCTGAAGAAGCATTATATTTTATCCTTTTGTCTGATCTAAAAGGAGGATAAAATTCAACATGAAAGTGATAATAGTCATGACAATTTTCATACTCCGATGAATTAACAGATCCTTGATGAATAGCCATCATATAGGGAAATTCTCTATTAAAAAGAGTATCCAAAGTTCCAGCTACATCTTTTAAAATTTTAGCAAAATTGTTTTTTTCTCTTTCATTAAACTCTATCATTCTACATCTATGTTTTTTAGAAACTATAAATACTCCGTAGGGATAATCAGTAAAAAATGGTAAGTAACATAGAAAATCTTCATTTTCTATGATTACTCTTTCTTTAAAATCTAATTCTTCTTTATTCATCCTACATATTAAACATTCTTTATTTTCAAGGAAATATTCTTTAGAAGAATTTAGCTCTTGTTGTATCTTTAAAGGCATAAAAGAATATCCATATATCTGCCCATGAGGATGAGGCATAGATACGCCTACCTCTCTTCCCCTATTTTCAAAGATAAAAATATATTTTATATTTTCATCTTTAGAAAGAGCTATATATCTTTCACACCATAAGTCTACAAGTTTTCTTATATGTTCAATTTCTAATTCCCATAATGATGCATTATGTTTAGGAGAATATAATATTACTTCACATTTACCATAAGCAGGTTTTGTTTTATAAAAACTACTTCCTACTTTATCTGGTTCAGATGGTTGCTGACTTAGGGCAGGAAAGTCATTGTCATATTTATAAACTTCATAGTCTTTAGGAACCTTTCCTGAATCAGGACAGAACGGGCACCAGTCTTTAGGCATTTCTGGCCTATTTTGCCTATGAGATGCTACCATAGTCCAATCCTTCAACAAAGGGTTCCATCTAAGTTCTGCCATATCTCTACCCCCTCTAATTATTCTAATCTTCTTTTATCTCCATATATATTGTCCAGAAATCTTCTTCCTTAGATTTTAATTCAGGAAGTTTACTCTTTCCATAAGCTATTTCCACACTATCATAAAATCCATTTGAAGGTTCAATCGCACAATTATATTCTCCTTTAAATCCCCCTTTGGTTATCCATACTCCAAGATAGGGAATTTTTTTAGTATCATATCTTAAAATATATTTTACTTTTTTATCTAAATAATGAATCCCTACTTCTCCGATTTCTAAATCATCTAAAAAATAGTATTTATAGGATTCACCATTTCTATAGTGTTTTAAATAGGATAGATCTACTAAGTTGCCATCTATATCTTTAGCTAAAGGAAAGGAATACCTTTCTCCACAAGGCCCCAAAATACTGTTTTCATGGACATTTAATATGTTTTTTGCCTCTTTTGGAAATATAATTTTAGTTTCATCATCAAATATCATTAATCCATGTAATGCCCATAAATAACTTATATTTTCATTATCAAGATTTTTTACTTTATAGTCTATTCTTACTACATTATCTGTTTCAAAAGTCAAAGACTTGTGGAACTCTAAAGGTAAACTTCTAAGCTTTACTTTACCCATTACAGTGTCTTTTTTAATATCTGTATGCCAGGGAATACTCCAAACATCTCCATGATCTGGCAGTATATTTCCTTTATAGCTTCCTTCTGGATAAACACATTTATCTATAGTAGGTATCATTTCATCTAGTCCTGATGTATCGTATTTTTCAAAACAATCCCCATATTGAGGTATTGAATATTTTTTATTTTCAGGCTGAAAAAGAATTTCCATATTTTTAGGTTTATATACTAAAGAAGCCATTTTAAATCCTAAGTCAGGTAAAAGTTTCATCTTTAAAACTTTGCTTTCCATTACTATACTATTTAGATTGAAATGCTTCTCGTTTTTAATCTCCATTGTTTATCGGACCTACTCTCTTACCACAACTTTCTTTATGAATAAGTTTTGTGTCATAAACTATTTTCTTAGTAGACACTATATTTTTCTTTGTCATATTCATTATCTCAAACGCAGCAGTTTGCCCTATTTCTTTCATGTTTAAATCTACAGTTGTTATCTTAGGATGACTAATATTTGAAAGAAGAGTGTTATCAAAGCCAATAACAGACATATCTTCAGGTATCTTAATTCCACTTTTGTTACAAGCATTTATGACTCCTACAGCCATTAAATCATTACATGCAAAAACACCTGTAGCTTCTCTATTTAGAGATAAAAACTTTTCAAATATTTCTTGTGTCTTTTCAACTACATCTAGACTATTTCCCATACCTACAGATATTACTTTTTCATATTTAAGGTTATTGTCTTTTATAAACTTTCTATAGATATTTTCCTTTAAATCATAGGATAAACTCTTATCTCCTCGAATGAAAACTATTTCTTTATGACCTAATTCTAGAAGATAATTAAAAGCTTCTTTAGTTCCTACTTCTTCATCATAAGATACAAAATTACAGTTATATTTATTTGTATTTCCATTTATAATTATGGTAGGAATTTTTTTGCTTACTCCTTCAAAATAACCATTTTCTAAATTATCTACAGAAGGGTCAATAACTATTATTCCATCCATATTTCTAGATATTACATTATCTACCAATTTCTTTTCAGCTTTAGGATCTCCATCAGTAGTAAATAAAGATATAATAAAGCCTTCATCTCTTAAAGTCTTATTAATTTCTTCAACTATTGTGGGGAAAAAGAGATTAGTAATACCCGGTACAATTATTCCTACATTAGATGTACTTTTAAGTATTAGACTTCTGGCTATTTCATTTGGTACATATCCCAATTCTTCAATAGCTTTTTCTATTTTTTCCCTTGTTTCATCTTTTACCGGATAATTATTATTTATTACTCTAGATACAGTGGCAATAGAAACTCCTGCTTTTTCTGCCACATCATGTATAGTAATAGCCATGTTTACACCCCATTTTCTATATAACAAAATATTTAAAAATATAATCTATTGCTATGAAATTTTTCATCTACTATCACAGTATAGTAGACTCAGTTTCTTTGTCGAAAATATACATTTTATCCATATCCATTGCCAAATTAATATTATCTCTCATATCTACATTAGTTGAAGAGTCTACATTTGCAGCAAAACTTATATCATCATATATAAGATATAAATTTGCCATAGAACCCATATTTTCCACAACATCAACCTTAGCAGTTAGCTGAGTATTTTGATTTAATTCAATAAACCTTGGATTGGCACTAATATGTTCTGGTCTTATACCAAATATTACTTCCTTGTTGATGTAGTTTTTATTTCGAATAAGTTTAGCCTTATCCTCTGGAATTTCAAGTTTTACATCGCTAAATGAAATATATAATTTATTGTTTTCTTGAATTATTTTACTTTCTATAAAATTCATTGGGGGATTTCCTATAAATCCTGCAACAAATAAATTTACAGGATTTTCATATATATTACGTGGTGAATCTACCTGTTGAATAACCCCATCTTTCATAACAACAATCCTATCACCCATAGTCATAGCTTCTGTTTGATCATGAGTAACATAAATAAAAGTTGTATTCAAATTTTTATGTAATTTTAAAATTTCGGCTCTCATTTGTACTCTAAGTTTAGCATCTAAATTAGATAAAGGTTCATCCATTAAAAAAACTTCTGGATCTCTAACGATAGCTCGACCTAATGCAACCCTTTGCCTCTGTCCACCTGATAATGCTTTAGGTTTCCTATCTAAATATTCTTCAATACCTAATATTTTTGCTGATTTTTCAACTTTACTTTTAATTTCTTTCTTTGGTATTTTTCTCATCTTTAAACTAAAAGCCATGTTTTCATATACTGTCATATGAGGATATAGTGCATAATTTTGAAAAACCATGGCTATATCTCTATCTTTAGGCTCAATATCATTACAAAGTGTATCTCCTATATAAAGCTCCCCAGAAGTTATTTCTTCCAGACCTGCAATCATTCTTAAAGTAGTTGATTTACCACATCCAGATGGTCCAACTAGAACTAAAAATTCCTTATCCTCAATATTAAGATTAATATTATCAACGGCCAAAACATCTCCTGAATAAACCTTATTAATATTTTTTAGTATTACACTTGCCATTTGATCGCCTCCTAAACCTTCTTTATACAATACATAGTTTATTGCATTAAATATTCCTTGCACAATAAATATAGCATTCCTGCAGACCAACTAAAATTAGTACAGTGAAGCCCTTCACCATTTTCAGGATTATAATTTTCTCTTATAACCGCTCCATCAACCATGCCATCTTCAATGTTTTCAACTATCTTTTTTGCTAATTTATTGGCTTCATCTTTATAGCCACTTTTATCCAAACCCTTAATTGCAAAATATGCCTGATCTAGCCAAACTGGTCCCCTCCAATATCTCTCCGAATCATATCTTGGATTATCCTTTGATGCCGTCGGAAAGGGAACTTTAGTGTTAAATTTATCTTCATCGATTAAAATATCTTTCACCATCTCCGCTTGTTCCTTTGATGCTACTTCTGCCCAAAGAGGAAGAACCCCTTCTATTCCTTTCCCCCTATCCCTAAGTGGCTTCTTAGTTAAAATATCTATATCATAAAAAAAGCCTGTTTCCTTATCAAACATATTTCTTTGTATAAAATCTTTTACATATTCTGCTTCTTCCCTGTATTTATTTACCTCAGAAGTTTTATTTAATACCTTTGCAATTTTCTCTAAATATTTCTTTTCCGCATAAAGGTAAGAATTTAAATCTACAGATTCCTGATTAATAGAATAGCCAACAAGCTCCCCATTTTCATCTATATTTTCAATTACTTTAATCCCATAATCTATATCAAATCTAACAGCATTGTCCATCCCACTTTCCCAAGCAGCAGCCCTTATTATTTCTTCTTCTGTATTATTTAAAACATCTACAGAACCTCCATACTCAGCTATTCCGTTTTTATCATTGTCTCTGCCAATATACCACCAATTGTGATATTTAACGAGCTTAGGATACATTTCTCCAAGGAATGATTTATCTCCTGTTGATTCATAAACTTCCCATACTGCCCATGATGCAAGTGGTGGTTTTGAATTCCGCTCATTCCAATTCCCACCTTTTTCTCCAATATAGCCGTATCTATTTTTATTGTAGAATATAGCATCTATTATCATTCCATCTTCCCTTTGATAATCAAAAATTGCCCTGATATTATCCTTAGCAAGTTCTGGAGCGAAGTTTGTAACTGCTACTGCTTGTTTCCATGAATCCCATGCCCACATCCCATTAAACCATTTATAGGACATGGAAGGAGTAATCCCATCTCTTTTTATTTCCCCAGCTGGACTTCTCCAATTTGTTGTTAAAGTTTCTATTGTTTTTACAACCAATTTATCATAATCATGATTTTTACCCTTTAGGGCATTTGAAAGATAGTTCTCCCATCTTAAATCATTGTCTTTAATATACTTTGATGGATTTTTAAATATATCTGCTATTTTCTGATTTTCATTATCTTTTTCATCCTTAGTAAAGGTATAGGTATTAATTGTATTCAAAATATATTCTTTTTTAGATTTTATAGATATATCTTCTATCTCAATAATATATTTATCACCATCAACTTTAGTTTTTACTTCAAAAGGATATAATAATTCATATTCCATTTCCTTTGAAGTAAAAACAGCCCATGTATGATTTACATCTGGAAACTTAACCTTTACCCCATTTGCACTAGCTTCTAATCTGATATCCAATATCTCGCCATCATTATGCCTAGAATCTTTTAATAATTCACCTTCCCAATTAAGTTTTAGATTTAAATCTTCATTAGTTTTATTTTTAATTTTAGTAGTTACAAGTGCAGTTCTATTTGTAATAAATCTAAGTTCAAGATTTAAAACGAAATCCTCCATATCATATCTTTGTACTAATAATCCTGGATAATATGATAAATCTAAATCCTTACAATCAGCTAATTTAATTTCTTTTCCGCTTTGAGCATCGTATATCTTTATAAGATTAAAGGATTTACTTAGCCACCTTCCATATTCTTGTGCAATATATAACGGACCTGTAAATCCACCATAATATTCTTTATCATCTAGCCCTGGGAGATGATAAGCATGCCATGCTCCCATGTCAGAAAATGGATTTATCTCATAGTTATCATTAGGTGCCGCCTTTATAGGAACCCCTTTTACGTCTATTAAATCTTTAAATTTATATCTTATATCTTTAGAACCTAAAGAAGGTCTTTTACCACAACCTACTAGAATACTTGATATAAATAAGCATGTAGATAAACTAGCAATTGTTTTTATAGGTAGTTTCATATTAGTTCTCCCCATATAATATATTTAAAAATACTCTTATTTCCTATTCCTTCAATGAACCCATCATATTTCCCTTAACAAAATATTTTTGTACAAATGGATAAATACATAGAATTGGCAATGTAGAAATAACTATTGTACTATATTTAATTAATGCCTTATATGCATCTGCTTGAATAAACTGTGCCGAACCCTTAGGAAGATTCATCATCTCCCTCATATCATTGGATATAAGTATCTCACGTAAAATAAGTTGTAATGGATATTTGGATCTATCATCTAAAAATATTAATGCATTGAACCATGAATTCCATTGGCCTACAGCATATAACAGCACCATAACTGCCATAGTTGCTTTACAAACAGGGATAACTATTCTAAATAAAATAGTGAAATCATTAGCACCATCTATTTTAGCGGATTCTATAAGACTTTTTGGTACCTTTTTAAATGCTGTTCTAAGTACAATAAGGCTCCATGCAGATATTACAGTTGGAAAAATAAGAGCCCACCTTGTATTTCTTAAGCCTAATCTTTGTACCTGTAAGAAGAAGGGAATTAAACCTCCACTAAAGAACATTGTTATAGTAACCATTAACATTAAGGGTTTCTTAAGTAATAGATCATCTTGTGCAAGTACATAAGCAGACATAGCAGTTAAAAGTACACTTATTATTGTTCCTACAACGACATAAAAAACTGTATTTAAAAAGCCCTTCATAATACTTGGATTTTGAAAAACTAGGGAATAACCTTGTAAAGTAAATCCTAAAGGCTTATATAAAAGTCCCTTATGTTGCATAAGAAGATGTGGATCACTTAAAGAGGCGAATAGCACATATAACATAGGATATATGCATATGATCATAAGCAAAATCATTAATATTACATTAAATAAATCAAAAACTTTCCCGCCCGTAATTTTTCTTGTAAGTTTTGCTTTCTTAGAACTTTCATTTATTGACATTCTATCACTCCTACCATAAGCTTTCTTCAGTTATTTTCTTACTTAATTTATTGGCAATTATAAGTAATGTAAATCCAATTAGAGATTCAAAAAGACCTACTGCTGTACTAAAACTATATTCAGCCCCCTGTACACCTTTTCTATATACATAACTTGATATAACATCAGAAGTTTCCCAGGTTAATGGATTATATAATAAAATAACTTTTTGTGCTCCTACACTCATAAGTCCACCAATATTAAGTATAAACATTACAATAATAGTGGGGGCTAAAGCTGGTAAAGTAATATGTAGCATTTGCTTCCATCTTCCTGCCCCATCAATTTTAGCCGCCTCATATAAGGAAGGATCAATTCCTGAAAGAGCTGCAAGAAATATTATGCTATCCCAACCAATACTTTGCCATAATCCAGAACCTATATAAATAGTCCTAAACCATTCTGGCTTTGTAAGCCAGTTTGTAGGTTCTACCCCAAAATTTGATAATATTGAATTTATTAAGCCATCTGTTGAAGTAAAATCTACAATTAATCCACATATGACTACTAATGATATAAAGTGTGGTAAATATGTGATTGTTTGTATACGTCTCTTAAATTTTTCATTTTTTAATTCATTAAGTAGTAATGCTAGAATGATAGCAGCTGGAAATCCCCACAATAATGAGTAAAAACTAAGTAGTGCCGTGTTCTTTAATGTCCTTTTAAAATATATGCTATTAAAAAAAGTTCCAAAATGTTTCAATCCCACCCATGGACTTTTCCATATACCTAATCTTGGATTAAAATCCTTAAAGCTGATAAGAACCCCATACATGGGCATGTAGTGGAACAATATGAAATACACTATCATGGGTATTGCCATTAAATATATGCATTTATTTTTTTTAAGATCCTTTTTTAACATTTCCCACTTTGTTTTCTTTTTCTTATTATCTGGCTTTGTAGAAACTTGTTCCATACTTTCCATAAATATAACTCCCTTCTATTAAAATTTTTGATGAATTCTGCAGAGGTCTAAGACCTCTTCAGAATTCTAAAATAATTAATTGGTTTTTCTGTTATTATACCTATTAAGTGCTTCTTGATAAATATCTATTACCTTTTCTATTTCCAATGCCTTAAGTTGTTCTACATAATTATCAAATTCACTTAAAGGTACCTCTCCTACTATGAACTTTAATACCATTTCATCTTTAAAGGTCGCCACATCACCCATAATATCTGAATAAGTTTCACTTTCTTCCGGAGTAAAGTTAACTGGCGGTATTACATGATCTGTTCCTGCCTTAGTCCATTGTTCCATACAATCTAAATCAATATCTGTAAAACCTGGCACTGCCTTATAATCTCTTAAATATGGTCCTACCTCTAGTTTATATTTATTACATACTGTCCAAAAATCTAGTCCATCTGGATTGTTGGTCAAAAGATCAGTAAATTGTGGTTCACCATCTACCATATTATAACTCTTGCCTTCTATACCATAGTTAAATAACATAAAACCTTCTTGGCTATATGCATAATCGAACCATTTAACTACAGCTTCAGGATTTTTACATGATGATGTTATAACAGCTTCATATCCGCCATTTCGTTCATTAACTACTCTGTAATTTACCTTTTCGCCAGCTTTTAATGATGGTTGTATAGCAGCTATAAATTTTGCATTAGGATCAGTTGCTGCAATTGCTGCTTGATATTGGTCTACAACTGCATATTCGCTAATATATGCTCCAGCATCACCCGAAGTAATTAAAGTAGCCCTGCCATTACTATCCCTTGTAGGAAAATCCTTATCTATTAGATCCTCATTATACCATTTATTCATGGTAGCAAGATATTCCTTAAATTCTGGCTCCATAGGCCCATATTTTACAACATTATCCTTCTTGTAAAAACCAGGACCAATATTAAAAGCACTTATGATAGTTCCATATGGATCTATACCTCTTGAACTAAATACTAATGGTGCCTTAGCATTTTTCTTTTCCTTAAATTGAGTTAACACATTATACCATTCATCTATAGTATTAGGTATTTCTAAATCAAGTTCCTCAAGCCAATCTCCACGAAAAACTGGCCCCCACCATGCAGGTTCATCTGGATCTATACCAACCAGAGGGAAAGCATATATATTTCCCTTATCTGTCATAGTCTGTCTTGCCAATTCTGGGTCTTCTTCTAATAACTTTTTAAAATTAGGTGCATGTTGATCAATTAATTCATTAAGCCTTAGATAAACCCCATCTTCTATAGCCTTATCCATACCACCCTTATACTGTCCAGCATATGTCTGGATAACATCTGGCAATTCTTTTGAGTTTAACATAAGATTAAACTGCTCCATTTCCTCTCCTTCTGCAGGATGAATGAATTTTACATGAACGCCAGTCCTTTCTTCTAGCTCCTTGTACATTTCACTTTCATTTAAACTTTGTATATATTGATTTGAAGCAAAAGGAACCCAATACTTGATTGTAACTTTTCCATCTGCCCCACCTTCCGCATCCTGATCTGATGTAAAAGTCTCATTTTTCTTACATCCAACCATACTTAACATTATGAGCATTACAACAAGAATAAGTGATAATACCCTTTTACCTTTCATAAATATCCCCCCATATTTTATATTTAATTGCACTATAAATTTTTATACTGCAATTAAAGTCAATGGTTTAAAAGTCTTCTGCTTCATAACAAAGCTTATAGGCTATATTAAATTCAAAACTACTTGGTTTCAAACTATGGTGTGCCAATGGAACTGGACCACAACTGTTGCTACCAAGTCCATGATGTTTATAATCAATGTTTAATGTTATAAAACCCCTTTTGCAAAGATCTGTTGTATGTTTAGCTTTTTCTATATCTTCTGTAGTATAATAATGGGCACTAAAGTTAAGATTATCCTCAGCAATAACTACAAACCCCATTCCTCTTTCATCAGTAAGTGAAACCCACTTTACATCCGTTCTATTTCCATTGTCCTGAGGATATACATATGGAGTATATAGTTTATCCACAGTACTATTGTATATCCCATATAAATTGGCTTCATTGCTATCAATATAGGATTCTCCTGGTCCCCTTCCATACCATTTTACCCTTGACATTTCATAAGGTAATTCCATCTGTAATCCAATTTTAGGGAAGGATTCTGGAAGCTTGCCCCTCGGATTTCCCTTTATAGATAAATCTATATATCCATTGCCATATATTTTATAAATATATTCACATTCTATAGCCCAATCACCATTTGGTGGAGAAACAAGGGTTTTTACATTTATATTTACTTGCTTTTCATATATCTCTGTTTCTACAGTGTCAACTCTATATTGTATTTGGTGAATTCCCTTCTCCTTCCAATGTTTAATCACATACATATCATTATCTATAGGTGCCCTCCAAAGATTTAATCTTGGACCCTTAGTTAAAACATCTACGCCCTCATAGCTACAATTGTAAATTTCCCCTTTAAGTTTATTGAATATAAGTTTAAAATCATATCCCTCAATATTTATAAATTTATGATCTTCTTTAACATTTAAACTAGGTATATATTCTTTAGTGCTAAAAATTTCTCTAGAATAATTATCTTGTAGTTTAAATTGGTTCCATGTAATTACATGACCTTTATCAGCCCAATTAGTGTCTATAGCTAATACAAATTGAATATTTAACCATAAATCTGTTTTCAGTTTATATTTCTTATTAAAGTCAATTGGTATTGTAAGAACTTCACTTTTACCAGCTTCAATATCAGATATCTCTAATATTCCGCTTTGAAGCTTTTTACCATCCGCTGAAATATCCCA
The DNA here is from genome assembly GCF_018917865.1 of Tissierella simiarum. GTDB lineage: Bacteria > Bacillota > Clostridia > Tissierellales > Tissierellaceae > Tissierella_C > Tissierella_C simiarum. The sequence continues at coordinate 338,766 of NZ_JAHLPM010000001.1, forward strand.
ATGTAAATTTACATGATCTAATGATATAAAATCATATATGTTTTTTACTCTAACTTGGCCTTTTTCTAGATCTACCTCTTCCACTTTTATAGGTTCTATTATCTTTTTGTATTCTAGTAAACCTGGGGTAGGGGTTCTATCTGGCATCAATAAACCATCGCAACAAAAGTTTGAATTATTTGGTTCATCTCCAAAATCTCCCCCATAGGCAAAATATTCCCTGCCATCTTCTGTGTATCTTCTAAGACCATGGTCAACCCATTCCCATATAAATCCACCTTGAAGTCTTTTGTATTTATAAAATATATCCCAATACTCTTTAAGTCCACCAGGGCCATTCCCCATAGCATGGGCATATTCACAAAGAATATGAGGTTTATCCATGTTTTCCATTTTTCCAAAGTTCTCTATCCTCTCATGGTTAGAATACATGGAGCTAATAACATCTACAACTTTTCCTTCTCTATCTTCTTCATAATGGACTAATCTAGTGTTATCCCTTTTATGACACCAATTAGCCATAGCCTCAAAGTTGCAGCCAAAACTAGATTCGTTTCCTAGGGACCACATTATTATACAAGGGTGATTTTTATCCCTTTCAACCATTCTCTCTATTCTTTCTACATAAGCTTCTTCCCATTCTGGATCATTGGTTATTTTATCGTAATGACCAATTAGTTCAAAACCATGACATTCTAAATCTGCTTCATCCATTACATACAATCCATATTTATTACACAAATCATAGAATCTTGGGTCATTAGGATAATGAGACGTTCGCACTGCATTAACATTATTTTTCTTCATCAATACAACATCTTCTTCCATAGAATGAAAAGGTACAGCTCTGCCTAAATCTGGATGAGTTTCATGGCGATTAACTCCCCTAATCATTATAGGTACACCATTTATAAGAAAATTTCCATCTTTAAGCTCTATTTTTCTAAAACCAATTTTATTTGGTATAACTTCTATAATTTCATCTTTAGAATCTTTAAGGATAATCAATAGATTATATAGGTATGGAGTTTCTGCTGACCATTTTCTAGGTTTCTCTACTGGTATACTTACAGAAACCTCTGTTTCTTCTTTTTTTTCTAAAGATATACTTTCCATAGAATTTTTTACCTCAGAATAGTTACTATCTAAAAGTATGTATTCTACCTTATAATCTTTTCCTACATTATTAGTAGTATTTTTAAACTTAGTTTCTACTTTAAGTACTCCATTGTCATAAGATTCATCTAGCTCTGTTTTTATGAAAAAATCATTAATATGGATTGGCTTTCTTGCGATTAAAGAAACATCTCTAAATATTCCACTTAACCACCACATATCCTGATCTTCCAAGTAAGTACCATCAGTCCATTGATATGCCCTTACAGCTAAATTATTTTTTCCAGTCTTTATAAAAGGTGTTATATCAAATTCTGAAGGCATTCTACTTCCTTGACTATATCCTACTTCTTCTCCATTCACCCAAAGATGAAACCCGCTGTCTACCCCTTCAAATCTAAGAATTACGTTACAACCATCCCAATTCTTTGGAATATAAAAATCTCTTTTGTAACATCCTGTAGGATTTTTAGAAGGAACTTTAGGCGGATCAATAGGAAATGGATAAATTAAATCTGTATAATGAGGATATCCGTATCCTTGAAGCTGCCAATTTCCTGGAACCCTTATATCATGCCAATCTTCTACCTGGAAGTCCTCTTGAAAAAATCCTTCTGGAGCTTCTTCAGGTGTTTCTGAATAATAAAATTTCCACATTCCGTTAAGTAGTTTAAATCTCTGAGACTTCCCTCTTTCAAAGGTTAGAGCAGATTCCTTATTCTCATAAGATATAAAATATGCCCTGCTGCTCAGTCGATTTTTGTGAAGTACCTTGAGATTGTCCCAATCTCTTAATACAGTCATTATGTATTCCCCCTTATACAATATTAAGTAAACGTTTTCTATGGTTTTACACTATCATATTTTTAACTTATAAAATAAATACTTCTCAAATTCTTGAAAATCCAGGATTTTATTAAATGTTTATTAAACCTTTAAAATATAGATTTTAGAAACAAATAATTTATATTAGCATATTTAATTTATTTACTAATCATTTATAGAAATCGTTTTCTATATTTACATATAAAAAAATATATTAAAATGTTCAGTTTTTTCCATTATACTATTAATTAATATTTAATGCAATATTATTTTAATCCAATATTGTAGTATAGCACCCTTTGATTTTAGACATCAAAGGGTGCTATACTACAAACTTTATTTATTGTTCTATTTTAAAATACTCCTTTAGTTTTTCTAAAGCTCTAGTTTTAGTATTTATAACGGTTCTGTAAGTAATATTTAGCTTTTCAGCAATTTGTCCTATAGATAATCTTTCTACATAAAAATAAACTATTACTTCCCTTTGTCTATCCGTTAGTCTATTTAATCCTTCATATAAAAATTCATAGTTTTCCTTCTCTAATAAGAAATCTAAAGGACTTTCCTCTTTTGATTCCAATATATCTATTAATTCTCCTTCTCCGTTATTTACAGGTTGATTAATGGAAAAACAAATTTTTTCCCTATGCTTGTTAAGATAAGTAAATTTGAGCATAGTCTTTACATATCCTAAAAAATAGGTTCCCTTATTTTTATCGTAATCCTTTAAGCATTGTAAAACAACTAAATTTCCCTCTTGAATTAAATCGTCATATTCATTAATCTTATTATAGTATCTCTTAATGGAACTAATTATTAAAGGCTGAAGCCTTTTTATTAGTTCCTCTTTACTTTCTTCTTCCCCTTTATTGCTTTTAGATATTAATCTCTCTATTTCGTTATACACCTTAATCCTCCTAAGAGAAAGGCTGCCTTTCAATATTCCCTAGGTAACTTTATATTACCTGTATTTGAGGAAAAAGAAAAAAGTAGAAAAGGATAAACTCCCTTCTCTACTTTTAAGGATTTCTCTGTAAACAGTTTCATTTTTATATGACTTTTTAATATTCCGTTATTCTCCTAAACCTTCTTTTCTTAAAATATCTTTCTTATCAGTTTTTTCCCAAGGCAGGTCCAAATCTTTTCTACCAAAATGACCATAGGAAGCTAAATCTTTATAAATTGGTCTTCTTAAATCTAAATTTCTAATAATAGCCGCTGGTCTTAAGTCAAAATGTTTATTAACCAATTCTTCAATTTTTTCATCAGCAATTTTACCTGTACCAAAAGTATCTACATAAATAGATAAAGGTCTTGCTACTCCAATAGCATAGGCTAGTCCTACTTCACATTTATCAGCTAAGCCAGCTGCAACTAAGTTTTTTGCTACATATCTTGCAGCATAAGCAGCAGATCTATCTACCTTTGTCGGATCTTTCCCTGAGAAAGCTCCACCACCATGTCTAGCATATCCTCCATAAGTATCAACAATAATCTTTCTACCAGTTAATCCTGCATCTCCCATAGGTCCACCTACAACAAATCTGCCTGTTGGATTAACATAGTATTTAGTATTTTCATCTATCATTTCTTGTGGTATTATCTTTAATATTACATGTTCTTTTATATCTTTCTTTATTGTATCTAAATCTACATCTGGGCTATGTTGAGTAGAAACAACTACATTTTCTATTCTTATAGGCTTTCCATCGTGATATTCTACAGTAACTTGAGTTTTTCCGTCTGGTCTCAAATATTCTAAAGTACCATCCTTTCTAACATCTGATAATCTCTTTGCTAATTCATGAGCTAAGGCTATAGGCATAGGCATTAATTCCTCTGTTTCATTACATGCAAACCCAAACATCATACCTTGATCTCCAGCTCCAATTTTATCTAATTCATCTTGACTATTATCTTTTTGTTCTAAAGCATTGTTAACTCCAAGAGCTATATCTGGAGATTGTTCATTTATAGATGTCAAAACTGCACAAGTATCTCCGTCAAAACCATATTTAGCTCTCGTATATCCTATTTCTTCTACAGCTTTTCTAGCAACTTTAGGAATATCTACATAACAATTTGTAGTAATTTCTCCAGCTACTAGGATTAATCCTGTAGTTACAGTGGTTTCACAAGCTACTCTTGCCTCTGGGTCCTTCTCAAGAATTGCATCCAAAATAGCATCCGATATTTGGTCGCAGACTTTGTCTGGATGACCTTCGGTTACAGACTCAGAAGTAAATAACCATTTTTTCATTTATTTTTCCTCCCATTTTATCTTTAATTTATTATTTATCCATATACAACAAAAAAACCTCTTCCAAAGGAAAAGGCATCAGCACATGCATCACCTCATCTTCCAGAATCCACGTTCTGTGGGATTTAGCACCTTGTAGATTAAGCTACTGGTTGCCGGGTTTCAGCGGGCCCATTCCCTCCACCACTCTTGATAAGGTATCAAGATTTATATTCATTTATTTCATTTTAGCACAAGTAAAAATCCTAGTCAATATTTGACATTAAATATCATTGTATAATACTAAAAACCTTATAACTTATAGTAGAAACGATAAGAGCTGCAGTTACAATACCAGATGAAATAGCTAAAAAGGCCTTATTAAAATCTAATTTTAATAAAGAAGCTATGATACATCCTGTCCAGGCTCCAGTAGTAGGTATAGGTATAGCTACAAATATAAAAAGCCCCAATAAACTATATTTCTTTATAGTCTTTGCTTTTCTCATTGATCTTCTTTTCACCCATCCTATAGTCTTTGAAAAAAGATAGGTCTTTTCAAAATATGCCATTATAGGATGTAGAAGTTTTAATAAAAAAGGTACTATAAGAATATTTCCTGCCATGCTGATTAAAGTACTGTGAATAGGGCTTAATCCTAAAGATATACCTAAAGGTATAGCCCCTCTAAGTTCGGATACAGGCATCATTGCAACAACCATTACTATAATTTCTCTTTTCAGTCCTTCTAAAATACCCATCATATTTATTCCTCCAAAACTTATTTCTCTCTATAAATATATTCTATCTTTATTTAATAAATCCTTCTATAACTACTATTTTATATTTATATATGATACAACTTTTCTTTTCGTGGGACAAGTTTTTTAAATTCAGATCCTAATTCTATAGTGATATAAAGATGTACATAGCTGTATTTTTTAAAAATATACATTAAATTTATATTATAAAAAAGACTAAAATAAAGAATCAAAATTATCTAATTTTAATTTTCTTATAAAAGGATGTATTTTAAATTAGCGTAATTCATATATATAAATAGATATACAAAGATATGCTGTGAATTATGCATATAATTTAGCATATATCCTGTATAATGTATTTTTTGAGCGAATATAGTCGAATTTAACATGTTGCAATTATAGTCTAAATCCCTTATACTATAATAGTCAGCAGGTCGACGGGGTGTAGCGCAGCTTGGTAGCGCACGTGGTTTGGGACCATGGGGCCGGGGGTTCGAATCCTCTCACCCCGACCATTTGCAGTACAAAGATGGAGAGATCGAAATCATAAATCTTTGGACTAAAGAAAATTGACTTATAGGAAGTTTCCTATGAGTCTTTTTTATTTTGTGTAAAAAGAAAAAGACTAGATTTCTAGTCATAATAATCCCTCTAATTTTCTTGAAAAAAGAGCCTGAATCTCTCAGGCTCTAAAGATACTTAAAATACTCAAGCTTTAAAATTAATTAAAAAGTAACACTTGCCCTCGTAATAGTAGTAGGATCTGATGAAAGATTTTTAATATAAAACTTATACTTACCTGTTTTTGGCATTGTCATAGTAGCACCACTTCCTACGATAGGTTTCTCGGAAGTAAAATGCACTGTAGTATTACCACGACTATCCATAAACCCGACTTCAAGTCTTGCACTTGGTGAATTGTTCCAGTGAAGAGATACCTCTACACCCTTTTCTATCTCAAAATAATCTCCATCGTTAGTAAATACAGCCCTTTGTCCATTTTTAATTTTTACATCTTCATAATTAAGAAATGGTGTTATATTATTATCATTTGTTTTTCCACTAGCATCAATATATATTGCATTTATTTCTATATCTTCTAAACCAGATTGAATTAATGAATCAGTTTCTTTAAGAACATCATTACTATCGGCATACGATGGTAGCCCAAATCCACAAATAACTAATGTGATTGCTAAAAAAACACTTAATTTTTTAAAATATTTCATAATATTTCCCCCTGTTAACATTATTTTTTTACTGAAGTATACCATATAACTAAATCTACCTAATAATACAGCTTTAATTAATGACGTACTCGTAACATTTTTCGCCACCACCAGAGCTACCTCCACTACCACTACCACCATCATTAACGCTTACACGATCAGAAATTGTTGCAAAAACGCTCATTGATCCAAATTGCATAAATAGAACAAGACTTAAACCAAATATTATAAATAATTTTTTTGTTCTACTTAGAAGCATGGAATCACCTCCCTTTATCTTTGTGATGTGTTATATTCTACGAGAGGTATGGAAAATCCTTTTATTTACTCATGAGGAAAATAATACAAATTAAGTCATAGTAAAAGAATTTACTACAGTTATTCATATTTATAGATAAAAACCAACATAAGATTTTGTTTAATTTGATAGAAATATCTTGAAAATAAAAAAAGACCAGGTCTAAACCTAGTCATATCTTATTAAATCTATTTTCTTAAATATTTTTTTATACCTTCTACAAGATCCTCTACTGTAGAATATACATTACCTTCTCTTTGCTTAATTAACCCAATAACAAAGAGATTTCTATATACAAATTGATTTTCAGTACTGTCATTTATTAGTGCTTCAATCTTTTTATTATTATCTCTGCCTTGCTGACGTACATCTGTATATAAAGCAAAAATAGGTTTATCCATCATATAAAATGCTCCTATTTCAGCAGCAACACCACTATCAATTTCAACTCCATCTATCACTGCAATTAAAAACTCACTTTCTCTAAGTTTATCCATATCAGCTTTCGCAATGGCAATAGAATCAGCATATGAACTCTTATCATTTATAGCATCATTTTCCTGAGGAACATATAAATCAATTCCTTGTATTTCTTTTCTTATTTCTGATGCTATCAGTGAATTTAATAATCTATCTCCCATGCCAAATAACCCATTCGCTAAGTATGCCTTCATTGAATCCCCCCTAGTATATTTTCTATATATAATTTTATATATAATTTCAAATCTTAACAAAATTATAGCACACTAAACATTTCTTTCAAAAAATAAAAAAGACCAGGAATTTAATTCCCAATCTCATCTAAATTAGATTATATTGCTAAATATAATAAAAATACAAGTTTAATAAGATATCAATCTAGAAATTCAAATAGTTCTTCCACCGTGACGTTAAATATCTTTGCAATATCCATAGCTAGCTTTAACGAAGGATTGTATTTTCCATTTTCTAAATGTACAATTGTCTCACGTCTTACACCAACTAACTCAGCCAATTCACTTTGTTTCATATTTGCGTTCTCTCTATAAGTTTTTAAACTGGTTTTCAAAGTAGACATTCTATAACCCTTTCTTGTCAAAGTAATAAAATAATACTGGTTTAAGGCTCGCAATTGTAAACAATAAAAGTAACATCAGCAATCCAATCATATCTCTAGTGATATATATTCTTTTGAAATCCGATGCTGCAACAAGAATAATTAATAATATTAACCCTATATCAGCAACAATCATACATATTTTATTTACTTTACTCAATATTCTTTCCACTAATTCATCAACTTTTTCCTGCTTTATTAATCCAACAAGACCATAAAGCACCAATGCTGTATAATAAATTTTTGAGATGATATTTTCATATTGACGAAAACCAAAATTTTCTCTGCTTACAATATACAGAATCAATATTATAAACACATCACATTTAAAATAATTATTCAAGTTAGTAATGTTAATTATTTATAACATTTTTTTGTTTTTCCATAATAATAAAAAAGACTAGACATTACACCTAGCCAGTCTAATCTACTCACTTATTCTATCTAACATAATCAATAAAGCTCAATCCGGAATACTATGTCCATTTAAATCCTTTTTCCATCTTTTGATCTTCTATTATTCTCTTTTTATCTAAAGACTTCTTAACTTATTCCCTTTGCTTCCTTTGCCAAATCTCTAATTTAGTCATGGTTTTCTCCTTCTCAGCTTTTCTAATTAAACTCTTTTCCAACTAAGAATTTATATACAAATTAAAATTTAAATCTTATTAAAATACAAAAGAACCCTGAAATATTTAATCATTTCAGAATCCTCTTGTCTACAATATATAAGATAGTAATAGATACTTATCTATAGAACAATACTTTATCTACTTAGCAAAAAAATTCATGAAAAACGTTATAATACCAGCATTAAAAAAATCTATAAACAAACTTCCTACGAGAGGTACTACAAAGAAAGCTCTTGGTGAATAGCCATATTTACCTGAAATTGCCTGCATATTTGCCATAGCATTAGGTGTAGCACCCATCCCAAAACCGCAATGTCCTCCAGCCATAACTGCTGCCTCATAATCTTTCCCCATAACATTGAAGGTTATAAAATAAGCAAATAATGCCATAAGTACTGTCTGAGCTATTAACATTACTATAAGCGGAATTGCAAGAGCAGCAAGTTCCCAAAGCTTAAGTGCCATAAGTGCCATTGCTAAAAATAATGATAAAGATATATTTCCAATAATATCTATTTCTTCACCTTTGATGTCAAATAAAGATGAGGCATCTCCAATATTTCTTATTATGGCTGCTGAAAACATAGCTCCTAAATATGGTGGAAATGTCCTCCCTATTTTTTCAAATAGCATAGATATTATTGTTCCAATACCCATTGCTATAAATATCTGTGCTGTTGCTGACATTAACTCATTCATACTCAATTCTTTAGCAGGTTCTTCAGTAACTGCTATTTCTTTATTATATTTTAAATTGTCTCCTGTTTTTTCAAGTAAATTATTTTTGTCTATAAGCCTCTTTGCAATAGGTCCTCCTATCATGCTCCCTATTATAAGACCAAAGGTTGCTGAAGCCAAAGCAACAGTTGAAGCACCAATGGCACCCGCTTTTTCGAAAACATCTCCGAATGCACCAGATGTTCCATGACCACCTGTCATAGGCGTTGATCCTGTCGATAGTCCTATAAGAGGATTTAAATCAAATGCTTTTGCCAATGCAACTCCTATAATATTTTGCAATACTACAAGAGCTACTGCTATAACAAGAAATAGAACAACCTGTATTCCCCCCTTTTTTAAAAGCTTAAAGCTGGCTGTAAATCCAACAGTAGTAAAAAACACTGTCATAAAAAACTTCTGAAGTGTATCATCAATACTGATAGTCATAATGCCAGTTGATTTAAATATCAGATTTAAGACTGCAAATATTATTCCTCCTACAACTGGAGCTGGGATACAATATTTCTCTAGAACATTCAATTTTGATTTCAACCATTCTCCTATGTATAAAACAACTATAGCTATAGCAGATGCTTGATACATATTAAGCGTAATGTCCATTTTACATTCCCCCTTTTTAAATCAATTCCTTCTTATAATCGTTACATCCTTTACAAGTTTCACTATTCTGACTTTTTTAAATTACTCTTTATGGAATGGTGAAAACGATTACACTATTAATTTTAAAGTGGTACTACGGCTTATTATTATAAAACTACCTTATACTACAAAAACTTTTTTATTTTTCTGTAAATTGAAGAAAACAATAAAAAACAAACCTTTATTCCCCATAAGTAATAGGTTATAAAAGGTTTATTTTAGCAATTATGCCTTCAATGAATTTTTTAATGTTAATTTTTCCACTTTTCTCATTATGGTTTTCTATATGTCGCATCTGTTGCCTTATCTGAGAAAAATCAAATAAAATTGTACTATACTCTAAAAATATAATATTACTGTAGTCATTAACTCCCAATTCTGTAATGGTTTGAAAAGCCTTTTGTATAATCCGCCTTATTCTCTGCTCAAAAGCTTTCTTATTAGAAGATAAGTTTTCTTTTCCACTTTCCTCTTCTACTATTTTTTCGTATATATCTTGAAGATAATATGACTGATCATTTTTTGTTTTCTTTATATTAATAACATTCTTAATAACTTTCTTTAAGTCATTACTTCCCATATCACCTGCTATTCCTAAATCTATAAATATTTTAGATATAAGATTATCTATATTATCTGAATGAACCTCTTCCTTATTAGCTCTCATATTAAATACTGCATTTTTAACGATAGAAATAGAATTCTCAAGTTCAATATTATAACAAACACCTTTAATAACATTTATAACTTCAATATCATTAATAGGTTTATTTATAAAAAATAATATTCCTGCCTCATAAGCCTTAGAAATCATATCTTTATCTTCAACCTGAGATATCATTATAAATTTACCTGTATATCCTCTTCCCTTTGCCAATTTAATTATTTCTAAGCCATCTATGACGGGTAATAATAAATCTATAAGTACTATATCTGGATTATAAAATAGGATTTCTTCTACTGCAGAATCACCACTTTTTAATTCCTCTACAACCTTTCCAAGGTTATTCTTTTTTATGAGAATGGATAACATTTTTCTTATATTTACATCATCATCAATTATTAGAATTGTTCTTTCCATTTTTTCCTCCGACTAATGAGATTTTAGGTATTTTTATCTTAAATGTAGTACCTCTTTCTATTCTTGATTCAACGTAAATCACACCATTTAAATTGTCTATTATATTTTTAACGTGAGGTAGCCCTATTCCAGTAGAAGCTTTTCCTGTAAAGGTATCAAACTTTGTTGTAAATCCAGGATTAAAAATATAGGGTATTACATCCTTATCAATTCCCTCACCAGTATCACTTACTGTAAAGTAAAAAAATTCTTCATCGTGTTCTTCCAATATTTTTATTTCATCATTATCTTTACATGCATCAATACTATTCATAATAAGATTATTTAATATAGTAAAAAGATTATAATATGATTTTAATGATATATCTTCCTGAAATTTAAAGGTAATCTTTATATTTTTATTACTTTCATTTATACATCTATCAGTATTATCTCTTATTATTATAAATATATTAGACAAACTCATTGTCTCATCTCTCTCAAAACTTCTTATGAAAGATTCAAATCCTTTCAATACTCTTAAATAATCTTTCTTAATTTCATGAACTTCCCTTGCAATACTAAGGGTTTGCTCCCTTAGTTCACAATCTTCTTTATGAGTTTCATATAAACTATAACTTCTGCCCATTACATCTTCAATATCCTTAAGAGATTTCTTGAGATAGAATACCTCAGCTTGTATATCTGCTACGAGAAGGTTTATTTGAGTATACCTTTTCTGGTATTCTTTCTTTAGAATGAAAAACTTCTGTCTATTGTATATGAAATAAATGATATAAGCTACTAAGCTCCGTATCATTCCTGCTGCAATTATTCCTTGTACAATATTTAAAGATATCCCTCTTCTTAGAAGAGATTCACATATATTACTCAATGAATCAATTATTGTAAAGGTAATCAATACTCTTAATAAATTATCTTTATTTTTTACTATCCTACTAACATAACATAAAAAACCAAATACTATATAGTAGATTAAAGAAGGTATATTAATAACTATTATTTCCTTAAGTTTCATAGAAGTAAATAATAGATTGAAAATACTTCTCATAGCAAAAACCATGATTCCGCACAATGGTGAAAAAAACTTCTCATCTATATTATCTTCAATAAGTATAATTAATTGAAGTACTGCAACTCCAGCTGAAAATTTCAACCTGCTATCAAAGGGGTAAAAATATATTTCTCCAAAAATTGCAACTAGTAATGAAAATAATATATATTTTTTATATTTATTCATTTTCCTCCCCCACGTTATATATTAACAGTATTATACTATATATGGCATAGGTGCACAAATATATGAGAATTAAAAACTATAATTATTCTATCTTTTTTTAATAAACTATAAATTACTTCTTTTTTGCATTTTTCCACTAAATAATATATCTTAGCAATTGTTAATGTATTGTAATGTATTTGTAACCAAATTGATATATTATAATTATATAATCATCTTAGTAATGATATCTCCCTTAAAAGACCAAGTCTATGCTTAAAATGTTTGAAATAATAGTTAAATGATATAAAATAGGGGTATATCCTTTTAGAGAGGAAAAAACCTTTTTCTTGATGTGTATAAATAATGATAACTACTACTTACAATACACTACAAGATAAAGGATTTAATAAATTAGCCTTGGCTCATCATAGGTATTAGATATTGATACCTTATTTTTAAGCACGTTCTATGAAGTTGGATCAAATACCTTGTAACTAAAAATTATTTAACCAACAAAGACCTTTATGTAATGATAATCTTTTTATAAAAATAAGAAGAAATAACAAAAAGCTCGATATTACTGTTGTGAAAATTCTTACCTAATACGTATGGAATCAATTCACAATCTATAAAAAACCATATATAAAGAAACACCAAATTCAAAACATGGCATTTTTACTGCCTTAAAGAATAAGGATGAGATGAATCTATGGTTTTAAAATCAAGAGAGGTGAAAGAAAGCAATGAAAAAAACTATTAAGAAAGTCTTTGTTCATCTGTTAGTAGTTTCTACTCTTTTATCTTCTGCCACTCCAGCTTTAGCCAAAAAGATAACTGTAAATATGCCTTATACCATATATGAGACTGAAGAATCTCAGCATATTTCTTCAGGAGTTGTCCATGAAAATATAATGAGATTTACTTCTTCTGGCTGGTGGAATATAAATGTACTAAGAATAGACTTAAATGATGAATACACTGAAATAAAAGGTCTTTTTAATCCTAATGGTATACCAAATAGGGACAAGGTTAGTAATTTAGTAGACAAGCATAATGCAGTAGCAGCTGTAAATGGGGACTTTTTTAACTATAAGCCTTTGCCATCAGCAATGGGAACTCTTATTAATGATGGTGAAGTTATATCCTCCCCTATAGAAATGGCTTATGCGCTTCCAACCTTCTTCATAGATACTTTAAATAAGGGCAATATTACTTACCTAGATAGAAGAATGGCTGCAATTAATGAAAACACAGGAAAACAAGTACTAATAAACACAATCAACAAAGTAACCCAAAATTTTGATACAGTTACTTTACTCAACAAACACTGGGGAACAAAATCAATAGGAACTAGATTCCACAAAGATTTAGTAGAAGTAGTAGTAGAAAATGACATAGTAACCGATGTTAGAGTTGGCAAAGAGGCTGTAAACATTCCACAAAATGGCTACATATTAGCTGTAAGAGGTGAAAAGCAAGAAGGTTTATTAGGATTCTCTGTTGGAGACCCTGTAAAACTAGATATTACTACAACGCCTAATATTGAAAATATTAAGTTTGCAATAGGTGGTGGCAGTATAATATTAAAGGATGGAGAATTATCTCTAACCAATATTAACATTAAAGGCAACGAACCAAGGACAGGCATAGGAATAAATAAAGAGGGAGATCAACTATTGTTAGTTACAATAGATGGTAGAGATTCTTCCTTTAAAGGTGTAAGTCAAGAGATGTTTGGTGCCCTATTAAAAGAATTAGGAGCCTATAACGCTTTAAACCTTGATGGTGGTGGTTCAACTACTATGGCAGTAAAACCTGCCAATGAAGAAAAAGCAAAAGTAGTGAATAAACCTTCCGATGGTGGAGAAAGAAGCGTAGTAAACGGAGTAGGAGTAATTTCAAATGCACCTAAAGGAGAATTATCCTATATAAAAGTTTTAACTGACGATACTAAAATGTTTGTAAATACTACTAGAAAATTCTCAGTAAAAGGTTATGATAAATACCATAATCCAGTAGAAATTGATCAAAATAGTGTAGTTTATAGTCATGAAGGTGTTGAAGGTACTATTACTGGAAACAGCTTTAAAGCTAGTTCTGAAGGAACAGCTAAAATAATTGCTAATTATAATGGTATAACTAGTGATACAAGTGTAAAAGTTTTAGAACCTGTAAGAGATATAACTACCAATACATCTAGCTTTAATCTAGATATAAATAGTCAAAAAACTTTAGGCGACTTTTATGGCAAAGACAAAAATGGCTTCCAAGCAAAGATATATCCAGAGGATATAACTTTTACTATAACAGGAAATATTGGATATATAGAAAAGAATATTTTCTATAGTGGTGAAAAAGCTGGTGGTGGAGCCATTACTGCTAAAATAGGAGATGGTATAGAAAATATTTTAGTTTCCGTAGGTAATAAGGGAATACTAGTAGAAGGATTTGAGTCTTTAGAAAACTTTAAATTTGCTTCTTATCCTGAATCAGTAACAGGTGGTATCAGTTTAAGCAAAGAAGCAAAGGATGGCAATAGTAGTGTTGCACTACGATATGATTTTTCTAAAGGTGATAACACTAGAGCAGCTTATTTAAACCTTACACCTAAAGGAAATGCAGGTTTAACCTTTACTGGAGCACCTAAAAAACTTTCCCTTTGGGTAAACGGTGATAATAGCGGTAGCTGGTTAAGGGGAACTTTAAAGGATAGCAAAGGAACTTCTCATACTATTGATTTTGCAAAGACTATAGATTGGACTGGATGGCAGTATCTAACGGCTAATATTCCATCTAATGTAAGCTATCCTGTAACTTTAGAACGAATATACGTAACTGAAATAGATGACTTGAAAAAACACTCTGGTGAAATATTACTTGATAGTTTATCAGCTCTTTATCCATCTACCTATGGTAACATGGCATTACCAACACCAAGTAATTTAACGGATGATAAAAATGTTAAAACAGAAGTAACTTCAGATGGATTCTCTTTCATAGTGTCTGTAGAACCAAAAGGTATAGACAAGCTTGTAGGATATGATGCTAGCAGTAAGATTAAGTCTAGAATAAATAATCATAAAATTGGAGTATTCTTAAATGGAGTAAGCGATGAATTTAAAAAAGGACTAAAAAACAATGCTGTAATAGATACAAATAAAGCTTATACAAAAAATAAACATAAAGGCGTATTATTTATAAATCTTAGCAGTGCTAAAGGTGGAATTAGAGCTACTAACCCACAACAATGGCAGTGGCTTACAAATGATTTATTAAATGAGCAAGACAATAATATAGTTTTATTCTTACCAACACCAATCTTTGGTTCCAACGGTTTTACCGATACCCTAGAAGCAGAACTACTTCATAAGAATTTAGTCGAAGCCAAAGAACGTGGAAAAAATATTTTTGTCGTTCATGGTGGCAACAGTACTTCTTCTGATTTAAAAGATGGTGTAAGATATATCCAACTTAATACAAAAGGTCTAAACGCTCCAGATGATATATATAACCTTTCAGTAATAGAATTTGTTGTAAATGGAAATGATATAAGCTATCAAATCAACTCCTTATTTGAAAATCCAAAAGTAAAAGTAAACTAAAAATGAGTTAGGGAGTTTCCCTAACTCATTTTCTATTTTTCATCTACCTTTATAATCCAGTTACCATAGACCCAGCCTAATTTAGATTCATCTTTATCTACTTTTACCTTATAAAAGTAAAATCCATTACTTAGTACTGGCCCTTCAACTATAGTCATTATTTCTTCTTTAACTTTTCCTATATCTTTACCATGAGGTTTATCATAAAATATCAAGAAGTTCTTCCCATCTAATTTAACCTTATCACCTATAGTATATTTAATAATATCTCCTTCATGGAATTTTTCAGGAGTTTCAAGTTTTAAAGTATTTTTTGGTATACCCCTAGAAGGTAGAGTTCCTCTACTTATAGGAGTTATCTTCTGACCGTATTCTTTTAATGCTATATTATAGATTTTATCCTGATAAGTACTTTTATTTACGTTGGGATTGTTTCTTTCTAAAATACCATTATATGCCCAAAGTGCAAAATACCAATGCTCCAAGATATTTGGATCCATATTCCCAATTTTAGGCATTTTATTATTAGCCAGCTTCCACTTAGCCAACAACAAATCTGCTCCAACTTCAATATTATAAACTGGATCTTTTTTAAGCCTATCTACATCGTAGCCACTGTTTCTACTAACCTGCATTATTCCAATATGTCCACTTCTACTTACCTTTGGTTTTCCATCGCCATTAAATTGAACAAAGGAACTTTCTATCTTAGCAACGGATTTTAAAATAATACTAGGTATACCTCTTTTAGTAGCAACGTCCTCTATAACTTTTTCTACCTCTTTTCTAGACAAGTTCTTATTTTCGCAATAAGATGCTGCTGCCAGACCAAAAATTAGAGAGAACATCAGTAAAAAAGCTACGGTCTTTCTTTCCATAAAAACCCTCCTACCAACTTACATAACCTTTTTTAAACTGCTGGTACATCATTTCAGCTATGCCTATACCATTGTCACCTTTAGTTATTTCTTTTGATAGTTCTTCTAAATACATTTCTTCAAATACTTTAGTTCCTTGACTCTTTTCTATTATTCCATTTTCAGGTATAGTATTTTTCATTTCTTTAAACATCATATATAAAAATATGGACTCAAATTCCTTACATACTTCTTTAAGTTTGCTGTCCTCTACATTTTCTTTGATAAGATTCTCCATCTTTTTTTGAATAATTGTAGGATCTTGCCCATTTCCTATGATGTTGTTATTTGGTAGTATTTCCAATTAGCCCACCTCGTTATCTCTTCAAGTTGTTAGCCATTTGCAGCATTTCATCAGAAGTTTGTATAGTCTTTGAATTGATTTCATAAGCTCTCTGTGCAGTAATCATTTTAACCATTTCTTCTACTACTTGAACATTTGAACTTTCCAAATATCCTTGAACAAGCTTGCTTTTCATTTCTTCTGCTTCCATAGGTATTTCTTCTCCAGAACCTGTAGTTACACTGTATAGGTTAAGTCCTTCACTTTGTAACCCTTCTGGATTTATAAATCTTACAAGTTTTAGTCTACCTATTTCTACTGTTTCTTCATCTTCATCCTTACCATATATATATCCAAATTCATCAATAACTATGTCTTTTATTCCACTTTCAAAAACTATTTCATCTTCATCTTCACTAAGTACAATATAACCTTCAGAAGTAACTAAAGTTCCCTCATCACCATCAATACTAAGTTTAAAACTACCATCCCTAGTATACATAACGTCCTCATTAGGCATTAAGATACCAAAAAAACCTTCTCCATCTATAGCTACATCAAAAGGGCTTTGAGTTTCAATAAAACTTCCAGTTTTAAAATCTCTTTTAGTTGCTGTAGGCATGACACCATGACCTACCTCTAAATTAACTGGTCTTCCTTGATCATCCAATACGTTACTTCTCTTAATATTAGCATAAAATAGATCTTTAAACTCTGCCCTTTGTGTTTTATAAGATGTAGTATTAACATTGGATAAGTTGTTTGCAATTGTGTCTATATTAAACTGTTGTGCTTTCATTCCTGTTGCTGCAGTCCATAGTGACCTCATATCTTAAACCTCCTAAACTCTTCCTATTTCATTAGCTGCTTTCTCTAACATTTCATCCTGAATCCTTATTACCTTTTGACTAGCTTCAAAATCCCTTAGAAGGGTAATCATTTCTACCATTCCTGTAATAGCATTTACATTAGAGGTTTCTAAATAGCCTTGAAGTACTTCACCTTCAAAAGGTATTTCTTCTGCATTGACTTCTTCAGCCATTGTATATAAATTATTACCAATCTTTCTTAAAAACTCTTTATTGTTTATATCAACCAAGTTTATTGTATCTACTAAGTTACCGTCAGCAATAACTTGTCCTTTATTGGTAATATCTATATCTTTACCAGTTAAATATATTTCTCCATTCATACCTAATACTCTATTTCCCTCTAAAGTTGTTAGATATCCATCACTTATGGTAAAAGAACCATCCCTAGTATACTGAGTTTGTCCATTTTCCCCTACTACTTTAAAGAAGCCTTGACCCTTTAGTCCTAAATCTAAAGCTCCTCCTGTTTCCATCATATTCCCTTGGGTAAAATCCGTAACATTTTTTTGAAACTTTATTCCTCCACTCATGGTACCTACTACATAGGCAGGAGGATTGTACACTATTCCTTGAAGAAAATTTTCCATATCCCCTTGATCTCCTTGTATAGGATTACCGCTGGCATCAGTAATATAGTTTTCATAATCAGTTTTATATTCATCATTTACATTCTTATAATAAGTTCTTAGATATCCATTTTCATCAACAATAAACCGGATATCTTTAACATAAGATTTTCCCATAGGAGTATTTACAACAAAATATCCTTTTTCTGTACGAGCTGTATGTACTTCTCCTTGTCGTTCATAGGTTATATTGCTTTCTTCACCTAGGTTTCCACCTTCTGGAATCCTACTCATCTTAGCTAATAGTTTTTCTGGGAAGGATTCTACTAGAGATATATCCTTTTTAAATCCAGCAGTATTTACATTAGCTAAATTATTTGATAAAACTTCTAACTTTCTTTGATTTGAAACCAAAGAAGTAGCTCCAATATAGAGACCTCTGTTCATATTTTATCCCTTCCTTAAAATCAATATCTAAATTATTATCGACTAATTTTCCTAAAACTTTAACCTCTATATCTTCTTATAGAACTATCTTCAACTAGACTACTTTCAAGAACCTCAACCCAATCTAGAGATTTACCCGTACCAATGGCTACACAAGATATTGGATCGTTAGCTATGTGAACTGGTATACCTGTTTTCTCAGTTATAAGCTTGTCCATACCATATAAAAGAGCTCCTCCTCCAGTCATCAAAATACCTTTATTTCCGATATCAGCTGCTAGCTCTGGTGGTGTTCTTTCTAAAACTGCATGGACGGTTTCACCAATTTGTTGGATAGGCTCTTCCAAAGCTTCCAACATATCTGTGGAAGAAACTTTCACATTCATAGGAAGCCCTGTTAATAAATTTCTTCCTCTTACCTCTTTAAAAACTTCTTTTTCTCTCTTGTAAGCACTGCCTATATTAACCTTTAAATCTTCTGCACTTCTTTCTCCTATCATCATATTATATTTTTTTCTTATATATTTAGTAATCGCTTCATCACATTCATCACCTGCAGTTTTTATAGAACGGCTAACCACTATACCTCCTAAAGATATAACAGCTACATCAGTAGTTCCTCCCCCTATATCTACTATCATATTTCCATTAGGTTCTGTAATATCTACACCAGCACCAATTGCCGCTGCAATAGGCTCTTCAATGAGGTAAGTTTTTCTAGCTCCTGCTTGATTGCTGGCTTCAATAACCGCTCTTTTCTCCACTTCTGTTACTCCACTAGGCACGCATATAATGACTCTAGGTCTTAGTATAAACTTACCTATAGATTTTTGTATAAAATATTTTAGCATTCTTTCTGTAACGTCATAATTGGATATTACTCCATCTCTTAAAGGTCTAATAGCAATAATATTGCCTGGAGTTCTGCCAAGCATTTTTCTAGCTTCTTCCCCTACTGCTAAAAACTTATTTGTATTCTGATCTATTGCCACAACTGAAGGTTCCTTTAAAACTATTCCTTTTCCTTTTACGTAAACTAATATACTTGCAGTACCTAAATCTATACCTACATCGGTTCTAAAAGCCGCCATGCAAACTTCCCCCTTTAATAATCCTTATCATCTTTTATTTCTATATAAAACCTAAAATTCCTCTATTTTTTTGGATTATTTTACATATTTCAAAAAGACCAAAGGGTCCCAAAATTTAGGACCCTTTTTATTCGTTAACTACTTTGTATTTTAATTTTGTTGCTTTTCCGCCTCTAATATGCCTCTCAGCTTTGTTTGTTTCTAATACCTGTTTAACCATGGCTGCTACAAGAGGGTTTATCCTCGGAAGACGTTCTGTCACGTCTTTATGAACAGTACTTTTGCTAACACCAAAAATACTAGCCGCCTGTCGTACAGTAGCTTTTTCACTTATTATATACTTTGCAATCTCTAAAGCCCTTTCTTCTATGTAATCCTTCACTTAATTAACCCCCTTTGAACTATTTGGGTATTTAATCTTTGTAAATACTTATGCTTTTTTACTTGCTAATAGAACTTGGATCTACCATTTTTCCATCTTTAATGACTTCAAAATGAACATGAGGTTCCATCATCATTTCTATTGGAGCTGACTTTCCTACTCCACTTATAGGGTCGCCTTTTTTTACCTTTAACCCTTCTTTCACCATTTCTACAGTAGATAAGTTAGCATATTTAGTTTCTAGACCATTTCCGTGGTCTATTATGATGACTTTTCCCCAAAGTTTATCTTCGTATACTTTTTTTACTGTTCCATCCATAGCTGCTTTTACCATGGTTCCTTCTTTAGCCGCAATGTCTATTCCTAAGTGGCTAGTCCATTCTTCTAAAGTTTCAGAATAAATTAAAGTATCTTTAGTAAACTCCGTTTTTACATCACCTTCTACCGGAAGAACTAAGGTTATTGTTTTATCTTCTACAAATTCTAATTCTTCTTCCTTCTCTTCTTCATTTTTGTCTTTTTTATCTGGCTTTTCTTCTTCCCTTAAAGCTACCTCTACTGCTTCTTCCTCTTCTTTTTCTGCCTTTTCTACTTCTTTAACCTTTTCTGCTTCTTTAACTTCTTCTACATCCTTAGTTTCTTCTATTTCTTTTACTTCCTTTGTTTCTTCTTCCACTTTATCCTTTGTTTCTACTTCTTCTCTGGACTTTAACTCCATGTCTTCTATAGTATTTTCATTAGAATCTTTTTTATAATTTACACTTTCTCTGTAAGGTTCATTTTCTAAAATAGTAAGGTCTTTTTCTCCTACATTTTCATCTATTCCTTTTAGACTTCGGGTTGAAACAAAGATCGTTCCCACCGCCACTATACAGACACAGATAAATAAAAATAATAAAAATCCATTTTTCTCTATTAGTTTAGAAAATTTATTTTTCATTGTCCCACCTCCATTAAGTATTATTTCCACATTGTAGAAATTCATACACTTATTTTTACTAAAATATGGAGATTTTTTGCATAAAATTTGTATAAAAAAAGAGTAGATTTCTCTACTCGATTTCTCTTAATTCTACTCCTGTATAATAATGTTTTAAAATTTCCTCATAATTCTTCCCATTTTTAGCCATACCATTAGCGCCCCATTGACTCATTCCTACTCCATGTCCATATCCAAAGGTCTCAATTTCTACAATACCCAGTTTTACATTGTAAGATATCGTAAAGTTAGTAGAGTTTAATTCAAATAAGTCTCTTAACTCTCTGCCATTTACAACATTATTATCAATGGCTATTTTTTTAATTCTGCCACTTTCTGTTTTCTCGACTAATTTAATTTTTTCAGAAAAATTCTCTTTAGTAATATTGGCACCAGAATATTTAGTGAGAATCTTTTTTATAAATTCATCTACTGTTAAAGTAACCACATTTTTGAACTTTGGTGCTCCTTCTTCATAAGGACTAGCAACACTTCTTAAATATGGAAGTTCTACTGCAAAAACATCTTTTACATCTTCTGTCATTCCTCCACTAGTAGAGTGATACAAAGGTTCAATAATTTCTCCGTTATAAAAAATTCCCTGATTTTTAGTTGAGTCTACAGCCTTTTCTATCTTACCCCAATACTTTTCTACCCAGCCATCAGAATGAATTTCTCTTAATTCGTCTAAACTTAAATAGGCTTGACAGTGAACTCCAGTACAAAGAGGTGCCCCCTTATGGTCTGGATGACCATCCTTAAACTTTAAACTTCTGCTAAGGGCATAAGTTCTACTAGCTATAGCTTGAGCCTTTAAAGCTTCTATATGAAACTCTCCTGGCATCTCTGCTGCTACTACTCCTTTTACATAGTCATCTAACAACAATTCTTCTACTTCTCCAGTTCTAGAATTAAAAACCTTTATCTTCCCATTCAAATCTTCTAGCTTTATAGGGGTCTTTTCTTCTAAAACAGTCTCTTTTTCTTTTCTAAATTTTTTACCTTCTATGGAAGTATTTACAGGTACAAAATTAAAAGTCTTAACAATAACTGTGGGTATAAATATAGTTATTATCAAGACTACACATAAGTACATTCCAAATCTCTTCATTTTTTCCCCCTCTTTGCCTTTAGTTTATATATAAATTCTATGCAAGAGGGTATTATCTTATGTTAAATATTAAACTCTATATATCTTTGCTCCTAATTTAGCAAATTTTTCTTCAATACCGTCATATCCCCTATCAATATGATGAATATTTCCAATCTCTGTAACTCCATCAGCTACTAATCCAGCTAATACCAAAGCTGCACCTGCTCTTAAATCAGAAGCTTTAACTGGCGCCGACATTAAATTATTAACACCTTGTATAATTGCACTTCTTCCATCAATCTTTATATCTGCACCCATTCTCTTAAGTTCATCTACATGCATAAATCTGTTTTCAAAAACGGTTTCAATAATAACACTTGTTCCTTTACAAATACTCATTAAAGCCATAAATTGAGCTTGCATATCTGTAGGAAATCCAGGATAAGGTAAGGTTTTAATATCTACACATTTAAGGTTCGGTCCACCAATAACCCTAACTTTATCTCCATTTTCATATATTTGACATCCTGCCTCTTTTAATTTAGCAATTACCGGTTTTATATGACTAGTAATAACATTTTCTACAGTAATATCTCCTCCAGTAATAGCACTAGCTACCATGAAGGTTCCTGCTTCAATTCTATCAGGAATTACAGAATGAGTAGCTCCACCAAGGTAATCTACTCCTTTAATTCTAATAGTATTGGTACCAGCACCTTTAACATCCGCACCTAGTTTATTTAAAAAGTTAGCAAGATCAACAATTTCTGGTTCCATAGCTGCATTATCGATAATAGTCTCACCTTTAGCCATAACAGCAGCCATCATTATATTTTCTGTAGCTCCAACGCTTGGGAAGTCTAAATAAATTTTATCTCCTATTAATTCTTCAGCATAAGCTCCTATATTTCCATGATCCACATCTATTTTAGCACCTAAGGCTTTAAATCCCTTTAGATGCAAGTCGATTGGTCTAGTTCCTATAGCACAACCTCCCGGTAGTGAATTTTTAGTTTTACCCAATCGGGTCAATAAAGGTCCCATGACTAAAAAAGATGCTCTCATTTTACTCATCAACTCATAAGGTGTTTCAAATTTATTAATATCACGAGAATTAATTTTTATAATTCCTTTATCTAAATATTCAACTTTAGAACCTAAAGAAGATAATACTTCACAAATTATATCTACATCTTTTAACTTTGGTACATCTTCTAATATAATATCCTCTGTTCCCAATAAAGATGCAGCTAATATAGGAAGTGCAGAATTCTTAGCACCACTTACTCTTACTGTTCCTTTTAATGGGGGGCTCTTCTCCACCATTATTCTTTCCAAACAAATCCCTCCTAATCTAATAGCCAATGGTTATTATAGGTGTTCCTATCCAAAAATAAGTTTTATCTTCGTATTCATTATACCTTATTGCCACATTTAAGTTAACCTTTTTATTCCCAGAATAGATAAATTTATCTATATAGGGCGTATAGGCTGTAAAGCTTACAATAGATGGATCAACGTATTTCTCTTTAATCTTCCCTTTAGCTTTTTTAATAGCTTTAATGGCCTTCTCCTCTCTAACATTCCCTTCTAATTCTCCATCAAAAGTTCCTATTATGCAAGTGGTAATTTCTGCAGGCTTATTAAAGTCTGTAAAAATACTTTCCATCTCCTCTATTATACCATTTAAATCTAAAATTTGCTCTTTTTTAATTAAATTTATAAAAAGACTAGTTTCTCCTTTAGTAGTTTCTTTATCTAAATAAGAAGATAGTATAATAGTTGTAGGATTCATATTAGTGTCATATCCGCAAATAGTTAATTGATTAAATCCTTCTTCTTCTATAAATTCTTTTGAATAATAATTACCTTCTAGAGGATAATCTCCCCTATTCTCCTCTAGCTTTTTCCCAACTATTCCGATTTCACTTTTTAGTTTTTCTCCCATTGATTCCATTGTATATCCATCTATGAATTCATTAATTATAACTCCACCAATATTAATATCCCCTTCTAAAAATTCTCCACCTGCTTCTTTTAAGATACCCATTAATAAATCTTGTTCACCATCTTTTTTATCTGCTAAAGAAAAAACTGGTATTAATAAGGAAAAAATAATAGCCCACAATAAAAACTTTTTCATAACTTCCCCTCCTTATACATTTTAAGGAAAAGGTCTTTCTATAAAAATGTAAAGGGGGACAAAACATTTTTAACATAAAAAGTACCCTTTCCTATGATAAAAGTATTGCCAAGAAAGGGTACTTTTTATACCTTGTTAATTTATTTAATTAATCAATTCTTTTTAATTTTCCAACTTCTATTCTATTTAAAGCTCTTTGTAAAGCTAATTGTGCTCTTGCCACATCAATCCCATCAGGTCTTTCTTTTAATAAAACTTCTGCTCGTTTCTTAGCAGCTTCTGCTCTTTCGATATCTATTTCTTCTGGCCATTCAGCAGCTTCTGTAATAATTGTAGTCTTATGATTTTCTACACTTATATAACCATCAACTACAGCAGCCACCTTTTCTTTACCATCTTGAAATATCCTTATTTTTCCTATTTTTAACGGAGTAATCAAAGGTGCTCTATCCTTCAAAATAGCTAGATCCCCTTCAATACCTCTAACTATAACCATTTCCACTTCTTCAGAAAAGAAGGACCTATCTGGGGTTACAATTTCTAGATGGAATACAGACATGATTAACCCTCCATTTTCTTAGCATTTTCTATAGCTTCATCAATGGTTCCTACCATAAAGAAGGCAGTTTCTGGAATATCATCATGTTTTCCTTCAAGAATTTCTTTAAATCCTCTTACAGTTTCTTTTATTGGTACATATTTTCCTTCCATACCAGTAAACTGTTCTGCTACAGTAAATGGTTGTGACAAGAATCTTTGAATTTTCCTTGCACGAGCAACAGTCAATTTATCATCATCAGAAAGCTCATCTATACCAAGAATAGCTATAATATCCTGTAAATCCTTATATCTTTGAAGCACCTCTTGAACTCCTCTAGCTACTTCATAATGCTCCTTACCAACAACTTCTGGGTCTAAGATTCTAGAAGTTGAATCTAATGGATCTACTGCAGGATAAATACCTAGTTCTGCGATTTGACGAGACAATACAGTAGTAGCATCTAAGTGAGCAAAAGTAGTAGCTGGTGCTGGGTCTGTTAAGTCATCAGCAGGAACATATACAGCTTGAACAGAAGTAATTGAACCCTTCTTAGTAGAAGTAATTCTCTCTTGAAGCTGCCCCATTTCTGTAGCCAAAGTTGGTTGATAACCTACGGCACTAGGCATTCTTCCAAGTAAGGCAGATACTTCTGAACCTGCTTGAGTAAATCTAAATATATTGTCTATAAATAATAAAACATCTTGGCCTTCTTCATCTCTAAAATATTCAGCCATAGTAAGACCTGTTAATCCTACTCTCATTCTAGCTCCTGGTGGCTCATTCATCTGACCAAATACTAAAGCTGTTTTGTCAATAACTCCAGATTCAATCATTTCATGATATAAGTCATTACCTTCTCTAGTTCTTTCTCCTACACCTGTAAATACAGACAAACCACCATGTTGAGTGGCTATATTGTTTATAAGTTCTTGTATAAGAACTGTTTTTCCTACACCTGCACCACCAAATAAACCAATCTTACCACCTTTAGAATAAGGTGCTATAAGGTCTACAACCTTTATCCCCGTTTCAAATATTTCTCTAGAAGTTTCTTGTTCTTCAAAAGATGGGGCTGGTCTATGAATTGGAGACAATTTAGAAGTTTTCACTTCTCCCTTACCATCTATAGGTTCTCCCAATACATTAAACAATCTTCCTAAAGTTTCCCTGCCTACAGGAATAGCAATAGATTTTCCTGTATCTATCGCTTCCATTCCTCTAACCAATCCATCTGTTGAATCCATAGAAACACATCTAACAGTGTCATCACCCACATGCTGAGCTACTTCTACAATTATTTTTTCTCCACTTTTATCTATTTCAATAGCATTTAATAGCTCTGGTAGATTATCTTCACTAAATCGAATGTCAACTACGGGGCCGATAATTTGAACAATTTTACCTATGTTCTTTTCCATATCCCCACTCCTTTCTCTGTTACTTAAGAGCTTCAGCACCTGTAACAATTTCTGATATTTCCATGGTAATAGCTGCTTGTCGAGCCCTATTATAACTAATCTGTAGTTCTTCAATCATTTCCTCAGCATTATCTGTAGCAGATTCCATGGCAGTTCTTCTAGCTCCCTGCTCACTACAGGAAGCTTCTATTAAAGCTCCATAAATACTGCTTTCAATATATTTTGGAATCAAATAATCAAGAACTTCCTCTGGAGAAGGCTCAAAATCTGTAATAGATCCTTTTGTCTTCTCACCTTCTTTAACTTCTTCACTAGGAAGTAGTCTAAGAATTTTAGGATCTTGAGAAATAGTAGTTATAAATTGAGTATATACAATTTTAATTTCATCTATTTCCTTATTTTTATAAAGTTTTAGAGCCAATCTGCCAATTTTTCTAGCATCAGAAAAATCAGGTTGTTCTGTAATACCTACAAACTCACCTACTACATTGTAGCCTTTTCTTCTAAAATAATCTCTGCCCTTCATTCCTACAACAATTAAGGATACTTCTTCTTTCTTTTCTCTTATTTCACTTTCTGCTAAACGAATAATATTCGAGTTATATCCTCCTGCTAATCCTCTATCAGCAGCTACTATAATATATAAGGATTTCTTCACCTCTCTAACCTCTAGTAAAGGATGATTTAGATTCCCTGCAGTTCCTAAGATTGATTGAATGTTTTGAAGCACAGTATTATAATAAGGTCTAGCTTTTTCTAGCTTTTCCCTAGCTTTTCTTAGTTTTGCCGAAGACACTAACTCCATAGCTTTCGTAATCTGTTTTGTATTACTTATTCCTCTTATTCGCCTTTTAATATCTCGTGTTGATTCAGCCAAAAATATACACCCCCGCTTCTAAGGGAATTTAAAAGTTCTTCTTAAATTCAGTAATAGCTATTTTTATTTTTTCTGTATTTTCATCAGTTAAGTCTTTAGTCTCTTTAATATTATCAACTATTTCAGGATAGTTATTATCCACAAAGTTTAAAAATTCTTTTTCAAATTGACTTACTCTTTCCACAGGTATATCAGAAAGATATTTATTAAGAGCAATATAAAGAATAATAATTTGATGTTCTACACTCATAGGGTTGTATTGAGGCTGTTTTAAGATTTGCATAATTCTTTCCCCTTGGTGTAATCTATCTCTAGTTTCTTTATCTAGCTCAGAGCCAAATTGAGCAAAAGCAGCCAGTTCTCTATATTGAGCAAGTTCAAGTTTTAGTCTTGAAGCAACCTTTTTCATTCCCTTAATTTGGGCAGCTCCCCCAACCCTAGATACAGAAAGTCCTGTGTTAATAGCTGGTCTTTGACCTGCAAAGAACAAGTCTGTTTCTAAGAAGATTTGCCCATCAGTAATGGATATAACATTGGTTGGAATATATGCCGAAATATCTCCAGCTAATGTTTCAATAATTGGCAGTGCGGTAATAGATCCTCCACCATATTTTTCATCTAATTTTGCTGCTCTTTCAAGAAGTCTTGAGTGAAGATAAAATACATCTCCTGGGAAAGCTTCCCTTCCTGGTGGTCTTCTTAAAAGTAAAGACATTGCTCTATACGCAATAGCGTGTTTGGATAAATCATCATATATAATTAAGACATCTTTTCCATTATCCATAAATTCTTCACCCATAGTAACGCCAGCATAAGGAGCTATATATTGTAATGGTGCTAGCTCACTTGCAGTAGCAGAAACTATTATGGTATAATCCATAGCACCTTGTTTTTCAAGAACATCAACTATTTGAGCTACAGTAGATCTTTTTTGACCAATAGCTACATAGATACAAACAACATCTTGACCTTTTTGATTTATTATTGCATCTATAGCTAAAGCAGTCTTACCTGTTTGTCTATCTCCAATTATAAGCTCCCTTTGACCTCTACCAATAGGAAACATAGAGTCAATAGATTTAATTCCTGTTTGTAAAGGTTGGTTAACACTTTTTCTAGTGATAACCCCTGGAGCTATTCTTTCAATAGGTCTAAACTTATCTGCTGTAATAGTTCCCTTGCCATCAATTGGCTGACCAAGAGCATTAACTACTCTACCTATCATTACATCTCCTACAGGAACTTCTACAATTCTACCTGTTCTTTTAACAGTGTCGCCTTCTTTAATAGCTCTATCGGAACCTAAAAGTACACAACCAACGTTGTCCTCTTCTAAGTTTAACGCCATACCATAAACCTCACCAGGAAATTCAATAAGCTCTCCTGCCATACAGCCTTCAAGCCCATGAATTCTTGCAATACCATCTCCAACTTGGATAACAGTACCTATATCAACCATATCTAATCTTTTTTCATATTTTTTAATCTGTTCCTTAATAATAGAACTGATTTCTTCTGGTCTTAACTCCATTTTATCACCTCAACTTCCCTATAATGATGCACCTTTTATAACTCTTCCAATAGATTCAAGTTGACCTTTAAGAGTTCCATCTATTAGTTTGTTTTCAACTTTTAAAAGAACTCCTCCAAGAATAGTATTATCTACTACATTGATAAGCTCAATATTCTTATTTAGTTTATTAGATAAAACAACTGAAAGTTTATCTTGAGCATTCTTATCCATAGGAACTGCTGTTATTGCAGTAACCTTCATAATATTTTCATGTTCGTTAAACAATTCTTTATAATAATTAGCTATCTCTAGAAGATGGCTATCTCGTCTTTTGTCAATAAGTACGTATATAAAGTTAATCATTTCCCCAGACGCCTTATCTTTAAAAAGACTGTTGATCAGATCCTTTTTCTCATCCTTGTTTATCTTTGGATGATTTAATATCTGAAGTAATTGAGGTTCCTCTTCTAGTATTCTTTTAATAAAGTCTAATTCTTCATTAAACTCTTTTATCTTATTTAATTCTAAACCAGCTTCAAATAAGGCTGAAGCATATCTTTTGCTCACTAGCTTTGCCATTTTGATTTACCTACCTCATCAATAAATTTATTGATTAAGTTTTTCTGAGTATCCATATTAACTTGTTCTTCCATTATCCTAGAGGCAATAAGGATAGCCATTTCTCCAGCTTGAGATTTTACATCTTGAAGAGCGATTTCCTTTTCTCTAGCAATTTCTTTTCTAGCTTTATTTATAATGGTTTCAGCCTCTAATTTTGCTTCAGCAATAATATCTTCTCTTACTTCTTCACCACGTTTTCTTGCATTTTCAATAATTTGCTGACTTTCTAACTTAGCTTGGTTAATTCTGCCTTCATAATCTTCTTTTAAATGTACAGCTTCTTCATTTAAAGCTTTAGCTCCATCTAAATCTCCTTGAATCTTCTCTTTCCTAGCATTTAGAAAGTTTGAAACTGGTTTATATAGAAATTTTCTAAGCATTAAATAAAGTAATAACAAAGCTGCCCAAGCAATTAGCATAGAAGATAACTGGGGCAAAGCTCTAACTTCAATATCCATAAACTAACCTCCTTCACATAAGGGGTACTTTGAGATGGGAAAAGCACCCATCTCCCTCCTAAATTATAGTCCTAGATTTAAATAAGCTGTAAGCAGTGGTCTAACAAATAGTAAAATTATAGCAATAACTAAACCATAAATACCAGTAGTTTCTGCTACGGCTTGACCTAAAAGCATGGTTCTAGTAATATCCCCTTGTGCTTCTGGTTGTCTTCCTACTGCTTCTGCAGCATGACCAGCAGCATGACCTTGACCGATTCCAGGTCCAATACCTGCAATCATAGCTAAACCTGCACCAATAGCTGAACATCCTAATATGAAAGCTTCACTTGTAATTCCTTGTAACATTTTATTTCCTCCTCCCAAATTTTCAAAAATTGTTTTATTCTGCTGCACCACCTATGAATATCATAGATAGCATTATAAATATAAAGGTTTGTAATACACCAGAGAACACGTCAAAATAGGCATGTAACGGTGGTGTTATAAGAGGTGCAATATAGCCCAACGCATTATATAATAAGGCCATAATAATACCTCCACTCATTATATTTCCAAAAAGACGGAAGGATAATGAGATTGGGTTTGCTAATTCACCAATAACATTTAATGGAGTTAAAAAAGCCATAGGCTCAGTAAACCCTTTAAGATACCCTAATAATCCACCTGCATTTTTAAAGCTCCAATACTGTGTCAGAACAAAGGTTATCAATGCTAGGGAAAATGTAACAGAGTAATCAGATGTAGGCGGTGAAAATCCTAACAATCCAAATAAATTAGCTACTATTAAAAAACACATAATAGTTAGAATATAGGGTGCAAACTTCATATTTTGAGGTCCCATAGTATCTTTTACCAATCCTTCAACAACATCAACCAATGCTTCTATCACATTTAAGAAATTTGAAGGTGCTTCATCGATACTTGCTTTTTTTATCTTTTTATTGACTACTAAAGCAAATATTATAAGCAATACTGTTACAACCCAAACATTAACGATGGTATCAGGGACAATTATATCTTTACCTGCAATTCGTATTAATAATTCCAAATATCTCCCTCCTTTCCTAAAAATTTTAATATATTTAGTATATCATATTTCCTAAATGTGATATAAAAGTAATTATTATTTTCCAAAATTTTTATCGAATATGGTTGAAGTCAATATAACAATTTTAACCATTAATAAACCTAGTACTGCAGCAGGAAAATTCAAGTAATTAGCCAAAGCTGCTACACCTAAGACTATAGCGTATATAAAATATCTAATAAAATAATGAAGTGTTGCATAGCTAGAGGCTTTAGCTGGTGGCATCTTTACAGATTTATTAATAGTATTATCTAACAATTTGAAAGCTAATATACTTATCAATGTTCCAAATACATATCCTAAGACAATAGGTTTTGGTTCTTTAAAAACAAATGCAATTACTCCAATAACAAGAAGGCTGAATATAGCAGTTCTTCTCACTACTTTAAAAACTAAATCATTATTCAATAAAATCACTTCCTCTTATTTTTCTGCCATCCGCCAAGTTTAAAAAGATTTAAAAAACCTGCACCAGCACCCAAGATAATAAAGACTATAATAAATATACCCTGAGTTCCTACTTTCTTATCAATAAATTGTCCTATAAATACTCCAAGCAATATGGGAGTTATGACAGAAATACCAATCTGACTAATCAACCCTAAATTTTTTAGTACATCTTTATAGTCTTTTTTCTTCATAAAAAACACCTCAGACAAAAAATCGTTTATTTTTTAACATTTGTTTTTGCTTGTCTATTTTCCAAATATAATTACTACTATACACAATTTAAAAGCATTATGCAAACAATTTATTCATTAATTTTATTGATAATTAACTAAATAGTACTAAAGGAATATATTTATTTAAAATATAATTTGAATATTCTTTATTAATATGAAATTGAAGAAATTTAATTTAAGTATTGCAAAAGGCTCTTGATGCATCAAGAGCCTTTTATTTTTTTATAATAATAAGAAAGATAAACAAATTATAATTCCAGAATAGATTAGGTCTATTAAACAGAAACCCATAATATCTCTAGCACCTAATCCTGCAATACCTAAAGCTGGCAAAGCCCAGAATGGTTGAATCATGTTAGTCCATGCATCTCCCCAAGCTATAGCTAAAGCAGTTTTAGCCGCTGGTACACCTAAAGCTGCTCCTGCAGGCATCATAATAGGAGCTTGAACTGCCCATTGTCCTCCACCTGAAGGTACAAAGAAGTTAACTATTCCTGCACTTAAGAAAGTAAATAGCGGGAAAGTTCTAGCTGTTGAA
The DNA here is from genome assembly GCF_018917865.1 of Tissierella simiarum. Taxonomy (GTDB): domain Bacteria; phylum Bacillota; class Clostridia; order Tissierellales; family Tissierellaceae; genus Tissierella_C; species Tissierella_C simiarum. The sequence continues at coordinate 370,762 of NZ_JAHLPM010000001.1, forward strand.
ATATTAACAAATCCATTGGAAATAACTGAAGCCAAACTTACTCCATCAGCACCTGCACCAGTCATCATACCCATGATTCCAGCATAAAATGGGAATTGAAGTATAATACCAGATGCACCTTTGGTAGCCTCTCCAATAGCATGGATGAACCTCCTTGGTGTTTGATGGAATAACATCCCAAAAGTTAAGAATATTAAATTAACAATATTTAAGTTTAAATCAAATCCTTTTTCAATAAAGTAGTAAACAATATAAATGAAACTTAAAGCAAAAGTAACATAGTTAATCATCTTGCTGTTTTCTATTCTATCAGCAGGAGTATCATTTTTCATAAAGAAACTATCATCTTCTGTAGCTGCTTCTTCCAATAACCTTTTATCAACAACTACTGCAAATTTCTTTTCAGGATGCATAGCTTTATTAACTAAAGGTAATGTAAATATTAGTCCAAAAGATATAATTAAATTTAAAGGTGAAAACATTGTTTGTGTAGTTGGAATAGATTTTGTTACTATGCCAGCAGTCATACCAGCTAGATCATTGCTTGCAGTAGCCAAAGTTAAAGGAATGGACGCAGAAATTCCTCCATGCCACACTAAGAATCCTGAGTAAGCACTGGCAATTAATAATCTGTAGTCCACATCATCTACTTGTTTAGCTAATTCTCTAGCATATAAAGCACCGATTACTAGACCAAATCCCCAGTTAATCCAGCAAGCTATTGCTGATACAAAAGAAACTGCAAGGATTGCTTGTGTAGGAGTTTTTGAGAAACTAGCTAACTTTCTTAGTCCCTTCTTAATTGGAGGTGAACTAGCTAAAGTATGACCAGTAACCAATACTAGAACCATTTGCATCGAAAAGGCTAACAAACTCCAAATACCATTACCCCAGTGATTTAACATGGATATAAAACTTTGTCCTGTAAAAGTTACGCCTAAAACTAATGTTATAATTGTTAGAAAAATAGCAAATATAAATGCATCGGGTAAATACTTTTGCACTAGTGTTACACAGGCATTGGTAAATTTCTTAAACATTTTATAAAACCTCCTTTTCCATTGTTAATATAATTTTATGTTAATAAATAGATAAACTACAGGATTAAGTAACACCTAACCAGCGTTAGGTGCTACTCATATTCCAACTATATCTCCATTTTTACTAAATCTTCAGCAATGATTAGCTCAGCTTCAGTAGCATTTTTAACGTCTTCTATTGTAAATTCTGGATTAATTTCTTTTAAAACTAAGCCTTTATCAGTAACTTCTATAACTCCCATTTCTGTAATTATCATATCTACTTCGCCAGCTGCTGTTAATGGAAGGTTACATTTTTTAAGTATCTTATGATTCCCTTTAACAGTATGTTCCATAGCAACAATTACTTTTTTAGCTCCAACCACAAGATCCATAGCTCCACCCATTCCTGGAACCATTTTTCCTGGAATCATCCAGTTAGCTAGATTTCCTTCTCCATCAACTTGTAGAGCTCCTAAAACAGTAAAGTCTACATGACCTCCACGGATAATTCCAAAAGAAGTAGCACTATCAAAGAACATTCCTCCTGGAATAATGCTTGCAGGTTGACCTCCTGCATTAACTATATATGGATCTTCTTGTCCTTCCTTAGGTGCTGGTCCTAATCCTACGAATCCGTTTTCTGATTGGAAAAATACATTAGTTCCTTCTGGTACATAGTTAGCTACTAGCGTTGGTAAACCAATACCTAAATTAACTACATCCCCATCTTTTAATTCTTTAGCCACTCTCTTAGCAATAAATTCTTTTATTTGATTTTTATCCATTATTTGTCACCTCCATCAACAATATAATTTACAAATAATCCTGGAGTAACAACATGATTTTGGTCTATTTCTCCAACTTCTACTATCTTATCAGCTTCAACTATAACTAAATCTGCTGCAGCTGCCATTAATGGATTAAAGTTTCTAGTAGAACCATAGTAAGAAATGTTTCCGTATTTATCTACAGTATTTCCGAATATTAAAGCTACATCTGCTCTTATAGGAAGTTCTAATAAATAAGTTTTTCCGTCTATCTCAATTTTTTGTTTTCCTTCTTCTATAACAGTACCAACTCCTGTTGGAGTCAATATTCCACCCAAACCAGATCCTCCTGCTCTAACTCTTTCAGCAAGAGTTCCTTGAGGTACTAAATCTACTTCCATTTCTCCTGTATTCATTTGTCTACCTGTTTCAGGGTTTGTCCCAACGTGGGAAGCTATTAATTTTTTAATTTGCTTATTAACAACTAATTTTCCTACTCCAAGCTCAGGGAATCCTGAATCGTTACAAATCAATGTTAAATCTTTAACTCCTTTTTCAACCAATGCATCAATAAGTTTATGAGGAGTACCACACGCTAAGAAACCGCCAACCATAATAGTCATACCATCTTTAATATGACTTACAGCTTCTTCAATGGTTATTACTTTGTTCATAAATCCCACCTCCGTTGTATTGTTTTTACTAAGATCATTATATCAATTTGTGATAAAATAGTCAAAGTTCAAATATAAGCTTTATGTCGATTTTTCAGATAATAGGAAGGTTCTTCTGTTAATTTTCTTAGACAAAAGATACCTTCCTAATTTTATTTAACTATCTTTTTACAACTAAAGCTATACCTTGACCTCCACCAATGCATAAAGTAGCTAAACCATTCTTAGCATCTCTTTTATCCATTTCGTGTAATAAGCTAACTAAAATTCTAGCTCCACTTGCTCCTATTGGATGACCTAATGCAATAGCTCCACCATTAACATTAGTTTTTTCTGTATCTAAACCTAATTCTTTTATTACAGATAAAGCTTGAGCTGCAAAAGCTTCATTAGCTTCTATTAAATCTAAATCTGCTACAGTCATGTTAGCTTTCTCTAAAGCTTTTCTAGTAGCTGGAATTGGTCCTGTTCCCATAACTGATGGCTCTACTCCTGCTGAAGCATACGCAGCAATTGTAGCTAACGGTTTAACTCCTAATTCTTCAGCTTTTTCTTTAGACATTACTACTATTGCAGCTGCTCCGTCATTAATTCCTGAAGCATTTCCTGCAGTTACTGTACCATCTTTTTTAAATGCTGGTCTAAGTTTAGCCATAGATTCTATAGTAGCACCAAATCTTGGGTATTCGTCAGTATCAACAACTATCGGATCTCCCTTTCTTTGAGGAATTTCCACTGGAACGATTTCATCTTTAAATTTGCCATTTTTAATAGCTTCTTCTGCTCTATTTTGGCTAACTAAAGCTAGATTATCTTGTTCTTCTCTTGAAAGATTCCATTTTTCTGCAATGTTTTCTGCAGTAATTCCCATATGGTAATCATTAAATACATCCCATAGTCCATCTTGTACCATATAGTCTACAATAGATCCATTACCCATTCTTTGTCCCCATCTAGCACTCTTTAGTAAATACGGAGCTTGAGACATATTTTCTGTTCCACCAGCTAAAACTACATCAGCTTCTCCAGCTAAAATAGCTTGTGCTGCTAATGCTACTGTCTTAAGTCCTGATCCACAAACTTTATTTACTGTAAATGATGGTACTTCTACTGGAATACCTGCATGAATTGAAACTTGTCTTGCTACGTTTTGTCCAAGTCCAGCTTGAAGTACATTACCAAATATAACTTCATCTACTACATTTGGCTCAATATTAGCTCTTTTCAAAGCTTCTTTAGCAACTATAGTACCTAATTGTACTGCTGAAACATCTTTAAATTTTCCTCCAAAAGCACCTATAGGAGTTCTAACTGCACTTGCGATAACAACTTCTCTCATCTTTATACCTCCCAGTATTTATATATTTATTTTATTATCATGGATTACAGATTGTTTTCCTTTACTCTATTTATATAGCAAATAGCATGCCAATATTATTATTAAAATTTTTTTATGAAAATTACTGTAATCCACTGAATTCTAAAGACAAATAACAGATTGTGATTTTTATAACATATTGATCAAAATACAAAGTGTAGATTATTATCTACACTTCTAAACTTAATGTTACCACAGCTTAATTGACCTATTGGAAGTATTACATAGACTTTTTCATCAGACATTTTTCTGTAAATTGATGTATCCAAAAGTATACATTTCATAAAAAAATGTAGTCTTTATTATACACAATTAATAATAATCTTCCATTTCATATTTTTCCATCTTCTTATATAAGGCAGTCCTATGAATTCCTAGCTTTTCCGCTGCCAAGGATTTATTTCCATTAGTAAGAATCAAAGCCTTTCTTATAGCTTCTTTTTCTGCCTCTCTAATTATATCCTTTAAAGGTTCAACTTCCTCTTTATTACCTAAATTATAATTAATTCTATTAAGAACCCTTTCTGGCAAATGTTCAGGTAGAATAAGGGTTTTTGAAGAAAGGTTAATGGCTCTTTCTAAAACATTCCTTAGTTCTCTAACATTACCTGGCCAACTATATCTTCTAAGAATCTTAATAGTTTCTGGTGATAACTCTTTTTCTTCTGTTCTCATTTCTTTAATTAAATATTCTAAGAGATTTTCTGCTAACAGGGAAATATCTTCTGGTCTATCTCTTAAAGGTGGAATATCTATAGTTATAACATTTAACCTGTAATATAAATCTTCTCTAAACTTGCCTTTTCTTATTTCTTCTTCAATATTTTCATTAGTGGCAGCAATCACTCTAGCATCTAAATCAATTTTTTTATTTCCACCAATTCTTTCAAATTCTTTAGCTTCTAAAACTCTTAAAAGCTTTGCCTGCATTTCCATAGGCATAGTTCCAATTTCGTCTAAAAAAATAGTGCCACCTGTAGCCAATTCAAATTTTCCCGGCTTTCCTTCTTTTCTGGCTCCAGTAAAAGCTCCACCTTCATAGCCAAATAATTCTGATTCTAATAAATCTCTGGGAATAGCAGCACAGTTAATAGGAATAAAGGCTTCTGCTTTTCTATAACTAGCTTTATGAATGGCATGAGCAAACATCTCCTTACCTGTTCCACTTTCACCAGTAATAAGCACAGTAGAATTAGATTCAGCTGCCTTCCTGCCTACCTTTTTTAAATATTCCATCTTACCATTACGAGTAATAATACTATCAAAGGAATACCTGGTTCCTTGAATCCTCTCAATTTCTCCTCTGTATTTATTAATCTTGCTTTGCAAATCCAAAAGTTGATGAGCTAATTCCTTGACTTCACTAACATCCTTAAATAAAACAGTACCTACTCCACCTATTATCCTACCATTTTTAACTATAGGAATACGGTTAGTAATCATGTCATGACCTTGGATTCTTTGAACATCTCTTAATTCTTTAACTCCTGTCTTAACTACAATATGCATTCTAGTGTTTTCAATAACCCCTTCTACAGGCTTTCCAAGGGCATCTTCTTCTTTTATTCCCATTAACTTTTCATAATTCATCTTAACTATTTTTCCTTGGTTATCTACCAATACATAACCTTCGTAAGCATAATTAAGTATATCCTCAAGCATATCTAAACTGTCTTTTAGTTCTCTTAACTGAAATTCTAGTTCTTCTTTGGCTTTCTTCTTCAATTTATCACCTCTAATTTAAAGGTTCCAATTTTCAAGAATAATATCTACTATCCTCTCTGAAGCTTTACCATCACCATAAGGATTTACTGCATTTGCCATTTTATTATATTCATCTCTATTAGATAATAAAAGATCTAATTCATCAAATATCTTATTATAACTTGTACCTACTAATTCAGCTGTTCCAGCTTCTATTCCTTCTGGTCTTTCCGTTTCTTCTCGAACTACAAGTACTGGCTTTCCTAAACTTGGTGCTTCTTCTTGCAGTCCTCCAGAATCAGTAACTACTATATAAGCTTTTGCCATAAGATTTGTAAAAGGTTCATAATCCAAAGGATCTAATAAATGTATTCTTTTATTACCACTTAAAATCCTATTAGCTATATCCCTTACCTTTGGATTTAAATGAATTGGAAAAACTACCTCTACATCCTCATGCTTTACCACTATATCTCTAATAGCAGTAAAAATATTTTCCATAGGTTGTCCTAAGTTTTCTCTTCTATGGGAAGTCAGTAAAATTACCTTCTTCTCCTTATAATCTAGCTTATTTAATAGAGGTATGTCAAAGGTATAATCTTCCTTTACAGCATATTTTAAAGCATCTATTACTGTATTTCCTGTTATAAATATTTTTTCTTCTGGATAATCTTCTTTTAATAAATTTTGTCTGTTTTTTTCTGTAGGAGCAAAATGATAATCTGTTAAAATTCCAGTTAGTTTTCTATTAGCTTCTTCAGGATAAGGTGAATAAAGATTTCCACTACGTAATCCTGCTTCCACATGTCCAATTTTTACCCTTTGATAAAAAGCAGCTAAAGCTCCTGCAAAAACTGTAGTAGTATCTCCTTGAACCAATAAAACATCTGGTTTTTCATCAATTATAACCTTTTCTAAGCCTTCTAAAGCCTTAGTAGTAATCTCTGTTAAAGTTTGTCCATGTTTAAATATATTTAAATCATAATCAGGCTCAATTTCAAAAAGATTAAGAACTTGATCAAGCATTTCTCTATGTTGAGCAGTAATACATATTATACTTTCAATTTCTTCTCTTCTTTCCATTTCTTTAACTATTGGAGCCATCTTAACTCCTTCAGGCCTAGTTCCAAAAACCGTCATGACTTTTAATTTTTTCAATGGTTAATCTCTCCTTTTATTTCTTCTTAGATCCAAATAACCCCATTTTAATTGCAACAACAACAGTTATAAAAAATAAAACTACTGACAAATATACTGCCTGCTTACTATTATATTTTGCTACTAATACAGCAAACAAACCAAATATACCACTTATTCCATAAAGAGTTAATACTGTTTTTCTCTGTGAATATCCTCTATTAAGCAATCTATGATGTAAGTGACCTTTGTCTGCAGACATTATAGACTGACCATTAAGCAATCTTCTAAATATAGCAAAAGTAGTATCAAAAATGGGTACCCCTAAAATCAGTATAGGAACTATAATAGCTATGGTAGCAACACTTTTCATTACACCTTCTATGGAGATAGCTGCTAGCATGAAACCTAAGAATAAAGCTCCTGTGTCTCCCATAAATATTTTAGCTGGATTAAAATTATAAGGTAAGAATCCTAAACAACTACCAGCTACAATGGCAGATAAAATTATAATATTACCATATCCAAATTTACTAGCTACAAGCATTAAAGATAAACTAGAAATCATTGCCACACCTGCAGCTAATCCATCTAATCCGTCGATTAAATTTAAAGTATTCGTTATTCCTACTACCCAAAATAATGTAATAGGTATAGATAACCATTTTAAATAAAGTAAGGCGCTTTCACTGGAAAAAGGATTGGTTATAAAATCTACCTTTACATCTCCTAATATAAGGACTAAGCCTGCTGATAACTGAAATACAATTTTCATCTTTGGACTTAAGCCTTTTAGATCATCGATAATTCCTGATATAAGAATTATAGTTCCTCCAATAATAATAGAAATTAAACTCTTATCTATTGGTAGTAAAGTTAATGCTGAAACTACAATGGCAATATATATAGCTACACCTCCCATTAGAGGCATCGGTTTATTATGTACTCGTCTATCATCCTTTGGAATATCTATGGCTCCAACTTTAAATGCCAACTTCCTTACAATAGGTGTCATAATTAATGATATAATAACTGCTTCAAAAAACGGTATTATAAAGTTTTCCATGTCCCTTATCTCTCCTTCATTCTAGGTTTCTAGTTAAAATTTTATATTAGAATAGATAATAAGTCAATTAATATCATATATATGAATTTCATGGGAAAACAATATAATAAATTATGTAAACTTATAAACTATGTTAATATATTAACATAGTTTTCAAAAATAATAAAGTCTTATTCAATATTTTTATATAAAAACTTTTAATAAAAAATGAGTAATTAAATCTAGATTTAATTACTCACTTTTTATTACTTATTTTGTTCCGAACAATCTATCTCCTGCATCTCCTAAACCAGGAATTATATATGCATGATCGTTTAACTTTTCATCTACACCTGCTACATAAATATCTACGTCTGGATGGGATTTTTCAACTTCTTCTATTCCTTCTGGTGCAGCAATTAGGCAAACCAATTTAATAGAAGTAGCTCCTCTTTCCTTTAAAAATTGAATAGCTGCTACAGCTGATCCTCCCGTTGCCAACATTGGATCTAAGACTATTAATTCCCTTTCCTCTATATCTTGAGGCAATTTACAGTAGTATTCTACTGGCTTTAAAGTTTCTGGATCCCTATAAAGTCCTATATGTCCTACCTTTGCAGCTGGTATAAGATTTAACATTCCATCTACCATTCCTAAACCTGCTCTTAGTATAGGCACCAATCCTACCTTTTTACCAGAAATTACTTGAGATTTCATCTTTGTAATAGGAGTTTCTATTTCAATTTCCTCTAAAGGAAGATTCCTAGTTACTTCATAAGCCATTAGCATAGAAACTTCCTTAACTAGCTCCCTAAAATCCTTAGACCCTGTATTCTTATCTCTAATAAAAGTAAGTTTATGTTTAATAAGTGGATGATCCAAAATTACAACATTACCCATATAAAAAACTCCTTTCCTGTTCTTTTCTATTTTCCTATTTAAAACCTATACGATTATATCATAATTTAGCCTTCAATATCACTAATTTTATTTATTCTTCTTTCATGTTTTCCACCTTGAAATTTTGACTTAAGCCAAACAGATACTATCTCCATGGCTAAATCTCTGCCTATAACTCTTCCTCCCAAGGCTAAAATATTAGCATTATTATGTTCCATACTCATTCTAGCAGAATAGGTATCGCTACATAAAGCACATCTAATTCCTTTAACTTTATTACATGCTATAGATATACCTATACCTGTGCCACAGATCACAATGGCTTTTTCAATTTCTTTAGTCGCTACTGCTTCTGCTACCTTTTTTGCATAATCAGGATAGTCAACTGAATCTATAGTATTTGTACCATAATCTACGTATTCAATACCTTCTTCTTTTAGATAATCTTTAATATATTCCTTTAATTCATATCCAGCGTGGTCACTACCTATTCCGATTTTCATCTAAATGCCCTCCTAATCATTTAATTTAACAATAAGTTGATTTATACTATCAGTAAGTTCATTTTTAGTCCTGCTATAAGCTGCTATACCTCTGCCAAATGGATCTATTACATCTCCATCTACTCCATAAGCATATTCTTTTAAAGTAAAAATTTTTTCTTTGGCAAAGGGAAATTTTCTTATAAGAACATCTTTATGGCTATAAGACATGGTTATTATTAAGTCTGCTTCTTCCATAAGTTTTTTATGAACTAAACTAGCCCTATGATTAGAAATATCTATACCACTATATTCCATTACCTCTATAGCTTCTCTAGATGCTTTTTCTCCATCATAGGCAAAAACCCCTGCAGATTTAACCGTTATTTCCATTCCTTTTTTCTCTGCCATATCTCTTAAAATACCCTCAGCCATAGGACTTCTACAGGTATTCCCCGTACAAACAAATAGTACATTCATCATCTTCTCTCCTTTATACCTTCCTTACCTTTCCTCCGGCAGCCTTCATCATTCTGTTCATAATAGCAGTTCCTATATTAGATAAGTCAATTCCTTCTGCCAATATAATATCTACATTTTCTTCATCAAATAGTCTTATAGTATTAAATAAATTATGTGCAATAGTTTCTTTGTTTTCTCTACTACCAACTACTTTGACTATACCACTTTTATAAAAACTTTTAGTTTCTTCTGTAGCCATTATGCCCACTTTTTTTCCTTCATCCTCATATTTATTGGCATATTCATTTATTTTCTCCACAATATTATCTACACATCCACTAAAAAGAAACATTTCAGCCCTAGGTGCATAATGCCTATATTTTTGTCCTGGAGATTTAGGTATAATATTTTCATCTTCTTTTATTATAGTAATATCTTGAGTAATATGAGGGATTACTTCCTTTAAGTCCTCCAAGGTTACTCCTCCGGGTCTTAGTATCATAGGAATATCTCCTGATAAATCTAATACTGTTGATTCAAGACCTACACCAGTACTCCCACCATCAATTATCATATCTATTTTTCCCATTAAATCTTCTATTACATGGGAAGCTAATGTTGGACTGGGTTTTCCCGATAAGTTAGCACTTGGTGCAGCTATAGGCACTCCTGATAATTCAATTAATTCTAATGCTATGAGATGATTTGGCATTCTTATGGCTACAGTATCTAAACCTGCTGTAATTATATCGGGAACAAGCTGACTCTTTTTAAATAATATAGTTAAAGGTCCAGGCCAAAATTTCTCCATACATTTTACCGCTATATTAGGTATGTATTCTACCAATTCTTTTACTTGGTCTATAGAATAGACATGAAGTATTAAAGGATTGTCTTGAGGTCTTCCTTTAGCTAAAAATATTTTTCTTACTGCTTCTTCATCTAATCCATTGGCACCTAAACCATAAACAGTTTCTGTAGGAAAAGCAACTAGTTTACCTTCTTCTATAATATTTGCTGCCTTTAAAATTAAATCTCTTTCTATATTTTCTTTGTTTACCTTTACAATTCTTGTTTCCATAAATCTCCCTCATTTTCTTTGACCTTCTTCCTATATATTATATATTATTAAGTCAAATTTTAAAAAAGAATTTTTGTAAACAAGAGAAAGGTTCTTATTTATTTAAAAAATGAATATTCATAAATTATAAGGGGTGAGAATATGAGACACGTATATATTATTGCTTTTATAGGATTGATGGTTGGTGTATTAGGAACTGGAATAGGTGGAGTTATAAGCCTTTTCATTAAGAAATCTAATAGAGTATTAAGCTTTTTATTAGGTTTAACAGGTGGATTTATGATGTTTATTGTAACCTTTCACTTATTACCAGAATCCTTTTTATTAGGAAATATATTTACAGTACTACTAGGAATAATCTTAGGAATGCTAATAGTTATTACAATAGAAAAGTATATACAAAATATTAGCTGTAGACCTTATTTAAGAACTAGTATAATTTTAGGTTTAAGTATTGGAGTACATAATTTCCCAGAAGGATTAGCTTTAGGTTCTAGTTTTTTAGCTACATCAAATTTTGGAATGGTTTTGGCTTTAGCCATGCTTCTTCATAATATACCTGAAGGCATTTCCATGGCAATACCTTTGAGATTAAATAAGTTTTCTAATAAGGAGGTAGTCCTTTATACTATATTGGCAGGAATTCCTACGGGAGTAGGAGCATTTTTAGGTGCTTATTTAGGTTCTATCTCTAACAATATTATTTCTTTATGTTTAGCTTTGGCTGGAGGAACAATGCTTTATATAATCTGTGATGAAATAATACCAACAGGAAAAACCCTTCACAAAGGAAGGGTCTCTACTTTAGGCGTTATAACAGGATTTATAATAGGTACAATCCTATATCTTTAGCCTACATGTTGTAATTTTTCAGCTTGATCTGTGGTAATTAATCCATCGATCATTTCGTCTATATCTCCATCTAAGAAAGCCTCAAGTTTATATAAGGTCATATTAATTCTATGATCTGTAACTCTACCTTGCGGGAAATTGTAAGTTCTAATTCTTTCAGATCTATCTCCAGTACCTACTTGACCTTTCCTTTCTTGAGCTATTTCTGCTGTTTGTTCTGAAATCATTTTGTCGTAAAGTCTAGTCTTTAAGATTTTCATAGCCTTATCTCTATTCTTAAGCTGACTCTTTTCATCTTGACATGATATTACTATTCCTGTAGGAATATGAGTGATTCTAACAGCAGAATCAGTGGTGTTAACAGATTGACCACCATTACCTGATGAACGGAATACATCTACCCTAATTTCATTGGGATTAATTTCAATATCTATATCTTCTGCTTCAGGAAGTACTGCTACAGTAGAAGTAGAAGTGTGTATTCTACCACTAGATTCTGTAGTTGGAACTCTTTGTACTCTATGAACTCCAGATTCATATTTTAATCTACTATAAGCGCCTTTACCTTTAATCATAAATATTATTTCTTTAAATCCACCAATCCCAATTTCATTGGAACTCATTATTTCTATTTTCCAGCCTTGTCTTTCTGCATACATGGAATACATTCTAAATAGAGTTCCTGCAAATAAAGCTGCCTCGTCACCCCCAGCACCACCTCTTATTTCTACAATTACATTCTTGTGGTCATTAGGGTCTTTAGGTATAAGGAGTATTCTGAGTTCTTCTTCTAATTTTGCTACAGTTTCTTCTAATTCTTTTATTTCTTCTTTCACTAGTTCTTTCATTTCATCATCTAATTTTTCTTTCAGCATCTCCTTATCCTCTGAAAGACTTTCTGTAGCTTTAATATATTCCCTATATTTCATTACTATAGGCTCTATTTCTGCATTTTCCTTCATTAACTTAGTCCATTCATCCATATTGCTAATTACTTCTGGATCAATTATTTTTTCACTTAGCTCTTTATACTTATTCTCAAGAAATGCTAATTTATCTAACATTTTCTCGCCTCCTTTCCAACATTACATATATATTATTAATTTATAATTAGCTTATTTACATATATTATAACATGATTCCATTAAAAAAATCCAATTCACAAAAATGAGGATAGCATATTCAATAAGTCTTGTAAAGAATTATTTTTCCACATTCTAAATTTATTATGATTATAGTCTTAATAAATTATTGTCCCTGTTACCCCAGCAATAATAATAGCCAAAATAGGATGCAATTTTTTAAAAGAAATTAAGTAAAACAATACTGTCCCCAGTATAAAGCCTTTAAAATCTATAAAAGCGTCTTTAGATACAGTTATACTAGCAGATATAATAAGGCCTAACACTACTGGTCTTATTCCTTTAAATGCCCAATCTACATAAGGAGAACTTTTGAATTTTGATAAAAAGTGTGCTATAAAAAGTATTATAACGATGGAGGGCAAAACTACAGCTATCGTAGCTACTATAGAGCCTAAAATTCCTGCTACTTCATGGCCTAAAAAAGTAGCTGAATTTATGGCAATTGGTCCTGGTGTCATTTCTACCACAGCTAGTATATCTATAAATTCTTTTGTCGTCATCCACCCATGAACTTCTATTATCTCTTTTTTTATCAGTGGAAGCATGGCATATCCGCCACCGAAACTAAAAGCTCCAATTTTTAAAAATGATATAAAAAGTTTAAGTAGATTCATATATCTTTCTCCTTATTTTTAAAATATCCAATAGAACCTAAGGCAGCTGCAACAATTATGATTATTGGGCTTATATCAAATACCACTATAGCCAACACAGTAAATAAAGCTCCTATCACTTTAAAAATATTAAGTTCCATATTCTTTCCTAGTTTATATACTGCTGAAAATATTAAAGCAGCTACTGCTGGTCTTATTCCTAAAAATATTTTTTCTACCACAGCATTTTGTCTATATTCCCAGAAATATTTAGCAATCAACAGTATAATTGTAAAAGAAGGAAGAACAGTTCCCAAAGTACAAAATATAGCTCCTTTAAAACCTGCCATCTTATATCCAACATAAGTACTTGTATTAATAGCTACAGGTCCTGGTGTTACTTCTGCTATAGCTAATATGTCTATAAATTCTTCCGCTGTAAGCCATTCATTTCTTTCTACCACTTCCCTTTGAATTAAAGGAAGCATGGCATATCCCCCACCAAAAGTAAATGCACCTATTTTAAAAAATGTTATAAATAGTTTAAACAATATTTCCATTAAAGCACATCTCCTTTTATCATTTAATACCAAAAATAGCTCTATCCAATCCCTGTAAATCTTTTAATATAGAAACTCTTTGAAATCCTTCTTTAGTTAAAATGTCTCTAACAGCTTTTCCTTGATCATACCCTATTTCATATATTAAAAGCCCGCCTTTTATTAGATAGGTTTTACTCTTAGGAGTAATCCTTCTATAAAAGTCTAGTCCATCTTCTCCTCCATCTAAGGCTAGCCTAGGTTCAAAGTCTTTTACTTCATCCTGAAGCTTATCTATTTCTTCTCTCGGTATATAAGGAGGATTAGATACAATTATATGAAACTTTTCTTCTAAACTTAACCCTTTTATAGCTTTAAAGAGATCTCCTTTATAAAAGTTTACGTTATTAAGATTAAATTTTTCCTTATTAATATTTGCTACCTTTAAAGGAATATCACCTATATCTATTCCATAGACTTCTGCATTTCTACAATAATAAGCTAAACTTAAGGAAATTGCACCGCTGCCAATTCCTAAATCCAATATATTTATTTTCTTTTTTCCATATTCTTCTTTAATATATTCTATAATATATTCTACTAAGATTTCCGTATCTGGTCTAGGGACTAGAACTCCTTCTTCTATGTAAAAGTCTAGTCCCATGAACTCTCTTTCTTTCAATATATATTGAACTGGATAGCCTGATGCTCTTTTATTCATAAGTTTTAAATATTTATCCTCAACTTCTTGTGAAACTTCATCCTTACCATGGGTATAAATATAAGTTTTATCCACATTTAAAAGATTGGATAAAATCAAGATAGCTTCTAATACAGGATTTCCAAATTCTCTATCTTTAATTAAATCTACACCTTTCTCTAAAAGCTTATTTATTTCCATAAATCTTCATCCTTATTTTCTGTAAGAACTGCTTCCAAGGCCTTTATTGCTACTTCTATTTGTTCTCCATCTGGTTCCTTAGTTGTAGCCATTTTTTGAATCATAAGTCCTGGATAAGACAGGATATATGCCAGCTTAGAATTGCTTTTACCTATAAGTCTGTTCACTTCATAAGATATACCTGCTATTACAGGAAACATAAGAATTCTAACTAAAAACCTCTGTAAAGGATTTGGCCATCCAAAAAATGATAGAACCAATATACTTATTATCATAACCATGAATAAAAAGCTGGTACCACATCTTGGATGAAGTATAGGGTATTTTTTTACGTTTTCTACTGTTAATTTTTCTTGATTTTCATAGCAATGAATAGTTTTATGCTCTGCTCCATGATACTGGAATACTCTCTCAATATCATCTAGCTTAGATACTCCTACAATATAAATTAAAAATATGATTATCCTAACTAAACCTTCTAAAAGGTTTAAACCCAAGGAACTTTCTATTCTATTTTTAAAGAAGTTGGTTAAAAAGGTAGGTAATAACATGAATAGTCCTATGGCTAAGGCAAAGGATGTTAGTAAGGTTAGGAACATTTGTACATTTTCTGCTTTATCTTTAAATACTTTTTCTGTTACAGATTCCTTTTTAGATTCAACCTCTTCTTCTTCAAAAAATTCTGCTGAATACATTAGGGATCTTGTACCAATTATCATAGCTTCTACTAATCCCACTACTCCTCTTATAAATGGAAGTCTAAAAAATTTATACTTCATTCCTAAAGTATTCAATTCTTCTCTTTTTAATTCTATTTCCTTATCAGGCTTTCTTACAGCTATGGCCACATGTTTTGGACCACGCATCATTACTCCTTCAATTAAAGCCTGACCTCCAATATTGGTTATATGCTTTGGAGCTCTATTTAACTCTTTTATCTTCATAAGATCCTCCCATTTTTTTATTTCCATTAAAACAATAAATAGGATTCATATTAATGGAAATCTAAGGATTTCCCCCCTTCTATTTTATTTTCTTAAAAAATAAAGGTTAGATGCTTTGGCAACTAACCTATCTTTTTTTGAAGAAATTAATCCATACCGTATTTCTTCTTGAATTTTTCAACACGTCCACCACGTTCAACAAATTTTTGACGTCCTGTAAAGAATGGATGGCATTCTGAGCAAATTTCAACTCTTAGTTCATCTTTTGTTGAGCCAGTTTTAAATGTATTTCCACACGCACAGTATACTGTAGCTTCTTGATAATTTGGATGAATATCCTTCTTCATAACTTTCACCTCTCTTTAGTTGCTAAGTATATAGTAATAAAATATTTACATATTTCAACCACTAAATTATAGCACAAATTATTTTCCTTTTCAACTAAAACCAGATTTTATTTCTCATCTCTTCTATAAATTGATCATTGTTCTTAGTCTGCACTAGATTCTCTATTAAAGTTTCTGTTACATCTTGAGTGGATGCGTTACTCAAGGCTTTTCTAATAGCCCAGATAGTTTCTAATTCTTTTTGAGTAAGCAGCAATTCTTCTCTTCTAGTTCCCGATCTATTTATATCTATAGCAGGGAATATCCTCTTCTCAGATAGCTTTCTATCTAAATGAATTTCCATATTACCTGTACCCTTAAACTCTTCAAATATTACATCATCCATACGACTACCTGTTTCTACCAAAGCTGTAGCAAGAATAGTTAGACTACCGCCTTCTTCCAACTTTCTAGCTGCTCCAAAAAATCTTTTTGGTTTATGTAATGCTCCTGGATCCAATCCTCCAGAAAGAGTTCTTCCAGTTGCTGGAATAGTCAAGTTGTAGGCTCTAGCTAAACGAGTAATACTGTCAAGAAGAATTACTACGTCCTTTCCATGTTCCACCAATCTTTTTGCTCTTTCAAGAACTATTTCTGCCACTTTTGTATGATGTTTTGGTAGTTCATCAAAAGTAGAGTATACAACATCTCCTTTAACAGATCTTTTCATATCGGTTACTTCTTCTGGTCTTTCATCAATTAAAAGAACTATAATTTCTACCTCTGGATGATTTTTAGCAATAGAATTAGCTACCATCTTTAATAAACTTGTTTTACCTGCCTTTGGTGGAGACACAATCATTCCTCTCTGTCCTTTACCAATAGGTGCAATTAAATCAATCATCCTAGTGGAAAGCTCACTAGATGTAGTTTCAAGTGCTAATCTTTCTTTTGGATAAATGGGGGTTAGACTATCGAAGTCAGGTCTTCTAATACAGGTTTCTGGATGTAATCCATTAACGTTTTTTACATAAAGAAGGGCTTTATATTTTTCCCCAGCTTTTGGGGGTCTCGTTATACCAAAGATTTTATCTCCTGTTTTTAACCTAAAACGCCTAATTTGAGAAGGAGAAACATAAATATCTTCATCACCAGATAAATAGTTTTCACATCTTAAAAATCCATAACCATCAGTGTGGACTTCAAGGATTCCTTCAGCACCATTAATATCATTCATCTGTTCCAATTCTTCAGATACCTTTTCCGGTAATTCTTCCATATCAATTTCTTTAATATCAATCTTCATTTCCTCTTCGTCATCTACTTCTTTTTCTGTTTTTTCTTCTTTTGAAGCATAATTTTGCAATATCATATCAATCAGTTCATCTTTCTTGTATTTATAAGGACTAGATATACCTTGAGCCTTGGCTAATTCCCTTAGCTCTCCAATCTTTTTACCCTCTAATTCTTGTTGGGTCAAAACAAAAACACCTCCGTTTGGCTTATGCCAATTGTTAATTATTTATTATTTATTAATTATTGATTTTGAATAAAAAAGATTAAAACATGGATGGAATAAATTCATTTTTGATGAGGATTAAACTTTTCACTTTGCTCAAATTTAAACACGATAATATTACTTGTAAGCAAAGTGAAAAGTTTTAGTTTTGTAGTTTTAATTTAAAATTAAGAATTTGCACAGCATACTCTATTTAGCATATTCAGGCTTCTTATCAAGTCTATGAATAGCTTCAATGAATCTAATAGTTCCCGTTTCCGCTCTCATAACTAATGAATGAGTAGAAGCTTTATTGTATTCTAAGTATTTTACACCTTGTAAAAGCTCACCATAGGATACTCCTGTAGCAGCAAAAATTATTTCATTACCTTTTACTAAGTCTTCCATAGTTAAAACTTTATTCAAGTCTGCTCCCATGTTTAAACATCTTTCCTTTTGTTCTTCTGTAGCTGGACAAAGAACACCTTGAAATTCACCTTCCATACATTTAAGAGCTGCTGCTGCAATAACTCCTTCTGGTGCTCCCCCTATACCCATTAGTATATCAACACCAGTGTAATCAAAGCAAGTAGATATAGCAGCTAGAACATCACCATCACTGAACATTTTAATTCGTGCTCCTACTTTACGAACTTCTTCTACTAACTTATCATGTCTTGGCCTATCTAATATATTAACCGTTATTTCAGAAACATCTTTATCTAAAGCCTTAGCTACATTTCTGATATTTTCCTCTACAGAAGCATTAATATCTACAAATCCTCTAGCTTTAGGTCCAACGGCTATCTTCTTCATATAAGTATCTGGAGCATGAAGCAAGCATCCTCTAGGAGCTATAGCTACAACAGATATAGCATTAGGTAATCCTTTAGCTACAGAAATAGTACCGTCTAATGGATCTACAGCAATATCTACTTTTAAACTTTCTCCAGTAGCTTTACCTATTTCTTCTCCAATATAAAGCATTGGTGCTTCATCTAACTCTCCTTCTCCAATAACTACAATTCCATCTATATTTATAGTATCAAACATACGTCTCATAGCATCAACGGCTGCTTGATCTGCTGCATTTTTATCGCCTCTACCTAAATATTTTGCACTGGCTAAAGCTGCAGCCTCCGTAACCCTAGCTAAATTTAAAGCTAAATTTCTATCCATAGCACCACTCCCTATTTAGATTGTAATACATTCCAATCCTTTAAAAATTTATCTATACCACTATCTGTTAATGGATGACTCAACATTTGAATAAATACCTTATAAGGAATTGTCGCTATATGAGCTCCTGCTTTTGCAGCATCTAGAGCATGGATTGGATGTCTTATGCTGGCAGCTATTATTTCTGTATCTATATTATGCACATTAAATACTTGAATAATATCCTCAATAATACGCATCCCTTCATTGCTAATATCATCTAATCTACCAACGAACGGGCTTACATAACTGGCTCCTGCTCTTGCAGCAAGTAAAGCTTGATTTGGTGAAAAAACCAAAGTAACATTAGTCTTTATGCCTTCTTTAGAAAGAACACTAACAGCTTTTAATCCTTCCTTAGTCATAGGAATTTTAATAACTATGTTGGGATGGATTTTAACTAGTTCCCTAGCTTCCTTCAGCATACCATCTTTATCTAAAGAAATAACTTCTGCACTAATGGGTCCATCAACAATACTGGTTATTTCTTCTACAACTTCTTTAAAGTCTCTGCCTTCCTTAGCTATTAAACTAGGATTAGTAGTTACACCACAGATAACTCCCCATTCATTAATTTCTTTTATTTCATCGATATTAGCCGTATCTATAAATAGTTTCATTTAGAACCCTCCTTTAAGCTCTCCCTACAGAACCAAAGATATGAAGTTTTTCCTTAATTACTTCCTTCATAGCTTCCTTTGCTGGCCCTAATATCTTTCTTGGATCAATGCTTTCTGGGTTATTTGTTATGAATTCTTTAACGGCTTCTGCAAATGCCATTCTGATATCTGTATCTATATTTATCTTATTGATTCCTAAAGATACAGCTTTCTTAATACTTTCTTCTGGAACTCCACTAGAACCGTGTAGTACAAGTGGAATGTTTAATAGTTCTTTAATAGTTTTTATTCTATCAAAGTCAAGCTTTGGTTCTCCTGTATACACTCCATGAGCAGTTCCAACAGCTATAGCTAAGTAATCTACATCAGTTTCTTTAACAAACCTTAAAGCTTCTTGTGGATCTGTAAAAGTAGCATCCTTTTCATCTACTGTAATATGATCTTCTGTTCCACCAATTTTACCTAATTCAGCTTCTACTGAAACTCCAACAGCATGGGCTACTTCTATTACTTTTTTAGTATATGCAATATTTTCTTCTAGTGGAAATCTAGAACCATCTATCATAACAGAAGTAAATCCATGTCTTATACATAACATTACTTGATCAAAATCTGTACCATGATCTAAGTGAATAGCTACAGGTACCTTTGCTTTTCTAGCAGCAACTTTACCTAGATTTGAAATATACTCTATACCAGCATATTTAATGCCACCTTGACTCGCTTGAAGGATAACAGGAGAATTAGTCTCTTCTGCAGCTTCTATTATAGCTTGTACTATTTCCATATTGTTTACGTTGAATGCTCCAACTGCATATCCATTTTTATGAGCATCCTGTAGTAATTCTCTACCAGTAACTAACATATTATACCTCCTATTTCTATTAATATATACTATTATATCATTATTACACATTTTTAACTCTATTTCTTTTTAAAATCTCTCATTTTTTCTCCCATAGAATCTATACAGGAAATATTTTGCTCTCTTAATACGATTTTATCTTTATTTATAAGGACATTTAAATCCTCTTCAGTTTCTGCATATATAATCTTTACACTATTACATTGTTCACATTTAAGTTCTATTCTATCAAAGAAAAGCTTTATTTCAATTTTAGAAGAACCACATTCACAACTAACTAGTCCATTTCTCTCCATTTGACCCAATCTATGTAAAGAGGTGGCTATAATCTTAAAATCAGTAAAGTAATTCATTATATTTTTTTCTCTAAATATCTTTTCAACAGATACAGACTCTTCCAATAATAATCTATTTTCGGCTTTTCTATTTCCAATAAAACATATATCATCACCATAATAGCAATTATATATTTTATCATTTGTAAATAAATCCATCATATGAAATTTGTATAGATGTTCATCTCCACATGTAAAACAGGTTAGCTTAAAATATCCAGTTCTATCAGGTTTAGTATCAATAGTCACTACCTTGTTACCACAGCTACATTGGAACTCTGTATGGCAATTAGACATGATCTCAAATATATTAAAGTCATACTCTTCTAATTTTCCACAATGATTACATCTAATAATAAGAGTTTTCCACCCATTAATTAACATAAGGTCTCCCTCCTTATTAGAGTAATTCTTCATTCAATATAAAATTCCTTCTAAATGTCGAAATTTTTATCGAGTAATTAACTCCCTGTTTTGGATTTTATTACCATAACAAAAGGTCTTTAACATTTATAAATACAACGCTTAGCTCTTAAAGTTATCTATATATTCATTTAGCTCTTGCCCTAATTCTGCAAGGCAATCACTGGCTGATGAAATCTGCTCCATTAATAATGTTTGCTTTTCTGTCAAAGATGTAACATTTTTTATTTGACCCGCTTCAAATATTTTTATATGCTTCGTATTATTTGATTCTTTTATTAAATCCTCAATCTCTATTCCAATTAATTTTAGCTGACTTAATACTTGATTATCTTCTATTGTCTCATTACCTATTAATTCATTGATTCTACCAGAAATCCCTTCAATAGAATCAATGAGTTTGGTGATTTTCTTTAGCTGACTATCACTTATTTCTGCTACGCTTGCTGATGTTTCAGCTACATTATCTGCATCAACACTGGATTTATGAGAAGAAGAAGCTAATTCGCCAGAGAAAGTAGATATTTTATCAGAAATAATCCTTAAATTGGCTAGAAATTCCCTCAAACTTTCTACAATAAGCTGAAAGGATCTAAACATTCTTCCTATTTCATCTTTTCTTTTTAAATTTCTCTCATCTATATCTTGTCTAATATCTAGCTCAGCCATTTGCTCTATGTAATAAGTAGCCATCTTTATAGGCTTTGAAAAGGAATTTCCTAAAATAAAGGTTAATGCTACAGATATAAAGGTCAATACAATTGCTAAAACAATAGAGCTATTGACAATTTCTTTTAAAGGCTCCAGTACTTCTTTTACAGGAACAGAAAAACCTACATTCCATCCCATAAATTCTAAACCAGTATATAGAAAGTACTTTTCTACGCCATCATAATCCAGTACAGTTTCTATTTCTTTTAAATTAGCTGCTCCAGTATTAATGTCTACAACTTTATAAGCATCATAGACATTTACTAATCCTTTTTCTTTAGAATAAAGATATTCTTTTTTAGGATGAGCCAAAATACTTCCGTTATTATCAATTAAAAATCCATAACTTTCTTCTGAAGGTTTGGCTTCGTTAATAATATTTACAATATGGTCAATTGAGATGTCAGAACACAATACCCCTATGGTGGTCCCATTTATCCTTATAGCTTTGGAAACAGTAACAATAACATTTCCATAGTTTGAATCTACATAAGGAGATGAAACTACAACCTCATTGCTTTCATCAGCTTTCCTATACCATTCCTTTTCTATACAATTATAATCACTTTTGGGAATCCATAGCCCATTACCAGTAACAAATATATTATCAGAAAAGGCAATATAGTACTCGTTTATATCAGGATTAGTCTTATTTTTATAATTGAAATAAGCAATCAATCTTTCTTTGTCAAAATCATTATTATAAATTATTTCATTATAAATCTCATTTAATATTTTTCCTTGAACAGCAAACCATCCGTCTATTTCACTAGCATATTTTCTTGAAGTTTCTTCAAGTTTTCCTAGAGTTTGTTCCTTAATATTTGTAGATAGTATTTTATAGCTAATAATAGTTGCTGAGAGAATACTGAAAATACATATAAGACAGCTTACAATAATGATTTTACTTCTGATGCTTTTCATGTCTACCTCCTAATATAGCCTACAATAGTAAGAAATAAAAGTAATAATTTGTGCTAATCCCATTATCAGTTTAACATTATTATTTCTTTGTTTCAATAAAAGCCTTTAAGACCTAAAACTTATTGTAACACTAGGAATACTTTGAACTAATTTTATAATCTCTTCACTATTTTCATCTTGAACAATCAACTTTTTAGCCATAGGTTCTTTAATGAAATAAATTATACAATTATCTTTATGTTTAAATATAGTAATTTCATCAACATCTTGAAAACTAAAATAGTCTCTTTGTTTAAATAAAATTCCACTATAATTGTAGCTAATGCCTTCATTTGATACATAAATTTCCTTATTATAAGTAGAATAAAATAAAAATAAAAGTCCTAAAATGACTTTGTATATTTCTAAATCTTTAATACCTGTAACGACAAAAACTATTCCGAATATAAAAGTTAGGACCTTATATAAAGGCACATATTTAGATTTATCATTTATTTTAATTTTTTCCACAAACAGTTCACCCCTTATAGATTTCTTAAACCAAAATAGTAGTTTAAATAATTTTAAAGCCCCAAATCCTTTGGGGCTATATAATTAAAATAACTATTAATCTACTTTAATTGATTCTATACCATCTTTTTCCTTATAGAAAATGGCAATTCCCATGTAAGCAAATATTATTGCTAAAATAGGATTGATTATATTTAAAAAAGCATAAGGTAAATAAGAAAATGTTGACACTCCAAGAGTTGCAGCTTGATATGCTCCGCATCCATTCCAAGGACATAAAGCTGACCATAGAGTTGCACCGTCTTCTAAGGTTCTTGATAAAAACTTTCTATCTAGATTTCTATCATCAAAAGCTTTAGCATACATTCTCCCAGGTACTATTATAGAAAGATATTGATCTGTAAGAATAAAATCACATATTATCCCTGTCACTATTGTCAAAGTAACCAAGCCGCCTATAGATTTAACTTTAGTAACAATTCTACCTAATATAGCTTCTGTAAAACCTGATTTTTCTAATATTCCACCAAATGCTAGAGCAAATATTATTAAGGATATAGTCCACATCATGGACTCCACACCACCACGATTTAACAGCTTATCTACTACTTCAACTCCTGTTTCACCTTTAAATCCATGGTGAAAAGTTTGAAGTACTTCTCCCAATCCTCTTCCTTGAAAAATCATTCCAAATAAACCGCCTAATCCTGTAGCTGCTAATAAAGATGGTATTCCTGGAATCCTTTTAACTGCTGCAAAGATTACAAACAGTGGTGGCAGCATAAGCCATGGATTTATATTAAAATTCTTCAATATAGTACTTCTAATTAATTCTACTCTGCTAGGGTCAAAGTTTCCAGTACCCATTCTTATTCCAACAATTGCATAGATAATCAATGCTATAACAAAACTTGGCAAGGTTGTAGATATCATTGCCCCGACATGATCATATAAAGGAGTTTCTGCTGTAGCAGCAGCAACATTTGTACTATCTGAAAGAGGTGATAACTTGTCCCCAAAATATGCACCTGAGATCACCATTCCAGCTGCTAAGGCTGGATTAATTCCAAGGCCTTCTGCTATACTCATAAGTGCTATACCTACTGTACCTGCTGATGTCCAAGCGCTTCCTGTTGCAACGGATACAACGGCACAAAGTATTGCACCTGTTGGCAAAAATATTTTAGGAGAAATTAATCCTAAACCATAATAAACCATTGCTGGAACTGTACCCGATGATACCCAGCTTCCAATTAACATTCCTACAATCATAACAATAATAAGTGCCTCTAGTGCTCTATTAATACTTTCAAGCATGCCTCCTAGTATGTTGTCCCAAGTATGTCCAACCTTCTTCGCCATAACTGCTGCAAGAAAACAAGCCAAAACAATTGGTATATGGGGCTCTAACTCAAATTTCAAAATTCCTACTACAATTAATAGCATCATTCCTAATACGGGTACCAAGGCTTCCCATAGTCGAGGTTTCCTAGCTTCTTTCATTTTATTTCCTCCTTTAATGATTTTTATATATATCCTCATAGTATTGCAATAACTATGCCCAATACTTCGAAACCATCAAAGGTGCATAGAAAGGGAATCTTCTTTTTTATATTAAAGTATCTTAGAGAATTTTCGATTTTTTTGCCAATATATCAGCACTTATTTTATTTTTAAATAATTTTTATAATGAAAACTACTTTTTTGCATATAAAAAAGGCTTCTATTGAAACATTGATATATTAAGGAAGCCTTTTTTGAAACCCATTACGGAAAGTCTAAATTAAGGAAAAATAGGACTTTCCTATGGGTTATAAAAAAGTTGCCAATATATTAGCAATTGCTAATATATTGGCAACTATTCTATTTGCCATTTTTTTATTTTATATTGAAGAGTTTGTCGTTTAATTCCTAATAACTTTGAAGCCTCTGACACATTACCCTTTGTTGTCTTCAATGCATCGTTTATAATAACTTTCTCAAATTCTATTACTTTATCCTGATAATCTAAATCTTCTAAATTTAAATCATGTATCTTCTTATCTATAAGATTATTTTTCATATAGTAAGGTAAATAGTCTATATCGACTACTTCACTACAGGCTGAATTTAATATTATATATTTTACAACATTTTTTAATTCCCTTACATTGCCAACCCATGAATAATCTCTAAAGTATTGTTTTACTTTTTTAGATAAGATAGGTTCTTTCACCTTTATAGATTTACTTTCTCTTTTAATAAAGACTTTAGTTAAATAATCTATATCTGCCTTTCTTTCTCTTAAAGGAGGAATATTGATATAGATTGGACCTAATCTATAAAATAAATCTTCTCTAAGTCTATTTCCTTTAATAAGAAGTTCTGGTTTCTCATTGATTGTAGCTATTACTCTAACATCTACCAGTATATCTTCTGTTCCTCCAATTCTTCTAATATATCCTTCTTGCAAAACCCTTAATAATTTTGCCTGTAGATATATAGGAAGAGAATTCAATTCGTCTAATAGAAGTGTTCCTCCCTTTGCTTGTTCAAACAGTCCCATTTTATCTACCGCTCCAGTAAAACTGCCTTTATCCGTTCCAAAAAATATAGATTCTAATAAATTCTCTGGTATTGCAGCACAGTTTTGGGCAATGAAAGGTTTATTTTTTCTCTGACTTCTATTATGTATACTTTGGGCAATTATCTCCTTGCCTGTTCCTGTTTCTCCAGATATAAAAACATTATAATCATATAAAGCCATATCCTTTATTTTATTTATAAGAATTATCAGCTCTTTTTCTATAGTTAAAAAATCTTCAAAGGTATAACCTTTTATTATGTCTTTATCTTTAATTTCTTTTACTTCTTTTTTATGATTCTTATGCTTTTTATCAAGATAATCATAAAGTTCACCAAAAGAATTTTCATTTTTAACATATTCTATAGCTCCAATAATTTTATCTTCCTTTATTATTGGAACATTGGTTGTAACTAAATAAATTACTTCTCCATGTTTATTTACCTGTACTTTTATCCGATTATTGATTCTTTTGCCTGTCCTCAAGCAATTAAGCAGTGTACTAGAACTTTCATTTAAATTGGTATGTATTTCAAGGACATGCTTGCCAATTACTTCTTCTGCTTTTATTCCTTCTATCTTTTCCATAGTTTCATTATAATAAACAAATAACCCATTTTCATCAATTACGCTTATTCCAATGTCTATGTTCCTTAAAATACATGCAAACAATTCTTCCTCTTTTAATTGAGCAATCATGATCAGCCCCTTTAATCATAGATTGAATTTTGGAATGAGAACTGATGACTTTATTAAATAATACCGAGAATATCATCCCCGGTATTATTTAATGTTTATTTTTTTAGTCCTAGAATTTCCCTAGCTTCATCTGGAGTAGCTATTTCTCTGCCTAATTCTTTAGCTATTCTCACTACTTTTTCTACTAATTCTCCGTTTGATTTAGCAAGTACACCTTTTTCAATGTATACGTTATCCTCAAAGCCTACTCTAACATGTCCACCCATTGCTATTCCTACTGCTGCCAATGGCATCTCATGTCTACCAACTCCTGATACAGTCCAAGTAGAACCTGCTGGTATACTGTCCACCATAAAGGATAAATCTCTTACTGTTGCAGCCATTTGTACTCCTAATACAAAGTCAAAATGCATAGGTTCCTTGATAAACCCTTGTTTTGCATATTTAATAGCATAGTCTATCATACCCTTGTCAAATACTTCTATCTCAGGTTTAACTCCTCTTTCAATCATAAGTCTGCCAAAATTCTTGATTGTATTTTCAGTATTTACAAATATTTCATCTCCACCAAAGTTACAAGTACCACAGTCTAGTGTAGCCATTTCTGGCCCTAATTCAGTTGGTTGTAATCTTTCTTCATCTGTCATACCTACTGCTCCGCCTGTGGAAGGTTGAATGATAACATCTGGACATCTTTTTAATATTTCATCTATACACGCTTTAAATCTTGCTTTATCTTGAGTTGGTGTTCCATCATCTTCTCTTACATGTAAATGAATAATACTTGCTCCAGCCTTATATGCAGATTCTGCTTCTCTACCTATTTCTTCTACTGTATAAGGAACGTTTGGATTATGTTCTTTGGTTACCTCTGCACCACATATAGCTGCTGTTATAATCAATTTATCCATAAATATCACTCCTATAAATAATATTTTGAATTTATAAATTATTTTCTGATTTTATCCTTTGGAACAACACAAGTTCCTTCTGCTCTACAAACTACTATTGGCTCTTCTAATACGTCACAGGCTGAATCATTTATGTCTGGTCTTGGAACAATAACTTTTCTAGCTTCAAAAGTCATTTTTCTAGAAGTATTACCTACTTTAGTTATTTCTCCAACTGCTTCGATATAGTCTCCTGCATATACTGGGGCAGTAAATTCTACTTTATCGTAAGCTACAAAAAGACCTTCGTCCCCATCATTTATTATAAGTAATTCCGTAGCTACGTCTCCAAATAATTGTAACATTTTTGCACCATCAACTAAATTACCGCCATAATGGGCATCTCCTGAACTCATTCTTACTCTAATCATAGCTTTTCCCATCTTCTATACCTCCATTACTATTATAGTCAAATTCATTATATCATAAGTTATATTCCTAAACCATATATGTTGATATTAATTATACAAGTTAATGTATTAAAGAATTTTTTAAATTCTAGGTTACAATAATAAATTTATTAAAATCATTTCTTTCCTAGATGTAGCTCAATAAATAAGCTATAATTAATACATGTCTACCTATTTTCCATGTCTTACAAAAATGTAAGAATTAATTAATCTAAATTTAATAGTTATATGGTATATTTTAATCATATTGTAACTTTTTAATGATTAAATACTATGGTACAATAAAACTGGATAATAGCTTATTTTAGGGAGGTGAATTCCTTTTTGGAAGATTTAATAGTCTTAAACAACGTAAGAAAAGTATATAAAATGGGCGATGAAAAAATCGTGGCTCTAAATGACATATCCCTCTCTATTGAAAAAGAAGAGTTTATATGTCTGCTGGGAACATCGGGTTCAGGTAAATCTACGCTTCTAAACATGATGGCAGGTTTAGAAAAACCTACTCGGGGGGAAATAATAATCAATAAACATCACTTGGAAAAGATGAGTGAGAAAGATTTAGCAAAATTCCGCCAACAATATATAGGTTTCGTATTCCAATCTTATAACTTAATCCCTACTCTATCTGCTATGGAAAATGTCAGCTTAGGCCTTACCTTTAGAGGTGTTCCTAAATCTAAAAGAGATAAAATGGCAAAAGAAATGCTTCAAGCCGTAGGATTAGGTAACAGGCTTCACCATAAACCTTCAGAAATGAGTGGTGGACAGCAACAAAGAGTTAGTATAGCTAGAGCCTTTGTAGGTAGGCCACAAATAGTCTTCGCTGATGAGCCTACAGGAAACCTAGATACTAGAACTACTTTAGAAATCATGAATTTAATAACGGGTATGGCGCAAGAGTTCAACCAAACTCTAATTATAGTTACCCACGATGTAGAAATCTCGGATTATACTCATAGAATTGTATATGTTCGTGATGGAAATGTTGAAAAAATTGTAGAAAATGAAAAATTAGCTAAGGGGGAATCTTAAAAGATGAAAAAGTTTTTGAGTACTATTCTAGTACTACTATTAGTATTAACACAACTGCCATTAACAGTTTTGGCTAAAGAAGAAGAATTTGATAAATCTAAACTATTACCTATATTCAGTATTGAAAATACTGATATACCACAAGGGGATGCAGGAAGTACTATATCCCTTTCTATGAATGTAAAAAATACTGGTTACTCTGCTAAAAATGTCTCAATAACTCCGATATTTGAGGGAGAAGGACCTTTTACTGTAAACAACTTAACTAATTCTATAACAATCCCTAAAATAGATGGAAACTCTACTCGAAGTATAAAACTTAATCTATCTATATCTCCTGATGCTGCACCAGGAAATTATCCTATTAAATTAAGTTTTAAATATAAAAACGCTTATGATTATGATGGTACTTATGAAGAAGTAATCTATGTGAGAATTACTGGCAAAAGTACATTACCTAAATTAATAATTCAAAAAGTAAATCCTACACCTGAAATAATAGGTCCTGGAGAAAATGTAAAAGTAAACATTATGTTTGAAAATAAAGGTTCTATAGAAGCTAAAGATGTAACAGTAAAACTTGAAGGATTAAAAAATGATGGTGGACTATACATAGCTTCTGGATCAGATACAGCATATATTAACAGGGTTCTAGGTGGTTCCGTATCTTATGCATCCTTTAATTTGAAAGCTGCCAATAATATAAAAAAAGGCAGTCATGAATTAGATGTAACTTTCTCCTACGGAAAGGATATAAAGGAAACGCAAAAAATATATATAAACGTAGGCGGTAAAGGCGGCCAAAGTTCAAACATATTAATAGAAAATCTTCAATATCCTACTACTGCCATTAAACCAAATAAAGATTTTGTATTAAAATTTGACTTAAGAAATAATGGTTCATTAGAAGCAAGTAATGTTTTAGTAAAAGTTGAAAGTTCAGACCCAGCAGTAGTACCTAAGACTGCAAGCATTAAAAAGATAAACAGTATTCCTGCTAATGAAAAGGAATCCTTAGAATTTATATTTTCACCTACTCCTGATGCTACTACAAAGAACTATCCAATTAATATAACTATAGAATATGAAGATGAATTAAATCAAGGTAGTGAAAATAAATACCAACTTACTCAATATGTAGGAGTATATGTAGAAAAAGCTGGAGATGATGGTAAAGGTAAGCCAAAACTTATTATAGACAAATATAGTTTTGAACCAAACATAACAAATGCTGGCGAAAATTTTGTAATGAATTTATCTTTCTTTAATACTAATAGCCAAAAAGCTGTTAAAAATATAAAAATATTTTTAACTTCTGATGAAAAAACAGATAAAGAAAGTAATAGTGCTGGTGGCAGTGTATTTACTCCAGTAGATAGTAGTAATACTTTCTATATCGATAGTATTCCTCCTAAGGGAAGAATAGAGAAAAAGATTACTATGTTTACTGTTCCAGATGCTCAGGCTAAGACTTATACTCTAACTGCTAACTTTGAATATGAAGATAGTGACGGAACAGAGTTTACTGCAACAGAACTAATAGGAGTTCCCGTAGTACAAAAATCAAAACTAGAATCTGGAGAACTTACTTATTCACCAGAAGCATTTATTGGTCAACCTACTCCTATATCTGTAGAATTTTATAATACTGGTAAGGTAACTTTATACAACATGATGGTTAAATTAGAGGGTGATTTCCAAACAGAAAATGGAAGCTCTTATATAGGTAACTTCAACAGCGGTAACAGTGAATATTTTGAAGGTATGGTAATTCCTAATGAAGCTGGTGAATTAAAAGGTGCCGTAGTTTTCACTTATGAAGACTCCTCAGGTAAAGAACAAGAAGTAAGAGAAGAATTTACTTTAAATGTAGCTGAAATGCCTCCAATGGATGAAAACCCAGACGATATGCCTCCAATGGATGATAAAAAAGGAGGAATCAAAGGACTTTTAAAGAGTAAATGGCTATGGATTTCTTTAGTTATTATAGGTGGTGGAGCTGGAGGATTTGTATTCTATAAGAAAAAGAAAAAGAAAGGTATGGCTATAGATGAGTAGTATAGATTTAATTCGAATGGGAGTTAAAAATCTGTGGAGACGAAAATTAAGAACCTTTCTAACAGTATTAGGAGTTATAATAGGTACTAGCTCCATTATTGTAATGTTGTCCCTTGGTTTTGGTATGAGTGAAGCTTTTAAGCAGCAGTTAGCTTCAATGGGCAGTTTAAATACCATTACTGTTAGCAAAGGAGGAAGATACGGCGGCTTTGAGCAATCTCAAGATAAAAAGAAGAAAAAAGTTACATTAGATGATAAAGCAATAGCAGAATTTAAAAAATTAGATCACGTAACGGCAGTAACGGCTATGGTAGAAGCTAGAGGAACTATTGTTAATGGTAAATATCTAGCTTATGCAAATATTAAAGGTGTTGACCCAAAGGTAATGGAAGAATTTGATTTTAAAATCGGAGAGGGTCGTCTACTGCATGAAGGCGACGATTTATCCGTAGTATTTGGTGGTGGAGTAAAACATTACTTCTATAACCCTAAATCCAGAACTTATAGAGAGCCAAAGATAGACTTAATGAAAGATAGAATGTTTTTTACATTTGATTCAAACTATGGTTATGATATGCCCGGGGAAAAAAAACCTAAATACAAAGAATATAAAATAAAAACTGTTGGAATTCTTCAAGAAGGAGATTATGAAAAAGATTGGAATATTTATATGCCAATAAATGTTGTTCAAAAAATGATGAAAGAAAATGAAAGAATTGAAGGTAATAAATCCCAATCAGGAAAACGTGAAGAAAAAGGTTACCAAACAGTTTTAGTTAAAGTAGATGAAATAAATAATGTTCAAACTGTTCAGCAAACAATAAAAGATATGGGCCATGAAGCTTTCAGCTTAAATGATTGGCTAAATGAAATGAAGAAAACTGCTGGAATTATACAGGCAGTTCTAGGAGGAATAGGCGGCGTATCATTATTAGTAGCAGCTATAGGAATAACTAATACCATGGTAATGAGTATCTATGAACGTACTAAAGAAATAGGGGTAATGAAAGTAATTGGTGCTTCCTTAAAAGATATAAAAAGATTATTCCTATTCGAATCAGCTATGATTGGTCTTCTAGGTGGGATAGCTGGAGTAATCTTTAGCGAAATATTATCCTTTGTAGCCAATAAATTCAGTAACCAATTTGGAGATTTCATGGGTACAGGAGGAGCGGCAAAGATAAGTATTATTCCAGTATGGCTAATATTTGCAGCTATGGGTTTCTCTATCGTAATAGGTATTATGTCAGGATATTATCCAGCAAAAAGAGCAATGAATTTAAGTGCTTTAGAAGCTATAAGAACAGAATAAAATATTATAATAAAAAAACTTCCTCTTTTGTATCTACACTAAAAGAGGAAGTTTTTATTATCTTTTATTTTTCTTGATACTTAATTGCCGCTTTAATAAATTCTCTGAATAATGGATGGGACCTTGTTGGCCTAGATTTAAACTCTGGATGGAACTGAACACCTACAAACCAAGGATGGTCTTTAAGTTCGATAATTTCCACCAATCTTTCATCAGGAGAAACTCCACTGATGATCAATCCTTTTTCAATTAATTTATCCCTAAATTCATTGTTAAACTCATATCTATGTCTATGTCTCTCATAAATAATTTCATCTGCATAAACGTCCATAGCTAAGGTCTCTTCTGCTATTTTACAAGGATATAATCCTAACCTCATAGTACCTCCAAGATTTTCAACATCTTTTTGTTCTGGCATTAAATCTATAACTGGATATGGCGTATTTGATCTTAATTCAGAACTATGAGCATCCTTTAAACCAACTACATTCCTTGCAAACTCTACTACTGCCAATTGCATACCTAAGCAGATTCCTAAATAAGGAATCTTATTCTCCCTTGCATATCTACATGCACAAATTTTTCCTTCAACACCTCTGTCTCCAAAACCACCAGGTACCAATATTCCGTCTACATCTTTAAGAACATCATCACAATTTCCATTATCTATTTCTTCAGCATGAATCCATTTAATTTCCACGTCTACACCATTAGCTATAGCTCCATGTCTTAAGGATTCAGCTACAGAAATATAAGCATCTTTAAGTTCTACATATTTACCAACTAAAGCTATAGTAACCTTGCCTTTTAAATTCTTTACTTTCTCTACAATAACATTCCACTCACTTAAATCTAATTCCTTACATTTTAAATTAAGATGATTTATTACTAATTGAGGCAAGCCTTCTCTTTCAAGCATTAGTGGAAGCTCATAAATAGTATCTGCA
The DNA here is from genome assembly GCF_018917865.1 of Tissierella simiarum. Lineage (GTDB taxonomy): Bacteria > Bacillota > Clostridia > Tissierellales > Tissierellaceae > Tissierella_C > Tissierella_C simiarum. Next base: position 403,792 of record NZ_JAHLPM010000001.1, read on the forward strand.
TCTAAATTCTCTATAACTTCTGAAGAGTCCAAATCACAGAAAAGAGCAATCTTTTCTTTTAAGTCTTCAGATAAAGGCATTTCCGTCCTACATATAAGTACGTCTGGTTGAATACCAATGCTTCTTAATTCTTTAACACTATGCTGTGTAGGTTTAGTTTTAAGCTCTCCTGCTTTAGAAAGGAATGGTACTAATGTTACATGAATATACATAACATTTTCCTTACCTACATCATATTTAATCTGTCTAATAGCTTCTAAAAAAGGTAATCCTTCTATATCTCCTACAGTACCACCTATTTCTGTAATAACTACATCTACTTCTCTATCTTTGGATGCTCTTTTGATTCTTTCTTTGATTTCATTAGTAATATGTGGAATTACCTGAACAGTTCTACCATTGTAATCCCCTTTTCTTTCTTTGTTAAGAACCGACCAGTATATTTTTCCCGCCGTCACATTACTATACTTATTTAGATTAACATCCGTAAATCTCTCATAGTGGCCTAAATCTAAGTCTGTTTCTCCTCCATCATCGGTTACAAAAACTTCTCCATGTTGATAAGGACTCATAGTCCCTGGATCTACATTTATATAGGGGTCAAATTTCTGAATGGTGACCTTAAGTCCCCTACTCTTTAAAAGCTGCCCTAAACTCGCTGCTGTAATCCCCTTTCCTAGGGATGAAACTACACCGCCCGTAACAAATATATACTTAGTAGGCATTTTTCTACAACCTCCTTAAGAATACTACAATCTATAACTATAGTATTCTATCTTATTAAAAATAATATGTCAACGTAGTAGTATTAATTTTTCTGGACATCTTAGTGTAACTAGATTGTAATATTTAAATACCTTATTTTGTAGTATAATAGTAGTAGAATACAAGAAAGGGGAGATATAAATGAAACGAGTATTATCAATAGCAATAGTCTTAGCTTTAGTTTTATCCGCACTGGCTCCTGTATTTGCCGTAGACACAGAAAAAGATCTTTTTAGTGAATCTGGCAAGATCTTAGAAAGTATAGGCGTATTGCAAGGTTCCACTACTGGGGATTTAATGTTGGATCAAAACCTAAAAAGACAAGATATGGTAGTTTTAATAAGTAGACTGTATAAGGAAGAAAATAAAGCAAAAAATTTCCAGGGAAAAAATATATTTAAGGACCTTACAAATAAGCAAAAATTTTATATTCCTTATATTACATGGGCTGTAGATAAAGGTCTAATTGCTGGAATGGATGATAAAACATTTGGATTTAACAAAACTGTTACTGTTCAACAATTTCAAACAGTATTACTTAGAACTCTAGGATATGATGAAGAAGTAAAAGTATGGAATCATGTCCCAGAATTAGCTGAAAAGCTTGGTTTAATGGAAGGGTTAACAAGTAATCCTAAGAGTAATTTGTCTAGAGGTCAAATGTCTGCTATGACAATAAACACTCTAAGACAAACTAAAAAAGGCAGCAGCTTAACTTTAGCTCAAGTTTTAAACCTTAATATACCAGATCAATTGGCTGTAGATGCTGAAGTAAAAGTTGAAAATACTTCTTTAATCTTTGAAGGAACTGCTAAAGGGGCTAAGTCCTTAAAATTACATTTAAGACCAGCTTCTTCAGGAATAACTACTGGAGAACAAATGATTGATGTAAATGTTGATGAAGATGGAAAATTCTCATTAAGAGTTGATAATCTTCAAGTAGGAACTTACCACTATAGATTTACTAGTGGATCACAAAATACTAGTTTTCAATCTGTAACTATTGCTGCTTTACCTTTTGATTTAGCGGAAGTGAAAGCAGATAATTTAAAAGAAATAGCTTTAATTTTTACTCAGCCTGTAGATAAGTCTAATGCTAGTTTTGCTAGCAATTATATTACTACTGCAGGAACTATTAAAGATGTAAGATTTGAAGATAATGATACAAAGGTAATTTTAACTTTAAATGGAGTTATGACACAACAAGGTAAATATAAAGTGTCTGCATTTAAAATTAAATCCACCAGTGGTGTGGAAAAAGAAATAAAAGATAAAGAATTTCAAGCCTTTGATAACCAAATACCGAAAGTATTAGAAGTTAAGCAACTTGGGACAAAAGGCATGAAAGTTATACTTTCAGAACCTGTTAAATCTGCTACATCATCAAATTTTAAAGTTGATGGAAAAAAATTTTCAGGTACTGTTAAATTAGAAAATAATGTTGCTACTTTAATATATTTTTCATCTTACTCTGGATTAGGTGAAGGAAAGCATACCTTGACAGTATCAGGTTTAGAAGACTATGTAGGCCATAGATCTGTAGATCAAGATATTTCCTTCGATGTAGTAAAGGATACTACACCTCCTACTATAAAAAATGCTTCAGCTACTTTAGAAGAAGTGATTATAGAATTCGATGAAGATATAGATCCTAGCTCGGCTAATAAGAATAATTTCTATTGGAAATCTGGATCTATAAAAAAATATGCAAATAATGTTAGATTTGTAGATAACAAAGCTATTGTTGATTTTTCTAATAATAGACTTTCAACTAGCGAAAATGTAATCTATGTTGAAAATGTATCTGATTACTCAGACAATAAAATTAAATCGACTGAAGTAAAAGTAACTCCAGTTATAGATAAAACAAGCCCAGAAGTACTAAGCTACAAAGTGGCTGATGATGGTAAATCTATAACTGTTTATTACAGCAAAAATGTAGATGGAAAAACTAGATCTAATTATTCCATAAAGAATAAGGATGGAAGAACTGTAAGTATTAAAGACATACAAGGTTCTGGTAGAGAATTCGTTATGTCTTTATATAGTCCACTACCAGTAGGATCAAACACTTTAACTATTGAAGGAGTTCCGGATACTACGCCTCTTAAAAATCCAGTAGCCCCTTTCTCAGCTGTAATAGATATGAACGATGTAGAAAAACCAAAGATGATAAGCCATACAGGCTATGGAAACTACATACTAATTCACTTTAGCAAACAAATGGATATGACTACTGTAGGTAATCCAGAAAACTATATAATGAATTTTGATGGAAGACAGCAATACTTACCAACGGATACTCAGTTTACTCCTGGAAATGATGGTAAATCAGTAACCATAACCCTACCTGAACAAATAAATAATAAGAAGGTAGTTATAGGCACAACAGGAAACTTAACAGAATTAGATATTAGAGGATTAAAAGATATCAATGGAAATGACACAGATCCTTTACTAATGAAAATTAAATTTGATGGAACTTCCTCAGGTAAAGCAAAAGCTATAGATTATTATGGTGATAATTCTGGTAGACAGGGAGTTTTATTAGAGTCAAATTTGATTAAAGTGAAATTTAATCAGCCAATAATATCAGCTTCAACCAGTGATTTTACTATAACAGGAAGAACTATTTATGATGTAGTAGTAGATGGTTCACCAGAAATAACTATTCATTTAAATGACAGCGATGACACCAGCATTCCATCAGGTGCTTTAAGAATCAACTCTAATAATAAGATGGAAACTTCTATTAACACAGGAGTAGAATCTACTATCCTTTCTCTAGTAGATAAAGTACCTCCTAGAGTAAAGTCTAATATTGGCAACCTAAATGTTTACGGAAACCAAATAGAATTACCTTTTACAGAAGCTTTAGAAGATGAAGGTGCTGGTCTATACAAAAGAGATTTGGAAATCATTCGATTATCAGATGGACATGTATTAAGTAGAGATGATTACAGAACATCTTTAAAATCTTCAGATAAAAGTATAATAGTTATAACTATAGAAAACAGACCTGTAACTTCTGGTTATTCCGTAAGAGTAGTTGGAGAAAATTCTTCAGACTTAACCTATATAAGAGATAAAGCTGGTAATTTAGCTTTAGAATCAGGGGATTATTATAATACAGGTAGAGATATCTATAGATAAAAAATAGGGTCAATCGACCCTATTTTCATTGTTCTTTAGCTATTTGTAAAACATCCTTATACAACTTTTTATCAATGTATATGTGTTCTTCAATTAAATTATCTAGCAATGGTTTTATTTCTTTTATAATTCCAGATTCTTTAGCTTTCAATAAAATCCCCATTGTTCCTGTTATTCTTATGTTTAAATATTTAGCATATTTTCTTGCTAAAAAATCATCTATTATACATATGTCTGCTTCCATCTCTCTTGCTAAAATCATGACCTCAACTTCCCCTTTATGGAGACTTGTTAGAAATAACTTCTTAGCTTCTTCATTTTTTATTTCTTTAATTATAATAAAATCATTATTTTGTATAAAGTTATTATTTATCTTTTCCTTTCCTCCAATGATTACTTCTTCATAAACTCCATAAGGTATATATATTTTTCCATAAAGTTCTTTTAAAATATTTAGCTTGCCTATTTTTTCAAGAGCGATAATAGGAGTAGAATTGGCTATTACCTTAAGCATTTCTTATATCCTCAAAAAGCTCTTCTTCTTCTAAATTGAAAATAGATACTTCATTAAGTGCCAAATATTCAATAAAATCTTCTTTATTCATTTCTGCAAGTTCACAACATTGGCCTAAGGAAAGTTTCCTTTCTTTATAATATTTAACAGCTATCGTTTTTTTCATTTCTAGTACTATATTTTCACTACTTTCTCTTAAAGAAAGCAGTATTTCCTGTGGAAGCTTGATATTTGTATTTATATACATATTAACACTTCCTTTCTTTTATCTTCCTATATTTTATTATATCATTTTTTTATTTTTATAACTAATTAAAAAAATAACTTACTTATTATAACAAAGAAGGAATAAGTATAATTTACTTATTCCTTCTTTAAAAGCTGCTTTATTATTTATTATATACTCTGTAAATAGCTGTAGCTGATTCAGCTCTTGTAGTTGTATTTCCTGCATTAAAGTTGTCATTAACTCCTTGCATAATCTTAGCTTTAGCTACTTTAGCAATAGCTTCTGTAGCCCATGCTGGTATAGCCTCTACATCCTTGTATTGACCTAATAAAGCTTCAATTTCAGTTTCCTCAACTTCCACATCTAATATATTGCTTAAAATTACAGCCATTTCTGCTCTTGTGATTTCTTTGTTTGGTTTAAATGTTCCATCATCATATCCGCCAGCTACTCCTAATTTAACTATAGTAGCTACATAATCTGCATGCCAATCATTTTCTTTAACGTCTGTAAAGCTTCCATCATACTTTTCTAATTTAAGCTCTAAAGAATTAATAATCATCTTAGCAAATTCTGCTCTAGTAACTTTTCCTTCTGGTCTAAATGCTCCATCATCATATCCGCCTACTACATTTTTAGCAGCCATGGATTCAACATATAGTTTTGACCAATGAGATTCAATGTCTGTGAAAGTCTTATTTGATTCTACAACTACATATTTACTGAAATGTTCTAATACTAATACTGCCTTGTTATCTTGGATCTTACCAGTAACAAATTCTAAAGTATTATCTTCTTCATTTAAGTAATATACAGCAAGCTTATCATTGTTTCCTAATCCTTTAATGTCTACTTTTACAGTAATTGGAGCATCGAAAGTAGAAACAACAGTTTCTTCACTACCTTTAACGATTACTAAGCTTAACTCTACAACTCTCTTAACGTCAGCATTTTCAACTTCTACTTCTTTACTAACTTCTGCTATTCTTAATTCTAATTTAGCACCTGTTGGTATAGTAGTTTCTTTTAATGCATCCTTTGGTAATCCAAATTCTACATCGCTAGTTACTACTTTTAAGTCAACTTTCTTTTCTTCTAAAGCCTTAACCACTTTAACTGGTAAACTTACTTTAACGTCTAAGCCTTTAACATGGTCTAATTTTATAACTAATACGGCATCTCTATCTGCTCCTGCTTTTTTCCTTAAAGCATCAATAGCTTTTACTGTTTCAAATTCTTTAACTTGAACGTTAGTACCTTTAGCACTTGTAGTAACTGTTGCATGTTCTTTTCCAACAGTTCCAATAACAGCACCTTCTGTAGGTACTTCTATAACTGGGTCTGGTGTTGAAGTTCCTGGAGTTGATGGTGTAGTTGATGTACTTCCACCGCCACCACCTGTGCTACTACCTGAATCTGGTTTTTCTGTATCTACTTCTACTTTAGTTATTAATTTAGTCTCATAAAGTAATTTTCCGGCAGCATTTAGTAAAGTTTCTGATAAAACATTTACAGAGGAATTAAGTAAGCTAGTAGCTATGTTTTTATGAATTTCTTTTAGCGGTTCATCTGATTTCCCTGAAATGCTTTTATTAGCAGTAGATATTTGACTATCAGTAACAGCTAAATTAAATGAAATCCACTTATTAGTCTTCATACTATAATTACCTGAACCAATTTTTTCATTAATTAAAGCACTAATTACGTTAGTAAGTACATTTATTTTTTCATCTTTTCTATTTGCATATTTGTTTATACTATTTTTCGTCTCTTCTGGTAAAGCATTATATAAGCTTTGTAAAAGTGTATCCAATTGACCACTTACACTATTATAGTCTAAGTTAGTATCTTTAATAATACTCTTAATCAATTCTTTGTTATTATCTAGCACACTAATAATACCTTTCACTGTAGCTTCTGTAATACCTTTTGCATTTAAATAATTTTTATATTCTACATTATTAGTTACATTTTTATAGATATTTTCTGTGTTATTTAATACTGCCACAACTACAGCTATTGCATCATCAGCATTAGTTCCACTCCTTATAGGTTCAAATTTCGCTCTTAATTCATTAAACAATTGCTCTTTTGGATCTAATTTTTCTGCATTAGCAATAATAGGTGTAAATACACTAATTATCATTGCTAATGCTAACATTAATGATAGTATTTTTTTCATAGTCATCCTCCTTTTATTTTAACTTATTTACCCTTATTTTTCATAAGGTCGTACAACTTTTTAATAATTTCAGCTGCTTCTCCTCTTGTTGCAAAGTCCTTAGGATTTAAGGCAGTCTCTGTTCTTCCTTCAATAATCCCATATTTCACCCCATAAAACATATCTGTGGCTGCCCAAGAAGATATTTTATCTGCATCTTTATACATTAAAACATCTTTATTTATTGGATCTAGAGTAAAGGTAATTTTCTTATCATTTAATATCCTCATAATAATAACTACCATTTGTTCTCTAGTCACTTTATTATTAGGTGAAAAAGTAGTAGGACTTGTCCCTTCAATGATTTTGTTGTCAAAAGCAGCCTTGATGTATTCATAATACCAACCATTAACCTTTATATCTTTAAAAGCTAAAGGTTCATTATTGGCTGATTTGATACCTAGAACCCTACAAATCAAAGTCATAAACTCTGCACGAGTTAAATCACCATTAGGATCAAAAGTATCCTTAGTTTTCCCTTCAATGATCCCTCTTTGAGCTAAGTAAATAATACTATCCTTATTCTTATGTTCATTAATATCTTTAAAGTTTACTTCTATTAATTCTTCTTTTTTAGGATTTTCTTTTATGTTACCTTGTTTAGGGTCTGTTGTTATAGCTGATCCTCCGCTAGTGCTGCCTCCACTACTTCCTGTTCCTTCTGGTGCAGGATTAGTTCCCTTTCCGGCACTAGAAACTAAATCTCTTATGCCATTAGAATCACCATTAGATAGGTGGTCAATTAAAAGCATCCTTTCATCCATACTCCAGCCATTAAGCCTGTCTAACTCTGCCTTAACATCATCAAGGCTATATCCTTTTTGATGAATAGTTTTAATATGGTTTTCGTTTAAGAAAGAGTCTAAATCTCTCTTTAAATCTCTAATTCCACTGTCACTATCTTCTAAATATACCTTTAGTACTGAGGCTCCTGTTTCCCTTTTATCCTCACTTACTTTTGACAGCTGATCTAAGAATACTTCCAAAGCTCCATCTGAGGCACCATAGGAAACTGTAGTAGATAAACTACTTGCTGATATTAAAGCTGCTAAAAATATTGCTACTTTTCTCTTCATGTTTCACCTCCTAGAATATACCTATTTTATTCTTTAATAATTTAAAAAAACCTTTTTTCTCCTGATATTTTATAGGGTCGGATACAGAAATATTTTGGTCTTCCAACAGAAGATTTCCATTTAAATAAGTGATTCTATCAAAATCCTCCTTAGATACCATAGTGCTTAATATTTCTAATCCCTTAGCTACTTTAGGAGATCTTCCCCTATTGGTATGGGCATCAGTGGCTACAAAATGAATCATATTATGTTGAACCAATATTTCAGCTGTAGTTTTTATACTGCTGCCATACTTTCCTTCTAAGCTCGGAAGATTTAGCTGAGCTAAAGCTCCCATGGTTATATATTTATAAAGGATATTAGGGTCTTCAATAATCTTACTATTTCTTTCAGGATGAGCTATTATAGGGATATAGCCTTTTAAAAGCATTTCATAAATAATATTTTCAGCATATAAAGGAATATCAAACATAGGAAATTCCATAAGAACATACCTTGTCCCATTTAAAGTTGAAACTTTTTCTTCCTTTATATATTTTATTATATCCATAGAAACATAAATTTCATTTCCTAGATATATTTCTAAGTCTATCCCTTCTTTATATAGTTCTTCTCTTAATTCAGATAAAGCTGCTTTATTATCTTCTAAAGAAGTATTCTTACTACCTTCTATATAATGAGGAGTAGCTATAACCTTATTTATATTATTTTCTAAATATATTTTAGCCATATCTATGGACATATCCATATCTATAGATCCATCATCTACCCTAGGCAATATATGACTGTGAATATCTATCATTTAGCTCGCCTCTTTTTCCCTTTCTTATTATCATCTTCTTCATAATAAGAGTAATTATAATATTGATAATAATGATATTTATAATATCCTCTTCCCTCTGTAGGTACTTTGTTTAATATTACTCCTATTATATTGGCATTAACCTTTTCTAATAGTTCCTTTGCTCTTTTTACTACTTCAACATCCGTTTGTCCTACAGCAGTTACTAATATAGTTCCGTCGACTATGGTAGACAAAACTGCACTATCTGTAACCAAGCCTATTGGTGGAGTGTCTAATATAACCATATCGTATTCTTCTTTGATACTATCTAAAAAATCTTTCATCCTTTTAGAACCCAATAGTTCTGCAGGATTTGGTGGTATAGGTCCTGAACTAACAATATAAAGATCTTTTAATTCTTCACTATTATGTACTACTTCAGATAGTTTCTTTTCTCCTACTATTACATTAGTAAGCCCTTCTAAATTACTTAATCCAAACACTTTATGAACCCTTGGCTTTCTCAAATCACAATCTATTAATAGTACCTTCTTTTCTCCTTGGGCAATAGTATTAGCTAGATTAGCAGCAATAGTACTCTTCCCTTCACTAGGACTTGATGATGTAACCACTATGGTCTTTATATCCTTATCAATATTTGAAAATTGAATGTTTGTCCTTAAGGTTCTAAATGCCTCTGAAACTGGAGACTTTGGATTTGTTTGAGTAATTAATTTATCTTGTCTCATTTCTTCACCTCAAAATTTAAAATTATTCATCTTTAACCATTGGTATAGCCCCTAGTACTGGCAATCCTAAATGTTTCTCTATATCTTCTGGAGTCTTTAAAGTATTGTCCATATATTCAAGTAAAAACGCTAAAAATACCCCTGCCATAATACCTAATATCCCTGCTATAGCCATATTAAGCTTTGGTCTTGGCTTAACTGGATTTTCTGGAGGCTGAGCCTTGTCTATTACTTGTACATTTTCTACTTTCATTATAGTTTTTACACTATCCATAAAGACTTCAGCAGTTTCATTGGCAATCTCTGCTGCTAACTTTGGATCTGTATCCATTACTTGAATCTTGATAATCTCTGTATCTTTAACTAAATTTACATTTACCTTTTCTGTAAATATTTTAAAACTCATATCTAAATTTAAATTTTTAATAACTTGATCTACAACGACTCTACTCTTTACTAGTTCTCCATAAGTAGATACAAGTTTTTGATTTAATAAAAGTTCATTATATTCTAGTTTACTTTCACTTTGATAATCTTTTGGCTTTCCTACCATTAATGTAGTAAAGGTTTGATATTCTGGTTCTAAGACAAAATAACTAACAATACCACTAGTTGCTACAGCAACAATTGTTAATATTAAAATTAATCCTAACCTCTTTCGTAGGATAAAAAAATACTCTCGCAAACTAATTTCTTCCATCCTTGTAATCCTCCCCTACTGTGACATAAGCACATATAATTATTGTATCAAAACTAAAATATATTTCTATCCTCCTAATAGTCTATTTTGTCATAATAGCACTAAAATCCTATTTACATTTTGCATTGCTATAGTATAATACTATGTAGTTCGACATATTTCGATTTATTGGAGGTTTAGTTATGACTTTTGTTAATGCTATAAAAAAAATTTCTAAAAGAAAAAAGGAAAAAAACTATTATAATTCTGACTACATATTAAACGCAAAAGAGAAACAAAGTCTTCTTGTAGCTACCTTCATAATTCTTTTCCCTATAATCATTACTGCTGTATTAGTTTTAGCTAATTAATCATAGGTAACTGCTGTTTCTTTTTGACCTGTAAAAATAATATCTTCTTCTATAAGAGAAACTGGTTTAAAAGGTCTATAAGTAGGCACTATTTCTGCTAAAACATCTTTTATTTTCATAGAACTTTGGCTTCTAACAGCATTTTCTAATTTGAAAATATGATTCATCAACTTATTATTATCAAACTCCATTGGCTCCTCAATATATATCTTATTGTGACTAGTCTTAGTCATTTCCTCTTCATTTAAAAGAATCTCTTCAAAAAGTTTCTCCCCTGGTCTTAGACCAGTTATTTTTATGGGAATATCCACTTCGGGCTGAAATCCTGAAAGTCTTATTAAATCCTTAGCTAAATCCATAATTTTTACAGGCTCACCCATATCTAAAATAAATATTTCTCCTCCAGTAGCCATAGCTCCAGCCTGTAATACTAACTGACACGCTTCTGGTATAGTCATGAAGAACCTGATTATCCTTTCATCCGTTACAGTAACAGGTCCACCTTCAGCAATTTGTTTCTTAAACAAAGGTATTACACTTCCATTACTGCCTAACACATTTCCAAACCTAACAGCTACATAGTCAGTATTGCTAATATAATTATAAGATTGTATGATCATTTCACAAATTCTTTTAGTTGCTCCCATTACATTCGTTGGGTTTACTGCTTTATCTGTAGATATAAGGACAAACTTATCTACATTATATTTATCGGCAGCTTGTACTACATTTAAAGTGCCAAAGACATTGTTTTTTATAGCTTCTCCTGGATTGTTTTCCATTAAAGGAACATGTTTATGGGCTGCTGCATGGAATATTATTTGTGGTCTAATCTTCTCTAATACTTCATCTATTCTAACTTTATCTCTAACCGTTGCTATAATGACTTGAAGTTTTAGATCTTCATACCGTTTTATAAGCTCATTTTGTATATCATAGGCATTGTTTTCATAAATATCTAATATAATTAATTCTTTAGGGTTAAATCTAGCAATCTGTCTGCATAGTTCAGAGCCAATAGATCCTCCTCCACCTGTAACTAAAACTCTTTTCCCTTCAATGAAATTAGATAGTTCCCCTAAATTTAGCTTTACTTCTTCTCTACCCAAAAGGTCTTCAATTTGAACATCTCTTATTTTAGTTACATTAACTTTACCATCAATAAGCTCATATACTCCTGGCAAAATCCTTGTTTTGCAATTAGATTTCTTACATTCATTTAAAAAGTATTTTCTATCTTCTACTTTAGCAGAAGGCATTGCAATAATTATTTCATCAATTCTGTATTTTTCACAAACTTTTAATACATTATTTCTATTTCCCACAACAGGAATACCATTAATGTTTTTTCCCTTTTTCTTTGGATCATCATCTATAAAAGCTACGGGTTTGCTATGTAATGTTTCATGGTTTCTTAATTCTTTAAGTACTAAAGCTCCTGCTGCACCTGCACCTATAATAAGGATTCTTTTGTAATCACTTTCATTTTTAATACCGTATTTTAGCCTTCTAAATACTCTATAAAAAAACCTACTTCCTCCAACTAAAGCCATATCCAATATTAATACCATAGCATAAATACTTTTCGGAAGTCCTGCCTGTGATAAATACATATATATTCCAATCAAAACATTTGCAACAATAGAAGCTCCTACTACTTCTATCATTTCATCAATACTAGCGTATTCCCATAAGCTTTTATATAACTTAAAAAGATAAAAAACAACTAATTTCATAGATGTAATAGCTATAATATGGTTTAAATAAATTTTCATATAAGATAAATCTAGTACTCCTTCAAACCTAATATATAGGGCTAATATGTATGCAAGGTTAATAGCTATTACATCTAAGAACATAAGAAAAACTATACGTCTTTTTTTCATCTATAACCCCTTCTTCTAGTTTAATTTTATAATTTAGTTGTTAAATTAACCCATGCCAATTCATACCAATTATATTTTATCAAATTCTCCTTCATTATTCTACCATTTATCTTTTAATATTATCTTTTTCGACACATAAATAACGAAACAGATATTAAGTACTATGTTTACACATACTTTTTGCATAAAAAAACTAATCCATTAGGATTAGTTTTTATCACCTACTATTTAATATCTATATTATCGTTTAATATATTGTTCTTGGTTATCTCCATTAGATAACTAAAGAAATTCTCTCTTAAATCTTCCCTTCTTAATGCAAATTCCACAGTAGCTTCTAAAAAACCTTGTTTATCTCCTACATCATATCTTCTTCCTTCAAAATTATAAGCATACATAGCTTCTTTTTTAGCTAATTCCTTTAATGCATCAGTAAGCTGAATCTCTCCACCCTTTCCTGGCTGTGTATGCTCTAGTATTTGAAATATAGCAGGATTTATAATATACCTTCCCAAAATAGCTATATTAGACGGTGCATCTTTTACATCAGGTTTCTCTACTAAATCCTTTACCTTGTATACTCTATCTTCTATATGTTTTCCATTAACAATACCATATTTGTTCACATCTTCTTTAGATACTTCTTGAACTCCTAAGATTGTTGCCTTATATTCTTCATAGGCTTCAATCATTTGTTTTAAACAAGGTTTTTCAGAATAAACTATATCATCTCCCAATAATACTGCAAAAGGTTCGTTTCCAATAAAGCTTTTAGCACAATAAATAGCGTGCCCTAGTCCCTTAGGTTCCTTTTGACGTATATAATGAATGTTTACCATATCAGAAATCTTCCTTATTTCTTCAAGTAAATCATCCTTACCTTTTTTCTCTAATTCTAGTTCCAATTCAATAGATTTATCAAAATGATCTTCTATACTCTTTTTATTTCTTCCTGTAATAATGAGTATTTCTTCTATCCCAGAGTCTACAGCTTCTTCAATAATATATTGTAAAGTAGGCTTATCCACAATTGGCAGCATTTCTTTTGGCTGTGCTTTCGTAGCTGGTAAGAAGCGTGTACCTAAACCTGCTGCTGGAATTATAGCTTTACGTACTTGCATTTTTTATTTCCTCCTTAAATAAATACTTGAAAATTGTAGTTTATTTTTAAAACATTTATATTAATCATTGAAATTTGTACTAAATTTAGACTTAGCCTATCACATCTAGTCTACAACAAGACCAATAAACTGTAAAGAACCTTAACCAAGTTGTAAATATAAGATTTAAATATTTTTTATGGCATAATTGAACTTTGTTGCAATTTTACAACATAGCACAATTTAGCCTGTTAAACACAACAATTATCAACATAATATATGATTAACTATGTTAAATAGATAGCAATATTAGTTGCAATTATGCAACTAATATTGTTTTTTATTTTATAAGAAATTATCCTAAAACAATTATAGATAGGTTCTAGTGAGGTTAATGCTTATATAAACCCTTATGTAATTTTATAGACATATCTTTTGGCACTGTAATTGCTTTATATAAATATAGGTAAACAAAAAAATTATAAAAGAAATTATTAAACTATCAAATGGAAAGGAGAGAAATATATGGCTTTAAAGAGAGAACATGGTCAAGAACATCCTTACATACCAGCTGGCATATTTAAAATCAGACTTCCCTTTGTTCATTATAGATGGGAAAGGTCTGAGGCCCTACAAGCTATATTGATGTGTGCCACTTGTTTAGGAGCAATACCAATTCTAACTGAAAATTTAGGACTATCCTTTGATATTGCATGGAGCATGGTCATAATTAATGGATTTTTATATTGTATACATGCCTTATTAGGGGATCCTGTAGTTCCAGGATGGATAACTCCATCTATTCCTCTTACTATTGCTTATTTAAGTAAATTTGCCATTGGTACCGAAAGAATACATGCTTTAATAGCACTACAACTTATAGTTGGATTAATATTCATAATTATGGGAACAACAGGTATAGCAGGTAAAATGATGAAGATAGTTCCCAATTCAATAAAAGCCGGTATCCTATTGGGAGCAGGATTTTCTGCCATAATAGGAGAGTTTAAAATAGGAGGAAGATTTGAACTATATCCTATATCCGTTACTATAGGTTCTGCATTTGCATTTTATCTATTGTTCTCTGAAAAATTTAGACAGTTAAGAAAGAAAAATAGATTTTTTAATAGTATAGGTAAATATGGTATGCTTCCTGCAATAATAGTAAGTATTATAATTGGACCTATTGCTAAAGAATTACCTATACCTGAAATAGAAATAGGCTCAATAATTCATATTCCCAATTTTTCAACTATAATAAAAACTATTAGTCCTTTTGGAATTGGTTTTCCAGAAGCTAAATTATTTATATCAGCTATACCTATGGCTATAATGGCATATATAATAGCTTTTGGAGATTTTGTTACTAGTGAAGCTTTGATTAATGAAGCTGATGAAATAAGAAAAGACGAAAAAATTGACTTCAATTCAAACAGATCAAATTTAATAAGCGGTTTTAGAAATATAATAATGGCATTGATAGCACCTTATGTACCACTATGCGGACCATTGTGGGCAGCCGTAACAGCTGCTGTATCCCAAAGATATAAAGAAGGTAGGGAAGCTATGGATTCTATATTCGGTGGTGTAGGGACATTTAGATGGATGACCTTCATCTCTGTTACTCTAGTTCCTATAGTTTCTCTTGTTCAACCAGTGCTTCCAGTAGCATTATCACTGACATTATTGGTTCAAGGATACATATGTACAAGACTTGCAATGGATATCTGTGATACTGATTTAGATAAAGGTATTTCAGGAGTTATGGGGGCAGTATTAGCTACAAGGGGAGCTGCTTGGGGATTAGCCATTGGAATAATCCTTCATTTAATACTGAGTAATTCTAAAAAAAGTGAGGTAAATAAAGTTATTAATTAATTTTATACAAAGATTTTATCTTCATACTAAATACAAATGAAAAGTCAAAAGCATCTGTCTAACAGATGCTTAAAGTATATCTTCATATTTTCGACGACCATAAAGTATTCGCATAATAACCACTTGTTTCTCAACATAAATATAACTATAAATCTGCTCTAGATCATAATTCGCTTTTTGTATAAATTTTAATCTATGGATATTCTCTACAATTCTTCTTTCTCATTTTTTCAAAAACATTTTCAGCATCTAAAAGTAGTTCACCGTTTTTAACCTGTGTCTCTGCTTCGGTAAGTTTTCTATATAAATCTGCTCGAGCTATCCTCTCGTTCATACGTTTTTATGCTCATAATAACTAAATCTCCATAGCCATTTTTGGTTATAAAAATCGGTTCTTGTTTGCTATTATAAAGTTCCGAAATTTCAGTTGTATTTCTCAAGTCCTTTATTGACCTAATTTCAGGCATAGCATCACTCCTCCGTTAATATTATGCCTTAATTTAATACCCTTATATCCTCCGAGATAAACAACAGAGGTTTTCGGGCATTTTCTATAAAATTATCCTTCTCATCATGCTTGAACCCTTATTATCACTTCGTATTCCCCTACACATAGCTAATATTACTTTATGACAAAATCATACATCTATAATATTTTATCTTTTTTTCTGCGAATTTTACTAATTATTTTACATATACCAATTCCAGTAGCTGCTCCAGCACTGTCAATAAGTACATCTTTTACCTGTGCACCTCTACCTGGTACAAATAACTGATGTACTTCATCTGATATAGCATAAAGTATACAAATACCTAAAGCTATGGCAAAAGCTTTAAAACCGTTAATGCCTTTTCTATTTACAATATTCATAACCAATACTCCAAGTATAAAATAAGCAAAGAAATGTGCATTTTTTCTTAACAAGTGATTAAATCTATTTATATCTATATTTGCATTAGGTATAATCTTTTCTAATGTTTTTACAATAACTTCAGTTATTCCTTTACTTAAGCCATTAGATTTCTCTACTACCTGAGATGATAAATAAAAAATCAGAACTAGCCAAAGTATAACTATTGTCCATGAAATTAGGATATAAGCTTTATTTTTTCTTCTAGTCATGTTATACACTTCTTTTCCATTTAATTTTTCTATATTGGCTTTCAAGAATTAATATAGTATTGTCCTATTTTATCATATGTTTATATCCAATTCCAATAGGAATAATCAAATGTAGATAAAAGAAAGCCATCACTAGCAATTCTAACTGCTAATAATGACTTTCTTATCTTTTCTATCTTTTCGTAAATTAGATAATAGAAAATAACTACTATATAGAAAATCTATACCCCTGAATAAGCTAAAAATCCTCCGTCTACAGGTATTACAACTCCATTAACAAAGCTAGATGCTTCTTCGTTTACTAAGAATAATAAAGCTCCAATAAGCTCTTCTGGTTTTCCGAATCTATTCATAGGTGTACTATTTAAAATTTTTCTTGATCTATCTGTATAGGAACCATCTTCATTTAATAATAATTTTTCATTTTGACTGGTTAAGAAAAATCCTGGTGCTATACCATTTACTCTGATTCCAACTTTTGATAAATGGACAGCTAACCATTCTGTAAAGTTAGAGATAGCTGCTTTAGCACCTGAATATGCTGGTATTTTAGTCAAAGGAGTATATGCATTCATAGATGATATATTTATTATAGTACATCCTTTTCTTCCTACCATATCTTTTGCAAATTCCTGGGATGGTAAAAATGTTCCCAAGAAGTTTAAATCAAGTACAAATCTAATACCCTCTCCATCTAAGTCAAAAAAAGTTACATTATTTTCATCAGTATTGTTTAAATCTTCTTCATATAAATATTCTTTTGTAGTAGTACCTTTAGGGTGATTGCCTCCTGCTCCATTTATTAAAATATCACAGGGTCCCAATTTTTCTAAAATCTCAACATGAGCTTTTACTAGACTTTCTTTATTTAAGACATCTGCTTCAATGCCTATGGCAGTGCCCCTATTATCTATAATTTCCTTTACTTTTTTATCTAATTTTTGTTGATTTCTGCCAAGTAAAGCAATCTTAGCGCCACAGGCAGCTAATGCATCTACCCATAAACTCCCTAGTACGCCTGTCCCTCCTGTAACTACAGCTACTTTGTTACTTAAATCAATTTTAAATGGTAGTTTCATAATCTCACTCCTTATTTACATTATCTAATGTTTCCCAAATACCTGTTATATACATTGCACCAAGAGCTCTGTCATACAATCCATATCCAGGTTTACCAGTTTCACCCCAAATCATTCTGCCATGATCAGGACGAAGGTAGCCATCAAATTTATTTTTATGAAGAGCTTTCATTATTTCAACTATATTTAAAGAGCCACAAGATGAATAATGAGCACTTTCTTCAAAACTGCCATCATCTAACAATTTAATGTTTCTTACATGCATAAAGTGTATTCTGCCTTGTGCTGAATATTTATCCACCATTCTAACTATATCATTAAAACTTCCACTTCCTAAAGAGCCAGTACATAGAGTTAATCCATTATATTCACTATCTACGAGTTTCAAAAATCTATCTAGGTTTTCCTCTGTTGTAATAATCCTAGGTAATCCAAATATAGACCATGGCGGATCATCCGGATGTATTGCCATTTTTACGTTACTTGCTTCAGCTACTGGTATTATTTCTTTTAAAAAGTACTCTAAGTTAGTCCAAAGGTCTTCTTCATCAATTTTTGAATATTTATCAAATAAATCCTTAAGGTCTTCTTTAGTATAACTTGAATCCCATCCTGGTAGTGATAATTCCCCCTTCAGTGGGTCCATCTTGTCAATTTGATCCTTGTAGTACACAAGGGCAGTGGAGCCATCTTCTAATTTTTTATCTAGTTGAGATCTTGTCCAATCGAATACTGGCATAAAATTATAACATATAACTTTTACTCCTGCTTTTCCTAGATTTATAATGTTCTGCTTGTAGTTCTCTATATATTTATCCCTGCTTGAAAAACCTAATTTTATATCTTCATGTACAGGAACACTTTCTATAACGTCAAAGTTTAAACCTGCTTTTTCAACAGTTTCTTTTAGCTTGTTTATACTTTCCATACTCCAAACTTCACCAACTGGTACATCATATATTGCTGTTACTATACTATCCATACTAGGTATCTGTTTAATATATTCTATTTTTACTGGATCCTCTTCTCCATACCACCTAAATGATAGTTTCAGATTAATCAACCCCCTATTATTTATATTTTATTCTTAATAGCCTATAGCCATCTAACTTTTCCTTTAAATCTTTCCATAAATTGTTTGTTCCAATCATCGCCACCATCCGAGTTCCCACTTTGCCAAATAGGCGGCCTAATACCTTCTTCAACTAAATTATTTATAGTTTCAACCACTAGAGAATTTAAAACAAAAGCATTAGCAAAAGTTGAAAGAGCACCAACTTTCTGCTCCAATCCTTCTATTTTAAGTACTGCGTCTCCAACTTCGATCTTACAATCCAAAGCATAATCTACAATTTCATGAAGATTTTTCTTAGAAGGATGTCTTGCTACATGATCCGAAGGTGTAGACTCAGCATGAATAAAAGAAGATACTCCAATAGTTGTAGCACCCAATCTTTTAGCTTCTAGTGCTGAATCTATTACGGCTGAATTAATTCCATATGCATTAGCAATTATTAATAAATCACCTTCACCTATATTATTATCTCGTACTACTATTTTTCCGTACCCTGGTAATCTCTCAATCTCCATAGATCTTAATGCACCATTACTAAGAAGTGTTCCACCATCTAATATAGCACTAACGTGCATTAATCCACCTGCTCTAAAAAATATTTCTTGTGAAGCTAAATTAGAATGTCCACCTGGTCCCCATATATAAACTAATTTATCTTGTTTTATATGTTTTGATAATACTTTTGCCACTTCTTTTATCTTAACTTTTTCTTCTTCATATATTTTTCTAATATGACCAGTTACTGCCTCATAATACATATCTATTATATCAACTTTCACTAAATCACATCCTTCATTAGATTTTCGACACATTCTACCATGGCCCCCTTTATAAGGTTGTCAATTTCCGTAGAATATTTCCCTGGTAATCCAAAATAATAAATAAAATCTTCTGATTCATATCCGCCTTCCAATAGCTGTTCTCTCGTAGCTAAATATCCAATCATCCCATTAGAACAACCTAAGGTTAAAAAATTAATATCCTTATATTTTTCTTTTATATATAAAGCATATTCAGTAACTACTTCTCCATTTAATGTAATTATCATTAGGTTCCTTGACAACTTAATACCTTGAACATGAAGATAAATGCCATCTATTTCTTTCTCTGGATGTTCTTTAATAAACTTAATCCATCTAAGAAAAAAGTCATTATTTTCTGCACTAAAAAGTTTATTTTCTTGTTGAATAGATAGATCCATTGGCATTTTTATTTTTAATGAATAACTATCTAGTTCAGACTTAATTATCTTTCCATTCTTTGAAATAATTTTTATTATCTTATCACTAATTTGATTTCCAAGGTTTTCTACTGTTTCAAAGGTTCCACGGAAAAATTCTTCTCCAATTATAAGTTTTGGTCTAATATTACCTGAAAATCCTTGTAAAAATAAAACTATACTACCTTCAAATTTATCCTCTAGGTTCTTACATATGACCCCAGGATAATCAGTATTTATATAGTTATCATCGGTTACGTTAGCATGTAGTGCATAGTTAATAAGAATTGATTCTACTTTCCCAGATTTTACATTGTTAAATTTTATTAGGCTACACGTATTATCTATTTCTCCTTGATAGTTTGGTTTCATCAATATTTTGCCATTTTCTTTTAACCTTCTATTGACCCCAAAGTACATTTTATCTTCGATGTATTCCACATATACATCTATTGGATTCATAAAGACAGAATCCAATAAATGTATAACTTTTTCTTTCAAAAACTGTGAATAGCTTTGGCTATATTCTCCAAGTTCAGGCAGCATATCTTTTGGTAATAAAGGTCCACTGTGATTATGAGTGGCTGAAAATATTATATTTTCCTTACTAATCAAATATTTTCTTTCTATTATACTCCTAAGTTCTTCTACTACTTCTTTACTCCAAAATAATATATCAGCAGTAAATATAGCCACTTTTCTATTATCTACTTCCATTATTAAAACCCTAAGATATAAATTATTTTTTACACCTACATATCTACTATCTCTATGGGCAAATCCTCCTAGCTTTAACTTTTCTTGAGGAGTTATATCAATCTTACCTTTATATATTTTCATATTCCTCGTCCCTTTCATGCAACAGGTCTAGAATTAACATGAAATTTCTAAGTATATGAAAAGGATCTTTTACAGGAAGTGCTACTACTTTGTTAATAGGTTTTCCTTCCCTATCTCTGATCTGAATCCATTCCCCGATTTCTCTATTAGGGTTTGGGAAAGTATGGAACACATATTTATGTGCCTCATTATATATTTTTAGCATGTCCTTATCTTTAGTTTTAAAATAGAGAAGCAATGATGTATAAAGAAGTTCTGAATGAGGCCACCACAGCTTATAATCCCAAGTATCATTAATTAGTTCTTCAAACTTGTCCCCAATAAGCCTTCCTTCTGGCTTTAACCCCTTATTCCTATTAACAAATCTTAATAGTCCTCCAAATTCCTTATCCATTCCAATATCCAATGTAGAATTAAATATATCCTTTATCTTATTAATCCTATTATCATATCCACCTAATGATTCAAGACCATGAATTAAAAACCATAAACACTCAATAGTATGACCAGGATTAATATGGTTGTGTAGTAGTGTATCCTTGTACTCATCTATTTCCGTTTTCAATTCACATATTGTATTATTCTTTTGTACATGATAGTCAAGAATTTCATCAATTTTCTCTTGCAATAAATTTTCTAGTTCCAAGTCATATTTAAACCCTGTGGCTCTACTAGTTTCTAGACATTCTTGAAGACAATTGGATAAAATCATAGGTATAGAATGAGACCTAAAAGCCTTATCGACTGGATATGGTTCAGTCATATAATCACCAGAATCTATCCTATCCATAATGCTGTTTAGAACTTTATTTGCATACTCTAAAGCCTCTTTGTTTCCTAAAAATCTACCATATGCATTAAAGCCAATCAAAACAAAGGTATCAGCAAAAATACTAGTATCCATTCTTCCATCAAAATCTATCTTACTTCCTTCTCTAGTCAAAGCATAGGCACATTTAAAGTCATCTAAGAAAACATTGTCTTTAAGAAATTGGAAGGTTTTAGCTGCCATATCCTTTATTTCTGATAAATCTAAATTCAATTTATCTTCACTAACCATTATAAATAGATTACTTACAAGCCATAAAAATCTTCCTTGAGACCAAGTATATTTATCTTTTGAAGAAAGCTCTGTGCCTTGATTATTGAAGCAGGTATATACACCTCCAAATTCACTGTCATAGGCTCTTTTCCAGAATGGGAAAAAGTTTTTCTCAATTTCTTCTCTATAAAACTTCCTTAATTCTTTAAAATTGCTATACACTATTAAATCATCTCCTTTTTGGAAATGGCTTCATCTGTATCAAGATATAACAATAATTCTTCTACTTCTGCTGGTACTTCTTTCTTTAACATTTTGTTTATAAGCCCTAATCCTGTATATATTATAAAGGATGTAAGGATTGGTAAAACTAGACCTAAAGCTGGAGATACCTCTAAACCTAAGTATTTTGTAGCAATGAAAATCATGAATCCTCCTATTGTTGATAGAATTGCTGCTCTATTATCTGAGTGCTTAAATCTTGGGAACAATCCACATATTAATGGTATTGCTGTAGGTCCTAGTAATGCTGCAAACCAACCTAAAATCAATCCTACTACATCGCCAAATACATCTCTAAATAATGCAACCAATATTGTCAATACAATAAAAATTACTGTAGTAGTTCTAGCTAAAACTAAAGAGTCTTTACGTTTCTCAAATTTTTCTGATATGGCAGGTAATATATCTCTAGTAATAACAGCAGATATAGTATTTGAATCTGAAACTGTCATAGACATAGTGTTAGCAAACATAGCTGCCAATACTAATCCTACCAATCCTGGAGGTAAAAACGTTGTTGTTAATGTAGAATAAAGATCATTTGCAGGGTTCTCCATTCCTGGAAATAATATAGGTCCTGCCCACATAGGGAAGAATAATATTAAAGGCCATATAAAATATAATATTGCTGATAGTCTAGCAGAACGTTTAGCATCCTTACTTTCACTTGTAGCTATAAACTTAACTGCTAAGTTCCAAGTTCCACCTGTGTAACTTAAAAAGTTTATTACTAGCATAGCTGTAACGTATAATGGTGTATATGGTCCATTGAATAAATTAGAGTTACCTGGTGGCAGCTGATCCCATATTGTAAAGATAGCAGACGGTCCTCCTAGCTGTTTTAATACTGCGAAGAAAAGAACCAATCCTCCTGTAATTTGTACGATAAACTGTGCAAAATCTGTCATTAAGTCTGCAAACATTCCACCAATAGAAGCATAGAATAAAGATACAAATCCTGAAATTAAAATACCAAGCCATATAGGTAATCCTGTAAATCCAGACAATAGAATACCTATTGATGCCCACTTTGCTCCAACATCCAATAATTTAACTATAACTCCAGACCAAGCAGTTAGTTGTTGGGCAGACAGTCCATATCTAAGTTGCATATATTCAGTAGGTGATTGAATATTTAGCTTTTGTCTTAATCTAGGCCATCTTGGAATTATAGTTATTGAGCCAAGAAATATTGCAATTGAAATCCCTACAGCCCAGAAAATATACAATGTAAATCCATATGTATAAGCTATTCCTGCATAAGCAACGAAAACTGCACCACTATAGCCAGACACGTGATGTGATATTCCTGATAGCCACCAAGGTACTTTTCCTCCACCTAGAAAGAAGTCTGTTGAATCCTTAACTTTATTTTTGGAATACCACCCTATACCAACCATAATAAAGAAAAACAGGGTTATTGCTAAATAGTCTAAAGCATGCATATTAAATCCTCCCTTTATTTATTTATAAGTAAAAGTAAAACTTTGCTTAATTATATTTAAAGCACCTCCTTCGCAATTTTTAGTCAACAGTTTTACCTTTAATTAATACTTTTTCTACATTAATATCTTCATCAAAAAATACTAAGTCTGCTTCTTTTCCTCTTGATATTGTTCCCTTTCTGTTGTCTATTCCCATTATTTTAGCTGGTGTAGCCGTTATCATTTTTATGGCTTCAGTTAATGGAACTTGTACATCTTTATACATAACTCGAACTAACATATCGCTAGTTGCAACACTTCCTGCAAAAGCTGATCTATCTGGTAATTTTGCTACGTTGTCTTCCACAATAACTCTTTGTCCATCTTTTATGCTTCCTAATATATACTCACCTTCAGGCATTCCCGCACCTCTCATGGAATCAGTAACTAAGCATATTCGGTCACTGCCTTTTATTTTATATATCAACTGTATTAGTTCAGAAGGTAAATGAGAACCGTCTGCTATTATCTCTACTGTCATTTCATCTATGAGATAGGTACTCTCTACAACTCCTAAATATCTATATCCATTGATTCTCTTTAACATTGACATTGCAGAATAAAAATGAGTCACATGGGTATATCCATTTTCAAAAGCTTTATATACGTCTTCATAAACAGCTGCACTATGAGCTATAGAAGGTAATATATTTCTTTTTCTAAGTTCAGTTCCTAATTGTAAGGCACCGTCTAATTCAGGAGCAACAGACCATCTTATAATTGCTCCATCTCCAATATTAAGAATCTCTAAATACTCATTGGGATCAGGATTTTTAATATATCTAGGATCCTGAGCACCTTTCATTTCCATACTAAAATATGGTCCTTCTAAATGTAATCCTAGAAATTCAGGTCCATTGGAACTTTTTTGTGCTTTCTTAAAAGATTCAATATTTTGGATTAACTCTTCACGAGAACTGGTAAGTGTGGTAGGCACTATAGTAGTGGTTCCATGCTTTAAATGGGCCAATCCACCTCCAATAAAATCCTCATATCTTCCATCCATAAAATCAAACCCACCGCCGCCATGAGTATGAATATCTATAAATCCTGGTGAAACATATAATCCATTTGCATCTATGATGTTTATCTCATCTTCACTGATTTCCATAGGTTCTTCATGAACATCTAAAATATATCCATCTTTTATGACGACAGTAGCATTTTCAATAATTCTATAGGGTGTAATAATCTTCCCATTCCTAATAGCAGTAATCATGGTAAATCCTCCTTATTCTATAAAATATGTTTTGCTGAATCTGGATCTAAGTAAAGAGTTGCATTATCATGGTTTCTTAAAATAGTAGATGGACAGTCTTCACTTATATCTCCATCTATTGTCCTCTTTACAGCATTTGCTTTTGTTGCAGCAGGTACCATACAGAAAATTCTTTTAGCACTCATTATCAAAGGAACCGTTACGGTTGCAGCCGTTTTTGGAACTTCTTCTAAGCTATCAAAACATTTGTCATTTACCTGTTGCTGTCTGCAAGCTTCATCTAATATTACTTCTTTTATTAATAATTTATCTTGAAAGTCTGCTACTCCTGGATCATTAAATGCAATATGTCCATTTTCTCCAATTCCAATGAAAGCTACATCTATTGGATTATTTTTAAGTATGGATTCATATCTAGATAATTCTTCTCTAACACCTTTAATAAAATCCATAGAATATACGTTTTTAAAAGGTACCTTATTAAATACGTTTTCATTTAGGAAATGTACAAAACGTTGCTTTGAATCTTTCTCTAAACCTATATATTCATCAAGATGCATAGCATTAACTCTTGTCCAATCAATAGATTTTTCCTTTGTCAGTTCAAGTAAAAACTCACTTTGAGATGGTGCTGCTGCAAAGATAACATTAACTTCTTCCTTTTTATCTAGCAATTCTTTTAAGCATTCTATTGCTTCTTTAGCAGCACTACTCCCCATAAATTCTCTTTCTGAATACACTTTTACATTCATTTTGTCTACCATAAATTCTTTAATTAATGACATCAAAATCCTCCTCTATATAATAATTTTTATTTAATTGGTGTATTTATAGGAGCTGTTGACTCTCCTTTTACTAAAACTGGCTGCAAAGAAACTGAAATATTCTTTCTTGTTTTATCCATTACACTTAGATAAAGCATTTCTGCAGCTAACCTGCCCATTTCATAAGTACACTGGTCAACAGTAGTTAGTCTTGGACTAATAACTTCTAGAATATCTATATTGTCAAACCCTACTATTGAAACTTCTTCTGGTACTTTTATTCCATGGAACTTTAGTTCTTTTAATACCTTTAGAGCTATTACATCGTTAATGCAGAAAATAGCAGTTGGTCTATCTTTTAACCGCAATAATTCTTTTGTGTAATATTCATTATCAGTATGATCCAAACCAGTGTTTTCAGATTTCTCCACTAGCTCTGGAAATGTAAATATTAATGATTCTTCTACTTTTATATTGTGAGATACTAAACAGTCCTTATATCCTTCAAATATTTTCTTTCTACTATGTCTAGTTAGATATGGACTAATAAAGGCTATTCTTCTATGTCCAAGATCAATTAAATGCTTCGTTGCGAGATACCCGCCTTCTCTATAATCAAAAGAAACTTTATTACAATCTATATCTACTATTTGATCGAAAGAAACTACTGATGCACCTGTATAACGAATGTTATTTATATGATCTACTGAACTTGCAACTGAAGAAATAATAATACCTTTTATCTTTTTTTGTATTAAAGATTCTACATAATATTTTTCAAGGTTTTCATCTCCGTTTGAATTGCATAATAAAACTCTCATCTTATTTTCTGCTGCAAATCTTTCTACAGCCAGCACCAGTGTAGAATAATATGGATTACTTAAATTAGGTACTATAACACCAATTTCTGATAATCTTGATTTAGTCACATATTTTGAACTAGAAGGTCTATATTCCAATTCTTCAGCAACATCTAAAACGAGTTTCTTTGTATCGTCACTTATTGGATAATTAGCCCCACTCAATACTCTTGAAACTGTTGCAGGGGATACGTTTGCAGTATTAGCAATATCATATATTGTAGGTCTTTTAACCCTAGTCATCTTATCCCTCCTATTTTCCTTCCACATAATATTTATTTGTTTCTGTTTGTTTCCCTTTCTGTTTCTTTAAATTTCTTAATTTAATTATATTTCTTATTTTTCAAAATCTATATATAAAGCAATTTTCCTATTTATGGCATTAATTCTTATATTTTTTCAGAATGTTACTTAAAAAAGTAATCAATAGATAATAAAAAGACATAGTTTCTCTTCACTATGTCTTTTTATTTGTTTCTGTTTGTTTCCCTTCTTGTTTCTTTTTATTTCTTAATTATTTTATATTTATAACTAAAATCTTTCTAAACCATTGTTTTAAGCTTCAATTACATAATTTATTTTCTATAAATAAAAAACCGCTCACATTGAAGTAAGCGGTTTATATTACAATCTACTTTATTAACATTAATGACAATTGTGGTACAAACGTAATAATCAATAAATCTATAATCAATAACAGAATAAATGGTATACTTCCACTTATTACATCTGATAAAGATGATTTACTTATACCCGAAGCTACAAACAAGTTCAACCCAAAGGGTGGAGTTAACATTCCAATTGATAAATTGACAATCATAATAACCCCAAAATGAATTGGGCTAATACCTATATTCATAACAATAGGAATAAATAAAGGTGTTAAAATAAGTACAGCAGCACTTGAGTCCATAATCATACCTACAAATAATAATATAACGTTAATTGCAAGTAAAATCAAAATAGGAGAACTTTCAAACTTTAGGACACTTTCAGCAACTTTTAAGGGAACCTGTTGGAAAGTTAAATACCAACTAAATATCTTTGAGTTTGCGATAACAAACATTATCATAGCAGAAGTTATTACAGACCTTCTGGAAATAGCAAGTACATCTTTAAAATCTATCTCCTTGTATATAAAAATAGAAATAACCAAGCTATATACTATAGAAACTGCCGCTGCTTCTGTAGGAGTTGCAATTCCTAAGTAAATACCACCTAGAATAATAATCGGCATTAATATACTAAAAAAAGCTTCACCAAAGGAAGTTATTACCTCTTTAAATGTTGGAAAATCTGATTTCTCATGTTTTTTAACTCTAGAATAAATATAACTATATACAATTAAAGTTAATCCAATAAAAATTCCAGGTATTATAGCAGCAATAAATAAATCACTTATGGACTGTTCTGAGACAACACCATAGGACATCATTGTGATGCTTGGTGGAATAACTATTCCAAGGGACCCAGCAGCGCATAATAGGCCTACTGTAAACTTACGATCATATTTATTTTCAACTAAATTTGGAATCATTACTCCTCCTACACCAGCTACCGTAGCAGGACTAGAACCAGATAATGCAGCAAAAAACATAGAAGAAATTACTGCAGTAATGGGCAATCCGCCAGTTATCCAACCAAATAATTTATTAGCAAAGTTTATTAACCTCTTTGAAGCTCCTCCCTTTAACATAATGTCTCCAGCAAAAATAAAGAAAGGAATAGCCATTAGACTAAAAGAATCTACTCCTGAAAACATCTTCTGCACAGCAGTATCTAAACCTATACCACTGCTAAGCATTGCTATAATAGATGAAAGTCCAGTTGTTATACCTATGGGAACTCCAAGTAAAAGTAATACTATAAAGGATACTAATAATAACATTATTTCACCTCTCTTTTAATATCATTAAATCTAATTAAATCATTGAACTTGTTTTTAAAATTTATTATGTAGCGTATCAACATTAGAAATACTCCAACTGGTACTGAAGCATAAGGTATATAAAGCGGAACCTTTACAGATGTAGCCATTGAGCCTATTGCCATAGCATTTTTCAACATATTTATACCAGCTATTATAATGATGATACAAAATATAATATTTATAATATCTACTATCATGCCTACCAATATCTTGGCTCTACCAGATATTATGGAAAACAATGCATCCATATTAACATGAGCATTGTCTTTTACTGCCATACTACTACCAATAAAAATAAACCACGCTATCATCATTCTTGATACTTCTTCTGACCAAGATATTGAATAATTGAATTTATATCTTAATATAACTTGTACAAAAACCAATAAAGATGTTATTATCAATAAGCTAGAAGCCACAGCATCCTCTACTTTATTTAATACTTGAAATATTTTTTTCATAAGAACCATCCTATCATTTTATATTGTAAAAGCATATTGATGTATGAAGGACTAATTCTTTTATTTGTCCTTCATACATTGTTATCACTGATTATTTCGTATATTTCTCTACTAATTCTAATAACTCTTGTCCATTTTCCATCTTTAAAAATTCATCGTATGCTGCTTGTGTAGCTTCTCTAAATTCTTTTTTTGCAGCATCATCAAATTCGTCAATTATCATACCTTTATCTTTTATTTCCTTAAGATAATCAGCATCCATTTCCGCAGTCTTTTCCCATTGCCATTCAGTGACTTCCTTGGAAACCTCTTTTACAAGTAATTGCAAATCTTCTGGTAATGATTGGAATTTATCTTTGTTCATTATAAACACAAATCCCATAAACCCATGATCACTTATAGTTAAATATTTTTGTACCTCATAAAATTTTCTAGTGGCTATATTTGCATAGGGATTTTCTTGTCCATCCACAGTTCCCGTTTGTAAAGAGGAATATAAATCACTAAAAGGTACGGAAATTCCACCTGCATTTATAGCCCTAAATTGTGTAACTAAAAGTGGACTTTGGCTTACACGAATTTTTAAACCATCTAAATCCTTTACACTTTTTATCGGTAATTTTGAATTTGTTAATTGTTTAAAACCTCCACCCCAATATCCTAACGAAACCAAACCTTTAGCTTCTAAATATTCATTTAATTTCTCACCAACTTCACCATCTAATGCTGCAAAAACCTCTTCACTGGTATTAAATAAATATGGTAAATCAAACAACTCAAACTCAGGAACAAAAGATGTAATAGTAGATAAAAATGGAGCATTCATATCTAGTGTTTTAGCTAATATTTGTTCATTAATTTCTTGATCTGTACCCATTTGTGAATCTGGATATATGGTTACCTTAATTCTTCCATTACTTCTCTCTTCTATCATTTCTTTAAATTTTTCGGCTGCCATTCCTTTTGGTGTTGTTGGTCTAACAACATGGGCAAATTTTAATTCATATACATCCTTTTCAGTCCCACTACTGGTCTTTTCAGAGTTTCCGCAAGCAAACAGTGGTAAAGCAAGTGCACATATAATTATTGAAACTAATATTTTCTTAAAAGTTATATTTGATTTCATATTTTCCTCCTAATTATAAATTTTCTTTTGTCTATATTCTTCCCACACATTTTCAAACCACGAATCATACTCTGGGATCGGTCGTACATCTACCCAATTATGAAAAACATCAATCCCATCGTTTTCATCAATCACAGTCTCACATATCTTATCTCTGAAATCCTTTTCTAATGAAAATTTCAATACCATGTCATTTATTCTTATTTCATAAAGACCATCTTCATCCGATATTAAATAAGAACCTCTACTATCGCCTCCCTTATTAATATATTCTAAAATAGAGCTTAAACACGCTATTTGAGTTATTATCATGTCGTATATTCTAAATACAGTAGGTAGTTCTTTTAAATCATTTATATAAACTAAATCTGTAAATTCTTTAAATGTCTTATTAAGCATAATAAGTCCTTTTTCAATTTTTTGTTTATCACGAATAAAGGCACCTATTTTTGACATTTCTTTTTGTAGTCTTTCTTGAAATTCAATTAAATTGGATTTCTTATGGTCTTCTATTTTTATTCTCTCTATAAGATTTACTTTTCTCATAACCTGATTATTTACCTTGGTTATAAACTTGTCCAATTCCATAGGTTTTTGATAATATTTATTTTTTATTAATTCAGCAGCTCTATAGCTCCCAACTTGAGTAGAATTTAAAGCACTGCCGCCAGGCCTATAAATCCCTAATGTTCCATTTGCTTCGCCTACCGGGAAAAAGTTCTTCAAATTGCTTTCCCACCAAATATCACCAGCTAATCCTCCATTTTGATGTTGTGCACAAACATCTATTTCTAAGTACTCTTTTTCTAAATCTATATTATTTTTCTTATATAGATCTATGGATAAAGGATTCATTTTTGCCAATCTATCAATTGGTGTTTTTAGAAATGCATTAGAATTTTTTAAATATTCATAAGCCTCTTTTCCTAAAAGATTAAAATCTAAACCTCCGCTTACAGTAGCACAACTAGGATTCTTAGTAAAATCTAAAAATACTCGTCTCCCTTTTATTTGTGTTTCTATATATATAAGTAAATCTATCACTGAAGAACCGTTGTTGGTTAATTTTCTAGAATCAAAGGGCCATTGATAACCTTTTAAGAATGTAGCATTTAACAAGTCCGTTGGATTTTTGAAATAATCTCCCAAAAATTCTTTCTCATCATTCATATCCATATCAGTAGATATATATCTAGGAATAACTTGTTGATATGTACCTGATAAATTCCATCTAAACTTTATAGATGCAATCCCGTATTGCCACTCAGTTAAATTATTAGCTTTAACTCCTGCTTCTAGTGCAATTCCTGTAGCTCCTGATTGACTCTTCGGAAAAACCGATCTATAGTATATTGATGCAGGTCCACCTGTTCCATAAATAATATTTCTACAATTAAACAATGACAAGCCATAGTTTTTTTCATCCATATTTTTTATATCTAAAGCTAATACTCCTACAGCTTCCTCATTAAATTCATCTTTTAATATGGAAATCACTAAAAATCTATCAAATATATCTGTTCCATTTTTTCTTACTTCTTCTTCTAACTGTTCTGTCATATACTTTGAGGTTAATGGTCCTACTGAACTTGCCCTACTATTTTCGTCGTGATCTGTCATATAACCTACATATTGTCCAAATGTATCATGGGGAAAAGGTACCCCTATATCTATCAATTTATAAAAGCTTTTTAATGACAAAGCAGCTTCTACCAATGCTATATCTCCATGCATTGCTCCACCATTAAATAAAGTTTTAGCCATCTTAAGGGGACTATCAGCATCCTTTATAGAAGTAGATTGCTTATAATAAGTTTGTTTATCAGAACCTGTATTTCTAGAAGTTCCTCTATTCATTCCTTCGGTTACTAACGCTATATCTTTTTGACCTAATTTAAATAGAGCATCTGCTGCATTAAGGCTGGCTGCTCCTGAGCCAACTACTATTGTATTATACTCATATACATTGATTGGTATATTATTGATTGTAATCTGCCCTTTATACATTTACTCTATAACCTCCTTATATGATATCCACCATCTACATTTATAATGTCGCCTGTTGAATAACACATTTTAGGTAAACATAATATACTTACAATTTCAGCAATATCTTTGGGTGTCCCCCATCTCTTGATTGGCAGCAAACCATCTTCAATCAACTTATCATACTTTTCACTAACTGTTGATGTCATATCAGTTTTAATTATTCCTGGTCTAACTTCATAAACAAGTATTCCATAATTCGATAATCTATCGGCAAAAAGTTTAGTTATCATACTAATCCCTGCCTTTGATATACAATATTCTCCTCTATTCGTAGAAGATGTATATGCAGACATGGATGAAATATTTATGATTTTAGGCGGAAAATCTTGCTTATCTTGTTTGATCATTATATTTGCTACTTCTTGAGTCATAAAATATGTCCCTTTTAGATTAGTATTCATTACAAAATCAAAGCTTTCAGGTGTTGTTTTAAGAACATCATTTCTTTCCTTAGGAGCTACACCTGCATTGTTAACTAGAACATCTATCCTACCAAATGTAGAGACTACTTCTTCTACACTTGCCTGTATTTTATCAACATCACTGATGTCAGCTGTAATAAATTTAATTCTTCCTTCAGATGTTCTTATTAAATCATTTACTTCTTCACTTATTATTCTACCGAGACAAGCAATTGAAAAACCGTCTTCATACAATTCTTTAACTATGCCGAGTCCTATACCTCTTGTCCCTCCTGTAACAACAGCAACTCTACTCATATTATTTAATCTCCTTATTTTTCATTTCCTTGTAAATAGGTAAATAAACTTCATTATCTCTAACAACACATCCACAAGTGCTTATTTTAGATTTCATTTCACTACACTTGCTACAAGATACGCACACTCTATTCTTTTTCATCTCACCATTATCTAATATATCTCTGGCAAAATTAGGATAGGATATACTTTCTCTCCCAAAACCAATAATTTTACATAATCCGTTTTCCAAACTACCTGCCCCTACATAAGGTGCTAAATGCCTAAACCAACTATATCCTACTCCAACAAAATTAATGCTAGGAAAAGTATTTTGTATATCTCCAATTCCACTTATAAGTCTATTACAACTTATGATAACATTTTCATCTGGAACATAATCTCCAATATCATATGGTTTATTTATGTGAGGTATAAAATATGGATTTCCCATAGTTAAACTTATTAATTTTACATCTTTTTCTACTAGAATACTTATGAGTTTTTTTGGTTCTTCTAAATCCATAGCTATACCGTTTTCTTTTGATACTCCCCAGCCTTGAGGATATGGTAAACCATCATATATGTTTAACCTTGAAGCCAGTAATAATCCTTGACAATCATTGTCCTCTTTTATTTTATCAATAACATTTATAAATAATTTAATTCTATTTTCAAATTTGCCTCCATATTCACCTTCTCTTTCATATGCAGATAACAACTCTGATAATAAATATCCATGACAGGCCTTTATATCTACACCATCAAATTCCGCTTTTTTTGCTAACCTAGCAGCCTTTAAAAAATCTCCTTCAAGCCCTCTAAGGTAATCATCAGTAACAACTGGATAATCATCTGATATCCCTAATTTATTATCTAATAACTCCTTATGTGTTGCAATAATAGGGTTTTTATTTCCATTTACTTTGCAATATCTACCTGAATGGTTTAACTGAATAATCGTTATAGGATTATGGTTTTCTCCGAACTCTTCTTTTGCAGATAGTTTGATTAAATCATTCAACTTTTTAAATTCCATCCAATTCTCTTCTGTTATCCATAGTTGCTTATCATTGGATCTTCCTTCTTTAGTAACACTAACAGCCTCTATCCAAATTAATCCAGCCCCACCTCTTGCGATCTTTTCATACTTTCTATACGTAAGTTCCGTTGGACTTCCTTCCTCAGTAGAGTCTCCACCTTCCATCGGAAGACTAGCAATAGAATTTGGAATTATATGATTCCCAATATTAATTCTCATCTTAAACAAATCTAGATTTTGGGATGTTTTTATACCTAATTCTAGTCTTTCTATGTCTTTTTCTAATTCACTAAGATGTCCATACTTAAAATTTCCATTACTTGCATATGTATTCCCTGCCAATATTTCTCCTCCTCGATTAAATAGCATTTATTAACAATTAATTAATACTGTTGTTTTTTATTTACGGTAACATTATAATATAGTAAATCGTGTAATTATATTGACAAGTTGCCCAAAAATTGATAAAGATTGCTTTTATTAAAAGAGGTGATAAATTGGATCATCAGAATATTAATATGGATTTTAAAACATTGACTTCAAGGGGAATAGGCTTAACGGAGCACTTTCATAATGGATATGAGATAATATTCATTACTGAAGGTGAGGCTAATTTTACTATAGATAATAAGATTTATACTTGTGATAAAAACAATTTAGTGTTTTTAAATAATTTAGAAAAACATGAAATGAGTCCAATAACTACTCCATATTCAAGATATATGATCATTATTGATTCCCATTATCTAGATAATATAATTAAAGAACCTGCTTTATTATCCATATTTAAAATTCGTACTGATTCCTTTGAAAATAAATTTGAAGTTAAGAAAAAGCATATAAGCTCAATAAGTAGGATATTAAATAATTTAAGTCTCATATACTCGGCACAAGAAGAGTTTTGGCATATTGAATTTGTTTCTTTATTAAGTCATCTTATAATATTTTTATATAGAGAATATACAAATCAATTCCCTATTACTAATATCAATAAAAAGGATCAAAGAATACTTGATATACAAACATACATAGATGAGAATTTCACACAAAATATAACTTTAGAATCCATTGCAGCTGACTTTTTTATAAGTAAATATTACTTAGCACATTCCTATAAAAATATAACAGGCTTTACCTTAAATCAATACATCTTACTAAAAAGAATATCTCATGCAAAAAATCAGCTTTATTTTACAGACAATAGTATTACCGATATAGCTATGGACTGTGGATTCAATAGCCAGAGTAATTTTATTAGGATATTTAAGAAAAAGGAGAATATAACACCTTTACAATTTAGAAAATATTATAGAAAAGAGAGAGAATAATTAGTTAATTAATTATTCTCTCTTTCTATAGAACTTAATTATAGGAAAAACAGACGTAGCTACTGGTGAGTTAGAATTAGCTGGACACCAAAGTATATTTAAACAATGAAAGAAAAATTTGGCTTTAAATATGTTATAAGTTCTTTAAAGGAATCCTATTCGGTTTCTGACAATGGTTGGTCTGCTTGTGCTTATGATGGAAATGAATTCTATCATTCAAGAAAATATGATGTAAGAATAGTTGACAGAGTAGGTGGAGGAGACTCTTTCGAATCAGGATTTATCTATGGTATATTCAGCGGAAACAATTTCAAAGATGCTTTAGAATTTGGTGTAGCTGCATCGGCACTAAAACATACTATCCACAGAGATTTTAATATGGTAACTGTATCGAAGTTGAAAACCTGTTAAAGGGGATGCTTCTAGTAAAGCTCAAAGATAGTGAAAACAAAGTCCCTTTCTGGTTTATTCTTACCAGAAAAGGACTTTTATTTCCGACTTTAACACAACCTATTTTTTATCTTTTTCTTGATTTTGTTTACTTGGATTAGAATTGATTCCCTCTTCTCCTTAGATTGCTTTTCCTCCACTATTATCACCTTATATGTATTTTTTATATAATCAATTTTTACATACAAGGTAATTTAAGGAGGAGTTTAAAATAATAACATAGCTATTAATTAATACTTTCTTCTATCAGCTTTTCCATTTCTTTCTTTGTTAATCCCGTTACATCTATTATTTGTTCTATTGGCAAATTAATTTTAAGTAAATTTTTAGCTACCTCAATTTTCTTTCGATTTTCTCCCAATTCTATGCCTTTTTCCATACCTCTCTCTATACCCTTTTCCATACCCTTTATAAGACCTTCTTCTCTATATCTTTCTATTATAGTCATAATAACTTCACTCCCTTCAGGATAAGACTTTTCTATCTCTTCTATTATTTCTTCAACATCTCTTTTTGTTAAATTTGATCTTGCACTAAATATATATCTAATAAAGGTTTCAAAATACTCTATTCCTGTTTCTCTATCATCTAATTCTTGTAGATATGCTACTGCTCTATATATCGACTCTTGTAGCCCTTTGTTATCCTTTATAAATATATCTCTAAATATAGTGAGCAATATTCTAAGTTGAGCTTCACCTTTTATTTCTTCATCTGTGTATCTCGATATATCATAAATTAAATATTCATAGTCAGGAATAAATTTTTGTACTTCTTTTGGCAAATTTTTATATCCTGTTATCATCTCTCCTAGTGTAGTTCTTGTGCTACCTCTATATTTCCAAAGGTTTCTTTAAAAAATTTATCGTAAGGATTTTGTATCTTCATTTCATCACCTACTTATCTCTATTATACCATAGCTGTTAATATCTCACATATGTTAAACAAAAATATAAAAAAGTCATCACTAGCAATCATAACTGCTAATAATGACTTTCTTATCTTTTCTATCTTTTCGTAAATTAGATAATAGAAAATAACTACTATATAGAAAATCTATACCCCTGAATAAGCTGAAAATCCTCCGTCTACAGGTATTACAACTCCATTAACAAAGCTAGATGCTTCTTCATTTACTAAGAATAGTAAAGCTCCAATAAGCTCTTCTGGTTTTCCAAATCTATTCATAGGTGTACTATTTAAAATTTTTCTTGACCTATCTGTATAGGAGCCATCATCATTTAATAACAAACTCTCATTCTGACTAGTTAGAAAAAATCCTGGTGCTATACCATTTACTCTAATTCCAACTTTTGATAAATGGACAGCTAACCATTCTGTAAAGTTAGAGATAGCTGCCTTAGCACCTGAATATGCTGGTATTTTAGTTAAAGGAGTATATGCATTCATAGATGATATATTTATTATGGTACATCCTTTTCTGCCCACCATATCTTTTGCAAATTCCTGAGATGGTAAAAATGTTCCCAAGAAGTTTAAATCAAATACAAATCTAATACCCTCTCCATCTAAGTCAAAAAAAGTTACATTATTTTCATCAGTATTGTTTAAATCTTCTTCATATAAATATTCTTTTGTAGTAGTGCCTTTAGGATGATTGCCTCCTGCTCCATTTATTAAAATATCACAGGGTCCCAGTTTTTCTAAAATCTCAATATGAGCTTTTACTAGACTTTCTTTATTTAGTACATCTGCTACTACTCCTATTGCAATTCCACCATTATTTTCTACATCTTTTACTTTTTCATTTATTTTATCTAAGTTTCTTCCAAGAATAGCAACTTTAGCTCCACAAGCAGCTAATGCCTCTACCCATAAACTCCCTAGTACGCCTGTACCCCCTGTAACTACAGCTACTTTGTTACTTAAATCAATTTTAAATGGTAGTTTCATAATCTCACTCCTTATTTACATTATCTAATGTTTCCCAAATACCTGCTATATACATTGCACCAAGAGCTCTGTCATACAATCCATATCCAGGTTTACCAGTTTCACCCCAAATCATCCTGCCATGATCAGGACGAAGGTATCCATTAAATTTATTTTTATGAAGAGCTTTCATTATT
Source organism: Tissierella simiarum (assembly GCF_018917865.1). Classification (GTDB taxonomy): domain Bacteria; phylum Bacillota; class Clostridia; order Tissierellales; family Tissierellaceae; genus Tissierella_C; species Tissierella_C simiarum. The sequence goes on from NZ_JAHLPM010000001.1 coordinate 441,358, forward strand.
TCAACTATATTTAAAGAACCACAAGATGAATAATGAGCACTTTCTTCAAAACTTCCATCGTCTAATAATTTAATGTTTCTTACATGCATAAAGTGTATTCTACCTTGTGCTGAATATTTATCCACCATTCTAACTATATTATTAAAACTTCCACTTCCTAAAGATCCAGTACATAGAGTTAATCCATTATACTCACTATCTACGAGTTTCAAAAATCTATCTAAATTCTCTTCCGTTGTTATAATTCTAGGCAATCCAAATATAGACCATGGTGGATCATCCGGATGTATTGCCATTTTTACGTTACTTGCTTCAGCTACTGGTATTATTTCCTTTAAAAAATACTCTAAATTAGTCCAAAGGTCTTCTTCATCAATTTTTGAATATTTATCAAATAAATCCTTAAGGTCTTCTTTAGTATAACTTGAATCCCATCCTGGTAGTGATAATTCCCCCTTCAGTGGGTCCATCTTATTAATTTGATCCTTGTAGTACACAAGGGCAGTAGAGCCATCTTCTAATTTTTTATCTAGTTGAGATCTTGTCCAATCGAATACTGGCATAAAATTATAGCATATAACTTTTACTCCTGCTTTTCCTAGATTTATAATGTTCTGCTTGTAGTTCTCTATATATTTATCCCTGCTTGAAAAACCTAATTTTATATCTTCATGTACAGGAACACTTTCTATAACGTCAAAGTTTAAACCCGCTTTTTCAACAGTTTCTTTTACTTTGTTTATACTTTCCATACTCCAAACTTCACCAACTGGTACATCATAGATCGCTGTTACTATACTATCCATACTAGGTATCTGTTTAATATATTCTATCTTTACTGGATCCTCTTCTCCATACCACCTAAATGATAGTTTCAAATACATCAACCTCCATTATATCTCTATCCCAAAATACTCAACTGCATTTTTATAGCATATCTCTTCTACCATAGATCCTAATAAGTTAATATCATTTGGGACTTCTCCATTTTCTACCCAACTCCCTATTAAATTACATAGTACCCTTCTAAAATACTCATGTCTTGTATAAGATAGAAAACTTCTTGAATCTGTAACCATACCAACAAACCTTCTAAGAAGTCCTAAATTCGCCAATGACTTCATTTGTTTCTCCATTCCATCTTTTTGGTCGTTAAACCACCAACCTGATCCAAATTGAATTTTACCTGGTATACCTCCACCTTGAAAATTTCCTATCATAGTGGCTATTACATCATTATCCCTAGGATTTAAGCAATAAAGAATTGTTCTAGGTAGTTCCTTATTCATATCCATGCTATCTAAAAGCTTTGATAATTTCTTTGCTATGATTCCATCATTAATAGAATCAAATCCGGTATCAGCACCAATCTTTTCAAACATTCTAGAATTATTATTTCTTAATGCACCAATATGAAGTTGCATAGTCCAATTTAACTTATAGAATATCTGTGACAGATTAAGTAAAGTCATAGTTTTAAATTTATCGACATCAGACTGAGTTAATTTTTCACCCTTCAATCCTTTTTGATAAATCTTTTCCACTTCCTCTTCACTAGATACTTCAAAAAATATATCTTCTATACCATGATCAGAAATTCTACATCCTTGCTCATGAAAAAACTCCACCCTACTTTTTAATGCTTTAATAAACTCATCATAATTTTCAATTGGCATATTGCTCACTTGACCTAAGCTAGTTACCCAAGCTTTAAAACCGTTATGATCAATATTCATAGCTTTATCTGGTCTAAATGTTGGCAATACCTTTACTTCATATTTCTGATTTTCTCTAATTATTTTGTGATACTTCAAACTATCTATAGGGTCATCTGTAGTACATAATGCTCTTACATTTGACTTCTTTATTAACTCTAAAACAGTAAACTCATCTGATTCTAATTTTCTATTAGCTTTTTCCCAAATTTCACCTGCTGTTTCTTCACTAATTAAAACATCAATATCAAAAAATCTTTTTAACTCTAAATGAGACCAGTGATATAGAGGATTTCCTAATAGATAGGGAACTGTTTTACACCAAGCTTCAAACTTTTCATAATCTGATGCATCTCCAGTTATATATTTTTCATCTATCCCATTACTACGTAAAGCTCTCCATTTATAATGATCACCATCTAGCCAAATCTTTGTTATATTTTCATATCTTCTATTTTCTGCAATATCTACAGGATTTAAATGACAATGATAATCAAATATTGGCATATCTTTAGCATATTTGTGATATAGATCTACTGCAGTCTGAGTATTAAGCAGAAAATTATCATTAATAAATTTTTTCATCTTAAACCTCCTACCATTAAGCTTTATTTCTTTAATATCCTAACAATGTAGGTAGCCAAGTACTTACTTGTGGAACAAACGTTACAATCAATAGAACAATAAATATGACTATATAATATGGTATTAATTTTTTTATTATATTCTCAAGTTTTGTCTTACCAACCTTAACCCCTACAAAGAGTATGTTTCCTACAGGAGGAGTTATAGTTCCTATACATAAATTTAGTACAATCATGATTCCAAATTGCACTGCTGACATACCTAGATTTAGGCAAACAGGCATAAAAATTGGAGTGAAAATTAATATAGCAGGAGTAATATCCATAAATGTCCCTACAAATAGTAATATGAAATTAATAATCAATAAGATAATCACAGGATTTTGACTTATCCCTAAAAGCCCATTTGAAATAGCTGAAGGAATTCCAGTAAATGCCATCACCCATGCCATTATACTTGATACGCCAATTAAAAAAACTATCATTCCTGTAGACTCAGCACTTTCCTTAAAAATTCCATATAAATCTTTAATACTTATAGTTTTATAAAATAAAAGAGATAATATTAAACTATATAGCACTGCAATTACGGAACCTTCAGTTGCTGTAAATATACCTGATGTTATTCCTCCAATAACAATAACTATTAGCAATAAACTTGGAATTGCCTCAAGTATTATCTTTAAGGCTTGTACCATAGTTACACGTTCTGTACTCACATATCCTTTTTTCTTTGCTATAAAAAATGCAACCACCATACATCCAAGTCCCCATAAAATTCCTGGGATGTATCCCGCCATAAACAATGCAGCTACTGATGTCCCACCGCTTACTAAAGAAAAAGTTATCAATACATTACTTGGGGGTATCAATAACCCTGTTGGTGCAGTAGCGATATTGATTGTAGCCATATCATCAGCATCATATCCTTCTTTTTCTGCAATAGGTCCTATAATACTACCCATTGCTGAAGCTGCTGCAACTCCTGATCCTGAAATGGCTCCAAACATCATATTTGCTACAGCATTAGTGTGAGCCATTGCTCCTGGAACTCTACCTGATATAAGTTTTGCAAAATTTAATAATCTTACAGCAATTCCACCCTTATTCATAATATTACCTGCTAGAATAAAAAATGGAATAGCTATTAATGTAAATACTGATATTCCTGAAAATGTTCTTTGAGCCCCTGTAATAACTGTAGCTTCAAAATTCAAAGTAGGTAAGATAGCGAGTATTGAGGATATTCCTAAGGAAATAGCTATGGGTACCCCTGCTATTAATAAAATTATTAAAACAATGGCTATTATCAAACCTGAAATTAGTGCGATACTCATTTTATTTTCCCTCCTTACTCAAATCTTTTGGCTTAAGATCTTTAACTAATTCATTAATATTTATAATGTTATATAAAACTATCAAAATCCCTGTTATGGGAATAATTATATATACATATGACATTGGTATACCTAAAGATGCTGTTATCTGTGTTGCTGTAAGTTTAGTAATCTTAATACCTCCATAAATCAATACCGTTAAGGCAAAAGCTATAACTAAAATTTCAGAAACTATATTTAACATTATCTTTGACTTATCTTTAAGAAAGTTTACCGCAAATTCCATTCTCATATGTTCCCTTTTTCCAAACACCAAAGCTGCAGATAATAATGCCATCCATGTAAAAGAAAAAGTTAATAATTCTTCTGAAATTGTACTGGGTGAGTTAAATACATATCTAGTCACTATTTGATATGTTCCTATGATGGTTATAAATACAAATAAAGAAATACATGTTATCTCTAATATCTTATTTATTTTCACTTTGAAATTACTCATATTATTCTAACCCCTTTACTTCTTTATTTATCTCCTGGACTTTTTCATATATGTATATTAGTTTACTATTTTGTTCTAATAACTCCTCATGTAATGGAAGTACCTTTTCTTTAAATAATTCTATATCTGTTTCTATAAATTCAACCCCCATAGATTTTGCTTCGTCTATTGCTTCTTGAATTTGAATATCCCAGTATTCCCGTTCAGTAATCGTACATAATTCTGCTGCCTCATTAAAGATTTTTCTCTCTTCTGGTGATAATTCATTTAAAAATTTAACATTACCTATTAACATATCTGGGACCATTTGATGATGATTATATGAATAATACTTTGCTACTTCTCCATGCTTATTATTAGTCAAAGCAAGCTCATTATTTTCTCCACCATCAATAACCCCTGACTGAATTGCAGTGTAGACTTCTCCAAAACTCATAGGTGCCGCTGCTGCACCAAATAATTCCATCATTCTTACATTGGTAGGACTTTGTTGGACTCGAATTTTTTTCCCTTTTAAATCCTCTGGAGTTCTGATTGCTGATGTTGCATAAAAATTTCTAGTACCTGCATCAAACCATGTAATTGCTTCAAATCCAGCAGCTTCTGTAGATTTAAATATACTTTCCATTAATTCTTTATCTTCCATAACTTTATGGTATGCATCTACACTATCAAACAAATAGGGCATACTAAATATTTGATAAATATCATCGAAGGTTTCCAAATTCCCTGTGCTAGAAACTACAAAATCTATTGCTCCCGTTTGAACTAATTCAATAGCCTTATTAGATGGCCCTAATAATTCGTTAGGAAAAATTTGAATATCATATTTATCACCTAATTGGGATTCTATATGTTCTTTAAATGTCAATAAACCTATATGTTGTGGATGTGTTGATGACTGTCCATGTGATATCCTGATAATACGTTTTCCACCAGTATTGATACTACACCCTGCTAAGTTAAATGCTAAAATCCCTACTAATAGTAAACATACTATCTTTTTTGTGAGTCTGTACATTGAAATACTCTCCTTTCCAACTGTTATAAATGCATAATAATTATTTTGATGCAATCGAATTTCCTTTTATATTTTATCATGTTGTATACAAATGTCAACTTGTTGTATGCAACATTTTTGCTTTGTAAAAAACTAGCAATAATCTTGCTAGTTGTGAAGGATTCTGTTTTATTTAAAATATTCATTATATTTACTCACAATTTCCGTTAGATTTTCTATTCCCTCATAAATATGTTTATTGTAATATTCTTCTAATAACTCATAGTCTTTAGAAATTATAGCCTTTATAATTTTAGTATGGTCCTCATGTATTTTGTCCAAACTATTTTTATTTTCTCTATTTGCCAATAGCCGTAATCGATTATAGTGAGGATTACCCTCAGCAATTCTTTTCCATATACTTTCTTTATTGTCTAAATTAAATATTGCAGCATGAAATTCATTATCTGCTTCCAAAAATTTCTGTGCCATTTCTAATTCATCAAGATTACTATTTAATATTTTATATTGTTGCAGCAATAACACATTTATCTTTACTTCTTGGGACTTTGATATATATTTTATATCCTTTATAACTGCTAACTCCAACTTTTCTCTCATATACATTATATCCGAAATTTCATCTATATCTATTAATGTAACAAAAGTACCATATTTAGATTTAACATCAATAAGTCCTTCTGATTCCAATCTATTGAATGCATCTCTAACAGGTGTTCTCGACACATTAAACCTATTAGAAGTTTCTACTTCATTTATTGTTTGTCCTGGTAATAATTCTAAAAACATTATCTCATCTTTTAAACAATTATAAACATATTCACTTGCGGAAAGCTTTGAAGCTGTCAAATCTTTTCCTCCTTTTGTAACTTGATATTATTATTTATATTAACTTAATTGCTATAAATACACTATCCCCTATAACCAAGCCCCTTTGAAATCATGCTTGAATATTTCTTCAATGCCTCGGCTACTTCCCCAACTTTCTCTTTAGTAACCCTAATAGTAGGTCCAGAAATACTTATAGCACCTTCTACTTCACCATTATGGTTAAAGACAGGAGCCCCAATGCACCTAACTCCTAACTCATTCTCCTCATCATCTTCAGCATATCCTTGTTCTTTGATCTTACTCAACTCTTTTTTAAACTCTTCAAAACCAGTAATAGTATTCTCAGTTAATTTCTGAATATTGCTATTCTTCCATATCTCTTCTACCTCTTCGTCATCCATAAAAGCCAATATAGCCTTCCCTACTGAAGTACAGTATAATGGTGACCTTCTTCCTATAGTTGAAGCCATTCTTATGGTATTATCGGCTTCTACTTTATCTATGTAAACAATATCATTTTCATCTCTTATAACTAAGTGAACAACTTCATTTAATTCTTCCATTAACTCCTTAGTATATGGTTTTGAAATTTTAAGTATATCAAGATCTTCAATTCGCTTTGTACCTAGTTCATAAAGTTTTAAAGATATCATATATTTATTTGTTATCAAGTCTTGTTCTACAAATCCCTTATAAATCAGCGTACCTAATAATCTATGAACAGTACTTTTATGAAGTTCTACCTTTTCACTTATTTCTGTGATTCCCAAGCCTTCATTATAATTAGATATCAATTCTAATATAGATAATGCTCTATCTACAGATTGTACTACATCAATCATCTATTTCACTCCTAATTAAATACTTTTTTATTTTTAATTTTAAAATAATATCAGATTTATTTGATTATAGCATATATTTACATGAATTGTTAATAATATGGATTTTTAAGTTTTATATATTTTTCAAAAATAAGTTTGCAATTATTTTCGTCTTTGACTATAATGAAATTAACTGGTTTCATAATACGAATCATTGTTTCATATTATGAAATAGTATAGTAGAAGGAGGTTTTAGTATGATAAAATATGAAATCCTTAAGAGAATCCATGAAGTTGGAGTTGTTGCAGTAGTAAGAGCAGAAAGCACTGAAAAAGCTAAAAAAATCGCTTTAGCTTGTATGGATGGCGGAGTAGATTCTATAGAAATTACTTTTACAGTTCCTGGAGCACATAAAGTTATAGAAGATCTAACAAATGAATTTGGTGATAAACTACTAGTTGGTGCAGGTACAGTTCTTGATAGTGAAACTGCAAGAATTGCTATTTTATCAGGAGCAAAATACATAGTTAGTCCAGCCTTTGATCTAGAAACGGCTAAATTATGCAACCGATACCAAATACCTTATATGCCAGGATGTATGACTATAAAAGAAATGATAACGGCTATGGAAGCCGGAGCCGATGTTATCAAAGTATTTCCAGGTAGTGCCTTTGGTCCATCCTTTATTTCCGCAATAAAAGGACCTTTGCCACAAGCATCCTTAATGCCAACAGGTGGAGTTAGTTTAGACAACGTTGATCAATGGATAAAAAATGGCTGTATAGCCGTTGGTGTAGGTGGCAACTTAACAAAGGGAACTAGTGAAGATATGACAAAAGCGGCAAAAGAGTTTGTTAACAAAGTTAGAGAAGCTAGAGGCAAATAGTTTTTAAAATATATTTTAATTAGGAGGGCATAAAATGAAAAAGGTAGTAACTTTAGGTGAAATAATGCTTAGACTTTCCACTCCTAGATTCGAAAGATTCGTTCAAGCAGAATCCTTTGATGTTGTTTATGGCGGTGGAGAAGCAAATGTAGCAGTATCTCTTGCAAATTATGGATTAGACTCATACTTCGTATCAAAATTACCTAAAAATGAAATAGGACAAGCTGCTATCAACCAATTAAGAAGATATGGGGTTAATACTGAGTATGTTGAAAGAGGAGGAAACAGAATAGGCATCTACTATTTAGAAAGTGGTGCTTCTATGAGACCTTCAAAAGTTGTTTACGATAGAGCCAATTCTTCTATAGCAGAGGCTAGTGTAAATGATTTTGATTTTGATGAAATATTTAAAGATGCAGAATGGTTCCATTTCTCAGGAATTACTCCTGCTTTAAGTGAAGAAGCTGCTATTCTAACGGAAGAAGCTTTAAAAGCAGCTAAAAAACATGGTGTAACCGTTTCTGTAGACCTTAATTATAGGAAAAATCTATGGACTCCAGAAAGAGCTCAAGAAGTAATGACTAATCTAATGAAATATGTAGATGTTTGTATTGGAAATGAAGAAGATGCTGAATTAACACTAGGTTTCAAACCAGGAAAAACAGACGTAACTACTGGTGAGTTAGAATTAGCTGGATACCAAAATATTTTTAAACAAATGAAAGAAAAATTTGATTTCAAATACGTTATAAGTTCTTTAAGAGAATCCTATTCAGCTTCTGACAATGGTTGGTCTGCTTGTGCTTATGATGGAAATGAATTCTATCATTCAAGAAAATATGATGTAAGAATAGTTGACAGAGTAGGCGGAGGAGATTCTTTCGCATCAGGATTTATCTATGGTATATTAAGTGGAAAGAATTTCAAAGATGCTTTAGAATTCGGTGTAGCTGCATCAGCATTAAAACATACTATCCACGGAGATTTCAATATGGTAACTGTATCCGAAGTTGAAAACCTATTAAAAGGAGACGCTTCTGGTAGAGTTCAAAGATAATAAGATAAATGTCCTTTTCTGGTACAAATAAACCAGAAAAGGACATTTATTCTTGACTTTAATAAAAATTATTCAGTTCTTAATGCTTCTACCGGATCTTTCTTTGCAGCCATCTTGGCAGGAATTGTGCCGCCAATCAACGTAAGTACCACACTGATTGTCACAAGAAGAAGTGCATATAGAGGATCCAGCTGTGCAACACCAGATAAGCCTGTCATATTTTCTAGGACAATATTCATAGGTATTGTTAATAGGTATGCAATACCTATTCCCATGAGACCAGAACATGCACCAATAATAAATGTTTCTGCATTAAACACACGGGTAATATCCTTTTTCCTAGCCCCTAGCGCACGAAGAACACCAATTTCTTTGGTACGCTCCAATACAGATATATAGGTAATGATCCCAATCATAATCAAAGAAACGATTAGAGAAATTGAAGCAAAAGCTATAAGAACCAGCGTAATTGCATCCATAATACCACTTGTCATATTGGTCATTGAACTTGCAAGGTCTGTATAGATAACAGTATCTTCTTCAGCTTTACCATTATTATACTCATCTAAATAGGATAAAACAGCTTCTTTGGATTCAAAGTCAGATGCATATAAATAAACCATAAATGGAGTTGCATCTCCGCCCAAATAGGAAAGGAAAGTAGATTTTGATGTGTCATCCAATTTTTCCATTGTTATAACATTATGATCAGCATCTTTTTGAGCTTTTACAATTTCTGAATCCTTTTCAATTTCTAAAATATGCTGTACCAAGTTGTCGCTGTATGCGATTCCATTGCCTAAAATTCCAAGGGAAACATCTGGTTTCAGACGAACAATACCGGAAATTTTTAAAGTAATGCTGTTTGTTGAATCATACATAGCCTTATAATCAGATCTAGGCAAGAAATTTCCCATCTCTGTTTTTTGATAGTAATCATTGTTGGTTATCAGCTTAAACTCAGTTCCGACAATATCTGCAAATTTAACGCTGTCAATATTATCCGTATCAAATCCTAGATTTTTCAGTACAGTATAATCTACCTGATTCTTATTGTCTATGACTAAGACTAAATCAGTTTCCTCAGTCGGATAACTGCCGGCAAGTACATCATAGTTTTTCTCTAAATAAGACTGTTCTGAGTCATCCAATACTTCAGGATAAGAAGCAAGTCCTACTCCATTCATGCTGGACATATTAGCCATACCCTGCATATTCGTTTGATCGCTTCCTCCACCTGTATTAAGGCCTACTGCAACAGAAGCTGGAACTACATTACCATCTGTTTCTCGAAGCAAGTTCATACCCAACATTCGAGTATATCCGATACTTTTACAAATTATAGGGTCAATCTTATTTACATATTCAAGATATTCATCTGTAAGTTTATTGGTATGAGTAATCTTGTTTTCAGCAGAATCATAAAGATAAACTTCATCGGAATCTGTATATTCCCTATCTCCAGATATAGGTGATTGCATCTGTCCCCTCATTTCTTGCATAGATTCTGCATCCATACTCATTGCAGACTGAGAAATAATGACAGGAAATTCAGACAAAGCATCACTCTGGAATTGGTCAATCTGAACCTGAAATCCAGAAGAAAGGCTCAAAATCAATGCAATTCCAATAATACCAATACTGGCAGCAAAAGCAGTTAATGCCGTTCTCCATTTTTTCGTTGCAATATTTTTTCCAGATACTTTCAAGGCAGTGAAAAAACTCATACTAGTTTTCTTTAACTGATATCCAGTCTCTTCCTTAATAACTTGATAAGGATTGCTGTCATGAGTTACCTCGCCATCTTTGAAATTGACAATACGATCTGCATATTTTTCCGCAAGCTCCGGGTTATGGGTAACCATGATAACAAGCTTATCATCAGCAATTTCCTTAATTAAATCCATGATTTGCTCACTGGTTGCCGAATCTAATGCACCTGTAGGCTCATCTGCCAAAATAATATCTGGATCGTTGGCAAGAGCTCGGGCAATAGCAACTCTCTGCATCTGTCCGCCAGAAAGCTGATTTGGCTTTTTATATATATGCTCCTTTAGTCCCACTCTTTCAAGGACCTCAAGTGCTTTTTTATTCTTCTCAGCAGATGACACACCACTTAGTGTCATACCCATTTCTACATTGTCAAGAATACTCAAATGAGAAATCAAATTATAACTTTGAAAAATAAATCCAACACTGTTATTACGGTAAGCATCCCATTCGCCATCTTTAAAGTCTTTGGTAGATTTTCCATTGATAATTAAATCACCACTATCATATTGGTCCAAACCTCCAATAACATTTAGGCAGGTGGTTTTACCCGATCCGCTCTGCCCTAAAATAGCAACAAATTCATTTTTTCTGAAATTCAGATTAATGCCGTTCAAAGCAACTTGGGTAAAGTCGCCGGTTGTGTAGCTTTTAGTAATTTCTTTTAATTGTAGCATAGCAGCGCCTCCTTCGATGTTTTTTTGCTACGCTATAAAGATTACTACATAAATATTAACTGAATATAAACTAAAAAATATGGGGTATGCTATTTCTATCTACGTGTTCATGTTCAGTTGATGTTATTATTATATATTGATAAAATAAAAGTTGTAAATCACGCCTATGGAGGTTTCTGAAATGTTTAATATATTAGTTGTAGATGATAATGAAAATACACGTAAACTTATGAAAAATATTTTGTCACAAAATGGCTATACACCAATTTTGGCGAAAGATGGCTTAGAATCGCTGGAAGCCCTCGACAAAAATCATGTTGATCTAATCCTTCTCGATGTTATGATGCCAAATATGAATGGATTTGAACTTACGCAACTATTAAGGGATACAGGCTATACCCTTCCTATCTTGATGGTAACGGCGAAAGAAGCCTTTGCCGATAAGAAAATTGGATTTCTCTCTGGAACAGATGATTATATGGTGAAACCAGTGAACGAAGAAGAAATGCTATTAAGAATTTCTGCACTGTTAAGGAGAGCGAAGATTGCAAACGAACATAGGCTAACTGTAGGTGAAACAATTTTAGACTATGATTCTCTTACTGTTACAAAAAACGGTTATTCAGAGGAATTACCAAAAAAAGAATTTATGCTTTTATTCAAACTGCTGTCATTCCAAAATAAGATCCTAACAAGACGACAGCTAATGGATGAAATCTGGGATATGGACAGTGATACAGATGAACGTACTGTAGATGTTCACATTAACCGTTTACGGGAAAGATTCAAAACAAATCATGACTTCGAAATCATTACGGTTCGTGGTCTTGGATATAAGGCGGTAAAAAAAGATGAAAAGAATTAGAAAGTTGAACATTATATTTGTAATTGTGGTCTTTCTCATTATGGTGTCCTCTTGGTTAATATCTGGATTAATGCTGCTGTCCCTGTACAAATTTAATCTTTTAGAAAGCCGCCGAATGGCACCAGCAGTTATGTTTTTTATAATATGTTTTATTAGTATTATTTTTGGCACTATTATGTCTTATGTTACAGGAAAACATGTATTAAAGCCTTTGAATGAATTAATCGCCGCAACAAAAGAAGTAGCAAAAGGAAATTATAATATACAGGTTTCAAATTTAAACATGGACAACGAATTGGGAGATTTAATTCAAAACTTTAATGATATGTCACTTGAGCTTTCTGGTGTCGAAATGATGCATCGAGACTTTATAAACAATTTCTCTCACGAATTCAAAACTCCTATTGTTTCAATCCGGGGTTTTGCTAAGCAGCTTCAGAATTCTTCCCTTACCAACGATGAGATAAAAGAATACACAGATATTATTATCAAAGAATCGGAGCGCTTAACGAATATGTCTTCAAACATTTTACTTCTTACCAAATTGGAAAATCAAAATATTATATCAAACAAAGTTAAATTTTCTCTGGATGAACAGTTGCGGCATTGTATTCTATTATTAGAGAAAGAATGGGAAGCTAAAAACATAGAATTACATCTCACATTGAATCCTATAGATTATTACGGCGATGAAGAAATGCTGATGCATGTATGGCTGAATCTCATTGGAAATGCAATTAAATATAGCTATGAAAACGGAAAAATCGAAGTAACGTGCTATGAAACAGGAAATGATGTCAAAGTCAAAATTAAAGATAACGGTATTGGAATGACAGATGAAATGATAGAGCATGCATTTGATAAATTTTATCAAGGAGATTTGGCACATAAAACTGATGGACATGGATTAGGACTTTCTATTGTAAAACGCATTATTGATTTATGTGGTGGTAAAATAACAGTAAAAAGCAAGGAATACAATGGATCTACTTTTATTGTCCGACTTAGTCGATAATCCGATAAATATAAAAAATGAATTAAAATACCCGACAGTTAACTACTTATAACTAACTGTCGGGTTTGTTATTTATGCTTAAATTATCTCATTCAGTACAATTTCTTCAACGCAATTTAGGATGTTTTCACCATTCTAGCCCACTGCATTTGATTTTCTTTCTTTAGTGGACTATTTTTCAACATTATCCTCAGGCGAATCAATTCTTTTATTATTTATCATATCTTCATTATCTATTACACCAATCTCACCAGCAAGTTCATAATTCATGGCTTTAAAAAAGTTTTTATCAATTTTTTCTTTAGATTGTTTCTCTTTAGATTGCTTTTCTTTCACTATTATCACCTCATATGTATTTTTTGTATAATCAATCTTTACATACAAGGTAATTTAAGGGAGTGTTTTAAAATAATAATATAGCTGCTAATTAATACTTCCTTCTATTATTTTTGTTTAAAATAGTAAACAATACTCTGAATTGAGCTTCGTCTTTTACCTACATACATCTGTATTTCTCTTTAGCTTCTTCTTTACTGCATTTATCATAGTATCCACTTCTTCTATCTTCATAAAGTAGATAATGATGAAATATACTACTGCACCTATACCAATTGAAATTATTAAGGATAAATTAGCACTTATATATTTAAGTAGAATAGTATAGGATAGCTTAGCTATTACTCCCATGACCAATGAAGCACATAAAATTTTTATAGAGGAAATAGTTATGTTTTTCATACCAAATGAGCCTATTTTCTTTCTAAAGCTTATGAATAATAGTACTGTACAGAATATAGCTGATATACTTGTTGCTAAGGCAAGTCCACCTATGCCCATATATTTTGAAAGTATTATATTTAAAACAATATTCATAACCATAGCAATGGCAGCATTAATCATAGGAGTCTTAGTATCTTGTAGAGAGTAAAAAGCTCTTGATAATATTTCTCTTAACCCGAAACCGACCATACCAATTGAATAATAAAACAAAGCAACAGAAGTCATTGATATAGCTTGAGGATCGAATGCTCCCCTACCAAATAGCAGTTTAACTACTGGTTCTGCAAATATCATAGCTCCTACTGTAGCTGGTATAACTAAAAGATTTATTGAATTTATAGCTTCTGACACTGATTTTTTAAGCCCGCTTACATTATTTTCCGCAGCCATTTTAGATATCATAGGATACATAGCAGTTGCTATTGAAGAAACAAACAATCCTTGCACAAAACCATTTAATCTATTAGCATAGTTAAGTGCAGATATACCACCCACTGCAATACTAGAAGCCAGCGTTCTATCAATTAGTACATTTATCTGATTTACTGATACTCCAATTATAACTGGTAATGCTATATATGCCATATTCTTAATATGCTTATCTTTTATATCCAATATAAATTTATATCTATATCCTTTTTTATGTATAAAAGGTATTAGTAACATCAGCTGTGAAGCTGCAGCTACAATACTTCCTATAGATAACACTGTAATATTTGTAGTTGAACTTAAAAATATAGATAGTATTATAAAGAAGTTCATTGGAAACCCAATCAATGCCGGTATTACATAATTCCCTTTCATTTGAAGAAATCCATTAAAAATATATATAAGCCCTGTAAAGTATATTCCCAATAAACTTATCTTTGTAAACTTAACTGCTAAAGCTAAAGTTTCTCCTTCAAATCCTAGTGCAAATATCTTTACTATTTGATCTGTAAATAAAAGCCCAAAGATAATCATAATTGTACATATAATTATCAATATATTTACAAGATTATTAGTATACCTATTTCCTTCTTTCTCTCCATACTCCTGTTCTATCTTACTATACATAGGTATATATCCTGTAGATATACCAGTTCCGATAAAGGAAAATATTACAGTTGGAATCGTTAAAGATATTAAATAGGCATCAGATATACTTGATGCTCCATAGAAATATGAAAGAGTTATATCCCTAGCAAAACCAAATACTTTTGAAATTATTGTTATTAACATTAAAAGAATTGCTGTTTTTTTCATTTATGATTCATACTCCATTTTTTCTATATTTCTATTCTTCTTTAGAAATTGCAGCTTCATCAAGAACAATATTTTTTAATTCTTTCCCAAATACAGTTGTTCTATCCTCATATCCATTTGGATTATTAGCTTGCCATCTCCATGCATCTCGGCACATATCATCAAGACTTTTTTCTGCTTTCCAACCTAATTCTTTAAGTGCTTTTGTAGGATTTGCATAACATTTAGCAATATCACCTGGTCTTCTATCTGCAATAATATATGGTATTCTTTTTCCTGTAACTCTTTCAAAACTATTGACTACATCAAGTACACTATAGCCTATACCAGTACCAAGATTATATGTATTAATTCCTGTAGTTTCCATAATTCTTTCAAGTGCTTTTAAGTGTCCTTTTGCTAAATCTACCACATGAATATAATCTCTAACTCCAGTTCCATCATGTGTATCATAATCATTTCCAAAAACATATAGTTTTTCTTTTTTGCCGACAGCTACTTGAGTTATATAAGGCATTAAATTATTGGGTATTCCATTTGGGTTTTCGCCAATCTTACCACTTTCATGAGCTCCAATAGGATTAAAATATCTAAGTAAAGATATACTCCATTCTCTGTCAGAAATAAATACATCTTTTAAAATCTGCTCTATCATAAGCTTAGTCCAACCATAAGGACTAGTAGCACTAAGGGGTAAATTTTCTGTTAACGGTGATTTATTATTCTTACCATATACAGCCGCAGATGAACTAAATACCATTTTCTTTACATTATATTTCGCCATAACTTCACAAAGTATTAATGTTCCAGTAATATTATTATGATAATAGTCAATAGGAATTTCTACTGACTCTCCTACTGATTTAAATCCTGCAAAATGAATTACTGTTTCAATTTTGTTCTCTTTAAATATCTCTTCAAGTCTTTCTTTATCTAAAACATCAGCATTATAAAATTTTAATGATTTTCCTGTTATTTCTTGTATACGATTTAAGGATTCAGGTTTACTATTGGAAAAGTTGTCTAATACAACAACATCATAGCACGTATTTAACAACTCTACACAAATATGACTTCCAATATAACCTATACCCCCTGTTATTAATATAGTCATATGTAATTGTCCTCCATTTAAAAATACTCTATTTTATGCATTTCTTACACTTCTCTTCAAATTATTTTTTACTGCATTTATCATAGTATCTACTTCCTCTATTCTCATAGAATAGATTATAACAAAATATACTACTGCAACCTATACCAATTGAGACTATTAATGATGTATTAGCCACTTATATATTTAAGTAAAACACTATAGGATAGCTTAGCTATTGTTCCCATAGCCAATGAAGCACATAGGATTTTTATCGAGGAAATAGCTATGTTCTTCATACCAAATGAGCCTATTTTATTTCTAAAACTTATAAATAATAATGTTGTACAAAATATAGTCGATATACTTGTGGCTAGAGCCAGTCCACCTATACCCATGTATTTTGATAGAATAATATTCATAACTATTGCTATAGCTTCGTTGCTCATTGGAATCTTCATCCTGTAAAAAATAAAAAACTCTATTAAGAATTAACCTAAGCCTGAAACCAATCATATCAATAGAGTAAAAAACAATGTACTGGAGGTAATAGGTATGGCCTGAGATTCAAATTGCTCCTCTACCAAATAAAAGTTTAACTATCGGCTCTGCAAAGAACATAGCTCCAATTGTAACTGGTATGGCTAATAAACTAATTGAATTTATATCTTCTAATATTGTTTCTTTCAGTTCCTTTATATTATTCTCTGCCGTCATTTTAAATATCATAGGATACATAGCAGTTGCTACTGAAATAACAAATAAACCTTGTACAAATCCATTCAGTTTATTAGCATAGTTAAGAGCTGATATCCCACCTATTGCAACACTAGACGCTAAAGTTCTATCAACAAGTACATTTACCTGATTTACTGACACTCCAATTGTAACTAGTAATGCTATATATACAATATTTTTAATATACTCATTTTTTATATCTAATACAAAGTTATGTCTATATCCTTTTCTATGTATGAAAGGTACTAGTAATATCAGCTGTGAAGTTATAGCTACAACACTCCCTATAGATATTATAATAAAGAAATTTATTGGGACCCGAATTAATGCTGGTATTACATAATTCCCTTTTATATGGAGAAATCCATTAAATATATACGCCCTATACAATATATTCCCAATAAACTTATCTTGGTAATTTTAATTGTAAAGCTAAAGTTTCTCCTTCAAATCCTAGTGAGAATATCTTTACTGTTTCTGGTCTGTAAATAAAAGCCCCAGAATAATCATATGTACTATTATGATTATCAATATATTTACAAGATTATTAGTATATTTATTTCCTTCCTTTTCTCCATACTCTTGTTCTATCTTGTTGTATAGGCAATCCTCTGCTGATATACTGGCCCCTATAAAAGAGAATATGACCGCAGGTATTGTTATTGATATTAAATAGGCGGCACTTATACTTGATGTCTCATAGAAATATGGCAAAGTAATCCCCCTAGCAAAGCTAAATATTTTTGAAATTATTGTTATTAGTACTAAAAGAATTGCTGCTTTTTTCATTGAATTCCCTTGTTATCTGCGAATTAATTTATTCACATACAATGCAATAAAGAGTTCCATGTAATTTTTGTATCCACGTTAATCCACAGTATCTACACTTAAATACTCTTTACTATATCGATATATTAAAAGTATTATGAAATAAAATACTTCACTTAATAGTATGGATAAAAAAAACATTTGAAACATCATTCCAATAAATGTTACTAATAAAAATTTTGTTTCTTTATTTTTTTTAAATAACTTAATACAGCTAAAAAATACTAAAATTAAAAATAAGCCATATATAAAGAAACCAACTACCCCAGATTCTACAAGAACCTCAAGGAATGTATTGTGTATATAGTTATGTATTCCGTAATTAGATGTACTATAATTTAAAAAAGCATTAATCCCAATTCCAAATATTGGGTTCTTTATAAATGTTTCAAATGCATTTTTCCAGATAATACTCCTTCCACTTCCACCACTACTTAACATGC
This sequence comes from Tissierella simiarum, assembly GCF_018917865.1. GTDB lineage: Bacteria > Bacillota > Clostridia > Tissierellales > Tissierellaceae > Tissierella_C > Tissierella_C simiarum. The sequence continues at coordinate 459,564 of NZ_JAHLPM010000001.1, forward strand.
CTAAAAATCGTCTTTTGAATAAATCTACATATCCTATACCTAAAACTTCTAACACATTAACTAATACAAAAAGAACTATTATAGCCAATAAGATAGATCTACATTTCCATTTTCTGTCTTTTTCAATCATAAATGATATCACCAATGCAATTAATATGGATATATATGCTCCTCTTGAGAAAGTTAAAATGATACAAATTAAAGTAATGATAAAACAAATTCTATTTCTATTAGAATCTAAATTATTTAAAAAATAAAAAAAGTATAATGTAATAAAAAATGCAGATATGTTTGGATCATCTGATACTATTCCCGTTAACCTTGGTATAGATCTATCTATAATTAAACCGTAGTAGGATATGTTATTACCATGAAAATTCATCCCCGCTTTATAAACCCCCATAAAATAGTATGTCAATGATAATATACTTACTATTAATCCGGATTTTGAAATCATCTTTTCTACTTCGTCAATACTACAGGATATAAGTAATCCCCTCGTTGAAAAATAAAAAATTAATATAACATAAAACGCAAATATAAAACGCAAATGTGCTTCTGGATAGCTAAAATGTAAAGCTGTAGAAGAATAAACTAAAATGAATATCAACATAGCCTTTTCGAAGGTTAATAATTTGCTAAATTTCATATACTTGAATAAGAAAAAAATGTTAAAAATACTCATAAACATGTATGGTTTAAATGCAAAGCCAATATTCACATTAAACCTTCCAAAAAACAATGTCATTATTAAAATTTGCATAAATAATACAACTATACTCGTTTTAGATTTCAACGTACTCAGCCCTTTTCTATGTTTAACACCATATTTTTATAATTTAAGCATAACTAATTATTAGACTTTTCTACACAGCATTTATATCCTTTTACTCTAAAAATATATTTTTAAAGTAAGTGTAGAATAGTCCTCACCTTTTCAAAGCAAGTAAACCATTTTAATCTATTCTTTTTCCATTTAAGTGTGTGTTTCCGCAAAACCACATAAGTTATTGTAAGAATTAATACCTTGATTTATGTAATGTATTATTTCCTTTTTAGTTAAAGAACAATGATTATTAAATGATATCGGATAATAATACTTAAACAGATGTTTTGATTTTGGATATGCTACAGATAACCACGCGCCAATATTGAAAAAAAACTTAGCATTGTGTCCTTCAAACCACGTTGAGTTTGAATAGTCAACATTAGCAATAAAAGCCGGATACTCATATATCTTTAACCCTTTTTTATTAGCTTCTCTAAACATTAATGATTCCTCACCAGAACTATAAATGCTCCCTGCACCGAAATTTACATTAAACCAGATATTATTTTTTTTGAAAGACCTCAATTTAAAAGCAACTCGCACAGAACCATAGTTTTTATGTTTAGGTGCTATTCTTATTTTTTCAATATGCTTACGCTTTTTTAAATCAGAACAATTCATCTTTTCTGTATTGAATACAATAATATCAGCATCCGGTAGTTTTTTAAAAGCTTCTTTAATTATTTGGACATAATTATCTTTATATGTTACATCATCATCGCACAATAAACACACATCGCCAGTTGCATTTAATAAAGCTTCGTTTCTACTTCTAGATAATCCACGATTATTAGTTGATATCATTTTCACCAAATATTTATCAAAACTTTTTTCAGCATAATCATATCTATCACATTGATTTATTATTAGGGCATCTGAACGAATGTTATTCTTTTCAACCAAATCAAAGTTGGTTTGATTCATAGCCGATATTAGAACTTCAATTCTCATTTTATTCAACTCCCGTGTTATAAACAGTTTCTTTAATTCTTAAGTATAATACCTACTAAAATACTTCATTACATTTCTTTGCTCTTGCCCTTGTTTTTTCCCAGTGAAGTAAGTTTTTTATATTCTTTTGTTAACTTTTTCAAAACAGGTATATTCAAGCAAATCCTTGTTTTTTAATCTCTTAGCTTCTAGTTTTAATGTTTACATAAAGCATTTACCTACATAGTTTAAATACCTGAAAGGATAGGTGCCTAGATCCTTCTTTATAAATTTTCTATGATATATGTAATCTATTCCTTAGTAACCGCTACATCACTATTCATAATCTTATTCAAAACTTCTCTTAATTTCGTGGATGAAGTTCCTTGTGTATAAGGGAAATAAACAATATCTACACCTACAGCACTAAATTGATACTCAAGCTCATTCCACTTGTCTGTACCCTTCCAGTCACTACCTACAAACATAACGTCAAATTTATACTTTTCCCATGCTTCCATTTTGTTCATATTCTTTTGAGGCACTACCTTATCTACATACTTTATGCTTTCAACTATTGTCATTCGTTCACTATGTGATATAATGGCTTTTTTGTTTTTATATGACACTAATTCATCTGTTGTAACGCCAACAATCAGATAGTCGCATTGCTCTTTCGCTCTTTTTAACAAGTTTAAATGACCTATATGGAACATATCATAAACACCTGTCGTGTAGCCTACCTTGTACTTTTTCACAATGATCACTCCTTCAAATAATTATTCTCTATTACATTACAATTTCAAATTACTTCTAATAATAAGAAGAAATTCTGATAAGCTTATCCATATCTAAATCATCTATAACCAAATTCGGGATTCCTCCCCAAAACTTATCTTTCTAATTATGCCCAAATAATCTTACTTCTTTTTCATATCTTAGAATAGCATGACAATATACCTGCTTATCTGCCATCATCATATTAGATAAATTTCATTATACCGTAGCCAAACAACTATTTAGGCGCATCCTCAATCACTCTTATTATACTATCAAAAGTTGCAATACTCTCTCGGTTTCAATTTCCCCAATACCCAATATGAGATTCCCCCTTCTTTTATGAAAAAATCCACGCACCAAGAGTCGTTTGATGAGTTCTCAGTAGACAGAATCAATGATCTATCTCATAATCTTTAGTTCTCCTGTTTTGAATTTATTTCTAAAATCAAACATTATTTCATACACTTGCTTTCTCTGTAAAGCAGTAAGTAGTTTGCAACAATTACTTATATACACTTAGACAATCAATCAAGTAAAATATATTTATAAGTATTCTTCAAACCCAGATTCTGTATCGTACACCTCCGCATGTGCAGCTGCCATCTGTTCTTCCACAGACGGTAATTTCATGTAATTACCATACCTATATTTGAGATATTTTTTTATATCAGAAGGGCCCATTAACACCGTATCTTCAAACTGAATATCAATAGGTTTTCCAAACATACTAATTTCAAATATCCCTTGTTTGAAATTAACCTTTGTAATAAAATAGCAATATACAAAATCATTCTTTAGGCTATCATACTTGTAAATGAGCTTATAGCACTGTCGAGAAATCAACTTATTAGGCAATAATTTTAGCACTCTTAAAACCACTTTCTGAAATTTAGTCTTAGGTTCCCAATTTCTCTGAGAAAGTGCCACTATTGTTACATATTTAGATGCATAATAGACAGTTTTCTGTATTAATAGTTTATTAGGACATTTATGAAGTATCATAATATCAACGTATATACCATGATGCATATCTTTTCGATTCTTGAAAGCTTTCTCTATGAACGTAGTACCATTCATTCGAACTTTAGCATATTCCAAATAATTATCAACAATTTTCCATTCTTGCAATACGAACTTATCGCTTTCTATTTGATTAAACACTGTCTTAAATCTTTCATAATTACTAGGCGTCATGAATATATCAAGATCATCGTCCCATGGAATGAACCCACTATGTCTTACAGCACCAAGAGCAGTTCCACCCATAATGTAATAAACAATGTCATTTTCACGACATATTCTATCAATGAATTTCATTGTTTCTAATATTTTAGTTTGAACATCTTTTATCGTTTGCTTGGCCATTTTCTCATTCCTTTACCAATAATTTGAGATATGAACTTACTTGTTAATTCTTTATATATTCTCTCTCAAGTAATAAGACTCCTTCATTAATTTATTTATGAGATCATCCTTCGACATATAATTTGCAATAGATCTTATAAATTCAAATACAAAATTTTAATCCTTATCTTAACCATGTCGCTGCTTCATCATTATTTACAGTACTAATCATTGTTTTATAACTAAAAGGGTAACTACATTTTAATGATTTTTAAAGAAAAAATGCGCTATGAGTAAAGTTTCATCCTATCAGATCTATTATTTTCATATATGTTTGTTTTCTATCAAATAGTTCTTGTGCTAATTTTCGGCTATTCTTCCCCATAGTTTTTCTTAAAGTCTCATTTTCGTACAACTGTACTAGCTTTGTAGCTAAATCTTCCGCATTATTATTCTGACAATTTAATCCAATTTGATACTCATCCACTAAATTTCTATATTCAGTGCATTCTTGTGTGTTCAATACAGGCAAACCTGCTGCAGAATAGTCACCTACTTTATTAATAATACTTCCAGCTGACCCTGCTTTAATTGGATTTATAGCTATATCACATGACTTCAAAATACCTGCCATTTTGCCGTACTCGAGCCTACCAATAAATTCTACGTATACACCTTTTTCTTTTGCATAATTCTCGAACATGAATTTCAATGGTCCGTCACCTATGGCAATAAATTTAATATTTTTAATTCCTTTCCCTTCCAATATTTTTAGGGCATCTATCACACAAGTTAAATCGTAACTATGACCTAGGGTACCTACATATGTAAGCCATATTTCAGTCTCAGGCTTACCGATAAATTTATTTTTTTCCATCAAACTATCAAAAGATGCCAATTCTGTGCCCAAAAAAATGCTATGACCCTCTTTACACTTTCTATTGACTTTTAAAGCTCTATTCATATAAGTATTTGATACAGCAATTATTTCATCAGCTGCATCATATATATAATCAGCTTGCTTTTTCATTGGATAGAACAAGGCATCACTTAGAACAGGAACATTAAAAACCATCTTGAATGCCTCAGGCCATAAGTCTTGAACATCTATAATAAAACGTATATTGTTCTTCTTGGCATACTTTGCTGCCACTTTCGCCACGTTAAGAGACGGAACAGCACAGTAAATGATATCTGGCTTATCTCTTCCTAGTAGGTAGCTCTCTAAGTTTTTTCCGAATACATAATGTGAATAAACTCTTTTCAAAGAAACATTTTTTAGATATGATGGCTCGTGTAAAATTGTTGTTTTGTAGTTAAGTTTCAATAGTTCAACGCTATCCTTGTGACGATATGACTTACTCACATGTATATAATCAGAAGTAACTATTTCTACTTGGTTACCATACAATCTCAATTTTTCGGCAATATAGCAAAACCTGTCATTTCCTTTCTCAAATGGAAAATCAACAAAGTGCGAAATTATCAGTATGTCCTTCATCAATAATCTACTCCTTTTTAAGATGTAAATCTCATTGCATTTCATTATATAAATACTCTTTAATACCGGACTATTGTATCTACATTCCTGTTCTCATTTATATTCTTGGCAATCATCTCCGGCATATTTAATCCACTCTCATATACATGTGAATATCTTCCACCAAAATAAGGGTTAACTTCAGATCAGCTCACAAGATGTCATAAATATTTTTTTATATTATGTCTCCTAAAAATAATAGTTTGATTTAAAGAATAAATATATGCCTATTAAATCTTATAGTCTTTTAGCTTGTTTACTACGACCCCAACCTCTTCCTCACTTAAATTGCTACTACAAGGCACATTCATCAGATTCTTCTCATAGTACTCGCCCATATCAATCCTATAACTCTGACTTTCTAAATATGGCTTCTGTTTATGTATCAACCTCCACAATGGCCTAGTTTGAATATTTTCATCATTTAACATTCTTAATAATTCATCTCTATCCATACCATATTTCTCTTTATCTACTATCACAGAATAAAACCAATGATTTGCTCTTGTATCTGCTCTAAATGATAGTAATGTTAGTCCCTCTATGTCTTCTATAGCTTCTTTATATAAGTTATAATTTTTAATCTTTGTTTCTATAAAACCTTCCAGTCTATCTATTTGATCCGTTCCAAAGGCCGCCTGTATATTTGTCATACGGTAGTTATATCCTATTTCATCATGAACAAAGTAAAGAGAATCTGTTTTAGCTTGTACCCCTAAAAATGATACTTTATCTAGTAATTCTTTATTATTGGATACCACCATTCCTCCGCCACCTGTAGTTATTATCTTGTTTGCGTTGAAAGAATACACTCCTATATCTCCAATAGTACCACAGTATTTACCTGCATATTTACCTTCTAGATAATAAGAACCTAGAGCTTCTGTAGAATCTTCTATTACTTTTAGGTTATATTTTTCTTTAACTTCCATTAACCTTTCCATATTAGCTGGATTACCAAATACATGAACTATTACGATAGCTTTTATCTGTCTTTTAGTACTTTTATTGATTACTTTTTCATCTATATAGTCACATTCATTTTCTAAAAACTCTTCCAGCTTGTCCATATCCATATTAAGCGTATCATCACAATCCATAAATATTGGTTCTGCTCCCATGTATTTAACTGGATTTACTGCTGCTATAAATGTAAGTGTAGGCACTATAACTTCATCTCTAGATTCTATACCTAATACTCTTAATGCAAGATGAAGACCTGCTGTACCAGATTGACATGATACTGTTCTTTCTACACCTACGTATTTTGCTATTTTTTCTTCAAATTCCGTTATAAACCTTCCTCCAGTTGATACCCAACCCGTCTCTATTGTTTCCTTGACATTTTCAAGAATGTCTAGTGAAAGATTAGGGACTGAAAGAGGTATTTGTTTATTATTAGTCATAATATTCCTCCAAAATTTATACTACTTACCCTTAAACAGCAGTATTTATTTATATATTATTATTACTTCTTATAACTTTAGCAGGAGCACCATATACTACTACATTGTCTTCAATATCTTTAGTTACAATACTTCCAGCTCCAATTATGCAATTTGCTCCTATCTTTCTGCCAAGTGTAACTATTACTCCATCATCGATTAAAGTATTATCTTTAATGATGACTCCACCTGATAAAACTACGCCTGACGCTATGTAAACATGATTTCCAATAGTATTATCATGATTTACTTGAGAGCCGGTATTCACTACTACATTATCTCCAATTATAGGGTTAGGTGTAATCAAGCAACCTGCTTCTATTAAGACCCCATTTCCAATTTTGGCTTCTTCCGATATAACTGCATCAGGGTGATATATATTAACTGCTTCCCAGCCAGCATTTACAAACTCATTATAAACAAGTCTTCTATATTTCATATTCCCAAAACCGATAAAAAATTTATTTGTTTTATATTTATTTATTAACTCTTTTAAGTCCCATTCCTTATAGAATTCTAATACTTTTAGTCCATGAAATTCTCTTCCTACTTTATCAGGATTAGATTCAAAAAAACCTAAAGCTTCATATTTACCTTGATTTTTCACATTATATAAAACTACATTTGCATGTTGACCACAACCAACTATTATGATTTTCTCCATACTTAATTTATCCCTGCCCTTTCTCCTTTGAAATCTGGCATTGTATCACCTTGTGAATTATTTATATCTTTTTTATTTATTACATTGTAAATAGTCATACAGAAGATTTTGAAGTCAAGAAGAAATGATTGATTATCTACGTACCAAACGTCATATTTAAACTTTTCTTCCCAACTAATTGTATTTCTCCCATTAACCTGAGCCCATCCAGATATTCCAGGTATGGCTTCATGCCTTTTCATTTGTTCTGATGAATAATATTGAAGATATTGAACCAGCAATGGTCTTGGTCCTATAAAACTCATTTCTCCACGAATTATATTAAGTAGCTGTGGAAGTTCATCTATGCTTGTCTTCCTTAAAAACGAGCCAACCATTGTCATTCTTTCCATATCGGAAAGTCGTTTATTATCACGTTCAGTCTCAACTCTCATAGTTCTAAATTTATAGACTCCAAATATTTTTGCATCTTTTCCAGGTCGTTTTTGATTAAATAAAACTGTCCCTTTTGGATCTTCTATTTTTATTGCTATAGCAGCAATCATCATGATAGGTGACAAAACTAGTAACAATATAATTGCAAAAATAAAATCTAATATCCTCTTTACATATTTTTTATACATTTATGCACAACCTCCAAAAGGTTTAATTTTACATTACTACAAATCATCTATTCCAACAGTTTATACGCAAATTTCTCTAATTGCCAAGCACTTAATAACTACATCCTACCAATCAACTACCCACCAAAAAATCTAACTACCCTATCCTCATCATATCCTACTTCTTCTAATCTCTTCCTTATATCATCTTCATATGTATAGCTTGTAATTACTATCGCGTCATGATTGTATTCTTTTATTTCATCACGAGATATAATTTTATGCCCTAATAATTCTTTGTTCCATTTCTCTGGATTATCGTCTACAATAGCTTCTACAGTAATATCACTAGGCTGTCTGTCTCTTATGACACCCAGTATGGTTTCTGCTACTTCTCCAGCACCGTATAATAGTATGTTTTTATATCCTTTATTTTCAATATCTTGAAGAAATTTTTCTACATTTTCTTTAGCTAGTTTGTATAGGTCTAGTAGTTCTCTAAGGTAGCTTATAAGTAAATAATTTTTTCTATTAATTCCTTGTGGTGTAATTTTATATTTTACTGTTTTGGCTGATATATATTCTCTTATTATATAGCCTTTTTCCTCATAATCATTAATATATACATTGATCATGGAAGGTGCTGCATTTATTAAGTCAGCTAATTCTTTTTGTGTTGTGTCTTCTTTATTTTCTATATGTTGTAATATTGCCAATTCCTTTAGCTGTAAAGTTGGCGTAAAGAATTTAATATCCTTTATAAAATCCATTAATCCACCTTCCTTTATTCATTCGATGAACGAACGATTATATTATATCATTTTTTGGAAAAAATAAAAGGGTATATTGTCTTATTTTGTTATTTTTTATTGAATTTCATAAGCGATCAAAAATATCTATAAATGTTTCTATGAAAAAAGAACACTTATATATTACAAAGTGTTCCTCTCCATTTATTAATCTCCTATTAATCTATATTTATACTCTATCTTTGTTTGCTAAATCGTATATACTTGTAAGGGCTATATCACAAACTGCTTTCACTTTATTAGGGTCTACTTTTTCCCAAGTATCTTCTGGACTATGGTAGTATATATCTGATGGCCCCCATATCCAAGTAGTTGGAACTCCTGCTTTAGAAAATCTTCCTGAATCTGGTGTTCCTAAATCACAGGAACCTAAATCTATATGGTATCCTAGTTCATCGGCAGCATTTTTCACATGATCACATAACCATTTTGAAAGTTTTATCTTTTCATCTGGCCAGTTTCCGTTTTCTATAATCCAAAGTGAGCTTCCTGCTCCTACCATATCTAATTCAAAAGAAGCTTTTATTTTATCTAGTTCATCTTTATGCTTTTTAACGTATTCCAAAGACCCAATGGATCCTAGTTGCTCTTCTGCTCCTAATGAAACTATTTCTATAGTTCTCTTTGTTGGCATATCTTTAAGAAGTCTTGCTATTTCCATCATTATAACTGTACCTGAACCATTATCGTTGGCTCCAGGTGTTCCTACAGAATCTCTATGTCCATAGATAAGAATTTTTTCATCTGGCAGTTCTGTACCTAATTTTATACCTCTAACATTTTTAGATTCTCTCTTTCCATTAAATGTATTAGAAAACATCTTTACCTTTTTATTTCCTTTTTCCATCTTCCTTAATATTTCTTCCCCACTATCTCTTCCTACTACTAATGCTGGAATTGGATTTGGTTCTATTGGAAGAAATCGTTTTTCAGGATCAAATAGTCCAGTTTCTAAAGTAGTGACAAATATCCAAGGTTCAAAGTTTATTAATATTACTCCCTTTGCTCCTTTTTTTGCAGCTAAACTTACTTCATGCCAAAATTGGTCTTTTTCTGTTTCCTTATCTCTATGAAATATTACTATCTTATCTTTCACACATAAATTTTCAAAATCTTCTTCTCTGCCTATCCCTGCAAATACAAGTTCTCCTTCAACTCCTGTATCTTCTGTAGATGTAGAATATTGCATAGCTCTTGTTTCATATCTTTTTCCATTTAACTCAATATAAGATTCTATTTCTTCAAAAGCATCTATAATAAAGGTTTCTTCTACAACTTCTAATCCAGATTCTTGAAAGGCAGTTTTTACAAAGTCGGCAGCTTTATGTTCTCCTTCACTTCCTGCAAAGCGACCACCAAAACCTGAAAGAGTCTTTATATCTTCTAACATTCTTGTAGCATTACTTCTTTGAACTAGTATCATTTAAGTATCCCTTCCTTTCGATTTTCTCTTAAAATATAATTAAGCAAGGTTCATGCCAAAAATAAAGTAGTATCAATCTAAGAGTTCATCTTGAATAAATACTACTTTAAAAATTAAGTATGAAAATTTGTAACCTTTCAGTAACATACTATGATACTTTTACGTTCCTATTCATCTTTTAAACCATATCTTTTCATCTTCTCATGTTGAATGTCTATTGAATAATCTTCTGAATTTACAGCCAATGCAATACTCCATTTAGTTCCCTCTATTGGTGCAAAGCTGAAACTCCCACAGCTAAAGCAGTGGGGTTCTTAGGTACTGTATAGATTTCTTTAATACTCTCACTATATTTAATATAGTTACAACATATTAAAACTATCTATTTTCCCTAAAACTTTCACTATCAAGCAGTTCTATAACCACATTAGCGATAGCATAACACCCGTTTCAAGACGCTTTTGTATTTATATTTTTATATTCCCAACTACTTTTAATTCTTTCTATTTCCTTGTTATGCAATTCTTTGAAACTGTCAAATGTTTCAATACACAAATCTCTATCTATCTCTTATTGTAACATAATATTGTTGTTTTTTGTCACATTCTCTCATATTTAAATAGTTCTCCAGATGGTATGTATTTTGCAATTAACATTAAACTGAAATAAATAATTACAATTTAAAGGAGGTAAAAATTTTGAGTAATAATTTAAAGAAGGAATTATCTCTATCTCAAGTCATAGCCATGGCTGCTGGTGGTATGATTGCAGCTTGGATGGTTGAAATCAAGTATTGGTTTGCATTAAGTGGTACTGGAAGCTTCTGGGCTTTGGCTACTACTGCTGTTCTCGTTTTACCATTAGCTTTTGTTTATTCTGAAATGTCTGCTATGCTTCCTTTTGCTGGAGGAGCAAATATCTGGATTTCTAATGCTTTTGGCTGGGATTTAGGCTGGTATTTTGACTGGGCACAACTTCTGCTTTACGTTCTTGCTATGCCTACCGTTTCATATGGCATCGTTACAATGACAAATTATTTTTATCCTTTAACTTTTTTTCAAACTAAAGTAGTAGCCTTAGCAGTACTTATACTATGGTTCTTTATGACCAATAAGGAAATTAAGATATTAGGAAAAATTCAAAATTTTTTATTTTGGATTATGATTGTCACTTCTATATTCGTTTCCGTAAACTTAATAACTAGCGGTCAATGGAATATGTCCAACTTAAGACCTTGGTTTCCTAAAGGTTTTTCAGGATATAGTGCTGCTGTTGGTATATTAATATTTAAATATATTGGCTTCGACCTTATACCTCAACTTTCAGAGGAAGCTAATTTCCCAAGAAAAGATCAATGGAAAGCTTATATAGGAGCTATTGGAATTACATTTTTAATCTATGGACTTGCAATTATCAGTAATGGCGGAATAGTTTCCGCTGAATGGATATCGAATATAGACATTGTAGATCCTAGAGTTGCGGACTTAGTGGGAAAGCATTGGCTTGCTGTAATAGTTGTGATCGTTGGAATTTTAGGTACAGTAACTACTTTAAGTGGATTCTGGCTAAGTGCTTCTAGATGTTTATATGGTGCTGCTCAACAAAGACAATTATCTCCTATATTTACAAAGATCAATAAAGATGGACAACCTTATATAGGCAATATAGTAGTTGGAATACTTGCAATTTACTTTACAGTCTTTGCACCAGAACAATGGGTAGAATATATTTACACTATTTATTCTTTCGTTGCTGGAATAGTTTATACGGCAGTAGTTTTAGCTTTTCTTACTCTTAGAAAGAAACATCCTGATTGGGAAAGGCCTTTTAAAGTAAAAGGTGGTACTCTAGTAGGGCTAGCTGCTCTTATATTTACTTTATGGGTTATATATGCTTCCCTATCAGAAATCTCTGCATCTTCATTATTCTTATTAGCAGGATATTTCCTTTTAGGAGTATTTTTCCACTTATATGCTAAAAGAATGCAAAAACTAGAGCCAGAGAAATGGAAACCAATTGTACTTGGACCAAAAGATATCGGGAAATCACATATATAAAATAATACCTGCCTAGCTTCGGCAGGTATTATTTTATAGCCTTTAAATGAGCAATATTCTCCATATTTCTAGCCGTTACAATTTCTACGGCAGTTAAATCTCTTCTTATATTATTAACCGTTTCTAAGACCTGTGCCATATCATGAGTTAATTTATTATGTTCAGCTCTATTTATTTCTGACTTGTCCAATAGCATATTAAGTAGTGACTCTAGTTCTTTTTGCTGTGCCTTTATTAATTCCGTATCTGTTTTCAGATCTCTAATTTCCTTCCAAATAGGACTCAATTTTTCATCTAGCTTTTCGTCCAAAAGTTTCCCTATGGCTTCTAGTATTTCCTTTTCCAATTTTATTCCCCCTTAGTCCGATTTTTTCGTTATCATTATAATATACTACTTATATTTTAAATAAAAGAACATTCATTCTACTTTTATTTTTTATTTCTTGTTTTCTTTAAATATGTTATAATCTTTAAAAGATATGGCAGAAAGGTTGTGGGAGGCTTGAAAAAGAAAAGTAATTTTAAATATTTTCTTATTGGTATTTTAGCTCTTATAGTTGTATTGATTTTTATTAATTTTGATAAGATTAAATTTACTATAGGTATGATAAGCAGTTATAGTAAGTTTAAAAATAAAGAAGATATAACAAACGTTGATGATGTTGATGATAATAAAGAACTTATTGTGGAAAACCCTTTATTAAAAGTTATAGAAAAGGAAGAATCTGTGGATAAAGAAGATAATTCTGTTGATGCTGTTGATAATTCCAATAATAATGGTGAATCTAATAAAAATGGAAAACCTGGAGAAAAGAAAGATGCTATTGAAGAAAATACCAATGGTAAATCATATATATCCATTGTGTCTGAATATAACAGCAAATTTGAATCTTTACAAACTGAATTTGAAGGCGATTTAAATGCTCTTATTAGCAAAGGTTATGCTGAGTATAAAGCTGGAGAAATTTCTACTGCTAAATTAGCCAACAAATATATATCAGAAGGAAGTAAACTTGAAAAAGAAAGTGACAATAAATTTTATGCTGTTTTAAAGGAAATGGAAGAAGAATTAGAGGATAACGGCCATGACACTTCCATTACAAAAGATGTAAAAAGTTATTATGAATCCTTTAAAAGTACAAAAAAAAACAAGCTTTTGACTAAGGGAAAAAAATATATGGATTAAATATAAAATAGAAGGATTAAGAGTATTTTTCTCTTCCTTCTATTTTTTCATTTTTAATAAATATAATTCTTATAATGACCAAATCTTCTTTAAGAACTTACCTACGGGATTATAGCTCCAGTCTATTATTTTTTCCATGTCTTCAAATACAGTAATATCATCTTTCGATTTTAGGACTACTCCAATACGTTTTCTGCCTCCTCTCTCATAAAAAGCTACTAGGCACTTACCTGCTCCATCTGTATATCCAGTTTTTCCTCCTACACATCCATTTCTATTTAATAATACGTTAGTATTATCTATAACAAAATCAATTTCTTTGTTTTCAGTTTTTATATAACTGCTTTCTTTGTTAATTGCCTCCATTAACCAAGGGTAATCATAGGCCTTTTTAGCTATTAATGCTAAGTCATAAGCTGTGCTATAATGATTATCATTAGGTAAACCTGATGGATTTTCAAAATGAGTATCTTTCAAGTTCATTTCCCTAGCCTTTTCATTCATAAGTTTTACAAATTCATCATTACTTCCTGAAATATTTTCCCCTATCATATAGGCTATATCATTAGCTGAATATATTAACAAAGCATCCATGGAATTTTCTGCAGAAATCTTTGTCCCTACAGGCAAAGATAACTTTCTAGGTTCTTGGAACTCAGCATTCTTACTATAAACTAAAATATCCTCTGGGGATTTATTTTCTTCCAAAAGAATAGCTGTCATAAGCTTAGTAGTACTTGCAGGATACATTTTTTCATGTATGTTTTTTGAATATATTATCCTCCCTGTTTCTCCATCAATAACTATTGCAGCTTCTCCTTTAATACTAGGTTGATCATCTCTAGCAAATAAAGCTATAGAAATCGGTATAATTATAATTAATAATATTCCTAAACTAAACTTACTTTTCTTTTTTCTTTTCCTTCTTCCCATTCTATGTACCTCCATCTAGTATATAACTAAGTTAGATTATATTAAATTTATATAATTTATTTGTTAATTATTTATAAATCATTTCTTAAGATATCTTTAATATTTACTAATCACATGATAAAAACTCTTAGCAGTGGGGCAAGCTAAGAGCTTTTATAAATAATGTAAAAGAGTATAAAATTATGGAGATATTAGAAAATAACCTACTTTCAATATCTTTTATACTCAGATACTAAAAAACAATATTAATTTTTATAAAGTAATCATCTTAAAAATATTAGATACTTTCTTGTTTAAAAATCTATCTCTTTCCAAGTTATTTTTATCTAAATGTACCATAGTGGTTCTATCTAATATTATAGCTCCATTCGGTCGATTGTCAATAGTATTTTGAATTTTTTCGTCTTTTTGGTGCATTATATTATATAAATATACTAAAAATGCTATGTTCTATATTATAAGTATTTAAGATTTCATAGTATAAAAACTACTTTTCATTACACAAAATAACTATAAAAATAAGGGTGAATAAAATGTCTTTTGGTAATAGACTGAAACAACTAAGACTAGAAAACAATATGACGCAAGAAGACCTATCAAAAGATTTAAATGTTTCTAGGGCAACGGTAGGCAGATATGAGACCAACGAAAGATTTCCAGATAAAAATATATTAAAAAATATAGCAGATATTTTTGATGTATCTATTGATTATCTTCTTGGAAGAACTAACATTAGAGATACAAATTTTATCTTAAAAGAAGCTGCATATGAAAAATATTTGAAAAATAATATATGTAAAGAAATTGAGAATGAAGTAATGGAAAGATTATTGCTAGAAGGTATAATAAATGCAAAGGAAAATATACCTAAAGAAGTAATAGAGAATATTGTAAAGTATGGAATAGATGCTGCAATAAAAATAGCCAAGTTAGAAAATGAAATAAAACAAAATCATAATAAAGAATAACCATTCTTAGCTTTTCGCCTTCTTTTTCCATTTGGAAAAATCTAATTATTGTAATCATCCCAAAATTATTCATAAGATTGCTACTGCTATGGCATCCAATTCCATAGTTTGATAAAAAAGACATTAAATAGGCAAATTGAGATATTTTAATTGCCTATTTAATTAAACCTGACATATTCGGATCAGTTGCAAAGTTTATAGTGTTATAAAGCACTAATACATCTGTAATATTATTTTCTTCTATATATTTTTCCATACTCATATTAAAATATCTTAAATCAATCATATGAACATTTTCAAAATCATTTGCTACGAAAGGTACAAAACTGTGTGCAAATGAATCCTTAATCACTAGTAAGTTTTTACCGTTTTTATTTGAACTTTTTATTTTTACAAGAGGATTGTTTCCGTTTAAGAACATGGAATATTTATCCTTCTTATCTAAATAGCTTGTTTCATAAAGAGTATCAGTTATTTTTTCTCCCATATTATAATCAACTTCATAGCTTATTTTCTCTTTTGGGATATAAGTGTAAATTGTATCAGGTTTTGTAGTATAAAGATTGGATTTTGAATATAGTGTTCCAAAAAAGTTTTTACTCACTGGATTTATATTAAAATCCTTCTCTTTCAATCCATTTGCTCCCATAGCCTTACACCATTCTTGATAGGCTAGAAAAGCACCTTTTGTTGTATAATGATGATCTGTCTTATAATAAATATAGTTATCCTTATTTTGTTTAAAAATATCTCTTACATCAACGAATATACCTGATTCAAGTCTATTTTTAACAGTATCTATTAATTTATCTTGATCATATATTTGAGCAAAAGAAGGTAATTTATCTTTTAAAATATTACTTGCAGTTGGTATAAGCATAATTGAAAGATTCATATTGGAGTTCTTATTTGTAAACTCAATTAATCTTTGAATATTACGCTCAAGATGTTCCTTGTCAATATCTTTATCTAAGTGTTTTTCAATTAAATATCCATCTTTAGCAAAAAACACAGAATTGTTTTCCTTTTTGAGCATTGCAATTTCAGATAAGGATTTTAATCCTACCCATTTATCACGATGTATAAAATGATCTATTATATATTCCTCAAAATTCTTTGAGTATTCTCCTGAAACAATAGTTTCCCACTCCAAGTTGGGTTTTTTGGCAAGATATCGGTTTTCATTTTCTGAAAAAGAAATATTAGGAGAAATTAAATTTGTAATTGACAATATAAAGATTATTAGAACGAAGCTAATTACTGTAATTTTATCACTTAATGATGTTTTCATGTTTGCCTACTCCCTAAAATTTATTCTATTATAGTTAAAATCTAAAATATAAAAATGGATTATAACTTGAGTCAACTAGATATGCTACCGAAAGAATAAATATTCCTATAAGGATAAAGTTTCTTACTATAGATAATACTATTTGTTGATTTTCTAACCTTAACATTAGCCAATTACCAATCCTTTTTGGTATATCCGTACTTGCTGCTGCTAATATTATAATTAGAATTAAATTTGTATATAGAAAATATATGCCTTGTCCATCTATAAAACCTGATTTTGTTAGTCCAAACATGGATTTTAAATAGTCAGCTATCTGTACAGTATTATCAAAAGCAAAAATTACCCAGCTAAACAATGCTAATAAAATAGTATATATATGAGAAAAAATATTAGGAATTCTTTTTAAATACTTTAAAACAAATAACTTTTCAATAATTAAAATAATACCAAAGTAAAGTCCCCATAAAACAAAATTCCAACTGGCACCATGCCATATACCAGTCAATAGCCAAACTATAAGTATGTTTCGTATTTGCTTTATAAACCCCTTTCTATTACCACCTAGAGGAATATAGACATATTCCTTAAACCATGTACCCAATGATATATGCCAGCGTCTCCAGAATTCAGTAATGCTTTTTGACATATAAGGATAATTAAAGTTTTCTAAAAAATCAAATCCAAACATATTTCCAAGTCCTATAGCCATATCGGAATACCCCGAGAAGTCAAAATAGATTTGAAATGCAAAGGCCATTATTCCAATCCATGCAGTTACGACAGATAGGTTTGCTGCCTTCATATCAGAAATCTGACTCCATAATAATCCAATATTATTAGCTAATAATACTTTTTTACCAAGTCCAATTATAAATCGGCGTATTCCATAAGAAAATTGTTTAATACTTTCCTTTCTATTAACTAACTGATCAGCTATTGTCTTATATTGGACAATAGGTCCAGCTATTAGCTGAGGAAACAATGCAACATAAGTCCCAAATGAGATTATATTCTTTTGCGCCTTAGCCTCACCCCTATAGATATCAATTGTATACGACATGGTTTGAAATGTATAAAATGATATACCAATAGGTAGTGCAAGGTTAAGGAGAGGAATATTAAGCCCTAAAAGTAAATTAATATTACCTATTAAAAAATCAGAATACTTAAAAAATCCAAGTAACCCAAGATTAATGACCATAGCAGATAATAACACAAGTTTTGCTTTTTTGATTTCACCAGACTCCTTCAATTTTTCCACTAACATACCATGTGTAAAGTCAACAAGAGTAGAAAATATCATCAACAAAACATATACTGGCTCACCCCATGCATAAAAGAAAATACTAAATATAAAAAGAATTAAGTTTCTATATTTAATAGGTGCAATGTAATAGGTCAATAAAATTATAGGAAAAAATATAAATAAAAAAAGCAAACTGCTAAATACCATAGATCTTACCTCCCTCCTTCCAAAAATATTTTTCCACCTATTAAGCCAAAGCTTATAAGTGGAAAAATATCAATTCTTATTTACCTAAAATTTCATAAACTGCATCAACTGCTTTTTTAACTTCTGCTTCAGCAAAAGCTAATTGTTCAGCTTCATCTTTGCCATCTGTATTTATTTCTCCAAGTTGTAAAAAGAAAACATAATTATCAACCTTTAGTACAACGGATGATTTAATCTTTGGAATATTCATTGGATATTGCAATGTGTCTTCTTCTAACTCCTTTTTATATGTTTGAAGAGCTTTTTCAATTTCATCTGCTTGTCCTTCAACTGCTTCAACACCTATAAATACGTCGACGTTAGTACTCATCATTGGACCTTCAGCAATAATTTCTTTAACTATATCTTTTTTAATACCAAACTTTTCTTCTATTTGTATATCATCAAAAGGCATGGAAGGAATATAATTCTCACCATATGCTGCTTTTACTGCTTCATGCACTTCTTTAAGTTTTCCACTTTCAACTGGTTTTGAGTTTGGATTAGAATTGCTTCCCGGGCTTGTACATCCTGTTAAAAGCACTATTGCAAACATTAGAATAACTGATTTAAATAAAGAAATTTTATTCTTCAATTTTCATTTCCCCTTATTTAATTTTTTGTTTTAACTTACTGATAAAAAGTTCCTCACCATCAGGTGAGATATACACCCTATCTCCATTAGATTTAGAAAGGTATGTGTATTTTGAAAAAGTCGAAAAGGTAAGTTCATATGTGCTATTGTCAATTTTCTTTAAAAATAAAAGAGTATCCTCCTTTTCTTTAAAGTTAGCTTCATATTCCACATAAGTTTTAGATTTTTTATCAAAGCCACCTCTAATTTTTAAGATTATATGATCTTTATTATCTTGACCTTTAAAAGTTTCAATCTGCTTTATTTCTATTTTTGTAAAAAGCAAATCATTATCTTCATATTCACTTTTAAAAATATCAGTAATTTTGCCCCTTACTATAAGGTCAGATTGCTGGATCATACTATCTAAATCAGAACTAATACTGAATCCCCTAGCAATTGGGGTTTTATTAGTATATCCCTTAGGAATTTCTGTTGATTTATTAAATGATGAAAATATAATAAGTGGTGAAACTATTAAAATCAATGCTACTACCATTGCGGGTTTAAAATAATAATTAATTATCATATTATTTTTATGTTTTTGTATTATATCAATCTTTTTAGCTTTATTATAAATTCCATCAATAAATTCCCTATCACTTTTCATACACGTATCCTTCCTTTTCTAATAGTGATTTTAATGATTTTCTTGCACGAAATATGAGGATTCTAAATTGAGGTAGACTTTTTCCTAAAATTTTTGCAGCTTCAGAGTAGGAAAACTCCTGAAAATCAATTAAAAATAATGCTGCTTGATAATCTTTTTTCAGCCTTTTAATTGCCTCATTAACAATTCTTTTCTCTTCATTTTGGATTATCTTTTTTTCTAGCTCATTTTCTTGCAATTCTAGATCTTCATAACCTTCAATAGATACTGTCTTACTATTTTTTCTAATGTAATCAATTGCTTTATTTTTTGCTATTGTATAAATAAAAGTTTTTATATTAAATTTAAAATTAAATTTATCTTTGTATACATAAATATATACAAATGCATCCTGAGCAATGTCCTCAGCAATATATAGATCATTTACATATCTTTGCAAGAAATAGATTAGATTGTCCTTATGCCTTAGAACCAGTTCTTCAAATGATAAGATATTACCACTTAAGAACTGTTTATAAAGGTCGTTATCTGAGATCATTAGTTTTCCTCCTCATCCTCTACTTATTATTCGTATGAAATTTAAAATAATTACACCTATTATGTTAATAATTTTATTTTTTAGTCTTTTAGAACTTTTAAATTAGAAAATAAAACTATAGTAAGAAATAAACATTTATAATTTCCTATTTTTCAAATTTATAAATTAAAAATCCTTTCTAATTGGTTATTACCAAGCAGAAAGGATTTTATTATCTTCTTCTAACTCTCTATAGAAAAAGATGTTTTCTAATTTATGAGTCCAATAATTACCTAAATGTAAATTAAGAAGTTTAGTTAAATCTTCTATATCTAATAATTCTAGATATCCATATTCCTTAGGCAACTCTTTTGTTTCATTTGAAAAATTAGAAGATGTTATGAAAACTACTTTAGTCTCTTCGTTCAGTTGGAATTCCTCTATGGTTTCTCTTATATGTCTTGATGTTATATTACATTCATTGCCTTTACAGCGTATTAACAGTTTCTCTCTCTTACCGCCTTCAGCTCTCATAGCAATAATGTCTACTCCCCCATCAGAAGTTTCTGAAATTATCTCCGTATAATATCCCATTTGTGTATAAATTTCTGCAACGAGCCATGCCAATTTATTGCAATTAAGGTCTCGTATTTCTTGTATGTCCTCTTTATGTTCCATAAATTTAGCACAAATTAAAATCATAGTTTCTTCAATACCATATATGAATGTTTGAGAAATAGAACCCATATGTACTATAAAATAAGATTTTAATGCTTCCATAGCTCTAATAGGATAATATGGCAATAAATTAAGTATCCAAGTAATACCTTCTAATTGATATTCTCTATCCAAATCTAAAAAATCTGAATAGGTAAGAAAATGTCTGATTATATTTTTTACTTCTTCATCACTTCGTTTATCTATAGTACTTAAATATTCTTCTAACATATCTTCTGTTGGAAAATAATTATTAGGAAAAACCTTATCTTTATTATCATTAAGTAGACATAACCACTCTTCTAAACTTAATTGAGTTCCATCAATAAATTCATTAGTTTTCAATCTCTCATCTCTCCTAATCTAAGCTTCTTAGAATTATCGCCAATATAGACAATTTATAAGCATATAAAAAGTTAAATGATAATAAGACAATATTTTATCCTCTACTTTTCTTATATAAAAATCCTATAAAATTATATTTATATTTAAAAAAATACCAAATTCTTTTTTATTATCTATTAGATTTAAATCTACGTCTGCTCATTTTTTATCAACCTCGACATTAAAATCATTTAGAAATGTTTACTTGAGTTGACAATTTGTAGGGACAAAAAATATATATTCTCATATTATATACTGAAAAAGAAGTATCAAATATATCATTATAATTTCACTCATTCTTAAAACTAGTTTTTTAGTTAAGAGAACTTTAAAAAATCCATTTTCCAATAGATTGTTTAATATTAGTATATCTTAAAACATTGACTTAAAAGTAAAGGCGAGGTGTTTAATACATGAATAATGAATATAACTATTATCTCTATTCAAATAGCTATCATATGAGAAATTCTTCTTGTCATTGTAGAAAAAATCATGAAAAATTTTGCTGGGTTACTGTACCATATTGTAAACCTATAGTCTCAAAATGTGTAACTTGTCCTACTGGCCCTACAGGTCCTGCTGGTCCTACTGGTCCTCAGGGTCCTAGAGGTGTTACTGGTGCAACAGGCGCTACTGGCCCTCAAGGTCCTCAAGGTATTCAAGGCCCTACCGGTCCTACTGGTCCTACTGGTCCTTCTCCAACTGAAACTCATGGTTTTGCAGCAAATACAACAGGATCGGCTATTTCGGTAGTATTTGGTGGTACTACTATTCCACTTCCTAATTCTCAAATTTTATCACCAGATATTGTGGCAAATGAAAGTAATACAGAATTTACCGTAAATACAGCTGGTTTATATTATATTTCTTATAATATTCATTTAACAACGGGACTACTAGTAGGTTCTAGAATTTCAATAAATAATTCTCCATTCGCTCCTTCTGTAATCAGCCCAATTGAAACAGCACTAACAAGCTTTAATTCAGATTTCATGATAAACTTATCTGCTGGTTCAGTTATTAAACTTGAATTATTTGGAACACTTGCTGTAGCAACTCTTCAATCAGGTTCAGGCGCTACCCTAAGCATTACATGTATAAGCTAGTTAAACAAATATGTAACGGCAAAGTTATTTTTACTTTGCCGTTATACTCTTTATATAAATTATAGAAATTATGGTTAAAAAAATATATTGACTTTAGATAATATCTTAAACTATAATCTTAATAGTTAGATTATTGTAATAATTGCAAGAAGGAGGGATTTTTTTGTCAAATTTATTAAACAATTTAGTAGGATCTATAAACGATTTTCTATGGTCTTATATATTAATCGGAATGTTAATTTTACTAGGGATTTATTTTTCTATTAAGACTAACTTTGTTCAATTTAGATACTTTAGAGAGATGTTTAAACTATTAGGGGAACAAACAAATACCAAAGATAATAAACAGGGAGTGTCTTCTTTTCAGGCATTTTGTATTAGTGCTGCATCAAGAATAGGTACAGGAAATTTGGCGGGAGTTGCTTTAGCTATTGCAATCGGTGGTCCTGGTGCTGTATTTTGGATGTGGCTTATTGCATTGATTGGAAGTAGCTCAAGTTTTATAGAAAGTACTTTGGGACAAATATACAAGGTAAAAGATGGAGATACTTTTAGAGGTGGACCAGCATATTATATTGAAAAAGCTTTAGGTAAACGGTGGTTAGGAATAATTTTTTCCATACTAATAACAATTACATTTGGTCTTGTTTTTAATTCTGTACAATCGAATACTATAGCAAGTGCTTTTGAGCAGGCTTTTGGGTTTAATACAGCAATAACAGGAGTTATTTTAGTAGTTCTTTCTGGTTATATTATTTTTGGCGGCGTACAAAGAATTGCTAATGCATCTTCAGTAATTGTTCCTATTATGGCTTTAATATATGTATCACTTAGTATATTTATAATGATTAAAAATATAACCTTGATACCAGGAATGATAAAAATCATATTTACAAATGCTTTTGGTATAAAACAAGCTGTTGGGGGATCATTAAGTTTAGTTATGATACAAGGTATTAAAAGAGGACTCTTTTCTAATGAAGCTGGTATGGGAAGTGTACCAAATGCAGCAGCTGCTGCAGATACAAGTCATCCAGTAAAACAAGGTTTAATCCAAACCCTTGGAGTTTTCACTGATACCATTCTAATATGCAGTGCTACAGCTTTTATAATACTTTTATCTGGAGTTTACAATAATCCAGGAGATTTAACAGGAATACAGCTAACACAAGCTGCTGTATCTTATCAAGTTGGTTCTTGGGGAAATTCCTTTGTTGCTGTTTGTATTTTTCTATTTGCCTTTAGCTCTATTATAGGTAATTACTACTATGGTGAAACAAATCTTGAGTTTATAAAATCAAGTAAATCAGCTCTTTTTATTTATAGGATTTTTGCTTTATGTATGGTTATGCTAGGATCAATGGCTAAACTCTCAACCGTTTGGGATATGGCTGATTTATTTATGGGACTTATGGCTGTAATAAATTTAATTGTAATTGCTAGATTAAGCCCTATAGCCTATGAAGCACTGAAAGATTATACAAGACAGAGAAAAGAAGGAAAAAACCCTGTTTTCAAAGCGAGCTCTAATCCTAAGTTAAACAACTTAGAATATTGGAATAATGAAGAATCCTAAAAAAGCTTTTCTAATTGGTTATTGCCAATTAGAAAAGCTTTTTTAAATTATTTAAGCTTAATTATATTTTCATCTTTCTTTTATTGCAGCAACGCTAGAATGTTGACGCTGCTATTCTTCTGCCCATTTTTCTTTAATGTCTATTATCTTCATAAAAAGTGGTTCCTGATTCAGACTCTCCATTTAATTTTTCAATTATATTTTCTTTTTTCCCATTGGATATTATCAACGGTATTCCATAGCCATTAACAATTTTTGCTGCTTTTATTTTAGTTTGTATTCCACCAGTACCAAAGGAGCTAGTTTTTCCTATAGATATATTTTTCTCCAGCTCTTCAATATTGTTCACCCATTTTATTAAAGTAGCATCCTTATTCTCTTTAGGACTCTTATCATATATTCCATCAATATCACTAAGGATAAAGAGTAAATCCGCATTCCATAATACAGTTGTATAAGCTGCCAAAACATCATTATCCCCTATTTTTATTTCGTCTACACATACAGTATCATTTTCATTTATTACTGGTACAACACCTTCATCAATCAATGTAAATAAAGTATTTCTAATGTTTAAGGTTCTAGCTTTATCTTCAAAATCCTGTCTTGTTAATAATATTTGTGCAACATGAAGATCGTAATTATTGAAGGTTTTCCTGTAAGAATCCATTAGTTCTACTTGTCCTATGGCACACAATGCCTGCTTATAATGTATATCCTCTTTCCTTGACCATTTTCCTAAAGTTCCTACTCCAGAAATTCTAGCTCCCGAAGAAACTATAATTACCCTCTTTCCCATATCCATTAAAGTTTTCACCTGTTTAGCTAGATTATCTAAAAATTCTTTATTTATTGTTCCATCCTCACTAGTTATAGTACTACTTCCTATTTTTATCACTATTTTATTGCTATCCTTTATTGAATTATTGTCCATTATGCCCATCCTACCTTCTTATTTGTCCATTTCCTATAATTAAATATTTATTACTTACCAACTGTTCCAAGCCAATTGGCCCTCTAGCATGTATTTTTTGAGTACTTATACCCATTTCTGCCCCAAATCCAAATTCTCCTCCATCAGTAAATCTGGTAGATGAATTAACATATACTGCTGCTGCATCAACTTTCCTTAAAAACATTCTTGAGTTGCTTAGATTCTCTGTAATTATAGATTCTGAATGTTTTGATCCATATTTTCCTATATGGTCTATAGCTTCATTTAAATCTTCAACAACTTTTATAGCTAAGATATAATCTAGATACTCTTCTTGCCAATCACTTTCTACCGCCTCTTTCATCGATATTATTGACCTAGTTTTAGAACAACCTCTGATTTCTACTATATCTTTAATTTTATCATAAAGAAGTGGTAAGAAATTCTCTGCAATATTTTTATGGACTAAAAGGGTTTCACAAGCGTTACATACCCCAGGTCTTTGGGTTTTAGCATTAATTACTATGTCTAAAGCTTTATTTAAGTCTCCACTTTCATCTATAAAAATATGACAATTTCCAACTCCCGTTTCTATAGTTGGTACTGTAGCATTTTTTACAACAAAACTTATTAAATCTTTTCCTCCTCTAGGAATTATCAAGTCAATATATTCATTAGCTCTTAGCATTTCAAGAACATGGTCTCGATTAGGGTCTTCGATAAATTGAACTACATCTTCTGATATTGGACTGTTAGCTAGTCCTTCTTTTATAGCTTTTACTAAAGCTTTATTAGAATTTATGGCAGTAGAACTTCCTCTTAACATTATGCAATTTCCACTTTTTAAAGCCAGTGTAAAAGCATCTACCGTTACATTTGGTCGCGATTCATAAACTATACCTATTACTCCTAAAGGAACATTCATTTTAGAAATAGTTAATCCATTTTCCAAAGTCCAAACCTTATCACTTTTCCAAATAGGATCTTGCAATTTTATTACAGTATGAATACTTTCTATTATGGAATCTATTTTTTCATCATCCAGTTTTAATCTATCTATTAGACTTGGCTTCATATTATTTTCCTTTGCAATAGCTATGTCTGCCTCATTGCTTTCAAGAATATTTTTCCTATTATTTTCTATACTTTCTATTACCTTTTTTAAAGCTAAGTTTTTATCTTCTGTAGAGGCTATAGATAACTGCTTTTCTGATTTTCTTAATAATTTACCCATATCTGATATACATGACATAAAGATTCCTCCAAATCTTATTTCACTTTTTATTTTTTAATAAGCATTATATCACTTTAGAACAAGTTATCCAACATTTTTTATTTCCTATTTAATATATCTTAATTTATAATATTGACAAAATGAAAATTTTTAAAAACTCTTCCTATGGCCAATAACCAGTTGGAAGAGTTTTTATAGTATTATTTATTTCAATTTAACCATATTTCTTTATGGTAATAATTGCATATTAAATTACATTTCTAAATTTCTCATAAAAAATTTTCATAGTCATTTTCTCATCTTTCTATTTTGCTAAAAATCTAATACTAGGATGAAGAAAAGAAAATTCAACTTTTTATTTTTTCTTTAACAGATAAATAAGCTAATTCTACTAATTTTTGTGATTTTATCCCTTCTTCAAAGGTAGGTGTTTCCTTGTTGAGGACTTTATTGTTTGATACATTTATTATCATATTTAATATACTGGCTATATGCATATCAACCATAGGTCCCATAGACATCTTTGGATTTGGATATATGCTGTTTAAATAATTTACATAATTATCAGTTTTAATTATTTCTAATGTATCTTTTGAATCCTTTAAGTTATATAGACTGTAAATAGGTTCATATGGACTTTTATCAGATATTTTAATATATCCATTAGTACCGTATATCTCCATTTCAAAAGTGTCATAAGGGTTATGAGATACTTTTGATACTTCTATAGTTCCTGCAGCACCATTTTTCAAGTATAAGATTATTAGCCCCCAATCGTCAACATCTACTTTTTCCATTCCTTCTCCGTTTTCTGCTGGTCTTTCCTTAATAATAGTATTGGCTTCAGCTCTAAGCTTGTCTATGTTTTCATAACCTAATAAGAATACTAATATATCTAGTAGATGTATACCTAAA
Source organism: Tissierella simiarum (assembly GCF_018917865.1). GTDB lineage: Bacteria > Bacillota > Clostridia > Tissierellales > Tissierellaceae > Tissierella_C > Tissierella_C simiarum. Next base: position 486,487 of record NZ_JAHLPM010000001.1, read on the forward strand.
TCCGATATAGCTCCTCCTCCGGACATTTCCTTCTTTAATCGCCAAGTAATAGCTCTATTGGGATCTAAATAACTGCTGTGAAATAATTGGCTTCTAAAATTGATTATTTCTCCTATACAGTTGTTTTCTATCATTGCTTTAGCTTTACTTATAGCAGGCATAAACCTATATACCAAAGCTAATTGCGTAATAATTTCCTTTTCCTTAACTAAATTCAAAATTTGCAAACTTTCTTTTAAGTTTACTGCCATAGGCTTTTCACAGTATATATTTGAGTTCTTTCTAATGAAAAAACTAGATTGCTCTAAATGTAAAAAATTAGGTGTGCAGATATCGACTATATCTAGGTTCTCATTTTTTAAGTCATATATAGAAGATACAAGTGTATTAAAACCTGTATTTTCTAGATTTTGAGTTTTAGTACTTATAAGAGATGATAAATTATAGGCATCTCCGTATTGTGGAAATATTATCGGTATAGTTTTATATGCAATATTATGTATTTTTCCTATGTATCCATATCCTATTAAACCAATATCAAGTTTTTTCACGAGTATTTTCTCCTCCTTTATTAAAATAAAAAGTGATAATAGGCTATGATATCCTATTTCTTTTATAGAAACTAAGATATCATCAGCCTATATTTATATATCCTCGTTCAGAAAAACTTCTTCTTTTGTCGAAGCAAAGCAAAGTTTTCCTTCAACAAAAGTCATGAGAACATTAAAATCCTTATCTAAAATAACTATATCCGCATCTTTTCCTTCTTCAATAGATCCTTTTTTATCTTCTATTCTTGCTAACTTAGCTGGAATATATGAAGACATTTTGACTACTTCTTCTATTGGTAGTCCTAAGTTTGTAACCATGTTTTTAAACCCAAATAAAAGATTCTTTGTACTTCCTGCAATAGTTCCATCTGATAACCTGCTCCATCCTTCATCATCAATAATTATAACTCTTTCTGAAAACTCATATTTACCAGGCTTTAGCCCAGACCCTATAATAGCATCTGATATCATACAAATTTTATCTGTAGATTTCATTTTAATAATTATTTTTATCATATCTGGATGAACATGGAATAAGTCACATATTAGTTCACAATACACTCTATCATCTAGTAAATAACCTCCTAAAGCACCAGGTTCTCTATGATGAATGGAACTTTGTGCATTACAAGTATGATTTGATAAAGATATTCCTTGATCTATTGCTTCTTTTGTCTCCTCTATTGTAGCATTTGTATGTCCTCCAGAAACTAATATATTCTTTTCAACCAACAACTTAATAAGATTATGACTATGTTTTAGTTCAGGTGCAATAGTTACATGACTTATGTTATTCTTACTCTTTTCTATAAAAGACTCCATTAATTCAATAGAAGGTTCTTTTAAATTTTCTACTATGAAAGCTCCTTTCTTTTTTGGATTTAAGAATGGTCCTTCCATGTGGATTCCTAAAATCCTTGCTCCTTCATAGTCATCTTCAATAACAGCTCCTATTGTTTCTAGAATCTTTCCTATTTCATCTGTTTCTTCTCCTCCTAATGTTGGCTGATATGATGTAACTCCTACAGAAGGAAGATATTTACATAGACCTTCTATATGATTTTTATTAGCTACACTGGTACTCCATCCTCCTGAACCATGAATATGAATATCTATAAGACCAGGAATTATCATAGAATCCTTAAGCTCTATGACAGGTAGTTCTCTATATTTATTTATATCGTCTTCTTGGATTATTTTCTCTATTGTTTTTTCATTGACTATAATACCGCCACTCATAATTGAATCTGGTGTAAATATCTTATTTCCCCTAATAATATATTTACTCAAAATAAATACCTCCCTAATACTAGGTACAGCATATATTATCTTCTATACAATCTATCTGCGTATTCTTCTACCAATCTCTTATTATAATCTGGACCACCATCCACATTTTCACTCATGTATACAGGCGGTGTATACCCTTTACTTAACATTATTTCGACAGCTTCTAATACAGAAGCATTTAGTAATATAGCTGCTGTAATTGAAGAAGTTCCACATATCCTATTAGGCATACCAGATAAACTAACTGCCGCATCCCCTTCTACACCTCTATTATCAAGTACTACGTCAGCAAAATCGTATAGTTTTTTTCCAGAAGAATGTCTTGACGTCATAGTCCTTGATATATCCAAAGAAGTAACTGCTATTATCTTGTTTCCTTTCTGCTTTACTATATCAGCAATCTCAACTATTAATGGGTTTCTGCCAGAATTTGATATTAGAACAAAACAGTCATTGTCCCTTATGTCCGCCTGTTCCATAAATTTTGTTCCCACACCTTCAACTACTTCATACCTGCCTCTTGAAGGCTCTTCTAAAACTTTAGCTGGAATCAGTCCGCCAGCTCTACCTGCTATTTCTATAGCACCAGCATAAGAGTGTCCGCTACCGAATGCTTGAATTATGCCACCAGCCATTATTGAATCTGCTATAATTTCTCCTGCTTTCTTTATACTATTTTCTTGTGTTTCCTTAACATCTCTAATCATTTCTTCAATAACATTAAAATATAACTCGTAACCCATAAAACCTTCTCCTTTCTAAAGTATATCACTAATCTAATGCTTTTTTTAAATAATCCATAAAATCAGTTTCAGGGTCGTCTGGAATCATTTTAGCTGTTAATTCCACTCCCATTTCTTTTAACTTTAGAAAATATTCGATGTCCTCTTTGGTTACTTTTATATTGGTTTTTATTTGAATTGCTCCCTCTCTATGAGCCATATTTCCTACATTTATAGTTTTTAAATCTACTCCTAAGTTAATTAGTTCATAGGCATCCTTAGGATTTTTCAAAATTAGAAATACTCTTTGTGTCTCATACTTTCCTGCCTTAATATTGGCTGCGGCTGTTTCCTTTGAGATAATAGATGTTCTTATACCTGGTGGAGCAACTAATCTTAGAACACTTTTTTGCATATCATCACTAGCAACTTTATCATTTGCAACCATTATCCTATCTATTTTTAATGAATTACACCAAAAAGCTGCTACTTGCCCATGAATAAGTCTATCATCTATTCTCACGTGTACTATGCCCAAGATTAAACCTCCTTTCAAACACTTTTTATTAAAGGGAGTATTAAAAATAATACTCCCTTTGATTTTTTATTCTAACCTAATATTCCAAATGCTCCTAAAATAATGGATAGAGCCAAAAGAATCCATATTGCTTTTGTGGAATTCATCTTCTTCCGTCCTAATAACCAATATACAAAAGCTACTAAGGCTACAGGAATTAGAGCTGGCATTATTTGATCCAATATTCCTTGTACTTCCATAGTTACTTCTCTCGATTGAAACACTGCTGGTACTGTAGGTCGCACTACAGTAGGAATCAATGCTCCTACAACAGTTAATCCAAGTATACTTGCTGCCTCCGTCATACTTTTTAATTTTCCTTCCATTGCAGCAACAAGTTTTAAGCCTTGTGCATATCCTAACTTAGTAAATTCCCATCTAATAAACCATCTAGCTATGTTCCAAGCCAACCATATCCAAATTCCAAGAGAATTTCCGTTTAACGCCATATAGGCTGCAATAGATCCAAATACAGTACCTGCAATAACTCCAAATATAGTATCTCCTATTCCTGCAAATGGTCCCATAAGCCCAGTTTTAATAGCTGTAACAGTTTCCACTGCTTCTAGTCCTTGACTTTCTTCTATAGCAACATTGGCACCTAAAATCAAATGAGCCATATCTGGTTCAGTGTTAAAAAATTGAAGATGTTGTTTTACTGCCTTTTTCAAATCTTCTTCCTTGGTATAAAGTTTTCTTAGTACAGGCATCATAGAGAAGCAATAGCATAATCCTTGCATCCTCTCATAGTTCCATCCAATTTGTCCTCCTAGTAGCCATCTACGATATACCTTTTTTAAATCCCTTTTAGTTATCTTTCCAGTATCCATATTCTTATTACTCATCTTCATTAACACCTCCTGCAAAAGCATTTTGTGCTTCTCTTTGGCTTCTTTGATATACTAATAGCCCTAGTGCCAAACCTATTATTGCAACTCCAACCATTGGTATTTTCAAATAGGCAGCCAAAACAAAACCTATTAATAAGTAGGCAGAATATTTCTTTACTGGTAGGTATCTTAATAATATAGCGATTCCTAGTGCAGGAAGAACTCTACCGGCAACAGATAATCCACTCATTAACCAAGCTGGAAATACTTTTACAAGGCTATCAACTATTTCATGACCAAATAACAAAGCTATAAACACTGGTATTGCACGGGATAAACCCCATGGTATAATTCCTAAAATATTCATTGTTTCAACCTTCTTAAAATTGCCTTCATCTGCATATTTATCAGCTCTATGTTGGAAAAATGTATTGGTGAATCTTGCTAAAACATCAAGTTGTACTAACAATAATCCTATTGGTACAGCAAGACCTATGGCAAATTCTATTCCTTTACCTGAAATAACTCCAAAAGCCGTTCCAATTATAGAACCAGTCATAAAATCAGGGATCGATGCACCACCATAAGTACTTACTCCCAGAATCATTAGCTGTAAAGTAGCACCTACAGCTAAACCTAGTGTAACATCACCCATTACAAGTCCTGTAAAAAATCCTGCTTGTATAGGTTTACTTAAACCTATATCCGTTTCTAATGCATCATAGATAGCAACAAAAGCATAAATAGTAAGTAATAAGGTTTGAATAAAAGTGATTTGCATATACATTACACCCTCCTTCAATTAAAGAATCTTTTTCACTATCCTCCTTTCTAAATTTTATTACTGGATAGTGCTGAAATTTGTATGTGAATTTTATTGATTTCAGTAATCATTCATCTTCATCATCAATTCTTTTATTTTTTACTATGGTATTTACATCAACTATGCCCATATTCCCTATATCTAACAAAGTATTGATAGATTCTTCTAAAGAATTATTTCTACTTCCTAAAGCTTCTAATAATATTGGTAAATTAAATCCTGCTATTATTTGAACCTTCGCAAAATATGGTAAAATTCTTGATATGCATATATTGCAAGGGGTTCCACCATATAAATCTGTCAATATTAAAAGTCCATCTTTTGTATATAACTCATTGGCAACTTTAAATACCTTATCTCCATAATCTTCCGTACCTTCCCCAGGCTGGATACCAATTGCCATAACATTTTCAACTTCTCCCATAATCATCTCAGTCGTATTTAAGTATCCCTTTGCTATATCTCCATGCGATACTATTAGTATATTGTACATATGATCCCTCCTATTCTTCTTTATTTTTAAAGTTTACCTATAAGATCCAGTACATTTTCCACTATAAAATCCCCAGTTGTCTTATGAAAAGGCGAAGACCAAGCTTCATAGTCACCCTTATCATAAGACTCTGGTGTATAGACATATCCTAACATTCCATTGGTGTACCCAACTATTAGAGTATTTTTATATTTAGATTTTTTCTTTATTATTTGACCATATTCATTAAATAGTTCTATGGGAAGTCCAACCAATATGATCTTTCCTATTTTAAGAACTTGAATTGGTAGATTAAAATCTAAAGTATCCAATGTATTTATTAAATCTAAGTTTATTACTGCTCCTTGGTATTTAGTTATGGCTATTCTTATTTCTTGCTGGGTAGATTTGGAGTTGTTTAACACCTTTTCTTTTTCTTTTTTAGCTTTATTATACTGAGATATTGCTTCTTCACAGGTAGGTAATGCTTTTTTAGGAAATGAAAAATATTCTTTGACTGATTCAACAGAAAAGTCCTTTTCTTCTTCTAAATTCAATATTCCTTCTAATACTTTTTCAAATAAGATTCTCCCCATTCTTTCTACTTCCATGAAATCTTGGGATTTTCTTGTGAATCTTGTACTTTGATTGCCACAAGCTCCATTTATAAACATAGCTTGTGTTTTATTATTATAGTGTTCCTCTATTAGTCTTTGTAAAACTCCTGGATAATCTGCAGATATGTATAGATTGTCGGCTCCTAAAATTGTTGGATGACAAGCATAATTTACTACTATTGCCAAGGGAATAAGATTCTCTTTTTCTATATAAATAATATCCATTGAATCATCCAACGGCAGCTCTTTATCTATTCTATTAGATGCAACCTCTGATGATTTCGACTTTCCAAACTTTATTTTTACTGATTCTAAGTTTTTTGTGGAATTTACAGCATTCTCTATGACTCTATTTATTACTTCTTCTTTTACTTTTTTATTTAAATTATCTTGAGATTTTTGCTTTCCTACATCCCATAGGATTATATCTGGTCCTGAATGAGTATGAGTTGCACATATAAATATATTTTTTTCAGGAATATTAATGCTATTTCTTATACCTGATACAACTTTCTCTACTATATCTTTATCTACTCCTAATAAATCATTGGTAATAAAAATAGCAGTTTTGTCTCCATTTGAAATTGTAAGAGCTTTGGTATGTAGATTGTCATGAGTTCCCAAACTTCTCTCTTTTCTATCTGCATAGCCAGCCATATAAACTCCTTTTGAAATATCAAAGGCTGTAGAAGATACTTGAGCTAATAGCTTATTATTCATCTTAAATTCCCCCAATTCTGTTCGGAAATATTTACCCTGTCCCATATTAAACTTAGAATTTATATATTGCTTTATAATCTTATATATACAAAGTTACTCAATCATATATGAGTAACTTAAATAAATTCGATAATTAATATTATAATAAAAAAGGATATTTTAAAATGATTCCTTAGTCATTTTAAAATATCCTTTTTCTTTTTTTTAAAATATAAAAGAGTTTCTCTATAATCTTCCATAGTATCTATGTCCATTAATATTCCAGGATCTTCTATATTTATAGAAGTAAAACTTTTTTTACCTGTAAAGTCTCTTAAAGTTTCACAAGAAATATCTTTTAATAATTCCTCTATTAAATAACTTTTCATTAATAATGGATGACCTTTTCTCCCTTCATATATTGGAATAACTATATCATTGTCTACTTTTAGCATATCTTGATACGTTTTCTTATTAACAACAGCATAATCGCCAGGAATTAAGAAAAATCTTTCTTCTTTAATATGGGTTAATCCTTTTTTCACCGAACTAAACATTCCATCTAAATAATCAAGATTATAAATTAACTCTACTTTAGAATAATTGCTCAATATATCCTCTATATCTTCTATTCTATGTCCACCTACTACTATTATTTTAGAACATATATCATACATTCCTAGAATGCACCTTTCAATTACAGTTTTCCCATCTACATCCAATACTAGCTTATTTTCACCAACTCTAGTTGACAATCCAGCAGCCAGAACTATTCCTTCTATCTTCATCTTTAGTTTATTCTAATCCTATTTTAGATTAACCATTGAATGAAAAGTGCAATGATTAACAAGGATGTAGAGAATATAGGATTATATTTTATCTTTATTTCTTTATTATTGTTTGCTGTAATTTTAGCATAGAAATATATAATTAAACTGTTTATGAGCCCATTGATAAGGAAAAACTCTATAAATTTACTTCTATCTATTATAGAGGAACTTTTCATTAAACCTAAAGGAATAAAAGCAGCAAAACACATTATATAGTATCCTACCCTCCAAGATAAACTCATTATAAGGGCGTAGATATATTTTATTGGTCCTTCTTTATATTCAGAGAATTTAAATATCAGAGCTACTGCTAAACCTTCCAGCAAAATACAAGCTGAAGGATTAATTACCTTAATTACAGGAGTCATTGGTATAAATAAATTTATTAGTTTAATTGAAGCTGCAATAACTGAAGTATAAAATATTGAATTTAAGTCTTTGGTTTCTCTATAAGATTTTTGCATAAAATAATATCCTATAGGGAATAAAATAGACCCTGTTGGCACTCTAAAGGATAAGATATGTAATACATACCCTACTGTAGCCTCTATAATACCCCATATAGCTCCCCAAAACACTATAATGCTAATATTATATGTCTTATCTTCTTTCTCCCTTTCACACGTAATAATTTCGTTATTATCCAATTCTTTTTTCATAATCCCCCTCCTATTTTTCTATACCGTTTTGTAAACTTAAATGAAAATTGAGGACTCCAACCTCTGTATGGTACAATGTTTTTGCCGAAAACAAATACCTCCCAGAAAGGATGAAGTCCTCATGCAAAAAATTGTATCAATAA
>NZ_JAHLPM010000002.1 GCF_018917865.1 Tissierella simiarum
TCTTGTCTTGTATTTATAGGATCATTAGAGTTTTCAATATCCTTTTTAAATATTATATTAGCTGCTCCATCTGGACCCATTACTGCAATTTCTGCATTTGGCCATGCAAATACTTGGTCGGCCTTTAAATGCTTGCTGCACATGGCAATATAGGCACCTCCATAAGCTTTTCTTAGGATAACTGTAACTTTAGGAACAGTAGCTTCACTGTAAGAATAAAGCATTTTAGCTCCATGTCTAATAATTCCATCATATTCTTGATCTGTTCCTGGTAAAAACCCTGGAACATCTACTAAAGTTAGTAATGGAATATTAAAGGCATCACAAGTTCTTATAAATCTTGCTGCTTTGTCAGAAGCATTTATATCTAAACATCCAGCTAATATCTTAGGTTGACTGGCTACTACCCCTATAGATTTCCCATTAAGTCTAATAAAGCCAATAATTATATTTTGTGCAAAATAAGGTTGAACTTCAAAGAATTCTCCTTCATCAGCCAATAGCTTGATTACCTCTTTCATGTCATAGGCTTTATTCGGATTATCTGGTATTATTTTATTCAATTTTTCTTCAATTCTATTTACATTATCTTCTGATTGGAAGGTAATAGGGTCCTCTAAATTATTAGAAGGCAAATAACTTAATAATTCTTTTATTTTCACTATACACTCTTCTTCCGTATTATCCATAAAGTGAGCTACCCCACTTACCTTGTTATGAGTACCCGCTCCTCCTAATTCCTCCGATGATACTTCTTCTCCTGTTACAGATTTAATTACTTGAGGACCTGTTATAAACATCATACTAGTTTTATCTACCATGAAAATAAAGTCGGTTAAAGCTGGAGAATAAACTGCTCCTCCTGCACAAGGTCCCATTATTACTGATATTTGAGGAATAACTCCTGAAGCTATAGTGTTGTTATAAAATATATCTCCATAACCTGATAGAGCATCTACACCTTCTTGAATTCTTGCACCACCAGAGTCATTAAATCCTACAATAGGTGCTCCCATTTTAATAGCCATCTCTTGCACTTTACATATTTTCGCTGCATGCATTTCACCTAAAGAACCGCCTAGTATAGTAAAATCCTGAGCATAAACAAAAACTAATCTGCCATTTACTGTACCATATCCAGTTACTACACCATCAGTAGGTGCTTCTACTTGTCCCATATCAAAATTAGTTGACCTATGAGATACAAAGGCATCTATTTCTATAAAACTTCCTTCATCTAGTAATAGATTAATTCTTTCTCTCGCCGTTAACTTACCAGATTTATGCTGTTTTTCAATCCTTTTTTCTCCACCACCAAGTTCTAGCTTCTTTCTAAGGTCACGGAGCTCTTGGATTTTATCTATTGCCATTTTCTTACCTCCTCTATTTAATCACCTATACTAAACTTTTAATCTATCCAAATATTAATCTTATAATTAAAAATCCTATAGAAGGAACTAACAAACTTCCTAGACCAGTATAAAAAGTAGCTGTCATTGCTCCATAAGGTACTAATTCAGGGTTGGTGGCAGCTAATCCTCCTGCAACGCCGCTAGTAGTTCCTATAAGTCCTCCATATACCATGGCAGATGTAGGATTATTTAACTTAATTCTATTAGCAATAAAAGGAGTAATAATCATTGTCAGAACTGATTTTACAACTCCTGTAGCTATAGATAAAGCTATTACATCAGAACTAGCTCCTAATGCAGTTCCAGTTACTGGACCCACTATGAAGGTTACAGCTCCCCCTCCTATAGTAGCTATATCAACAGGGTCTTTATAACCTAATAAAAATGCAATTATAGCCCCTGCAAATAAAGAAAAAAATACTCCTACCAATAAAGATATTACACCTGGTAATCCTGCTTTTTTAAGGTTTTCTATCTTGGCACCATAAGCCGTAGATATTATGGCAAAATCTCTAAACATACCTCCACCCAATAATCCTATTCCAGCAAATATTTCTATATCAGCTAATCCATTTTTTCCGCCCGTATATTTCCCGCCTATATAAGCCAATATAAGGCCTACTACTATGGATATAGCCGACCCCATTCTTTTTTGTCCAATTGCTGATGCAAAACCGTAGGATATAAGCATTATCAATGCTACTATTCCAAATGCTGCTACTAAATCATAGGAAGTAAATAATTTTATAATTATATCTCTTATCACTGTAACCCTCCTTTTCAATTATTCGTTTTTATTTGATCCTATTTTTGATATTACAGGAACTAACATAATTCCACCAACTGTAGCAACGCCTCCCGCTATAAATGCAACTATTCCACCTTGAAAGGCTGATACTACATCTTGGTTAGCAGACATTGCTACAACAATTGGAATATATAAAGAACTCAACAAAAGTATTCCCCTACCCGTACCTTGTGAAAGAGGTTTTCCTTTTTTATCTAAATAGTTAGTTATAAGTATTAATAGTAACATTGCAAATCCTACTCCACCTACATCACCACTAACACCTACCAATACTCCTATTATTCTTCCAATAAAAGATCCTATAAACATACACATAGCTACTAATCCTAATCCATAAATCTCCATAAACATACCTCCTCTAAGATTTTAAATGATTCAATCTTCATAAAAAATAACTTAGATTAAATACCACCTTTTTCTCTTAAAGTTTCTATTTCCTCATCTGTTAATCCAGCTATATTCTTTAATACTTCTGTAGTATGTTGTCCAAGCAATGGGGCTGGAGATTTAATACTTCCTTGTGTCTCACTCATCTTAATAGGAACTCCTAACATTTTCATCTTTCCAGCTTTTGGATGATCAACTTCCACTATCATTTCCCTAGCCAGTACTTGGGGGTCATTTATTACATCTTCCATATTATTGATTGGTCCATTTGGTACGCCAAACTTATCCAGTATAGACAGCCATTCTTTAGTGGTTTTTTCTTTAAGAGGTTCAGCTATCAAAGGTCTTAATTCATTATAATTTTCCGCTCTTAATGGATTGGTAATAAATCTTTCATCTTCCGCTAATTCTGTTCTTTCTATTGCTTCACAAAGTTTCTTCCATAAAGCGTCATTTCCAGCCGCAATCATAACTTCGCCATCTGCTGTTTCAAAGGATTCAAAAGGAATTATAGATGAATGTCTATTTCCAATAGGTTTAGGGGAAACTCCAGTTACTAAATACCTGGCAATTGCATTTTCCAATATTGATACTTGGCAATCCAACATTGCTACATCCACTTTTTGCCCGATACCAGTTTTGTTTCTATAATTTAATGCTGCTAATATTCCTATTGCTGTATAGAGTCCTGCAGTAATATCTCCTATAGAAGGACCAACTCTTGTGGGTCTACCTCCTAATTCTCCTGTTATACTCATTATTCCACCCATTGCCTGTACTACTGCGTCATAAGCAGCTCTCTTACTGTAAGGTCCTGTATGTCCAAATCCAGATGCAGCAGCATAGATTATTTTAGGATTAACCTTCTTAATTTCCTCATATCCTAGGCCTAATTTTTCCATAGTTCCTGGTCGATAGTTTTCTATAACTATATCTGCTTCCTTTACCATTTCTAAAAATAAATCTTTCGATTCTTTTACTTTTAGGTTCATGGTAATACTCTTTTTATTTCTGTTAATACTCATGAAATAAGCACTTTCTTCATTTAAATAAGGTCCAAATTGTCTAGAATCGTCACCTGTTTTAGGCATTTCTATTTTTATAACTTCAGCCCCCATATCCGCTAAAATCATAGTTGCAAAAGGCCCAGCCAATACTCTAGTTAAATCTAGAATCCTAACTCCTTCTAATGCTTGATTCATTGAAATTCCTCCTTTAAAGAATAGTTTTAGTTTACTAAAGATTCTGCTTACTATATTGATTAGCAACTATCATGCCATAATTTAGGATGGACCGTTTAGCTTAAACTACAGGTTTTTATAATTGGAGTAATAAAAAAGTGGTAAGAATCTTACCACCTACGGTAAGGTTCTTACCACCTAATATTTATTTAATTTCATATTTTTCAATTTTCTTTCTTAAAGTCTGTCTTGATATCTCTAATTCATTAGCAGTCTTAGTTATATTCCAGTTGTTTTTTTCTAATGATTTTTTTATAGCAGCTTCTTCTATATTTTCTAGAGTATAATTTTTTTCCTCATAAGAATCTTCCATCCTTATTTCATCCGGTAAATCTTCTTCTGTTATTTGATCTCCTTTTTTAAATATCATCAATCTTTCAAATAGGTTTTTTAGCTCTCTAACATTTCCAGGCCATGAATACTCCTTTAAAATATTCATGGCACTGCTGTTTATGGAAACTACATTTTTATTTAATTTTTCATTATATTCATTAACAAAAGAATTGGCTAATAATAAAATATCTTCTTTTCGCTCCCTCAAAGGCGGGATATGAATAGGTATTATATTTAATCTATAATATAAATCCTGCCTAAAATTTCCTAACTTAATTTCTTCTAATAAGTTTTTGTTAGTGGCAGCAATTATAGTAGCTTTGAAACTTATTTCATCTATTCCACCAATCCTTCTAAATTTCTTCTCCTGCAACACTCTTAGCATTTTAGCTTGAAGTCCTATATCCATATCTCCTATTTCATCTAAGAAAAGGATTCCTCCATTAGCCTTTTCAATTAATCCAACTTTATCAGTCTTTGCATCAGAGAAAGCTCCTTTCTCATATCCAAATAGTTCACTTTCTTGTAGATTTTTCGGTATTGCTGCACAATTAATTGCCATAAAAGAATCTTTAGAATTATTTTTTACCTTATGTATCAATCTAGCAACTACTTCTTTCCCCGTACCACTTTCAGCTTGTATTAATATAGATGTATCATATTTTAAATTACCTATTTCAACTATTGTTTCTCTAATTTTTTGTATGCTATGAGAATTTCCAATTAGTGCAGCTTCATGATTTTTATTAAAGCTATCTAATTTCCTTTTCACCTCAATATACTCTAAAGTTTTTTGTATGGAATCATTGATATCTGTCAAAGAAAAAGGTTTAGTAAAGTAATCATATGCTCCAATCTTCATGGCCTCTACAGCTAACTTTACATCTATCATATATGTAATCATAATAACTATACATGAAGGTCTCAGCTTTTTAATTATCTTTAGTACTTCGATTCCATCTATTCCTGGTAACTTAATATCTACTATTGCTAAATCTGGATTCTCCTTTTCTAATAACTCAAGACCTTCTTCTCCTGATTCAGCAGAACACACTTCTAATCCCAACTTTTTAAGACCAATTTCTAAGGATAATCTAATACTTCTTTCATCATCAATAACGAGAATCTTCAATATTTATCACCTCTTCTATAAGTTATAGACTTCCATGAAATGATTCAATTATTTGCATCATTTAAAGGTAATATTATTTTAAACTCTGTTCCTTCCCCTAGATTACTCTTTACATCAATCTGACCTTTATGTTCTTTTATTAACTTATATGCTGTAGAAAGTCCTAAGCCAGTACCATCTTCTTTAGTTGTATAAAAAGGATAAAAAATATTTTCTAACTGACTTTTACTAATACCTGCTCCATTGTCTTCAACTAATATCCATATATAATCAGAGTCTTTATCTATAGTTATATCTATGGTTCCTCCTACATCTACAGCTTGTATTGAATTCTTAATTATATTAATTAGGATTTGTTTAATAGCCCTTCTATCTATGTATGTAACTAAAGAATCATCAGGCTTTAATTTCTTTATCTTCAATTTAATTTTTTTATTTATCATCTCATACTTTAACAGTTTTATTGCATTATTTAATATATCTAATATATTCGATTGCTCTTTTTTGAATTTAGCATCACGACTAAAATCTAAAAAGTTGATAACTAAATTATTTAAATCGTCTATCTCTTTATGGAGCACATCTAATACTTCAGCTTTCACATCCATATCATAGGATTTATCCTTTAATATTTCTATTAAGTTCCCCATTCCTGCTAGAGGATTGCCTATATCATGTATAATGGAAGCTGATAATTCTCCAAGAGTTCTTATTCTATCTTCTCTCTTCAGTTCTTTTTCTATTTCTTTAATTCTCGATAAATCCCTAAAAAGAAAAACCATTCCTATTATATTTTTATTATTATCCAATACTGGTGAAGAAGAAATACTAATGGAAACCTCTTCTCCTAATTGGTTTATTAAAACTTCTTCCATATCTGTAATTACCATATTGTTTTCCATAGTATTTACGATTATATCCCCAAGATCCAAATTTATTATACTTAAAAACTCATTTATATTCTTGTTTATAAAATCTACCGCTTTATACTGAGATATAGCTTCTGCTTGTTTATTAAACACAGTAATTTTGCCTTTCTTGTCAATAACCAATATCCCATTAGCTACACTTTTCAGTATATTGTTAAGATACTGTTTTAACTCATATTCTCTTAAATAAGATTCTTCTAACTCATGTAAATTTTTATCTAATCTTACAGTCATATCTTCAAAAGCATCTCTTAATTCACTTATTTCATCGCAATCTGTCATCTCTTCTGTTTCTATCTTTGGAGCCTTTATATTTCTTCCCCATCCCCTAACCTGCTGTACTAATTTTTTAATAGGATTTGTAATTTTTTTAGCCAATATAAGACCTAAAAATAAGGCTATAGAAAGAACTGCTAGAATCACAATTTTTAGTCTTTTCTTAAGTTGAACAAGCTCATAAAATATAGATCTTTCATCTTGTTCTACTACTATCATCCAGTTTACTATGGGTACAAAGGTTATTGCTCCATAATATGTTTGATCTTCTCTAGTATAACGAATTATAGCTTCTTCTTTTTCTTCTAATATACGGGATACATCATGATTCACATTAAGTAGTTGGATTCCTAAACTATCTATTTTTATTAATTCACTATCGCTATCTATTTCTGGGTGGACTCCGATAACTCCTTGATCATCAGTAACCCATATATTTCCACTGAAATGTTTTTGTGTTTTCTCTACAACTTTCTTTATATTATCAAGGGGCAATCCTGCCCCTATTAATCCCGTATTTTGTTTATTAATGTCATATACTGGTGCTGAAATTATAAAATGAGGCTTTCCCAATACACTACTTATTAAAAGGGGACTAATATGAACTCTATTATTATGTATACTTTCCCAATAATAGTCTCTATCAGTATATATTCTATCTCTTACATGACTATTAGAGGGCTTAGCAAATTTCATTTGAGCTTCATCGTTCATATAAAATATTAAATCAAAATAATCAAAGTTATCATATATTCTAAATATTTCTCTCTCTATTTGAGACATATCTCCATGACTTTGAGAAGAAAAATTAGCAGCAGTAACAACTGTATCTTTAGCATTATTAATATATATATCAATTTGCTCACTTATCATCCTTGAAATTATTAAGTTTTTACTTAAAATGTTGGCTTCAACATTTTCAACTATAATAAATTGAAGCAAAGCTCCTGTTATTAGGACACAGCTTAAAGCAAAGATCATTATAAAAAATGGTATTTTAAATTCTAAGCTATGTTTATTCATTAAATCCCCCTACTGTCCTAATTACTTAAGTCTTATCTTCTTCTCAAAATCCCTTTTATTAGAACCTTCATTTCCTTTATCCTAAATACACAACATAATATAAAGTATAATGCAGCTCCTAATGCTACTGATATAAAGAGAATAGCCATTTGCACTATCTTTATAGAAGGTAATAATCCTCCTAATTTATAAAACAATAAATAGACTATTATTGCCATAATCCCTGAAGCCGCTAAAGTTTTTACAAAACAAACTAAATATTTAATAAGCCCTATTGGTCCTAACTTTTGTCTTAAATCTAAAAAAAGAATTAAAGTAGTTACAGTAGCAGATATACTAGTAGCCAAAGCTAAGCCTGTATGCCCCATTGGTTTTATTAAAACTAAATTTAATATAACATTTATAACTACAGCTATTACTCCATTTATCATAGGTGTTGTTGTATCTTGAAAAGAATAATACACTTTATTTAACATCATTCTTAAAGATGATCCTATTAATCCTATCGAATAAAAGATTAAAGCTTGAGAAGTCATATATGTTGCCATTTCATCAAAAGCTCCTCTTTCAAAAAACAAATGAACCATTGGCTCTGCTAACATTAGTATTCCAATGGTAGCAGGTACTGTTATTATTAAAATAATATTTATGCCTTGTCCCAATATTTCCTTTACCTTTCTATTATCTTCTTGAGAAAAAGCTTTAGATAACATAGGAAAAATTACGGTTGTTATAGCCATTACAAAAACGCTTATTATTAAATCGTTGATTCTAGAAGCATATGTAAGGGCTGATATACTCCCCTCTATTAAGTCAGAGGCTAAAGTTTTATCTATAATAACATTTATTTGCTGAACCGCAGAACCTAATAGTACTGGTAATACTAGCACTAGAGCCTTCTTTAAATAGAGATCACCTAAATTTACATCTAAACTATATTTATAACCCATACTTTTTATTGCTGGCACTTGAATTAAAAACTGGGTTGAGGCTGCTATTACACTAACTATCATTAATCCACTTATATCCGCATTATCTGCTAGAAAATATAAATAAATTAAAAATACAAAATTATAAGGTAATCCCATTATAGCTGGCGGTCCAAATTTTTCACTACTATGAAGGAATCCCGAAAATACATATGTGAAACCAAGGAAAATTACTATAGGAAGTCCAATTCTGTTTAATTTCACTGCTAAATCATATTGTTCTCCCTGAAATCCCTTAGCTAAAATCTTAATAATAACTGGAGATAGGAAAAAACCTAACAAAGCTAAAATTATAGTTATAAGGAATACTACATTCAATATATTGTTCAAATATTTTAATTTTCCCTTTCTACCATGTCTTTCCCCTATTTCAGAAAATATAGGAATTAAAGTAGTATTTAAAGCAGCACCTAATGTTCCCATTATCAATACTGTTGCAGTCATAGCAACAAAATAAGTGTCTGTTTCCATTCCCGAACCAAATTTCGATGCTATCATTACTTCTCTTATAAATCCTAATGCTTTACTTATAAGTGTAAATATGGCTATCATAGCAGCAGATTTAGCTATCTTCTGTTGTTTTGTCATTTCCATTCTCCTTTAACACATCTTTATTTTTATATTATATCACACTATATTAATGATAGATGGAAGAAAAATCATAAATACTGTATAATATAATAGGTAGTTTTCTAGTGTATCGAAAGTAGGTGTTTGTTTTGGAGAAAAAGGGTAATTTCTTATATATTCAAATTTTTAACCAATTTAAAGAAAATATAGAAAATGGGATATGGGAAGAAGGAAGTCAACTTCCAACTGAATATGAACTTATGAAAACTTATAATGTTAGCAGGGATACTATCAGAAAATCTCTGCATAAATTATCTCAAGAAGGCTATGTTTATAGGCAGGCAGGTAAAGGCACTTTTGTTAGAAATATAAAATCTAGATATAAACTTACCTCTCTAGAAAGCTTTACTGAACAAATGAAAAATAGAGGTCTTGTTCCATCTAGTGAGTTATTAAGCGTTACTGTAGAAACCCCTAGCAAAAGAATTAAAAAATATTTAGAATTAAAAGATGAAGAAAAGATATATAAAGTTGAAAGAATTAGAAAAGCTGATAATGAGCCTATGTGCTATGAAATAACTTATATAACAGAAAAACTATGTCCAGATATTGATAAATTTATTGATAAAGAAACATCTTTATATCGATTGTACGAAGAGTTCTATAAGTTAAAATTGGATTATGGAGATATTTTCTTAGAGGCAGAGAACTGTACTGAAAACTTATGTAAATATTTAAATATACCAAAAGACTCTCCTATCTTAAAAATGAAATGTGTAGTTTACTTAGAAAATAAAACTCCTTTATATTTTGTTGAAAGCTTTTATATAGGAGAAAAATATGTTTTTTTTGCTAGTATGCCAAGAATATAAGAAAAGCATCTATAATATATTATTAAGGTAGCTTTTCTTAAAACTCATTGAGGTCAGAACGAGTTCCTTCATTAAAAAAGTAAAAGTAGAACTTTCCTATTCGTTATAAAACTTTAATAAAGAAAATAGCAGCCATTTAAGCTGCTATTTTCTTTATTCCTTTATATAATAAATTGTTTTACCACATCTTGTGCTGCCTTTCTAACAGCATCATCTATAGCAGTACCTACTACTACTATATTTACTCCTGTATTAGCAAAAGCTTTATAGTTGCTTAAATTAATTCCACCTTCGGCTAAAGTTGGAACCTTAACTGATTCTACTAAGGCTTGAAGTCTTTCCTTTACTATAGGATGTATCTCCCCTGCTTCTGCTCCTTCATAGCTCATACCAGTCATAAGACCGATAAAATCTACTCCTATATTTTCCATATCTTTTGCAACTTTACTTACTTCTTCTGGAGTTCCTGCTGGTAGACCAAAAGTATGAAGATCATCTGGATGTCCTATATATGCATCAACTAATAATCCATATTTATGAGCTTTATTTACTACTTCCTCTAGATCCTTTAAACTAGCCTTATGAATATGAAGTCCATCAGCACCTTCTCTTGATAGCTGTAAGAAAACTTCATCTGGTAATTCTGTTGGAACTATTTCACAGAATCCTCCCGGAACTCCAACAGTAATGAATATATCCTTGCCTACTACACTTCTTATTCCTTTAGTAACTTTAATCATTTCTTCCATTGGAATTTCATGGCGTATTTCTTCTGCTGCATGCATATTGGTAACACCTTTAAATCCTCTAGCTAAAGCTACTGCTGGATGGTTTGGTTCTATAAGTTTTATACCTGCATCTACTACTGCTTTTGCTAACCTAGCATCATCTCCTGTAATACCTGTACTTAATATAGTTGTACCACCATGTAAATTAATGGCATCAATAACTTTCTTATATGCTATTTTTCTTTTTTTCTCCATGTCTGCAACAAACATTTTTATGCCTCCTTTATTCCTTTGTTTTTACCAATTTTATTTGCAAAGACTGTTATTAAGAAAGATGAAACTAATCCTACTAACATACTAATTAAAAATCCTGATGGATTATTGGATAGAGCTGGTGCTGTAATTGATGGAACATAAGCTGTTCCTTTTAAATCAAATAATCCTACAGATATACCTGATAAAGCTGCTGATATCATTGCACCAATAAACACTATTTTATCTGAGAACATAAATGGATAGGCAGCTTCAACAAAAGTACCAAAAGCTATATTTATAAAGAATCCTGGTGCCGCAATGGCAGATTCACTTTTTTGTTTTGGAAATAATATATTAGCTAAAGTTATTCCAGCTGAAACCATTACAAGTGCAGTCATATCTATAGCCCCTAAGAAGCTTGCTCCTGTTGTTTCCATTTCAAGTAAAACTATAGGTAGTATAGCTGCATGGTATACCCCTCCAATTATAGCAGGCCAAATTAAAAGTCCAGCTATTCCACCAGCCAATATTGGATTAAAACCAATAGCAGCCTCAATTAAAAATCTTATTCCATTACCAAGCTTCAAGGTTATTGGAGATATTAAATAAAATACTACTAGTCCAGCCACTAAACCTGATAATCCACCAGAAACTATATTTGAGGTTGTCCCTGGAAAATTCAAGCTTAATGTAAGTCTAATTAAATATACTGCAAAAATACCGGCTAAAACACCACCGATTAATCCTCCAATTAGTCCTCCTTTTGATGACAACATTCCTGCAACTACCCCTGCAACAATTCCTACTTCATCTAATCCAGAAACCTGCTTTGCAGCAATAGCTGCTACAACTACGGGTAATCCTTGGATCAATATATCAAATGCTTCTCCTAAGCTACTCAATGCTGGAACCTTACTTAAAGCTAAAACTATTGCCATTGCTATAAACCCAGGAAGAGCAGCCATCATAATTCCTCTAAAGCTAATTCTTTGGAAAATGTTTTCATCTACATTACTATTATTTTCTTTAGATGATCCTATAGTGGGCTTGTATTTAATTCCCCAATATTTGCTTAAAGCTTGGATAGAAGCTACAGCTCTTGTTCTATTAGTAGTTCCTGTAGTTCCTGATGTAGCTATAACATTGCCTCCTAAAGACTGAATAGTAGCCATGGAAGTTCCACCAGTTCCGACAATAGGAATTTTCTTTTCTATAGCTGCTTTTATTGAATGCTTATTTGCATTTTTAGGGTCAGAGCTCATTAGTACTAGCCCTTCTATTTCTCCATTATGAATTTTTTCTGCTATGGCTAAATCTTTACTTATTGCCATTTCATTTATTTCTTTTAAAGTCTTTTCTTCAGAAAAAATTATTTTTTTCTCTGAAAGGTTCCAAGTGTAAAGTCTGCTAGGAGTTTTTTCATTGGCATTATCCATAGAAGCTTTGGCTCCTATAAACTGAATCTCAGCTATTTCAATATCTGCTGATTTGCCTTGAACTTCAATTTCACCTAAAAGCTTTAGCGGCTCTTTTCCACCTAAGTTATAAAGATTTCCACCGCTACTGCCTAAAATAGCAATCTTCTTCATTTATTTCCCCCTCCTTTTATATTGTACGTACATTTATTTTACATCAAATGTACGTACAATTCAATAGGCATTATAATATTTTTTAAAATTAAAAATAACCGAGGATCTTATCTCGGTTATTTATCGGAATTATATATAGAAATATTACCATTTAGTTAAAACTATATTAACAGTTCTTTAAATTATATTAGAAAAATAGCCTGTCCAAACCAATTTAGAAATATTTATTTAATTCTGGTATAAATTTTTTCTAATAGTCAGTTATCTTTGGGCATGTAGGGCAGAAACTGCCCAAAGTTATATCTTAGAGAAACTTAAGGACTATCTTTGCCATGCAGTTTTGCCTTTAAAAGCTAAAAGTTTTTCATCTTCTACAATAAAATTATAAGGAGAATTTCCTAGCATATCTTTATCTATTTCTAAAGTTAAAGTCTTATAGGTAATAACTTGCATTTGAATTAGACCTTCTTTTGGAGGTATTACATTTAAAAATACTTTATATCCTCCTGGACTCCTAACTATTTTGTCTACAGACATTGAGTATCCTGGTGTTGGAAATTCTTTAGTTATAGTAAGCAACACCTTATCATCATTTTCTTTAATTATCAATTCTTCTTGACTGTTATAAGTTTGAACTATACCCAAAGTATTATATGATATGACTTTCATTTTATCTAATACTCCTTTCACTCTTTGTAAAATAATTATAGCTTCTGCCTGAGATAATTTCCGATCTGGATCAAACTTAGCATTTGAATTTCCTTGAATAATTCCCGGTTTATATAGTCCCATTAATAATTTTATTTCATCTTTATTCATTGTATTAATGTCTTTGAAAGGAAGTTCTACATTTTCTAATAAAATTGTTTCTGTTTCAACTAACTTTTCTCCTAATATGGATACCATATCTCTTCTACTTATGCTTTCATTTAATCCGATACTACTAATATTATATCCATAATCCTTGAGTAAAGAAGCTAAGGAAATAATAAAGTCATGTTCCATCATAGGTGCATTGGGATCAAGTTTTTTAAAGTTTTCTTTAGCTAGATAGGGAAAATAGTAAGCTAAAAATTCCTTATCTATTTCATTTTTAGCCCAATGTGTCATTAATTTGTCCCCCATAGCACCATGGGCTGTCCCAGTCATAGATAATATTAAAACTACAAATAAAACAGAAACCTTTTTTATCACATATACCACCCCTTATAAAAATTCTATTTCCTGTATATATTATAGTATATACCCTTTTCATCTCTTTAATCTTTACATTAAGGTTACAAAATAGAACAAAAAGTTCAGTAGAAACATATTCCTACTGAACTTTTTGTTGAAAACTCTTTAAAATATTCTTATTTTCCATAATAAGATTTTTTCATAAATATCTCTGCTCCTTCGTAGTTGGGAACTCTTGGAGAAAATTGCAATCCTCCCGATTTTAAAGCAGAATCAATATTTTCTTTCATAGCTACTATATATTTATCTTCTTCTATTCCTAAATCTCTAAGCTTTCCCCTATGCCTGTTAAAAATGATGCTATATAAACCTTCTCTCTTGTTTCCTTAAATTCTTCTGAATCACTTTTTCTATTAACAGATGGTATTTTATATAAAAACCCATTTAAATCCAAGGATCTAAATGGGCTTTTAGTGGGGTTATATATTAATTAGTAAGGTGTGGGCTTATTTAGTTAACCAATCTATCAAGTTGTTCCAGAATTTATTATAATATTTCCATTCAGTAAATTCTGGTGGTCCCCAATGAGGAGCACAGTCTGAGGTAAATACTGCTGATTTTCCTTTTCCATATTCTCCTACTGCAATGAAAGGATCACTGTTTATAGTCGCTATTACAGTTCCTTCTTCCTTAAGTATAGTTTTGTTATATCCTAAGAAATGGGGCCAATTTTTATCTATTCCTTCTAAGATTTCATGGTTATTTTCTACTACTGGGTTTATTCCTTGTGGAAACTCTACTCTATCATCCTTTTCTAACATGACTACTGGAAGTATATCCCCTATAGCAGTTTCTCCATATCTAGTTTTCGCATCAATTCCTGTAAAAGACATGTAACCACCTATCATACAAAAAGCTCCACCGTCTTCTACATATTCTTTAATCAAATCACATCTATTTGGATTTTTTAAGCTTTTTACGAAAGTTGAATCTGGTAACAATAAGGTATTAGACCCTATGTCAGATAGTATTACTACGTCATATTTCTTTAATTCTTCCAAGGTATAGGGAAAATCCTCTCCTATCTTATGATTTGGAACATGAATTACCTCATGTCCACCTTCTTCTAAGGCTTCTCTTAGCCATTTTATACCTTCCCCGTAGGAGCTAGTTGTAAATGTATCAAATCCTTTTACATGGATAGTATGAGTAAACCAAGATTCTCCTGCAATTAGTATTCGTTTCAATAAAATCACACTCCTCTATTTAATATTAAATTTAAAAAATAATCCTTTATCTATTTAAGCTACTTTTTTATCAACAATATATTGATTCAATAATACGGCAAAGATAAGTATAAAACCTAAAATTGCTAGCTGCCATATTGAGTTAACATTTGCAATTTGAAGTCCAGAAGAAGTTATAGTAATTATTAAAACAGCCAACATGACGCCACTTAAATTTCCTTCTCCACCTTTTATATTAATACCACCTAATACAGATACTGTTACTGCTTGTAATTCCAATCCATTTCCAACATCTGCTCTAGCAGTCATTAACCAAGAACACATTATTATAGAAGCTATACTAGCTAAAAATCCAGAGTAAGCATATAACGCCATTCTAACCTTTGGTGTATTTATAGTAGCAAGTCTAGCTGCCACGTCATTAGTTCCTACTAAATATACTTTTCTCCCAAAGGATGTTCTCTTTATTATAAAGTAAGTGAATATAAAAATTGGTATAGCTACAAAAAGAACTTGGTTCGGTATTCCAAAAGTATTTTTTTGACCTAATATTCTAAAATATTGTGGGAACCCACTAATTGGTGTACCACCAGTTAAATACAGGGCAAGAGAACTATATATATACATTGTCCCTAATGTTCCAATCAATGGAGGAATCCCTATATAAGCTATCAGAATACCATTTATACACCCTAATAATATTCCTGATAATATTGTTATTATTATGGCAGCACCCATACTAAATCCATTATTAATTGCTAATCCAAACAATACTCCTGATAAGCTAAGAATCGCACCTACAGATAAATCTATTCCTTCATTTCCCGATAAAATTATAAGAGCTTCACCTAAAGCAACTATTGCAAGAACGGCTCCAAATTGAGTTATTTCTAAAAGATTGCTTATACTTAAAAAGTATGGACTAGAAAAAGACAATATTATTATAATAAACAGCAGTAAAGATATTAAAAAACTTGTCCTACTGGTAACAACATTTGTCAATAATTTTTTAATTTTAATCACCCTCTTCACTTCTAATGCTATGCAGCTTTTGCAACCTTCTTCTTATCAAGGAAGAAATCAAATAAGATAGAACCAATAATTAGCATTCCAATAAAAGCATTTTCTAATAATGATGGTACTCCTAAAATTACTATTCCATTTCTTAGAAAGGCTATAAAGAATACACCGGCTAAAGTTCCTATTAAAGACCCTTTTCCACCTTTTCCTTTTACACTAGTACCACCTAAAGTAACTGCTGCTATACATTGTAAGGAAAGTTCTGAACCAATGGTCATCTCTACACTTCCCATTCTGGATATATAAAGTATGGAAGCTAATCCAACCATTAGACCAAGTAAGGAATAAGATATTATTTTTATCTTATTTGCATTGATTCCTAATAGTTCAGCAGATTGAATATTACTGCCAGTTGCATATAGATGTCTTCCAAACGGTCTATACATAGTGATGTAGTAAAATAATGCATAGAAAGCTATAATTACTAGTAAAAGTACTGGAATTCCTAAAATTTTTCCCGTTGTCAACTTTGAAAAAACACTGTTCAATCCAGTAATCCACTTTCCTCCTAGCATCATAAAAATCATGGCTCTCCATATATTCATAGTTGCAAGAGTAACTATTATATCTGGTATCTTGAATTTAGTTATAATCAATCCATTAATAGTACCTAAAATTATGCCAAGACCCATTGCAACTATTAGAACTACAAAATTATTAGAATTTCCTTGTATCATTTTTCCAGCAACTATTGCCACGATTCCCATTGTGGACCCAACAGATAAATCTATTCCACCTAATAACATAACCATAGTCATCCCTATACTTACAAGAGCTATTTCAGCAGAATTTTGTATTACTCTAACAATATTATCTAAAGATAAAAAGTTATCTGCTATCATGCCAAATAGGAGTATCTCTAGTAGCAATAGAATAAATGTTATATATTCTCTTTTACTAGGCTGTGGCACATATTTCCTTAACATTGAATCACTCCTCTATTCCACACCAATTAATTATAGTTAGAGCTATTATCTTAGTAGCTTCAATTAATTTGCTAATTTCTACATATTCATCAGCCTGATGGGCTATTCTAGGTTCTCCTGGTCCAAAATTAACTGTTGGTATTCCTGATTCTATGAGCCATCCCATATCACTATGACAGCTTAATCCTTCTACAGTTATGTCATTATTTATACTCAATGCTGCTTTTTCCATTGTTTGAACAAATGGATTACCATAATCGGTTTCTCCACAATCTGCATCTACAATCCATTGAATTTCAGGTAAGTTCTCTTGAAGCCATGGATCTGTATTAGCTACCTTCATTACAAGGTCTTCAATTTCTTTCTTCACATTACTTCCTAAACCATTCTCATCTTTTTCTGAAGGTAAATATTGAGCATTGAATACTATTTCTGCTTTACTAGCATAAGATGTAGGATATTCTCCTGCGTTAAACTGAGCTATATTAATCTGACATGGTATAGGTAATAGTGGGTGCTTTTTAGTAATAGCCCACTCTTTATTTAAACGTTTAAAATGTTCTAAAAACAATGTGGCTTTATCTATAGCATCTACTGCACCACCAGTTCTCCAATCTTCCTGATCCATTTCAATATGTCCTGCTCTGCCTAAAACCGTTAATTTTCCCCATAAAATACCTCTACATAAAGGAGCAATATTAAGTTTTGTTGGTTCAGTTACTATACATCCATCAGCTCTATATCCTTTATCAACATAGGCTAATGTACCCATACCTCCAGCTTCTTCATCTGAAACACTACCTACGTATACATCACCTCTTAGCTTTATTCCAGACTCTTTTATGGCCTTTACAGCCATTACCATAGCAGCAATTCCACCTTTCATGTCTACTGTTCCTCTACCATAAATTCGGCCATCTTTAATTTCTCCACCAAAAGGGTCTTCCTGCCATTCATCTCCAGCTTTTACTACATCAGCATGTCCAAATAGTAATATGGACTTTCCTCCTCCTGTACCTTTAAGTTCTCCATGTAAATTTGGACGATTTGTAAAATCCCTACCTTCATAGTATCCTGCTTTACCTTCATATTTAGCTAATTCTTTAGCATTAGGTTCCCATAATTCTACGTTCATTCCCATTTCTTCTAAATAATTAGCTAAAAATTCTTGAAATTTCTCTTCATAAATAACGTCTTTATTGTCTTCAAAAAATGGATTTACACTTGGTATCTTTACCATTTCACTTAAAACTTTAGCAATGTCTAATTGATTACTATCAATCCACTCAACAACTTTTTCTTTATAATCCATGAACTTTCCCTCCTTAATCATTTAGACCAACAGATAATTTTAAAACAAGTTCTTCACTTAAATCTTCTCTATTAATGCAGCCAGTAATCTTACCTTGACGCATTGTTACCACTACATCACTTAACATAAGAACTTCTGGCAAATCTGAAGAGATTAATAAAACAGATACACCATTAGCTGCTAAATCCATAATATAATTATGTATTTCAGCTTTAGTTTTTACATCAATACCTCTTGTAGGTTCATCTAAAATTAATAGTTTCGGTTCTTCTAACAGCCAACGACAAAATAATACTTTTTGTTGAGATCCACCACTTAAACTAGTAATTTTAGATTTCATATTATTTGTTTTTATGCTATATTTATCAATATTATTTTCAATAGTATTTTCTTCTTTATTTTTATCTATAACACTTAATTTGTTACAGAAAATATCTATAAAGGATGCACTCATATTATATTGAACAGAATGTAATCCAAATAATCCTTGCACGCCTCTATCTTCAGGTACATAAAAAATCTTCTTACTTACTGCTTCCTTAGGGCTTCTTATATCTATCTTTTGTCCTTCAAAATATATATCTCCATTATCTTTCTTTAAATCTCCAAATATGGTTCTTGCAACTTCAGACCTTCCAGACCCTACTAGACCATACATTCCTAATATCTGTCCACGTTTTATATTGAAAGATACATCTTCAAAATATTTTAAAGATGATAAACCTTTTACATCTATTAATATTGGGGCTTCGCTTAGATCCCTATCTCTATAAGTATCCATATTCACTTCTCTGCCCGACATAGCAGTAATTATTCTATCTTCACTTGCCTCTTCTGGTTTAAGGTTTTCTGTTATTTGTCCATCTCTCAAAACCACTATATTATCGCTTATTTCAATAATCTCTTTTAATCTATGGCTTATATATAAAATACTTACTCCTTTTTCTCTCAGGTCTTCTATTATGCTAAATAGAGTTTCTGTTTCTGCATGACTTAATATAGAAGTTGGCTCATCCAATATTAAAATCTTACACTTTTTAAATATACCTCTTGCAATTAATACTAGTTGTTGGGTTCCAATTGACAGCTCATTCATTCTTTTGGATATTATCTCTTCTGATAATTTAACTAGCTTCAATGCTTCTATAGCCTCTTTGTACATTTTATCCCAATCGATAGTCCCTGATTTATCTATCATTTCACTACCAATAAATAAATTTTCTAAAACTGACATATCTCCAAAAATATTAGGTTCTTGATAAACTATAGATATTCCTTTATTCATTGCTTCTAAGGGTGTATTAAATGTAACAGTTTCTCCTTTATAAAGTATAGAACCTTCATTTGGTTGAAGAGCACCTGCTATTATTTTCATTAAGGTGGATTTCCCAGCACCGTTTTCTCCAACTATTGCCAGTACTTCTCCGTCCTTTACCTTTAAATCTATATTTTTTAAAGCCTTAACTCCTCCAAAGGATTTGCTTATATTCTTTAATTCTAGTGTAATATTACTCAAATGTATTTCACTCCTAACAAGTAAGCAATATCTTCGATTTGAAACACTTTGCTAATGAAAAGAAAAAATCTAAATTCAAATCTTCTATTACTTTACAAGAATATTTTATATCTCAAAAAGGATTTTCCTATGCTGCATTAGATAAAATATTATTAAAACCTTATACAATATAAGAGAAATCCTTTTTGAAATAATAACTTTATTTATAGCTTGTCCAGCACTTTGTTAGTTCTAGTGTAGAACTATTAGAAATCATAATCATCTACATTATCTTTATTGATAACTAGTGGAGGTCCAAGAAGAAGAGTCTTTTCATCCTTTAAGTACTTAACTTTATAGTCTAATCCTGGAACTTCGTTTTCTGGTAAAAACTCTTTTCCTTCAACTAGTTGTTGTCCTGCCCATACAGTTAGGTATCCAAGATCAAATGCATTCCATAGTATAGATTCTTCCATAACACCTGATTCAATAAATGGCTTTACAGTTTGAGGGGAGCCATATCCAATTACAGCAACTTGTCCAGCTTTTCCAGCTTGTTGCACTGCTTGAGCTACTCCAGGTATTGTACTTGAAGCTACTGCGATTATTGCATTGATATCTGAATGTTTAGTCATTAACTCTTGAGCTTGTTTTAAAGCTGATTCACTACTTCCACCTTGTGTGTATCTAACATCTAGTATCTCCATGTTTGGATATTCACTACTTATTCTTTCTTTCATATAGTCTATCCAAAGATTTAAGTTGGTTGCAGTAGATTCGCCTGAAACAACTCCTATTTTCCCTTGGTTACCTAACTGAAGAGCAAGTCTATCAATTAAGGTGTAGCCTAAATCTTTATCCATTGCCTGAGCAACGTAAATCTCTCTTTCACTTGTAGGGCTATCACTATCTGACGTATAAACTTTAATTCCTGCTTCTTTTGCTTTTTCAATTATTGGATTAATTGAAGAACTATCCAATACTGAAATAGAAATTGCATCTACTTTTTGTCTTATTAAACTATCCATAATCTTTGATTGCTCTGGAGCACTTGCTGTTGTTGCTCCTGAGTAAATAAACTCAACACCTAAATCTGCTGCAGCTTTTTGTCCTCCTTCTTCCATTGCTGTAAAGTATGGGATTCCTATTAATTGAGGAATAAATGCAATTTTCTTCTTTGCATCATTTCCAGATGTTTCTTCAGCTTTATCTTTTGTACATCCAGCTAATGAAGTAAGAATAAGTGAAACAGCTAGTACTAGTGTACATAGTTTTTTAAATTTTTTTGACATACTAAAATCTCCTCCTTAAATTTAAATAGTATTAAAACTACTCTCTTTAGCTAGATTCAATTTAAATCTTTTATTAAAAAATATGTATGTCTAGCTAAAAAGTAATAGTAATACCCTTTCTTTGAACAATTTACAACGGTTTATATATATTAATAAATTCTTCTACTTCTAATCTATTGGGTAAAGAATCTTGAGCTCCATTTTTGGTTACAGCTAAAGCAGACACAAAAGTTGCAAACTTAATAGATTCTTCGATACTCTTTCCTTCAACAAGACCTACAGCCAGTCCACCCACGAAAGAATCTCCTGCAGCTGTAGTATCTACTGCTTTAACCTTTTTACTTTCAAAATATTTTAAGCATCCATCCTTTACATATAGACTTCCTTTATTTCCCAAAGTTACTATTAGGTTTTCACAACCTCTTGAATATACTTTCCTTGACAAATCTTCAATATTATCCATAATAAATTCAATTTTACCAGACATCATAGCTAATTCAGTTTCATTAGGAACAAGAATATAAGTTTTCTTAATCAATTCATCTTCTATTCCTTCTAAAGCTGGTGCTGGATTGAAAATTACCTTTACTCCTTTTTCATAACATAAATCTACTACATACTTAACTACGTTATAAGGTATTTCTAATTGAAGTATACAAATTTTACTATTTTCGATAATTGATCTATGTCTTTCTATTTGATCTATAGTTATCTTATTATTAGCTCCAGGATACACTACTATATTATTGTCTCCTAATGGATCTACATTGATGAAGGCTGTCCCAGACATATCTTCATCAATTTCCATTCCACTAACATCAATGTTATTATCCCTTAAATTTTTTAACAAAAGTTCTCCATTTTTATCCTTGCCAACTCTTCCGATCATAGATACTTTAGCTCCAAGACGAGCAGCTGCAACGGCTTGATTGGCTCCTTTTCCGCCAGCATAATGGTGAATATCTGTAGCTAAAAGGGTTTCTCCCACAGCTGGTATATGAGGTACATTGACTACCATATCCATATTTAAACTTCCTACAACTACTATGTCAGACATTAGTATCACTCCTCTATAGATTTAGTACTACCCCTAACAATTAACTGAGGTTTATATATTTGAACATTATCTTTAAGATTTTTATCTTCAATAATGTTAATTAACATTTTAGCTGCTGTAGTACCCATTTCATAATTGGGCTGAGCTACAGTAGTTAAACAAGGTTCTACTATTTCAGATAGATTTAAATTATCAAAGCCTACTATAGATACATCGTCAGGAACTTTTAAGCCTTTACTTTTTAATCCTTTATAAACACCAAAAGCCATCATATCATTAAAGGCAAAAATAGCTGAGTACTCCTTATCTTCAAATTTTTCTACAGCTTTTATTCCACTTTCAAGTTTATAATTCCCTTCATATACTAAGTCTTCACAAAAAGGTACCTCAAACTCTTTCAGAGCTTTTTTAAATCCATTCATTCTATCTATAGCATTTTTTGTATTTGGAGGACCTGTAACACAAGCAATTCTTCTATGACCTAGTTGGAGCAAATGCTTTGCTGCTTCATATCCTCCCTCTAGATTATCAAGAAAAACTCCATGAATAATATCTGCCTCCACATTTTCATCTAGTAGTATAATGGGAGTATCTCCTATGATTTCTCTTACCTTATCTAAATGGATAAATGCACTAGTAGTGAATATAATTCCATCTATATATTTTTCTTTAAGTACTTTTATATACTTTTTTTCTTTATTAAAATCGTTATCTGTGTTACATAATATAAGGCTATAGCCTTTGTTATTAGCTACATCTTCTATAGCTCTAGCAGTCTGTGTATAAAAAGGGTTAGTTATATCTGGAACTATCAGCCCTATTGTTTTAGTTTTCTTAGTTACCAAACTTCTAGCTAGTGCATTAGGTTTATATCCCATTTCTTCAACTAGTCTTAATACCTTATTTCTAGTTTCTTCACTAAAAGAATCACCCTTATTGTTTAGTATCATAGACACAGTTGTAATGGATACGTTCGCTTCTCTTGCTATATCTTTAATGGTAATGGTCATTAATATTTTCCTTTCATAGATTTTATAACGTATTAAAACGATTTATTAAAACGTTTTAACTACTATTATTTGTAATGATATACTATAGTTTTTGAATTGTCAATAAACTAAATAAGAAAATCCTTTAGTTCTTTTCTAAACTAAAGGACTCTCTTATTATTTAGCTTCTCCAAGATATGCTTCTTTTACTCTTTCATCTCTTAATAATTTTTGACCTTCTCCCTCTAAGACTAATCTTCCCGTTTCTAAAACATATCCATAGTCTGCAATTTCCAAAGCCTTTTTAGCGTTTTGTTCTACCAAAAGTATAGTATTACCTTGACTATGAATCTCTTTAATTATATCAAATATATCCTTTACTAATAAGGGAGCCAAGCCTAAAGAAGGTTCATCCATCATTAAAACCTTAGGCTTAATCATCAATGCTCTGCCTACGGCTAACATTTGTTGTTCTCCCCCAGATAAAGTTCCAGCCTTCTGCCAGCTTCTCTCTTTAAGTCTTGGAAATAATTTATAAATCTCTTCAATATCTTTATTTATTCCTGCTTTATCATTTCTAGTATAAGCACCAAGAATTAAGTTTTCTTCCACAGAAAGGTTTACAAAAACTTTTCTTCCTTCAGGTACTAAGACTATTCCCTTTTTAACAATATCCATAGTTTTATGATTTGTTAAGTCTTCATCATCATATTTTATTTTTCCTTCATCTATTTTAATGAGTCCCATAATAGCTCTTAAGGTAGAAGACTTACCAGCTCCATTGGCACCTATTAAGGTTACTATCTTGTTTTCTTCAATGTTTATATCTATACCCCTTAGAGCTTTTATCCCTCCATAACTAACATGTAAATCGGTTATCGAAAGCATTATTCCACCCCCAAGTAAGCTTCTATAACCCTCTCATCATTTTGAATCTCTTGAGGGCTGCCTTGTGATATTAAAGTTCCATGATCCAATACCAATATTTTTTCGCAAATTCCCATTACTACTTCCATATGATGCTCGATTAGAAATATGGTTAAATCAAATTCCTCTTTTATTTCAGCAATAAACTCCATTAACTCTTGGGTTTCTTGAGGATTCATTCCTGCTGCTGGTTCATCTAATAAGAGTAGTTTTGGTTCTGTAGCCAAAGCTCTAGCGATTTCCAACCTTCTTTGTTTACCATAGGGAAGCGAAAAAGCCTTTTCATTCTTTTCCTCATATAGTCCTACTTTTTCTAGTAAATAGAAGGCTTTTTCCATCATCTGTCTTTCCTCATTATTATATTTGGGAAGTCTAATAATAGAGGAAAATACATTAGACTTTAACCTTAGATGGCTTCCTATAAATACATTTTCAACAACTGAGAGTTCCTTAAATAAACGGATGTTTTGAAAAGTTCTGCATATTCCAAGCTTGGCTATTTGATCTGGTCTTAATTTTGATATCTTTTCTTCTTTTCCTTCTGGATCAAATATAATTTCTCCTTCTGTAGGCTTATAAACACCTGTTACTACATTGAAAATCGTAGTTTTTCCTGCTCCATTTGGACCTATTAGTCCAACCACTTGACCATTTTCTATATAACAATTAAAACCATTTACTGCTACAACACCGCCAAATTTCATAGTTACATTATCTATTTTTAGCATAATTTCGCCTCACATCCTTTAGGTTGCTTTTTAACAATCCATCCTTTTTAAATATTACTACCAGCATTAGGATTATTGAAAAAATAACCATCCTCATTCCTGGAATTCCCTGTATAGTCATAAATCCTAGATTAATAGATTCATCTAAAAACCTTAAAGCTTCCATAGCTATGGTTATAACAATGGCTGATATTACAGTACCTTTTATATTTCCCATTCCTCCCAATACTACTATTAAGAGAATATTAAAGGTTAGTGCAAATTTAAACATTGTTGGGTCAATAGTTCCTAGCAATGCCGCTAGTAACCCTCCTCCTACTCCAGCAAAAAAAGAACCTATGGTAAAGCTCATTACTTTATGCTTAAATAAATCTATTCCCATGGACCTAGCTGCAATTTCATCTTCTCGTATAGCCTTAAAAGCTTTTCCGTAGCTTCCCTCCATTAAAAGACCTATAAATATTATAGTAAATACGGCAGTTCCCCAGCTCCACCAAAGATTAGTGTTGCTTGGTATTCCTTTTAATCCTAAAGCTCCATTAGTTATAGATTGAATATTTATAAATACTACTCTTATAATTTCTGAAAAACCTAAAGTAGCTATGGCTAAATAATCATCTGTAAGCTTTAGTACAGGAGCACCTATTAAAAAACCAACTAATGCTGAAATCAAGCCTGCCATAATCAAGGCAGGGAAAAAACTCCATTCCAAATTAGCTAAGAAAGGTACCATAGGTTTCATAAAAAAATTTAATTCTTTCATAGGAACAGACATAGTAAGGATTGCAACGGTATAAGCTCCTATAGCCATAAACCCTGCATGACCTAAAGAAAACAATCCTGTAAAGCCATTAATAAGGTTCATACTTAGACCTAAAATTATATATATTCCACATAAATTTAGTATTCTTATTTTATAAGTATCTAAAACATTTCCAAGTATAAAGAGTAAAATACCAGTAGCAATTATACCTATTAAACTTAATATTATTTTTTTATTTCTCATAAGCTACACCTTCTCTGCAATTTTTTCTCCCATTAAACCTGTTGGCTTAATGAGAAGTATTAGGATTAAAAGAACAAATGCAAAGGCATCCCTATATCCAGTTAATCCTGGAAGAAGGGCAACTAGTAAAATTTCTCCTAGACCTAAGATGAATCCTCCTATTACCGCACCTGTAATATTGCCTATTCCACCTATTACCGCAGCTATAAAACACTTGAGTCCAGGCATAACTCCCATTAAAGGCATTAATTGCGGAAACTTTATTCCCCACATTATTCCTCCCACTGCTGCCAGGAATGAACCTATAAAGAAAGTTATGGATATTATTCTATTTATATTTATTCCCATTAAACTTGCCGTTTCATAATCCTTAGATAAAGCTCTCATAGCCATTCCTGTCTTTGTTTTAGTTATAAAATAAGTTAGAGCTATGAGTAATAAAACAGTTACAATAGGAATTATAAATGTGACCAATCCAGTGGATACTCCTCTTATATTTATAACCTTATTAAACACATCAGGAGTTGGGAAGGCCTTTGGCCTTCCCCCAAAAACTACTATACCTAGATTCTCCAAAAAGAAAGAAGCCCCTATAGCTGATATCAGTATAGTTATTCTTGGTGATCCCCTTAGCGGTTTATATGCTAACTTTTCAAGGAGGAGACCTATTATACCAGTTACAACTGCTGCTAATATAAAAACTATCCACCAAGGTATAGGAGTAAATAAGACCCCATAGTAAGTTATGTATGCTCCTAACATAAATATATCGCCATGAGCAAAATTTATTAGTCTTAATATTCCATAAACCATGGTATAGCCTATAGCTATTAAAGCATAAAGGCTTCCTAAAGATATTCCATTGGTAATATGTTGTAGAATGTTCATACCTTATCCCCCATTTTAGCTAAACTTTTTAATTAGGTTCTACTGTGGTCAAATAAACAAACTTACCTCCATCAACTTTCTTTATTACAGCACTTTTTACAGCATCTCCATTTGTATCTAAAGTAATAGTTCCTGTAGCCCCAACGAAGTCCTTAGTTGTAGCTATATTTTCTTTAATCTTAATAGAATCTGTTGAGTTAGCCCTCTCTATTGCATCTAAAATTACCATATAAGCATCATATCCTAAAGCAGCAAAAGCGTTAGCTTCTTTCTTGTATTTAGCTTCATAATCAGATAAGAAAGTCTTTGATAATTCTGTTACAGGAGCTTCTGATGTAAAGTGAGTACTAAATACAGCCCCTTCTACTGCTGTGCCACCAATATCTATAAATTCTGGAGCTTCCCATGTATCTCCGCCAAGAATTGGTACGTTTATACCTAAGTCCCTAGCTTGTTTAATTAGTAAAGCACATTCTCCATAGTTTCCTGGAGCAAATATTACATCTGGATTTAATCCTTTAACATTTGTAAGTTGTGCTGAAAAATCTTGATCTCCTGTATTATAGGAAGTAATGCCTACAATACTATTATCATCACCAGTTAATTTCTTAAAAGAATCTATAAAATATTTACTTAAACCTACAGAATAATCTTGCTGTACATCTTGAATAATGGCTGCTTTCTTAGCTCCTAAGTCATTAAATGCATAATTAGCCATTACAGTACCTTGGAATGGGTCTATAAAACATACTCTAAAATAATAATCATTGTTTAAAGTTACCAACGGATTGGTTGGTGAACATCCTACTGCTGGAACTCTAGCATTTTTAACTATATCTCCTGCTGCCATAGATAAGGAACTACTATAACTACCTATAATTGCAACAACTTTGTCCTTTTCTATTAGTCTAGATGCAGCATTGGCTGCTTCTACCTTGTCACTTTTGTTATCCACTATTACTAATTCTACCTTTTTCCCCAAAACCTCGCTTCTTGTTTCATTGGCAAGTTTAATGCCTTCTACTGTCATTTCTCCACCTGCTGCACTAGAGCCAGTCATAGGTTCAAATACACCTATTTTTATAACCTCTTCGTCATCTCCACCTGCTGTTTCCTTGGAAGCACATCCTGAAAGAGATGCTGCTACCAGTAAAACTGATAAAAATATTAACCCTATTTTCTTTTTCATTTAAAAGCTCCTCCTTTTAAATATATTTAAAGACATGTTTGTAGACATGTCTTTGGCTCAAATTTTTCAGTGAAGTAAGCAGGACTATTAATTGAATCTGAATTTTTGTATTTTTGGGAATATTCTTTTTATATACTTTAGTATAATACCTCAATCAAGCAAAGTCAATGGTGTGGTACTTTAAATTAATGATATATTAAATTTTTGTATAAATATAGAGGACTTTGGAAAGTTTTGTATAATTATATATAAAGGAAAATATAAATATAAGGAGCTGACAAGATGAATTTAAAGCTAAAAAAACCTAAACTCTTTGAAAACAAAATCAAAAAAAATAAGAGTGAAGAAAAGAAATCTAATAGTTTTTTTAGGAAAATTAAAACGAGAAAAAATAGAAACAATATTTCTGGGAAAAATAAGATTAAAGAAAAGATAAATACATCTCAAAGCATTAGTAAAAATTTAATTTTATCCGTTACCTTAATTATTATTTGTCTTACTGCAGCTTTAGGATCTTCCTCCTTTATTATATCTAAAAGATCTTTAGTGAACTCATCCAATGAAATTCTTTTTAACAAAGCTAAAGATGCAGCCAATTTAGTAAATGAAAGAATACAAAAATATACTGTTGCCTTAGAAACTTTAGGTAATTTAGAATTTATGGGAGATGAAAACGTTCCTTTTGAAGATAAAATTGAAATATTAAAACAGGAAAAAGGTAGACTTAAATATTCTGGAATTGGTATTGCTGATGTTAGAGGAACTTTAATATTGGATGATGGTATTGAATTAGATGTTTATGAGCAAGAATTTTTCCAAAAATCTAAAATGGGCTATTCCTACTTTTCAGAACCTTTTAAAAGAGAAGAAACTGGAAAAACTGAAGTTGCAATTGCAGTACCTTTAAAACATAAAGGAATGATTATAGGTTCTGTTGTAGCTTTTAAAAGTGCCGATGAATTTTATTATATTGCAAATGATATAAAAATTGGCGAAGAAGGCTTTGCTTACATATTAGATGATAACGCTGATATAATTTCCCATCCTACAATAGTCTCTCATGCTAGTAGTGCTGGAGGAGTTAATTTTAATAGTTTAAGAGACAGAACAACAGCTGAATCCAAAGAAGATTTAGAATCTATAATAAATGGTATTGATAATAAAGTACCTGGTACTGGAAAGTACATTGAAGATGGAGATGTTATTCACTTAGGTTATGCTCCTATTAAGTCAAAGGGATGGACTTTGATTGTAAATATTAAAGAAAAAGAAATATTAGCAAGCTTGGTCTCTTTGAAAAGAACTTTAATCATTACAGCTACAGTTTCTCTAATAATTGGTCTATTTGTTTCTTCTTTATCCAGCCAAAGAATTGCTAGAAAAATTGTGGATATTAGTAATAAAACTAAAGTCTTATCTGATTTAGATTTAAGTTTTAACGTTGACGAAAACTCCCTACGAAGAAAAGATGAACTTGGTTTAATGGCTCGATCTATACAAACTGTAATAGATAATATGAGAAACTTTGCCCTTGAGGTCCAAGAATCTTCTCAACATGTGGCTGCTTCCTCTGAAGAATTAGCTGCTATATCACAACAATCTGCAGCATCTTCTGCTAGTGTAGCTGAAGCTGCTAATGAAATAGCTCAACAATCCGATACTCAATTACAAGAAATTTTAGGTGTATCTACTAGTATGCAAAAGGTAGCCCAACAATTTATGTTTGTTTTAGAACAGTTTAATTTAGTCGAAAGTCTCACTAAAAATGCTTATGATAGTACAGAAAGTGGTAAAAAGATAATTGATGAAGTTATTGGTCAGATGGGAAATATTAAAAATAGTACCAATGAGGTTAAAAATTCTTTATTAAGTATCAATGATAGCTCTAAAAGAATGGATGAAATTCTCGTAGTAATTCAAAACGTAGCAAAAGAAACAAATTTACTTGCTTTAAATGCAGCTATTGAAGCAGCTAGAGCTGGAGAATATGGTAGAGGTTTTGCTGTTGTTGCTGATGAAATTAGAAAATTAGCAGAAGAAACTCAAAAATCTACAGAAGAAATAAATAATCTTATTAAGAATAATCATTCTTTAATCCTAGATGCAAATAAAAATATGGAATTTAGCCACACACAAGTAGACAAAGGTATAGAAAAAGTCAACGAAACTAAGAATACTTTTGATGATATTGCTGCAATTATTGAAAAAGTGGCTGAAGAAGTAACTAGAAGCAACGAATCTATAATAAGTGTAGAAGGCAATTTAAGTGATGCAGTATTTGCTATAGCCAATACAGAAACCATAACTAGAGAAGTAACAAGCCAAATACAAAATGTGTCAGCGGCTACAGAAGAACAAATGGCATCTATGGATGAAATTACTTCATCAACAGATTCCTTAGCAAAACTTTCTGATGAACTACAAGAAATTATTAAACATATTAAATTATAAAAAGTCTTTATTTAATTATTTTTTATCAAATAAGATAATCCCCTCTTTTTCAGTGATAATGTGAAAAAAGAGGGGATTATTGGCTTATTTTGTTAAAAATCTTATAATTCATATAGAGGAATCTGAAAAGTTTTGTATAATAGGATATATATAGTAAAATATAAGGAGCTGACGAAATGAATTCATGGTTAAAAAAATCTAATCCATTCAAAGTAAAATTTAAAGAAAGTAAACTCAAAAATAAAAAAGTTAAGAACAAAGACCCTAAGGACAAAAAATTTAAATTTAAAAAGATCAAGGGTAATGAGCTTAAGATTAACAAACTTACAACTAAGAGTATTAGTAAAAGCATGATTTTATCTGTTACATTTGTTATTGTATATCTTACAATAGCTCTAGGATCTTCCTCCTTTATTATATCTAAAAATTCTTTAGTAGACTCAGTAAATGAATTGCTTTTAAATAAAGCTACGGATGCGGCCAACTTAGTTGGTGAAAGAATCCAAAGGTATAGCATAGCTTTAGAAACCCTGGGAAACTTAGAGGATATGGGAGATGAAAATATCCCTTGGGAAGAAAAGGTAAAAATATTAAATGAAGAAAAAAGTAGACTCAGATTTTCTAACATTGGAATTGCAGATGTTAAAGGAAATTTAATATTAGATGACGGTACTAAATTAAATGTTTATGAACAAGAGTTTTTCCAAAGAGCTAAAATGGGCTACTCTCATTTTTCAGAACCTTTTAAAAGAGAAGAAACTGGAAAAACTGAAGTTGCAATTTCAGCACCAGTTAGACATAAAGGAATGATTATAGGTTCCATCGTAGCCTTTAAAAGTGCTGATGAATTTTATTATATTACAAATGATGTAAAAATAGGTGAATCGGGTTTTGCTTACATACTAGATGAACAAGCCGATGTAATTTCTCACCCTACAGTAGTTTCTAATTCTAGTAACGAAAATGTTATTAATTTTAATAGTTTAAGAGAAAGAGTAACTGAAAAGTCTAAAAATGATCTAGAATCTATTATAAACAGTATTGTTGGAAAAATTTCTGGTACTGGTAAATATACTGCAGATGGGGAAACTATGTACTTAGGTTATGCACCTATTAAATTTAAAGGATGGACCGTTATTGTAAACGTTAATGAAAAAGAAGCTTTGGCAGGTTTAACAGGTCTACGAAGAACTTTAATTAAAACATCTATTGTTTCCTTAGTAATTGGTTTATTCATTTCTTATTTCTCAAGTCAAAGAATTGCTAAAAGAATAGTAGACATTAGTAGTAAAACTAAGACTTTAGCAGATTTAGATTTGAGATTTAGTGTTGACGAAAAATCTTTGCAACGAGAAGATGAGATAGGCTTAATGGCTAGATCCATACAAACCGTAATTGATAGTATGAGAAGCTTTGCCCTTGAAGTCCAAGAGTCTTCTCAGCATGTAGCTGCTTCCTCGGAAGAACTAGCTGCTATATCACAACAATCTGCTGCAGCTTCCACTAGTGTAGCTGAAGCTGCTAATGAGATAGCTCAACAATCTGATGTTCAATTACAAGAAATTTTAGGTGTGTCTTCTGCTATGCAAGAGGTGGCTAAACAGTTTATGCTGGTTATGGAACAAGCTAAATTAGTGGATGGTCTAAGTAAATCTTCCCATGATAGTACAGAAAAGGGTAAAGAAATGATTGATGAAGTTATTGGACAAATGGATAATATTAAAGACAGTACTAGTAGAGTTAAAAATTCTTTAGTAAATATCAATGATAGCTCTAAAAAAATGGATGAAATCCTTGTAGTAATTCAAAGTGTAGCAGAAGAAACAAACTTACTTGCTTTAAATGCAGCTATTGAAGCAGCTAGAGCTGGAGAATATGGTAGAGGTTTTGCTGTTGTTGCTGATGAAATTAGAAAATTAGCAGAACAAACTCAAAAATCTACAGAAGAAATAAACAATCTTATTAAAAATAACCATTCTCTAATTGTGGATGCAAATAAAAACATGGAATTTAGCAATACGGAAGTAAATAAAGGTATAGAAAAAGTTAATGAAACTAAAAATACTTTTGATGAAATAGCTGAAATGATAAAAGAAGTAGCCGAAGGAATGGCTAAGAGTAGTGAATCTGTAGCAAAAGTAGAAGACAGTCTAGAAGATGCTGTATTTGCTATAGCTAATACAGAGACTATTACTAGAGAAGTAGCAGGACAAGTCCAAAATGTATCAGCTGCTACCCAAGAGCAAACTGCATCTGCGGAAGAAATCACTTCCTCAACAGAAGCCTTAGCAAAACTTGCTGATGAACTACAGGAAATTATTAAACATATTAAATTATAGAAAATCTTTACTTTCTATAGACTATAAAGTAAGTTCCTCTTTTGTTGATAGACACCAAAAGAGGAACTTACTTATTTAACAAAGACTATATTTCCATTCTTATACACATTATATCTATATTTATGATCTAAAGAACTTTAAAAACTGTTCACTACAAGTAGAAATATGTCTGTCTTTCATCCATATTGCAGCTATTTGAGTCGTTAAAAATGGTTCTTCAATTTCCTTGTATTTCAATTGCATGCTTCCGACAAGCTTTATAGCAGATTTCGGAACAATAGCTGTTCCCAGACCAGTATCTGCCCATAATAGCGTAGTTCTAGCATCATCATTTTTACATATTATTCTGGGTTCAAACCTAGCTTTTCTACACAATTCCAATATAAGCTCTTCAAATCTTCTATATATTATTAAAGGTTTTTCTTTGAGTTCTTCCAAACGTATGGTATTGCTACCTTCCCAATATAAGTCTTCCCTCATTGCAGCTACCATAGGTTCCATAGGTAGTAATATAGATTCATAGCTATCTATATCGAAAGGAGTCCTAACAATACCAATTTCAATTACTCCGTTATTAAGTAGTTCCAATATCTTATATGTGTTCCCATCCCATATTTCAAAATTTACAAGAGGATATTTTTTATGAAAATTATTTATCCTATCATTCAAAATGGCTGTCCCTGATGAAGATACTGCACCGATTC
Source organism: Tissierella simiarum (assembly GCF_018917865.1). Lineage (GTDB taxonomy): Bacteria > Bacillota > Clostridia > Tissierellales > Tissierellaceae > Tissierella_C > Tissierella_C simiarum. The sequence goes on from NZ_JAHLPM010000002.1 coordinate 33,351, forward strand.
TTAAAGTTCCGCATAGCCCTTCATTAAAATCTTTCAATTCTCTAACAGTAGATTCTGTTAATTGAATTATTTGTTCTGCCCTATTCTTTAACATTTTCCCTGCATCTGTAAGCTGAATTTTTTTACTTCCCCTTTCAACTAACTTTACTCCTAGTTCATCTTCAAGGAGCTTCAGCTGTCTGCTCAAATGGGGCTGAGCCAAATGCAATTTTTTCGCTGCTTTAGTTATTTGCTCTTCTTCTGTAATAGCAATAAAATATTTTAGCTGTCTAATATCCATATATTTATCACCTATTATTATATACTTTTTAAGCATACTACTATGCACATATAAGTATTTTTTGTATGTTCATTTCCTTGATATAATCATACATATAATATCCATTTAAGTCAAAGTTAAAATATTATTAATTTTCTTTTAAACTTTTAAGTATTTGAAACAGGAGGGATGCTGCTTTGTTTAAACTTGCACATTTTTTAAAACCTTATAAGAAGGAAGTTATTCTAGGTCCCTTTTTTAAGCTTCTAGAAGCTATTTTTGAACTTATGATACCTACCCTTATGGCATTGATTATTGATAATGGGATTAAATTAGGGGATAAATCTTATATCTTAAAAATTGGATCAATAATGATCCTTATGGCAATTATAGGAATGGGTTGTGCCTTTACGTGCCAATACTATGCAGCCAAAGCCTCTCAAGGATTTGGAACTAAAATTAGAAAAGCTCTTTTCCAACATATAGGAACCCTTTCTTATAGTGAAATTGATACAATAGGTACCTCATCCCTTATAAACAGAATAACCAACGACGTAAATCAGCTTCAATTAGCAGTAGCTATGTTGATACGCTTGGTAATACGGGCACCTTTCCTTTGTATCGGCGGATTGATTATGGCTATGATATTGGATTTTAAATTATCTATTGTAATAATATTTCTTCTACCAATATTCACATTTATACTGTATTTAATAATGTATAAATCAGTGCCATTATATAAAACCGTACAAAAAAAATTAGACAATTTAGCTCAAACCTTAAGAGAAAACTTATCAGGCGTTAGAGTAGTAAGAGCTTTTGCTAAAATAGATTATGAAAAGACTCGATTTGAATATTCAAATAAAAACCTTACTGAGGATATGATAAAAGTAGGCAATATATCTAGTTTGTTAAATCCTGCAACGGCTCTTATTACTAATTTTGCAGTTCTTGCAGTAATATGGTACGGAGGCTTTAGAATAAATATTGGAGAAATGACTCAAGGACAGGTAATAGCCTTTATAAATTATATAAATCTCATTGTATTAGCTCTTATAGTAGTAGCAAATCTTGTAATCATATTTACAAGGGCTTCTGCATCGGCTGCTAGAGTTAATGAAATACTTGAAATGGAACCTTCTATAAATGATCCTTCTATTTCTAATGATTATATTTCCTTAAAAGATTCTAATAATGTAGTAGAATTTAGAAATGTTTCTTTTTATTACAAGAATTCTAAGGAGCCAACTTTAAAAGATATCTCCTTCAATATAAAAACAGGAGATGTTGTTGGGATAGTAGGTGTAACAGGATCTGGTAAGTCAACATTATTAAATCTTATACCTCGTTTCTATGATACTTTCAAGGGTACAGTTTTAGTAAATGGAATTGATGTAAAAGAATATCCTCAAGAAGAACTTAGAAAAAAGATTGGACTTGTACCACAAAAATCTGTGTTATTCTCAGGTACAATATCTGAAAATATAAGATGGGGATTAGAGAATGCAACTGTTACTGAAGTTCAATTAGCTGCTGAAATTTCTCAAGCTTCTGACTTTATAGAAGATTTCCCAGACAAATATAATACTGTTTTATCTCAAGGTGGCGTTAACTTGTCTGGAGGACAAAGACAAAGAATTGCTATTGCACGAGCCTTAGTAGGTAAACCAGAAATCTTAATATTAGATGACAGTCTTAGTGCATTGGATTATTCCACAGATGCAGCTTTGCGAAAATCTCTTAAAGAAAATATCCATAATGCCTCTATTATAATAGTTTCCCAGAGAGTTAGTGCGGTAAAAAATTCAGATTCTATAATAGTTTTAGATGATGGAAAAATAGTGGGAATAGGTAACCATGATTCCCTCATGGAATCGTGTATTACCTATAGAGAAATCTATTTATCTCAACTTGATAGGAAGGAGAATACTTATGGAAGCCCAAGTTTTGAAACGACTTTTTAAATATGTAGGTAAATATAAATTATATATCTTTTTCGCTTTACTCTTTGCATTAATAAGCAATATCTTATTTCTCATTTCTCCTTATTTTACTGGAAAGGCTATTGATAATATGATAGGACAGGGTAAAGTTGACTTTAACTCACTACTAAAGATAGCAATGATTTTGATATTTATATATATTACTAGTTCCTTATTTAACCTACTGCAGTTAAGATTGGTAAACCTTATTTCAAATAATACAGTTAGAAATATAAGAAGAGATGTTTTTAATAAAATAAGTACTCTTCCATTAAATTATTTTGATACAAATTCTCATGGAGATATAATGAGTAAATTTACTAATGATATTGAGTTTATTTCAGAGGGATTACTTCAAGGTATTAATCAGCTTTTTTCTGGAATAGTTATTATCTTCGGTTCTCTAGGTTTTATGATTTTTCTAAGTATCCCCATAACTTTAATAGTAGTGTTAATAACGCCTGTATGTTTCTATATTGCATCCTTTATTGCAAGAATGTCTAATAAAATGTTTAGAGACCAATCTATAGTAATTGGAGAACTAAATGGATATGTAGAAGAAATAATAGGAAATCAAAAAATAGTTAAAGCTTTTAATTATGAATCTCGTTCTCTTGAAAGATTCGAAGAAATAAATACTCTTCTTTATGAACATGGAAGAGCTGCACAATTTTATTCTTCTCTAACAAATCCTTCAACTAGATTTATTAATAATCTCTCATATATTATGGTTTGTATTATAGGTGGTATAATGTCAATATCCGGATATATTTCCATTGGAAAAATATCTAGTTTTTTAATTTACTCTACTCAATTCTCTAAACCTATAAATGAAATAACAAGTATAATTTCTCAGTTCCAAGCTGCAATGGCTTCTGCTGAAAGAATATTTGAAGTTCTAGATGAAGAATCAGAGCCAGTAGAAGATGAAAGTATACCAGTTCTTGAAAATTGTAGAGGTAATATAGTGTTTGATAATGTAAACTTTTCATATAATAAAAATAAACCTTTAATTCAAAATCTTAATATTAATATCCCTCAAGGAAGTACCATAGCCATTGTAGGGCCTACTGGTGCAGGTAAAACCACTTTAATAAATCTTCTAATGAGATTTTATGATGTAGATAGTGGTGAGATTTTAATCGATGGTATTAATATTAAAAACTTAAAAAAGGATAGTATCAGACGTTCTTTTGGAATGGTACTACAAGATAGCTGGTTATTTACTGGAACTATACGTGATAACATAGTTTATGGAAAGCCTGATGCTAGTGATGAAGAGGTAAAAGAAGTTTTAAAAAAATCTCATTGTGATAGTTTCGTTAAGAAACTACCCAACGGATATAATACAATAATTACAGAGAATGAAGGTAATTTATCTCAAGGAGAAAAACAATTATTGACAATTGCAAGAGCCATGCTTGTTGATCCCCCTATGTTAATTTTAGATGAAGCCACTAGTAATATTGATACTCTTACAGAAATAAAAATTCAACAAGGCTTTTTAGAGCTAATGAAAGGGCGAACCAGTTTTGTTATAGCCCATAGATTATCAACTATTATAGACGCAGACTTAATTTTAGTCATGAAAAGTGGTAAAATTATAGAACAAGGAAACCATAGGGAATTGTTAAGTAAAAAAGGTTTTTATGAGAAACTTTATAATAGTCAATTTATATCCTCTACTGGGAAATAATTTAATTCTAGATTACTTTTCATAAAAGATATCAATTAAAGTTATAATTAAGTAATGTACAAACACAAAAATAAATGCCTCATTTTCAGAGGCATTTATTTTTAAGAGGAAGTCACTATTAGCTTAATAACTTCTTTATTGTATTATATGTTATATTGGAAACATTTTCAAAGGTGTATCTCATATGAACTCTCTCTGTAATTTTATGGCCATCCTTTCCGAAGGTTCCAATATTTACTACAGGTACATTTATATCCAATATCTCTTCTATTGGATGAACATACTTGCTTCCCCAAGCTGGCATATTTTGTTTTAAAGTCTTTAGACTTTCCACACTGTCACTCATGCCCATAAAGCTCATATCTGAAATATAGGGATAAAACATCTTTGTTACTATAGGCTTATCTGAATATTCTTGAACAAAATTAATAGATTCTTTTACACTATCTATAAGAAGCTTTTCTTTTTCTTCTTCTCCCGTAACTTCAATACGTGCACAGAAAGTAGAGGAATAATAAATTATTATGACAGGGGATTTATCTACTGTCCACTTCCATGCTTCATCTACTATTCTTACACTAAACTTTCTTAAATCCATAGCTGGCTCTTTTTCATTTAATTCCTTAGCAAAGTTATGAATATACGCTATAAATTTATTTCCATGGATAGTTGCTAATTCGTTATAAAATTCTTCCCAAGTATACACTCTGGTTCTCCATGGTAATTCTGTATAAGTATATCCACTTATTTCACAGAATTTTTTATATGAGTCATTTAAATATTCTATTACATTATCAAAAGCTTCTATTGCCTTCTCTTTAACTTTTTCCATTACATCTGTTGGACTCATTCTATGAACGAAGAAATTATAATAAGAATATGCTGCCAAAGGTGTTTGTACTGTATATATATCTTTAAAATCAGCTTGTTTCAATGAAACAGGAGGAATGGTAATTTCACCTTGAGCTTCATCACATAGATCCGGATTTAGATCCATTTGTCTTGTAATTTCCGCTACTATTAAGTTTGGATCTAAGCCACCAAAAGCTTGACCTACATGAGTTTCCTTTCCTGTTACATAAAAGGATGGAAGAAGCTTTCCTATAGTTCCAAAATATATGTATCTATTTTCATCTTTTTCATGGTATGGAGTAGAGTAATCCGCATTTATAGCCGCTATATATTCAAAGTTATATCTTTCTTTCCACTCTCTTAATATCTTTAACGCTGAAATTGCTCCGTGTGAATTATCTTCTTCATCACATTCTGCTAAAGCAATTAAGTTTCCATTTAGCTCTTCAGGATGTTCTGAAAAATACTTAATTAAATACATATGCCCTGCAACTCCAGCCTTCATATCTAAGGCTCCTCTACCAAACATATACTCTCCTGAATCAATATCTCTATTTACTTCTTCTCCTAAATTCATATTCCTTAGAAGTTCTGGCAACTTAATGGGATCGAAGGCATATTCTTTTATCGTACCAAAATCATCAATTCCTACCGTATCTAAATGTCCCATTAATAATAAAGTTTTATTAGATTCCCCCTTGGTTCCTCTTACCATGGCTATAACGTTATGTCTTTCAATTTCGTCTTTCTCCGTTTTTTCCATTAATAAATACTCTTGATTCTCTTTAAAGTAAGGCAAGTTCTTATAATACTCATATATCTTTTCCGCACATTTAGTTTCACCACTAGTTTTTACTATGCTAGGTATCTTTACAAGATTCGTAGTAATTTCTTTCACTTCTTCAAAACAGTTTAAATACAAATAAAACACCTCCAACTTTAGCCCTTGTACATTATAACTTCATCATAACATTCGCAATATTCTTACTTCAAGTCCTTTTCCAAATATATTAAAAAACTTCTTCTTTTAGACGATAAATATCCAAAAAAAGAAGTTTCTTTATAAATGATTGTTTTTCTATCAATCATTGCCTTTTTTAATATTGTCCCAATAGACCTTTACTTTTAGCTACTTTAACACATTTATTGAAGACCACTAACCCTATGGTAAAATATATAATAGAATTTCCTATCATTATTCCATAATCATATATTGAAAAGTCCTTAAATGAATATCCTCCTATCATAGTTAAAAAAACTTTATTTGCTGCAGGTCTAAAAGGAATTATATTAGATATAATTTCACTTTTAGGATTTATTGTAACTATCCCTATTAAAAAATATTGAATTACGTTTAATAGAGATTGAATCTTTTTAAAAATAAGTGCCAATCCTCCGCAGATTAATCCTATACCCAATATGCTGAATATGCCTAGAAATATAGGAATTAGAATAGATAATATTTTTACTTCAATCCAATAGTTGGTTGTACTCATTATAATGAATAATAAAATTATAGAAATTACTAAGTTTACTAATAGATTAGAAATAGTTCTTGCAGTTATTATACATGAAAGGCTTATACTAGACATATTTAGTTGTTCTAGGGTACCTCTATTAGCATCACTTATCAGACTATAAGCCGCATCTGAGTAAGCCATCATCATGATTGTCCATAAAAAATAGCCTACTATAAATCCTTCTAAGTTATTTCCCATATCCAAAGCGGATACTCCCATATTAGTTCCAAAACTTCTAATTCCTAAAAACATAGCCATAAATAATATATATAGAAGGAAAATATCTGAAATAGTATTAAACTTATATCTAATTAATTCTTTAATAGTTCGTTCCATAGATACCTTAAGTAGATAATAGAATTTTTTCAACTGTTCACCTCCTCATCAGTTAAGCTTAAATAAATTCTCTCAAAATTAACATCTTTTTGTTTTATCTCTTTAATAAAAATATTTATATTTTTTAGTTCTTCTATAATCTTATATATATCATGAAAATCAAATATATCTATTTCTATTTTAGATCCGTCATTAATTATATAAAATTCGTAATTTAGTCTTGATAAATGTTCTTTGTTTTCTGGAGAAAGACTTTCTGCAAGTATGATTTCATAAGTCATACTTTTAAACATATTTAATAGTTTTTCCATACTATCTTCTGCAACTTTTTTACCTTTACTCAATATAACTACATCATCACAGACATCTTGAACTAACGCCATATTGTGGGTACTTAACAATATAGTTTTATCCATATTAGAAGCTGTGTCTATTAAAATATTTTTTATATCCAAATAGCTTTGTACATCTAAACCAAGAGTAGGTTCGTCTAATAATACAATCTCTGTATCACATATTAAAGTCATAGCTATGGCAACTTTTTGCTGCATTCCCCTAGATAAGTTGTTTACCATTACATCCCTTTTATCAGTTAAGTTAAATCTGTCCAATAATATATCTATATTTTTCTCTAAAGCTTTACCTCCGATTCCTCTTATGCCTGCAAAATAACGTAAATTTTCCCTTGGTGTTAATCTCCAGTAAAGATTTCTCGTACCTTCGAATAATGCTGAAATATGGTTTGTAGCTTTTCTATTATCTTTTCCAAAAATCTTAATCGTTCCTTTATCGGGAATTATTAAATTGCAAATGCTTTTAATAGTTGTTGTTTTCCCCGAACCATTAGGTCCAAGTATTCCACATATCTTTCCTCTTTCAATGCTAAAGGAAATGTCATCTACTGCCTTAACCTTTCCATAATACTTAGTTAGATTAGTAACTTCTAGAACACCTATACCATCATCCCCCTTCTTCCTAAATATATCATTGATACAATATTCTGTTATTTATAGTATATATCAAGCACTTCCTCATGTCATCAATCTTAAGTCATTATCTTAGTAATATTTATATATGACTTTAGTCACAGTAAACTAGAAAAAACTTCCTCTCTTTAGCATAAAAAGCTAAAAAGAAGAAGTCATGATATTTATCGTATTTGTATAATTATACAATAAAACTTCATCTTTGAGGCGCTAAGTATCTCAAAGATGAAGTCTTATTTATCTAAAATACTATATAAGTTATTCTATTATTGTTCCAGTTTTACCTTCTATTCCATCTTTGGCCTTTTCTAGGGATGTAATAAGAGCAATTCTACCTTTCTTACCGGAAACAAATTTTGCTGCTGCTTTTACTTTGGGAAGCATAGAGCCTGGTGCAAAATGACCTTCTTCAATGTATTTTTCTACCTCTGCTATACTTAATTTGTCTAATCCTCTTTCTGACGGTTTATTAAAGTCTAAATATATTTTTTCTACTGCTGTTAAGATTATAAGCATATCTGCATCAAGAATTTCTCCTACTAAAGCTCCAGCTAAATCCTTATCTATTACTGCTGCTACTCCTTCTAAGGATCTATCTTCTTTTAGAACTACTGGAACTCCTCCCCCGCCAGCAGTAATCACTATAATTCCTGAATCAACTAAGTTCTTTATTATATCGGATTCTACAATATCTATAGGCTCAGGTGAAGGTACTACTCTTCTATAACCTCTTCCTGCATCCTCTTTCATTACATATCCTTTTTCTTCAAGGATTCTTGCTTCTTCTTCTGTAAAAAATGATCCTACAGGTTTAGTTGGATTTTTAAATCCAATATCGTCTTTATCTACTACTACTTGAGTTATAATAGAAATTACTTGTTTCTTCATATTTCTCTTATTTAACTCTTCTCCAATAGCTTGTTGTAAATGGTATCCAATATAGCCTTGGCTCATGGCTCCACATTCTGGAAAAGGCATCGTAGGTACTTCTTTAGATTGTTCATATACTGAGATCAATTGTCCAACTTGGGGTCCGTTTCCATGAACTATAGTTATTTCATGCCCCTCTTCTATTAAGTCGACAATAGATTTAGATGTTTCTTTTGCTGTTGCTAACTGAGCTTCAGCTGATATATCCTTTGGATTTTCTTGTAAAGCATTTCCTCCTAAAGCTACTACTATTCTTTTCTTTGACATAGGGACCATCCCTTTCCTAAAGATTGTTGTTTCTATTTTCAACCAAAATTATAAATCAAAATTCATTCTATGGCAAGAAAAAAGTATGCATAATGTTAAATTGCATACTTTTTGTTATTTATTTATATATTTTTTCAATAAACGAATATATTTTTATTTTCTTTAGCTTTTCTTCTGGTAACATTATTGTAATATAGACTAAACCTGATGTACGCCCAATTCCAACTTCTCCACTAATAGTTGCTCTATTCTTAACTTCTTCCATATCATATCCTGTAACTTCACTTATTCTATTTACACAATTATCAATAGCTAAATTTAGATTTGAACCACTTCCTACAAACTGAACTGGATACAGCTTTTCCTCTATTTTCTGTCTATAAGGCTTTAATATCTTATTAGCTTTCTCATATTCTCTTTCTGTGAAAGGTAAAAATCTATAATTTATTTCTTCCAAGGGTGGAATTATAATTGGTCCATTTAGTTCCAATTCCTTTATTAATTTTACCTCTATTTCTACCTCTGCCGTTACATCAATGGCATGCATAGCCAGTTCTCCATCTCCTTGAATTGAATGGATATCCCCCAAAAATACTCCTCCTCCATCTACCTTCACCGGACAAACAACTATACTGCCCTCGCAGACACTATTAACATCCATATGAGCATCTGTTATATCTTCATGTAGTATTTGACCAAATATATTTGTAGAATTTAAAGAAGCTAACATATCACCACAGTTTCTAGAAGACGGTAACGGTTTACTTGGTACACATCCTATATTGCCTATCATAGGTTTTACCCTAGTTATTACGTCAACAACATCTGTCTTTGCTAAAATTGTTGCTGGATGTTGCTTTGAGCCTGAAGGAAGACCATCATTTCCTCTAGCTACCTCCAATGCAATTTCATTTCCAATAGTTTTATCTACAGTTACTCCAATATCTTCATTGAATAAAATAGTATATCCATTAGACAAGGTTTGGGGGATAACTGGATTTTTACATTTAGAACATCTAATAGCTTCTTCTCCAATACCTTCAATAATTGTTTCTGGATTTTTCTCATTACAATAAGGACAAATAGCATTTACAGTAGGATCTACATCATATCTTCCGTCAAATCTTTTCCCAGTCCCAGAAGCTGCATATTTAGATTTTAGATTTATTTTTTTTATATGCAATGCAACGGCATCTCCTACTTTAGCACCTTTTACTCTTATAGGTCTAGTCACTTCATGTCCACTTCTTATAGATGGAGTAATCATTGGTCCCCAACATCCTGGTGGCACTATTGAATAAATAGTATCACCGTCTTCTATAGGACCTAACATGTCCATTTCTCCACCAACTATATCTATAAATTCATTGACTTCTATAAATTTTGACATCAAATATCACTCCATTAAAAACTTAATTTTATATTAATCTATACCAAAATATCTGTTCATAATCTCTTTAGAGCTCTTTTTAGTAACCTTGCTTACAATAACCATGGTGATTAAAGAAACTATCAGTCCCCATACCAGTGGATTAAATCCTAAAGGATCTGGTATCTTAAAAACGTATAATATTATTAAAGTTAAAAATCCCATTAACATAGATGTTATTCCACCTGTCTTTGTAGCCCCTGACCAAAACAATCCCATTACAATAGGTATAGTAAAGGAAGCTGCAAATCCTGAAATTGCAAATATGACTATTGCTTGTAAAAAAGATGGTGGGTTTAATGCCAATATCATTACTAATACGCTAATACCTACTGTAGTCATATAACTCATCTTTTTAAGTTTATTATCATCCATATTACTATTAATATTTTTTTCATAAATATCTCTAATTATGGCACTACTAGTTGATAATAGCAGTGAAGCAACTGTACTCATTACTGCTGCAAATGGAGCTGAGAGCATTATGCCTGCAAAGATTTTTGATGAATAGTTTACTACAATAGTTGGAAATATTTGATCTGGAATATCAATATTTGGGATTAAACTTTTTCCTGCAATAGAACTTATAAATAAACATATAAACCAGATGAAAGTTACTATACTTACTAAAACTCCCGATTTTTTCACAGAATCCACATCTTTAACTGAAAATAACCTAGTTACAACATGAGGTTGTGCCATTACTGCAACTCCTAAAACAAAAAACATAGATATTGCTGAATTAATTGGCAACCAATTATTTGGACCAGGTGCTACTACAAGACTTGGATCTTGAGCCAACATAGTTTTAGTTATTTGAGTAAGTCCGCCACCTTTTATTACCATAATGATGGCTATAGCAATTGAACCTCCGACCATAATTAAGCCTTGAAATATATTGGTATATGCTACACCTCTGATTCCGCCAAAAGATGTATACAGTCCAACAATTACTGCAAAAGATATAATTCCTATGGTATAGGGTATCTCTGCTATTACTTCTAATATTCTAGCTGCTGCTACATATTGAGAAACCATATAAGCTATACCAAATACAAGTATTATTAGTGCTGCTAAAATTCCCATACTATTACTTTCATATCTATCTACAAATAAATCAGGTAAAGTCATACAATTTCTTTCAGAAGCTATAGTCGAGACTCGTCTCCCTATGGCTATTATTCCTATAATGCCCAATACTCCAGCACCAGCCTGCCATAATAGCGCTGTCCATCCATAAGTATAATAAATAGCTGGCGTACCTATAAATGATCCTCCACTGGTCCATGAAGTTGCCCAAGTAAAAGCTACTAACCACGGTCCAAAGGATCGTCCACCAACCCAGTATTCTGCAGAAAAATCATCAGATTTTTTTACTCTTAAATGGGCTATGTATCCCAATGACAATAGAACTACTATATATATTAAAAAAACAATTATTGTGGTTAAAGAAGCCTGCATTATTTCTCATCTCCTTTCATTATTGCTAAACCATAAATAGTAGTAAAGACAACAATTGATGTCCAAGGAACCAGTACTCCCCAAAATACCCAATCGGGAAATCCAAGTATTAACTTAATAGTGCTTGGATCTCTTCCATAACCTAATTTATAGCTTACTAAACAAGAAATAGATATAAATAATGCTGTAATAATAGCACCAATTTTAAACTCCTTTAAGCAAAGCAAATACTGTTCTCTTCTCTCCTTTGTACTTTGCATATTATTCCTCCTTTATTTTTCTAACTAATGAATCCCTAGAATTACTTATTTTCAAAATAACCCATTCTTTTTGATATCATGCTGCTATATTCCAATAGAAGTTTCTTATTGATTCTAAAACTTTCTTGGGTAAAAGTTTGTTTAATTCCTGCAATAGCTACTCCTCCTATTGCTGCTCCTGTATAGTCAAATATTGGTGCACCAATTGCTAGAACCCCTATATCTACTTCTTCATCACTTATGGAATATCCATCTCTCCTAATTATTTCTATTTCCTTTATTATTTCATCTCTATCTTTGGTTTTATGAGTAAATTTTTGGTGTTCCATATCATCGATGATTTCTTTAATTTCGTCTTCCTTAAGATGTGCAAGTAAAGCTTTAGCAGCAGCTCCACCATTAAATGGAGTTACTTTTCCAATGTCACAGAAAAATCTTACATTATCTCTGCCATCAATTCTGTCAATAAATATTAAATTTTTACCACTTTTTATTCCTAATGTAACTGTATTCTCACACATATAGGCAAGCTGCTTCAATAATGGATGTGCAATTTCTCTTAGATCTAAGTTTTTTAGAACGTGACTAGAAAGCTGTATAAGGCCTACTCCTAACTTATACTTTTTAGTTGACTCATTTTGTTCAATAACGTTTCTATTTTTAAGAGATTGGAGTATTTTATATACTGTACTTTTATTAATTCCTGTCAACTGACTTATTTCATTTAAGCCTAATTCTTCAGCTTTTTCTTTTTCCCAAAGAAACAAAATGTCTAAAACGTTTTCCGCGGATTTTAAAAACATCTATATCTCCTTTCTACTGGTTGTATATAGCAACCGATGGTTGATATTTGTTTGTGGTAATTATAAAGATATGTGATTATATTGTCAATGGAAAAACATACATTTTTTTCATTACTAATATTATTATTTTTTAACATAAGCTGTATCAATGCTTTGCTGGATTATAATTAATTTAAAATTTAAAAATTCTTTATAAAAATAATATTTTTTTCTAACCGCTTTTTAAAATCATAGCTTTCACTATTGTCTCAAAAAAATAATGATACTTTTCCAGCTTATTGCCGAAAAAGTATCATTGTGGGGTTTGGTGTGGTTATATGTGAAACTCTATAAAGAGTTGCACCCTTCGTTATTTTGGTGAATTTTTATAAGAGATTCTAAAGCTACTAAGATTTCTCTCTTTTCTCCTTCTAAAGGCGTAGCTCCTTCCTTAACATAATCTTCTATTCCAGTTTTTACATCTGATTCATATTTTACTACATTATTTAAAATACTTCCAGCCCTAACTTTTCTTAATTTGGATAAAGTTAACAAGGTAGCCGTTTCCATATCAGAACATAAAATTCCTTTTTTGTTCCAATATTCCATTACTTCTTTTTCCTCATCAATGTGAACCACCACCGAGACAAGCAACGGGGGCTTCGTGAGAGGTTTGATATTTAAGTTTCCACCTTTAACAGGCAACCCTTACTCTCAACGGGGAGGACACACTCCCTTTATCCCTCATAGTTTGCACTATTTCGGGAATACATTTTTCTTCTTTCCTTAATATATTTAATGAGCCATTCACATCACTATTAACTAATCCAAAACTTGATTTGAACAATCCTCTAACCACTCTACGAGTTTTATCGTAATGTTTTTTATTTATTGGTTCACAATCGAAAGCACTGCAACCACTTGTATAACTTTCTTCTTTAAATTTAACTTCAATACCTTGCAATTCTGCCTTATATTTTATTAATTCAGCAAGTCTTTGTACTGGTATTTGAACAAAAGATTTATTATAATTCATATCTTGCTTAATACCCTTGATTTTACCTATAACTATCTTTTTTACCCTATGCTCTATTGCTTTATCTATGATATTTTTACTTACTTTGTGAAGATAATCATTAACATAATTATTTCTATACCTTCTTAAAGAATTTATCATTTTTGTATTTTTGAACTTATCTGAACTATATTTATTCATTTCAATACCTTGATAATAAGCAATTTTCTTATTCACAAAAGCATTGATACCTTTAAGTTTTTTACCACAAAAAAGATAAGTTTCAATTCCTTCATTAAAGGTTAGTGTAGCAAGATTGTCTAATCCCAAATCTATAGCCATGATGTTAGTATTATCTACTGGCTCTAACTCTTGTTTATTATAGATTACAATTAAGTACCATTGTTTTAAAGAATTATCCCACTTAACCCTAACTTGTTGCAAATCATTCCAATTTATAAGGCTTTGAAGTTTGTTAGAAACTTCAAAATTTAAACTTTCTACCTCAAATGTTTTTTGAATTGCTTTAGAAAGAGATAACATTAATGTATTTTCTTTAAATCTTATAGCAAAGTTAGTAAATACAATCTCATTCTTTTTATCTTCTATATTTTTAAATTTAGGTGGTTTAGGAAGTCCTTTGTATTTATGAGGATTTTCTTTATAATCTTTAATACTTGCAAAATATGATTTCCAATTTTGTTCTATCATTTTAAAACAATGCTGTCTTGTATGACTATGAAGAAAATCACAATGCCAATTAGATTTATAAGCATTTTCAATATCTACATAGGACTTGAAACCCTTCTCTCTTAAATCATAATTAACTATATTGTATAGTTTAGTTGTATGATAAGATAATTCTTCTATAATACTTAACTGCTCTAGTGTAAAACTCGGTTTAAATTTAAACGATAACTTCATATTTTTCACCTCCTTTTTGTCATATTAACTAAACTTTAAAGATTTTTTATACCTAAATCTCGAATTTCTTTTGCTCTTTTAATTCCTTTATATTCCTCCAGAGTTGCTTGACGAACAATAGTCCAGCCACCAAAAACTCCATATACAGCAATATATCCTTTCGGTCTTTCCGAGTTTCTGCCATTACAACAATTTCTATCACAATATAATCCTTCATTGTTTGTTAATTGATTGTAAGTATCTTTATCTATTCTCTTTTTTACAACTTGTTCAAATCCACAACTTTTACATTTTAAAACAAACATACATTTTTGCCTCCTTATCCTTACATAGTTATCTATGTATTAATTATAACCAAACATCGAAACATTGTTAACTATGTGTTATAATTTTAATACGGAGGTGATACTAATGGCAAGAAAAAACATTAACACAACATTAGACGAAGATTTATACAAGGATATTAGAATACTTGCATTGCAAAAAGGTACTAATGCTAATGACTTAATAGAAGAAGGTATGAAATATGTCATTAAAAAATACTCAAAACAAAACAACGAGCCACAGCAAGTATAATATTAATTATCATATTGTATTTTGTCCTAAATATAGACACTCTATATTTAAAGGTGAACTGGAAAAGGAATTATCTAAATGTTTTAAAGTTATATGTCATAATTATGGTTATGACCTTATTGAACAGGAAATAATGTCTGACCATGTTCACCTTTTTGTATCTGCACCTCCAACTATTGCACCAGTTGATATAGTTAGAAAACTTAAAAGTATTTCTACAAACCGGATATTTCAAGGGTTTCCTGCCCTAAAACAAAATAAGTTTTGGGGTAGTGGTCTATGGAGTAGGGGTTATTATATTGGAACTGTTAGTGCTGAAACAATTCAAAAATATATTCAAAATTAGAAGTTAGTGTAATGTAAAATTAAGGTGGTATCGAACCACCTTAATTTTATGCCCTTTCATCCTCCGAGATAAACAACGGAGGTTTTCGGGCATTCTCTATAAAATAGTATCTTCCTTTTCAATAATAGTTACATCTATACCCATCTCTCCAAGGAAAGCTCCAAACTCTACACCTTCTACATTGCCACCTAGAATAATAATGGATTTAAGATCATAGTCAAGATCTATGGCTTCCTTATGAGTAATTATCTTTTTACCATCTAAAGAAATTTCCTCAGAGGAAGAAGGTCTAGTACCTGTAGCTATAATTATATATTCGCCATGAATTACCTTTTCCCCTACCTGAAATTCATTTTTGTTTAAAAATTTTTCTTCCCCGTAATATATGTCAACTTTATTTTCCTTTAGAGTTTTTTCCATTCTGTTCTCAATAGCTTCTAAATCTCTATTCCAATGTTCTAAAGAAGATTTTGTGCTTTTTTTAAGGACATATGTCCTTAAACCCATTATAAAACAAATAAAATATTTAAAAAAGATATATTTATTTGGAAATATGTCCTTTCTCGACTACCTTCCTTTTTCCAGTTAATTTTTGTAAAATAAAGTTATTTCTTTAGTCTCTTGATAAAATATAATATAATATAAAATATCATTTTAATATTTAACTATATTTTATATCACATAAGGAGGAAATTTGATGTCAAAAGGAACAGATACTAGTACAAAGCTTCAAAGAACATGGGAAATGCCAGACACATACGTTATTATATTTTGTGTAGTAGTTTTAGCTGCATTATTAACTTATTTGGTTCCTCTAGGAAGATTTGAGATTTTCTATAATATATACGATGGGACTGGAAAAGAAATTGCATCCACTTTGGATGGAGAGGCAGTAGAGTTCAATGTAAATGGCGTAGATTATACCTTGGATGCTTCAGGAGATACTACATTGATTATGGAAAATGGAGTAGAAGAACCTATAGCATCTATTAGAAAAGATCGTGCAAAGTCCTTTGAGTCCATAAATGAAAATGGAGAATTAAACTTTAAGGTTTTACAAGAGTATGGAAAATATGTTTCATCTGGTGAGAAAAAAGGGATTAAGCTTTTTGCCAAAGGTGGAGACATGGGTTTCTTAAACTTTGCCTTTGAAGGCTTAGTAAAAGGTGATAAATGGGGTACTTCAGTAGGTATTATTGCTTTTATTTTAGTAGTTGGCGGTGCTTTTGGTATAGTACTCAAAACTGGTGCTGTAGAAGCTGGTATCATGAACATGATAAGTAAAACAAAGGGAACAGAAGCACTACTCATTCCTATGTTATTTTTATTATTCTCTATAGGAGGAGCAGTATTTGGTATGGGAGAAGAAGCTATTCCTTTTACCATTATTATAGTACCTATAGTCATTGCTATGGGATATGATGCTGTTGTAGGTATATTGATAACCTACGGTGCAACCCAAATAGGTTTTGCGACCTCATGGATGAATCCTTTTAGTGTATCTATTGCACAAAGCATATCGGGACTTCCTATTCAATCTGGATCAGGCTTTAGAATTATTATGTATATAGTATTTAATATAATTTCCATTGCATATATATGGTTCTATGCAAAAAATATTAGGAAAAATCCTACAAAATCTGTAGCCTATGAATCTGACTCCTATTTTAGAGAAGATTTTAAATCAAACGAATCCTCTAAGCTTGAGTTTAAGTTTGGCCATATATTAATTATTATTTATTTAGTTTTAGCTATGGCATGGATAATTTGGGGTGTTAGAGTTCATGAATATTATTTGCCAGAGATTGCAACTATATTTTTCGCTTTAGGTTTGGCTTCTGGTATAACTGCTATAATCTTTAAATTAAACAACATGACGGTAAATGATATTGCAGTTTCTTTTAGAGAAGGTGCAAAGGATTTAGTTGGAGCAGCTATTGTAGTTGCCTTAGCTCAGGGAATAGTCTTAGTATTAGGAGATAGCAACCCTGGAGCTAATACAGTTTTAAATACTATATTAAATGGAATGTCTAAAGCTTTAAGCAGACTCCCAGTAGTACTTTCTGCATGGTTTATGTATATATTCCAATCAGTATTTAACTTCTTTGTAGTATCAGGTTCTGGCCAAGCAGCTATTACTATGCCACTTATGGCTCCCCTTGCACAATTAATTGGTTTAAGTAAACAAGTAGCTGTTCTTGCTTTTCAATTAGGCGACGGACTTACAAACCTTATTGTACCTACTTCTGCTTGCTTAATGGCGGTATTAGGCGTAGCTAAACTGGATTGGGTAAACTGGGCAAAATTCCAAATTAAGTTCCAAGGACTTTTATTTATTACAGCAAGTATATTTATTGTACTGGGTGTATTAATAGGATTCTAATATTTCTTACAAATTTTAATTTAGGAGATGAAGGCTTTGATTAAAATAATTAAAGAAGTAAAAGTATATGCACCAGAATATTTAGGGATAAAGGATGTAGTATTGGTTGGAAATAAAATATGCTCTATAGGAGATAATCTTGAAGTTACTCAAAATAATGCCGTAGCCGTTGATATAATCCATGGTAAAGGTAAAATACTTACTCCAGGATTTATCGATAACCATGTGCATATAATTGGCGGTGGTGGTGAAGGCGGCTTTAGAACAAGAACTCCGGAAATTAAATTAACGGATATCACTACAGCAGGTATAACAACAGTTGTCGGATGTCTAGGTACAGACGGAATAACAAGAAATATGATGTCCCTCCTTGCAAAGGCACGAAGTCTTGAGGAAGATGGCATTACTACTTTTATCTATTCTGGTTCTTATAGAATACCCGTTACAACCATTACTGGAGATGTTTCGAAGGACTTAATTGCAATTGACAAGGTTATAGGTGTTGGGGAGATTGCAATTTCCGACCATCGTTCCTCACAACCTACCATAGATGAATTAAAAAAACTTGCAGCAGATGCAAGAGTATCTGGCATATTGTCTGGAAAAGCTGGTATTGTCAATATCCATGTAGGAGATGGTGATTCCATGATAGATGTATTAACTGAAATAGTTGAGAACACAGAAATTCCATATACTCAGTTTATTCCTACCCATATGAATAGAAATGCTAGATTATTTGAAGCGGCAATTAAATATGCAAAATCTGGCGGATTTATAGACTTTACTACAAGCTCAGATCCTGTTTTCTGGGAAGAAGGAGAAGTTAAAGTAAGCAAGGGATTGAAAAAATGCTATGAAGCTGGTGTGTCAGAAAACAATATAACTCTTTCGTCTGATGGTCAAGGAAGTCTTCCTATGTTTAACGAAAATAAAGAATTTGCTGGTCTTCAAGTTGGTAAAGTTTCATCTTTATTTGAAGAAATAAGAGATGCTGTAATAGATGAAAATTTACCTTTAGAGAAGGTATTGAAAACTGTTACATCTAATCCAGCAACTCTCTTGAAATTAAATGGTAAAGGTAGAATTAAAGAGGGCTATGATGCTGATGTGGTATTATTAAATGAAAAGGATTTAACTATCCATACAGTCATAGCAAAAGGTCAAATAGTTGTTGAAAATAAAGAGATAAAAGTCTTTGGAACATTTGAATAAATAAAATAACTCTCCTTCTTAGAGCTAGTTCTAAAAGGGAGAGTTATTTTTATTAAATCTATTATAAAACAGATGAAATATTAAAAAAGGCTTCTATTGAAGTATTAATATATTAAGGAAGCCTTTCTTGAAACCCATTACGGAAAGTTTAAATTAAGGAAAAGTAGGACTTTCCTATGGGTTATAAAAAAGACATATTCCAAATAAATATGTCCTACTCTTTTATCCTTAAATTCTCAATTATCTTTCCTGTTTCTTGTATATATTCTGGAATAATATTAAAATTTTTCTTTACAATATTCATAAATAATATATCTATTATGGTAAGTTGAGCTATTCTTGAAGCTACTGCTCCCATTCTAAGGTGTTTTTCAACTTCTGTAGTAAAAATTTTTATATCTGCTACTTTACTAACAGGATTATCTCCATATTTTGTTATAGAGATGGTCTTAGCTCCTCTCTTTCTAGATATTTCTAAAGCTTTATAGGTTTCAATAGTTTTTCCACTATGAGATATTCCTATAGCTACATCTTTTTCACTCATATTTGAAGCAGATACTAACTGAAGATGATGATCCATATGTATATTAGCATCTTTATTTATTCTAACTAACTTATACTGAAAATCTAAAGCTACTAACGAAGATACCCCTACTCCATAAAGATTTATTCTCTTAGCATTACTTATAGCATCTACTGCTTCATTTATTGTTTTCTCGTCCAGTAACTTTAAGGTATCCTTTATTGCTTTCATATTTTCCATAGCCACTTTATTCATAATATCCATAGTAGAATCATGAATTGTTATAGCTTCATATATACTGTTTTCATCTATTTCATAGTTCGGAATATCCTTTGCTAGAGCAATTTTCAACTCTTGAAATCCTGAATAACCAACTTTTTTAGAAAATCTTATAACACTAGCAGGACTGGTATTAGTTATCTCTGCTAATTCATTGGCAGTTAAATTATATACTTCGTCTTGATTTTCTAATATAAAATCAGCAATAACTTTTTCTATATCTGTTAATTCATTTAATAAATTCTTTATTCGTAGTATACTGCTCATGGCCCCCACCACCTTTGACTTTATTAAATATGTGGTGGCTAAAATTAACTTGGCCACCACATATATACATCCTTATTATACTATTTTATTTACAAAATAGGGATATAAGTTTCTATAAACTTCTTCGGGTATATCTATACCACAAATTGGAGTTTTTAATTTGTTAAAGATTCCATGATAGTCTGAACCACCAGTAACTATAATGTCTTTACTCTTGGCTATTCCTTTTAGTTCTTCTCTTATTTCCATATCATTGGAAGGATGATATATTTCTACTCCATCTAATAATCCACTATTTATTATTTCCAAATAAAGATCCTTATCTTTATTTTTAACTTTTATTGGATGGGCTAAAATTATGATTCCATTATTTCTTTTTATTAATTCACATATTTGTTGGAAGTCATAGTATTTGTAAGTATCTTCAACGTAATAAGGAGCTTCTTTCCCAAAATAAGCTTTTAAAGACATCATAATCTCTTCTTCTTTTAAATATCCATACTTACTTAAAGTTTTAAGCATCTTTGCCCTATACAATGGACCGCCTTTTCCTTCCTTGAAAAACTCCTCTTCTTCAATTTCTATACCATTATTATGCATTAGTTTTATCTGTTCTTTAGATCTATTATTTAAATAATTTAGCAAGATCTTTGAATATTCTATTAGCTCTAAGGATTTATAGTCTATGTTATATCCTAATACATGGAACTTAATTCCCTTCTCCACTGCTGTAAATTCTACAGCTGGAATTATAGGAATATTATTTTTTTTACTTAAGTCTACAGCCTTTTCTAAACCTAGTACTGTATCATGGTCTGTTATTGATATAGCAGACATCTTTAAATTTTTTCCTATTTCAAATATTTCTTCTAAAGTTGAACTTCCATCTGAATAGACAGAGTGCATATGAAAGTCAAATTTCATATTAACTCCCCCAATATTATTTTAAATTTAATACTTCATTTAATACAGAATGTTCTTCCATTCCATTACTTAAACTTCCATCTGGCATATCATCCCATTTAGTTACGTAAGTCAATACAAAGCCTCCTGCATAGGCTAATAATGTTCCTATTAGATAGTGAATTATACTTTCTGAAGGAATCAATAGTGTTAGAGGTAATCCAGATAATCCAATACCTATAGAAGCTACCTTCATCATAGATACATATGCTCCACCTATTACCGATCCAAGACAAGCAGTTATAAAAGGCTTACCTAGAGGCAATGTTACACCAAACATTAGTGGTTCCCCTACACCAAGCATAGCTACAGGTAATGAACTTCCTATAATCTTTTTAAGATTCTTATTCTTTGTTTTTAAATAAACTGCAATACCAGCTCCTACTTGTCCTGCTCCAGCCATAGCTAATATTGGTCTTAGAAGATCAACTCCTGTTTCTTTAAGTAAACTTACTTCTATTGGAGTCAGTGCTCTATGAAGACCGGTCATTACTAAAGGTAAGAAAGATCCTGATAAAACTGCTCCTACAAGGAATCCACCTCTATCTATTAGAGAGTTCACTATATTACTTAAACCTTGGGATAGTGCTACTCCTAAAGGATGGACTATGTAAAGACTCCCCAATCCTACTACGATTAAAACTATAGTTGGTGTCGCTATTAAGTCGATAACAGAAGGCATTATCTTTCTTAATTTTTTCTCTAGCCATGCTCCTATCATGCAAGCTATTAATACAGCAATAATCCCACCTTGTTCTGGTACAAGGTTTTCTCCATTTATAACTACTTTCGCTAGTCCTGGAGAACTTAAAATACCAGCAATAGCTCCTCCTAAAGTAACGCTTCCTCCAAATTCTTTAGCAGTATACATACCAACCATGATGCTCATATAAGTAAATACAGCTTTTCCTATTACTCCTAACATTGCATACATATTATCATCTATTAGTCCTAAGTTTTGAAGTAATTTAGATGAACCGTAAATAACTCCACAGCCAACAAAAGCTGGAATTAATGGAATAAAAATATTTGATAAATGTCTTAAAAATCTTTTGAAAGGAGTATTATTTTTTTCTTTTAATTCTGCCTTTCTAACTGCTACTTCATCCTCTTGCCCTACTTTTACTCCGACTAGTTTAGCTACTTCTCCTGATACCTTGGCAGCAGTTCCTGGTCCTAAAATAATTTGGAATTGACCACTTTGTTCAACTGTACTAAGAACACCTTCAACCTTAGCTAAGTCATTCTTATTCACTAATTCTTTGTCTTTAAGAACCAGTCTAAGTCTAGTTGCACAATGAGTTACACTTATAACGTTTTCCTTACCTCCAACGTTTTCTAAAATTCTTTTTCCCATTTCTTTGGGTGATAGTTTAGCCATTGGTCTTAACCTCCTTAATATTAGTATATATTTAAATAAATAAGGGTTTTAAAAACACCTTGCTTATTTTCATGGTTTAGTAGTTTACTTTTCTTTGTTAACTGCTTCTAATGCCTGTCTAACATGTCCATTATGTAAACTCAATATGTTCCTTGATTCTTCCATATTCAAATTAGTCAATATCATAAAAATACTTAATTTCACATCGTAGTCTGTTTCTTGTAAATATTTTAAAGCCTCTTCTTCTCCTACTCCTGTTGCTTCTCTAACAATCTTTTTGCATCTTTCTCTCAACTTTAGATTAGTCGCTTCAACATCTACCATTAAATTTTTATATACTTTTCCTAACTTAATCATAGATCCAGTAGTTAACATATTAAGAACCATCTTCTGTGCTGTTCCAGATTTAAGTCTAGTAGAGCCAGTGATTACTTCTCCTCCTACTACTGGTGCTATACATATATCTGCAACTTTTGCTATTTCTGAATCCTTATTATTTGTAACTCCTATAGTACTAGCACCTATACTTTTAGCATATTCTAAGCCTCCTATGACATAAGGTGTCCTGCCGCTTGCCGCTATACCTACTAAAACATCTTTTTCACTAAAATGAACCTTTTTCAAATCTTCTTTTCCAGCATCCTTATTATCTTCAGAACCTTCTATTGCTGAAAATACTGCTTTATCTCCTCCTGCAATTACTCCTTGTACCATTTCTGGTGAAGTTCCAAAAGTTGGAGGACATTCTGAGGCATCTAATATACCTAATCTGCCGCTAGTACCTGCACCTAAATAAATTAACTTTCCTCCCTGTTCTAACTTTTCTGCTATAACATCAACAGCTTTAGCAATATTTCCTATTTCTCTTTCTACTGCCAAGGCTACCTTTTTATCTTCACTGTTTATAACTTTAATCATTTCTTCTGTGGATAATAGGTCTATGTTCTCTGTATGAGGATTTCTAAGTTCTGTAGTTAAGTTATCAAGGTTTATTTTCATTTCTATCATCTCCCTCTATTATGCTG
This sequence comes from Tissierella simiarum, assembly GCF_018917865.1. Taxonomy (GTDB): domain Bacteria; phylum Bacillota; class Clostridia; order Tissierellales; family Tissierellaceae; genus Tissierella_C; species Tissierella_C simiarum. Next base: position 57,005 of record NZ_JAHLPM010000002.1, read on the forward strand.
AAAATATCTAGTCGTAAAATTTTATTCCTTAAATTAAATGATATCATAAAATTTTATTTCTTTCTAGCTTAAAAAAATAATTCCTTCAATTGCTCATGTCAATTTTAGAATTTTCGTCTGTTTCAACTCTTTTATCCTGAATTTTAAATTTAACTCTTTTAAGAACTACTAAAACGCAGTAGACTCCTATTGCAGATACAATACTTAAGAAATAATATCCTAAACCTACTCCAATACCTATACAAGCCACTACCCAAAGAGTAGCTGCTGTAGTCAAACCTTTTACACTGCCCTTTTCGTGTATTATTGAACCTGCCCCTAAAAATCCTACTCCTGATATAACCTGAGCTATTATTCTCCCAGTATCTACTTTAAAAGTATTTGCAAGTTCAGGATACATAAGCATCAATTTTAAAGAATCCTGTACTAAATGAAGCTGTATCATAGATGTTATAGCTGCTCCAACACAGACTAATATATGAGTTATAAATCCTGCTGGCCTATTATGGTGTTCTCTTTCATATCCAATTAATCCACCTACTAATACAGCAAATGCAAAACGTATTATTACCTCATATTTTTCCATTTAACCCTCCCCCACCCCAATTAACTTTAAATCTTTTCTAAACTTTAAAGAAAATATACATTTTACAAATAGCAGTAGGAACTTAAGTTCCTACTGCTGTAAAACAATTAATTATTTTCTAACAAAGCTTCGTATACTAAAGATACTATACTTCCATACAGTCCTGTTTGGAAATCATCGCCTTCAAACTTTCCATCTTCAAATTTGGAATGTTTTTTATTAGTAAGAAGAACTATTGCCATATCATGTTTTGGATCAATAACAGTTAAAGTACCTGTCCACCCAGTATGACCTACCGCCAAGTTACTAGCATAAGGTCCAAATTGCCAAACTTTATCCATATTTCCTGCTCTATCCCATCCTAAACCAAAAGTTATACTATTATCAGATGGTTTAGTAAATTGATCTAATACATTACCATCAAATAATTTTGTGTTTCCATAGCCTCCATGATTTAGTATAGTTTGACAAAGAACAGCTAAATCTTTAGTCGTTGAAAATAAGCCAGCATGACCTGATACTCCGCCCATTGAATAAAAAGCTTTTTCATCATGAGCTTCTCCTTGTAACGTATGCTTTCTAATATTAGGGAAATCCCTTTCTCCACCTCTTGTATTTCCTAGGGTTTCTGTTGCAGCAAATTCATCTTTAGTGAAACCCTTTTCCAAAGGTAAAAATTTTGTATTCTTCAATCCTAATGGTTTGTAAATGTTTTCTTCTACATATTCATCTAATCTTTGACCTGTTATATTTTCAATTATATAGCCTAATAACATATAGTCAGTATCGCTGTATATAGTTTTAGTTCCTGTTTCATATTCTAATGGAGCTTTTTCTAATAATTCTAGAGTTTTTTCTCTATCGTGAGAGAAAAATTCTTCTCCTAATGGATTATCTGGCATATAAAATTTTATACTTGCAGCAAATCCAGCAGTATGATTTAATAAGTCCTTTACCTTTATATTCTCTCTTGTATCTCCTGTAAATCCAGGAATATAATCTATTACTTTTTTATTTACATCTAATTTTCCTTCACTAACTAGTTTTTGGATAGCTATATTGGTTGCATACATCTTTGTATTTGAAGCTAAATCAAATATTGTATCAGGGTCCATTGGTTGAAACTCATCAAGTAATTTTTCTCCATCATATTTAAGTTTATATCCATAAGCAGTATTTTTAACTATTTTTCCATCTTTAAGCACTAGAAGAACAGCACCTGGAAATCCTTCCTCTACTTCTTTATTGATAAAGTCATCAATCTCAGCCAATTTTTTATTAGAAAATCCTACATCTTCAGGATTTCCAATACCTATTTTAGGATAGAATAGATGTATATCTAGATATGTACCTTCTGGTTCTACGTTTAATACTTTTATGGTATTATCTCCATTAACTGTATATTCTCCTATGTCGAAAATCCTTTTCCCATGTTTTTCTTTTAAAACTTCATCAACTTTAATTTCATTTCCATTAATATACACTTCAGCAGATTCCACACCATAATTTTCAATTAAAATATGTCCCTTACCTTCATAGCCTTTAAAAACTTGTCTGTCCCTAGCAAAGATTCTACTAGTTGGTTCTTCTTCTGGAAATCTTGTATTTCCTTGAGATACCATTGCATCAGCATTAGCCATCAGAGGCATAAAATTAGTAAATAATAAAATAAATAATAATGATACAGATAAAAATCTCATACTACTTTTTTTATCCATTAATAAAACCTCCTTTTAATTTTTGTGAAATTTTATTTAATTAATTTTATTATATTGTAAAATTTTATTTCTAGCCAGTTAAAAAATGGATATTTTCATTTATTTTAAAATAAATATTCCCTTTTAAATTAAAATAATTTAAAAGGGAATATTTAAATGAATTATTTAAATTTGATTTTATTTAGCAGGAATCAATATTTGTTGGCCCGGAAAAATTAAATGTGGATTTGAAATTTTATTAAATTCAGCTATTTTTTGCCAAGTAGTATTAAATACTTTGCCTATTTTCCAAAGAGTATCGCCAGATTTAACATTATATTTTTCTACTGGAGTTTCTTGTTTAGTTTCAACTGTAACTACTTCTGCAGTTGTTTCTTTAGTTTCTTTTATTTCTGTAGGAACTACAGTAATATCTTTATCTTTCTTACCTTCTTGAGGAACTGATCTTCCTTCAACTTTTATATCTAATTCACCTATCTTTTGGATATAGTTTATTAACATTTCATTTAATGCTTCATATTCTCCGACTATTGGCTTTCCTATAAACATTTCATATTTATCTCCACCAGCAGCCATAAAATCATTGGTTGCTAATTTATAAGTCTTATTTAAATCTACAGGTTTTCCTTGAATCATTAAATCATATACTTTGTTTCCAGCATTTTTAGTTGGATCGAACTTAAAGGTCATACCGCCAACTTGTGGAAATGCACCGGCTGTTTCTGGGTAGGCAACTAAACCATTTTCTAAGGCATTTATTATATCTATTCCTTTTACTTCGATAACTACAGTATAGTTAGCAAATGGGAATGCAGTTAAAACATGACCTTTCTTAATAGGTCCTGCTTCTATAGAAGTTCTAATGCCGCCACCATTAGTGATAGCTACATCAGCTTTTGTTAAATCTAACATTGCATCTGCTAAAAGGTTTCCTAAATTAGATTCTTTAGTTCTTACAATTTCTCTTTCACCATCTAATTTTACTTTTGCTTCTCCTATAACAGCATCCATTACAGGTTTATCCTTTTCTTCTAATTCATTTATAAGTTTCATAATCTTTTCATCTTCTTTTACATCAACTGCTTCTTCTTTTGTAAACAATTTAGCTTCTTTCTTAGTAATCTTTCCATCAGTAAATTCAACATCTACAATACCTACATTCTTTAAATACTCTCCTGCTTGCACTATCAAAGTATTATTTACAAGTTTTCCTTCATCTAACTTTGAGTGGCTGTGACCATCTACTATTAAATCAATACCTGTAACCTTATTAGCTATGTCAATAGTTGTCGGATCACTTTCTTCATCAATTCCAATATGAGTTAGAGCAACTATCATATCTACTTCTTCTTTTTCTAGCTTAAGCACCATTTGTTGTGCAGTTTTTATAGGATCTTTAAAAAATATTCCTTCAGTATATTTTGGATTTGCTTTATGTTTTGTTTCTTCTGTAGCCAATCCAAAAATGCCAATCTTTAATCCGTCAACTTCTTTAATTACATACTCTTTAAATACATTTGTTCCATCGCCTTTAACTACATTAGCTGCTAATATAGGAAATTCAGCTATATCTTTTAGTTCTAATAATCTATCTGTACCATAATTGAAATCATGATTTCCTGGAACCATAGCATCGAAGCTCATTTCATTCATTAACTTAACCATAGCTTCCCCACGAGATATAGTAACGATTGGCAAACCATGTACTGTATCTCCAGCATTAAGTAAAATTAAGTTTGGATTTTCACTTTTAAGTTCTTTTAATTTAGTTTCTAATTTCCCAAATCCCATACCATCATATTTATCTTCTTTTATTCTACCATGGATGTCATTGGTATGAACAATGGTTAATTTCTTTACTTTTGCTTCCGCTGCAAAAGCTTTGTTTTGTGCTGGGATTATTAATATACCAAGAACTAAAGCAATTGATAAAAATAGACTCATAAATCTTTTGTTTGTTAATTTCATAATAAATCCTCCTTTAAATTTGATTATTAATTTAACTATACTCTTTTATATACTTTCTATAAATTTAAATAAAATCCTTCTTTTTGGAAATATTCTTTAGCAATAACTTATTTTTTATCCTTTATGTAGACTTAATTACCATATACAAAAATGTTCTTTTCCCGGGAAATATTAGGTAATGTTGTCGACAAAAGAAAAACCTGTCTTTTAAAGTTTTTAGAAAAAATATTGTTTTATTATTTTCTCCAATATACAGCAATAAAACCACCGCTATAAAAGTATTTATACTTAAATTAGCGGTGGTTTATGTCAATATTGTCTAATAAGATTAAATTTTATTTTATTTTAAAATAATGCTTTTATTATCATAGATACTACAATAGTTGTAACTCCCATAGAAGTAACATTTCCTATAGTTGGATGATATCCTTCAGGCAATTTATCACAAAAATATTCTGCTAGAGGTGCACCTATTATACCTCCTAATATTCCTGCTGTGGCTGCTACTCCAATAGATCCACCAAACATTAACACACAGGCAGGTCCTACACTTACTACTGGTACATAGGTACCATACCAACCTTTTTCTACATATTTGTCAAAATATAAAAATACTCCTACTGCTGAACCAATAATTTGAGATAATATTATTGCAGGTATAGTTCCAGAACCATAAGCTCCATGACCTATATTTAAAAACCAATCTATAATTGCTCCTATAATTACAAATAATCCTGCAATTTCATTACCGTAAAATTGAGCTTCAGAAAAGTCTGCAAAAACTCTTCTTACAAACCATGATGGTTTTCCCATCTCTTTCATAATATCTTCTTCGGATTTAGCTTTTCTATTTATAGCTTTAGAGGGCATTTTCTTCATCCAAGGCAAAGCCTTACAAATACCGCATATAATAATACCAGTCAAAGCCATAGTGAATACATTTGAAACTACTCCCGGCACTTCTAATACAGGAATTATATTATTTGTTATCCAAAAAGCTACGGGAAATCCTATTATTCCTCCGAGAATAGATCCTGTTAATAAAGCCTTAATGTTAGGTCCATATAATAACATTATAGCTGGAGGAGCCCCTACTACCATAACGAATGTTGGCAGCCAAGTATATTCTCCACCGTTAAAAAATTTTGTATAATTTAATACAAATATAGCTATAAATAAGGACAATAATTGAGATGCTAACACCCATGGCCATAGGTTAGAACCATAAGATACATTAAATCCTGCTAAAGATGAATCTTTAACATCTAACCTCCAGGCAATAAAACCGCCTAAAACTATACCTATTGAAGCAAAAACACCAGCATAAAATTGAGGTTCAGTAAAGTTCATTATATACCATATAAACTTATAGAATGTGTTATTACCTGCATTAGAAACAATGGTATTGTAATCTAGCCAATTACTAGTAACTTTAATACTATTTAATATAAAGTATATTCCAAATCCTATGGCTAAAGTAATAATTAATCCAGCTAGAGAACCTAATTTATGATCTTGTTTATTCTTTCTAAAACTTTCCATAGTCTTCCTCCTATCTATTGGTTTAGAATATGAGAAATATAAAATTTAGCCATTCTAACAACTGATTGTATTTCTATTCTTTCATTTTTTTGATGAGCCATTTTTTCTTCTCCAGGACCTAATATCACGAAGGGTACATTATAAAAAGGAATTACTTGAGAAGCATCAGTGTAAAAGTTGATTCCTTTAAAGTCTACTGGATAATCTAATTCTTCATAGGTTTTTATAATGTCTTTTACAAATTGTTCTTCCTTTTTTGTAGATATAGCTGGTCTATTATTTTCTATTACAATATTTAACTTTAATTGTGGGTTAAGTTCCTCCATTTCATCAGCAATCCTAAATGCCTTGTCCATTATATCTTCATGATCCATACCCGGGACTGTCCGAATATCCAAGGTTGCTTCTGCTTTACTAGGAGTAATATTGGTTTTAACACCACCTTTTAACTGAGTTATTGCAAATGTGGCTCTACCTAAAAGGGGATGTTGTTTTTCTAAATCTACAATTTTCTTTAGTTTATATATAAAATCTATTAAGTTTTCTACTGCATTTACTCCTAACTCTGGTTTAGAACCATGAGATTCTTTACCTGTAGCAAAGATTTGAAGCCACAAAGCTCCTTTTTCACATAATCCTATTTTTTCATCAGAAGGTTCTGCTATAAATATAACAGATACTCCATCTAAATATCCTTCTTCTCTTAAGGATGTTATTCCAATACCTCCTGATTCTTCATCAGCAGTAAATAGAAATTTCAAGTTAACTGAAGGAGTAATATGATTTTCAATAAAGTATAAGGCAGTTAAAATCATAGATGTTACTCCTCCTTTCATATCAGAAGATCCTCTTCCATAAAGATAGCCTTCTTCTATTAATCCTTCAAAAGGCGGATAATCCCAAGAAGATTCATCAGAAACAGGGACTGTATCTATATGTCCTATAAATGCTAAGGAATCCTTCCCTTTCCCAGGAATATTTATAACTAAAGACCCTCTGTTATTACCATGGTCTAATATATGGTAATCTACATCTTTAGGAAAATAGTCTAATATAGCCTTCACCATATCCATTTCATTTCCTAGAGGGTTGGTAGAATTGGTCTTAACTAACTTTTTCAATATTAAAGTAGCTTTATCTTCATTTAAAAAATCATTCCTAATATGGTTTCCCAAGCTACTCCCTCCTTTCAAATTTATTTTTTTAATGAAAAGATTACTAAGTCACCAACTCCAGTTCTCTTAACCATACCAAACTTACTTACAAATCCGCCAGCACCACTACCTCGCCTTACTGCTCTATTTTCAAACCCTACTACTTCTCCATTTACGATGGTATATACAGCAGATTTAACATCTTTATTTATAACAGTAACATTGCCTAATGCTCCTTTTCCTAGATGCCCTACTTTTTCAGTCCACCAGTTATCCCCAGTTTTTTCCTCCATTAATTTTACAGGATTATAGGTCATAGTTGCCACACTGTCCTTTAAAGGCAATACTCCCATTTCAACTAACTCTAATATAGCGGGAACATTATCTCTTGTATCCCCAAAGCCTTTCATAGTAGCATCATTTTGACCATCAGAAATCAATACATCCACTATACCTTTTTCTAAAGCATCGTAGGCAATTTCTTGGGCTTTCTTTGGCATGATAAGACCTTCTCTACTTCCTCCACCTTTTCTAAGCATAGTTGTAACAAATTCTCCAGTAACATGAGTCTTTTTACATAAATCTACTATTATCTTCATTGCTTCTATAGAATCCATATGAGTTCCACAGCCTGCTGCTGTAGCATGACCTAAATGCAACGGTCTTCCTTTAGAAAGTTCTTCTAACCTTAAAGCATGAGCTGGATCTTGAGTATGAGTCATATATACTAGTTTCGCCTTAGATGTTATTTCAAATATCTTATCTATGTTTTCATCAGACATAATAAAATGACCCATATGATCTTTAATTCCTACAATTAATGGAGCTGTAGTATTAGTAATTCCATTTCTAGTCATTTTGGTAGCAGCTATATCTGGATCTAATTCTCCTTTATATAACTGAATCAACTCTTCTACAGATAGCATAGTGGATAATACACTGGCCGCTCCTTGATAAACTCCAATATTTAAAGGCAACCCTCTATCTATTTCTGCACCTAATAATGCAGGTGCCATAAAAGTATTTCCTGCTCCAGGAGAAAGTCCCATAGTGACACCGTTTGCAGCAGCTCCATACATTGGATTTGTACTTACTTCAAATAAATCACCTAAGTGAAGATGCATATCTATAATTCCCGGCACTACAAGTAGCTCTTCACAATTAATAACCATATCTCCTTTTTCTGGATTAATATTAGAAGCCACTTCTTCAATTAATCCTTGATATATGGCTATATCTTTTACTTCTTCTATGTTGTTTTTAGGGTCTACTACTAGTCCATTTTTAAGAATTATTCTTCCCGTTTCTTTTACTTCTCCTATAGGATTACTAAGTTTATTATCTTTTACTGAGGCTAAAATTTCTTTCATCATGCCTACATTTTTTTCATACATAAATAGTATCCTCCTTTTGTTTTTTTACTTCTTATGTTAATTTTATAACTATTATTGTTTATATTCATTGTCCATGAAGTATAAAAAGAAGACTAAATATTAGTCTTCATGTACAAGGAATATTGATCTGACATACTCATTAGTCTTAAACAGAATTCAATATTAAACTTGGTTTCTCTATTATTTAAATCTAATTTTAAAACCTCACAAATTTTACCATATCTATATTTCATAGTGTTATAATGTATAAATAATTGTTCTGCTGTAGACTTTAAATTCCAATCATTTTTTACCAAGCAATACAAAGTTTCTACGTATTTTGTATTATTACTCTTGTCATAATCTACTAATGATTTAATGTTTTTATTACAAAAAGATTTTGCTTCTTCTTCTAAAGATAAATTATATAAAACATTGTAGATACCTAAGTCAGAGTAAAATACAATTCTATCTTTTTCATATATAGATCTGCCTATTCTTACTGCTTTTTGGGATTCTATAAAGCTAATATAAACATCCATTACAGACTCCTTATAGCTTCCAATTCCAATAGTTAAAGTAAAATTACTCCTATTTCTAACTTCTTCCCTAAGATTCTCTAAGACTTTCTGTAATCTTTCTTGAAACTTTATATATTCATCTATATCTGGTTCAATTAAATAAATAGTACTATCACTAAAGGTAGTATAGTAAACCTTCGAAAAGTTTTCCTTCATAATTTTTCTAGAGATGGAAAAGATTTTATCCCTTTCTATTTCTAAATTTCTTGTATTCTCTATAGAGATAAACTTCTCTTTAAAATTATCAATATCTAAAGTAATACAGATAAGACCTTTATCCATTTTCCATCCATAAAGAGCAGCTCTATTTTCCACTTCTTCTTTAGTTCTTATATTGTTCATAAGCAAATCTTGGACAAATTCATCTCTATATTTTTGTTCTATTTGACTGTTAGATAGTTTTTTCTGAATTTCTAATTTCAATACAGTACTGGCATGTTCAATAGTTACTTTTTCTAATCCATCATTATCTTCTTTTTCTTTTGTTACTATTAAATATCCGTATAATACGCTGCCTATTCTAACAGGATAAGAACTATATTTTTTAAGTAAATTATCCAGCCTAATTTCCCCAATATCAGATTTAAATTCCTTAGTATTTGACCTAATATAATTCTTATTAAACAATAAATCAATATAAGCTACGCTTTTCCCTAAAATCCTGTAAAGAGTATTCATTATATCCTCTGTACCCTTTCCTTTAATAGCAATCTCAGTAAAAGATCTATGGATTTTCTCCGATCTTTCTAATTTCTTAGCTTGAGTATTTACGATTCTAGATAATACCGGATTTATTACGTCTGTAAAAGCATAATGATCAGGAACAAATATAATAGGAAATTTCAGCTGATCTCCTACTTTTTTTACTTCCTCTGGAAGTTTTTTTATAAATCGATTCAATTTTATTCCCAAAGCTGACGTTCCAGCATTATTTAACCTTATTACTAAATCCTTCAACTCTAAAGGATCATCCTTCATTACGTATGCCGTTGTAATTAAGAACTCTCCTCCCTTCATCCAGTTATATATATCTGGAGCATCCATTACACTAACAGTACTCACATTTCTATTTAGTCCTTCTTCTCCTGCTAAAACATAAAAATCATCAAATTGTTTAAGTAAATCCTGAACCCTCATAGTCTTCTTCCCTTCCGTAAAAGATTCCATCTCTATATATACTTATGTCCATTTTCTTTACTTTTACTTATATCATTTTTTAACATCTAAATAGTGATTGAAGAAATTTAATATTTAGATTTTCATTGTATCATATTTAGTATATAGATAAATATTATACAAACAAAAATCTGCTTTTTGGTATAGTACCAAAAAGTAGATTTTATTTATTAATTCTATTCTACATTTTCTTGGAATTTTAATATTTATATAACTTTGTACTGATAAATTTTCTCTACTCTATCTTGCACCTCTTCGCTTTATTTTAAAAATCTAAACTGTCAAAGGATATATCACCACTGTCTTCAGATTGAAGTCTATCTTCTTCCTTTAAATATTGACGATCCACTATTTTTATAAAGGGTATATAGATAAATACACCTATGATAAATAATATAATTTGTAAAATAGCTCCTCTAATTCCAGATACTAAAAAGCCTGAGAATACTAGAGGTGTAGTCCAAGGTACTGATACTCCATTTGTGAGAGGAACAATACCTAAGCTCATAGCAAAATAAGCAATTATAATATTTATAGTGGGAACCAACATAAATGGTATCAACATTATTGGGTTAAGCATTATAGGTAGACCAAATATAATAGGTTCATTAATTCCAAATATTCCTGGCAATAAAGATAGTTTTCCTAGTTCTTTTATACGTTTACTTTTACAGATATATAGCATGGCGACAATTAAAGACAATGTACTTCCTGCCCCTCCAAAGGTAGCAAACATATCTTGAAATGTACCAGTGATGATATTTGGTATCGGTAATCCTGCTTGAAATGCAGCTAAATTTTCAGCTGAAAGTACTCTTAATATTGGGTTATATACTGCCCCAACAACACTTGAACCATTGATTCCAAAGAACCAGAACAAATGTAAAAATATATAAGCAATAACCATAGCTGGCAAGGTATTTCCTAGGCTTGTCAATGGAGCTTGTAAATAAGTATAAATAATTTCATGTACATTTCCATAAGAAGTAAACTCAAATAAAGTTTTAACTATAAAAAACACTACCATAACTATACCAGAAGGTATTAGCGCTGCGAAAGATTTAGCTACTGTTGGTGGGACTCCCTCCGGCATTTTAATAATCCAGCCTTTTTTAACTATCTTAGCAAAAAGTAGTACAGAAGTTAAAGCTGTAATCATACCTACAAATAATCCATTAGAACCAACCCATTTCAAAGGTATACTTTTTACCTCATAAACAACTTCCATATCATTTGGAGTAAAATTTGTTATAAATGGAGTTAGTATAAAAAAAGCTACTAGAGCAATAGCACTTGATGCAATAGCATCTACATCTAATTGTCTACCTAAACTATAACCAATTCCTAATACGGCTAGAATAGTCATTACATCAAAAGTTGCTCTTACAGGCTGCATTAATTTTGTTGCCCAACCTTCTCCAAAAAATTTTGCTAAAAAATCATTCCATCCTGGTATTGGAAAGTTGGCAACAAGTAAGAAAAATGATCCTATGATTAATAGAGGTGATGAAATTAAAAATCCATCTCGAATAGCAATTAAGTATTTATTCTTACCTATTTTTTCGGCAAGAGGCATTAAAAGCTTTTCTAAAGAATCCATAAATCTTTGCATAAAATATCCCTCCTATTTATTTTTTTCATTTTCTTTTATAAGTTTAATAGCAAATTTCAAAACGTTTTCACCATTCATTACCCCATAATCTACTGGATTGATAACTTCTATAGGCATGCCTAAGTCTTTGTATTTTTCCTGCATTTCATTTAATAGAAATCTAACTTGAGGTCCTAACAATATACAATCTGGTCTTTCCTCTGTTATAATGGCATGAGCTTTAACGAAAGGAAAGGCTTCAATTTTCACAGATAAATTATGTTTTTCAGCCACATCTTGCATTTTTTTTACTAATAAACTTGTAGACATACCAGCATCACAAAATAAATAAATTTTTCTCATATGAAAAACTCCTCTCTAATTATTTATTTTTCAATTCATTTTTTAATTGGTTTATTTCTTTTTGCATAGAAATCATATTCTTTATTAAATTTTGAGATAGTATAGTACTCATTAAATGATCTTGGGCATGAACCATCAATAAATTAATTTCTCTGTGTTGACCAGCAGCTTCCCCTTGTATTAGCTTTGTTTGTATATTATGAGCTTTTAATATGCTTTCTGTAGCCATATCCATAAGTTTTTCTGCCTCATTATATTCTTCCTTTTTTACTGCATTAAAAGCTTCAAATATTAGACTCCTTCCTTCACCAGAACAGCTTATCAAATTAAATATAATTTCTTCCTCAATATCTAGATCTTTTATATTTGCCATGTAGATTCCTCCAAACTTTTAGATGTTGTAAATAATATATAGCAATTTTCATACCAAGTTATTTAAACAGCTCGTTATCTAATAAATTGGGCAATATATATATTTCTTCTATACTCATTTTATACACATCAGCTTGAAATCCTTAAATTAAAATAAAAAACAAGATCTTAAGCTTTAGTACACTAACTTAAAACCTTGTTTTTCATAATTTTATATACACATTCATTGCTATTCTATACACATCAGTATATTTTACATACTAATAATATTCCTTACTATAAAACAGATAGCATCTATATCAAATTTTATTTTATAATACTCCTCTATGACTTTTATAACTTCTTTAACTAAACTTATTTCCTTATCATATTTTCCCAATATTAAATCCTTATAATAGCAAGTTGGACTAAGTCCTCCACCTACTAAATTATTGATACTACAGGCCATATGTACTTTTAATCCTGTATAAGTGGCTTGTGACATCTTTTTGTTAATATTTCTCTCAATGTTTAATATAAAATCATCATATATTTTTTCATATATAGATAAATCAATATTTTGCAGCTCATCTTCCAATGCTTTTGCAAAGCTTTCATAACTGCTGCTTGTAGCTTTTCCTTCTATAATATTTATCAGCTTATCACAATCATTATCCATAAAAACATCATAAGTCGATATATAAGGTATCCCATATATATTAGGATTGATAGTACCAACTATAGCTAAAATATTTTTTTCTTTTGATATATTATTAATCTGTTTAAACATATGATCTTTATTATTCAAAGACATAGGAAAAACTTCTAAATTATGCTTTTTAATATTAACCTTACTTTCAATAAAACTTTTAAGCTTTATTGCACTTCCTTCTCCCGTGGTACATAAAGTCACTATTATATTTTCCTTGTTCGGCAGAAAGTGTTCTCTTACCTTCATATTGTAAGATGTATACTGGTATACATTCTTTAGCATTTCTTCATATATTTTTTCAATATCCGATTCGATAATAGCTTTTCTTGAACATTCTAATGCTATTGGAGTGGTAACCATATCTATAGATTTTATCTTTATTCCAGTATCTCTACTAATCAACTCTCCGAATATACCTAAAGAGCCCATATCTACTAATAGAAGGGTACCTGCTCCTTGTTCTTTTTTTATTATTAATTCCTTTAATTCTTCATAGGCATCTTTTGTACTTTTCTCTAAAGGCATATCATATCCGTAAACATTATTTGCTCCTACTAAAGAATTCACTACTTCTGCCATAGATGAAGCTGTGGCTCTGCCATGCATGGCAATTATAACTATGGGCTTGCCATATGCTGACTTATTTTCTATTTCATCTACAGTTAAAAACATAGTAATAAACCCTATTTCATCTTCAGGAACTGTTATTCCATAATTTGACTCTATTTTCTTAGATAATTCTTCTGCTATTTCATATTCCTTACCATAATCTTTTTGTATATTTTCTAGATTATGATTGACTATATCTTTATTTTCTTTCAATCTATTTATGCTTCCATTTATATGAAGACATAAACCGTAAAAAACTTTATTGGGAAAAATCCTATCTAACTTTTTACTAGCATCTCGTAAAAAACTTTCCACTATATCTATAAGTTTTTCATCTACAATTTTTGAAAGCTGTTCTTTATGAATTCCCAGCTTAAAACTTCTCATAAAGTTTTTAAAGTAATTTTCTATATCTAATTCCATCATCAATCTTATATCTTCTGCCTTTAAATCCCTTTGCTGAAGTTCATTCATTCTCTTTTCTATTTCTTCATAAAAATTATCTGGTAAAGAGTAATCCCCTTCTTCTAAAAAACTTTTAGGTCCTTTGGATGTAAACTCTAGTCTAGCATTATCTTTAATTAACTTGTCTACTTCATTTCTATGACTCTTATATATTAAAAGTCCTTGGTTAACATGGGAAGCAAAATCTGTACAATGAACTACTATATTTTTTAGTCCATTGGAAACAGAATTTAAAAAGGCATTGGCACAACCTAATTGTATATCACTTTTAAGCTGCCCCACATTTCCAGAACATTCATAAAGCAAAAGCTGCCTCATAGTGTTAGTAGAAACTTGTATACTTCTTCCTATTCTCCCAGCCTCTATAGTAAAAAATTCGTAAATTAATTGAAACCTTTCTTCTAAACTTCTCTCCTTTAACTGAGGAATCTCTATAGTCATGGGAATCCTTCTAGTGAAAGTAGTCAGCAAAACATTGTCTATATCTTCAGTAGTAGCACATATTATTAAAACCTTACTTTCTCTTTTCTTCTCGTCTCCTAAAGGCGTATATAATCCCTTATCTATAAGGTAGAATAGCATTTCTTGTCCTTCTGGAGGCAGTCTATGAACTTCATCTAAAAATAAAACTCCTCCATTTGCCTTAGCAACTATTCCCTCTTTATCTTTATCTGCACCAGTAAAGGCACCTTTTTTACACCCAAAAAGATAGGTTAGCAAAAGCTGGGGATTGTTAGCATAATCTGCACAGTTAAAAGCAATAAAAGGTGAATCTATAGGAAATGTAGAATTTTCTATGGCAAAATTAAACATCAATTCTGCAAACATAGTCTTACCTACTCCACTAGGCCCTAATATTAAAGTATGTAATCCGTTAGGAGGATACAATATGGCAGCCTTAGCCTGTTGTATACTCTTCTTAAGAGAATCACTACTTCCAATTAACATATCAAAATTTCCCGTAGTCTTAAAAGTAGTTGTTCCCCTTTTCTCATCTTTATTTAAGGTATATAATACGGGTTTCCCTCTAATTTTTAAAAGCTTTCCTTCTTTATACAGTTCATTTAATAAGGAGCTGGCATTACTTCTATGCATATTTAACATTTTTGCAATTTCTCCAGCAGAAATACCTTTGGAAGAATTGACAATAGATTCTTTAACAATAGCAAAAACCTTTTCTTTATTGTTCTTCATAAGCTCCACTTCCTATTAGGATAAATTTAATACCATTCTATCAATAATTGAAAAACTTCACAAGGAAAGCTAGAAAGAAAGCCAGTATTACATATAATGTAATCTGGCTTTTAATTTATATATTATTAAAGAGTTATAAATTCATCTACAATATCTTCAATTTCTTCATTATGAGTAATCAATAATATAATCTTATCTTCCTTTTCTTCACCCAATATTTCTTTAAGTCTAACTATGCTCCTAGAATCTAAAGCTGATATAGGTTCATCTAGTATCATCATCTTTGGGTTTTTTAGTAATGCTCTTATTTCGCATATTTTCTGTTTTTCCCCACCTGATAAGTTTATATAATCACACTTACTATTTACTCTTTTATCTATGGATAGCTTTGAACACAATCTTTCTAGTCTATTACTATCGTAAGACTGAATTCCAAAGGTTAAATTTTGACTTAAAGGTATGTTAATCACATACTGAAAACTTAATCTCTTTACTTCAATAGAATCTATATCATCTATAATTTTACTTCTATTATGCTCTTGTTCCAAGTTTAAGATCTCTAACATTCTACCATAGCAAACTTTTGCATGTTGATAATTTTGCCCTAATGATAAGAAAGACTTCATGTTGGAAATACAAAGTTTAGATAAGTTACTTAAATTTTCAAAATTTCTTCCTAGTGAATTAACAATAAAAATTCTCCTTTCTAATATCTATTACTTTTTAATTTCCATTAGAAAGGAGAATTTATCTAAATTAATACTTTGTATTGTTCAATTTCTGATTTAGATGCATATATAAAGTGACCAGGTCTTATTTCGACTAATTCTGGTTCTTCTTTATCATAGTTATGAATACTTGGATCATAATAAATCCTTTTTCTATGTCTTTCATAGTTTGGATCAGCTAAAGGTATAGCAGATAGTAAAGATTTAGTATATGGATGAAGTGGATATTTATATAACTCTTCAGACTTTGCTAACTCTACTATCTTCCCATTATACATTACTCCTATAGTATCTGAAAAATACTTAACAACAGATAAATCGTGAGCAATAAATAATACAGTTAATCCCAATTTCTTCTTTAATTCATTTAGCAGATTTAGTACCTGTGCTTGAATAGATACATCTAGAGCTGATATAGGTTCATCAGCAATTACTAAATCAGGATTAGTAATTAAAGCTCTTGCAATACCTATACGCTGTCTTTGACCACCAGAAAACTCATGAGGATATCGAGTAGCATGATCTTTAGTAAGACCTACCGTTTCAAGCATATTATATATAAGTTCCATCATATGTTCTTCATTATCACATAAATTATTAATTTTTAAACCTTCTCCTATAATTTCCTTTACGGTCATTCTTGGATTTAAGGAAGCTATAGGATCTTGGAAAATCATTTGGATACCACGAGTTACTGATTTTTTTTCTTCCTTAGAAAGTTTCCTTGATATTAACTTTCCATTAAAATATACATTTCCGCCTGTAGGCTCGTATAATCTAATTATAGATCTACCTGTAGTAGTTTTTCCACAACCAGACTCTCCAACTAGTCCAAAGGCCTCTCCTTTATTGATAGTAAAACTAATATCATCTACAGCCTTTACCACTATTTTCTTCTTTCCAAATCCACTAGTAAAATATTGTTTTAAATTTTCAACTCTTAATACTGCATCCTCTTTAGTTTGTTTCATTTTGCAGCACCTGCCTTTCTTGTTGCTTTTCTATTCGAATCTTTAATGCATCAGGCATATCAATCTTTGGAGCACTTGGATGTAAAAGCCAAGTGGCTGCATAATGAGTATCACTTACTCTAAACATAGGAGGTTCTTCTTTAAAATCAATTTCCATAGCATATCTATTTCTAGGAGCAAAAGCATCTCCTTTAGGAGGATATAACATATTTGGAGGTGTTCCTGGTATAACTAACAGTTCATCTGTAGCATCTGTGTCTAAATCTGGCATAGAAGCTAACAAGCTCCAAGTATATGGATGCTTTGGATCATAAAATATTTCGTCTACCGTTCCAGTTTCAACAATTTTACCCGCATACATAACTGCTACTCTATCCGCCATATTAGCTACAACCCCTAAATCATGGGTAATAAATATTACAGATATTTGTCTCTCTTTTTGTATTTCCTTTATTAAATCTAATATTTGTGCTTGAATAGTTACGTCTAAAGCCGTTGTAGGTTCATCACATATTAATATATCTGGATCACAAGCTAAAGCTATGGCTATAACTATTCTTTGCCTCATTCCTCCAGAAAACTGAAATGGATATTGTTCATATCTCTTCTCTGGATGTGGAATCCCTACAGCCCCCATTAATTTTATTGCCTTCTTCTTTGCTTCTTCTTTTGTAATATTTCCTTTTACTAACATGGCCTCCGTTATTTGCTTACCAATTTTCATTACTGGGTCTAAAGATGACATAGGGTCCTGAAATATCATAGAAATTTCCGATCCTCTAATTTTGGTAAATTCTTTATCATTAAATTTAGTCAAATCTTTACCATTATAAAGGATTTCTCCTTTTTCTATATTGGCATTTTTGGCTAAAATCCCCATAATAGTCTTGTTTGTTACAGACTTCCCTGAACCAGATTCACCAACAATAGCTAGAGTTTCTCCCTTATGTAAATCAAAATTAACACCTCTAACAGCATGAACTTTTCCAGAAAAGGTGTTGAAGGTTATATATAAATCTTTTATTTGCAATACTTTTTCTCTATTTTCCATGGCTACAACCTCCTTTCTATTCTTGTCCTCTTAATGTTGGGTCAAATGCATCCCTTAATCCATTACCAAATAGATTAAATGCAAGCATTAATATAGATATTACCATAGCTGGAAATAAAGTTAAATGAGGATGGTTTAATAATACTTTTTGACCTTCTGCTAATAAAACCCCAATAGAAGGCTCAGGTGCCCCAAGACCTAGTCCCAGATAAGATAACATGGATTCAGTAAAAATAAATCCCGGTACTGCCAAAGTAGCTTGAGTAATAATTGGTCCTATAGCATTAGGCAAAATATGTCTAAAAATCAAACTCCTATCTTTAGCTCCCATAGTTCTAGACGCTAACACATATTCTTGCCCTTTATATTTATAAAATTGAGCTCTTATCATACGACTCATACCTATCCAGCCAGTAAGAACCATTGCCAAAATAAAGGGTATTATACCTGCCCCCATATACATAATAAATAACATTATCAGTACCAAGCTAGGAATTCCACCTAAGACTTCTGTGATTCTCTGCAACACCATATCTATCCAACCGCCATAATAACCGGAAACAGAGCCATAAACAACTCCAATAAACATATTGATTATAACAGCCATAACTCCGATAAATAAAGATACTCTTGAACCTCTCCATAGACGAGTCCACTGATCTCTTCCTATAGAGTCTGTTCCAAGCCAAAAATATACATCTTCAGCTTCATTTAATTTGTATGCATCCACCTTTATTACAGCCATGGCCACATCTCGACCTTGATGCTTTACATTATATTCTTCCACTACTTTTATAAGTGCATCTCCGTACTTTTCTTCTATATTCTCTTTCCTTACTCTTATTTCTTTTGTTCCATCAAAAATTCCGAGTTTCTCAAGCCCTGGAACTCTCGGTGGTAAAAATGCCCACTCCAAATGTTGTTCTCTATAAGTATATTCATTCATCATAGGCCCAAAAATAGCCATGAATACTATAAAAGCAATAATCCAACCAGATACAATTGCAGCCCTATTTTTCTTAAAACGAAGCATTGCATCCTTAAAAAATCCAATAGCCTCTCCTTCAAACTTTTCATCATATATCTTTTCATCCAACTGAACAAATTTAAAGTCTTTTTCTTTAATCTTTATTTCTTCTTTTAATTGTTTAGTAGTATCCATTATTTTCTACCTCCTATACGAATTCGAGGATCAATAATTCCATAAGATAGGTCTACTAACAAAATACTGATAAGACCTATTAGAGAGTAGAAAAATAATACAGCAATACTTAATGGATGATCTAATGCATTTATAGACCTAACCATTAAACTTCCAGTTCCAGGTATACTAAATATGTTTTCTACTACCATAGACCCTCCTAAGATTCCTAAAAACATAGGTACAATTATATTAGCTAAAGGTATAAAAGAATTACGTATAGCATGTTTTACAGTCGCTTGAACCTGGGATAATCCCTTAGTCTTTGCCAAAAGCATATATTCAGAATTCAAAGCATCACATAATTCTGCTCTCATATATCTAGTAATCCCCGCTATTCCAGAAAATGACAGAGAAAGTATTGGTAGAATCATAGACTTAAACTTTGTCCAAGTAAGAGTAGGTTCTGTTGATAACAATATAGGAACTAAATCCCATTTAAAAGCCATATAATATTGCATTACAGCTGCAAAAACGAAAGAAGGTACTGATATAAAGAAAATAGTTAGCGTAGAAATAGTATGATCTATTCTTGTATTCTTTTTCAATGCTGCAATTATTCCAAAAGTAATTCCTAGAGGCACCGTTAAAATAAGAGAAAAAATATTAAGTTGTAAAGTTATTGGTAACTTTTCAGCTATTATATTGAATACAGGGACCCTAGGTTGGACCTTCAGTGATGTCCCAAATTCAAAGGATAAAAAATCTTTCAAAAAATACCCATATTGAACTGGCAAGGGCTTGTCCAAATGATATTTTGCTTCAATAGCTTTTCTTACTTCTTGAGGAATCATAGGATCATCACCTACTATACTTCCTGGCATGGCATGGAGAACAAAAAAGGATATACTTATGATTAAAAACAATGTAATTGCCATTGCAGCTAATCTTTGACCTATATATCTTAGCATCGGCTTACTACTCCTTTCAATGTTACTTAAAGTTTATATCTATATTTGAGCAATTATAGTTTAAACTATAATTGCTCAAATATGATTGACTATTATATTCATTTACAATCCAGAATTGAAAATATTAGAATTTTCATGTTGTTATTGATCTAATATTTCTGCTTGATATGGAGCAAACCCTACCTCTGGCATATATTTACCACCAGTTATCAGTTTAATTCTATCTTGATACATCACAGCGTTATTGTTTTGGAATATAGGTATTAATGGTATCTCATCCATTAGTATCTCTTCCATTCTAACTAAAGCTTCTATTCTTTCTTCTGGTTTATTCATTAGATCCCCTTGCGTAGTTCTTTTGAATAATTCATCAAATTCCTTATTATACATTGTGTCAGTTTTATTTGGAAAATCACTAGTCCAAACTACCATACTCTTCCATGCATTAAATGTATTTTGTCCTCTAGCACCAATACCCATATCATAATCGCCATTTTCATAGGTATCATATGCTGCCATAGGAGGCATAGCTCTTAATGTAATATCTAGTTTATCAGATCCGAACAATTTTTCGTATTCTTCTTCTGCTACCTCTGATAATCTCTTCATAGTTTCTTGTGCTTCAAAATATATTATTTCTATCTGTATTTTTTTATTCCCATTAGCTGCATAAGCTTTCTCAAAATATTCCTTTGCTAGCTCTGGATTGTAACCGCTTCCCTCTGGAGTAATTGCCTTTGCTTTTTCAGTATCACGATATTTTAAGCCTTCTTTCCAATCTCCTACCATACAAGGTGTGGATATATAATATGGAGAAGAGGCATATACTTTAAATACACCTTTTGATATAGCATCTCTATTGATTCCGTAGAATAATGCTTTTCTTAAATCCTTATTTTGTAAAATAGGGTTCTTCTCTGACTTCCCATTTATATAGAATCCCCATACAGTATTAGCTTCTTGGAATACTATTCTTGGATCTTCTGCATATTTTTCATAATCATCACCAGTAACTGATACTGCTTCTAACTCTCCTTTTTCAAATAACTGTATTCTAGTAGAATTTTCACTGATAACTCTTTCTTCTATTCTATCTGGTGTATAATAATCAGCTACAGGAGTTCCTGTATTCTTTTCATATACTTTATGTTGATCTCTAACCCACTCTGTCAATTTATAAGTTCCTGAAGAAGGTGTTTTTTCCAAAGATGTAGCATAGTCAGTTTCCTTTAGACCTTTCGAATCTTCTTCTCCTTCTTTCTTTACCTTTTCTTTCATTCCAGCTTCATATAATTCTTTATGTACTGGAGTTGTAGCTTGATATCCTCTACTAAATGTCAATAGAACATCTATTTCCGGCATTTGTGTCTCTAATTTTATTTCTAATGTGTAATCATCTAACGCTTTAATTCCAACTTCTTCCCATTCTACTTCACCTTTAAAATATTCTAAAGCATTTACAACTGGAATAGTATCAAATAACGCTCTAGCACCACTATTGATTAGTTCTGGGTCTAACAACATTTTCCATGACCATACATAGCTATTTGCATCAATAGGGGTCCCATCTGTCCATTTTATATCTTTCTTTAATTTAAATACCCAAGTTATTCCATCTTCAGTAGTAGGTAACGCTTCTGCATGATTTGGAATGAATTTTAATCCTTCACTTTCTTTATCATAAATTAAGTCTAATAGATTTCCATAAATTAGTTCCATTACATAGCTTTCAGATGTACTATCACTTACATGGGGATTAAGAGTATCAGTAGACATACCACTTTTTCTATACACTTTTGGTCCAGTAGATTCCGCCTTTTCCACTTCTACTTCTTCCTCTTCCTTTGTAACATCTTGAGTCTTTTTACCACATCCAGCTAATATTGACATGGTCATAGCTATTATTAGCATAAGAGCTAACAATTTTTTGAACTTTTTCATAATGTCCCTCCTTATTTTATATAAAAATTTATAATTTATATTTGAGGAAATTCCATATTAAACAATAAAACTTAATTATAATTATCTTTGGTCTAAATTAATAATCCACATATTAATTATGTAAGTTTAATTATGTAATTCCCTCTTTTAAATTGTAAACTTCATCATTTATAAAAACGGACATACGATTCTATTTTCATAAATATAGAGAAGCTTACAATTTATAACTAATTCTTATGTTATAAAGTTTTTAAATTAAATTTATTAATAAATTTAATTTTCTAAAATCTTCGATTATTTTTTCGACAATGTTAGACAAGTTTTGGTTCAATATTAGATAGACTTCTAATGATTAAGACATACAAATTTGCTTAATTATTTTTAATTTAATCTAATAAATAATTAATTTTTGCAGCACAATTCTTACTTGGTGTAATATCTTACTCATTTAAAACATTAAAGTAAATTTTATATTAATTAGTTAAGAAAAGTCCTAATTTATTTGTTTAACTTATATTTAAACAATTTTATACTATATAATACATAAAGCCACAATAATTTTAGATAGTATTAAGTTATATCCTAATAACTCTAAATTCTTGGGCTTCTAGTTCCTCAACTTATATTTAAAATAGTTCTGTCAATAGTATTGTAGTCAGTGTATCATCGCCTATGTATATAAACCTTTCCTCATATATTACCATATATTGCTTCAATGGTCAATGTTTTCAGAACCTTTTAGATTTTCGGCTTATTACGACATTTTCGGACACTAATCTTACTTAATCTATTAAACTGTTAGATTAATTTTAATAAAGTAAGATATGAAAATTATCTAATTTATAATATCTTATGTTTCATACATCCTAGTTTATTCTGTGATAAGACTTCCGAATGAAGTTTTATACTACTTTTCTGCTTATAATAAAACATTCTATTTATAATAACATATAGTTAAGGCTTATGGTTCATACAACCCTATTAGAATAATATATTTTTAATTCTTTTCACTTATATCCCAGTTATATATAACCTAATACTTATATAAAATCCCAAATTAAATGGAAAACATTTGCAAGTTTGTCCTTTAAATGCTATAATTATAATAAACCAAAATTAATGGAAAAATAATCATGTTTTTCCATATATAAAGGAGGTGAAATTATGAATAAAGCTAAATTTTTTAACTATAAACCTGATTTTAATACATGTAGCGTTCAATCATGTCTAAAATTTCAAGCTTTCTATTGTTATAAAGATGTAATGTATGGAGATCCTGGTGACTTATAATTTAATAAATTTTTTATTTAACACATGGTAAAGTAGGACATTTTCTGCTTTACCAACTTTTTTATTATTACCGTTTAAGTTAGATAACGGTATATATGAATGGAGGTATAAATATGTATCCTCATGTTTTAAATAATAGCATTCTACATTATTTTGAAGATCGTGGAATACTTATTACAGACGTCGGAAATTATGTATTGAATGATGTAGAAATATATATGATAGAAAAATTCAGTGGTAATAAATCTATTAATGAAATTACATCTGAAATTGCTATTGAGTTAGAGACGGATGATAAATTCAAAATAGAGAATATTATGATGGATTTTATAAAAAGCAAATCTAATTTTATCTTCCTAAGTGAGTTGCCCAAATCTACCTACTTTAAAAAAACGGGATTAAAAGATGCAAAAGTACCTATGGGAGTAGTTCTAAGTCTTACTGATAAATGTAATCTTAACTGTATCCATTGTTTTAAGAAATGTTCAAATAAAAATGATGACTTTATTCCTTATAATGAGTTAATAGATACGTTAAGTTTTCTGAAGGATAAGACTACTAATATACAACTTACTGGTGGAGAACCTATGCTTCACAATAAATTTTTTGATATTTTGAAACATTGTATTGATAACTTTGATACTAGCATAACTACTAATGGAACATTAATTAATTCTGAAAATGTAAATAACTACAAAGGGGTAAATACGGTTCAGATCTCAATGTACTCATATGAGGAAAATAAACATGATTTGGTAACTACAGTTTCAGGCTCTTTCAGAAAAACTATAAATGCCATAAATGAACTTTCTAAAATAAAAATTCCTTCAACAGTATCAACAATAATTACAAAACAAAATATCAATAATATAGAAAATATGATTGAATTTACTTATAAAATTGGTGCAAGCTCAATAAGATTTGGTAATTTAACATCAAGTGGAAGAGCAGCTTCTTTAAGTTCGTTAGTTATATCTCAAGAAGATATTAAAAATGTAGAATATATATTAGATGATTTATCGGAAAAATATAGGAATAAAATAAGAGTTTTAACTTGGCGTGAAGATGAAAACAAAAAAGGTATCGACTTTAAACATAAAAGTTTAGAATGTGGTGCAGGTCTTTTAAATTGGTGTATAAGCGAGGCTGGCATTATCAAACCCTGCGAATTTTTAGATGACGATGTATGCCCTATTGGAAATATTAAAGAAAATAAAGTTGAAGAGTTGGTAAAAAATTATAACTTAGATAAAATGACAGAAGGTCTAATTAGATTTGAAAAAAAATTAAACAAAGAGAATACTAGTATTAAAAATATGTGCCAGCAAATAAAAAACTATTATCTGCAGTATTGCATTAGCGAATAAGATATTTAGATATTCTTACATACATATAGTATTAGAATCTAAATTATTTTCATGGCTAAAACTAAATGGTAATCTATAATTCCCTTTCATTAAATAAGGTTTTATATAGTCATCTATATAAAACCTTATTTAAAGCTATGCTTCTTCTGCTATAGCAGATATATTTAATTTATCGTATAAATTCTTATTCTCTTCAAAAAAGTCTAATGACATGTTTCTAGCCTGCTGTAAAATATCCTTAGCTTCTTCTATTTTATCATATTCCATAAGAGTTGCTGCACAGTCATGATAAGGGTCCATATAATTAGAATCCGTAAGTTTCACAGCATTTTTAAGATAATGTATTCCTTTTTCAACTTCTCCTAATTTACATAGTGTTAAACCCAACCCTTTATTTGCATATATATCATTATGATCTATTTCAAGAATTCTTTCATTTACATCTTTAGCTATAGTATAATTCTTTAGCATAAAATTTACATAAGCATAAAGATTTAAAATCTCTATATTCTCATTTCCTAAATGAATTGCTCTTTCTAATAAAAGTTCAGATAACTGAAATTGTCCCATTTCTGCCAAATTCTCTGCATTTTCAAATAGAATATCTATGTCATTTATAGCTTTTATTTCTTCCCTTTTTCTATCCATGGCTATGTAATATGAACAATATTTATTTTCTTTGTATATACTATTTTCCATACATAATCTTGAATTGGAACACCCACCAAGGCATACATCCCCATAATTACACTTACTGCAAAATCCTTCTATTTTTTCTTTTGTAATTTCTCTATTCCATTTAAAAGTTTCAGAACTTGTCCATATATCTTTTAAAGAATTTTCTCTTATATTTCCTTCAATAAATTCTTTATTTCTTATAGAAGTACATCCTACTATGTCACCGTTACATAAAATACCTAAGCTGTGTTTTCCAGCTCCACAACCCTGCCATATGTAGTTATTATTAGAAAAAGCCTTTCTTACTTCCATTTCTTTTGTATTATAGTATCCTATGCAATCTGCAAAATGTACTTTTATTTTATTATCATTTAAATTTTTATATCCAAAATCAATTATTGTATCAATCCCATCGTTATCTAAAACTAACTCACAGTTTTCTTTTAAATTTCCCATAGGCATACCAATTTGAAGTTGCCATGTAGTTACTCCATTTTCTATGAATACACTTTTCATATCTTCTAACTGATTTATATTCTGCTTATTTACTGTAGTTATTACTGCAGAATACATTCCTTTATCCTTCATAAGTTTAAGAGCTTTTATAGATCTTTGAAAAGAACCAGACTTTCTCATAAAATCATGAGTTTCTTCTAAGCCATCTATACTTATAGCAATAGTATTTATCCCTGATTCCATAGCCTTATCTATAATCTCTTCATTTATAAGCCATCCATTAGTTATCATAGTTGGAATAATACCATTATCTCTAAGTCCCTTTGCTATAATATGCCAATCATCTCTTGTAGTCGGTTCTCCCCCAGATAAGGTTATATGTTTAAAGCCTAATGCTCCAAGTTCTTCACATAAAGTTAAAGCTTCTTTCGTCGTTAGCTCGTCAATTTGAGGATTTTCACATATTGATCCACAATGCTTACAACGCATATTGCATCCCATTGTTATTTCCCAAACACCAGTCATTGGCTTGTATTTCATAATTATCCTCCCACTCAATTATGTTATTATTTATTGTCTATTAACATAAAAAATTTAGAATTAAATTATTGGGAATGACTTAAGTCATTCCCAATATTGTTGTTCCTATTATTTTTAATATTCTACAGGTGGAATTCCATATAGTGGTTGTATTGGTGGTTTAGAATCATCCCCTATTTTATTAAGTGATTCTGTAACTACATCTGTGGATATAAATTCCTCCAACCCCTTAGTTAATTCTTTGATATTCATACAAATACCCCCTTATTTTATTTTGCATTACCATTATGTCTATATAATTTATTTAATGGTAATGTATGATTACCTTGTAATATATTGTATAATATGTAAGTGGAAAAGACAAGCCTTTTGTACAAAATTTAACAGTTATATTAATAAAGCTTTAAAATTAGCTATTAAGAAGGAGTGGTAAATATGGAAAAAGTAACTTATGATGAAGAAAATAGAGAATCTTTTGCAGTATGTATGTCATCATTATGCAAACATTTTGGTACTAGAATCTCTGCATCTAAAATTAACAGCATTATAAATTATAAAGAAGAAGATTTAAATATTATGGATTTAGAAGACAAGCTAGGATTTTCTATTAAACAGCTTAAAGGAAGTAACATTGAAGATATATTGTCTTATTGTCCTATACCTGCAATAGCATATATAAATGAAAATGGAATCAATCATTACATAGTTATAGAAAAAATAAATAAAAATAAAATAATAGCATCTGTTCCCAAAAAAGGTATTATAAGCTTCTCCTTTCTTGAATTTATGAATATATGGAATGGTATTATGTTTGTAATCATACCTAAAATACAATTGGATTCAGAAAAGAAAGGGTTATTTAAGAAATTTTCCGCCATTCTTAAATATCAAAAGAAATTTATTATAAAAATATTTTTTATCTCATTATTAATAACAATCTTTGGTGTAATAGGAGCATTTTATTTTAAGTTTCTTGTCGATAAAATAATCCCCAATAATTCTAAAAGTTTATTAACTCGATTTTCTCTTTTATTTATTTTACTTTTCACCTTTAAAACTTTATTTGAACTATTTAGGACCCAGCTTTTATTGTATCTTGGGCAAAACATAGATATGGGACTTATGCTTGGCTATTATGAACATGTTGTTGACCTACCTATGAACTTTTTTGATACAAGAGAAATTGGAGACATAATATCAAGGTTTAATGATTCAGGAAAAATAAGGGATGCTATATGTAATGTAGCTTTAGCAATTATGATAGATACACTTATGGCAATTATAGGTGGAATTATGCTCTATCGTCAAAATATTATTCTATTTTTGGTGACTATTATTCCCATTGCTTTTTATGGCATAATAGTATACTTTTTCAGAAAACCTTTAGAAGATATAAATAGAAAAACTATGGAAAGTGGATCAAATCTTACTTCATACTTAATATCATCACTAAATGGAATAGATACTATTAAAGCCTTCAGTACAGAAAATGAAACAAAGCTTAAAACAGAAAAGAAATTTTTAAATTTGACAAGGAATGCTTTAAAAAGAGGATGGATTACCAATCTCCAAAGTTCTTTAAAAGCTTATATTAAAGTTATATTTAATGTGATAGTTTTTTGGATTGGTGGAATAGAAGTCATAAGGGGAAGATTAACTCTAGGCGAACTCCTAACCTTTAATGCTCTACTTACATATTTTTTAAATCCTATAGAGAGCATAATAAACTTACAGCCATCTATTCAAACAGCAATGGTTGCGGCAGAAAGAGTTGAAAATATATTAGATATTGAGAAAGAAAAAATAAGGTATAAAGGTTCTTTGAAACCTTCTTTAAAAGGAAATATTACATTTGAAAATGTTTCCTTTCAGTACAATTCGGAAACCCCTGTATTAAGTAATATTGATATTGATATAAAACCTGGTGAAAGAGTAGCTTTTGTAGGTGAAAGCGGCTCAGGCAAAACCACATTAACAAAGCTTTTAATGAATTTTTACTCCATAGAAAAGGGAAATATATTTATAAATAATATCAATATAAATGACATAGATCTTGATTATTTAAGAAGCAGAGTTGGATATGTTCCCCAATCTTTGTTTTTCTTCAATGGAACTATAAAGGAAAATCTATGCATGGGCAATTTTTTTATAAAGGATGACGAAATCACTGAAGTCTGTAAAAGAGTTGATATAGATGACTTCATAAATTCCCTTCCTAACAAATATGATACTATCATAGATGAAAATGGAACTAATTTATCAGGAGGACAAAAACAAAGGCTTTCTATAGCAAGAGCTCTTTTAAAAAACCCAGATATAGTTTTACTAGATGAAGCTACGAGTAATCTCGATTCTATAACTGAAAAAATTGTTGAAGAAACTATATTAGAATATACGAAAAACAAAACTACCATAATTGTAGCTCACAAATTGAAGTTTATAACTTCATGTGATGTTATTTATGTTATAAAAAAAGGAAAAGTAATAGAAAAAGGTTCTCATCAAAAACTTATGGAAAAAAATGGAGAATACTATAAGCTTTGGTATAAACAATTAAATAATAAAAAAGGCTTCTAAAGAAGCCTTTTAATGTAGCCTTTTTTGAAACTCATTTAGGTCAGAACGAGTTCTTATATTGAAAAAAGAAAAAAGTAGAACTTTCCTATTCGTTATAAAGAAGAGCATAATCAACATTGTTGATTATGCTCTTTTTATCTAAGGTACTAATATTTCTTGATTTGGAAAAATCAAATGTGGATTTTTAAGATTGTTAAGCTCAGCTAATCTTTGCCAAGTAGTATTAAATTTCTTAGCTATTCTCCATAATACATCTCCAGTTTTTACAGAATATTTTTTTACTGCTGGTTCTGTGGTTACTTCTTTCTTAACTTCTACCGCTGGTTCTGTGGTTACTTGTTCTTCTACAGGCTTTTCTATCTTTATGTTGTGTTCTTTTAATACTTCTTCTGGTATTAACCCTGCATCTATCATTTCATTAACGTTTAAAGCCTTAACGTTAGACGTTCTTCCATCTTCTGATGTTGGAATCTGAATTTTACCTTCATTTACTTGCTTTATTATATAATCTCTCAATGGATGATCTAGATCTGCTCCAATTATTTCCCAATTGTTATCTGTTTTTGGTTCAAGAGTCTTAAGATTTCTAATATGTTCAACAATCATACTTCTTAAAGAAATTGGATCTGAATCATAAATTGGTTCTCCACTTATTATTCCCTCAGTTTTTAATCCAGAATATCTATAGTCATTTATAGCTAACTTAAATTTATCTGTTTCTTTTACAGGCTCTCCTTTAAATTTCAAGTCAACTATTCTCTCTCCTGCTGGCTTAGAAATATCTATTTTATAATCTACTCCAGCAAACATATCATACTTATATCCTCTTATTTCAGGATTAAAGCTAATAGTTACATCCCCTGGTTTATAAGTATTGTAATAAGCTGCTGACCATTCCATATAATCTTTGAGTTCTTTCCCATTTACTTCTACAACCTTTAAAGTATTAGGAAATTTATAGATATCAAATACACTGGCAAAATTTACTGCACCCTTCTTTAAATTGGAACTATCTTTAAATAAAGCTGCCGCTGAAACATCTGCCCCTGAATTTTTCAATTGAACTTCATTTATTAAATCCATTACAGCTGTATCTCTAACTTGTGCTTCTGGAATCCCCTTTACTTCTGAAGCAGGATGGAAATCTTCTGTTACTTCACCTATAACTTCTTCAAGAAATTTTAATGTGGTATCATGGTACTTCTTAGCATAAGCAACAAGCTCTTTAGATGCTTCAAATTCCTTTACATCTATTACATCTACTTTTCTATCTTTAACTTCCCATTTATTATTTTCTTTTTCAAGAGCTAAATCAAATCTAACTACCTGTCTACCTTCATTTCTTGGTCCACCTACTACTGTATTTCCTATAGTTTCTTTAACTGTAGAGTGATCATGTCCTACTAAGAACGCTTCTATTTCAGGATTATTTTCAATAACCTTTTTAACAGAATCTCCTCCTAATTCATCATACTCTCCATTTACTCCTGCATGAGCTGTAGCTATTATTATATCTACTTTTTCTTTTTCTTTTAATTCCTTAATAGCCTTTGCAGCAGCTTTATCCATAGCTTCAAAGTTAAGATCTGTTACCTTAACTCCGTCCCATTTTGGAACATTAGGAGTAGTTAATCCTAAAATACCTATTTTTACTCCGCCTACTTCTTTTATAATGTAAGGTTTAACAAAATATGAGTTATCTTTTTTATTATAAATATTAGCTGAAAGAATAGGGAATTCTGCTTCTTTCACTATTTTATCAACTAAATCTAAACCAAAGTTAAACTCATGGTTTCCTAAAGTCATAGAATCATATCCCATAAAATTCATTACATCTATTACAGGGTGTTTTTCTTCTAATTTAACATTATATAAATCATCTGTTAATATAGTTCCTTGAACAGTATCACCATTATCTAATAATAAAGTATTTGGATTTTCTTTTCTCACCTTTTCTACTAAAGAATAAATTTTAGCAAGACTAGTCTCTTCTATCTCTTTACCATCTTCATAAGACCAATTTATAACATTACCATGAACATCTGATGTCCCTAAAATTGTAATATTTACTGTGTCTTTGCTAGCATAAGCATTATTTACTGGTACAATAAATATACCAACTAAGAGCATTAGTGAAAGTACTAGACTAAAGATTTTTTTGTTTTTAAAATTCATAATTAATCCTCCTTGTATAAAGTTATCTTCATAATAATATTATTTCTACCTTAATTCGATAAAACCTTCTTTTCTCATATATTTTATATAAAAGTTTTTATCTTATATATTTTTTGTTTTCTATATATTAATTTCATCTACTAGCCCTACAATAGATATATCTATAGGAGACTCCATTTTTTGAGCTGCAATTCTAGCGGCAGTTCCCTTTACGATTATTACTAATTCTCCTATTCCAGCACCTACCGTATCTACAGCAATTATTGGTTCTTCTATAGGTAATAATTCAATATTAAGAGGCTGAATAATCATTAGTTTACTTCC
This sequence comes from Tissierella simiarum, assembly GCF_018917865.1. Classification (GTDB taxonomy): domain Bacteria; phylum Bacillota; class Clostridia; order Tissierellales; family Tissierellaceae; genus Tissierella_C; species Tissierella_C simiarum. Next base: position 88,598 of record NZ_JAHLPM010000002.1, read on the forward strand.
AATAAGCCTATTGTCCTTTTTCGTTGCCACTACAGTTCCAATAACTTTTCCTATATACATATTGATCCCCCTTAAAAGATTTTTCAAATAATCCTTTACAAAGTAATTTATTCTCTCGTTTTTACATTTTACTCTTATATAAATTTTTACAGAACTAAAATCAAAATATATTTTACTACTTTAAAGGTTTAAATATATATAGAAATATTAAAAACAAAAAATCACTGAAAAGCTATGACTCTTCAGCGATCAATAATTTTTATGAAAGACTTAATAAAAGTCTAATTGCCCTAGGACTTATACCAATATTTTTTCCTATTTCTATATTGGTATAACCATTTTTTCTTGCTTCCATAATATATTCGTATTTATATTGAGTAAGATATCTTTTTCTTGAACCATTTTTTATTAATTTAAAATCTTCTTCTGTAGAACAAATATTTTTTAATATTTCATCTAAGCCTATTGCTTTTACATTTTTATCCTGTTTTTTATAGGACTCTTTAAACTCATCGATTCCTATTATATTCTCATTTTCATATTGATATTTTAGACTTAAATAATCTTCTGGAACTTCTTTCATTAATTTTTTATACTTGTCTATGGCTACTAGTCTATCTAAGGAAAACATATCTAATAATCCATCTATATCTACTAGATTATCTAAATTCATTCTATAGAATATATCACTGCTCCATTTATATTCTTCCATGGAGCTACAGATACCAGCATAAACTGGATTGTTATGTACATATTTTATTAAGTTTAAAATATAACTTTCATTTTGAATCAATATACTTCTATATCTACCTTCAAAAGGAGATCCCTTTCTTTGTTTTTTAGCATTATAGTATTTAGCATATTTAGTATTTATTCTATGCATAATTTTACTAATAGGAATATTATATGCTCTTATAATAAAATGATAATGATTATTCATTATAATATAGGCAAAAATACTAAAATCATATATTTCTTTTACTTCTCCAACCACCTTAAGTAAATAAATTTTGTCTTCTTCATCTTCAAAAATATACTCCTTGTTATTCCCGTTATGAATAATATGGTATATAGCACCATAATACTCTATTCTTGGTTTCCTAGCCATAGCCTCCTCCTATTACCGTAAGTTAAAAAACATATTCTACATAATACTAAAAATTTCCTTCTTTTATTTAAAATAACTTCCTCTGTATTGTGCCTTACATCAAAACAAATAGTTATTAGTATCTACTCTATCTCTTCACTTTCATTTTTAGAGATACTTTTTTCCCTTTCATTATCTACTAATTGAAATATATTCTCCCAAGATTTCTTCATTTTCTTTTGTTGATAACTATAGCGTATATCCTTTATTAAAGGACTACTTATCAACAATATCCCCACAATAATTAAGAATATAGATAATTTTTTCATTAAGTCCACCTCCCATTAATTGTATTATACCACCTTGAAATTATGAACTACCATTTGTCGCTTTTTATTAACTAAAAGAAGGACTTTTGTAAATTTTGTCGAATGTGTTCTAATTGAACATATTATATGAATCAGATATTGAAGGGAGAATTTACATGAAGAAAAGATTTTATTCTATTTTGACTATTTTTATTGCTACAATTATGTTCTTAGGCTCTGTATCAAATATTGAAGCAGCAGCAACTAAGAAAACTACTACAAACAAGCCAGCTCCCACTACTGTAGGAACTACTATTGGAAATAGTGTTAATGGCTCTTGGGTTGTTAAAGATGGCGATAGCTTATATTATATATCTGGAGAATCCTGGGATCAAACCAATATATATAAAGCTGATGCCAATGGAAAAAACCCTGTTAAAATAAATAAAGATGACTATCATGATATTAGTAATTTAAATGTATCGAAAAATATTATATATTTTGCTAAATATGAGAGTAATCCAGATTATGATTATTCTGATGATACCAAAGATCCCTATATAAATAATTTATATTCCATTGGATCTAACGGTACAACATTAAAAAAACTAATTGATAATATTGGACAATATTATATAAGTGATACAAAAATATATTTTGTAAATCTAAAGGATAGCGGAAAACTATATAGAGCAAACTTAGATGGTACTAAAATTGAAAAACTAATAGATGATAAAATAGCATGTTTTAATATTACTAATGATAATATAATTTATGCTGTAGATGAGAAAAAGGTAGATGGTCCTTTGTTTAGCCCAGGTATTCCTGTAGGAAGCATTTATAAAACAGATAAAAATGGTAAAAACAAAAGCCTTATAACTAAAGATGCTGCTAATTGTATAAATACTGTAGGCAACGAGATCTACTATATCAACTACTCTGATAAGTCTAAAGTATATAAAGTCCCAATAAAGGGTGGAAAAAATAAGAAGGTATTAGATTTTTCTGTTGAAAATATAAATATAGATAATAGATGGATTTATTTTAGCAATCTTAGTAAGGGTATAGATACTTATGTAGGTCCTAATCATAATTTTCTGGAAAAGTTACCTACATTATGGAAAGCAAAACTTGATGGTACTCAAGCTAAAGAATTAAAAGCTGCTTACCCTAGGTCTATTAATGTATTAGGTAATAATATATATTATAAAGAATATTTCGATTCAGGAACTTTTAATGGAGAAACAAGAATGAAAATGAATTTAGATGGTAAAGGTGATACTGAATTTTAATAATTTATATAAATTTAATTGAGGAGGGAACATATAAATGTCTGATTTCCAATCCAAACTCCAAAAAAGTCTTCTAGGTTTACAAAAAGGTGTTCAGAAAAGTTTCCAAGAAGGTAAAGAAAAAATTCAACAAACTCAAGAAATCATATCTTTAAAAAATGAAATTTCTAAAATTGAAGATAACAGAGATGAATTATATTTAGCTTTAGGAAAATCTGTATTTGAAAAAATAGCAAATAAAGAAATGGAAGACGAACTTTTAGAAGGAGTAGTAGATCAAATTAATTATTTTAATGAGAAAATTACAGAATTAAAAAGCATTCTAAATGAAAAAACAGGTAAAGAGGAAACTACTACCTGTGAATGTGGTGCTGAAGTAACCATAGACTCTAAATTTTGTTCCAGCTGTGGTAAAAAATTAGATGAAGAATAAAAATATCCCCTTTACATAAATATATGACTGTAAAGGGGATATTTTTTATGAAGCTTTAGGATATATTGGACTATTTGGATTAAAGTCAGGGTCCGATGAAATATATTCATAAATACATTTTTCTACTTCAACTCCCATATTTCTTAATCCTTCATTTCCGAACATTACATTATATTCTAATATATAATGATTATTTCCAACTACAGCTATATCGAATCCTGCATGATTTATTTCTAAAGTAGCCGCAACTCTTTCTACTAATTCAATGGCTTCCAAAGGAATGTCATTGTAATCATAACTGGCTCCTTTTGCTATATTATTATGAAAACTTCCTTCGGCAGCTATTCTCCAATAAGCTCCTATTACTTTATTTCCTACATATACTATTCTTAAGTCTCTATCTATAGGAAGTTTTTCTTGAATATATAAAGTATCATTATTCTCTATATAATTTTTTAATTCCTGCCTATTTTCTACAAGAAATACCCCTCTACCCATGGAACTTTTTATTTCTTTAGCTACTAAAGGATATCCAAATTCTTCTTCAATTGTTTCAATATCTGCATTATCTTTGCTTAATATTTGAGTATAAGGTACATTTCTTGGAAAAGTAGCCCATAATGCTCTAGTGGTTTCAATTTTATTGTGTCCTAGGTGATAGGTATTAATATTAGGAAATATTTTCTTTTTCAGCCCATAAACTAAAGAATTTACTTGCCAGTATTCAGGAAATAATACATAATCTGCTTCTTTTATCTTATCTATTTCTTTAAAAATATTTTCTGGCTTAATATAAGTTACGTTGCGCATCCCTAGGGTTCTAAAGGGATTAAAGGTAACTAGTTTCATTTAAAACACCACCTTTTAATAAAGTAACAAAAATATTTTACTACCAGAAAAGTAGTTTTTCAATATTTTTCTTCAGTAATTTTTTTAATTTTTTTGCACTTTTCCCGGGAAATATAGGTAATGTTGTAAAGGAAAGAAAAAGATGTCTAAAAATATAGAAGAGCCCTTTAAACTGTGATTTTAAAGAGCTCCTCTTGTCTAATATTAGACTTTTATTTCATCATTTATTCCATTAAATGAGTTTCCAATATTTGTTCTTTCCTGAAGTTTTCAAATCCTAGATAATATTCTAAAGAGTTAAGTAAATGTTCCAATTTTACAGGACCTACTAGCTCTGATCCAGTAACTGGTATTCCATATCTTCTAGCTTCTTGCTTAACTAATTCATAGGTTCTATAAAGAGGTGTGACATTACAATCAAACATGTTCATAGAAACTACTACACCATCTCTTTCCGGAAATTTAATACCTACTGCCCTTACTGTTGAGAAACCTCCACTGGGACCTCTTACTGCTTTAGCTATTTCTTTAGCAATCTTTACATCTTCTGTTCCTAAAAATACATTATAGGCTGTTAGCCCTTCCGTATCTGCACTAACTATTGTAGCTCCAGATTTCGGACTTAATTTACCGTCTACGCTAAAATCTGGCTTCCTCTCTTCGTAATCTGGATGATTTACATCCTCAAGTAATTCCTTTAATCCTTCATACTGACCTTTTCTTATGAAAGATATGCTTTCTTTATCTTCCGTTCTAGCATTTTTACCTGAGAAGAAGATAGGTACCTTATATTTTTCAAATAACTCTTCTCCTATTTCATTAGCTAAATTTATACATTCCTCTAAGGTTATATTTTTAAATGGAAATATAGGTATAGTATCCTGAGCTCCTATTCTAGGATGGGTTCCTTTTTGTTCTTCCATATCTATTAGTTCATAGGATTTACCTGCCATTTGAATTAAAGCTTCCTTTAAAGGTTCAGGTTCGCCTATTACAGTAACTACTGTTCTATTAAAGTCGTGTTCAGGCTCATAACTTACCAACTTTACTCCGTCTTTGTTTCTTACTTCATCCACTATGGCTTCAATAACCTCTTCTCTTCTTCCATCACTAAAATTAGGAACTGCTAAAATATACTTTTTTTGCAAACTCATTTTTATCCCCCTTTATTTTTTAAAAATTAAAAGTTATATTAAATTTAAATCCTTCTCTCTTATGCCTTATCTGCCAAAACCTTTAACAATCGTGAAGGAGTTACTGGTATTTCAGTAATTCTTACTCCTACCGCATCGTATATAGCATTTAATATGGCAGGTGTTATAGGAATAGTAACGGATTCTCCTATACCTTTTGCACCATAAGGTGCTGTATTTTCTGGATCTTCTATTATAATGTTTTTTACATCTATCATATCCATTGCTGTAGGAATAAGATATTTTGAAAACTTATTGTTTTTTATCCTGCCCTTATCTATTTCTAAATCTTCAAACAAGGCATAACCTAAAGCCATGGCAAAACCACCATCCATCTGTCCTTCTACTAACTTAGGGTTTATAGCTCTTCCTGTATCTTGAGCAAAAACTGCCTTTAAAATTTCTACTTTTCCTGTTAATGTATCCACTTCAACTTCCACTCCACAGGCATTAAAAGTATAAGGCCAGTAAGGCGCCCCCTGTCCTGTTTCTGAATCCATTTCTACAGTTTGGGCAGTAAATATTCCTTCTACTTCTATTGGATTATCTTTATAAGTCTTACTTAATTCTTTAAAAGAAATCCTTTTGTGTGGAAAAAAGTTTAAATATATTTCTCCCTTTTCCATAGTCAATCCAGAAACAGAGTTTAATCCTAATTCTCTTTGAGCTGCGTCTAATAACTCTTCTCTAAATTTCTCACAAGCAGTCTTTATAGCATTTCCAGTATTATAGGTTTGTCTACTGGCAGCAGTAGTTCCTGAATCCGGCATAAGGCTAGTATCTTCACATATGAACAATATATCCTTTGAATCTATTTTTAGAGTTTCTGCTCCAATTTGTGATAAGACTGTTTTTGAACCTTGCCCCACTTCTGTAGCTCCAGTATATATTCCTATCTTTCCCCCATCTAGAAGCCTTACTACTGCCTTAGATACATCTGGAAACCCATTACCATATCCTATTCCATAAAAAGATATACCTATCCCCACTCCTTTCTTTTTCATTTTATCCCCTCCCTACACTCATGGAGAAACCAATATTCTTTACTACTTCTTCTATACATCTATCAATAGGAACACTTTCCAACATTATCTGCCCAGTAGCCGATACAGATCCTTTTTTAAATATATTTTTCATTCTTATAGAAATAGGATCTATTCCCAATTTTTCTGCTAATATATCCATCTGTTGTTCATGAGCTACAGGTACTTGAGTAGCTCCAAATCCCCTCATAGCTCCAGCAAAAAGGTTATTTGTATAAACAGCATAGCTATCTACTTTTACATTGGGTATAAAGTATGGTCCTGTGGCATGAACCCCTGATTTTCTCAATACATTAGTTGCCCAGGAAGCATAGGCTCCTGTGTCTCCTATTATTTCAGCTTCCATTATTTGTAAGTATCCATTCTTATCTGCACCTGTCTTATATTTCATAATTAAAGGATGGCGTTTAGAGTGTGCTATAAATGATTCTTCTCTAGAATATATAGCTTTTACGGGCTTCTTGAGTGTATATGCCGCTAAAGCCAAATGAATCTGAAGACTTATGTCTTCTCTTCCTCCAAAGGCCCCTCCTACATTGGTATTTATTATTTTTACTTCTTCTTGTGACAAATTAAGGGCTGCTGCTACTTCTTCTCTATCATAATGAGGATATTGGGTGGCTACCATAACTGTTAAAATATTTTCTTTATCAACAAAAGCCAATCCTGCTTCTGGCTGGAGAAAGGCATGATCCACCATGTGAGTTTTGTAGGTATTTTCTACTACTACATAACTGTTACTATAGCCTTCCTCTATATTTCCCTTTTTCAATTTATAATGATAGACTATATTCGTATCTCCATGAATCTTTGGGGAATCTTCTCTCATAGCATCTATGGGGTTAAATACCCCTTCTATTTCTTCATAATATACTTTTATCTTTTTTAAAGCTTCTTTACAAACTCTCTCATTTTCTCCAACAACAAAAGCAATAGGATCTCCTATTTGCCTTACTTTTTCTCTGCAAAAAACTTCATGGTCTTTAAATACAACTCCATAGTGATTAATTGGAACATCTTTATAAGTAAAAATTTTTATTATTCCTTTTATCTTCTCAGCTTCTTTAATATCTACCTCTATATAAGCATGAGATTTATCCGATCTTAAAGTTTTTCCATAAATCATATCATCTATATATAAATCTTGAGGATATAATGCTTTTCCCGTTACTTTACTTAGTCCGTCTACTCTAAGAATATCTTTTCCCACTATATTTAAATTCACTATACCCCCTCCTCTTTTATATATTTAATAGCCATTTCTGTTGCATCTACTATTTTGTTATATCCTGTACATCTACATAGATTTCCAGATATTCCTTTTCTTATTTCTTCCCTACTAGGGTAAGGCTGCTTATCTAAAAGAGCTTTTACAGACATAATCATGCCAGGAGTACAATATCCGCATTGAATAGCTCCTTCTTCTATGAAAGCTTTTTGAATTGGATGTAATTTACCCTCTTCTTCTAATCCTTCTATGGTTAAAATATTACTTCCATCAGCTTGAAAAGCCATAACCAAGCAAGAGTTAACAGAGACTCCATCCATTATTACAGTACAGGCTCCACACTCTCCCTCACCGCACCCTTCTTTCGTTCCAGTTAATCTAAGCTTATCTCTCAATAAATCTATAAGTCTTATATCTTCATCTATATTTAGTATATAATCTATGCCGTTAACCTTTAATTTTATTTCTTTCACAGGACCAATTCACCCCTTCTTCAACAGCTTCCCTAAATACTCCTATAACAGCTTCTCTTTTGTAAGGCAAAGTTGATCTTCCCTTTAACCTTTTGCCCATAGACTCTTGAAGAATCTTTGCTGCTTTATATATGGTTTTTTCATCTGGAGATTTCTCTAGAAGAAACTCTTCTACTTCTAATTCCCTCATAGGATACTTACCTAAAGAACCACTGGCAATTTTTATGGCTTTAAACACTCCTTTTTTATTGATTTCTAGAAGAGTACTTATAGACATCCGAGAAATAGCCAAAGCTTTTCTAAGACCTAGTTTAGAAAATGTAAGTATCTGCTCTGGTTTAGGTTTTTTAAAACGAATATTGGTAAGGAGTTCATCTTCTCTTATAGTTTTATTCATATCTGTGTAAAGATCTTCTAAATATACTTCTCTCTTTCCCCTAGTGCTTACTAGAGTAATAGTGCTATTTAAACAAATTAAAGGGGGTATAGAATCTGCTGCTGAAGAACCATTAGCAATATTTCCTCCAATAGTTCCCTTATTTCTTATTTGAGGAGAACCTACAAGGCTGCAAGCTTTTTTAAGTCCTTGCAAGTTTTCTTGTATTAATGGATTTTCTATTAATTGAGTAAATGTAGTGGCTCCTCCTATTTCAATAAATTCTCCTTCCTCTTTTATATAGGAAAGTTCCCTAGTATTTGAAATATCTATTAAAACTTTAGGCGAAATCTTTTCATTTCTCAAATCTATAATTATGTCTGTTCCGCCTGCTATTATCTTTGCTTCATTTTTATATATAGATAAAACCCTTATGATCTCATTTACATTTTCTCCTTTATAAACTTCCTGTAATTCCATTATTTCATGCCTCCTCCGATTCAGAAGATAGATTCTTGGAAAGTGCCACCTTTCATTGGAAGGTGGCACTTTTTAGAAGAATTGCTTTACTACAAATAGTATTGATAGTATATACATTACAAAAGATACATCTTTCCACTTTCCAATAAGTACTTTTAAAAGTACATAAGATACCATTCCAAATACAATTCCTTCTGCAATGCTATAAGCTAAAGGCATCATAATAATAGTTAAAAATGCTGGTATTGCTTCTGTAAAATCTTCTAAATCTATCTTTTTTATTGGACTCATCATGAAAAGCCCTACCATTATTAATGCTGGTGCTGTTGCAGCTTTCGGCACTATAATAAATATTGGAGCAAATAAAAGTGCCAAAGCAAACATACAAGCAGTAGATAATGCTGTAAGTCCTGTTCTACCTCCTTCAGCTACACCTGATGCACTTTCTACATATGTAGTTACTGTACTAGTTCCTAAACAAGCACCAGCTATAGTTCCTACTGCATCAGCAAGTAAAGCATGACTTACTTTAGGAAGTTTTCCTTCTTCATCAAGCATATCTGCCTTTGAAGCCACTCCTACTAAGGTTCCTACTGTATCAAAAATATCTACAAATAGAAAGGTAAATACTACTATAAGCATTTCGCCAGTAAATACTTTTGTCCAGTCAAATTTAAATGCTACATTTGTTAAAGAAGGAGGAAGTCCAATTATCCCTTCTGGAATAGGAGTTACTCCCATTGGTATTCCAATTAAGGTAGTAGTTATTATTCCTATAAGAAGTGCTCCCTTAACTTTCTTAGCCAATAATACTCCCATAATTACAAGACCTATAATTGCAAGTACCGCACTTGGTGACTTTAGATTTCCTAATTCAAGTATTGCTCCCCCCTGTTGCACTATTCCTGCTGACGATAAGCCTATGAAGGCTATAAATAACCCTATTCCTACGGATACGGCATTTTTTAAATTAGTAGGAATAGCTTCAAATATAGCTTCTCTAGCTTTAATTAGTGAAAGAAGGATAAATATAACTCCTTCTAGAAATACTGCTGTTAATGCCGTTTCCCAAGAATATCCCATTTTTATTACTACTGTATAAGCGAAAAAAGCATTAAGTCCCATACCTGGTGCTAAGGCAAAAGGATAGTTAGCATAGAAGGCCATAATCAGAGTGGCAATAACTGCAGACAAAGCTGTGGCTGTGAAAACTCCTCCTTTATCCATTCCTGCATCTGCCAGAGTCAAAGGGTTAACCACTAGAATATAAGCCATAGTCATAAATGTAGTAACTCCTGCTATAATTTCAGTCTTTATATCTGTGTTGTGCTCACTAAGTTTGAATCTTCTTTCCAAGAATCCTTCATTACTAACTGCTTTACTAGACATACAACTCCCCCTTTGTTTTAATTCTAAATTTCCTACCCTCCTTTTCCTTTAATATTTATACAGTTTTTTATAACCCATAGGAAAGTCCTACTTTTCCTTAATTTAAACTTTCCGTAATGGGTTTCAAAAAAAGCCTCCTTAGTGTATTAATGCTTCAATACAAGCCTTTTTTACTTTACTACTGGAGATAGAACCTCAAAATTATTTACGTCTATTAAACCCTTGTCAGTAATTTTCCAAGAAGGACTTGTAGATAGAGTTAAGAAAGATAGATGCATAAATGGAGCATGTACTTTACAACCTAATTCTTTGGAAACTATCCTCTCTAATTCTGCAATTTTTTCACTTACCTCATTCCCCATTAATTCATCTGTTATAAGTCCACCTACTGGTAACCTCATATCTGAAAGAATTCTCCCTTTATTTGCTATGGCTATGCCTCCTCCTATTTCTATAACCCTGTTAACGGCTAAAGTCATATCCTTTACATTTGTTCCTACCACTATAATATTGTGGGTATCATGAGCAACACTTTCTGCAAAAGCCCCCTCTTTCATTCCAAACCCCTTGACAAAAGCTTTACCTATGTTGCCATTTCTACCATATCTTTCTATGCAGGCTATTTCTAGTGTATCTGTAGATGTATCAGGCTTAGCTATTCCTCCATATATCCTTAATGTTTCTTCTAATTTTCCTGTTAAATTTTGATCTGGTATAAGCTCTATACATCTAACTCTAGCTGTAGAGCCTTGAGCTTCAATCTCTAAATCCTTCTCGGTAATAGGTCCTCTTTTAACAGATTTTTTTACTTCTTCAGGATAAGTATATTTAGGTAGGTCTATTAGAAGTTCTCCTTTAGAAGCTACTAACTTTCCTTGAATAAAGACTCCCTCTACAGTCATTTCTTCTAAATCTTCTATTATCGCTATATCTGCCATTTTCCCAGGAGCAAGAACTCCTACATGGTCAAACCCAAAATAAGTAGCTGGATTTATAGTAGCCATCTGTATTGCTTCTACAGGGCTTACCCCTTCTTTTATAGTTCTCTTAATTATTTCATTCATATGTCCTAATGTCTGTAAATCCGCAGATACCATGTCATCGGTGGCTAATATACATCTTCTAGAGTCCAACCCTTCTTCTGTAACTGCTCTAATACATTCTGCCATGTTTCTTTGAGTTGAGCCTTCCCTCATAAATAGATAAACTCCTTGTCTTAGTTTCTCTATAGCTTCCTCTTTTGTAGTAGTTTCATGGCAAGAACATTTTCCTCCCGTTGAGATTATATGAGCTGCTAAATCTTTTCCAAATAATTCAGGTGCATTTCCATCTACTATCATTCCTTTACTTCTTGCATATATTGTTGAAGAAACTAAATCTGTAACTATTTCAGGAGTATTTCTATAAACATGTTTAGCATTGCTAAATCCCTGTAGTTCTCCTATTCCAATTATGTGCTTATAGTTTAATAAATCTTCCATATCCTTTGAAGTTATATCATATCCTGCAGTTTCTAAGTTTGGACAATCTGGAGTTAAAGCTGGTACTACTAAGTACACATTATTAGGAACGTTATCTATTTCATCAGCCATAGCTTTCATACCAATAGAGCCTAATGCATTTCCGATTTCATGAGGATCTGCTACTAGGGTGGTGGTCCCTGAAGGAATTGAGAGTCTAGAAAATTCAGTAATCGTAAGCATGCTACTTTCAAAATGCATATGAGAATCTATAAAGCCTGGGGATAAGTATTTCCCTTCCACATCAATAACCAAAGTATCGGGTCCTATTAAATCTCTACAGTCACCTACTAACAAAATATACTTATCTTTAATGGCAATATCAGCCTTATATACTTCTCTTGTTATAACATTTATTACTTCTCCTTTATGAAGAACTACATCTGCATACTCTTTGCTGCTCATAAGAACATCTATTAATTTCCTGTACTCAACTGCCATTTTTAAATAAAAAGTATTATGCAATTCCATGCCTCCCTCCTATTCTTTATTTAATAGGTCATTATGAATATCTATTTCATCAATTATACCTACTATGGATATATCTATAGGAGATTCCATTTTTTTTGCTGCAATTCTAGCAGCTGTTCCTTTTACATATATTATTAGTTCTCCGATTCCAGCTCCTACTGTATCTACAGCAATTAAGGGTTCTCCTATAGATTCTAATTTTCCGTTGAGAGGCTGGGTAATCATTAGCTTACTGCCTATAAGTCTATCATCTTTCCTTGTTGCCACTACTGTACCAACTACTTTCCCGATATACATATTACCATCACCTCTTTAAGTCTCTATCTTTATTTCTATTCCCCGCTCTTTAGCCCTATCTTTTGCCAAAGGAGTTAAGATAGTCCCTTTTGGCACTAAAATAAACTTATTTGTATTTGAATAGTTCATTATATCCCTTTCTGTTATTACCTTATTTAGACTATCTATCTTTCCGCTCATATTCTCCCCATAGAATATCTTTTCTAGATAATTTCCTTTCTCTATTTCTAATCCGCCCATTTTTTTTACCTTACTTGTATAATCATCTATCATAGTATCTATTTCTGCATTTTTACACGGTTCTCCCATATATGTCTTTAAAGAAGTAAAATCTATATATACTTCTTTATTCATATATAAAAAACTCCAAATCAAATTTGATACAAAACTATCTACCATTCCTAAAGATACTTTTGAAATAGTATTTATAGTGATATTAGGTACTACTATTTTTGAGTAGTCCTTTATTATATTGTGAATATTAAATATATCTTCCTCTCTATATACCTTTAAGGGATTTAAAGAATCGATTATATTATTTATATCTAATATTTTTTCGGCCATAAAAGAAAATCCTAAGGAAATATCAATATTATTGCCCTTTAGTCTTTTTAGTTCCTTTATTTTTTCATCTAATTCAAAAAATGAACCTGTAATAAGGATTAGTACTTTATTATTTGAATTTAAGGAATTACTTTTATTAATCTTCTTGGATATACTGTCCAATACATTTAGAGTTAATCTATTTTTATTCATTTAGCACACCCCAAAGGGATTATTCATAATTTTTTAGTATCACTCTTTCTACTTCTGAATGAGGTCTTGGTATTACATGAACAGAGTGTAATTCTCCAACAGCTCTTGCCGCTTCTGCCCCTGCATCTACTGCTGCCTTTACTGCCCCTACATCTCCTCTTACCATTACAGTTACAAGCCCAAAGCCTATTTTCTCATAGCCTATTAGTGTTACATTAGCTGCCTTTACCATAGCATCAGCAGCTTCAATTGAACCTACCAATCCTTTAGTTTCAACTAATCCTAATGCTTGACTCATGCTTTATTCCTCCTTATTTTTGTTTTCTTTATCTTTATTTTTCTTTTTATTTTCTACTTTATTTTCTTTTATTTTTAAATTCTTAGAAAATTTTTCTATAAGAGTATCTACTTCATCATGGGGTCTAGGTATTACATGACTTGAAACTACTGTACCTATTCTGTTAGCTGCCTCCACTCCTGCATCTACCGCTGCTCTTACTGCTGCTACTTCTCCAGCCAGCTGAATAGTTACTCCTACTGCTTTTTCTACCCCTATTACCTTCTCTACTCCTATTAAGGTTACATCAGCTGCTTTACTAGCTGCATCTACTGCTGTAACAGCAGTAGTAAGTCCTATGGTCTCAATAAGACCTAATGCTTTATTCATACTACACCTCCGTCCTATAAATTAACGGCTACTCTTAATCTTTTCAACTACTTCATCTAAAGTCAATATAGGAGCTACAGCTTTATTTTCCTTTACTTCTCTTTCTCCTCTTATTATTTCTAATATCAACTTTTCTTCCTTAGACGTTAAATTATCTGCTTTATTTTCTTTTAAATCAGATTTCTTAGTAGAGCTAGTTTTGTTTATCACATTATTCATGTAAACCCTAGCTAATGGATTAACCATAACTTTTCACCACCATTAAGCTATAATATTTTATCCACTTCTTCATGAGGTCTTGGAATTACATTGGCTGAAACTACTTCTGCTACCGTTGCTGCCTTCTCCTTACCACTATCTACTGCTGCTTTTACTGCTGCTACCTCCCCCGAAACCGTTACCGAAACTAATCCTGAACCTACAATCTGAAAATCTATTATTTTTATATTCGCAGACTTACTCATTGTATCTGCTGCCTCTATAGCTGCTATAAGGCTTCTGGTTTCAACCATTCCTATAGCTTCCCTCATTATGCTTCACCTTCTTTATTCTATATTTGGAAAATATTTATGAATATCTATGTTTTCGTAATTTGGAATTATAGCTCTCTCAAATTTTAAACCTTTTTCTCCTAGAGGCTTTGTTGCATCTATTCCTACCTTATCCGTTACTCCCCTTATTCCGTGAGACGGCTCTAAGGACGAACCTAAGCCCCCTTTTATAACTACCAAATCTTCGCTAGCCTGAGATCTTGTAGTAATAGCCCATTCAATTTCCTTTAAACTAAATATATCTACATCTTCATCTACTATAACTACCTGTTTTAAATCTTTATTAGATCCTAAAGCTGCTATAATAGCACTTTTGCCGTCACCTTCTTGATGTTTGTTTATAGATACAAAAGCATTAAACCTATATCCTCCACCTTCTGTTACATAAACATCTCCTACATCTACTTGATTTCTAAGGGAATTATATAATTCTACTTCTCTAATAAGTCCATTGGATAAATGCTCTTCTCTACAAGGAAATGCCACTTGAAATATAGGGTTGTTTCTATGCATAACTAAGTCTATTTCAATAATTGGATGATTTGCCGCCTCTCCATAATATCCCATCAATTCTCCAAAAGGCCCTTCAATTTTCCTTTTGTTTGGTATGATTTTCCCTTCTAGAACTATTTCACTATAGGCTGGTACAAGAAGGTCAACAGTTTCACATTTTACTAATTCTAAAGGTCTCCCCCTCAGAGCACTATCCACCTCATATTTATCTACTCCATAAGTAAAACTGCTTATTTGGCTTGCCAATAAAAATGGTGCATCATATCCAAGAATTATTGCTATATCCATAGGTTTATTTAATTTTTCTAATTCTAAAAAATCATTGGTAAGCTTTGGTGAAGCTATAAGAGCTGAAACTTCGTTTTTGCCATTTATTTGAAACCTTCTCACAGATGTAAAATGTCTTCCCGTATCTGGATCTTTAACTACCAGTATTCCAGCTGTAATGAAACTTGAAGAATCTTTTTCTTGGAATTTAGGAATAGGAAAGATTTTAGATAAATCTATGTTTTTATCTATGATATTCTCTTTTATGGGACCATTGCTAACCAATTTATAAGGTTTAGAGTTGGCTATTACATCCATAAAGGTAAACAATCTATTTTCATGATTTATGTTGAGAAGGTTATAAAAAACTTCCCTATCTCCATACAATCCTCCAACTACTTTTACAGGACTTCCTTTTACTTTATTGAATAATATAGGTCTTTTATTTTCAAAATGTTTAAGCACTGCACCTAATTCATACTCAGAGTTTACTTCTCTTTCACATATAAGAAGCTGATTCATTTTTTCCAATTTCTCTAATGTAGATCTAAGCAAAAAGCTGCCCTCCTTTCTATAAACCCTTCCATCTATTCACTAAGTTATTGTCTATTCCTATCATATCCAGTATTCTACCTGTCATGTTTAATACTATATCTTCAATGGTCTCAGGATGGTTATAAAACCCAGGACTAGGTGGAAAAATGGTTACTCCTATTTTAGATAGTTTTAACATATTCTCTAAGTGTATAGGACTTAAAGGGGTCTCTCTAGGTACAAGTATTAACTTTCTTCCTTCCTTGATAGTCACATCACAGGCCCTAATTAGAAGACCGTCTGCAAAACCGTTTGCAATTCCAGCTAAGGTTTTCATTGAACAAGGAAGAACTACCATACTATCTATTTTAAAAGAGCCACTTGCTATAGGAGCTGCAAAATTTTTGTTATCGTGAAAATAAGTAGCTAGATTCTTTAATTCTTCTATAGTTACACCACACTCATGTTCTGTAACATACTCTCCCATAGTGGATACTACTAAATGAGTTTCTATATTCAATTCTTTAAGTGCCTTTAGAAGTGAAATAGCATATATTGACCCACTTCCTCCAGAAATTCCAACTACTACTTTCATTTCCTTTCCTCTCTTTCATGGAACCTATAGGGTAAATACCCTATAGGCTTTATTCTACTTTATTTTCTCTGTCACCCCCACCTTTCCAAGGGTCTAGTCCTTTTTCCCAAGATTGAACATATTCGTCTATAGTCATTACTTTTGAGAAGATACTCAGATCATTAAGCCCATATTCATGCATTTCTTTAGTCTTTGATGCACAGCCATCACTTAAAGTAATTACTCTATAAGCTTTTGCCAAGGCATCTGTAGCAGTACTTCTTACACAAACATTGGTCCAAACTCCAGTAACTACTACTGTGTCGATATTTTCTTCTCTCAAAAATAAATCTAAGTCTGTATGTTGGAATCCACTATGTCTTCTTTTTTGAACAATATATTCTCCTTTTTCAGGATATAATTCTGGTATAAAATCGGAACCCCAAGTTCCCTTTACTGCGTGAACGGGTCTAACTCTAAAATCCGCATCATTTTCTCTATGAGCTTCCTGTATGAACACTAACTGTACGTCATCACCTTTCCTACTTCTAACCCATTGAAAAAGGTTTTGAAGATTAGGGACTATCTCTTCTCCTCCAGGACATCTTAAAGGAGCCTTTTCTCCCACAAAATCATTCAACATATCTATAACTAAAATAGCGTGTCTAGACATATTATTCCTCCTTAAAATCTTATAGTTCTATCTAATTTTTGTATACTTTGCCTTTTTATTATCTTTCCATAGCCTTCTACTACTGTAATTCCTTGACTTTCATCAAATACTACCTTTCCACGTACTAAAGTTTTATCTACTTTTCCTTTTAGTTTAAAGCCGTCGAATGGAGTATATTTAGCAAGACAATACATTTTTTCTTTTTCTATAGTCCATTCCTTATCTAGATCAATAATAGTAAAGTCTGCATCTGCTCCTATATTTAAGCTCCCTTTCTTTGGATATATTCCATAATGTTTAGCAGCATTGGTACTCAATATTTCTACAAGCTTAGATAAAGTAATTCTACCTTTGTTATATCCTTCGCTTATTATAATAGGAACCATAGTTTCTACTCCAGGTATTCCTGGGAATGCTGTCCAGATATTCATTCCTTCTTTATCTTTTTCTGATTCTACATTGTAAGGAGCATGATCTGTAGCTATGAAGTCTACACTACCGTCTATTATTCCATTCCATAATTCTTCGTTGTCCTTTTTGGCTCTTATAGGAGGTGCAATTTTAGCAAAAGCTCCATACTTATCCATAGCTTCTTTATAGTTTAATGTTAGATAATGAGGACAAGTTTCGCTAGTTACATTTATCCCTCTCATCTTTGCTTCTTTAACAAGTTTTGCTCCAATTCCCGTACTCATATGAACTATATGAAGTCTTGCACCAGTATCTTCTGCAAAACTTATACCTAATTGAATAGCAACTTTTTCTGCTAATTCCATCCTTGCTTCTGCCCAAGCTGGCCCATCCATTCTTCCATCTTTTTGGAACTTTTTCACATAATAGTCACACATAGCAAAGTTCTCTGCATGTATTCCTATAGGTAATCCAGTTTCTGCTACTGCTTTAAAGGCTTCATGCATTTCTGGATCTGTAACTCTAGGATAAGTTGGAACCGATGGAGTCATATAAACTTTAAACCCTATAACTCCATAATCTGCCTGCTCTTTTACATTATGTAGCCAACCTTCCCTTACATCTTCTCCTGTTACTCCTCCCCAGAAACCATAGTCTACGATAGCCTTATCCCTTATTTTTTCTATTTTGTTTTCAAGTTGAGATACGCTTCTTACAGATGGAACAGAACAGCAAGGCATATCTATAATAGTGGTTACACCTCCTGCAGCAGCTCCAGAAGTACCTGTTAAGAAATTTTCTCTATGGGTAAATCCTGGATCCATAAAGTGAGTATGAGAATCTATACAACCTGGTAGTGTTAAAAATCCTTTTGCATCTATTACCTCTTTTACTTCTATTCCATCAATTTCATCTATAAAACCTGCTATTTTTTCATCTTTTACTAGAATATTTGTTAAAATCATTTCATCCCCTTGTGGTATCCTTGCATTTTTAATTATTAGATCATACATTTTAAAACCCCCTTTTTTTAATGCTATGATAAATTTTTTATATAATAACATAATATTTTGAAATAAACCTTGTTAGTTTACTATAAAAATTATTTATTTACTCTCTATATGCTTAAGTAATTTTGTAAATATTCAATAATCAGTTTGTATATTTTATATATACTATCTCTCCTATTCAATTAATATAATTAGTATTAAAGGGGGTAGTAGAGTTATGAGTTTAAAATTAATAGACTTATCACAGGAAATATATGAGGGAATGTCTGTATTTCCAATGCATCAGAAAACTTTCATAATGACAAATATGTCTCATGAAAAAAACATGAAAGACACTGGAAGCACTGCTTTAGGGTTCTCTGCAAGAAATCTTCTCTTAAGTGAACACTGTGGAACCCATTGTGATGCTGTATGGGAGTATAAACCTACTGGTGCAACTATTGACAAAATGCCTTTAGAATATTTTTGGGGTAGTGCTATATGCATCGATTTAACTCACGTACCAGAAACAAGATATATTGAGCCAAAAGATTTAGAGGAAGCAGTTGAAAGATCTGGACAGGAAATAAAAAAAGGAGATATTGTTCTCCTATATACAGGCCATTTTGATAGAAATTTTGATACTAATAAATGGCAAACTACTTATGCTGGTCTTAGCTATGAAGGAGCTAAATGGTTGGCTGAAAAAGGTGTGGTAAACATTGGAGTAGATTCACCTTCTGTTGATCATCCTGAAGATTTGAATTTTTCTGCCCATATGATCTGTGGAGAATATGACATAACTAATACGGAGAATTTGTGTAATTTAGACAAACTGGTAAATAAAAGATTTTTATACATCGGGCTTCCACTAAAGATTAGAGATGGGTCAGGTTCCCCCATTAGAGCAGTAGCCTTAGTGAAAGAATAAAAAATGCCTAGACGTTGAATGGTCTAGGCATTTTTTTATCTTTATTATGCTGCTTTTTCTCCACCTGGAAGTATCATATTTAATATTATTGCTGTAATAGTTCCCGTAGTCATTCCTGATTGGAATATGGTTGAAAAAGCTTTTGGGAAATTATTTAAAATTTCAGGTCTATATACAACGGATAATCCCAAACCAATAGCTATTGCTACAATCAAACTATTTCGTCTATTAAAGTTTACATCTTTTAATATCTTTAATCCACCAACTGCTATCATACCAAACATCATAATACCAGCTCCCCCTAAAACAGGATTAGGCATTATAGCTACTAATGCTCCTAACTTGGGAAAGATTCCTGATAACATAAGTATTATTCCAGATAGCATTACTACATATCTACTAGCAACTCCTGTTAGAGGTATAATCCCTACATTTTGACTAAAAGATGTATGAGGTCCTGCATTAAAAATACCAGCCAAAAAACTTCCCACACCATCTGATAATATTCCTGCTGATAATTCATCACCAGTTATTTCATGTTCACTAGCAGAAGCTACTGATATCAAATCTCCTATGGTTTCTATAGCTGTAACAATATAGGCAGGTAAAAAAGTTAGAATAGCAGTTATATTTACATCAATTCCAAATTTAAAAGGTCTAGGGAAAGAAAGCCATGCTGCTTCTTTCACTGGTGTAATATCCAATAAACCCATAGGAATAGATATAATATACCCAGATATAATACCAATAAGAATGGCTCCAACACTAAAAAATCCTTTGCCACTTTGATTTAATAAAACAATAATAGCCATAACTATGAAAGATAATAATATGTATTTCAAACTACCATAGTCTGAAACTCCCGATCCTCCAGCAGACCAGTCAACAGCTACAGGAAGCATAGTTAGTCCTATTAAAGTAACAACTATTCCTGTAACTGCAGGTGGAAAGAATCTTCTGAGAGGTTTAATAAGCCGACTTAAAATCATTTCTAAAAAAGAACCAAATATAGTGGCTCCAAAATATGCAGGTAATCCAAAGGCTGTACCTACTGCAATTCCAGGCCCTACAAAAGTAAAATCAGTCCCCATAATGCAAGGTAATCTTGAACCTATTGGACCTACTCCATGAGATTGAATAAGCGTCGCTAATCCAGATGCAAACAATGTAGCACTTACCATAAAAGTCATATCCGCTGGTGATAATCCTAATGCCTGCCCTACTACTAAAGGTACTGCTACAATTCCGCTGAAAGCTGCCATAATGTTTTGAATGGCTAATGCTATAGCGATTTTTAATGGTGGTTTATCATTGATGCGATATATTAGCTCAGACCCCACTTTTTCTTCTAAAATATCATTAGACATCTAACCCCTCCTAAAACAATTTTATACTTTACCACACTCCCACTCTAATATGATTATATATCTTTATGAAAAAGTCTTTGTTATTATTCTACAATAATTTTAAAAGAGCATAGATAAAAGCCTTGGATATTTTTTATTCTCCAAGGCTTTTATCTATGCTCTATTTTACTAAAAGTTCTCTAATCTTCAAAGCAATTTCAAGATTTAATCTATCATTTGAATCATCTAAATTCATTCCTGTTATTTCATTGATTCTATTAATTCTATATAAAATAGTGTTATAATGGGTATACAAATGTTCAGACATCCTTGTTAGATTCCCATTAAACATAAAATAAGCTTCTAAAGTTTTAACTAATTCTGTGGATTTTTTATTATCATAATCTACTAGAGGTTTTAAAGTAGTTGCATAAAAATCCTCTAATTCTTCTGTTAAAAAGTCCTGACACAATATTTTAAATATACCTAAATCATCAAAGTAGACTACTTGTCTTTCTGTAAGGATTCTTCCAGTCCTTATGGTTTTTATAGCATCTGCAAAGCTTTTACTTACATTGATAAGTCCTTTATAAGCCCTACCTACTCCAATCTTTACTTCTAAGTTCTTAAATTTTTCGCCTAATTTTTCAACTATCATATCATTAAATCTTCTTAGTCTGTCATCAATAGACTTTTTGTCTTTAAATCCTAATAGTATTTGAATTCCATTCATCTTGCTTGCCACGATTCCCTCTATTTTAAAATAATCTATTATTTCTTCTACCGTTGTGACAGTCCTATTAATGTAATCTTGAATAAAGTCTATAGAATATTCATCATTTTCTTGTTTATCAAATTTAAACTTGAAGCTCATTACTTCTATTACATAATAATCACTAGGATTTAAGTTAAAAAATCGTGCCCTCTCCAAAGCTTTTCTCTTTCTCTTTGAATCTACGGAAATTAAATCCTCAAAATACTCGGATCTATATCTTATCTCTATTTCTTTAATAGAAAGCTCCTGCAATACCGCTAAAGCTATAGTAGTTGTTGCACTTTCTATAATGGATAAATCAAAACCACCTAAGGGCGTATTTGTTGACCAAGAAAATATATGGCCATATACATTGTCTTTAACAACTATTGGCATGACCATTCTTTTAACATACTTTCCATTTATGAGCATTTTCTCTTCATCTAATTTTTTCAACTTACTTTTACTACTATTTGGATTATAAAATCGCTTTACATCTTCCCGAATTTGATTTCTTGTAATATCATCTACGTTTTCCAACTGCTCAATGGTATCGTGGGAAAAATTTAATTTTAATATTACAGGATTCTTAATATTTTCTTCGACTATTTTAGTTAATTCTTCTATTCCATTTCCATTAAGCATTACATTTATAAATCTTCCATGGACTTTCTCTATTCTTTCCAGCAAGGAGGCTTGTTTATTGAATATTGCTTTAATTGTAGACAGCATTACATCTGATAAAGGTATGGAATAGTGGATATCTATTAAAGGAAAGCCTAATTCATCCGCAAGATCTATAACTTCCTGTGAAAGAAAATCTAAATAAGGATGCACTTTTATTCCAATACCAGAAAGCTTCTTCTTTGAACATTCTTCGATAAGATTTTTCTGTACTTCAGCATTTTCTTTTTTAAAAAAATATGCAGTTGTTAACAAAAATTCCCCTTCACTTACCCAGTCAATTATATCTGGATCTGCCATAATATTTACTCTAGTTATTGTATTTCTAGCACCTTTAGATCCAGCAATTAAATTAGAATCTCCCATAACCTCTAACTTCAACATATCTTCAACACTAATTCCATTTTGCCCAGTCATGGTACCTACTCCTTAAATTTAAAATATAGTAATTTTAAATCTTCCCCATAATCTCTTTTGATAACTAGAAAATAAACTTAATACTTTCATGAGCTCATATTAATTTCCCTTATAATACTCCTTCGTTAAAATTATAGCACTTAAGGAAATTATTATCTACTCAATATTCTGAAATATATAAATTTATTTTTTAATCACCTATTAACTTATCTTTATAAAGATAATAGTTAAAATTCGGGTTCTTCAACCTTTCTTCCTCTTATGTATCTCTCAACTATATTTCTATCATCTCCAATATAGATAAACTTTTGTATTCTTTCTTCTAAGGATAGGGGCTCTATATCTGCCAGCGAAGAGTCATCTATTATTAAAGCATCTAACTCATAGCCTTCTTCAAAGCTTCCAACTTTACCAAAGAAACTTCCTCCACCTTTTGTTCCTAAGAAAAAAGCTTCACTAATAGTAATTGGTTGAAGTTCTTTATTAGTTTCGAGCCATTTCATCTTTGAACTTTGGATAGCTGCCACCATAACGTCCGCCATACTTATACAATGTCCTCCTGCCATATCTGTACCTAAACCTAAAGGTACACCTTTATCTAAGAACTTTCTTACTGGCATAATTCCACTAGAAAGATCAAAATTTGAATGAGGACAATGGGCAGCATATACTCCATTCTTAGCCATTAATTCTATTTCTTCTTCAGTATTATATATGCAATGACCCATAACAGTTTTAGTCTGACCAAACAAACCATATTGATTGTACACACTTGCATAATTAGCAAACTCTGGATACAATTCCTTAACCCATGCTAATTCTCCTATGTTTTCACTAAGGTGAGATTCAACGGGTAGATTGTATTTAGATGCAAGATAGCCTAAACTTTCAAGGAGTTCTACAGTACATACAGGGGCAAATCTTGGAGCAATAATGGGTTTTACTAAATCTGATTTATCTTTATATTCTATTACTATTTCTTCTGTATCTACAATTGATTTTTTTGTATCCTCCGTAATATAATCAGGAGAATTTCTATCCATGTTTACCTTTCCTATATATGCTCCTAATCCAGATTTTATGAATAAATCAAATAAAAGCTTTGTACTTTCTTTATGTATACTGCTAAATATTACACAGCGAGTAGTTCCAACTCTCCATAACTCTCTAATCAACTTAGTATAAACTTTTTTTCCATACTGAATGTCTTCATACTTCTTTTCTTCTGGAAATGTATAAGTTTCAAGCCACGGTAAAAGTTCCTTATCTAACCCTAATCCCCTATTGGGATATTGGGGAGCATGAAGATGTAAATCTATAAACCCTGGTATTATAATCTTATTACTAAAATCTTTTATAACGTAATGTTGGTATTTCTCTTCTAATTCTTTAAATATTCCTACTACCTTCCCATTTTCTGCTACTATATAAGAGTCTTTGTGAATTTCAAATTTTTCTTTAGTCGGAGTAAAAACTATGTCACCTTTAAGTATTATTTTATCTTCCTTTTGTTTCATATTCATCACTCCTTGGATTTTTAATAATAAAATTGGTTACTTTAATAAATTTTCTAAGCTGTTTAATATATCCATTTTTAATACAAAATTGAATCTGTTATATAATATCATAATATAAAAAAATAAGCCTTGTTAGTTTACTATAAAAACTTTTCTTTTCTAATTTAAAGTGTTATAAAATTTTATGAATATTTAATAATTTAATCTTTTCTATAATAAAAAAAATAAGCTAGTTTTAATCACTAACTTATTATTTATATAACTATTTATTTAATGTATCATTTTAATCTATGCTAACTTTTTCTTTAAAGTAGTTAATTCTGCAGTATTCATTGTAGTCTGTCCTGCTATATGTCTTATAGCAGCTTCCATAACTTCTATTTTCCCATCAAAGGTGTCCATCATTTCCTTATGTTGTTTTTCATTCTGTTCCATATGATTTACTTGAACTTCTATTATAGTCTTGATGTCTTTTTCCATACTTTCCTGATTCATTTCAATCCTAGTAAGTCTAGAGGTAGTATCGTCTTTGAATTTTGTCATATCGCTTTTGAATTCTGTCATTTCACTCTTAAATTCTGTCATATCAGTTCTAAATTCCGTCATATCGTTTTTAAATTCTGTCATCTCATCTTGAAATCTCTCCGATCTTTCTTTAAAACCTGTCATTTCATTTTTAAAACTTAAAAACTCAGAATACATTTTTTCCAGCAGTTCAAAAGTTTTGTCATCCATAGATTTACCTCCTCTCTCGTATTATTCCCTTAAATTTATTATATCATAATATCTTATGGAAAAAGTACTTAAAATAATTTCATGCCCATTTCTTTTATATTAAAAATACTGATAAAACCAGCTCCTAAGAGCTGGCTTTATTATACACTTTTAATCTTCATGAACGACTTCGTTTAATATAATAATACGTCCTTCAGTCTTTGGTTCTATAGTTTTATGATTTAATAAATATTCTTTAAAACTATCTCTTAAATAAAATTTAGTCTTTTGTAATAATTCTGCATCATCTTTAAGCATAGTAAATTTATCTCCTCCACCACTTAAAAAGTCATTAGCAGCCACTTTATATTTCTTATCCATTTCTAGATCTTTACCATTTACCTTAATGTCAACTATTCTTTCTCCCACTTCCTTATTTGCATCAAAAGTATAGGAGATTCCTGATACTTGTAAGAATGATCCTGCTGCACTTGGATATTGAGAAACTCCATGCTCTAAAGCAGCTTTTAAAGTTTTACCTTCCATTTCTAAAAGCACTACTGCATTATCAAAAGGAAGTACTGTATAAACATCTTTTAATGTAATATTTCCTTCTTGGATACTAGCTCTAACTCCACCACCATTTAATAAAGCTGCATCTGCTCCTGTTATTTCTACTAAACTATCAGCTATTACATTGGCTAAGTTGGATTCTTTACGTCTTGTAGTTCCTCTTTCTCCATCTAAAGCTACTTTTGTAGTTCCTACAATTTCTTCCATTTTAGCGTCTAACTCTTTAGTATATTTTTCCGTTAGTTTAACTGCTTCACTATCTTCTTCTAGATTTTCAGTCATAAAAACATGTCCAAAATTAAATCCTAATTTTTTCCCATTAAGCATATTTACATTTGTTTGAGATACAAGCTCCGCATGTTTTCCTGAAGAAATTAACCAAGAATCCTTGATCTTTTCTGGATAAGCAACGATATCAGTTCCTCCACCAAACATAAGGTCTATTCCATCTACCTTTTCTGGTAATACTCCGTTATCTGTGTGTAAATGTCCTAATACTATTATTAAATCTACCTTGTCTTTTATAGCTTCAATCTCTTTTTTAGCCGAATCAAAATGATTTTTAAACTCTATACCTTTAACATTGTTTGGATGAGTATAGAAGCCACTATTATGGTCTACTACTCCTACTATACCAACTTTTATTCCGCCTACTTCTTTAATTATAGAGGGTTTTAAATAATCAGGATATTTTTCATTGTAATAAGTATTTGCTGATAAAAATGGAAAATTAGCTAGTTTTGCATTTCTTTCCATCACATCTTGTGGAAAATCAAAATCATGGTTTCCCAAAGTCATGGCATCATATCCCATCATATTCATTAGCTCAATAACTGGTTTTCCTTCAAATAAGTTAGCCACATTTGTATTATAAGGAGCATCTCCTATGTCTACTAATAAAGTATTTGGCTGACGACTTCTAACATCATCAACTAATTTCTTCATCTTTGCCATTCCGCCAATAGGTCTATTAGCTCCACTTGGTGTATATGGTGTTATATGCCCATGGATGTCTGATGTAGCTAATATAGTTATAACTTTGAACTCTGGATTTGAAACTAAAATATCTAACATTCCAGCTGCTTCTTCTCTACTTATATTCTCCTTTGATGTTATATATTCTTCAGGGAAAATATTTAACTTCTTTAACTCTTCAACATAATCTACCTTTTCATCTACACCAAATAATACTTTACCTAGTATATTGAAAAATTCTTCTTTAGTTACAGCAGTCTTTGGATTAAAGTTTCCATTCTTGTCTACTCCAATTGCTCTAACTTTTATCAAACCCTCAATCCATTTTTCTCCCCAATGAGATTTTATGTCTTCTGCAGAATTTACTACAAATCCATCATCTATTACTCCTAGCGTATCTACATATGTATATTTTTTCTCTATTTTTTCTTCCACATCTAGTGGAAATATTTCTGGTAGATTAAAAGCTCTAACCATTAATGCAGATACTTCTGCTTTAGTTAAAACATCATCTGGTCTAAACTTTCCATCTTTAGGTGTTACTATAATTCCCTTTTTATTTAAATTTAATATAGCTTCTTTATAGATACTATCATCAATATCTGTAAATATACTATCTGCCATTACTCCTGGAACTATTGATAATATAATAGCTAGAGCGAGAATTAACGATACCGTTCTCTTTCTTATATTCATATAAATCCCTCCATTAGTTATTTTTATAACTTATGTATTCGACATAAATCTATATTATCCTGCATAGTACGACATACAATTTACAGAAAAATAATAATAACTTCCTTATTGTGGTACTGGACATTGAATAGAAGTTATCTATATATGAATTTTATGCTCAATTTTAATGTTACTAGTATCTCCTATTTCAAATCCATTAGTCTCCTTGCCACTAAATAATGCAACATATCCATTTGCAGGATAAAAATAAACCTCTTTTGGAGTACCAAATTGAACAATATTACCTTTACCTATGATAAATATTTATCATAGGTAAAGGTAATAGATTAAAATAGACTCTTTTATTTTTTAAATGTTCTTCTGATCCTTTAAAAATAGTTTCACATATATTTTAATATATTATTGTTCCACTTTCTCCGATTAAAGCTTCTTTTGCTTTTTCTAGTGAAGCTATTATAGCTTGTCTTCCTTTTTTAGATTCAGCAAACTTTATTGCTGCCATTACTTTTGGAAGCATACTTCCTGGAGCAAATTGTTCTTCTTCAATATATTTATAAGCTTCCTCTACTGACATCTTTTCTAAGTCAATTTGATCCTTCTTACCAAAATTAATAGCGATTCTATCTACAGCTGTTAAAATAAATAGATAATCAGCAGCTATTAACTCAGCGATTTTCTCACTGGCAAAATCCTTGTCTATTACACAATTAATTCCGTTATAAGCAAATCCTTCTCTAACTACAGGAATTCCTCCCCCTCCTACAGTTATAACAATATGTCCACTTTCTACTAAAGTTCTTATAGATTCTTTTTCTACAATATCTATAGGTTTAGGTGAAGGTACTACTCTTCTATATCCTCTCCCAGAATCTTCTACCATCGTATATCCTTTTTCTACTAATAGAGTTTCTGCTTCATCTTTAGAATAAAATTTCCCTATGGGTTTTGTGGGATTTTTTAATGCCTCATCATTTTCATCTATTACTACTTGAGTCACAATAGTAGCTACATGTTTCTTTATATTTCTTCTATTTAATTCCTCATATATTCCATTTTGAAGATGATATCCAATATATCCCTGACTCATTGCAACACATTCTGGAAAAGGCATAGAAGTTCCTTCCATAGCTAAATTAATCATTCCTACTTGGGGTCCATTTCCATGGGCAATTATAACTTCATGTCCTTTCTCAATAAGATCGACTATTGGTTTTGCCGTTTCCTTAGCTATTTGTAGCTGCTCCTTTGGAGTTTCACCTAATGCATTACCACCTAAAGCAATTAATATTCTACTCATAATCTGCCTCCTGATTACTATTTATTAAATTCAAGTATTGCTTTTTTAAAACATTCCATTGGTGGATTAACTAAACCAGCACCAACTTGACCTATTCCTGCAACTCTATGTGCCATTCCAGTATTTATTATTGGTAAAATTCCTTTTTCCATTACCTTAATTATATCTATACCTATAGCAGATCCACGGAAATCTAAAGTTGGAATAGAATAATTTGTATTTTCACCTACAGTTATTTCATACATTTGTTCACTATAACCAATGGCATCCTCAACGGTTCCCCCTACAAATTGAACTATAGCTGGAGCACCTCCCATAACAAATCCTCCTATACCCATAGTTTCTGTAATAGAACTATCTCCTATATCTGGACTGGCATCTTCTTCTTTAAAACCAGGGAACATTAAACCTTTTATCATGTTTGCAGGAGCAGTAAACCATTGATTTTTACCAAGTCCACTTACTCTTATTCCAAAATCTACACCATTTCTAGCCATAGTAGTTACTATAGTTGAATTTTCTATTCCATGAGCTGCATCTGTGGCGGCTTTACAAGCTGGCATAGATAAGTTTAGAAAATAATGATCATTCTCTTTCATAAACTTTAATACTCTCTTGACTATAGCAGAATCCACATCGGTTTCTAATATATAAGGGGTTATCTCTCTAAAGAACAAGCTAGTAGAAGCTTTGTTTCTATTATGACATTCATCTCCCATATGAACTCCTTGAGAAATTATGGATTTTATGTCTATTCCATCTTTTATATTACTTAGTGCCTTTTTTATAGTAGGAGCAAACTCATTTTCCAGCCATTTAAGTCTTTCTATAACCTCATCATTAAAAGCACCATATCTCAGAACCTTTCCTAAACCTTCATTAATTGTACAATAACTATAGTTTCCATAAGTTTTATTATAGATTACATGTACTGGCATAGAAGGAGATACAATTCCAGCCATTGGTCCTACTGTGCAATGTTCATTACAAGGTGCAAATTCAATTTCTCCTGAAGCTGCTATTTTTTTTGCTTCTTCTTCATCTTTAGCTAATCTTTCATAAATTAAAGCTCCTATTATGGCCCCTTTCATTGGTCCAGCCATTCTTTCCCATTCGATAGGTGGTCCTGAATGAAGTATCATATTGTCTTTCATACCTGGAATCACATTTATTGCCTTATCTACGTCTGCTAAAATTGGATGAGAATTCATCATTATCTCAACAGTTTTTTCATTAGCCTCCTTTATATCTTCTCTAGAAGAAAGCTTGTCCACTATTTCTAAAATTTCTATGTCTCCGCCTGCAGGAGGAGCCCAATCTAGTTGTAATACTTTTTGACCTTGAAGTTCTAAATCATCTTTAAATTTATTTGTTCCTATATTTAATATTTTCAATTCTTCTGAAAACAACTTGTTAATATTGCTCATTTTAAATCCTCCTAATTAGATAATATTTCTATTACTATATTTGCTGCTTCCATATTACTTTCTGCCATTAGTACTCCTTCTTCTTCTAACATTTTTCTTTGCTTCTCATAGTCCTGCTTATCCTTATCTGTTCCACAAATATAAGCTACAAAAATTAATTGTCTTCCGTTAGAACTAGCAATACTTTTAGCTTCTTTAATGGCTTTTATGGTAACACCTACAGGATCATCATGAGAACCATATCCTAGCTCAAAATCCAATAATATAAGAGCTACCTCTTCATCTTTTGCTTCCTCTATGATTTTATCTAATCTTAAAGTAGGTTCTATCATAGGATGGGGTTTCCCTACAGTAAATTCATCTTCCCCTAAATCAATTAATATATTGCCAGAGTAACCCGTTATACTTTCGAGTTTTTCTCTCTCATCTTTAGCTACATTGCTTTTAATATGGTCAAATTTTCCTCTTAAAATAGATAAGGCTTCTGCACAAAGAGTGCCTCCGCAAAATAAGCCTCTAAAATACTTTTGTTCTGGTTTTAATATTTTTTTAAGTTCATTAGCTTTTTCAAATAGTTTAGAGTTTTCTTCTTTAATTCCTTTTTTATCTATACCTGCTATTTCTACAGCTTTTTTTGCGGCTTCATATAATCCATAAACGAAGGCAGCCTTTGAATCATTTTCTTCCTCTCTATTTCCATCTATAAAGCAAACAACTACAGGTTTTTCTACACTTTTTACTTCTTCTAATATTTTCTTTTCTACAGATTTTGCAGGTGGTTTAGAAACAAGAACTATTACTTCTGTATTTTCATCTCTATTTAAAGCCTTTAAGCTTTCTATCATCATTATTCCACCAATTTCTTCTTTAAGATCTCTTCCACCAGTACCTAGGGCTTGTGAAATACCGCCTCCAAGTCTATGAATTTGAACCATAACTTCTTGAAGTCCTGTACCAGAAGCACCGACTATTCCTATATTTCCTTTCCTCACTTCATTGGAAAAACATAATCCTATATTGTTTATAGAAGCAGTTCCACAATCAGGTCCCATTACAAGGAGTCCTTTTTCTCTAGCTATTTCTTTTAACTCTTTTTCTTCTTCTAGAGTTACATTGTCACTAAAAAGCATTACGTGTAAATTGTTTTCTAAAGCTTTTCTTGCTTCTCTTCCAGCAAACTTTCCTGGAACTGAAATTACAGCTAAATTTGCATCTTGAAATTGCTTCATAGCCATGTCTATAGTTTTAGGTATTTCTTCTTTACCTTTACTTTTCTTTTTATTCTTTGGATTTAGAAGTTCTTCTGCTAATTTTAATGCCTCTTCATAACTATTTTCATTTTCCGCTTTTATAGCAATTATTAAATCATTATTTCCAGCATTATGAGATTCTTCTGTTGCCAGTCCTACATTTTGTAATAATTCCTTATTCATTTCTGTAGCCATAGATACTACAGCTTCTTCTACACCCTTTAAGTCTAATATTTTACTGGATAAAGACATCAAGGTAACAGAATCATAATAAGCATTTTTTCTAATTATTGTATTTTTCATAGTTTCCATTCCTCCATATTGAAATTGTTTATTGATAAATTAAATGCGGTAACTACTCCAATGGCTAAATCAGTTCCGGAAGAAGATCCAATGTTTAATAGGTTTTTGAAAGAAAAAAGAAATCGATCCTTATTTCCATCTAAGAAAGAATTTATAAAGTTTAAAACATATTCTCTAGCTTCACCTTTTAAAGTAATTAAAAGCATTTGTTTGCTTACATCAGTAGTGGAAATTTTATTTATATCTATTAAATCTGTTAGTTTCTCTTTTATTTTGGTAGTATAATCTGTTGATATAATATTAAAGGTGGATAAAAAACCAGTTAGAAAATCATCTCCAGAAGGAGTCAACCCTACTCCAAATCCGATTAAAGAATTTATCTTATCTTTATCTATGACTTTATAGTTTAAAGTATCTAATAATATTTCTATTCTTCTTGCTAATTCTTTTTCTATTAGAGTTGGTTTATGATTTTTTTCTTTTAAATAATTTTTCAAATAAAAATATTTACATCCACCATAAGAACCATTACTTAGAATTAAATTATTGAAATAATCTATGTTATTGGTAATTATACCTTTGTCCAAGTCTTTCCTTCCATATAGAGCAGGATTCCATAATAGACTTTTAGGACTTATATTTATTTCTACCTTATTGTCTATGACAAGGTTATTGTCTACTTTAAATAATAAATTTCCTTCTTTTAAATTTAGATCTTCAAAGTTTATATCTTCACTATCTATTCTTAGGGTGAAAGGACTATTATCTATATTCTTAGAGCCTATTGTATACATACTTTTTTTCTTATCTAAAAAATTAATAGTCCTAGAATAGATGCTGTGTATTTCTCCTATCTTTTCTCCATTTTTATTTTCATTAAAATGTCTAATAAAGTGTTTATCATAGGTAGAAGCATTAAATTTTATTATTTCATATTTTTCTTTACTCATAAGTCATCCCTACCTAATATGATTTTTACGTTTTTTTATCCATATTTGATTTATAAACAATGAATATTTACTTAAAATCCTATTCATTCTCTGGTATACATAAATTTAAAATTATTGATACTAATGCCGCTGGAACTACTCCTGAGGTCAGAAAAAGCTGTAGATTTCTAGGTAATTGCTGAGTAGCCTCTGGTACTAAATTTAACCCAATGCCAATACCTAAAGATACTGCTATTATCAACATATTTCTATTATTTAGTTTTATATTCCTTAGTAAAGACAAACCAGACACAGCTACCATAGAAAACATAGCAATAGAAGCCCCTCCTAAAACTGGCTCTGGCATTATAGCTATTAAAGCTCCAACCTTAGGAAATAAAGATAAAATTATTAAAATAATTGCACCAATTTTTACAACATATCTGCTAAATACGCCTGTTAAATTGACTACTCCTATATTTTGGGTATAAGAAGTATTTGGAAATCCATTAAATAAAGCAGAAATACTACTTCCCAATCCATCAGCTATTACTCCGCCGCTCATTTCCTCATCTGTAGCTTCTCTTCCTTCTGCTCCAATAGTAAGAGCAGATATATCTCCAATAGTTTCTATGGCTGTAGCCACATACATGAAAAGCATAGCTATAATAGCCGTTGGTTCAAAAGACCATTTATATTTAAAAGGTTTAGGAAATGAAAACCAACTTGATTCTAATACTGGAGTTATATCTATGATTTTAAAAAGTGCAGATATTATATAGCCAACTATTAGTCCTATTAATATAGACGAGGATTTTAAAAATTTATTATTGCTTTGGTTAAATAAAATAATTGTAACTAGAACTACTGTTGAAATAAATAAGCTTGTTAAATTGCCCATATCCGTATTTCCACCTGCTGCTTGTCTGATTCCAACAGGTATAAGTGTTATTCCTATAGTTAGAACAACAATGCCGGATACTAAAGGGGTAAATATTTTCTTTAATCTTAAAAGATTTTTTCCTAAAAATACTTCGAACAATCCTCCAATAAAGCTTGCTCCTAAAACTCCCCCTATTCCAAAATCCTTAGCTATAGCTAAAACTGTAGGTATAAAAGCATTACTAGTTCCCATTACTATTGGAAGACCAGAGCCTATTCCTTTATACTTCATTATTTGGATAAAAGTCGCTACTCCAGCCATAAATAAGGCACATTGTATTAAAAAAGCAGTTTCACTTGGGGGTAAGTCTAGCAAAGCTGACAATAAAAGCGGTACAGTAATATTAGCAGCAAACATAGCCAAGATATGTTGAAATGCTAAAGGTATTCCTTTTGATAATTCAGGCTTATCATCAATACCATAAATAATATCCATTTCAGTTTTTTTGTTCTTCATAATATCACCCCTATTTTATGAAAGGGACTAATGATGAACCTATCATTAAATCCCCTTCCTTATAGTTTTCTATATTACTATAATGCCAATTACAATTAACAACACTAATGTTCCTAGTATATACTTTAAATTTCCCTTTATAACATCTATTATGTCTATATCAAAGCCTTCTGCTAAAGCTGCAACATTTATTTGAACAGGACTTATTTGAGTTCCAAGTCCCGTTGCTATTGCTACAAACCCCATAGCTTCTGAAGGCAATCCTAAAGCTGACAAAGTAGGAAGTATTAAAGTCAAGACTCCAGCTGTAAAAGCTCCAGAAGGAATAGCTATTAGAAATGCTATAATCATAGCTACAGGCAATATTATGGATTCAGGTACATTACTTGCTAAGGCAGCTAACTGTTGAAAAGTTCCGAGCTCACTAACCATATTTATAAAAGATAGAAATATTCCTACTGCAAACAAAGTAGTTAAAATAAACCTAGAACCATCAATTAAAGAGTCACAAGTTTCAGTAATACTTAATGGAGTTAAAATTACCGTTAAGATACCTGTAAATATAACAGCTGTTGCAGGTGAAAATAGATTTATTCCAATTAATGCATTTAACTTACTTCCCCCTACTACCATAACCAACAAAGCTATAGCTGGTATAGATTGTTTTAGAAGCGTTTTATTGCTTTTGTCATTACTATTATTTTCTTTTTTTACATTTTCTTTTATTAAAACTCCCCTTTTATGAACACCATAAATAGCTAGTCCAGCAGCTAATAAATAAAAAGCTATAGTATAAGGTCTCATAGCTGCTGCATGGGCTATTACATCTCTTCCAGCACTTTCAGCAGCCAATACAGTTTCTGTAGAAGCCGGAGAAGTAGTAAATCCTACTGCCGAAACTATAGCCATTGCTGCAATAACTTCAGGTACTGCTCCTACTGCTGCTGCTACTAATGGAGCTGTAACCATTGTATTTCCTGCTCCCATGCCTGCCATATACGTTGCGAATCCTTGTATTAATACTATAATTCCAGCTAATACGCTTATTTTTCCTTTTAAACTTCTTCTAGATAATTCTACTAAGGATTCTATACTTCCAGCCTTAGAAACCATTGCAGCCGAAGCAGCATAGATTATCGGTATCGTAATCCCTAACATATTAGATATACCACCGACAAACATTTGAGCTGCCTTTGAAAATTCTAATCCACCAATTAAAATAGCTAGAATTCCTCCTACCAATCCTGCAAAGAGCATATGCTGTCTTTTAAATAGAAGTGCTAGTATTACAACTAATGGTATTATATTTATTAATAAACTCATATATATTCGCCTCCTTAGTTATTGTCTTTCTAATTTGTTCTGAAAATATTTTCTGCAAAGTATCCAAATATATTAGCTTGTCTAATTATTGAATCTACTTTAGTTACAGCATCTAAAACTATAAAGTTTGCTTTCTTTCCTTCTTTAATTTCATAACCAAAACCTAAGGATTCTCCCGAAATTATAGATACCATATCAAACAATTTATTTAAATCTTCTTCTCCACCCATGTGACATCCATGAGCAGCTATTAATACTTCTTCTAACAAATTTGCATTTCCAAAGGGATTGAAAGGATCCCTAATGTTATCAGAGGCAATAATCACAGGTATTCCCTCTTCTATTAGATACTTAACAGGTGTTATACCTCTTCTAATATTTTTCTTATCTCCTCTTCCTTGTAAATATAGGTTAGTAGAAGGAAGAGAAATAATATTTATCTTTGCTCTTTTAATAAGATTAATAATAGGTAGTATATCTTCCCTTTCATTAGCCGCTAGACTACAACAATGCCCTGCTGTTACTCTTCCAATATATCCATTTGCTATAGTCATTTCTCCTAAATCTTTAATAATTAAAGATTTAGGATCATCAGTTTCATCTATGTGCATATCAATATCCACATCATATTTCATCGCTAAAT
Source organism: Tissierella simiarum (assembly GCF_018917865.1). Lineage (GTDB taxonomy): Bacteria > Bacillota > Clostridia > Tissierellales > Tissierellaceae > Tissierella_C > Tissierella_C simiarum. The sequence goes on from NZ_JAHLPM010000002.1 coordinate 124,150, forward strand.
CAAATATAATATTCATATGCTTTATTGGATCTTCTTCTATGGCAGGTATGCCACCAACCAAGTCAACACCCATCTTTAGAGCTTCTTCTAGATAAAATTGAGACTTACTATTTTGGTTTATGCCATCTTGAGGAAAAGCTACTATTTGAATATCTAATACTTCTTTATATTCTTCTCTTAATTCTAATAAAGCTTCTATAGATTTTAATTGAATCTTGTGATCTACATCTATATGAGTTCTAAGAAATCTAGTTCCATTTTTATAAGCAAGATCTAGAATCTTCCTAGATCTTGCTTTTACATCTTCTTTTGTCATATTGGATTTATATCTACTCATAATTTCAATTGCTTCAAATAAAGTACCACTCTTATTCATTACTTTTTCTCCAATTAGAGCCTTATCAAGGTGCATATGTCCATCTACGAATCCATTTATAATAATTCTATTTTTTAAATCTACAACTTTAACATCTAAAGTTGTAGACTCAAGATCATCACCAATTTTTTCAACCAATCCGTCTTTAATATAAATATCTTTTATTTCATCAGTAAAAGGGAAATATCCATTTTTTAAAATATAATTCATTTCATCTCCTCAACTTCTAATTATTTTTCAATAATAACAGCTACTGGTCCCCCTCCAGCTGGACCTTGATGTTCTGCTCCACCAGATACATAGACCATAGGATCTCCTACAATTGAAGCTATAACTCCATTGACTACTGCTCTAGCATGACGAGTATGATTTATATCTGAATCTGTCAGCATAGTGTTTCTTCTATTTCTTACATATCCGTCTGGAGAAGCTTCTGCTTTGGCAAGTACATTTACTATTCTCTTCTTGTCCTCTTCTGATGGCAGTTTATCTATTTCCAGTCCACTATCCTTTATAGCCTCAATAACTCCTTCTAAATCTATAGAATCCTTCATAACACTATGGCCTATTCTATACTTACTAATAGATTTCTTAGAATTACCCATGAGTATGATTTCACAATTCATTAGTTCCACTCCTGCAGAGGTTGAAGCTACTTTTGAATACAAGGACCAATCCTTTAATATGGATTCTTCCGTAACCTTTGACTCGTCAACTTCTTCTAAGGCAACAGCTACTCCAAGAGCAGAGGCTCCCCTTGAATATCCCATGGATTTATAGGTATCTTCTACCACAACAGACTTTCCTCTTGATTTAGCTTCCAAAATTCTATCAGAAGTTAGCAAAGGACATTTTATTTGTACAAAATGAACATCTTCCTTGTTATCTATTCCTGCAGATTTCATAAGATCCAAAACTACTTTTTCCACTTCTTTAACCATAGTTAATGTACCTATTTCTTCAGGTAAAAAATCCCTAGTAAAGCCAACACTAACAGCCAAAGATTTATCTTCTGTTTCTACTTCATCTATTTCTCTTTTAGTAAAAATGGTAGCATGAGGAGTCATAACCCCTTCAGTTCCTCCTGACATTACAAAAGCCACCTTTTCTTCAACTTCTTCTTCAGTTTTTCCAAGTTCTTTAGCCAAGAAACTTCTAAAGGCAAAAGTGCAAAATCCTCTAGTAAAATCGTTTACACAGCCATTACCTTCTGTTTTTCCTAAAACAGCTACAATCTCACTGGAAACGATATCCCCAGCTTCAATCAATTCTTTTAAACCAGATACATCATCGGGTCCTGCCATAGGAATTCTATAAACTTTTACATCCATCATTTTCTTTACCTCCTCGTTTTATATTTATTAATTTTTATAATAATTTTTTATTTATCTATTGAAATATAATAATTCAATTCTTATAAATTTAAAAAAGTCTTTTTAATGTTATCCTTGATAAAATCATAGCATACTATTTTTTTTGAGTCATTATTATGTCTAGCCAAAAAAAACGAGTATCATTGTTAACTATTAACAACGATACTCGTCTTATAATAACCTCCATTGTCATATTAATACACTGTTAATCTGGATTTGCCATAAGCCATAGATAAATATTATATGCTAATACTAATTCACCAATGGCAAAACCATTTTCTATATCTATTCCTAACTCTTTTATTCTCTCTATTCTATAACGTAGTGTATTATAATGTATAAATAACTTTTTTGCTGCCTTCTTAGCATTAAAATTTTCTTCTATTAAAACTTTAAGAGTCTCCATTAGTTTCATATCTGTTGTTTTATCATAATCTATTATTTTTCCTAATTTATTTTCTACATATTTAAGCAAAGTATCTTTATCCTTTACTTCCTTTATTATATTGAACATCTGATAATCATCATAATGACTAACAAAAGAACCTTGATTTAAAACTGTCCCTACAATTAAACTATTATGTGCTTCTTTATATGCTAAGGGAAAATTATCAATACTTTTTACCGTATTAGAAATGCCAATCCCCACTTTAACTTTATCCTTTAATCTTTCAACAATTAATTTTCCAACTTCAATAGAATTTTCTTTAATACTATTCATAAATATAGCATTAATAAATACTACGAGCGAATCATCTATATATACAGTTTTAAATTTATTTTTATTTACTAACATCTTTTCTTCAAAAGTCTTTTCTATGAACTTTGAATCTAAAATATATTCATATACTTCCTTCTTCCTTTTTTCATCATCTATTAGTACCTTTATAATCATTATTATTTGGGGGAATTCCATATTCCACCCAAAAGTTCTAGCTTTATTAATGGTATCTATCTGGGAAGATATTTTACCCTGTAAAATATCTCTAATAAATGCATCTTGGAAACTTCTTTCCTTCTCTAATACAGCATAATTTTTATAGAATACAGAAGCTATTAGTAAAGAAGCTTGTTCAACAGCTACTATTAAATTTTGATTGTTAACTTCTCCTTTTAATAATACAATGTATCCAAATTTAGTTTTTCCTGCATTTATAGAATATTTTATATAAGACTCTTCCAAATATTCTACATCTTTTACTTTAACTATAAATTTATCCTTCCCATAATTATTAGAAGAATATATTATTGAAACTTCCTGTTTCATTAAATCGTCAGATACACATATAATATTTAAATCATTGTCTAATAAAAGAACAGGAAACTTTACTATTTCAGATAAATTATTTACTAAAGAATTTATGTCTTCTCCTCTTAAAAAAAGACTCATAAGACGTTCATGGACATAGTTTCTAAAGTTTAATATATTTATATGCTTATTTAAGGATAATTCAAGAATCTCTGTTACTAAATTAGATAAATTAGCATCTTCAGGTAACTCTATAATTGGAAAGTCTAAATCATTAGCTTGTTTTATCATTTCTAATGGTATTTCCTTTATATATCTAACAGGTTTTATACAAATACCAGCTAATTCTAACTCGGAAAGCTTGGGAATAAGCTGGTTAGTGGCATCCTCATTGTTATATATTGGATAAAGAGTAGTAATCAATAAACTATGAATATTTACATATGGAAATATATCTGGAACTTCCATTAAAGTAGCATTATTTACAATATTAGATAGTCCCCTCTTTCCAGCAACTATTTTAGCATTTTTAAACCCGTCTAATTCTAATACATCCTTTACTGTTATAAGCATATGAATCATCCATTCTTTTAATTTAAATATATTACTATTATTATACCAAAATAAAGCGATAAATTGAAAATATTTTATCAATCCAGTAGAAATATAATTTTAAAATCACAATTGATTATACTTTCATCTCTATATAGTATGTTTTTATGGTATAATATGGTAGGCTGTTTCTTAATCTTACCTCCTCTGTAAAGCAAAGGAGGTGATTATTTGAGGAGCACATTGACAAAAATCTTGGCAAAGATTAAGAAACTAAAGCTAACAGCCATTATTGATGGAATCTATAAGATTCTGCTAATTATCAACTTAGTTTTAAACATTTTAAGAAATAAATAATGGCAAAACCCCTCAGAACTTCCACTTCTGAGGGGTTTTAATTTTGATTACTTGATTCGCACATTGACGTTTTCTTTTTACACTATCATTATAACACAAGTGAGCATTTTGTAAACAACTTTTTAATACTTAATTTGTTAAATGATAAAATCTTGAAAAAGATTAAGAAACTAAAACTAAAAGCTATTATAATAAAGCTTAATTATATATAGTATGCCCAAAATGTTAAAAAATTATATCTTGAACCTTAGTTTCTGCAGCATAAAAGTAAAACTACTCTTAAAAGGGCCTTATTATAATATATCAATTTCTTCTTTGCTAAATCCTGTTAGTTTCGTTATAACATCTATATCCGTTCCTTCTTTTATATATAATACCCTATTTAAGAATTTACTGACAAATTAATCCTTCTATATTTTATCATTTTAAATGCAATTAGAATATCTTCCCATTCTGATTAAACTATATTTCTTATAATTTAACATAAAATAATTGTTATACTTTGTATTAAATTGTAAAAAAATCGGGGAGTAAAAACGTTTACAAATATACTTTCATATGGTAAAATGATGGCAAAATACAATTATTTTCTAAAGGGATGAGTATAATGGTAAAATATAATGATTTATCCATTGGGGAAAACTTGAAGAGAATAAGACAGGAACTAGACTTAAAGCAGTATGAAATTACAGGGGGAGAAGTTACAAGAAATTTAATAAGTATCATTGAAAATAATAAAACTCCTCTTACTGAAAATAACGCTAAGCTAATTTGTCGAAATATTAATAAGATTATGGAAGACAAAGGTTTAGATATTATTATTGATCCCGAAGACATTTTTAACCCCGATAGATATGAGGCTAAGAAACAAGCTGATTTATATATTGAAGAATTGGACAAGCTACTTTCAACTAAAAACTATAGCATCGAAACAGAGTATGTAAGTGAAATAGAATTATTTTTAAATAAGTGGAATCTAACGGATAAGAAAATAAGAATTTATGAAATTCTAGGAGATATTTATAAGGATTTAAGGGATTATACTAAAGGATATCACTATTATATTAAAGGTTGGGAATGTGTTTTTAATTATCCAGATAGAAAGTTAAACTACAGACTTATGAAAAAATTAATAGCTAATTGCATTATTATAGGTAAATATAGAGAAGCCATTAATTTATTTGATTATGTGCTTGTAAATAGAAAAAATATACCAGATAAAGATATGGTTGTTTTTCACTATAATAATGCTCTTGCCTATGAATATTTAAATCTAATAGATGAAAGTTTGGAACAAATAACAGAGTCTTTAAGATATATAGAAAAATCAAACTATAGAGACTTAGGAAAAATATTAATTCTTGAAGGCAATTGCTATTTTGAAATTGAAAATTATGATGAAGCCTTAAAAAGCTATAATAAAGCAGTAGATGCATTAAGTTTAGGAAATTATTATGATGAATTACTTTTATTGTATGCTAATATGGCAGAAGTATATATAAAAATAAATTTTAAAAATAAATCTATAGAATATATAAATAAAGTTTTAGATAATATTACTAAATTAAATAAGGACTCAAACTATTTTTCTAAATTATGCAACCAAATTGCTACTGCATACAATCATTTAAATGAATTTGATCTAGCAGAGAAATATTATAATGAATCATTAGTATATGCTAAAAAAAATAATCAACATAATGTTGTTAAAGAAAATATACTAGGACTATTTAATATTTACTATAATAAATTAGATAATAATAAAATACATAAATTATTTGAAGATTATAGAGATGTCATATTGAATATTTCATTAGATAATGATATTCTTTTAATGTTGAAATCCTTAGAATTTTACATAACTAATAAAAATGAGATTAAGGCATTGGAACTAATTGAAACTTTAATAATAAACAATGAAGGAGGAAAAAAAGATGAAAATTAAAAAAGCATTAGTAGGATTTGTATCATTAGCATTAGTATTGGTTAATTTAAACTTAGGGCTTAATTTACACGTACAGAATCCAGAGCCTATGTCAACTCTTAGTACATCATATTATGTACAAAATCCAGAACCTATGTAAACCCTTAGTACGTCATATCATGCATTAAGAAAATAAAAAGATAATACAATAGCTATCTCAAAATGACTTTTTAATCATTTTGAGATAGCTATTTTTCAGCTTCTACTATGCCACACTAAAATAAACTTAAATATGCTTCTATTACAAGGTTTTCATTTTAAAAGTACAAATAAAAAACAGTAGCCTCCCCTCGAAAAGAAATCTACTGTTCAAAAAACTAAAACTATAAATAAAATGACTTCAAAAGTCGAATCTCTTTCTACTCTTAATATACCACCTCTACACCTGTGAATTCATAATCTTTTTTAAATTTTTACCTGAGAAACGATTTCTTCCAACTTATCTGATACTTCTTTATTCCTTTCCATTATGGAATTAATATTGGTTATAGCCCCCACCATATTCATGTTCTTTTCTGCTATGCTAGTAGTCGCCGTAGTAGATTCTTCTACTGTAGTGGCTATATCTTTCATAGAAGAAGAGATCTCATTTATAGTTGCTGCTAATTCTTCTGATGTGGCAGATAAATCAGAGATAATATTGTTCAATGAAGAGCCATCATCTTTATATTGATTTACTGCACTTACCATCATTTCGTAATCTTTAGTTACATCCTTTTCTAAGAAATCTATTAAATTTGACATATTGTTTACCAATTGGTTTACAACTTCCGTTACATTACTTGTTACAACCTTTATTTCCTCAACCGTCGAATAAGAGTTTTCTGCTAGCTTCCTTATTTCATCAGCTACAACAGCGAAACCCTTTCCAGATTCTCCTGCTCTCGCTGCTTCAATAGCTGCATTTAAGGACAGTAAACTAGTTTGTTCTGAAATTTCTAGAATCGCATTGGATAATATATTTATTTTTCCTACTTCCTTTGAAGATACTATGGCTTTTTCTACTTCTTCTCTTGTATCGCTATATATTCCTATAGATCTATCTCTTGCCTTAATAAATTGACCACTTAGTTCTTCTGCTCTTATACTTATTTCATTTGAAGTAGCAGATCCATCTTCTACTTTTTCGGCAAAATCTGATATAGCTCTTTCTATTTCACCGGCAGATTCATTTATAGATATAGTAGAAGCTGAAGTTTCTTCCATACCTGCTGACAGCTCCTCTGTAGTAGCTGATGTATCTTCTGCTTGAGAAACTAGAAAATTTAGCTTCTCTAAAGTTTCCCTGTAGATTACATTGGTCACATCAATGGATTCTTTCATATCATTTATAAATACTCTCAGCTTATCAATAATCATTTGGAAAGACCTATACATATTTCCAATTTCATCTTTTCTATTAATGCCTTTAGGATCCATGTCTTTTCTTAAATCTAACATACCTATATCTTCAGCTGCTTTTACTGAGGCCTTTATTGGTTTAGATATTGAATTTCCTACATAAAATGATAAAATAATAGCTAAAATAAGTACAACAATAGTAGTGGTAAAAGTTAAACTGATTGCATCATCTACCACTTTTAAAGTTTCTTTCTCAGATACTGCTAATCCTATTTTCCAATCTGATTCTTTTATATCATTAAAAAAGAAAAATCTCTCTTTATCGTCAAAATCTTTAACCTTTTTATTGGCCAAACTCAAGTTTTCATTTTCCATTATTCCCATTAGTTTTCCATCTAATATATTATTTATATTAATATATCCCTTATCTGCGGTAGGCTTATATTCCTCGCTTAAATGAGTTATAATATTACCTTTATCATCCATTAAAAAAGCATAGGAATCATTACTTACTTCTACATTAGATACAATATTAACTAAATGGTTTATGGCAATATCAGACCCTATAACACCTAATATTTCACCATCTATTTTTATCGCCTTGGACATTGTAATAACCATGTCTCCTGTTCTTGCATCGATATCAGGTTTTGATATGTATATACCATCTATCATTATAGCTTCCTTATACCATTCCCTTTCAGTTATATCATATTCAGCAGGCGGTATCCACCCAGTTCCGGATACAAATCTTTTATCTGAAAGGCCTATATAATATGCATTTCCTTCATTTTTCTCGCTTTGACTTTCTAAAAATTTGTAAACATAATCATAGTCATAATTATTATTGTATAATATACTATTTAAGGTCTCATCTAAAGAATCCTTTTGGAGTGCCATCCACTTATCTATTTCACCAGCTGTTATAGTGGAAATTCCTTGGGTATTGGAATTGACTTCCCTTTCTAATCCTTTAATAGAGACGTTATAATTAATTAGAGATATAGATATTATACTAATGATACAAATAAGTACAGTAAATAAAATTATCTTTGTTCTTATCTTCATCTTTTATCCTCCTTTTCATTGTATTAAATTATTATTTTAATTATTTAATATATTTTGTAATAATTCTACATTTATTTACAAAATCCTCTAAATTTCCAAGAAATATAATATGTTAATGAAAATCTCTAATTTAAAATTTTCTAGTATCGCCCCATATATAGGAAATTTAATAAAAACCAAATCAGTTGATGAAATCAATTAATTAGTATATAATTGTGTATTATAAAATTGTCTTATAGGAAGTAAAAAATATGAAAAAATTCGCAATAATATTGTTTACACTTGTTATTTTAATCGGAATATTCGTAGAAATCTTTAATTTCCCTATAACTGAGTTAAGTTATGTAATGGCAGAAAAAGAAAAAACTGCTTCAAAAATTCCAGTACTACTATACCATCATCTTTTACCAAAAGAAGATATTAAAAAGTATGGATGGCGTAAAAATGGAAGTGTATTAGCTGTAGAGACCTTTAAAAAACAAATGGATTATCTTAATAAAAAAGGGTTTTATACAGCTACCCTAGACGAGTTACAAAGTTTTATTGATGGAGATATAACTTTACCTACAAAAACTGTAGTTATTACTTTTGACGACGGTTATTTAAGCAATGGTATATATGCCTATCCAATAATGAAAAAGTATGGTTTTAAAGGAACCATATTTTTAATTGGCAGTGCTGGTGACAAAGAGCCTCAATCCTTTAATCCAAATACATTAGAATTCATTAATATAAATACAATAGGTAAATATAAGGATGTATTTGATTTCCAAAGTCATACTTATGACTTACATCGTATGGATTCTAAGGATAGACCATTATTACTTATATCAGATGAAAAAAAGATAATTGAAGATATTACAAAGAGCAAGGAACAATTAAACGCTAAATATTTAGCATATCCTTATGGTAAATATGATGGAAACTCTATTAAATGTTTACAGCGAGTAGGATATAAAATGGCTTTTACTGTGGAACCTGGGTACATAGAAAAAGATTCTCATAAATATGAGTTACCGAGATTTATTGTCTCTCGCAGGAAAGCTCCTTTCAGAAAGTTTAAAAAAATTGTAAATGGAATATATTAAAATTATAAAGGAGCAGTAGAATATTCTACTGCTCCTTTATAATGGACTCTATATAGTTATATTATTCCTTTTTCTACAAGCCATTGTTTTGCTACTTGTTTAGAATCTTTTTTCTCTAGATCAACTTGAGCATTTAATTTAGCCATTTCTTCGTCTGTTAACTTTCCAGCAATTGAATTTAAAACATCTTCAAGTTCACTATATTCTTCAAGAATATCATTCCTTACAAGAATAGCTGCATCATAAGGGGGAAAGAAGTTTTTATCATCTTCTAGTATCTTTAATCCAAAAGCAGGTATTCTTCCATCTGTTGCAAAAGATACACTTATGTCTACTTGCTCTTCTTTTATAGCAGTATAAGCTAAACCAGGATCCATTGCCTTTACATCCTTAAACTCTATTCCATAAATTTCTTTCATAGAATCGTAGCCGTCTTCTCTTTCTAAAAATTCCTGAGTAGAAGCAAAGGATAAATCTTTAGCATGATCTTTTAACTGAGAAATAGTTTCTATGCCTATTTCATCAGCCATTTCTTTCCTCATAGTAATAGCAAAGGTATTGTTAAATCCTAAGGGTTCAAGCCACTTTATACCAAAATCATTGTCATACCTTTCCTTTACTACTCTATAAGCTTCGTCGGCATCTGCTATTACTTCTTCTTTTAAAACACTTACAAGACCAGTTCCCGTATAATCTACCATAATGTCTACATCTCCTGATTGTAAAGAGCTGGTAACTACACTAGAACCGCCTAAATAAGGCTTTCTATCAACTTTAATATCCGTTTTAGCTTCTATAAGTTCAGAAACAATATTAACTAATATATCCTGCTCTGTAAAATCCTTTCCTCCAACTACTATCTTTTTAGAAGAAGAGCTTCCACATGCTGCTAAAGAAATAGATAATATTAACATTACAGCTCCTAAAACTAATTTTTTTCTTAACTTTCTAATATCCATTAATCTACATTCTCCTTTCACAAATTTTAATCCCTTAATCCTCTTGGTGTCATCTTTTTCTCAAGAAACTTTAATAAAAAATCGAAAAAGATGGCTAAAACTGCTGCTGGTACAGCACCAGATAGAATTAAGCCAGGATTTACTGAAGAAATTCCCCTAAATATTAAATCTCCTAATCCACCTGCTCCAACTAAAGACGCTAAAGTGGTAACCCCTATTATCAGGACTGTAGCAGTTCTAATACCTGCCATAATAACTGAAATAGAAAGAGGAATTTCTACCATAAACAGTATTTGTGTAGATGTCATTCCCATTCCCTTTCCCGCTTCTTTTGCCCCTTGGTCAATTCCAATTATTCCTGTATAGGTATTTTGAAGTATTGGAAGTAACCCATAAATCGTAAGTGCTATTACAGCAGGCTTAGGTCCTATACCAAATAATGGTATCATAAAACCTAATAAAGCAAGGCTAGGAATAGTTTGAAATACGGAAACTACCCCTATAACAAAATCAGCTATTTTTCTGCGTCTTGTAAGAAAGATTCCCAAAGGAACTCCTATTAACACAGCTATTAATAAAGCTATTAAAGTCAACCATATGTGACTTATTAAGCTATCTAAAACCATAGACCAACGTTCATTCATCGTATTTATAAAAGATAAAAATATATTTTCGGTACCCATATATAACTCCTTCCTAACTCTTCATTAATTAGTAAACTCATCTACAAACAATCTTACTAGACTACCATTGGTAATGACTCCTTTAACTCTGTGTTTTTCATCTAAAACTAGGACATATCCTTTTTTAGATTCCTTTATTAAAGTTAATGCTTTTTCAAGAGACTCATAAATTGTTATATAAGCATAGTCATTTTTCATCACATCTTTAACTACCATATCTTCATTCTCAAAATTTCTATAAATATCCCAAGCACTAGCGACACCAAGGAATACGTCATTATTATCAACTACTATCAAACTATCTACTTTGTTCTTATTGAGTACTTTATTAGATTCTGCTAATCCTCGCATAGGTTTAATAGTAATTGCTTTAGTCATAACTTCTTCTATAGGTGGAAAGTTGTTTTCATTAAGTTCATTTAGCCTATTTTCTCCAATAAAATCTCTTACAAAATCATTAGCAGGATGTCTCAATATTCTTTCTGGTGTATCCAATTGGACTATTTGCCCATTCTTCATTATGCATACTCTGTCTGCAATTTTCAAAGCTTCATCCATGTCATGGGTAACAAAAACTATGGTTTTATTTATTTCTTCCTGTAATTTCACAAGTTCATCTTGCAGCTGTTCTCTACTTATAGGATCTAAGGCACTAAAAGGCTCGTCCATAAGTATTATTGAAGGATCTGCAGCAAGGGCCCTAACAACACCTACTCTTTGCTGTTGACCTCCAGAAAGCTCTTTCGGATATCTTTTTTTATAAACTTTTGCATTTAATCCAACCATATTTAGTAACTCATCAACTTTTTTCATATATTCTTCAGGGTCTTGTTTTTTAAGCTTTGGTATTAAACTTACATTTTCCCCAATAGTCATATGAGGAAAAAGTCCTATTTGCTGGATGACATATCCTATATCTCTTCTAAGGTCGACGGGATTCTGACTTTTAATTGGTTTTCCTTTTATATATACTGTTCCACTAGTAGGCTCGATAAGTCTATTAATCATCTTCATCGTTGTAGTCTTTCCGCATCCAGATGGTCCAATTAGCACTAAAAGCTCCCCTTCTTCTACTTTGAAGTTTATATCTTTTAATGCTTCAAAACCATCCTCATATACTTTTGAAACATTTTCAAACTGAATCATTAAGTCTTATCTCCTTCCTATTTCCATTAATACTATTCATAAGTTTCAAAACTACCAACTTATATTTTTTATAAAGTTGTTACAATAAAAAGTAACGTTTAATAGTATAACATATATTGGCTTCAATGTAAAATTGAATAAAAAAATTAAAACCGTTGTTTTTCATAACGGTTTTAATTAGGAGTTTACATATTGTTTTACCTTACTAATATTCTCTTCACTTGAAACAAAACATATTATATCCTCTTCTTTAAATTGAAAATAGGGTCCTGGAGATAAAAAAGTATCATTATCTCTTTTAATAGCTATAATAGTGGCATTGGTATTTTGCCAAAATTGAGCTTCAATTATAGTTTTTTCTACTAAATGACTCTGTGAAGAGATTGAAACTTCATAATGAGATGTAGTATCAATATTTTTAAAATGAATAGAGTGTTCAATAAGCAATTCTATATTTTCATCTATTTTCTTTTCTATCTCCATCTTTTCCATTCTAAGCTTTCTGATATTAGTCATTAGATTGTTTATACTATTTGTTGTAGTAAACTTGTCTATAAACTCTTTTGCATTTTCTTTAGATTCTACATAAGTACCACTTTTTTCACGGATTTCTACAACATTCATATTTTGAAGCAGAATAACGGCTCTCCTTATAGTTTCTGGAGATACATTATATTCTCCTGCAAGAGCAGAACTACCTCTTAACTTATGTCCTTCTTTAAGTTCTTCTTTATATATTTTATAAGCAATATCAACAGCAATTTTAACGTATCTAGGACTATCATTTATAGGTAATGTTGACAATAAATTTTACCTCCTTTAAAGATCTATATTAATAAAAATTAAAATTTAGCAATCTGACACTATTATATCAGAGAATTAGATAAGTTAATATATAAGCTTTAAACTAAATAGAAAAGGAGCTATCTTAAAAATATTATGAGATAACTCCTTTAATTCTATAATACTATTCTTCTATTTTTAATACCGTTAAATAATATAATGTTTCAAATGCCTCTTCATCAATTACTACTGAAGCTTCTAAAGTCACTTCTACATCTTCTTCATGTCTTATAATAATACCTTTGTAACTCACTATATTTCCTTCCTCATCTCTTATCTCTTCTATAACTAAAGCTGAATTGTCAGATCTCCAAACTATTTTATTTCCATTGTCATCAACGGCTGGAAGTATTAAGTCTTCAGAAACAAATTCTTCGATTGTGAAATCTAATAAACTTTCCTCTTCAATAGGAATATTCTCAACATCTTCTATAGTTTCTTCTTTATCCATTTTTCTTTCTATAGTAATAACCTTTTCAACAACATTTCCTCCTGCATCTATTACCTTTATAGGTATATCATTAATTCCCTCTTCTAAATCAACCTCAACATTTTTTGTTAGCTCAATATTCTTCATTTCATCAAGTTCTTCATTTACGATTTCACTGTCATTAACATATAGTAAGATCATAGGGAAATTATCCCTTACTGTTATTTCTAAATTTGCCTTATCTGAATCTTGTTCTCTATCTAAAACATTTACTTCTATTTCTGGTGGAGTAGAATCTATATAAAATCTTCTAATAAGATCGCTTTGTGATCCTGTGTTAGTTATGGCTTCTACTTTTATTTCATGATATCCATCTCCTAATGTTAGAACTTTACTAAACTCATAAGCGTCTCCGGCTCTTATTGGATCTTTTGGATTCCCTATTACTACATTCTTTGAGAACCATACTTCTGCTTCTTTTCCATCTACTTTAACTGTAGGAGTTAGTTTTGTATCAAATATAGCTCCTTTAAATAAAACTTTCTTGTTATTTAAAAACGTTAATAAATCTGGCTTTTCTAAATAAATATTTGGTCTATTATTATCTTCACCTTTATGAACCAATTTAGTTCCAATATTGTTAGCTCCATCTAAGGCTGCTACTTGTATTTCGAACATATCTAAATTACCGATTTTATCAGATAAGTCGATCTCAAATTGTTTTTTATCTTTTACCAATTCTTCATGTATAATTTCATTATTTAAGAAGACTAAAACAGCACTTACTTCTGTTAAATTATCTGATACACTCCATGATAGCTTATTAGTTTCATCATCTAGTACTAAATCATTTATTTCAGGTGGAGTAGTATCAACATATATTGGTATATTTTTTTCCTGCCATCTTGCATCTTTATAATGAATCTTAGATTGAACTTGATAATAATATAGTCCATCTTCTACTACTTTACCTTTAGCCGTTCCATCCCATCCCCTATTTGGGATATAAGAATATGGAAGCCGATTTCCACCATCTATATACGTCTTTTTTACAAACTTCTCTGTTCTTAAATTCCTTATTAATTTCTTGTCTTTATCTAAAATATTATATTTAACTTCTTCCGCATTTCTCATAAAAGATAAGATTGGAGTAACTGTGTCATTACCAAACATTTTTCCACTATTAGTTCCTGGACTAATATAGATTTTTTCTGGATTCATAAATTCCGTCTTTGTATTTATCATGCCTGCATATCCATAGTAAGAGATTTCATCAATTCCTTCAAATCCATCTAGAATTTCTGGTTCATCCCATTTACCATAGAATCCAACAAAAGGAACGCTTAAATTAGAATAAGTCTGTGTAGTTTCTTCAAGTCTTACAAATCCTTCAACAAACATATTTCTATATTTTTCATTATCTGCTGAAAAGTCTACTTTAACAGTAAAGTCTTTAACTCCTTTAGCTGGTATAGTAATAGTATCGACAACATCTATGTTTCCATCCATCCTTCTAGCAGTAAGTAAATTTAAACTTGACGTCCCTTGTGAATGTATATAGTCTGCTAGTAAATCTACTTCTATATTATAAGTTAGTTCTTTATCAAAAGTATTTACTACTCTAAGATCGAAAGTAAAGTGAGTATTTTCAAAATCTTTAAGTTCTACTTTTGCTTCATTGTTAGCTTTATTTACTACGATAACTGGTGTATTTAAAGCATCGTTTAATTTCATCAATCCAGAACCCTGTCTTCTTGGAGAAATAGGAATACCATATTCATCTAAAACTATTTCTGAAGTATTCATAAGTATTATTTTAGTAAGTTTAGTCTGCTCTGCTATGGCGTTTTCAGTAACTAAAGTAGAGCATAGAGTCTCATTTCCTTCAATATCCATATAAGTAACAAGACTTGGTATCTTAGATAAATCTACTAAAACTTCTCCATCTAAGTCTACAATTTTCGATGTACTTAATCTTACATATATATCAATATTGTTTTTTCTACTGTTTACGATTTCTTTCTCTATCTTTACACTATTCTCTTTTTCTAATAATCCTATAGCAAAAGCCTTATTCTTTATTATTATAGTACTACCTGGTAAAGATAAAAGAGTTCCATCCATATTATCGTAGTTTAATAGATCATTTAAAGGTATTTCTTTTAAATCCTTGTTCTGCTTTATATATTGGGTAACCAATGCTGCACCGCCAGATACATGAGGTGCTGCCATACTTGTTCCGCTCATAGTTCCATATTTATTGTCCTGTAGTGTTGAATATATCTTAGCTCCTGGAGCTGTAATCTCCGGTTTTAATTCTAAACTAGGGGAAGTTCCCCAAGATGATGATTCTGCCATTTTTCCACTACTTGGATTGGGAACCGCCATTAGATCTTTAGGAAAACATACTTCTTTATTTTCTAATTCTAGTAAAGCCTTTCCTCCCTGATTTCCAATAAATACGGCAGGAATATTTCCATCTTCAGGATATGCCATATTTACTAGCTCTTCTCCTCCTTCAACATGATTATATACAATAACCCCTGTAGCTCCAGCTTCCTGAGCATTCTGTATTTTATCTGTAAAACCAATTTCTCCACGAATGATTAAGGCTATTTTACCTTCTAAATCTAAGCTAGTAAAATCTTCAATTCTTCCAAAATTACAATTTACATATTCTACTTTATCAGAAAAGTAATTGGAAGGAATAATGGTACCTGTAATAGCTATACGAATTCCCTTTTTTTCTCCCTCTAACTCATAGGCTAAATATGGTGATTGTATATGAGTATTCTCTATAGAAGCTACTTGAATTGAATCATAAGACAATCCTGGGCTACCAGCTACTCCAATATCAGGATTTTCCTTTAGAGGATATCCATAATGAGTGTTTTTCCATCCATAAGTAATTTGTCCTGCGTTTCCTGATGAAATAGAACATACTATTCCATTTTCAACTGCATTGGTTATAGCAATATTTATTGGACTATTTTCAACATAAAAGGAAGCAGAAGAGCCCAAACTCATATTTAAAACGTTAGCCCCTAATTTAATAGCCTCTTCTATAGCTTCCAAATATACATCATCAAAAGTAGTAGCATAGATAGGATCATTACTAAACACTTTCATAGCTAATATTTGAGCCTCTGGAGCAACTCCTTTTATGCCACCTTCGCTAACTTCTCCGTTGGCTCCCACTGTACCAGCTACATGCATACCATGTTCTGATGCTTCGGGACCTAAATCTTTTATTTCATAGTTTTTATCATAAAAATTGTATCCATAAGGAACTTTGTCTGTAAAATATTTTCCTTTTAGGTCTAATTGATTTTTCAATAAGTTAACCTTGCTCTCATCTAGTGATACTTTTGTATCACTACTAAGTATCATGTCTTTATGTGCAGGATCCATGCCCGAATCTATTACTGCAACAACCATACCTTCACCTTTATATCCTATATCCCAAGCACTGTAGGATCTAACAATATCATTACTACTATTCATATCAGGCATTATTTTAGGTCTTTCATACTCTTCAGATATATATACTTTTTTTACTTCTGGTATTTCTTCTATTCTTTCTATATCCGTTAAATTAACTTCACCACTAAATCCATTAAATGTAGTAGTAAATCTTTTATCAATTTCAAAGTCTATTCCTTTATCCTTTATTTCTTCTTCTACTATATTCTGACTATATAATAGTGAATTTTCTAAGCTAAGAACTTCTTCTTCAGATAATGAAGAATACTCTATTCCTCTTTCAGTAGCATAAAATATAGTAGGGCTTTCCTCTAGTTCTATGATAACTCGCACCTCTGCATCCTCTAGATCTGTCATTTCTAATTTCAAGTCTTCATTGTCCTTACCCAGAATTCTGTTTATAGCAGATTTTACTTTATTTAGTTCAATAGTTTCCTCTATGGTAAGTTCTTCTATATTTTCATTATTCATGTTGGATTCTACTACATTTTCATCTATATTCTCTTGACCAAATACTAAAGTTGGCATTAAAAGTACGAATATTAAGATAATTGATGTTATTTTTTTAATATTTTTCAAAAAATCATCCCCCTTCTTTTTAAAATTATCTTTCCAACTCAATATTATTAAAGGTGTAAACTAATACTCCATTGTTATCATAAATATTAATTGTTACAGGAAAACTTCCATTATAGAAAATTTCAGATGTTTTATCATCTATATTTACAGGTCCTACTACATCTTCATCTACTCCATTAGAATATTTGAATTTTACTTCATATTTATAAGCATTTGATACTTCTTCTAAAGTCTTAATAGATACTCTTCCAAAATTATTTAAAATAGGTGATGGGTAAAATACTGCTTCTATAGAAGGTTTCTTATTAGGTCCTTCAGGATTCTTTGGACCTTCTGGCTCTTTTGAACCTCCGCCACCTCCACTGCTGCTGGTACCACTACTACCACCACTTGAGGTACTAGGTGTTGTTATAGTATTTTCTTTGCCTTTAGCTGTTTCCACAACTTCTTTCCCATTAATTATTAGCTTTTCTACCTTTGAATCCTTACCTACTATTGCATCAGCATTATTAGCTATGATTCTATTAACCTTTGATTTGGATAAAGTTATTTTATTTTTACCTGTTCCTTCAATATAGATAGTTCCTTTTACATTTACTCCTTCTAATAAAATATCTCCTGTTCCTATTCCCTCTGTTAAATATAGATTTCCCTCTATGGTTGTCCCATTTAAAGTCACATTAGATTTATTGATTATGACATTCCCTTTTACTTCTCCTAAACTATATTCTTTAGACTCATTTAATATTTCACCACTGGCATTTCTTATAATATGAGCAACTTCTGCTCTAGTAATATTTTTCTTTGGTCCAAAAGTATTATCACTATATCCTTTTATGTAACCTTTATCTAACATTAAACTTACATATGCCCTAGCCCAAGAAGATATTTGATTGCTATCTTTAAATTTTTTATAAGAATCTTCATTACTATTCTCTAGCTTAAATACGGTGGCTATAATCTTACTTGCTTCTTCTCTATTGATTTTATTATTTGGTCTAATAGTTCCATCTTCATAGCCTTCAATATATCCTGCTGCTACTCCTTTTTTTATTTCTTTGTAAAACCAATCTGTTTCTTTTACATCTGTAAAGGATAGATTAACAGTCTTAGTAAACCCAAAAACATTGTTAATCATTTTTATAAACTCAGCCCTACTAACTTCTTTATCGGGTTTAAAACTGTCATCACTATATCCTGATATAATGTCTTTTTTAAGTAAATATTCAATGTCTTCCTTCGCCCAGTGATTTCCTATATCACTTGAAGCAAAAGAGATGGTTGTACTACTAAATAATACTAGTAGTAATACCATAGTAATTACTCGTATCCTTTTAGCTTTTCTCATATTCATCCTCCTTTTTTTATCCTTATAGAAATATATACTCTTTGTCCCAAAAATATTACTGGTTTAAATAAATAAAGTAAAAACTATAAGATTATAAAACCTTATAGTTTTTACTCGTGAATCCTATTTATTTAAAACATTAAATAGTCTATATAAAACTGCAGCTGTTTCAGCTCTTGTGGCAGTAGCTTTTGGTGAAAACTTAGAATCTGCTCTTCCTTTCATTATTTCATATTGAGCTACTATAGCTACTCCTTCCCTAGCCCCTTCTCTTATTTCATAATAATCACCAACTGTAATTTCTTTAATATCTAAATCTAACTTATCTTTATACTTAATTGCCTTTCCAATTATTTCTGCCATATCTTCTCTTGTTATTGCCTCATTATAGTCGAATCCTTCTTTTAACTCTATTAGATTTTCTTTTATAGCTATTGTTACATATGGAATATACCATTCACCTTCTGATTCCATTGATTCTGAGTCTAAATCCAGCATACATACTATAGTCTTAATAAACTCTGCCCATGTCATCTTTCCTTCTGGATTATATACTCCATTCTCTCCATTTACTATTCCCTTAGCTGCCATTACCCTTATTTCTTTTTCTGCCCAATGTCCTAGTATATCTTCAAAGGCTCCTATGAATTCCATTACTGCATATTTTCCATCTTTCTCTACTTCTGTTGAAATTATATTGTTTTCTGTATCTATTTTTCCTCCTACATAGTCCCAAGTCTTTGTATCTTCATTAAATCTATAGATTCCTAAATATTCATCTGGTAGATTTAATTTTTCTTTATCATATTTTATTCTAAGATTAACTGGCTTCTTCATTTCTGATACACTAGAAACTATATCATAAGCTTCTGATATTCTATTTAGTTTACCTTTTTCTTCCACTATTTTATCTTTTTCTAATACATTTACTTTTATATTTGATGTTTTATTAAATGTACCTTCAGCAAATATTAATTCTATATTGCCTGACTTATCCTTTAAAGTATTTGCCAAAGTTGATACTTGCCCGCTAATTGTGGAAGTTGTAGTCTGCTGAACTTTAGGAGTATCTTTTACAGTTACTGATGAATAGTAGCTTCTACCTCCTCCACTACTTCCTCCACTACTGCTTGGAGTTTCTGGCTTTGGCTTTGGTTCTGGTTTAGGTTCTGGTTTAGGATCTACCGGATCTACTGGGTCTACTGGGTCTACTGGATCTACCGGATCTACTGGATCTACTGGATCTACTGGATCTACTGGGTCTACCGGGTCTACTGGGTCTACCGGGTCTACTGGGTCTACCGGATCTACTGGATCTACCGGATCTACTGGGTCTACTGGATCTACTGGGTCTACTGGGTCTACCGGGTCTACTGGATCTACTGGATCTACCGGATCTACTGGATCTACTGGGTCTACTGGATCTACTGGATCTACTGGGTCTACTGGATCTACCGGATCTACTGGATCTACTGGGTCTACTGGGTTTTCATAAATTACTGTAAGTTTTCCGTCTGCTACTGCTGTTACTCTATTTCCTGCTTCATCTGTAAATTCAGCTTCTATAACTGCATCTTTAACAGCAAATCCTTGTGGTGCTTTCCATGTACCTACATAATATCCTGCTTCTACTTCTTCCATTTCTATTCCTGCATGGTTTGAATCTATATTGTTTGAAAGAATAATTCTAAAGTAAGCTTTTCCAGCTGATTCACTTCTAAAACTTACTTGTAATTCTTCTCCTGATTTTAATGTAACATCTTCACTTGGCTCTAAATCTGTTATAACTGGTCCATCTAATTTTACAATAACTTTTCTTTCAACTTCTTGGATATTTCCTGCTAAGTCATAAGCCGCTATCTTAAATAAATTTTCACCTTGATTTACTATTTTTCTTTCATCAAAACTTCCGTCTTCCTCAACTTTTACTGGATCTCCATTTATCTCTACTTTTTCTAAATGTTCATCAATTACTGTTCCAGTAATATGAACTACTTCTTGATTTATTACCATTCCCTCTGTTGGAGATATAATATTTAATTCTGGTGCTATCTTATCTTTTATTACTTTCTTCTCTTGTGACGGTTCTGTTTCTCTTCCTTCCATTTCTGATGTAACTGTTATTATACTTTCATCTTCTACTAGTTCTATTTCTTTTTTAAATAATTTATTTTCTGTAGTTACTTCATCCACCTTTGTTCCATTTACATATATATTTACTTTACCATCTGCAGTAACTTTTCCTTCTATTGATATCTTATCTTGGTTTGTATAAGTAATGTCTTCTAAATTAGTTATTTGTGGTGTATCAATAGAGTATTCCATTACCGCTCTCATCATTAATCCACCTTTTACATCTTCATCTGCTATACGTTTAAACTGATCTCCTGCATATAGATAAGATCTATCACCATGTGGACTAGATTCATCTATACCTACTCCTGGAGATGAAGTTCCTGCTTTTGTCTGTGATGTTGCTATAAAGAAATCTCTATCGGTTATAAAACCAAATTCTGATAAGTCTATATAGTTCCACTTACCTCTTTCTATATCTATCATTTTAGGTTCCACATCCAACTTAACTGGATTACCATTTTCATCAGTATCAAATATAGTAATACCTATTTCGGTTCCTCCTGGTGTTGGCCATGAATTATCCCAGAAATAGATGTTGGCTCCTTTTACTTTTCCATATTCAGATGGAGTTACTCTTATTGCCAAACCACTACCTGCTGTATTTAGCACTAATGCATTTTCTCCAGTTCCATCATCATAAACTATTTCTTCTTCATATCCAATAAATCTCTTTAGAGGTACTTCTATTTCGTTAGTTTGGTTTCCTACAATTACTACTTTTACTTCACCTGCTTCAAATCCATCAGCCGTTACTTTTAATGTATATTCTCCTTCAAGAATATCTTCTATTGTGAAGTTACCTTCTTCATCTGCTACTACAGGAGCTATCTTTGGATCTTCTTTTACACGAATTACAGCATTAGCAGCAGGATCTTTTGAATATCTATCTACTACTTTTCCTACTAAAATACCCTTTGGCATCTCTTCTAATATTATATTCTTCCTTACAGCTTCTCCTTCTCCTAAATGAACTTTAACTTCCTTTGGATAATAACCATAGGATTCTGCTCTTAATGTCCATTGTTCCCCTTCCTCATTTGCTGCATGTTTAAGTTTAAATCTTCCATCGGCTGGATTTGTTCTTACACTTCTTCCTGTTTCAACAACAGTGATTACAGCATCTATAGGAATTCCTGTCGTTACTTGTGATAAGAAGTCTACATTATTTTCTATTTTTTCATACTTTGTATTACCTAGATTATAAGACTTAATATCCAGAACTATAGGTTTTTCTTCCATTTCTTTTTTAGGCATAGCTGATTCATGAGATATCTTTTTATTATCATGTATAGCTATAGAACTTTCGCCTATTTCTTTATTAATTATTACATAATCTATATACCATCCTAATTTATTTACAGAGCTGTCTGACATAAGCATAAATCTAATTTTTATAGTTTCTCCTTTATACTGACTTAAAGGTACACTTAAATTAGCCCATTGTCTTTCTTCTCCTGTTATATTCTCTCCTGGAGTGATATTTACCCAACTAGACCAGTCGTCTCCTACTTTCTTAGCTATTTGAATTTGACCCTTATCATATCTGTTTTCGATTTCATACCAATGTCCAATGGATAATACTGAGTTTACATCATTTGGCAACCGGATTTCAGGTGACTCTATGAAACATTCACTATTACTGCTATATTGACCAGAAAGGTTGGTTGCCCATACTTTACTTCCTATAAATCCTGAACTTGGTCCTGCTGTAGGTACACCCCAATCCCAAGTGTTATTTCTACCTCCAACTACGAATCCTCCATTATCTGCTTCAAAATCTGCTGCAAATATAAAATCTTCTAAACTTCCTACTTCTACTTTTAACGGTGAAGATAATTCACTTTCATTTCCTGCTAAATCATAAGATGAAACTTTATAATAATAAGTATTACCTGGTTCAATGTTTCTATCTCCAAAAGATGGACTTGTAACTTCACCTAATAATGTAAATTCTTCTTCCAAACTGTTTGAACGATATACCTTATATCCTGCTAAATCTCCATCTATTGACTCATCCCATTTAATTAGTACTGTATTGAAACTAACATTTGCTTTTAGATTAGTTGGTACACTTGGAGGTTCGTTATCTGTTGCAATAACTTTCATATCATTAATATACCAGCCATCATAGTTTCCAGAACTATCACTAGTCATCCTAAATGCCACAAATATAGGAGTTGGTGATCCTATATACTCAGATAAATCAACCATTATCTCTTTCCAACTTGGATTGTCCACACCAGTATATACTGGTCCTACAGGTGTCCAACTTGCTCCAAAGTCATTAGTTATATATATCTGTCCTTTGTCATAATTCCTTTCCAGCTGATACCAATGGTGAACTTTTAGTTGAGCAAAAGGTAAATTAGTATCTCTTAAATCTATAGGTGGAGTAACAAGAATACTGTTTGAATTATTTGAATATTTACCTTGAAGATTGGTTCCAATAAGTTTTGTTCCACTATATGGTCTTGGACCAACACCTTCTGCTGGTTCTCCCCATTGCCAGTCTTCATCTAGTATCCAGCCTACAGGATAAGTTTCAAAGTCTGTTTCATATTCATCTGGAATAACACCAAATTTTACTTCTACTTTATATTCTTCAGTAGTAACTATATTACCGTCATAATCTCTTGCTTTTATCTTATATACAAATCCTGGTTCTTCCACAACGTCGTAACCAATAGCTGCCTTATAAGTACCATTCTTATGGTCACCAGAAGTTCTTTCCATAGGTATTGATATCCAATAAGATTTTCCTAATACTTTTACTAATAATTCTGCTTCTAATATAGAAACATCATCAGAAATATCAGCTTCTATCTCTAAGTCTGATCCTAAATATGTTTCATGTATTTGTTGTTCATGTTCTATTATAGGATCTTCTATGTCTTCTCCACTTACTAAAACTTTACCTGAAATAGTACCTGTTCCTTGCGCCACAGAGGTAACAGCCTCAAAAGCATTTACTAGACCATGACCGTATCCATTGTTTGGAAAACCTGGATCATCCTTATCATCTAAAGGTATTGCTGTATCAATCATTATTTGTTCTAACTCATCTATCGTTAAAGAATTGTTGGCAGATAAAATAAGGGCTGCTACTCCTGACACGGCAGGGGATGCCATACTAGTTCCATTCCATCCTCCTTCATATCCTCCAGGAACTGATGAACGAATATTTACTCCTGGAGCTGCTATATCTGGCTTAATTTGATCGTAAGGACTTGGTCCTCTTCTAGAAAAATCAGGTCTTTGATTATTTATATCTACTGCTCCTACAGCAAAACTTTCAGGATAATTTGACGGTGGACTTATTGACCTTGGTGGTGCTGGCGGTTCTCCAAATCTTTGATTTCCAGCTGAGAATACTGGTAATATACCGGCAGCTCTCCAAGCTTTTACCATATCTCTAAACCATTCGTCCTTTCCTGGCTGTCCTCCCCAAGAATTATTCACTATGTCTGGTGCTAAAGAAGGATCTCCATTAGGTGCAAGCATCCATTGAGCTGCAGCTAATATATGATTATCTCTACCTCCGCTTGCATCAAAGGCCTTAGCAGCTATCCATTTTGCCCCAGGTGCTGCTCCTATTTTATTCTTTCCATCTGGCTCTTGACCAAGTATAGTCCCTAGAACATGGCTACCATGTGGTACACTTGATTCATCATAAGGCATAGTCTTACTATTCATAGGGTCAAACCAGTTTCCTGATGAATTTGGACTATTTGGATTGTTTGGGTCATATCCTCTCCATTTTTCTTTTAAAGCTGGATGATTCCAAGTAGCTCCTGTATCGATTAAACCTACAACGACTCCTGTCCCATCTATGCCTAGATCCCAAACAGCATCTGCTTGAATTTTTTCTATGTTCCATTCTACTCCGTTAGCATTAGCTTGTGTACTATTCTTTGTAATTTCAGGTTTATCTATTTCTGTGAATTTATTTAAAAATACTTTATCTACTTCACTCATATAAGAAATATTTTCTATTACATCCTTTTTAGCTTTTACATATACAGCATTTACAATGTGAAAAGATTCATATTCTACTACTTTACCATTTTCTTTTTCTTGATCTAAATATTTCAGCAAACCTTCTTGAGTCTCCTCTGCCTTGTCCATCAAAGAATTTAGGACTACTTTTCTTACTTCAACTTTTTCTTTGTATGGAGTTAGACTAGAAGATAATCTATTTTTTGCAGTTTGTGCTATATTTGTACTATCTACTTGATCTTTCATGTAGACTATAACTTCTACATAGTCGTTCTCTGAGAGAATAGACATTACTTCAGGTTCTATCTTATTCATTGCCTCACTAAGCATTTCCTCTTTTACAGAAGAGGTAGCACCTTTTAACAGGTTATCTGTTTCTGCAAAAACTGAAAGTGAGTTCAAAATTAAAAGGAAGAACACTAAAAAGGCTATTCCTTTCCTCGTTTTTCTTTTCATGAAGGTCATTTATTTCTTCACTCCTTAGTCATTTATATTTTAAAAGGTATTTTGCCTTATAAAATGTTTATAACCTCCTTTTCATATACTTGGCATAACACCTTTTAATACATGTTGAAGTATAATTTGTTAATATATATGACGGTGATGAAGAAAGTATCCATAGAAAAAGCAAAATATT
Source organism: Tissierella simiarum (assembly GCF_018917865.1). Classification (GTDB taxonomy): domain Bacteria; phylum Bacillota; class Clostridia; order Tissierellales; family Tissierellaceae; genus Tissierella_C; species Tissierella_C simiarum. The sequence goes on from NZ_JAHLPM010000002.1 coordinate 149,778, forward strand.
ACCTAAAAAGTAGCAATTTTGAGAAAATACTAACTATACAAAATTTTAATCTATAATTCATCAAAGATTGATATAAATATATATTTTTTATTTAATAACTTCCTATTTTAGGTGACAGATGTTCTAAAAAAATAGGGCAAATATAAAAAAAGGTACAATTGGTTTTCACCTAAATTGTACCTTTTCTTTTCATGCTGAATTTTAAATTATTATTTATTGCTTATACTATCTATTAAGCTATTCATAGTATCGAAACTATCCCATATAAACATTTTTAATATATAATCTCCATTATCAGGTATTGTAATTGAATTAGTAAATATAGATACCTTACCTGGTTCCATATTTTTTTCTGCTGCTACAGCATTGACTAATTTATTGTTCTCATCATATAAACATAATACAAAAGTTATGTCCTTTGACTCTTCATAATAATTTGCTGCTTTCAGCTGTGCTACATATTCTTCTCTGTTTTTAATAGAGAAATCCTTTGTTAAAGGTTGAAGTAATAACTTTCCCTCTAGTTCTGCCATATCTCCTACCGCTATTTCCGTTGCTCCTATGCCCATTAAATTTCCATCATTACCTAAAGCCTTGATTATTATTTTATAGAAACCATCTTCTAATAATCCAGTTATAGTATGAGATAATTCTTTAGTAGTAGCTATAGGATTGTCTAAATCATTTAAATAGATTTCATAATGATCTACAATCTTTTCTTCTAATAACCTATATTCTATCTTTATATCTTCTCCATGAGCATACTTAATTTTATCTGTGTTGACATTAATCTGAGAATTTGGAATATAGATTACAGTAGTTTCCCCTATTCCCATATTATCTGCATAATCTGTTACTCCTATATGAACAGTCAATATCTCCTCCTTCAGATTCTCTGGAAGATTTAGCTTCATTCTATATTTTCCATCTTCACTTTTTTCTAAAGTAAATATCTTATTTCCGTTTTCATCTTCATATTTTTTCCCATTTATCAAAAACAAGAAATGTTCTATGCCAGTATTTACTTCACCTTTATCTTCTGCTTCCATCTCTAGAGTACATTCATTAGAATTTGCCAAACATAAAGATGCCTTAACTTCAGGTAGAGTTTTATCAATCTTTAATGGTAATGTAGTTACCTGTTCCTTAGCATTTTCATAATCTACTTTTGCTCTTATATTTATATAATACTGTCCTTCGCCTAGAGTCTTGTATATTCCTTGATTTCTGTCATAAGCTTGACCATTCCAATTCCATTGAAAATTAACTTTAGCAGGTATTTGTTGTTCAATAACTACCTCTTTTCTCAACTTTTCTCTATCTTCCAATACTTTTATAACTTCTCCTTCTTCATTGGTTACATCTATTATTAATTGTTTAGCATTACGAAGAAGAGAAAACTTAGGCAATACATTGTTATAAGCATTTGTATCATCAGGATTTATTGCAAATAACTCTGGGTTCATATCCTTTCCACCCAATGGATATAATTGTGTGAGACTATTTACTTTTCTTGTAGTAAATAAAGAAGTTTCTTTATAAATAGAATCCTCCTTGGAAGCTAGTTCATCTATAATCTTTAATTCATCCCAATCTCCATAGAATCCCATAAAAGGTATTCCAATAGTCGGAACATCACTTTCCCTAGGAGTAAACCTAATAAATCCTTCTACAAACCGATTTTGGGATACATCTTGTCCAATAGTTAATTTACTGTTTATAGTCGCAGTGTTTCCTGGTTCTACAATTACTTCATTTTTATCAAAAGTTAAATCTGCACCCTCTAATTTTACATCATAAGACATTGTATCTATAGTATTGTCTTGTTCTGTTAATACTCCACCTATTATATCTACTGTATAGGTAATAGGCTTATCTCCACCGTTGAACAAAGTAAGGGGTATATCCGTTTCCCTACCAATTTCCTTTAAAGAAATTGATGGTTCACCATTGTATGTTAATACTACTTTATTTTCTAAAGCTACTTGAACATTAGCAAATCCTGCTCCTTGTCTTCTTGGAGAATAAGGCACACCAGATTTTTCATCAATCTTTACTTCTGCTGTATTCATTATTAATGTTTTCCCATATTCTACTTTTTCTTTTGGTTGATTAAACTCTATATCCATTTTATCCAAATGATCTAACATCAAAATCATCATACCCGATACATGAGGAGTTGCCATTGATGTACCAGACATACTCTTATATCCATTATGATTAACTGTAGACCAAACAGTCCCACCTACAGATGTAATATCTGGCTTTAATTGAAAGTTTGGTGTAGGACCCCAGGATGAAAAGCTCGACATATCACCTTTATTGCTATTTTCCACATCTATTAATTCTCCATTAAAAGATATTCTTACTTCTTCTGATAACATATTTTTTAATTTTAACCCATCGAAGTTTGTTATAAATATAGTTGGAATTTTTACCTTTGGATCTGTAGATATATTGTCTAAATATTCATTATTATCATCTTCATTATATATGATAACTCCTACAGCTCCCTTTTCTTGTGCATTCAGCTTCTTATCTTTAAACTCTGTTTCTCCTCTTTTTACTAGAGCAATTTTTCCTTCTAAATCTTTACCTTCAAAATCATTGATCTCATTTTCCTCATCTATTCTACCTAATCCACAGTCTACTAATTTATATTCATCTTTCAACACCAATGGATCAAAGTCTGATTTTACATAACCAATTATTTCTTCCCTATCTCCAGCTTTAGCTGTTAATCCATAGGCTGTTCTTATATTATTTTCAAAGGAAGCTACTTGAATAGTTCCTTGAGCTATTCCAGGTGCACCTATTACTCCAGTATCTACAACACTCGCATATTTTTTAGGATAGGTAGAGTAAGTAACATTGCCTGCAGCTGATACTACTATAATTCCTTGATCCATAGCCCCTTGTATAGCTATTTGCTGTCCATCTTTAGGGTCTTGGAATCCTGCCGTAGAACAAAAACTCATATTGATTACATCAGCACCATAAGTCACTGCATCTTCTATAGCATTTATGATATTTGCTTCAGAAGCCCCTTCTTTCCTTGCATTATTAGAAAATATCTTCATAGCTAATATCTGAACTTCTGGCGCTATTCCTTTAACACCATTATGATTATTTATTTCATCTTCACTTTGACAATTGCCTCCTATAATACCTGATACATGCATACCATGAGCATAGCCTGGATCATCAACTACTGTATCTATTATTTCTAGATTTCTATCTGCATAATTATAACCGAAAGGGACTTTCTCTGTAAAATATTTTCCCCTTTTGTCACTTTGATTGTCCATTATTTCTTTAACTTTTTCCTCAGATAATTTTACTTCAACTCCTTCAGATATAACCATATCTTTATGATTATGATCAATGCCTGAATCAAGAACTGCCACTATTTTTCCTCTTCCATCATAACCTAATTCTTCCCATATCTCTGCCACTCCCGTTAAATCCACAGCATTTTTAACATCTCTATAATAAGTTTTAGATACTGTAACACTTCTTATTCCATTAATCTTTTCTATCTTTTTCTTATCTCCATATTTCGTTTCAACACTAAAACCGTTAAACAATAAAGTATATTCATTATTAAATTCTGCTTTATCATTAATTTTTTTAATCTCTTCTTTATAAGGTATTTGTAAATTTAAAACCTTCTCCACTATAGTTTTATCCTTAGCTACTGTATCTAAAGACTTTCCTTCAGCAAAATCTTTTACTGATTTTTCATCTAATTCTATTATAAAAGTAACTATCTCTTCTTCATCAAATTCAGGCTCAAGTTCTTCTATTACTATACTTTCTTCTGCTTTGCTATCTTCTAAGGTCTCCCTAAAAGAATCTCTAATAGATTCCATATCTATGTTAGTTTTATCTCCATAAGATATATTGAACATTGGATTAACTACTAATAGGTTCAACACCATAAATAAAGCTAATATAAGACTGGTACTTTTTCTACTTTTAAAATTAAACAATTATATCCCCCCTATTAATTCTCTGGAACAATTAATTCAAAGTCTTTTACTTTCAAATTACTATAATAATCTTGTATTGGACTAAAATCTGTTATATGGTTTCCTTTTAAATAAAGTTGAGTCAATTTTATAGTATTTTTTAATGCTTCAATATTTGTTATCTTGTTGTTAGCTAAATTTAATAAGGTCAATTCAGTTTTATCACTAATAGGATCAATGTTTTCTATTTGATTATTTTGAGCTTCTAGCCAATCAATATCTTTCATACTCTCTATTCCATTTAAAGATTTAACCTCATTATTTTCTATAGATAATTTAGTTACCTTTGATAATGAGGATAATGAAGATATATCCTTAATATTGTTATCTGCTATCCTAATCCAATTTAGTTCCATTAAATCTGATAGTGGACTTACATCCTCTATTTTATTATTAGATGCCCAAAGCAAAGTTAAATTTTTTAAATCTTCAACAGGGCTTATATCCCTTATGTCGTTATATCTCATATATAGCTCTTTCAAATTTGGTAGATTTCTTATAGCCTCAATATTAGATATATAGTTTTCATCCATATCTAGATGAATTAAATTATTTAATCCATAAAAAGCATCTTTTTCAATTTCATTAATCATATTCTCATTTAAATATAGCTCTTCTAACCTATCTAAACCATTAAAAGCATAATCTGGTATATAAGTTAAACCAGTCATGGATAAATCCAATCTAACTAAATTGGTCAATTTCTTAATATGGAATAATTGGGAATTCCCTATCATATTTCCCCATAACCAGAGTTCTTCTAGACCACTAAGGTTTTCTATGCCTGTCAAATCCTTTACTTGAAGCCCTAAAGTTTCTAGTTTTTTAAGATTTTTTACATCTTTATAATAGATATCTCCTTTATATTTATCAATAGCTTGTCTAACAGCTTTTTCTAAATTCTTATCAGGAAATTCTATTATTGTATTATCATTTATGTCTCCAACTACCAATTCAACATATACACATTGGTCAGAATCTACTACTTGACCTTCTACTTTTATAGACTCGTTCTTAGTAATTATAATTTCTTCTTTATCCCAATTTACATATTCAATAGTTCCATCGTGTAACTTAATTCCATAAGGTAAATTAAACTTGTCCCCAATACTAGCATTTAAAGTAATTACTCCTTCTTCATCTGCTTCTAATAACTCAAAGGTAAATTCAGGGTTATTTAAACTTTCATAATATTTCGCTGTAGGAGTATAATCCTTTATACTATCTTTAGGTAATGAAAGTTCTGTTAAGTTAACTAAGTTGGCTAAAGCCTTAATATCTGTAATGGAACCATTATCATTTAGTCTTAACTTTGTTAAATTAGTTAGGTTTCTTAAAGGAGTTAAATCGGAAATATTATTATTAGCCAAGTCTAAACTTCTCAAATTAATAAGTCCTTCTAGTCCTCTTAAATCAGATATTTTATTTCCAAATAAGTTTAACTCTTCTAACTTCTTCAACTTGCTTAAAGAACTTAAATCAAAATCTGTTTCATAAAAACTTAAATCTAAAGTCTGTAGATTCTTTAAATATTTTAAATCTTCAATATTTAAGTCCCCATATAGTGCCCAAGGAAGATAGAGACTAGTTACCTCCAATAAATCCCCCTTAGTAATATCTTCACTTTCAATTTCAGATTCGTCTCTAATAATGTATTCCAATTCTTCATTTTCAAAAACTACTATATCTTCTATGTTAAATTCATTTATTATTAGGGTCAGAATAACTTTTTTCTCATAACCTTCCACAGTTCCTTCAAAGGTAAATTCTCCTATTTCTTCAGTATTAATTTCTTCTCCATCCCATATAACGGGTACTTCTTTCTTTTTTCCTGTACTCATCTTTGCTTCTATATGACTAGGAAGAAGGAATTCATCTCCTTGGTCAATGGTAATACTTATATCCTCAATATCTATAATTTTTTCTACACCAATTATAGATAATTCTAAGACTACCTTTTCCCCCTTATAACCATCTACTTGTCCTTCAATAATAAATTCTCCTGCTTTGAAAGTATCTACTTTATCAATGTCCCATTTTACTGGAATATTTTTTGTTACTCCAGTATTCATCTTTGCTTCTATTTCTTTAGGTAATTCATAGTCTGACCATTGAGATATTTCTACATCTAACGGTTCTATAGAAGCTATTTCTTCAACTATATGTCCGTCTACAATAGGTATCTCAACTACATTGGATATTAAGTTCCTGCTTGTTAAATCGTCCAAAGCAAAAACTTTAAGTTTATAGCCTTCAGGTAAAATTTTAGTATAGACGGTTAGATTAGAATCATCTTTTCCTTTTATGAACTCTTCCTCACTAACAAAGCTTATTATATGACCTTTATAGTCTACTAAAGCCAATACTAAGTTAAATAATCTATCATCCTCCCATTGGTTGGTTCCTATAAATTGAATCTTTTGGATATTCTTTGTCGTTGCTTCTTTTTGTTCACTAGATAATTCTATTTTTATTTGCTCATCTACGGTTTCTCCAAAAACAGGTACCATATTAGCTAATATAAAAGAAATTGATAATATTAAAGCTAAACATTCTCTTGATAAGATGGCTCTATTAATTCTAGTTTTCATTTTTTCACCTCTTAATTATCATTAATATTGAAATTCTTGTTCTATTGTCTTATCTGTTCCTACATTAATTCTTGCTTTATATTCTCCAGAAATATTACCTTCAAAATCAAAAGTTAAAGAAAATGTTTCTTCGTCTTTTCTATTTAACTCACCTATATAAGCTATATTCCCTTCCCAATCATAGATTACAAAAGGCAACGCATTTAGCTTCTTATATTCTTGAGGTAGAACTACTATGGTTATATAGTTACCTTCTTTATCTATATAAACTAAATCTCTTATCATCTCAAACTTAACAGTATAAGTTCTTATATCTCCATTTTCTGCAACTACTAATATTTTTATTGTATCTCCAACTTTTATTTTTATATCATTATTTGTTACTTCTTTATCATTGAGCTTTATAGCTACTCTTGCTCTACTATCCCTAGTCCTAGTCTCTATAATCTCTAGAACCCTATCTCTTTCTATGTTTACCGTAACCCCTTCAATAGTTTCGGCTTTTTTAATATCAATCTCTTCATTTCCAATAGCTAGATAAGTTAAAAAATTATCTTTACTTTTAGTTACATCTTTATTATCTTTATCTTCTCTTTCCCTTGATGTATCTTCTTTTACTTCCTTTTTCTCTTCTTCTTTTTTAATATCTTTATTTAAAAGTTTTCCTTTATCTACTTTCGTTTCCATACCTTTATTTAATAATTCACCATTTATCTTTGTTTCCTCTAAAACTATTAAACTTTCAATAGTACCTTTAACCTCTACTATAAAACCTTTTTCTTTTATCTTTACTTTCTTTATCAGTACTTTTTCTTCTGCCTTTAATTCACCTATGCCTTCTGTTTCTAAATTTTCTATTTTTACATTTCCTTCTAGTTCTACTTTGCCACTATTTAAAATAAGGCTATTTATTTCAGAATCTTTTATTTTTACTCTATTTTGCCCATTCCCTTTTATTCTCAAAGTTCCTTTAATTGTTATATTCTCTAAGTTAATATCTCCAATTCCTATACCTTCTGTTAAATATAGATCACCAGATATGGTCATATCTTTTAAAAATACATCTTTGCTATTAACAATTAAATTTCCATCTATATCTTTACTATAAGTACCTTCTTTATTCAATATGTCCTTGCTTATAGAACAGATAATCTTAACGATTTCAGCCCTAGTAATATTCTTTTTAGGTTCAAATTTTCCATTATCATACCCAGAAATATATCCAAATTCTTTTAAAGCCGCTATATATTCTTCTGCCCAACTACTAATTTTATCTTCATCCTTAAATCCTAAAGTGGATTTACTTTTCTTAGCTTTTAGTTCATAGGCTTTTGATATTATCTTAGCTGCTTCTTCTCTTGTAACATTAGAATTAGGTTTCATTGCTCCATTAGAATATCCTTCTATATATCCAACTTTTACACCTTTTTGTATATCCTCATAAAACCAATCTTTTTCACTTACATCATTAAAATCAATTATTTCTTTTTCTATATATCCAAAAACATTGTTTATAATTTTAATTAACTCTGCCCTTTTAATTGGATTATTGGGTTTAAAATCACCATTATCATAGCCTGAAATAATATTTTTTTCCATTAATAAAGAAATATCGTCTTTAGCCCAATGCTTTGAATAATCTAGTCCATTAGCAAAGGCAAAAATATTAGTACTAAATATTAATATTGTAACTAGTAGTACAAATGATACTTTTTTTACTTCTTTCATTATTCTTTTCACTCCTTCTTAGTAGTTTTAATAATTTAGCACAAATAAAACCTGATGGAAAAATATCCATCAAGTTTCATTTATTATATTTCTTCTAAAACTTTCAATAATCTATATATAACTGTAGCTGCTTCTGCCTTTGTTGCTGAAGCTTCTGGAACAAAGGTATCTTCTGTTCTACCTTCAATGATTCCATTCTTATATATAACAGATATATATTCTATACTGTCTTTAGATAGATTAGTTAAATCTTTAAAAGGTATTTCCTTACTTATAGTCTTTTCCTTGTCCAAATACTCAAGACCTTTAGCTATTATAACTCCCATTTCTTCTCTAGTTATAATAGAGTTAGGGTCCTTTACCTTTTCATTTATTAATCCTGTTTCTAATGCTGCATTCATATATCCTATATACCATTGCTCTGAAGGATTGATTTCTTCTACACCCAATGTTGACACCAACATTTTAATAAACTCTGCTTTAGTCACTTCTTTATTTGGCTTATAATTGATTCCATCAGTACCTTCAATGATTTGTTTAGCAGCCATTATTTGGATTTCATATTTTCCCCAATGTTTTTCTATATCCTTAAAGGTTTTAGTAGATTCCATCACAGTATACTTACCAGACTTATTTAATTTAACTGTAATAGTATTATTCTTATCATCAACTTTACCACCTATATATTTCCAAGAATCTGTTTTTTCATCAAGCCTATAAACACCTAATAATTCCTTATTCTTTCCTTCTATAGAAGATTGTTTAAGTTTAAAATTAGCTAACATAGGCTTATTTAATTTATTAGTTGGCACTAATGATATTTCTATAACTTCTGAAATTCTATTTAAATCAGATTCTTCTGCCTTTGAAATAGTCTTTTCATCTACTATATCTAATCTTACTTTTGTAAGCTTATCAAAAGTTCCTTTTTCAATATTTAATTCTACTTTTCCTTCCTTGTCTTTTATAGAAGCACTAGTATTAGATAGAGTAACTTCCATGAAAGTATCTTTATTATTTTCAATAACATTATCCTCTTTCTTACTTATTGTAGATTCTTCGTCTCTTCTGTTATCATCTTCCTCCTCTTTAATAGGTAATTTAACAGTTATTTCAATGGATTCAATAGATATATTACCTGCTTTATCCTTAGCTATTATTTCTATATTGTGTTTACCTTCTTCTAATAACAGTTCTTCTATAAAGTTATTTTCATTATCCAACTTAACTATCTTTCCATTAACAGTTACTTCTTCTAACCATTCATCTTCAATACTGCCTTTAACTAATACCTTATTATTATTATAAATACTCTTATCTACTGGATTGGTTATAGTAATTATTGGACTAATTGTGTCTTTTATTAATGTTATACTATCTGTTTCTATTTCCTTACCATTTTTACTAGTAGTTAATTTAAATTCATTTATTCCTTCTTCAAGATTAACATCTACTGAGAAATCTCCATTTATAGAAGGTTCTTCTTTTATAAGCTGATCTTTCTTATATAGCTTTATATGACTTTCCATGTTAGTACTAATATTTAAAGAAAATATTTCTTCTCTAGTATAGATAGTACTTTTGTCGCTGATTATTTGCGGAACTCCCATATCATATCCCATGACCCCTCTAATCATAAGAGTTCCTGCCTTACCAGTTCCCATACTATGAGATATATCTAAGAAAACTTCATTCATATGCATAAAAGACCTATTGTCTAGTATGGTATCATCATCTACTCCTATTGCAGGCATAAAGTCCTTAATATTATCTTGAACAGTTGCTATAAAAAAGTCTTTATCAGTATAGAAATCTAAACTGGATAAGTCTAGGTAATTCCATTCTCCTCTTTTAATTTCAAAGAATATAGGTGCTTCATACATACTTGCTGGTTTTCCTTTATCATCAGCAGTATATATGGCTACCCCTATTTTATTACCTCCAGGTATAGGGAAAGCTTTATCTGTAAAGTATATATTTGTACCTAATATCTTTCCATACTCTGATGGAGTAATTCTTATAGCAGCACCAGCAGGTCTCTTATCTGAACTATTACCAACAACTGCTCTTTCATGGCTACCATCATCATAGCCTATCTCCCAAGAGAACTGATTGGACTTTGATAAACAGATATCCTCTATTGCTGTCATATTATCTTCTACATTTAATGTAATTTCTTTTCTCTTATATCCCATCTTTTCAATTACTAAAGTATATCTTCCTTGGATAATATTTTCGATTTCAAAGTTTCCATTTTCATCAGTAGATATAGGATTAAATCCTCTGTTCTCTTTAATAGTAATATAAGCATCCTTTATAGGCTGTTTATTTACACTATTTATTACTCTACCTTTAATACATGTTGCTGCTGATTCTTCAAGGATAAAATCCTTCTCAACTATTTTATTAGGGTCAAAGTTTACTTTTACTTCTTGTGGACTATAACCATAAGCTTCTACTTTTAATGTAAGAGTTTCCCCATTTTTATCTATTAATGTACTTATTTCATAAGAACCATCTTTAAGATTAGTTCTAGTACTGTTTCCAGTTTCCAATATGGTTATTTTAGCGTCTACTGGAACTATGTTTTTCTCTTCTATAGTTTCATCTAATTGTTGCTTTTCCTTCTTTTCTACTTCCTTAAATTCTTTATAATTATCAAAGACTTTGCTATCTTCTAATAAAACCATACTTTTAAAGAGAGTCTTCTTAGGTAACCCTTCTGTACTATCTTCAATATCTAGTTCTAAGCTTTCATTATCTATACCTACTTCTTCATCCTCTAATTCCATTTCTTCACTACTTATTTCTGTTTCTTCCTTATTGATCTCTTCTAAATTTTCTACTTCTGTCTTTTCATCATTTATTTCTAATTCTTCATCACTATTATTTACCTCTGTTTCTTCAGTATTAGACTCTATTTCCTCCTCATTTAAATCAATTTTTTCATCTAATTCTAAATCTTTATTGTCCAATTCTACTGATTCATTTTCTACCTCAACAACCTTTTCAGAATATATTAAAACGTCATCTATATACCATCCACTAACACTAGTTTCTTTTTCTTCTGAGTGTAAGATAAATCTCAGCTTAATAGTCATACCTTCATAGTCTTGAAGACTAATATTTTCTTCCTTCCAATTTTTCTCATTAAATGTTGTGCTAAAAGTTGATCCTAAAGGGTTCCAATCACTCCAGCCTTCTTCTGTTTTTTCTGAAATATATATCTTGCTTTCTTCTTCAATCCAGATGTTTAACCAGTGATGAAAGTTGAGATAGGAAGTCGTATCTTTAGGCAATTGTATTTCTGGAGTTTCAATCCAAGCATTACTGTTAGGATAATATTTTCCTAAAAGATTGGTTGCCCAAGCTTTAGTTCCTGTAAATGCTTCCGCTGGAGCTGATCTCTTTGGTTCTCCCCATTCCCAATGGTTGTTTTCTCCATCAGATGTAAAACCTCCATTATCCTCTTCAAAATCAGAAAAATAAATATTATTCTGTAAAAATTCAATTGTAACAGATGCTTCTCTAATAGATGGAATACTTTCGTTTCCAAATATATCTACAGCAGTAACTTTATAATAATAAGTGTTATCTTCTTCAACACTCATATCTATAAAGTTCCTTGAAAAAGATTCTCCTACTAATTCATAATCTTTATCTACTCCTAAACTTCTATATATTCTATAACTTGCTACATCATCTGACCAAGGTGCAGTCCAATTTAAGACGACACCTGTAGGATACGTATTTGCTTTTAATGATTTAGGTGGATTTGGTGGTTCATTATCAGTTCCTACAAGTTTTACGTTATCCAAATACCATCCTTCTCCATAATTTCCATCATGGTCTGTACTAGTAAGTTGAAATTTTATATATACTGGATTTTTACATCCTATATAATTAGTTAAATCAATACACATATCCTCTAAGAAATTCATTTCTTGCCAATAATAATTACGTTGTCCTGCAAAGCTGGATAATTCCTGCCAAGTCTGTTTATTGTCGTTACTTATAAGTATTCTTGCTACATCATTGAGCAAATCAAATTCTCTGTAATGACTAATCTTTAATACAACGTTTTCATAATTACTTTCCCTTAAATCTATAGGAGGCATTTCCAAAGTACTAGTAGTATCTCTAGAGTACTTTCCAGATAAATTTGTCCCTATCATATTCCTATCACTATATATATATGGCAGAGAATTAGGTCTACCCCATTGCCAATCTCCATCAAAAGTCCATCCTACTGGATATTTAGAAAAATCTGTTTCATATTTATCAGGCAAAATACCAAAAGATTTTTCCACATTATATTCCTTTGTTTCTAATACATTATTTTTGTAATCAACTGCTTTTATCTTATATGTAAAATTTGAATCCCTTAAATACTCATTAGGAACATTTACTTTATATATTCCATCAGTGAGAGAACCTGATTCCATAGTCATAGGTATCGGAATCCATTGATCATTAGATTTAATCAATAATTGCACCTCTTTAATAGTTATATCATTTTTAACTCTAGCTTCCATAGGTGCTATATCCCCAAATATATATTCTAAAGGTTCATGGATTATATTCTTATTCCCTGATCTTATGGCTTGTCCCAAAACTTTTCCTTTTACAGTAGCAGTACTTTTCTTATCGTATATTGATTTTACAGCTTCATAAGCATTTACAAGTCCATATCCATAACCTTGGTTTGGGCTTTCTTTATAGTTAGTATCCGTCAGAGGTGTTGCTGTATCGATTAAAATATTTTCTATATCTTCTATAGAAAGATTTCTATTAGCAGATAAAATCAATGCAGCAGTTCCTGTTACATGGGGTGTTGCCATAGATGTTCCTTGCCATCCACCAGCATATCCTCCTATAATAGATGATCTTATATCCTCTCCTGGGGCTACTATTTCTGGTTTTATATATTCACCTTCATAGGTAGATGGGCCTCTTTTAGAAAACTTACATAAAGCGTTGTTTTTATCTACGGCTCCTACAGAAAAACTTTCTGGATAGTTGGCTGGAATTCCTACAGACCCTACTTTAGCACCATTACGACTTGTATCATTTCCCGTCGCAAATATGGGCATAATTCCAGCTGCCTTCCAAGCTTGTACCATTGGTCTATACCATTCATCTATTCCATCTTTATTCTTAGTATTAGTTGTCCAAGAATTATTTATAATATCTGGTGCTAATGAAGGATCTCCATTAGGTGCTAACATCCATTCTCCTGCTGCAAGAATCCAGCTTGGATATCCACCTTGTTTATTAAAGGCTTTGGCTGCTATCCATTTTGCTCCTGGTGCAACTCCTATTTTATTTTCACCATTTTTGTCTTGTCCAAGTATTGTACCTGTTACGTGGCTGCCATGATAATCTCCTGGTTCATCATAAGGCATTTCCTTTCCACTTACAGCATCAAACCAGTTACCTATAGGATTAGGATTAAAGGGATCATTTGGATTGTACCCTCTCCATTTTTCCTTTAAAGCCTCATGTTCCCAGTCTACTCCAGAATCGATTATACCTACTACTACACCATTACCATCTACTCCAAATTCATCCCATACCTTATCAGCACCAATTTGTTTAATATTCCATTCCACATTATCTTCTACAATATATCTTGCAGATCTTAGCATCACACTTCTATTTTCAGAAATTGGTTGAAGAGTATCTCTTTCTAATAAAGAATTCTCAAATATTCTATCTACTTCTTTCATTTTAGATAGTTTAGTAATTACTTCTTCCGTTGCATTAACATAGATAGCATTTATTATATAATAAGGGTGATATTCTATTACATTTCCCTTTTCTTTTTGCCTTTCTATATATGTTAATATATCCTCTTGAGTAGTTTCAGCTATTTCCTTTAAAGATCCCACCACTTCATATTTATTATCTGGCGATTGTTCTACTTCCTTAAAGTCTAGCTGTTCTTTTAAATAAACTATTACTCCTACATATTCATCCGTTAGAAAACTATCAAATATTTCTTCGTCTATTACCGTATCTTCAGCATTTACCAATGGACTGTTCCCAAGGGAAACGCTAGAACTAAAAAATAATAGCAAAGAAAGTATAAAAGTAAATAATCTTTTGTTTTTAACTATATTTTTTGCCATAAATAATACCTCCTTCTTTCATAAGTTTGTTTGTTAATTATCAATATAAATATACACCAAGTAAAGAAGGTATTAAATGAGTATTAATATTTATGATGGAATGTTTTATATATATTAATGTTATCTATCTAGTACTAAACTACATAGACTTAGTATAATTTCAATACAAACTCTAGCATAGCTACTATTTATATTGACAATAAAATTTGAATTAAATATGAAAAACTCTTCTCTGCTATACAGAAAAGAGTTCTTCGTTATTGTATTATTCAAAAGGGGTAGTTTATCTAGCTATTGTAACTTCTCCTATTACTGAGTTTGTTGTTTTGTTTACAACATTGTCTCTTAAATCTCTTATTGAACCTGTTGTTAATATTTGTACATCATATGCTCCTGATTGTACTATATAAGCTGGATCAGTTATTGTTAATATTAATTTATCTCTATAGATTACACTGCTTACAGTGGATCTGGAAGTATCTATAGTTTTATCATTTGTTACATTGATTGTTAAATCTCTCTTAGCTAATGTAGAATATTGGGTATCTAAAGCTTCATCAAAAGTTAAAGTCAATACAACTCTATTTTGGTTATACCATACTGCTTTAACATCTTGTAAGCTTGGTTGTACTTTGTCTACTATAGCTAATTTCTTGTCTGCTGTAAATGTTCTTCCTGTAATGCTTTCAAGACCTTTATTAGCTTTAATAGTTAAGTTTACATCTGAAGCATCTGCTCTGAATTCATCAGCAAATTCGATAACTACTTTTGAAGTACCATCTACTACTACATCGTCTATTACTTTATTTGATGCAAAGTCATCTTTTGATGCTCTTACTATTGGTTGATCAAATTTAACTTCTAATGTCTTTCTATCTACAGCTGTAGCTATATTAGATTCAACTTTTAATACATTTTCAGCTATAGCTTTTGCTACACCATAATCTACTAATTTATTACCAACAGCATCTTCAACATCCATTATTATTACACTAGTTATTTTGCTTCTACCATTTTCATAAGCACCAAGTTTTAATGTTTTTCCAACTTCCATATTGTTGATCTTTTCTGGTAAAGTTAAGATTACTGCTTTTCCGTCTTGAACCACATTAATATCTCCACCTAATTCTTTTAATGGATATGTTGCAGTTCTTCCTTGCCATCCTGATCCATCATTTATAACAATCATATAGTTTGAAGGATTTGATATGGATTCTACATCCATTGATTTATTATATCCAACATATATTGTTCTTTCTTCATTGTTTCCTATTATGGAATCAACTTTTGGCTTACTGTAATCTCCAGCTGTTAGCTTTTCTTCATAAGGTAACATGCTGTTAGCTAATTTAGTATTATCTCTAATTCCTGAAATACTTAAAGTATACTCTTTATTAGCAGCTAATTTGCTGTAAAGCTTAAGAGTAACTACTCTTAAATCGTTGCTTATTTCTGGAGTCTTTAAACTTACTTTCTTTCCATCTTCATCTTTTAATATATAATTAGCTACTTTTACTGCATCTTCTTTTAATGCAGGTTTATTAAATCTAACTGTTATTTTTTGTTCGTCTTTAACATCTAATTCTACTACTTCTAATCTAGCTTCATCTAATTCAGCTCTAAATGGCATTTCTGTAGATTTCATTTGATTTCCTGAATAATCCTTAGCACCTGAAATAGTTAAATTAACTTCATATGTTGGCAGTGATTTTTCTCTTGAGAATTCAAAAGCATATCTATCTCCTGCTAATTTAACTACTTTATCAGCTTTATTAGTTTTAGTTCCACCCCAATATAGTGAATCTCTTGTAACTGAAGAATCATCTATATCTTCGCTGAATGTAACTACTACTCTTTCCATAGTACCTTTTACTTCAACTACTGTTGGAGCATCTTTATCTTCAACTATATTAAATTTAATTTCTTTTTCAACAGATTTAAATCCAGCAAAATCTTCTAAAGATTTAACTACTAGTGTATGTTCACCTGTACTAAAGCTTGTACCATAAGGTTTTAAAACAATTTCTCTACCTGTAACGCTTACTGAACCATAATAAGTTTTTCCATCAATTAAAAAGCTTGATGATTTAACATTCTTAACTGGTTCGGACATAACAACTTTAAGAGCTTTTGTTCCTAATCCTACTACTTCCACTACTTCTGGTATAGCATTGTCGATTGCTTTAAATTTGAATGAAGTATTTACTGCTGCTCCACCATCTTTTATACCTTTAATATTTAATGTATATTCTTTTTTGTTTGTCATTTCGCCTTCAAGTGTTAGAATAACAGTATTGTTTTCTACTACTTTAGCATCTTTGATTGATCCATTATTTAAACTATAATTTGCTTTATCTTCTGCATTGTCTTTATCAACTGCTTTATTAAATACAATTTTAACTTCTTTTAAATTATCTGCTTCTACTTTAACTACTTCTAATTTTTCTGGTACTGGTTCTCCTGGTAATTTAATACCTAGCTTTTCAGCTAAAGTTTTATCTGTACCTTTAATTTTTACTCCAAGAGCATTTAGTGTCATTACAGCCATTTGACCTCTTGAAATTTCAGTTTTATTTTCAACTTCAACATCTTTAAGGATTCCTAATCCTTTTGAAGTTTCTAAAACTTTTGCATAAGCTGCATCGTCTATTTCATATCCTAAAGCTCTTAAAAGAATAGCTGCATATTGTTGAGCAGTGATTTGTTCATTGAATCCAAATCTTTGTGGTGTATGTCCTTCAATTAATTTGTTGGACACTGCCCATGCTAAGTAACCTTTGTAATTTGCATCTGTAATGTCTTTAAAAGTTAAAATACCTTCTGATGGGAAGTTTTTAGCTGTGCTTTCAACTCCCATTAGTCTACTTAATAATATTACCATGTCACGTCTTTTTAGGTTTTTATCTAGCATTAAATTGCCATCATCATTCCCTTCAAGAACGCCAACCTCCTTTAGGAATTCTCCAGCCTTGTCTGCTACATTTTTATCTGCTGCAAATACGAAACTGAAACTTCCTAGTATCATTGCTAATGCTAATACTAATGATAAAGTTCTTTTCATACTATATCTCTCCTTTGATTTTTTCTATATAGTAGCAAATAATTTAATTGTTTCACTACAGGATTTATTATAGCATTGAGATTTTTGTATCACAATAGGTTTACCTAAAATGTAATATAATTGTAACAAGATTGAAATACAGGGAAATAAATGGGAATTTAGTTTTAGTATAACGAAACCTTGTATCGTGCATTTATATTATATTTATTCATACAAAAAAATAAATTAATTGAAATAAAACTGACATGAAAATGTAAGATTCCTTAATAACTTCCTATTGTTAGTGCCAAGCTTAAATAATATACTGAGTTTATCACAATAAAAGCCCTTTTCTATGTTTCCAGAAAAGGGCTTTTTGTGACATTAATTCATCTTTTTAGCTTTATTAACTAGTTCTTCAAATAATAATAAAAGTCACCTTTGGTAATGATAATTTTGTTATAATGTAATCATGATTATATTTTAATACTTGTTTAAATTTAAAGGATGGTGATAAGGATGAATAGAGAGAATAATGGTGATGAAAAGATAAGAATATGGACGAGACAGGATAAAAGAGTGTTAAAGGAGTTAGAAGAAAAAGGTATCTATAGGGTTAAAGAAGAGTATATAATAGAAAAAATGGACACTATATCTGACTATTATATTAGACTATATGATTGGTATGTTAAAAAGGCTGAGAAAATTATATCAAGACCTGAAGGGGTTACGTATCCTATTTGGGTTTCTTTAACATCAGAGACCATGTTGCAACCTACTGAAGATACTGTAATCCTAGAATTAGAAGTTCCTAAAAAGTATGTTATAATTACAGATTCGGAAAAATGGGGGTATGTAATAAACTATTGGTATGTTCCTCTTAATACAGAAGATGAAAGACTACATAATGAAGAGTTAAAAAAATATGGTATAGGAAATGAATCTGCCTTATATACCACTGATAAAGGAAATTTCTATCCTTTATTGAAGAATAAAATAATAAAGAGTTGGGATAGATTATTTGATGACAGTCTCCCTTCTAGCGGTATGAGCCAAGGAACTATATGGGAAATAAGAAAGGAATGGGTTGTAGACGTATTAAATAGATAGGTATATAAATATATAATATATTAAAAGGGGTGGGGTCTATGGAATACAGTAATACAAATTGTAATGAAAAAATTACACTATGGACATCTCAAAATAAAATTGTCCTTGATACTCTTAATGAAAAAGGAGTATATCATGTAAAAAAGGATTTTATATTAAATAAATATGAAGATGTATCACATATATTTTTAGAAGCCTATAACTATTTTACCTCTAAAGCTAAGGATATAGTACCAAAACCTGAAGGAGCAGAATATCCTATTTGGCTTTTTACAGATCTAAGATATGTAGATAAACATGAGGATAGTTATATACTTAAAATAGAGGTAGATAGAAACAAAGTTATTCTATTTGATATGGAGAAATGGAATCGTATATTAAACCTTTCCTATATTCCTGAAAACCAAGAAGACGCTAAAAAACATGCAGAACTACTAGAAAAGTATGGAATAAATAATGAAGCAGATATATATTTAAAAAGCTACTATCCTCATTTAAAATCAAAGGTTAGAAGAAGTTGGGATAGGTTATTTGATGAAAATATTGTTTTATCACCATGTAAACAGGGGGCTTTGTGGGAGATAAGGAAAGAATGGGTTGTAGGAGTTGAGTAAAATAATCTGGGATTAAATAAAAACTACTCTTTTTCGGTCTAATATTGTTTTGATTTTTGCCAAAAAGTAGTTTACACTTGATTTTAATTTCTATATTACTGAATTATTTAATTCTAGTTTTTCTATCTAGTTCTATATTATATCTAAATTTTTTATTAATTTCACTATTAACAAAAGGGAACCAACCCTTAGGAGATTAGTTCCCTTTTACTTTTCTACTTCCTCGTCTATAATAACTTATTAATTCAATATCGAGATTGAAAATTTAGTTATTCTTAACAACAGTTATTTTATAAGTTGTTGTTTTTGTTTCATCTTCCGCTGTTACTACTACTTCTACTACATCATTTTCAGATAATACTGTATTAGCCAAATCAGCCAATACAACTTCCGTATTATTTACTTTTACAACTATCGGTTTTGCCTTAGTTGAATTTGCTTCTACTACTATTCCTTTTACTACATCATTTTCAAAACTTGCAAATTTCTTTTCTGCCCCAGTAGTGTTTATATTAGGAAGACTTAATACATCCTCTTCTGCTATTTTGAAAATCTTTAATGTTGAGTCTGTATCTTTTACCACTTCTTTCTTAACAGTTATTTTATAAGTTGTTGTTTTTGTTTCATCTTCTGCTGTTACTACTACTTCTACTACATCATTTTCAGATAATACTGTATTAGCCAAATCAGCCAATACAACTTCCGTATTATTTACTTTTACAACTATCGGTTTTGCCTTAGTTGAATTTGCTTCTACTACTATTCCTTTTACTACATCATTTTCAAAACTTGCAAATTTCTTTTCTGCCCCAGTAGTGTTTATATTAGGAAGACTTAATACATCCTCTTCTGCTATTTTGAAAATCTTTAATGTTGAATCTGTATCTTTTACGCTATCCCTTGCTATCCTTGCGGATTTCGCTTGGTCCACACCGTACGTGCGACTTTCACCGCATACGGCGTTCCATCGATAACGGGGTAATAGTCCTATTGACTTTCAATAATTATAGTACTTTGTTCCTATAATTCCACATTTTTCTACAAGTGGTTAAATAAAAAAGGCTAATGCCCTAATCATAACTTTTCATATGTTTATATAATTACCTCATTACCGACTAGATTCCTTCGCTCGCTCTTGTTTTATCCTCCTATACTGTTTACCAGTATAGTGCAAACGGCAAGAGGTCTACACTACTATGAATCTGCTGAGCCCGTATATTCGTCACAGTGCTGCTACACTCTAAATATACAGCATCAAACGTTCCATTTTACTTATCCCTTTTTTTGACTACCTTAGGTATCCACTAACGACTTACTTCACTTAGGTTTAATAGCCTTAATTGTCCCTAAGCCTAATGAAGTATTTCAACTTCATAGGTTCATACCAAGCTAACAGCATAGCTACTATTTTAACAGTATGAACTATATTTATAAGACGCATCTTCATGGATTAGCAATTGTTTACCATAATAATCTTTTAAGGAACCCCGCATCCGACTTTCACGGATTACGACCTTACCTGGCTTCATAAATTTTAGATTAGCAGCACTAAAATTTATGCAGGGGGATCAGGTACAAACTCTATATAGGCTATTGAGTTTGGATAGGAATTTCACCTATCTTTTCAGTAAAATAGTTGGAATATATAAGGATACAGGACTGATATTCAGCCCCGTATACCTTTTTATATTCCGTTCATTTCACCATTTCTGGCTTATAGAACAACGTTTCGCACTTTTATTAGTTAGCTTCAATTGTTACATTAACAGGTAACACAGCTGTTTTACCATTTTTTTCAAAAGTCACGTTTACTGTTGCTGTTGCAGCATTATCTTCTGCTGTTTTAATAAGCTTAACTTTATTACTTGCTACAGCTAGATATTCGCTATCTGATGAAACAGTTACCTTAATATTAGCATCTGCTTCTTTTCCTTCTTGTAATTTAATTACTTCGTTAGTTACATCATCACCAACTACTTTATTTGCTGGAATTGTAACTTTTGCTTCATATTTTCCTGCTTCTGCATCAACTGCATTTTGATCTATTAAACTTTGATCAGCTTTTACAGTAACTACTAAATCACCTGTTATAGCAGATTTCTTACTTTCTTTATTTGTTACTTTTAAAGTTAAAGTAACATCTACATCTTCTTCTGTTCTTGTTATTGTTCCATCTGCTTTTATAGCATCATTGTTTGAAGTAGCAATTTCAATTGTATATCCTTCTTTAGTTGGAAGTACTACCTTGTTACCTTCTGTTTTTACTTCTTCTGCTTTTATAGCATTTGCTACTTTATTAACTTCATCTTGAGCTGTTGCATCTTCTTTAGCATCTTTAATGTTAACAATTCCTGTTCTTGCTGATGCATTTTCTGCTTTATTTCCTTTAGTTTTATCCACTATATATCTAGCGTCTTTAACTTCTACTAAAAATGCAGTTTTATCTATATCTTTAAGTTTAGAATCATTAACGTCTACAGTTACTAATAATTTTTCTTCTACTAATTCATTCTTTTCATTTCTTACTTCTTTTACGTCTTGAATAGTTACAGTTTTTCCTTCAGTAATAGTTGAAACTTTTAAATCACCTTTCACATCACTAGCAACAAGGCCAGCTTTTAAAGCTTCATCAAATATTAATGTAATTTGAATTTCATTTCCTACAACTTTAGCATCTGCTGATTTTAATTTTGGTGAAATTTCATCTTTTAATATTCCATCATAATTAATATATTCAGTAAGATCACCAGTTTTGATTTCTTTAAGACCATCAAACTTAGTTCCATCATATGCTAATACTCTGTCATTTATTGCTAACTTGTTGTGTGCATCAGCATATAAATCATCTGATAATTTTATTGTTACTGTTGTGCCATCTATTGTTACATCTTCAATTCCTACTCCGTCTACTGAAAAAGCAGCTACTGGAGCTTCTTTAACTTCTAGTGTAAATTCTACTTCTATTTTATCTCTCTTAGTTGCTGTTGCACTCTTTAAAGCAAATTTTGTTTCTTTAGGTGTAACAATTTTTCCATAGTTAGTTAATTCTTTTCCATTTGCACCTTTAAGTCCTAATCCAGCAACTCCTACCACTTCTAGTCTATCACTCTTGTCAGTAACAACTGTTAATACAACTATTTTTCCATCAGAATCTTTAACATCTATATCATAGTCATCGAATTTTGAAAGCACTTTGTTAGTTGCATTATCATCACTTGTACCTTCTTTTTTAGTAGCTACTAAATAATTAGCAGGATCTCCTAATGTTGCTACGTCCATAGCTTTGTCAAAGTATAATGTTACTTCAACTTTTCTTTCATCACCACTAGTTTCATATTTACCTATTGATACATTTTTAAGTGTTGGTGCGTTATATTCAGTTGCTAATAATTTTTCTGAGTAATCAACCATATAGTTTGGATATTTGTTATTATCTTTGATTCCAGAAATCTTTAAAGTGTAATCTTTGCTTGAACTTAATGCTTTTCCAAGTTCAATTTCAAATGTCTTATTATCTTTTTTAGGATTAGTTATTTCACTTATAGTTACTTTGTTATCATCTGCATCAGTAACTTTGTAATTGTCTATTCTTAATGCACTGCCTTTTTCGTCTTTTGCAGCACTAGTATTTACTGATTTACTGAATGTAACAACTATAGTTTTTCCACTATTTTTTACTTCAACTTTTCTAACTACTGGTCTTGTCTCATCGATTGAAGCTTTTACAGCTACTTCAGTTGATGCCATTTTGTTTCCTGAGTAGTCTTTAACTCCTTCTACATAAAGAGTTGTTTCATGTACTGGAAGTCCTTTGCTACCATTGAAAGCAAATTCAAATTTGTTTCCAGCTAATCTCTTAGCACTGTCAGCATAGTTCTTAGTTGAACCATTCTTCCAATATACATTGTTCTTTGAAATTGTATCTACATCTTCACTGAATGTAATAACTACTCTTTCAAGAGTTGCTTTTACTTCTGATACTGTTGGAGCTTCTTTATCTTCTTCTACTGTAAATGAATGTTTAGTTTCTACTGATTTGAAACCAGCAAAATCTTTTAATCCACTAACTGTTAATTCATGTTCTCCAATTGATACATCTGAATATGTTTTTAAAATTATATCTCTACCTGCTGCTACTTCTACTGAACCATAAGCTGATTTTCCATCAAGCTTAAAGTTTGATGCTTTTGCTCCATCAACAGGTTCGGACATAACAACTTTAACTGCTTTTGTTCCTAAAGCTACTACTTCTACTACTTCTGGTATAGCATTGTCAAGTGCAACGAATTCTTTCTTAACATCTAAAACATTTTTGTCGTCTTTAACACCATCAATAGTTAATTCATATTTATCTTTGTTTTTCATAGCTTTGTCTAATAAGATTACAATTGTGTTGTTGTCTGCTGAATAGTTAATATCTGCGATATCTCCAGCATTTGTTTCATAGTTGTTTAGATCAACTGCTGATTCTTCGTTAACAGCTTTGTTTAATACAACTTTGATTTCTTTTAAGTTGTCAGCTTTAACTTCAACAACTTCTAATTTTTCTGGTGTAGGTAGTGTAATACCTAATTTGTTTGCTAAAGTTTCATCTTTATCTTTCATTTTTACTCCAAGAGCGTTGAATGTCATTTCAGCCATTTGAGCTCTTGTTATTTCAGTTTTTGCTTCAGCTTCAACATTCTTAAGGATTCCTAATTCTTTTGCAGTATCCATAATTTTTGCATAAGCATCATCATTTACTTCATATCCTAAAGCTCTTAAAAGGATAGTTGCATATTGTTGAGCAGTTATGAATTCGTTGAATCCAAATCTTTCTGGTGTATGTCCTTCAATTAATTTGTTGGACACTGACCATGCTAAATATCCTTTGTAATTTGCATCTGTGATGTCTTTGAAAGTTAAAACATCGTCTGCTGCTGGGAATTTCTTAGCAACATCTTCAACTCCCATTAATCTACTTAATAATACTACTGTATCACGTCTTTTTAGGTTTTTGTCTAGCATTAAATCGCCATTGTCATTACCTTCAAGAACGCCAACTTTCTTTAGGAATTCTGGAGCATTTACTTTTTCTGCTTTTGTTTCAGCAGCAAATACACCAGTGAAACTTCCTAGAACCATAACTAATGCTAACACTAATGATAGGGTTCTCTTCATTTTTTAAAGACCTCCTTTAAATTTTGGTTTTTTTTAATTTTGTTATACTTTACAGTCGCAAATAGTCTATGTATATTTGCACTCTATAAAGTATTATAGCATCAACCTTTTTTCAGGTCAACAAGGTAAATGCCTTTGTAATCATATTGTAACATAACTAAATGTTGACCATGTATTTCTTTTATATTGTCATTATACATAAGTTTTATGGAAAATACCATTACAGTTATGTTACAAATTCATTACCATTCTGAAACTATTTTTTTAATAATTCCACAGCCCTCTTTAGTTGCTGGTCTTCATCCTCTACTATCACATCTGGCTTTATGCCTTTCCCGTCAATACTCGTTTTATTTGGTGTAAGGTATTCAGCTATGGTTAATTTCATTCCATCTCCATAGGGTAAAGGAATTACCTGTTGAACAGTTCCTTTACCATAGGTGGTAACCCCTACAATTTGTCCAACCTTTCTATCTTTTACAGCACCTGCAAGGATTTCTGAGGCACTTGCACTATATTCATTTACTAAGACTACTAATTTATATTTAGGTTTTTTTAAGCCCGAATTGTAAGTTTCAATATTCTTAGTCCTATCCTTTATATGGACTATTGGTCCTTCTGGGATAAAAAGTTTACATATTTCTATTACTTCGTCTAAATAACCACCAGGATTATCTCTTACGTCTATAATTATATTGGTTACTTTGTTTTTATCTAATTGGTTCAATGCTTTAGTTATATTGGTATAGGTATATTGATTAAACTGAGAGATTTTTATATATCCTATTTTCTTGTTCAGTATTTCATAGCTAATAGGGTTTATTTTTACTTCTTCTCTTTTTACGGTAAAGGTCTTTATTTCTTTTCCTCTTTTTATTCCTAACTTAACAGAAGTACCAGCTTTACCTTTCATAAGGTTGGATGATTCCACAGTAGTCATATTCCTTATATCCTTTCCATCCACCTTTTGAATAATATCTCCTGGTTTGATTCCAGCTTTATAGGCAGGGCTGCCTTCAATAGGAGCTATGACCTTTATATACCCATCTTCTTCCATAATATAAACACCAATTCCTACAAAATCTCCATTAAGATCTTCATTTAAAGCTTGAAACTCTTCTTTTGTATAATAGTGACTATGTTCATCAAGGTTGTAAAATAGCCCTTTCAAAGCTCCTTCCAAAAGTTCTTCTTGGGATATATCTTTTCTATAGTTCTTTTGTACTAGATTCATTATTTCTGTAAAATACTCTAAATCATAGTCTAGTACAGCTTCTTCTCCATAAACCTGTAAAGGTAAGGCTAATGCCATAGACATCAATAGCATAAATATTATGGTTCTCTTAAAATCATACTGTCTTTTCATTATTATCTCTCCTTTTCTTCTATGAAGCTTTCATAGAGTTAGGAATACATTAATATAATTTAATCTCTAAAATAGTTTTATCTCCATACCTAGTCAATACGAAGTAGTCGCCTTCATTGACAACTTTGAAATCCTTATTCTTTACTTCTATTCCTCCTGGTGCATAAACCTTTAACTGTTGTAAACCTGCGTAGTTTAAGTTGATCTTCATTGAATCTCTTTCTTTTCCTATTTCCACAGGTCCATTTACTCTTACTATATGAGGATTATCTTTTCCACTGGAAAGAGTAACATTTACTTTCTTATTTAATCCTATATAAAGGTTTTTATCTTTTCTTTGGTAGATATCTGCATCCGTTTGGAAGTCGTAGCTTAATAGGGATTCTCCTAATTCAAAGCTTATACCTATTGTATTGGCATAATCATTATCTTTTAAATTTTGATTATCTACTTCAAAAGTATAACTATAATTATTAGATACTGTATTTTTCAATACTTTTACTTTGCTTTTCATATTGGCTTCAAAGGCTTTAAACATTTGAGGTTCCATCATAAAGTTATAATCTTTTTCATTTCTCATTTTATTTAAAGCTTCTGCTTTGTATCTTAAATCCTCTAATCCTTTAGGTGTATTTACTGCATACTCCATATGATAGAAATAGGATATAGGCATATCTAAAGCAGTAATACTATCGTAAGCTTTTTCTAATATAGGCATATGAGGTGCTGGGGTAAATAATATAAAGTCTTTGGTTTCATATCCTTTTTCTAATCTGAAAGGCATAGCCCATATATAGTCTTTAGATAAACTTGGTTCTCCTGCCTTACCACTTGGTCTAAAGCCTGAGTTCCAGCTTATACCTTCTTTTTGTTCACTATAGAAGGTCTGAGTAGGAGATATATTGTTTATATTCCAAGTATGCTGATTTACTCCTAGCTTATTCCAAGGAATATCATAGTATTTAAAAGCTTCTTTGTGAAGTTCCAATTCCTTCATTTCCTGTGCTGGTTTTTTATACTTATGGAAATAAGTATGAGGATAGATTTCAATGTGGTGTTCGCTTGCATATCCTAAAGCTTTCTTTAATTCCTCTTTATAAGGGAATAAATCGGTATCAATAGGCATTGGCAATCCAAATTCTACTTGACCTACTATTAAATCCACCATTCCATCTTTATTTAAATCTCCAAAAGCTGGTACAGAATAGTAGCCTCCCCACAATCTTTTATTTCCATATAGGTTTAAAGTTTCTCCTTCAATAAATCCGTTATCCGTTAAATTAAGATAGTTTACTTCATATACTCTTAAATATCCTGTAGAATTTCCTACTATTAATTCTAATTTTCCATCCCCATCTACATCATATATAGTTGGAGCTGGATATGTTCCTACATTTATATTACCTTTACCATCTTTTAAAGGAGTTCCTTTTTTATCGAAAGTTAAAGTATTGTTAACCCATTTTCCTTTATAGAAGTAGAGATTTCCTTTAGATTCTCCCACTATTAAATCTGGAGTACCGTCTCCATCTATATCTCCTATAGCTGGTGTTGCATTTTTAAGGTTCTTATCTTCTATTAAATCTGAAACCTTTCTAAAAGTCATATCACCTATATTCATATATAAGGTAACTTTTCCTTCACCGTTTCCTACTATTAAATCTAGTAAACCATTCTTATTTATATCGTATAAGACTGGAGCTGAATAACTGCCTACATGAAGGGGGTTACCTTTATCGTCCATTAACTTAACCTTATCTTCATATAAAGTTCCTTCATCTTTACCTAAGAACAAATAAATGTAGCCATCGCTGCTTCCTGTAACAATATCCAGTGTTCCATTCTTATTTAAATCTCCTAAAGTTAGATAAGCTCTATAGGGCAAATCTATTTTAGCAGATAAACTTTTGTATTCTGGATATTTATTTAATGATACATAGTCCTTAGATGTCATTAAATGTTCTCCTGAAGAGTAATGAGAATTTTCTTCCTCTCCAACAAATTTAAAACTAGTATTATCCCCTATATTCTTATGATAGACTATACTTTCCTTCCAATCTCCCCATTCATAAAGAGATCTAGCTAAAGAGTAAGAAGGAATTTCATCGTATTCCTTTAGTACATCTATCCATCTTTCCATAGAACCATCTTTAACAGCAGAAGCTACTTCAAAATGGTTTTGCCATGCCATTGCAGGTCTACCATAGGTACCTAATACTTTTTTAGCTGTATATCCGTAAAGTTCCTTGGATACATAGGATATAAATTCATTTCTCATTAAATAGTTTCCTGTAGCAAAGGTAAAGCTGAAAAATTGCTGATTTTCATTTTTGGCTGTCATATCGAAGCCTGTTATATAATTATTATTTGGTAGTAAGCTATTGGCATAAAACACACTACCTTCCCCTACTTTGTTTACTCCAAACAAAGTTAAACTGCCTTTCCTTACTAAAGAAGTAGCTGTGGTAGGATAAAAGCCATGTCCCATATTTAAGCTTTCACGAGTTTTTTCATCATAAAAGTTTGCTACATCCTTATGAAACATTTTTACTATATTTTGTAGTCCCTTTAAATTCTCTCTTACTTCAGGAAATTGCAGTTCTTTTGGAAAACCATTTATTTCTTCAAAATTCTCTGCTCCAATGAAATCAAGAGGGAATTCATTGTAAAAAGAGTCTTCTAAAAATAAATGTCCACCTTTTTTAACGTATTCCATTATATTGTCTTTGCTTAAATTAAATAAATCTTTTCCTATTATATTAGGGTCTAAATAGATAGCATTAAATTTATTTATATCTATTTGGTTTAAGTTTTTTAAGGATATAGCTTCCTTATTTAAATTAGCTATAAGGGATTGATTGTAATTATGGTATATATCTAAATAACCATCTGATGAGTCGTCGTATATTATTAGTAAATCAATCTCTTCTTTATAGCTTGTCCCATTAATAGCGTATATATTGGCTGTTACCAATACAAGAGCTATGGTTAAAACAAGTACTAACTTCTTCATATCTTCCTCCTAATTGTTAAGTATCCCTTCCCTATAATCATATTTCAGTTCATCTTGCATATAGTTAATTAAATTTACTATAAGCTTTGCCGTTTCTGCTTTAGTAATTTCTCTATTAGGGTAGAAGTAATCCCCTTTTTCTATAAAGCCTAATTCTTTCGCTACATATATGTAGTCTTTTGCCCAAGCTTGAATCATACCTTCATCTTTATATCCTAGAGAATAGTTTTTAACAGGTGCTAGATTTTTAAACCCTAGTATACGAACTATAATTGAATAAGCTTCTACTCTAGTTAAAGGCTTATCTGGTTGGAAGTAAACTTCATTTACTCCTTCCATTATACCTCTCTTTCCTATCTCTTGGATATAGTCAAAATTTCTATGACTTTCTTTTACGTCTCTAAAAAGCGGTGGAGCTGGTTCTACCTTTTTCCTTTTGCTCTTACTCTTAGTAGTTTCTTCCTTTATTATAGGTATGTCCATAGACTTTACTAAAACCCTGGCAAAATCTCCTCTACTCATAGGTGATGAAGGTCCAATGTAAGTACTATCTATTGGAAGTCCTTCCATACTAGCAAGAAGAAGTAATTCTTCTTCATTTTCATGTCCTAAAACATCTCTTACTGCCGGTATGTTTAAGCGATTTATTATAGGGTTCGTATCTACAGTCAAGCTGTCTTTCCCTTGGCTTCTCCCTTTATTAACTATATCTCCTGTGATTCTGGGAAGATCATAATCATATTTTAACACAGATTCTTGTTTTTCGGTAACCCTATATCCACCTTTAAAACTTATTTGTTGAGGAATATTTTCTGCATAGGAATAATCTTTAGTTTTATTATAGGAAGTTTCTACTGTAGCAGTACCTTCCCAATTTCTTGTAGACGTCGTTCTATCTTCATTTTTAATTATATAGTCAATAGTTTGAGTTTCAGTAGCCGACCAAGGACCATCATAGCCTACTAGACTTCCTATGGTTTCTACCGTTACAGTTGCTCTTCCCCTATCTACTTGATAGGTTTTTCTAGCAGAAAAATCTCCGGCATAGTAGCTTAAAATAGGGGTATTATGGAATACAGAACCTTGATTCCATTGGTAATAATCATCTTTTACTTCATATCTTTTTCCATCTATATCTATAGTTTCTTTATATCCATTTAAAGTTTTAGTTGAAGTAACTTGGCTTCCTTTCGTCTCCAAGGTTTCTGTAAGTTTTATAGTTCTGCTTAATTTAGCCTTGTGTTTTAAGTTCTCTAATTTATAGGTATAAGTTTCCGTTATAACATTATCTTTTTGCTTAGAGTTTATATTTAAGGTTCCTTCCATTATTACAGGCTCTCCTGTTACAAATATTACTTCTTTATAGGTGGTTTCATTTTTGATACCCCCTTCGTATCCAGGAATGTTTATAGCCATAGTTTCAAGAGGTATTAATATTAAAATTAACGACATTAATATAGGTATGAATTTTTTCACAGTATCCCTCCTTAGTCTTCTATAAGTAGCACATAGCCATCATCAATGGAAGAGGTTTTATTCTTTAGTACATATACCTTTGCTCCTTGTCTTAATGTATATATTTTATCTCTAGGTATTGGTATATCGTTTAATAGAATTACAGATTTGTTTATATCTATGGTTTCATCATTAGCATTTTCCCAACGGTTATTTAAGGTATTGTAGTTTTTAACTTTACTTAAAGTTAAAGTTCCTCTATCATAGTCTATAGCCTTTATTTCTCCTAAAGTAGAATAGTTTAAGTTTACATTTTGTCTATATTCTTGAATATGAGGAGTAATATTTAAAGCTAAAAGTTCTTTTCCATATTCCGATTCTCTAACTACAAAATATGCAGTCTTATTTTTATAGAAATTATTTTTTAGTCTGTCTCTTAAAGTTTGATTTTTTATGTCTGTATAGTTTATAAATCTGGAAGATATAAATTGGTTGGCTGTTATAGTTTCCTTTAACTGACTGTCATAGATTAAAGTATCTTCTGATAAAGTAAACCTTTCAGAGTCTTTTATTTCTTTCCATTTATAATCATTTAACATTAAATAGTCTAATCTATAATTAATCTTTCCAATTTTCACTTCATATTCATAGATATCTTCTATCTTTCCTCTGTAAACTAATATCTTACTGCCATCTATTCTATCATCAAGAACTGTAGTGGAACTTATAGATACTAGATTGGCATTTTTATTTCCCTTTACATTATCTGCTGTTACTAATACGTCTTTGTTTCTATCAATATTTAAAGAGTCTACTAATCTATTATCCTTTATGACTATAGTTCCATCATTGAAAAAGATTAGATTATTGTCTACTACCATTTTCCCTGTACCATATTCAATACTTCTTACTTTAGATTGATAGCCTTGCGCTAAGCCATTTTTTACATTTAACTTTGATACGGTAATTTTTCCAAAGCTTTCGTCAAAGGCTATATAGGCTTCCTTATCTTTAAAGTTTTTTAATTTTTTTAGAGAAATCTTATCTCCACCATTATATAGATTACCTTCTGAAACTTTAAGTTTAACTACATGATCTGAATAAGTTTCCCATTTTCCTTCCTTATATATATAAGGAGATTTTATAAGGACTTCTTTATTTCTTTCATCTACTAATTCAATTTTTCCTCTTAATATTCCAGATATATGTTTTTCTTCATCTTCAACCTTTATAGTATCTACTTCAGAAGTATAGATACTGTCAAAAGTAAGAACTACATTATCCCCTTCTTTTATTTGAAAAAGGTTTATAACTCTTCCATTTTTAAATAAAGATGTATTAGGCGTTATTCTATACTTTTCTCTTCCTTGTATGCCTTTTATCTCTATTTGGTTTTGAGAAATAAATAGGACTTGTCCCCTTTTAAATCTGCTTCCTGCCATAATATATCCATCTAGTTCTGGGTCATCTTCTGTAAATCCAACGACTTTAATGGCAGTATTGTTTCTCATTGCCACTTCTATTTCTTGTCCAAAATAAAAATCTACTAGCTTTTTCTTTAACCCTTCTATTTGAAGAGTTGTTGTAGGAAGAACTTTTATTTCATGAGTTCTTCCCTTATAGTCTAGTAGAGTTATTATATTGTCTTTAAAATTCAACCCTTCTATAGTTCCTGAAAGGGAGGTCTCTCCCGCCCCAAATACAGGGCAGGAGGTTATTATTAGCATTATGGTTAGTAAGATTATTACCTTATTTTTCATATAGTATTCTCCTTTATCTATCAGATAGAAGAATGTATTTACTCTTCCCTCTTATTTCTACTGTAGTGGATTTTAAGGAAGTATATTCTCCCGTTTCTTCGCTAAATCTATAAATACTTACATTTTTCCTATTTGGATAAAGTATGCTGTCTTCTTCTATAAATACCTTTCCACTTCTTAATAACTGACCAATTTCTATAAAGTTTTTACCATACATATAGTCAAAAGATACTTCGTATGCCTTTGATGCCGCTTTTTTCCCTCTTGGTATATGAGGTTCATTGGTTCTATTTAAGTGGATTCTTAGATATCCATCTGTGTTTCCTTGGTCTACTTTACTTACAGCTAAAGTATATAGATCTTTTACACTTAATATTAGGGTCATATTGCCATCTCTAATGGTTATTCTAGTATCCTTTCTTCCATATTCTATTGGTATGGATACAATAAATTTGTCATGTTTTTTATATTTGGATAAGGAAAGGTCTACTGTTCCTGCTCCACCTGTAACGGTATCAGAACCTAATGTAATAACCATTTTTCCATTTGACACTTCTTCTTTTCCTTTGCTTTTTAGTTTGCTTTCTTCTTCCCTTAACTTTTCTTCTTTTTCTCTTAGTTTTTCATCTTGTCTAATATTTAATGTTCTTACTTTTACTGTAGCAAAATCTATGGCACTGCCGTGTTCGTTTAAGGCTCTAACCATAAATATATATTCTGTGCCTAGTTCTAATTCTTTAACTAAAAATTCTGCTTCTGCTGTATCTCCTATGAAAGTGTAGTCCTTATCTTTGGCAATCTTACCATAGATTTCATAGCGTGTAGCTTTGTTTAATATGTTTTCATCAGATTTTGACCATATTAATTGAACCGTTGATTCATAGCCTGGTATTCCTTCTAATACTAAAGGTTTCATAGGTACTGGTTTTTCATAGTTAAATTTGTCATAAGGGTCAGAAATACCACCATCAGGATTTATTATTATAATGTTCGGTTTTTCTATTTCATTGCCTTCTTTAAAGGTTACCTTTATGGTCTTATCCCCTTCTACCTTTACTGTAGCAGCCTCATTTCCTCCTACTACTGCTACCTCCCTATTGTTTCCTGCTCCATCTACACCTATAATACCTTCACCTTTTATATCCATACCCTGCTTTATATCTTTTTTATCTACTATTTTACCTCCTACTATTACCTTAGCTCCTGTTTGAAACATAACTCCCGTTAAGGTAACTTCTGTTTTTGTATCGTTGGTAAACAGTTTATTTGGTGAAACCTTCTCTATTTTAGGTTTACTTATATAGTTGAAGGTTACATTTCCTTGAGTTATAGAACCGTCTGGGTTTTCAATTCTTACTGGTACTTGTCCCAGTTTCTTAGAAGATGGAGCTATTACTTCTAAGGTTCTATAGTCAATAAATTTAACACTACTTTCTTTTACTTCTTCTTCTCCAAAGAAAACTCTTAATTTTTCACCTTCATATCCTTTTATAGTTTCCCTAAAATCATTTCCAATAATCTTTACTTTTGTTCCTCCTGTTGCTGAACCTTTATTTGGATCTACGCTTATAATTTCTGGATCCGATTCTCCCTTTGTAATTTCTATAAATATTGGAGGAATGTTTTTATTCGATACTGCTGATGCTCCATCCGTATTCTGAACTACTACAGGAAGCAATTTTCCAACTTCCGTTTCAGGCACTGGAGGCATTACAAAGGTTAACTTTGTTGGTAAACTATAGTCTATTTCTTTTTCCGTCATAGTAAGGAGATTTGAAATTTTCACTATAGCCTTTTCCCTAAAGTCAGTACCCTCTATAGTTAAAATACTTCCACCTTTATAATTTACCCTTAGAACCCTAGCAGTTCCATTGATTTCTTTTCTATACTCCTCTATAGGATCTCTTCCATCTCTTGTAATATTGGTAATAGTAGGATAGCTGTCTGGATTTTTATATTCAAACTTGCCTTCTCCCGTACCACCATCTGGATTTATAACAAATATAGGTACACTTCCTATAGTATAATAGGAAGGAGTTTCTAAGGTTAAATGGATAGAACTTCTATAAGTTACGTTTGGTGCATATCCTCTTTCTACTATTAATCTCTTATCTTCTATGGAAACTTTAATTAATTCTTTTCCTTCATAGGATTTGTCTCCAGATTTTAATAAATCTATTGGAATATACTTTTTAGTATTGTCGTAACCTTGAATCTCTTTTCTGTATATTTCGTCTCCTTCTTCAATAATTAAGGTTAGTCTATTGTCGTTTCCATTATATTCTACCCTTAATCCTCCAGCTAAGTTTACTGTGGCCCTTTTATTATCTATTCTACCTCCATTTTCCTTATCCCTATCTATATTTCTATTAGATATATTACCGAATTTAACTAAAGGCATATTTTTCTTTTCAAAAGTAGAATCATCTTTATATATTTCCATTTCAGATAAGGTAAAGCCCTTTCCGTGGATTTCTACCTTGTCGCCCCCTTGCTTTTTCCCTTGGTTAGGAATTACGGAGTCGATACTTACGCTAGTAGCTTCATAAGTAAATCCTACTTTGTTAGATATTCCTCCATCGTTATTTAAGATAAAGACATCTGTTTTTCCAGGTTGACCTTCTGGTGTAATTACCTTTAAGTATCCCCTACTGAATTCCACTATTTTTGCTTCCTTATCTCCAAAATAAACTTTTGGTAATATAGGAGACTTATAGTAGTAGTTAAATTGAGGATGATCAAAAGGTGTCTTCTCCGCTAACGCTTCCCTTTCCTCTCCTGTATATGCCATTAGGTCATCCCATACACCATTCTTGTTTAAGTCATTATACTTTTCACCAGGATTCCACATTTGGTCTCTATTTCTATCATCATAAGGTTCATAGAATCTAAAATCGAAGCCTGTAATCTCTACAATATCTCCTCCAGCCGCTGAACCCTTTTGTGGTACTATTTTTTCTATATTAGGTCTACTTGCTGGCACTACATAGAAAAATCCTTTTTCTTCACTGGCTGTACTTCCATCTGGATTTACTACTACTACAGGTACTCCCCATCTGTCCGTGTCTTTATCTTCTCTTAGATCACCTTGATACTTAGGTACTATAACTGTTATTATCTTTCCGTCTATACTTACATTGGTATCCTTATCTGGTACTTCTACTCCATTTATATATACTTTTGGCTTGTTGCCTATATTGGTTTCAAAGTCCTCTCCAATAATGTCTATAGCATAGCCCCCTTCTACAGAACCTTCGTTAGGGTGAATACTATCTATTTTTGGCTTTAAGTCTGGCTGAGTTACGTATTCGAATCCAGCCTTACCCGTTCTAGAATCCTTTTTAGTATCAGGATTTATTACAGTTAAATCATAAAATCCTGGTGTGCCTAATATAGGTACAGTAAAGTAAATAGTGTTTCTATCTATTATCTTTACTCTTTGTCCTACTATTTTCCCATCTTCCACCTTAAACAAACTAGCATGTTTCAAAACAATTTTTTCTCCTGAATCAGGCTTTGTTATTGTAATGCCACTAGTGGAAACATCCATCTTATGGATATCTCCTCCTTCTTTATTGGCTATTATTTTATCTCCTTCTTGTTCTATCTTAAAGGTATTCATTCCTCCATCAGAAAGAGTAATTTCTCCATTAGGTTTTACATCTATTGTATAATATTTTCCGCTATCATCCTTTAATAATAATCCATGATAATAGTCTGCTGCCTTTACAGAACCGTCTTCTATAGTAAATAGTATTTCTTTTGGTGTAAATTCTCTTACTTCGATTCTCTTTGTTTGTGGATTCCTATTGTATTCGTTAAGTTCCACATCTCCTAATAAAACTCTAGTTCCTACCAACCTATATACATTTTCCTCTGTTCCCATAGGGTCTGGCTTTAGGAAGTTATCTCCTTTTATCATTACTATAGTTCCTGTATTACCCTTTTTAGGTGCAAAATCTATAATCTTAGGATTGGTAAAAGTTTTAACATAGAAGAAAGGACGAGTATCCATTCCACCTTGAGGATTCATTACTTGAAGCTGTGTTTCCCCTTCTCTTCCCTTTGGAGCAGTAAAGGTAATTTCTTTTCCATCTTCTCGTCTTTTAATGGACTTTATTTCTTCTCCATCTATAAATACCTTTACTCCTTGCTGGAAGTTGGTTCCCGTTATGGTTACTAAATCTCCACCTTCTACAGGTACTGTATCTGGCTTTAAATCCGTAATTACTGGATTTTCATTGTTCTGAGTTAGTACAAATTCTACAAAGTCAATTTTCTTATCGAATAATCCATATTGATTAGAGTTTCTAATTGGGTTAGTTACTGTTACAGCTTCTTTTCCAAGTCTACTTACCTTTGTTTCCTTAGGAAGTCTTATTAGGATTTTACTCCCTAGTTCATTTCTTTCTGTTCCATCTAATTCATTTCCTTTGTCATCAAGAATTTTTACATACAAGTCTTTATCCGTATTTTTATCTATTACAATATTACCAATTTCTATTTTAGGATATCTTAATACTTCTTCTCCTTTATCGTTTGTATATTTGTGAATGAGGAAGTTCTTCCCATGAATAGCCACCATTCTTTCTTCTGAAATCTCATAAGAGATACCCGTAGATACTACTTGAATTTTTTCTGGAGTTATGGAAGTAATCTCTGGCTTTGTCTGGCTTAAAATATAAGTATAGCCATTTTTCCTTTCGGCTCTTTCTCTAATAACTATGGTTCCTCCACCTTTTTTATAAAAGGTAGTAGTAGTTTCTACTACTACATCCTTTATTGGATTAGTATCTCCATCCGTTATTTGACTGGTTCGTACTGTAAGCCTGTCTATTTCTTTAGTAAAACTTACATCGAATTTGCCGTCTTTCGTTAAAAATACAGCTTCACCACCGATTAATACCTTTATATCTCTAGTAGCTTTTTCTATATCAACTTTATTTTCTCCTGCACCAAAAGTACCTTCTCCATAAGATAACTTTAATGTCTTAGGATCTACATCTGTTACAGGAGTTTCAACCTTTATTTCATTTTTAGCTGGAGTAAACTCTCCTATATTTAAACTACCAAAAAATTGTCCACTTATGGTAGTAGTAGAACCTGTATCTGGTCCTCTATTAGGCTGAACATCAGTAATCTTTGATTTTAGCAATCCATCTATTACTGTAAATTTTTGTCCTAGAACCATTTCTTGAGTTACAGCTTCCATAGGGTCTTTCCCATCCGTTACATTGGTTAGGACTACAAAATATTCTCCTACAGGAAGTTTATCTGGTACTTCTACTGTTAGTACACTATAATTTTTATTATCCTTTACTACCTTTGGTTGAAACTTTCTATTTTTTCCTTTGTTCTCTAATTTATAATTATCCGTTCCATCTATAGCTTTTAAAAAGAATACATCGTATTCTTGAAGGTCTGTAGTAGTTCCCATTAAAGGAGCTTCAAAGAATACAGTTTCTCCTGCCATCCCCCTGTTAGGACGCATTTCTAAATTGTTCACTATTATATTCTGATACAATAGAAACTGATTTTCATATGTATAAGTAATGTTTACCTTTACATCTACATTCTTATTTTTTTCATTGAAGTCGTAGGGAGTAGTTGTTTCTTTTTTAAACACTATATCTTGAATCCCTAATGCTCCAGTTATTCCCGTTATTATAACTTCTTCACTGCTTCCTGAAATCAAGTTGGTTATATCTTGAGTTGCTCCACCTTGATCCAATATTACTTTTACTTCACTTCCAACGTTTTGAAAATTGGTTCCTTTTAATATTAAATCTCCAATACCTGACTCTACTTTTCTGGATACTTGAGTTAAAGTAGGCATGCTTCCTTCATTTAAAGTTATTTCTGCTGAACCTACTACCAATGTATCTCCTACTTCATCTCCTTTTAAGTCGAATTGAAGTATGGTGTCTTGGTTTATAGTTCTATTGGTAAGCTCTTTATACTGCTTGTTGGTTATAATACCTACGGAAGCATCCTTTAAGAACTTTCCTCGGATTAAAACCCTTCTCTCTGTTAATTGTCTATTCCTATCGTAAATTTTATATAAGGTTACGGAATCTATTCTAAACTCCTTTTCATCATAGGCATAAGCTTTTATTTCCCCTATGGGTATCAAGGGTAAAATCATAGATATGACCAATATATAGGATAAAATCTTCTTTAATTTAAGCATCAAACCCCTCCCGTTAAAATATTATAATCTACCTATTTTTATCGGCAAAATTAGCTAAATTGTTAAGTATATTATACAATAAAAAAAGAATTGTGCCGATAAATATATATAGAATCATATTATTGAAAGGAGTAGATTTTTTGAGAATAAAAGGAATGGCTATATTTTTGTCGATTATTAT
Organism: Tissierella simiarum; assembly: GCF_018917865.1. Classification (GTDB taxonomy): domain Bacteria; phylum Bacillota; class Clostridia; order Tissierellales; family Tissierellaceae; genus Tissierella_C; species Tissierella_C simiarum. The sequence goes on from NZ_JAHLPM010000002.1 coordinate 188,148, forward strand.
GTTTTTGTCCTTCCTTCCTCTAAATGCAGAAGGAAAGGGCTTTGTAAAAGAAGTTGATGCCCTATTTAGTAATTTAGAACTAAAAGTTAATGGAAATAGGATAAGTGGTCATAAAGAACCTTTTATATATGATCAACATCTATGGGTGTCTATATCAGATTTAGCTAAAGGTCTAGACTTAGGTATTAAGATTAACGGCAATGGAACTGTTTATCTAAATTCTAAGAATAAATTAAACGTTGATATAGACAAATCTAAATTACCCGATGCCTTCCAAAAAGGATATGAAATTGAAGCGAAAGAAAGGATTATAGATATCCTTGAGGAAGAAATGAAGATTATTGAAGGGAAAATTCCTTCTAGTAAAAGTCCTAGTTCTAATAAAAATGACAAATTAAAAAACATTAATGTAGGCTTTGGAAATACAACAGTGTATTTAGATGGTAAAAAATTAAATTTAAATGCTGAACCATTAAAATACAAAAATGAAATTTATGTACCCTTAGATAACATTGCTCCCTATTTATACATAACTCCAAGTTTAAATAATAGCAAAACTTCTATTAATATTGATGCCAATGGAATATTGATTAAGGATTCAAACTTTCCTTCATTGACTAAATTAATAGGCTTTAGAGAAGGTAGAAACTATCTCTTAAACTTACAAATAGAAGAATTGGAAAAGAGAAAATATGTAGTAGAGCAACTAAGAATTCCTTATAAAAGGATAACAGATGTTAAATCTTTAGAAAAATACTTAAACGATAACTTTAGTGCTTGTGGAGATTTAAGAGTAGAGCTTAAAGTAACAGAACAACGGGGCAACTGGATGTATCTAGATATAAGCTTCCCTTATTCTAGTAATTCCAGCTGGTACAAGCTTCAAAGGGTAGATGTAGAAGATTGGATTTGGGATATGTATACGGCTATGGTAAACCTTTATAATGAAGATATTTTAATTAGCGGTGCTGTTAGAAATCCATCTTATACTTATAACTCTATTTCATCCAATAAAAACTATATTACTTTTAATAGTAGAGATAAAGACATCTATTTTGATTTCACTAATAGCAGATTGAAAAGGGATAATAGAATAAATCCAACTTATTTAGCTGAATCCTTAAATAATACTTTAAAGAAATATAGCAATACTAACTTTGCTTATGAAGTTAGCATGAATGGAGATACAGCAAACATTATAGTTCACCCAAGTTCTAATGACTTTTTGAGGTGGTCCTTATATGCTAAAATGGGATATTTAAAAAGATTAAATTCAGAAGTAAAAAGAGTTTATCCAGATTTAGTTATAGACGGTAAGATTGTCTTCCCGAATGAAAAAAATCCACCTTATTCTTTCCATATAGAAGAAAATAGGGTTAGGTCTGTAGATCTTCTTCGAGAAACAGAAGAACAACTGGAAAGATTGTATGGAAGTTTCTCCTATGGAAATTACGATTTCAATTTGAAATACTCTATTTATGAAAAAGGATTAAAAGATTTTCACTTAATAGTAGAAGGAAATTTCTCAATAAATGATGATAAATGGATTAAATCTGGCTCTACAGGAGAAGAACGATTAAGCAACAATGTTCACAATGCTTTAAGTTATATTATATCCTTATGGGACGTAAATGTGTTTACTGAAGTCTTCGATAAAAATATGGTTGTTATAAAAGAATTCGATATATATCAAGAAAATGTAAGCATTGTTTATGCCAATCCATCTGATGGTGAAATAACAGAAGGAACGGAAGTACGCTTATATACTGATACTTCAGATGCTGACATTTATTACACTTTAGATGGTAGTACTCCTACTACTTCAAGTAATTTATATACTAAGCCTATTGTTATAAATAGGGATGTAGAGATTAATGCCTTTGGTTATAAAGAAGGCCTTGGAGCTGGTCCTATATCTACTTTCAAATATAAAGTAGTTTTAGATAAGGATATGTCCTATGGTCTAACAAATTTAGTTGTAGATAATGGAAGCTTAAGTCCATCTTTTTCAAGAAATATATATGATTATGAAGTAAATATTTCTAGCGATGTAGATAGTATTAGCCTTACTCCTTATGCTAATGATGGTAAAATTACTATTAATGGAGCAGAAGTATCTAGTGGAAGCAGTAAATCAGTTTCCCTTGATGGAGGTAGAAACAAAATATCTATTTCTGTGAAAGAAGCCAATAAAAAAGAAAGAATTTACACTATAAATGTATATAAAGGAACCGAAGGGGCTACAGACATATCCATAGTTAATCTTAAGTTTGATACTACTGTTATTGGAATATTTAAAGGAAGATTATCTAGCAACAAAGTAAAAGACTTTACAGGATATAAAGTAGAATTACTTTCAAAGGCAGGAACTTCCCATAGTAGTACAATGGTTTCTAGTGGGGGAGAATTTGAAATAACCAACTTCCCTGTAGATATAATTAACAAAATAATTGGATATAAATATAGGATTTATGATGGCGGTGGAAAATTGATTTTAGAATCTAATTTAAATTAAAAGAGTTAAAGGAGTGGTGGTATCTTGAAAAGATTAATCATATTTATTCTTTCTCTAACCCTACTCCTTCCCAACTTTGTATTGGCTCAGGGGGAAGGAATAAGTGATATTAAAGAGGTTATAGAAAGAGGATTTTTAGAAAAAGAAGGACTGGATAGAAAAATTAATCGGGCAGAACTTGCTACAGTATCTATTCGATTAATGGGACTTGAGAAATCCGCATTAAGCTACAAAGGAAAAATATATTATAAGGATATAGAGAAATTTCAAGGAGGATGGGCTGTTCCTTATATATCCTTAGCTAAAGAACATGGAATAATGGAAGGAGTTTCAAAGGATAAGTTTAATCCCCAATACAACGTTTCTTATGTAGAAGTTCTTACAGTACTAATGAGAATATTAGGCTATGAAGACGGCATAGACTTTATAGATTTCCCTCAAGATTACTATAAAAAGGCTTTAGAAATAGGATTAGGAGATATGAGAATATCTCCTAATGAAAAAGTCACCAGAATGACTGTCGCTTTAACTATAGAAAAAGCCTTAAATAGTAGATTAAGAGATGAAGATTATACCCTTTTAGAAAAGTTAGATAAAGTACCTCAAAAGGAGATTATAGTCGAAGAAATAAAATTGGATAATCTTAAATTCAATACTTCTATTGCAGGTATATTTAGTGGTGAACTAAAAGGAAGCAGCGACTTTACAGGCTATAGAGTAGCTCTTCTTTCTAAGAAAGGTAGACTTTATAAAGAAAAAATCCTTGGCAAAGATGGGAAATTTGTTATAAACGATTTTGATATAGGTCTACTACCTAAAATAGATGGCTATAAATATGAAATATATAATAGTGAAGGAAAACTGATTCTTAGTGATAATTTATAGTAAGGAGGTCTGGCAGCTATGAGAAAAACAACAGCAGTTATTCTGCTTATTGTAATGGTAATGAGCAGTATAGTTTCTTTTGCAGCACCTGGAGATATTATCCATACTGGACTAAAAAAATCTTATAGAGTGAATAATGGTCAGGAACAAGATGAGTTGTTAAAGGATATATTAGAAGGTGCAGATGTAAAAAGGTTTTATAGAGAAGTAGAAGAAGGAAAATATGTAAATATTAAAAAAGAAGAAGATAGGCATTTAGAATACCTATCTGAAATATTAAAAAGAGAAGGTATTACTACTCCAGTAGACATAGCAAATTATATGAGAGAAAACAGTATTGAATTAGGAGTAGATTTTGATATGATTACTAAAAACATTGCCGTAGCTTTCAATGAAATTGAAGATGAAGGAAAAGGAAACCTCGGTGATTATATAAATGTTGGAGCTATACCTTTATTGACTAGCAAGGATTATTCTACTCCTGAACCTGGTTATAAAGATGGTACTACTAAAATTTCTACTTTAAATATGCCTATAGGAGCTAGTAAATGGTATATAAAAGTTTTAGACAAAGAAGAAGATTCTTTAAATAAAGATTTTCAATTAACCAATGGTACTCCTTATTCAAAAAATGAGGATATCGAAATAGAGTCCGGTAAATACTTAGGTCTTTATGCAACAGATAGAATGGATAAAGTTAAAGCTTATGTCAACATAAAAATTACTGATAAGATGGTTAAAAAACCTAGAGAGGAAGCTGCTAAGTTAGAAGTTGGAAAATTAGTCAAAGGCAATAACATAGCAGGGTCTGTAGTTATAGAAGGATTGGACAGTAACGATAAATGGAAAGTCGTAGTACTTAACGATTCTTTAGATAAGGTTTATAAGGATCATAATTTCACAGAAGCCATAGACTATGTATCTGGTGAAGATATTATTGTAGTAAGTGGAGAGGATATTGATTCTATAAAGGATAATTTTAAAAAATATGTTTTAGTATATTCCTTAGACAAAGACGGAAAGATATCAGGTTACAATATTTTAGAGGTAACTAAGAACAATTTATCCTTACCTCCTACTAAATTAATAGCTAATACCCATTATACGGGACCTATTGCTGGCACTGAAGATGGCACTACTAAGTTTGAAAAACTAAACTTTGGCACCATAGAAGCCACTAAATGGCAAATACTAGTAAGCAAAAATAAAATAAATATTCCTCTAATGGATAGTAAATTTACTGGTAAAGATTATGTGGATGGCAGCAATATTGAAACTAATCCAGGAGATTATCTACTCTTAACTAGCGTTAATGATGAAAATAAAATAAAGGGATATGCCCTATTTAAACTAGAAGAAACTCAAATAAAAGGTAAAGCTGCTCCTGAATTTAAAATTAGTCCAGAGAAAGGTAATGCTCCACAAACTACTAAGGTTAGTGATTTAGACAAAGTTGATGGAGCAAATAAATGGATGTATATAACGGGTAAAAGCTTATCAGATGCTTTATTAGACAAAGTATACCCAGGAAGCAAGGACTATATCTTAGGTGAGGATATAAAAGCTAACCCAGGAGATACCCTTCTAATATTAGCTACAGATAATGATGGAAAAGTAAAAGCCTTTGGTAAAGAAACATTAACGATAGATATGATTAAAAATTCTCCACCAATGGTTTTAGAACTAGGAGTTCATTATTCTAATCCTAAGAAAGGTACAGATATAGGTACTACTATATTTGAAGTTCTATCTGCTACTACATCTATAAAAGATGTAGATCAGTGGATGTATGTAGTTGGAAAAGAAAACTTCCAAATACCAGAATCAAATGGTATGGTTGAAGGAGCTAAAATCATTGAAGCAAAGAAAGATATTGTAGTTGCTGAGAAAGATGAATTTTATTCTGAAGAAGATTTCAATAAAAATTTATTATTGTTAGCTACAGTTAAGGATGGTACAAACTATAAGATTAAAGGCTATGCTTTTATAAAGTTAAACTCTGAAAATGTAAAGATGCCTGAAGCTAAAAAACTAAAAGAAGGAGAAAATTATTCCGCCCCTATTAAAGGTTCAATGGCAAATGCAGTAAAGATAGAGAATCTAAGCCAAGTAGGTATTGAAGGATTTAATCAATGGAGATATAAGATAATAAAAGAAAATATAGATGTTGAATATAACTCTATTGTAGAAAGAAGTCTTTCCTATGGAGCTGGCAGAGATATTAGAGTTGAACCAGGAGAAAATATACTTTTATTAGCTACAGATTCTAATTTAAAAACTAAAGGATATGCTGTAATTGAAATAAAAGAAGACCAAATAAAAAATCCTAATGCTCCTCTTTTAATGATAAACACCAATTATACTGAACCAGTGCCCGGTAGTAAAAATGGCAGTACTAAATTTGGATTTTTAAGCTTTAGTACCAATATTACCGGGGCTACTAAGTGGATATATAAAATTGGAGATAAAACCTTTGGTTCTATAGAATTAGATAGTAAATTCGAAGGTACTCCTTATATAAAAGATAGCGATATAGAAAATGTAAAAGTAAATGATTATCTGATTTTACTTGCTACAGATGATAATGGACAAGTTAAAGCCTATAGAGAATTTAGGTTAACGGATAAAAATATTCGTGGCGGAGAAGTTCCTATATTAACAGATGTAAACTATACCCTTACAACAGGAAGTAAACCTGGAACTACTAAATTTAGCAAACTAGAATTCTACGGAATCAGTGGTGCCAATAGATGGAAAATTAAAACCCTTGAAAAGGATTTAGATCCTAGCGAAAAGCCTTATTTAAACAGTATAGTTGATGACGCTTCCTTCTATACTTTAGGACAAGATATACAAGTAAATCCAGTAAAAGATAATGATTATGGATATATTCTATTATTGGCTGTAGACGGCAGCAGCAAAACTAAAGGATACGCTGTCGTTAAGGTAACTAGTAATGAAGTTAAAGAACATGCCCCTGTTTTAAACCTAGATATAAATATGGGTAGCGAAATAGACACTGTTAAAATAGGTACTGCTAGTGATGGAAAGAAATATAAAATAGTACTTCAAGATAAACCTTATGCTATACCAGCTAAAGGAGATTCTGCCACTGGAGAAGATTATGAGCTAGGCAAAAATATTACAGTAAAAGTAGGACAACATTTAACCATCTTTGAAATAGACAATAACAATAAAATTCAAGGTTATAAAACCTTTGAAATAAAATCCGACAAAATCAAACAAGGCAGTGCTAATTTTCAAGATAAGAAAATTCTTGAAGGTGGAATAGTTACTGGTGGAGAAACACTAGAAATTAAATTAGTCGATGCTGTATGGGCTGATTTAAAAGGAGATAAAACTATAAGAGATAAATTCTTTAGTGGATTTAACGCCGATAACCAACAAGGTCAATGGTCCAAAGTAATCAATAGCCTTATAGCAGATGGAAGTGGTGCTTTAACTATAAACGATAAGACTCTAACTATATCCTTCCCTGAAACTAAGGATTACGATATAGTAGAAGAACAAAAAATTACTTTAACCATTCCTCCAGAAGCAATTAAAGGTGCTATTAACCCTATTAAAGCTAGTGGAACTATTACTATTAAACCTACAGTAAAGGCTACTATATCAGGTGATGTTGTAAAGAATACTATTAGACAAAAAGATATAATAACAGGGGGCAACACTATAGTTATAGAGTTGGCTGATGGAAATTGGGAAGGAAATATTGATAAAGATAAATTGATTTCTGGCTTCCAAGGAGGAAGTGGATGGGACAAAATAGCTAAAGCTATAAATGATAATCATGTTGTTAGAAACTCTAGTAAAAAAGTTACTATTACTCTACCTCCTGTGAATGTAGACTTCGGTACTACTAAAGAAACGGTTAAACTTACTATACCTAAAGAATTAATAGAGAATGCAGAAGAAGATGTAATAGCTGTACCAATGTTCACTTTACATCCTGATATATTAAAGGTTGAAGGAAAAGTTGCAGATGGTAAGGATACTGTAACCATGCAAGCCCCAGATGGTAAAACCGTAAGACCTGGTATGGACACTTGGGTAATAGAAGTGACCAATAGTAATTTAAAGGAGGATCTTACGGATAAAGATATTACTATCACAGGACTTCCAAGTGGATTGAAAACTACTGTAAAAAGGTTAGATGATAAAAAGATGGAAATTAAAGTATCAGGAACATCCTCTAATCCTATTGACAAAATAACTATTAGAATTAAAATAAAGGGAAGTGCTGTAGCAGAACAAGGTTCTATGGATTCTAATGATATAGAAGTAAAAATTGAAAAAAGTGTACCTATGGACTTAGAAAATGTTAAATATAAAATAGAAAATAATAAGATTATATTTATCGGCATAACTGATGAAATGGAATATAGTATAAACTCTACTAATGGAGTCAATGGAACTTGGACTATTGGTGACAGTGATGTAACTATTGATAAGTTAGAGCCTGTAAGATTATTTGTAAGAGAAAAATTACAGCCTAAAGTATATAGAGAAGTAGTCAACCTAAATTATGAGAAAGCACCTGAAGGTATTGAAATTTCTTCAGTAGACTATGAAAGTACATTAGGTAAAGCAGCTGTAGGTTTGAAAAACATAGTGAATACTATGGAATATAGTATTGACGGCGGCAACAACTGGACTCCTATATCTACATCAACTGATAAAATAACTTTAGATGATAAAGCAGATTTAAGAGTAAGGCTTAAAGCTGTAGTTGGCGAAAGTGGAAGCCTTCCATCTCAATCTACTAAAAGGTTAAATGGATTGTTCCTAGGTAATGTAGCTTTAAGTGTAGGAGAAGGAAAAATTAAAGGAACCAACACTTCTATGGAATATAGCTTAAACTCTACTAATGGAACGGATGGTAGTTGGACTGCTGGAAAAAGTAATGAAACTTTAGTTCAATTTTCTTCAGGAACTACAATATGGGTAAGAGAAAAAGGAAGCAGCATCAACATAAGAAAACTAGGTACAGTTGAACAAGCAGCAGAACCTACTCTAAATAGTATCAATTATAGTATAAAAGACGGAAAACTTATGGGAGTAAATAATACTTTAGAATATAGAATAGCTGAAGATAAGTGGATTAGCATAAATGGAAACGAGGTAACAGGTGTAGAATTTAAACCTGGCAAGCTAGAATTTAGAGCTAAAGGTTCTACTACTAAATTACCATCTCTACCAGTAGAAAAGGCTACTATAAAAGAACCTGCAAATCCTCCAGAAATCAAAAGTATAGATGATAAGGATAAGAAAATTCTTTATTATGATTCAACTAATAAGGAATGGAAGAATATAGATAGTACCTTTGAATATAAAATTGGTAGCAATGGTGATTGGAAATTAGGTAATGTATTTGATAGTGATTCAGAAAAAGATAACAATATCATGGTATATGTAAGAAAAGCTGCTACTACTACAGAATTACCTAGTAAAGAAAAAGGAGTTTCTTTTACAAAAAATTTAACTTTCGACAATGTTAGCGTTAATGTGGCTGGAGGTTATATTGAAGGAACAACAACCAATATGGAGTATAGTATAAACTCTACTGACGGAACAGATGGAAACTGGAAGGCTGCTAGTAATGAAAAAACTAATGTAGATTTTGCACCAGGTATGAATGTATGGATAAGAGAAAAAGGTAAGCCATCTATAAATAAACAAATACTAGCAGATCTTAAAAGAGAAGAATTACCGAAATTAGGTTCTGTTTATTACAATATAGGTACTAAAAAAATCTCCAACCAAAGCAACCAAAACTTAGAATACAGAATTGGCGAAGATAGTTGGAAAAGACTAGATGCACAGTCTGATGCATATGAAGTAGAATTTAAGGCTGGTAAATTGGAGTTTAGACAAAGAGCTACAGAAACTACCTTAGCTTCCCTCCCAGAAGGAAAAGCTGTAATAAAAGCCGCTGCATCTGGACCTGTAGCTGAATATGATGATGTAGATAATAAAATAACATCTATTGCTTATAACCCTAATACAAATGGTTGGAAGGACTTTGAGTATAGAATAAATCCAAAGAATGATAGCCCTTGGATTTCAGGAGAGCTATTGGCTACAGAAGATTTAAGCGGAGATAAAATCGTTGAAATTAGAGCTACAGCAACAGATAAAGCACTTCCAAGCCAAATAACAAAAATCGAATTTACCAAAAACTTAGAATTAACTCATGTAATATTAAGTACCCATACTAATCCTCACGAGTTAAATGGTACCACTACTGATATGGAGTATATTATATATCTTACTGACAATCCTCCCCATGGATGGATTAAGTGTGATAATGGAAATACAGTATTGCCTGAATGGCTAAAAGAAAGTATAAAACTTGGAACTTGCTCCGAGATAATTATTCGTGATAGTAGAGAAAATCAACATGAAAATAAACATGTAGTTTGGAAGAAAGACTAGTATGAGAGAGAAAACATCTCATGCTACTGTCGTACCCCTTGAGTATATAGGGTTCATTAAAATAATGTAAATGAAGATAAATTTTTAAAACCATGATTAATCAGATATTGATTAATCATGGTTTTATTTAATATGAGACTTAAAAGTCAATATATAAAAAATCCAGACGCTAGTGCATTGCATCTTACTCCTGTTTCTGAAAAGTGCACTGCCAACCATTCTGTAAATTGCTAACCGCAGCTTTAGCAGCAGAATATGCAGGTATTTTTGTAATCCGATAAATTCTGTTTATCTAATACATTTACTTTATAAGCTTTTGCATCATTTTTAGCTAGTACTTTAGCAAATATACTGTATAAAGCTACTCCTTCTTGGATAATGTTTCCCATATTCCATTGATATATGACGCACCTATCGCACGATCATATAATCCATAACCTGATCTACCAGTTTCTCCCCAAATCATTCGTCCATGATCAGGTCTAATATATCCTGTAAAATTATTTTGATGAAGTATACTTAAAACCTTTACCATGTCTATATCTCCACATTTAGACATATGTGCTGTTTCTTCAAAACCACCATCTGGGGTAATTTTAATATTTCTTAGATGTAAGAAATGAATCCTATTTGCTTTTGAGTATTTATCCACCATCTTTAGAATATCATTATCACTAGAAACTCCTAATGATCCTGTACAGAATGTCAATCCATTAAATGGACTATCTACTATTTTTAATAGCCTGTCCAAATTCTCTTCACATGTAATTATTCTAGGTAACCCAAAAATAGGCCAACAGGGATCGTCAGGATGTATTGCCATTTTAACATTACATTTCTCAGCGAATGGTATAATTTCATTTAAGAAATATTCCAAATTACTCCACAAATCATCTTCTGTAATGTTTGAATACTCATTAAATACCTCTTTCAAACTTTCTTTAGTGTAGCTTGCGTCCCATCCAGGTAAACTTAATTCTCCAGTTAATGGGTTCATTTTCTCTAATTGATGGGGATAATATACTAAAGCTGTTGATCCATCATCTAATCTTCTATCTAACTGCGTACGTGTCCAATCAAAAACAGGCATAAAATTATAGCAGATTACTTTTATTTCCGCTTTGCTTAATCTCAAAATATTTTCCTTATAATTATTTATATATTTATCCCTTGTTGGCTTTCCTAATTTAATATCCTCATGAACTGGAACACTTTCCACCACTTCAAATTCCATAGATTCATCTTCTATCTGTTTCTTTAATTTCATAATAGATTCAAAATCCCAGACTTCTCCTGGACGAACATCATATACTGCACTCACTATTGATGATACATTAGGTATTTGTCGTATATTATTAAGTGTAACTTCGTCATTACTACCATACCATCTAAATGACATCTTCATAATAAATCCTCCAGTTTAAAATTTTAATATTACTTTACATGTTTCATCGGGTGAGTTTTGTAATAATTCAAGAGCATGTTGAGCATCTTTGTAATCAAAAACATGTGTACAAAGTTTTTTAGGAGTAAGACTACCCATCTCAAAACCTTTAATTACTTCTGGAAAACAATGATTGTTTAATCGAGATCCTTTCACATCTAACTCTTTCTTTGTTATATTTACTTGAGGTATTTCTGAAACTTTATTCGTAGTCCCAAGTACAATTACTCTCCCTGCTGGAGAAGCCAGCTCAACTGCCTGTTCAAAAGATCTAGGTGAACATACAGTATCAACAATAACTGGGAATCCCTCATTAGAAGTTATTTCTTCTATCTTAGAACTCAAGTCCTCTTTTAAAACATTTAAAACAACATCTGCTCCCATATCTTTGGCTCTTTCTAGCCTGTTATCAACCAAATCTGTCATTACAACCTTTGCACCTCTAGACTTAGCAACCTGCATTACACAACATCCAATAGGACCGCTCCCCATTATTAGAACAGTATCTTCCTCTTTAATATTTGCTCTATTATTTACTTCCATACCGATAGAATAGGGTTCTACCAGTGATACTAAGTAATCATTATCTTTACCTAAATCAGTTGAATAGACATACTTTTCAGAAGTAACTACATATTCACAAAACCCTCCATCTCTATGAACTCCAGTAACTTCTAACGTTGAGCATACATTGTGTCTTCCATTTTTACATGCATAACATTTACCGCATGATCTAACTGGATCAACAGCCACCACATCTCCTATTTTTACATTAGTAACTCCCGAACCAATTTCTTCAACTATTCCAGCATATTCATGCCCAATAATTCTTGGATATGTTGCCAGAGAATTAGTTCCATTATAAATACCAATATCCGATCCGCAAATTCCACCACTAATAATCTTTAGTAATACATCATCTTTATTTTTAATCTGTGGTTTTTCCATATCAATAATTCTTAATTTGTGTGGTCCTTCAATCATAATTGCTTTCATAAAAACAATCTCCTCTACAAATTGCTAATTAAACTTAAAAATAGAGTAGAAACCTTATTTTTAAGTTTAATTAATTTATTTTTTTATTTTGTTGAATGAGATTTTATGTATTCAACAAGGTTTTCTTTTACGTTGTCTACTCCAACTCCAATAATAATTTGAATATGTTTATTTTTCTTAATAATTCCAGAATTTTTATATTTCTTAATAATACTTTCGTTTACTAAATCATTATCAACAATATCAATTCTTAATCTTGTAATACAGTTATTTACTTCAACAATGTTGTCAACTCCACCTAATCCTTCTACAATATAACCTAACGCTTCATTTTTTGATTCACTTAATTTCCCAGTAGACTGTGCTAGGTCATCATCAGCCATAATCTCTCTACCAATTGTTTTAATATCTAGTTTCTTAATTATAAATACAAATACAAAATACTCAAGCGCTGTTAAGATAATTAATAATATTGGAATTAACCATTGTCTTCCTAAATTCATAGGTATAATTAATGCATACATTATCGTATCAATTATATTATGAATCATAATATTTAAACCAAATACCTTTGAAAGAACTAGCCCTAATCCGTAAATGACACCATGCGCAATCCATAAAATTGGTGATACAAATAGAAAGATAAATTCAATAGGTTCTGTTATACCCGCTATAACAGCTGCAAATACTGCTGGTAAAAGAACACCTTTTACCTTATCTTTATTCTCTGGTCTTGCAGTTTTTATTAATGCTAAAGCAATACCAATAGGTAAAGCAATATACCCAAAGTTTGCCAAATATCCTACTGAAGGATCAATCGATGTTAGTGAACTAACATTTCCGATTTCAGCCAACCAAATATTTAAAGCCCCACTATATGTTCCACCAGCTATATGAGCTGTTCCACCTAGTGGAGTATAGTATAAAGGCATCCACAATAAATGATGCAATCCAAATGGTAATAACATACGATTTGCAAAACCATAAATAAATAATCCAAAAGGTCCGGTTGAAGCAATAAAATTAACTAAATGAGTAATTCCTGTATTTACTACTGGCCAAACATATGATAATACCACTGCTAATGCTATAGAAACAAAAATCATTACTAAGAATGCAAATCTTGTTCCTTCATACATAGATATATATGAATGGAATTTTACATCACACAATTTATTGAAAACATAAGCTGAAACACATCCTAAAAGTATGCCAAGGAACACACCCATGTCAGTAATCTGTACACCTAGTACCATAGCCTGACCAGTTCCACTTAAACTACCTAATTCATTTACCTTAGCTAATCTATCAGTTAATGTTAAAATTGTATTATTTGCATAAATATAAATTAGAAATACTGTTACTCCCATAATTGCTGCATCTGTCTTCTTTTTCCTTGCCAGAGCTGCAGTAATACCAACACAAAAAATTAATGGTAATTGTGAAATAACTCCCTTACTTAAAACTTTAAAAAAGAAATTACCTATATCAATTACAGCTTTTGGCATTTGTTCTATCTTGAGTGCAGCTGCAATTGCAATAAATAATCCGGTAACTGTCATAAACATTACTGGTTGAATAATTGCCCTTGAGAACATTTGAATAGATTTATAAATTCTTTCTTTCATAGAAATTCTCCCCTAATAACTTTATTTTAAACAATTATATGTAGCTAATGTAATATCTTTGTTTTCTTTTAATTTTCTTGAAAACTGAGAATTAATTATAAAATTTAAAATTTTCACTCTATTTTCTGTCAAGCTAGAAGTAGATAATACTTCATAATCTAGATATCCTGGATGACACATTACTTCAGTAGTTTCGAACCTCTTAAAATCTTCAATAAGGTTTTCTAAGTATTTTTCTTGTCTTAGCTCAGAATTTCTGCCAACAAAATCAAAATTCATTTCAAATCTGTTTGTATGCCTAATATCATCTGGTAAAGAGAGATTATTTCTCACTGGCAAATTATATTTTCTAGCTAACTCAATTACTATTTCCCTATTTATACCAAATGTATGTGCATGATGATGACTATCTAAATGGGTTGGAACTATCCCCGCTTTGATAACCTTTTGAATTTGGGCATCCCATTCAGCATATACTTCTTCTGGATCTACCACAAAGTTTGTCCTTTCATAAAATGCTATATTCCTAAAAGAACCATCTTCTTTAACTATTGTCTTATGTCCCTCAAGCAACGGTCTGCCATGAGTCAACGTCAAATGAACTCCTATTCCTAAATTTGGATTCTCTTTAGACAATTCAACTGCATGCTCAAACCCCGGCGTATTAGCCATAAGTGTTGTTGAAGTCAATATACCATGTTTATGTGCATCAATGATTCCCATATTTATTGCTCTACTATATCCAAAATCGTCTGCGTTAAAAATAACATTTCCCATTTTATTTCTCCTTTACTTCAATTCAGGCCAATAACCTTCATTGGCTATAATCATTTCATCTAATATTTGTTTTGCTATTCTTGCTGATGGTACACTTTGATTTAAAGTAAATGCTTGTAATGCTTTTTGATAAGATTTTTCAAAGAATGCATCTACTAACAGTTTTTCTGCTGCTACTTGAGCCTCCATTAGACCTTTATGGAAATCAGGAATGTCTTCTCTAAAAGAAATTGGTTCAGCCCCTTTAGCATTCACGTATGCTGGAACCTCAACAACTGCGTCTTGTCTTAAGTTCGGAATAGCTCCTTTATTAGGTACAATTACTTTAAATCTCATGTTTAGATTATTTAATATTGAAGATGCCATATCTACAATATATTGCCCATGGACTCCACTTCCAAAATCAATATCTGTTCTTTCATGGTCTTTCCTAATCATATCAGCCTTTTCTTTAAGCTCTTTTACTCTACCATCCATAATTGCATTAGCTCTTGTATAGCTTACATCTTCACCATCTATAGCCATGTCAGGGAATAAGTAGTATTCTAAATAATTGTTAGGTATATTAGAAGGAAAAACTTTAACCATATGCCCCATCATATAATATGCCTTTTTCCAACTTTCCCCTGCTCTATCCCAATGGATACCGTTTTCTATTATTTTATCAATTAATTCAGGCATTATATCTTTTTGAGAAGCAATGTCATAAATGCTCTTATACCATCCAAAGTGATTTAAACCATAGTATTCTGGAATCCAATCTTTACTGTCGTATCCAAATGTATTCCCAAGAACCTCTTCAATTCCAATTGTCATATCACATGCGTTAATAATTTTGGCATTTGGAAATCTACGTCTAACGGATTCAGCAATAATTGATTCAGGATTAGTATAATTTAGCACCCAAGCTTCTGGTGCAAACTCTTGAATATATGACATCATCTTAAGGAATCCACCCATGGACCTTAATCCATATGCAAAACCTCCTAATCCACATGTTTCTTGACCAACTAATCCGTGTCTAAGTGGGATTTTTTCATCTTGCTCTCTCATTTTAAATCCACCAACTCTAATTTGTGAAAAAATGAAATCGCAGCCTTCAAAAGCTTCTTTTGGTATTTCTGTTTTCATAACTTCAATTCCATTTAATCCTTGCTGCTTTAACATATATTTTATAATTACATACATATCATCATTTTTTTCAGCATCAATATCATAAAGTCTTATTGTCTTTACTGGAAATTTCTCAATGTTATTTAATAATGTTCTGACAATACCTGGAGTATGTGTACTTCCTCCTCCGGCAATACAAAGCGTTATTTTTTTCATTTTATAAGTCTCCCTTCAATCAATAATCATGTAGCACCGGTTTACTATTATATATATATCATGTATAATTTTGATTAACAATATTTTTTAGAATGTTTGTTCTATAATACAGAAAACGTTTTTCTTTTCAAAACTCGAATTTTTTTTCAAAGGAGGTTTTTATGACATTAGAGGAAATTATCAATAAACATTTTAATAAATTAAATGAAAATGATCTATATATATTAAGGAATATGTTAGATAATTGGGATATGTTGTCAGAAATGAATATTAAAAAAATTTCAGAACTTTGTAATACCTCAACTGCTTCAATGCATAGACTTGCAAAGAAACTTGGCTTTTCAGGATTTATTGAATTTAAATTTTTTCTTAAAGGGCAACGGAATGAAGTAAATGATATAGCCATGGAATTAAATTATGAAGATGTATTACTAAATGACTTAAAAATAACATTAGATTCAATTAATAAAAAAAATATGGAAGATATATGCGCTACCATTTATCACGCAAATAACTTATATGGATATGGTACTGGTTGGAAACAAACTATTGCTCTTCAAACTCTTAGTAACGATTTAATGTACTATCATAAACCTATCATACAACTTAGAACTCTTGCAGATAAAGAGCATGTTCTTTCTTCTGTATCAAGTAATGACGTATTCTTTGTTGTATCTCTAAGTGGAAATACTAAGGATATAGAACCTCTATTAAATATGCTAAAAATGAAAGGAGTAAAAATAATATCTATTACATCTTTAAAGACGAATTTTATTGCTTCAAGAGCTGATTATAGTTTGTATTTTAAAAAATTCGAAACTCTGAGTAATGGTATTTTACATTGGTCTCCAATTACATTAAATGTTGTTTTGGACTATATATCGTTTAGTTATGCCAAGTATATTTCGAATTTAAGACATAATTCTATATCTGAATCTGGAAAATGAACAATTTGAACAATGAGATGGCAATGAGGTTTATGAAATAAGGCAAACATTAAATTCTGTCATACAAAAAACACAATTTATTAAATGCAGACGTAATCTCTATGAGTCTAGTACTAGTATAAAGTAGTGAACACATTAAGATGTACTAACGTAAAATAATATTTAATTTTTTACTCATTCTTTATTTATCTCATGAACTTATTGTATAAAAAGGCCGTCTGCCAAATGGCAGACAGCTTTATCTTACCGTAAAAATAGGATATGATGATTTCTATAAAACTTTTGTAAGAAAATCTTTCAGACGAGGATTTTGAGGATTGGAGAAAAACTCCTGAGGATTATTCTGTTCCATGATAATACCTTCGTCCATAAACAGCATACGGGTGGCAACCTCACGTGCAAATCCCATTTCGTGAGTGACAACTACCATTGTCATACCCTCTTTAGCAAGTTCTTTCATCAATTCCAACACCTCACCCACCATTTCTGGGTCAAGTGCAGATGTAGGCTCATCAAATAGTATCACCTCAGGATTCATAGCAAGTGCTCGAACAATGGCAATACGCTGTTTTTGTCCGCCCGAAAGCATATTAGGATAGCTGTCCGCTTTGTCAGCAAGACCAATACGTTCCAGCAGGTGCATAGCATTTGTATCCGCTTCTTCCTGTGTCTGAAGCCCCAATTTTACAGGTGCAAGTGTAATATTCTTTTTCACAGTAAGATGTGGAAAGAGGTTGAAGTGCTGAAATACCATACCCATCTTCTGGCGAACTTTATCGATATTAGTCTTTGGATCAGTAATATTGCTGCTCTCAAACCATATCTCGCCCTGCGTGGGCTGTTCCAAAAGGTTGAGACAACGTAAAAATGTGGATTTTCCTGATCCAGACGGACCGATAACAACAACCTTTTCACCTTTTTTAATAGTTATATCAACGCCTTTCAGTACATGATTGCCATCAAAACTCTTATGTAGTCCTTTAACGGTTATCACTCTTAGCCATCCTCCTTTCAAGAATACGGATAAGCTTGCTTAGTCCCAGTGTCAGCACTAGATAAATACAAGCAGCAACAGTCAATGGGAAAAAATAATTATAGATTCTAGATGCAACGATGTCAGATGCCTTTGTGATATCAAGAATACCGATATAACCTGCAACAGAAGTTTCTTTAATCAGCATAATGAACTCGTTGCCCAGTGACGGAAGAATATTTTTAATTGCCTGAGGCAAAATAATCATTCGCATAGTCTGACTACGATTAAACCCTAGTGAACGTCCTGCTTCCATCTGTCCTTTATCAATGGACTCGATACCTCCACGAACAATCTCAGAAACATAAGCTCCAGAGTTGATTCCAAACGCCAAGCCACCTACCAAAATACTTGAAATGTTGGAAGATCGGAATATAATGTAATAAATAATCATTAGCTGAAGGACAACAGGGGTACCTCGAATCAGATTTACATAAAGATTGCAGATGATTTCAGCCCATCGTAACTTTTTGTTTTCTTTCGCACTATTTTTTATAAGAGCAATTATCATTCCAATAGGAACACCAATTACAATGGCAATCAATGCCATTGCAATAGTGGCTTTCAATCCGTTCCAAAAAAATAAATAACGTTGCTGAGCGACAATATTCTTATAGAAATCCTGTGATATGTTCTGTAAAAATTCCAATTTTTCGCATCCTTTCGTAAAATTTATACAAGACAGCATGGCTTAAATACCTTGCTGTCTTGGTAAATGTTATTAGGGTGAGAGTTTATTTGGATGTGTGGTTAAGTGTAAACTCCTCAATTTTACCTTCATCCATTAGCTTCTGTAGAACTTCGTTAACCTGCTCAAGCAATTCTGTATTTCCTTTTCTCATAGCCATACCATATTTATCTGTGAACAACTCTTTTTCTAAAATAACCAACTCTGGGTTTGCTTTAACCAATTCCTCCGCAGGAAGAGCGTCCATAACAATACAATCTGCCTTACCAGACTTTACGTCCTCAGCTGCCGCAAGATATTTCTTTTGCTGAATTAATGTACAATCTGGATAATCTTCGGTAAGCACTAGATCAGCAACGGTACCAAGCTGTACAGCCACTTTTTTTCCATTAATGTCTTCAGGATTTTTAATGGTAGTATTATCTTTTTTTACTACAACAACCTGTTTGGACGTTGCATACTTGATAGTAAAGTCAACTTCTTCCAGACGCTCGGAAGTTATAGACATACCAGCTGCACCTAAATCCGCCTTATCTGAATTGATTTCGGGAATAATGGAATCAAACGCTATATCTTTGATTACAAGTTCTTTACCCATAATAGCAGCCAGTTCTTTTGCAATATCCACATCAACACCAACAACATCTTGACCGTCATAATACTCATAAGGAGCAAAACCTTCCTCGGTAACTATAATCAGTTTACCATCCTCAACAGTGGCAGAATCGGATGAAGAATTTGTAGATTTTGCCGTACAACCGGAAAATATTGTGACGGGTAACACTATAGCTAACATTAGTGCAATTATTTTTTTCACAATTACTATATATTATTATAATTAGAAATACTTTTTTATTTTCCATCAAAGATACTGATCACCTATAGGAATATATTTTCCCTATGATCCAAAAAACATATATCTAACTAGAGAATGAAAAATTAAGCAGCCAGAGCCCAATAAAATATTGAACTTTGACTGCTTAATGATTTTTATTATTTAGATTGTCTACTTGATAGAACTCATTTTAAAATTTCTCTGTCTATCTTTTATTTTTTTGGCAGTATATCATCTGTAAATACTCCATATACTCCTTTTCTTTCTAGTTTTTTCACTTTTCTTTCCTTATTGATACTGTCTACATAAGAGTTAACTCCTACTTTTTCAATCTTTTTAGCTAACCCTGATTTTGCTTGTTTCTCACTTATAGCCACTCCAAAATGAGGATGCATATTTAGGAAATCTAGTACTTCATCTTCTGAATACTCAGTTTCTGTTAGATTCAATATTATATTTCTAAAACCTCTAAAGGATAGGGTAAAGTAATGGTCAAAATACTTTATTTCTGGGATAAATCTAAATCTTAAATCAGGATAATCCTCTTTTACTTTCATCAATAAATTATCCTTCTCTTCTGTAGTCCTAAGAACTACATAAGCATCTTCATGTTCTTTCATCCATTTTGCCAAGTCTTCCATAGTCATTTGAGTCTGATCATCAACCATTTTCATGTTTTTAAATTCATCTAAGAAAAGATGATCTTTAGGATTTTCAAATAAATTGTTATAGAACCAATACCAATCCTTAAGAAGAACTATTTCGTCATCTCTTGTCCATTGTAAATCTACAGCTAGTAATCTATAGCCTTCCTCATAACTTTTATTAAGTTCTTCTAAAGAATTATAATAACTATTTTTAATATAGTTTTTATTTGCTATATCTGGTCCTTGTAATTGATCAAAATCTATTTCTCCGTTATTCTGCAATAACTCCTTTAGGATATCCTTCTTTAAAATAAAATCAGATTTATTTATTTCATCAATTACTTTTTCATACATACCCCTAAACTGACTAATATCAAGTTCTTCCCTAGTGTCCAATTTAATAGCTTTACTATGATCAAATATACCGTCTCTAGCTATGACAAACATTTTGTCTTCATCCATAAATGAACCTTTTTGCATATAAGTTTGTTGAGCTATAAAATTATAGTCTTTATAGTTAGTTAAGTCTCTACCAAACATCAATCCTTTTTCGTTTTTATATCCCATAATATTTAACATAGTAGGTAAAAAATCTAACTGACTTCCCATTTTAGATATGGTTTCATTGATTTCTTCTCCAGGTACATGAACTATTAAAGGTATATTCATCATAGTATCATAGTCATAGTCTTTTTCTAAAAAATTACTCATTAGCTCTTGAACATCTTTGTTTACACTAGCTATAGCAAAATGATCTCCATATAAAGCTAAAACAGTATTATCATAAAGACCTTCTTCCTTTAATCTTTCAATAAATTCCCCTATATACTTATCTGTATAATGGATTGATTGCAAATAGTTCCCTAAAATAGTGTCTTTGTGTTCATCTCTTAAGCTTATCTCGTGATATTTTTCTGGCATCTTATAGGGGTTATGAGATGTTAAGGTCACCATAAAGGCATAGAAAGGATTATCATCCTTACTGTCTAATTCCTTTAAATAATCTATAGATTGATGAAAGAAATCTTCATCTCCTAATCCAAATCCTAAAGTTTCCCCAATTTTATAATCTTCCTCACTTACAAAACGTTCAAATCCTTGATTTACATAAGCGTTAGCCCTATTCCAGAATTCCTTTTTGTATCCATGAAATGCCCAAGGGGTATAACCATTATCTTTTAATATCTTTGGCAAACCATAAAAAGTATTGTTTTCATATTGAACATAGCTGGATTCCTCCATAGAAGGATATACGGAATTATGGGATACAAATTCTGCATCAGAAGTATTCCCTCTACCTAGTAATTGATAGTATCTATCATAATAAATTGAACTTTTATCTTTAATTAATTTATTTAGATTTGGAGTGACTTCTTGTCCATCATAATGTAAGTCTATAACAAAATTTTGTAAAGATTCTACTTGAAGAACTATAAGGTTCTTATCTTTACCTATTCCTGTTAATTTTCCATCTTTTAATTGAGTTCTTTCTTTTAATTCATCTAAATCTTCCTTTGTAAGGATACCTCTTCCTTCCGCCACATGTGTAGGATCCCCACTTATAGCGTATTTAATATCACTAATATGATAGCTATAAACTTCTTGAGCCTTTATTGAATCTAACTGTCCTTTATAACCTAAAGATGTTAATAAGACAACAATCATAATACCTATAACGGCAGGTACACCTATCCTAACATTTTTGCCATACTTTATATTTTCTTCTTCTATTTTCGACTTTTTCTTTTTTAAATAAAAGATAAGTATGGGTATATCTATTATAAATAATAGAGTCCTTATACTTAATAATGATTTTACACTATCACCTACAGCAGCTACCTGGTTAAGTTGTTTTAACATTGCTACAGATGGTAAAGCATTAAAATAAGTATAATATACAGCATCTACAAACATAATGATCGATACAAAAGAGTAAAAAGTAAATGCCACAGTTTGTTTCTTCTTATTATTACTAAAATAAATTATTGATAAGAAGAAAAGAGAAATAAAGCTGCTTATTAAAAATATAGTAATCTTATTGAATTCAACATGAGTTACATTTATAAATAAAATAACCTTTAATATTAATAATATAGATAGTAACATACAACAAACCTCCAATTTAGTTTAAAAAGTTGTCCCAATATTAATTTACACTAATAGGAACTATTATGCAAGATTTTGGAGAAAATAGGAAGATTAAAGTTATGTCTTAATATTAACAAGAGAAGTAAATATTTTTACATTTATTTTAAAATTGGGAGGATTTATAAGAAAAATGTCGAATATGTGTATTAATGCTCTTGCATTATTAATAATAATTAGGGGTGAATCTAGTGTCTATTTATGAAAATATTAGCCCTGAAGGACTATTATCCTACCAATCTTCTCTTGTTAAGAAAAGGATGGAATCTTATTTGCATAAATTAAATGAAAAATTAAAATATGACCTATGCTTGACCTATTTAATTAACGAAAGTGGAAACGCTGCCTTGCTATGTGGTGAACATCTTTCTAATAGAGCTAAAAATCTAATAGAGATACCAAAGGTTATTTTTATACAAAATACAATGAATTATATATTCCATAATTTATTATTAGAGAAGTCCATGTTGGAAAAAAGATATAAACCTAATAGTTCCTTACCTATGATTGAGGGAATAAAAAGTGAATTGTATATACCAGCTTTTGTAAATAAAAAAAATAGCTCTATTCTCATTGGCTATATTTATTTTGGTTCCTTTGATTATAGGGAGTATGATTGTTTTCTAATAGAAAAAAATCCTATGTTTCTGGAGTATATTTCTATTATTTTGAAACTGCTAGATCTTCTATCAATTAAAGAAAATCCTATTCATAATTTAATTGACCTGTCTGACATTGTGTTAGAATGCCTTAAACATAAGGATCCAAGTCTTCCTGGTCACAGTCACAATGTGGCTAGTTTATCTAGTGAAATAGCTGTAAGACTAAAGTTTCCTTATAATGAAGTAAAAAAATTGTACTTTGGGGGACTATTACATGATGTAGGTAAATCTATTATAGATAAAAATATATTAAACAAACCAGGTCCCTTAACAACAAGTGAATTTGAAATAGTGAAAAATCATCCTATTAGCAGCTATAATATTTCGGAAAGATTATTGGTCAATACGCCACAATTAGAGGATGTCCCTATAATGATTAAACATCACCATGAACGTTATGACGGAAAAGGATATCCCGATGGATTAAAAGAAAATGAAGTTCCTTTCGGTAGTTATATTATAGGAATTTCTGATGCAGTAGATACCATGTTGTCAAGTAGGTCTTATAAAGAAAGTTTTCCGGTAGAAAAGGTTGTAGAAGAATTAAACATAAATAAGGGCAAACAATTTCATCCTCAATTAGTAGATATAATGGTAGATAAATTAACTAAATAAAATAATCCCCTTTTTTATTTGAATAAAAAAGGGGGTAGTTTATCTATCAAAGGTTATAAAGTTGTTGTTCTTTAGGATATTTATATATTGAAGTAACCTTTCATATAAAGGCTCTGCTTCTTCTTTAAAATGTTCTTGAACCAATCCTGCAATTTCATAGATAGTTCTTTGTCCATCTATTTGCTCCCAGACAAAAGTTCCCATCTTATCTAACTCTACCCTATATTTATCTGGAGTAAAAAATAGTTTTCTTATTATCCTTTCAATTATGGAATCTCTAGGCATTATTATTTCTATAAGCCCATTTTCTTTTTTATTATAAACTACTTTTTTCGATTTATTAGGCACATAATCTAATAAATTTTCATCCTTTTTATTTTTAGCCACAACTTTTCCTCCCAGTATGTAAAAGTCGTCCCAGATTAACTGGGACAACCTTTTAATTCTCTTCTTTTTTGAAGAAAGAATTCTTTATTAACAATAAAGTCAATAATCCAAAGAAAGCTAATGAACCCCATTGACCTAAAACATTGTTTCCAAGATTTACTTTATCTGCTACAGTAATTTCTTTTCCCGCTGCATTTAATCCTGCTGGTATTATTGCTAATATAGCTAGTAATATTCCTATTAATCCTTCTCCTGCTATTAACCCTGAAGAGAATAATATTCCACTATCTACTTTTTCTTTTAATACTTTTTCACTCTCTTTTCTTCTTTCAAGGATTCCTCTAATTATACCACCAAGCATAATTGGAGTACTTAAATGGATTGGTAAATAAAGTCCTACTGCAAAAGGTAGAATTTGAATTCCTAGTAATTCTACTACTATACCTATACCTACTCCTGCGAATACTAAAACCCAAGGTAGATTACCATTCATTACACCTTCAATAACTAGTTTCATTAGAGTAGCTTGCGGTGCAGGTAGTTCTGCTGATCCAAATCCCCAAGCTTTATTTAATAATACTAATACAAAGCCTATTACTAAACCTGATGCAACGGTACCTATTAGTTCCCCATATTGTTGTTTTCTTGGTGTAGCCCCTACTAAATAACCAGTTTTCAAGTCTTGAGACATATCTCCTGCCATAGCAGCTATAACACATATTACAGCTCCTACAGATAAGGCACCAATCATTCCTTCTTCCCCATCAAAACCAATAGCTTTAAAGATTATACTTGTAATCAATAAAGTAGCTATGGTCATTCCTGATACAGGATTATTGGAACTACCTACCAATCCTACAAGTCTTGCTGATACTGTTGCAAAGAAGAACCCAAATACTGCTATTATTAATGCTCCTGCTATTCCTACAGGAACTATAGGGGTAAAGCCTATTAATGCTACTATTATAATGACTCCTATTAGTGCTATTTTTATAGACATATCTTCATCAGTTCTTAAGATAGATTTGTTTCCTGCTGTACTCTTTAATCCTCCCAAAGCTTCTTTGAAAGTTCTGAAAATTAGTGGTAAAGATTTTACTAGACTTAAAATACCTCCAAAAGCTACGGCACCAGCCCCTATATATCTAATATAGTTGCCCCATATGCCCCAATAATCTAACTGACTTAAAGGTACTGCTGCTGGATAAATTATATCTGGTATATATTGTCCTAAATGAGTTATAAGAGGTATAATTACTAACCAACCTAGTACTGCTCCACCTAACATAAAAGATGATATTTGTGGTCCTACAATAAATCCTACTCCCAATAAAGCTGGTAAAGTGTCCATACCTATAGCTGCACCTTTATAACCTGGTATAGCCCACTCTATTTCACTTGGGAATAGCTTAATTCCATCAGTAATAAATTTAAATAATGACCCTATTCCTAATCCTGAAAATACAGTAGTTGCTTTACTTCCACCTGTTTCTCCTGCTATTAGTACTTCTGCACAAGCTGTACCTTCTGGATAAGGTAATTTTCCATGCTCATTTACAATCAATGCCTTTCTCAAAGGCAACATTAGGAAAACTCCAAGTATACCTCCCGTTAAAGAGATAAATACTATGTTTAATAAGCTTGGCTGAGCCATTCCAAGTTCTTGAGACCAAATAAATAAAGCTGGTAAGGTAAATATGGCTCCTGCAGCCAAAGATTCACCTGCAGATCCTATGGTTTGTACCATATTGTTTTCTAGTATAGAGTCTCTCTTTAAAATCCCCCTAATAATTCCCATTGAAATAACTGCTGCTGGTATAGATGCACTTATGGTCATACCTACTCTTAGACCAATATAAGCATTAGCAGCTCCAAAAACAATAGCCATAAAAATACCAACAATTAAAGATACTGGTGTTATTTCTGGCATAATCTTGTCTGAAGGTATATAAGGTTTAAAATTTTCAGACTTTTTACTTGACTTCTCCACACTATCCCTCCTCATTATTAATATATTTTTAAGTTTATACAGTACTAAGTATATTATAACAAAAACTATATCATGTAGTCAATTTATACTTTATATGTTTAATATTTACATGGAAAAATTTTAAATAAAAAGACAGAAGAATTTTTCCTCTGTCTTATACTAAATTTCTATTTACCATTTCTGTTACTACAAAAGTAGCTACATCTTCTGCAAAAGAGCCAGTTCCAAAACCTGCATCATATCCTAATTCCTTTGCTAATTCATGGGAAATTCTTGGACCTCCACAAGTTAAAACTACTTTATCTCTTATACCTTCTGCTTCTAATAGTTCTACTAATTGAGTTAAATTTGGAATGTGTACGTCTTTTTGAGTTACTACTTGGGATACTAAAATAGCATCTGCATTTAATTCTATGGCTTTAGCTACTAACTCCTCATTAGGAACTTGGCTTCCTAAGTTATAAGCTTCCATTCCCTCATATCTTTCTAACCCATAGTGACCTGCATATCCCTTCATATTCATTATAGCGTCTATACCAACAGTATGAGCATCCGTTCCAGTACAAGCTCCTACTATAACAACTTTTCTTTTAATATGATCCTTTATATATTCTTCTACTCCCTCTTTACTCATTACATCTACATCTACCTTTGGTACTTCTATCTTTGTATAATCTACAGTATGAGCACACTTTCCATATACTACGAAATAGGTATATCCTACACCTAAGTCCTTATAATATACTACACTTGGTTCATCTAATCCCATCTTTTTCGCCAATTGTCTAGCCGCTTCTCCTGCTTCATCTCCTGCTGGAACTGGCAATGTAAATCCGAGTTGAACCATACCATCATTTAATGTATCTCCATAAGGCTTTACATTAGTTAAATCTACTTTTGCTACTTCTACCATTATCTGTCACCTCCAAGCATCAATTCGATAAATGGATTGAAATAGCCTGAATCTTTCTTAGCTACTCCATCTAACCCTTTTCCGCCAGTACGTGCTCTCTTTACTCCACCAAATTTACCTTGCTCTATAGTTTGGAATAATCCTTCTTTTTCTATTTGGGTTAGTAACTCTTCTGCATTTCCTAAAACTTCTTGTGCTCTGTTTTGAATCATTCCACCTTCTTTAAATTCTATTTCGTCTCCTAAATTTCTAGCATTACTAAAGATGTATTGTGCATTTTCAATAGATAGATATCTATCATGTAAATGTGGCGTATGAATAGCTTCTGTTAACATTCCTAGCAATTGGATACCTTGATTTGTCATTATAGACACCATGTTAAACAAAGCGTCTTGTATATGACCTTTAAATATATTTCCAGTCATATATTTAGTTGGAGGCATATATTTTAAAGGTGCATTTGGGAATATTTCTCTTGCCATTTGAGCTTGAGCTAATTCATATAGAAATCCATTTTCCAAGGTTGGGTCCATTTCAAAGGCATGCCCTAAACCCATTTGTTCTTCAGGAATACCAGCCTTTTTAGCAAATTGCTCATTTATAAATTGAGATGCTAAAACTGTATGAGCTGCTTCTACTGCATCATCAGTAGTTAAATAGTTGTCTTCTCCTGTATTTATAATAATTCCAGCAAATCCGTTGATTATTCTTGAAAAATATTGGTCTACTAAAGTCCTTTGCATATTTATATCTCTAAATAAAATTCCATATAGAGCATCATTAAGCATCATATCTAGCCTTTCCATAGCACCCATAGCTGCTATTTCTGGCATACAAAGACCTGAACAATAATTACATAACCTAATATACCTACCTACTTCTTCTCCTACTTCATCTAAGGCTTTTCTCATTAACTTAAAGTTTTCTTGAGTAGCATAAGTTCCACCAAATCCTTCTGTAGTTGCTCCATAGGGTACATAGTCTAGTAGAGATTGCCCTGTAGTTCTTATTACCGCTATAACATCAGCACCTTGTCTTGCAGCAGCTTGTGCTTGTATTATATCTTCATAAATATTTCCTGTTGCTACTATTACATATAGATAAGGTCTTTTACCTTCTCCTAAAGTAGAAATTAAGTCCGATCTTTTTTCTCTATTAGCTTTAATTCTTTCAACAGTTTTTTCTGCCATGTCAAAAATGACTTCTCTTATTTTTTCTTCATTAGCTGCAGGTAATCTTGTAATATCTATTTCACCACGAGCTATTTTTTCTGCGATTTCTTGAGGAGTATTTCCTGTATTTACTACTGCATTTCCTATCCAATATGCTGCTCCTCTTCCTAAACCTCCCCCTTCCTTAATATTATCTACTACTACATTTGGTAGAGGTTTTTCTATTTCATCTACTCCATCGATACCTAAAAGTCTTACGACAGTTCTTTCTGTAGCAGAAGTAGTATGTTCATCTATAAACTTCTGCACATCATCTGCTATATTTCTAGCAGCATTTCTTGAACTGTCTATTAGTTTTGGATCAAGATTTAGTTTGCTCAAGATTTCTACCTCCTTATTTTTCTTTTAAAATTTTTTCTGCTGTATCAAGTATTTCTTTATCCAGTCCCATTATCCTAGCAATATTTAATGCATCTCTTGGAACGTTTCTATCCTTTTTTACTACTCTCAGTCTATAATCCATATATCTATTAATTAAGTCCATTTTATTCTCATGTTCCATATTATTTACTAGGTCTGCAAAATCTACTTTAGATAAACCTACTACTTGTAGATGGACTACCTTATCTAAATTAGCTACATTATCATAGTGAGTAGTAAGTAAAGTTATAGCTTCTTTGTCCTTTAAATAAGAAACAATGGCTTTAGATATAGCATAGCCTTCATCTGGGTTGGTTCCTCTAGCCAGTTCATCTATTAATACAAGACCTTTTGCTGTCGACTTTTCAATAGCTTCTTGAACAATTTTTATTTCTCCACCAAAAGTAGATAAGCCATTATCTGTAGACTGCATATCTCCTATAGAGCATTTAATATACTCACTTAACCCTAGAGTCATTCCTTTAGCAGGAATAAATAAACCATAGTGAGCCATAGCTGTAAGTAAGCCAACTAATTTCAGACTTATAGTCTTTCCGCCCATATTGGCTCCTGTTATACAAGCTACACCTTCTTTTAATTCTATAGATATAGGAGTAAACTTCAAATCCTTTTCTTTCAAAAAGGCTTCTACCTTAGGGTGTCTTCCTTCTTCAATAGAAATAACATGATCCTTTACTATATTAGGTTTTACTCCTTCAATGTCTAATCCATATTTAGCTTTTCCTAAGATCAAGTCAATCTTGCCAATACTAGCCATGTTTTTAAATAAGGATTTTCTTCTCTTCCCAATTTCCTTAGACAGCATTTCCCGCACCTTTAATTCTTCTCTTTCCTCTTGATCTTTTAATAATAGGAGTTTTCTTTCTAAAAGAGTAATATTCTCTGTAGGTTTTATTGTGAACTTTATATTCATATAAGTTTCTGAAACATAGGTTAGGTGGGGATAATTCTCTATTTTCTCTAATAAAGGTTGATTATCCTTTGGTATCACTACAGTTCCGTCAGGTCTTAGATCTATTTTTAGTTCTTCTTTTATTTTTTCTTTTATTGTCTTCTTTTCTAATTTTATTTCTTTATCAGTTTCTCTCTTACTTTCTCTAATAGCTTTTAGCTGTTCTGAATAACAATCATATATATAGAAAGTGGAAATACCAGTTGATTCAGGATCTAGAAGGCTTTCCAACTTTTCTATAGGTTCTATTTCCATGTCCTTCCATGTTGGAATCTCATTATCCTTCATCAATTTATTCAAATTCCTAATTAAAAAGAGGAAGTTCTTTATTTCAAATAGTTCTATTTCTGTAAGGATGGAACCTTCCATAGCTCTTTTTACAGAATTTCTTAAATCCTTTATATGCCCAAAGATGTTATTAAACGCCCTTCTTACATCCTTATCTTTCACATATGGTATATAGCATTCCAGTTTATTTAGCTCCTCTATCAATGCTTCTTCTTGTCCTAGAACAAAAGGCTTCATTTTTTCTTTATACATCATTCCGTAAGGAGTAATGGTGCTAATCATATTTAATATATATTGAAAATCTAAGGATTCCTTAGTTTCATTATCCATAAATACCATATTATTCACCACCTAACATTAAATCCATTACAGGTATAGTGCTTATATAGCCTTTCATCTTTTCTAAAAAGTTCTTTGGTTCAAAATAATAACCTTGAGGAGCATAAGGATTTATAGTTAAGCCTATTAAATTTATAGGATGGAGTACTTTTACATTTATACCATATCTCATAAATTTAAGCCAATCCTTAGGTTCAATAAATATCTTTGTTCCATCAGTAACCACCAAGTCTACATTTTTATATCTTCTAGTAGACCTTATTATATCTTCAACTGTATTTTTAACAAGGGAACCAGGGATCACTACATATCTGGACTCATCCTTTAAGTGATCTCCTATTATATGCCCTGCATTTAAAGCTGTTTTTATCTTTATAGGAGTAATGTTTAATTCTTTGTCTACTATGGCTATTTGGTTTTGTTCCATGAGGTTTCCTATAATTTCTCTTAGGTTCTTATCTTCAATAGATGGAAGACTAAAAAGATTTACTATATGAATAGTTTCTTCTATAACCTTATTCATATCTCTGCTCAATACGGCTCCAGTAGATAGAATAGTAGCTTCAGAAACAGAAGGAGCTGCTGAAGACCTTCTATCTTGGGCACCATCTATAATCACAAACTCAGCTCCTAGATTTAACATTAGATTAGACACTTCTCTAGTTTCTTTCACAGTCTGAGGCCCTGCAATTTGGACATATCCACTATCCCGTATTCTTCCAATAACAATGGGTCCCATAGGTGTTCTATATTCCGTAACATTTATTATTTCAACATTGGCATCTCCTAAAGGTAACATCTCTGTTGCTGTAGCTACCAAAGTACCTTCTTCCACAAATATCCTTGGTTTTTCCGTCTCCGTAACAACATCTACAGCCTCCCCATCCCTACCCGTTGAAGTAATACCAATGGGGATTCCTGCGTCATACGCTTCACCAATTAAATGGTTTAAGGTTACAGTTTTTCCGCTATTTTTTGACATACCTACTATGGATATTGTTTTATATTTTCCATTTAAAAGTTCTATTAACGCCACTAGAATCCCCCCTCTCTATTGCTATTTGTCTTTATTTCTTTCTGCTGCTCTCATTCTTCTTTCTAGATTTTGTGGTTCCATAGCCTTTACTTCAGGTCCTTGAAGTAATCCTGCTACACCTGTAATATGAGCTTCTCTTTCACCTTTACATACTGGACAATTACATGGTTCCTCTACCATTTGAGGTTCTGTATAAGTCGTAATAATTCCTTCATAGTTTCTTAGAACTATCTTAGTTGGTGATTGACTTATTAAATATTGAGGCATAACTGGAGTCTTTCCTCCTCCTCCTGGAGCATCTACTACAAAAGTTGGCACTGCATATCCTGATGTATGTCCTCTTAAAGCTTCTATTATTTCTATACCTTTAGATACTTTTGTTCTAAAGTGTTCAATTCCCATAGATAAATCACATTGATAAATGTAGTAAGGTCTTACTCTCATCTTAACTAAGCCATGAACTAAATCCTTCATTATATGTGGACAGTCATTAATTCCTCTTAAAAGTACTGATTGGTTTCCTAGTGGAATACCTGCATTTGCTAATCTTTCACATGCTGCCTTAGCTTCTTCAGTAATTTCCTTTGGATGGTTGAAATGAGTATTTAACCAAATTGGATGGTATTTCTTTAACATATTTACTAAATTATCGGTAATTCTTTGTGGTAATACAACTGGTGTACGACTTCCTAGTCTTACGATTTCAACATGAGGGATTTCTCTAAGCTTTTTAATAATATATTCTAATACATCGTCTTCTACAAGTAAGCAATCTCCACCTGATAATAATACGTCTCTTACTTGAGGTGTATTTCTAATATATTCTATACATTTATCAATTCTATCTCTTGGTACTCCCATGTCATGTTGTCCAGCAAATCTTCTTCTTGTACAATGTCTACAGTACATAGAGCATTGATCTGTTATTAAAAATAGTACTCTATCTGGATATCTGTGAGTTAATCCTGGTACTGGAGAATCTACGTCTTCATCTAGTGGATCTTCTAAATCTGATACGCTTTCATGAGTTTCCATTATAGTTGGAACCGCTTGCATTCTTACTGGACAGTTTGGATCATTAGGATCCATTAATGAAGCATAATAAGGAGTAATACCTACCCTAAATTTCTTCAATACTTCACCTATTTGTTGTTCTTCTTCAGCTGTTAAGTTTATAACTTTTCTTAAACTATCTACATCTACAATTCTATTTCTTACTTGCCATTTCCAATCATTCCACTGTTCATCAGTAACATCTTTCCAAAGTTCAATTTCTTTATAATTTCTCATTACATATTCCTCCTTTAGGATTAATCAAAATAATCACTTCAAGCTAGTATCTTTATACCAGCTTGAAGTACATGGGAGTCTTTTACATATGGGAAGACTACATTAATTAAGCATAAAGTTCTTGAAATATCTTTCTTAAAGTTTCGCTTTCTCTCATTAATTCTAAAGATATTGCAGCATGATCCTTGGTGTAACCATTTCCAACAATCATAGTTACATCTTTTCCTACTCCTTCTGCTCCTAAAGCAGCTTTTGTAAAGCTAGTTGCCATACTAAAGAAATAAACAATTCCCTTATCTTTAGTAATTAAAATACTTGACATTTCTGTATTTGGAATATTTACTGTATTGATTACAATATCAGCCATTTCTCCGTTAGTTGCTTCTTTAACTTTTTCTAATATTTCTACTGCATTTGTGGCATTAGCTTTAATGTATACATCTGCAAGATTAGCATCTTTAACTCTTTGTAGAGTTGTATCTCTTGATCCTATACATATAACTTTTCCAGTAACTCCTGCTCTTTTCTTAGCTTCATATAAACAAAGCATTCCTGATTTTCCTGTTCCTCCGATTACTACTACAGTATCTCCAGGTTTAACTAATTTAGCAGTTTGAGCTGGTGCTCCAGCTACGTCTAATACTGATAGTGCTAAGTTTTCTGGTAAATCACTTGGTATTATAGAATAGATTCCACTTTCAAATAAAATAGCTTTTCCTTTAATATCTACTTGGTCAACATCTTTTCTTACTTCTAATATTTCATCAATTCTTAATGGAGTTAGGGATAGGGATACTAATGTAGCTATTTTGTCTCCAACTTTTAAGTCGGTTTTTCCTTCTAAGGCTGGTCCGATTTTCTCAATAGTTCCTATTAACATTCCACCAGAACCTGTCACTGGATTTTGGTGTTTTCCTCTTTCAGCCACTATGCCTTTCATTATGTTTTTAATTTCTTCTATATCTCCATTAGCTTGTTCTTTTATTTGAGTAAAACTTGCTGAATCCACGTTTAATGTTTGCACATCAATAAGTATTTCATTGTCGTAAATTTCCATGTCATTATCGATTTTCAATGCTGGCTGTGGTAAAACTCCTTGTGGTTCAATAACTCTGTGAGTACCGTATGGACATCCTTTTTTCATAAATATATTCCTCCTTTTGTTTTAAAATAGATCAGGTAAATCGCCACTATATTAACATTGCAAAATTTATGCCAATAGTTTTTATAGAAGAAAGATAGATAAAACCCCTAATATTCGTTAATTTTATAACACAGGATAAGGTTTTCCGCCTAATTTTGGGCAGTAGCTACTCATTTAAATAAATAACTCCTTTTTAGTGTTTAGCACTAAAAAGGAGTTATTTCAATTATTTTAGATTATACTTGGATATTTTATACTGTAGAGTTTGGCGAGGTATTTTTAACATCTCTGCTGTGTGAGTAATATTGTTACCTGTATCTATTAATGCTTCCATAATTATATTTCTTTCTGTTTCCTCCAATATCTCTGTCAAAGAAGTTTCCACCTTCTTTTTTAATTTTTTACTATATTTACTTAGCTTTTGAGGTAAATGTTCTACTTCAATAACTTCTACATCATAAATACTCATTATACCTTCTAACAGATGCTCTAGTTCCCTTACATTTCCTCCCCATTCGTACCGGCTAAACACATCTAGTACGTCTTCTGAAACCTTCTTAACAGATTTGCCTAGCTTGTGATTAAACTTCTTTATAAAATAATCTGTTAGCAATGGTATATCGTCTTTTCTTTCTCTTAAAGGTGGAATTTCAAAACTTACCACATTTAATCTATAGTATAAATCTTTTCTCAACTGCTTCTTTTCTACAGCCTCTTCTGGAGGTATATTTGTGGCTGCTACTATCCTTACATCTACATTGATGGTATTAGTTCCTCCCACTCTCCTTATACTTCCATCTTGAAGTACTCTAAGAAGCTTGGCTTGAAGTTCTAAAGGCATAGAGTTAATTTCATCTAAAAATAAGGTTCCTCCATGAGCCAACTCAAATAACCCAGACCTATCTTCAGCTCCTGTAAATCCACCCTTCACTGTTCCAAATAAAATTCCCTCTAGTAAGTTGGCAGGCAGTGCTGCACAATTTTGAGTTATAAAAGGCTTGTACCTTCTTGGGCTGGCATTATGAATAGAGTGAACAAATAATTCCTTACCCGTTCCCGTATCTCCATAGATTAACACAGATGCATCTGATTCAGCTGCCTTAATAGCTAAAGCCTTTAATCTCAGCATTTCCTTGTTTTCTCCTATTATATCTAGGAAAGTATACTGGGCTAATTCTTTATTTTTATTTAAAGAACTTTTTTCTTTTTTATTACTATACAACCGATTTTGAAGGTCTACTATTTTTTCTGACATTTGCCTTACCTGAGTAATATCCTTAGATATTTCTAGGGCTCCTAATATCTTTCCTCTACTTTTTATTGGAATTGATGAGTTTATAGTAGTGATCTTTTCTCCTTTGTAGTTTAAAAAGGTTTGCTCTTTTTTGTGTATAGATTCTCCAGTTTTCATTACCGTAAGTAAAGTACTAGTTTCCTCTGTTAAAGATGGATATATTTCTAACAAATGTCTTCCTATAGCCCTTTCTCGTTCTATTCCATCTATACTTTGACCAAATAGATTATAGTAGACTATTTTTCCGCTTTTATCTATAATATGGATGCCTTCTTCTATATAGTCTAGGATTTCTAAAATATTTTCTCTAAAAAACAGGTCCTTCATTGAATTTCCCTCCTTTTTAGGTGCTTGATTTCTGGCATTAGCTGCCTAATAATAGGCACATAATAGTGCCTATAAATTTTCTATATTTATTTTTTGCACTGCTGAAATCTCTTTTCTAATTATATTTCCACCAATTCGTTTAAACTTTTCTGGATCATCGCTTACATAATAATTATATTTTCCGCCATCTGATTTCCCTGATAAGAGATTTTGTTCTTTCAATAAAACCTTAGTAGCCTTAGCTGTTTCATAGGCTGGGTTTATTAAGGTAACCTTATCTCCTAAAACTTTTCCTATAGTATATCGTAAGGCTGGATAATGAGTACACCCTAATATTAAAGTATCTATATTATGTTCTTTTAATTCCAATAAATATTTTTGTGCTGTTAAATATGCCACATCCGAATTTTCCCATCCTTCCTCTACTATTTGAACAAACAGAGGACAGGATACCCCTATTATTTCTCCTGAAGGCAATGTCTTTCTTATTTTTCTTTGATAAGATCCACTATTTATTGTACCTTCTGTTCCTATTACTCCTATGACATTATTCTTAGTGGCAGATATTGAAGCTTTAGCTCCTGGTTCTACTACTCCAATTATTGGAACTTGAAATACTTTTTGAGCTTCTTCCATAGCTAAGGCACTAGCTGTATTACAAGCTATTACTATAGCTTTTATATTCTTTGTTAATAAAAATCTAAAGGATTGAAATACATATTTTATTACTGTTTCCTTAGATCTTGTTCCATAGGGAATTCGTGCTGTATCTCCAAAATAAATTATATCTTCACCTGGTAATTGTTCTATTATCTCTTTTAGTACTGTCAATCCACCAATTCCTGAGTCAAAAACTCCAATTGGTCTATTATCCATAAATAAATTCCCCCTTCTATTATATTCTATTAATATTAGGGGGAATTTACAACTTAATCTTTAATATAGTTTACACAACCAAATACACTTAATCTGCAATTACTATTTATTATACTTATATTCCCTATTTTACTAGAAAGTAAGGGTTCCATTATCATCTTCAATAATCTGTAGTACTTGTTCCTCTCGCCCATCTAAGGCATTTATATACACTATAAAGTCTGCACCATTATGTTTTCCTTTAAATTCATAGCACAGAATCTCATTTTTTCCTTTTGGAATTATTGTTAGTCTAACAGAATCTATATTGAAATCTACATTTACCTTTTCTCTAGCTGCAGTTTCATCTATATGAGGACTTTCAATAGTTCTTTCATGATGATTTAAATAATAAGCTGAAGCATCGAATCCTACTATTTCACCAGTATCTAAAGCTACTTTAACTTTAATTAAATCTGGATAAATAGTTACATCCTTTTCCTTATTTACAAAGTTAAATAAAATTGTTCCATCATATTTTAAGGAATAATTAGCTTCCATGCTTTCAAAACCTTTTTCTTTTAAGTATTTCAAAGCCTTTTCTTCTGCTTGTTTAGGTGACAAGGTTTTCTTTGAAACAGGTCTTGGATTTACCATCCAAACTACTTTGCCACCTTTTTTGGATACACCAATATATACAGCCAAATCTTTTTGCTGATTCTTAGGATATAGGTGGAAAGTATATGCAGGTATCCTCACTTCTGATGCATTCTCTCCTTGTTCAAAGACTTCAAGTCTTGCTACCCTATCTTTTCCAAAGAAATCTGTTGCTATCCTTTTTGCTTCCTCTAATGATACATTATTACCTCCTAAACCTAAGGGCTTCCTGTTAAGCATTTGATCGGAAAAAGGACCATCATAAATTAACTCTGGAGATTTGCTCATTTGTTTATCCATACTTACAAGACTAGTTTGAAATACTTTTTCATTCCCCTCTTCAACTCTTCTGCTTTGTTTATTACTTAATTCTCCTAAAGCAAAGTTAGATTCCATCATACTTGCATGAAGCTTTGCTAATTCTCCATTAAAAGTAGCTGAATTCTTTTGAAGATTGGTTAAAGCTTCTCTTTGTTCCTTAGTCACATTTTCTCCTAGTAAATGTGTTTGTATTATATGGTAGCTATAATCTGCTGCCTGATTTAAGAATTTTTCTGTCTTTGCTGTTTCTGCATGAGTTATAGGCATCTGAGATAGTTTATCTTGAGCAAAATATGCTTCATTCATTATTTGAGAAAGCAATAATACGTTTTGTTCTTTAGAATCAGATACCAATGCTTTAGATAATGATACTTGAACATTATCCACATGCTTTTTTACATCAAAGAATAATCTTTGATAATGATTTTCTAATGCTACTTCATATCTATTTTTCATTGTATATTGATTATATCCCCAAATTCCAGATACTACTAATAGTAGTGCAAGTAAAGTCGGGGCAATCCACCATCTTCTGTTCATATCTTCACCTCCTATAATCCAAACCAGTGTTTCCCAATTTTAAGGACTACTTTTCTAGACCATATCCATTTACTAGTAGCTGTAGCTGGATTCCAATAATAAAGGCATCCATAAGTTGGATCCCAACCATTTAGAGCATCTCTTGCTGCATTTATGGAATCTTTATTAGGGGTTAAATTAATTTGCCCATCAGCTACAGCTGTAAAAGCTAAAGGCTGATAAATTACTCCAGCTATAGTGTTTGGAAACGATGGACTTCTAGTCCTATTAAGTATTACTGCTGCTACTGCTACCTTACCTACATAAGGTTCTCCTCTAGCTTCTCCATGAATAGCTCTTGCTAAAAGGTACTCATCACTTTTCCTACTTACACCTTGAGCTGAACTTGGAGCTGTTGTCACCATACCTAAAGCTTGTGCAGTACTTGGTCCTACTACTCCATCTGGATTTAAGCCATTTTTATTCTGGAATCTTATTACAGCCCTATAGGTTCTAGCGCCATATATTCCATCTACATATCCATCATAATATCCCCATCTTAAAAGTTTATCTTGAACAGTTTTAACATCTGCTCCTTCTACTCCCCAATATAGAGTTCTAGGAGCAAAGTACATATTGTATTTTGATGCTGTTCCTACTTTATTGTTTGATTCATAAAACAAGAAAATTGATAGAAACAACATTATAAACACAGTAGTCATTACTATAAATCTTTTCAAATTAGTTCCTCCTTCCATATATTTTTATTATTTTTTGTAAAACTTCGTATTTTATACATTTTTGGAGATAAAAAAGGTTTTTATTTAAATATTCTTCATTAGTAGAACTTTTTTAAAATATATCCTGTAAAAATCACTCTTTTCTATAGATTTTCAATTATTCGAAAATTGTTGAATTTTTATTTAATGGGTGATATATTTAATTTATAACAATATATACTGAAAATTTGGAATCTTTTTTACTAGTACTATCCTTATAACATACTTGTTGAAAAATAAGAAAGGAGGCAAACGTTTAAAGTCTGATATTTTAAAACTGCATAAGGAGGTATTTTTATGGAAGGCTTAGTAAATGCAATTGTAAATTTTTCTAACTGGCTTTGGGGAATTCCTATGTTGGTTATCTTAGTAGGTGGAGGTTTATTTTTAACTATTTATTTAGGCTTTTTCCAATTTAGGTATTTTGGATTTATAATGAAACAAACCTTTGGTAAAATCTTTGATAGAAGCCATAAAGGTGAAGGAACCGTTTCCCCTTTTCAGGCTGCTACTGCTGCTTTAGCTTCTACAATAGGTGCTTCTAATATCGTTGGTGTCCCCGTTGCTATTGCTTTTGGCGGTCCTGGTGCAGTATTTTGGATGTGGATAACTGCCCTTATTGGCTGTGCTTCTAAATTTTGTGAAATAGTCTTAGGCATTAAATATAGAGAAAAAAATGAACTTAATGAGTATGTTGGCGGTCCTATGTATTATCTAAGTAAAGGTTTGAAAGCTCCTTGGGTCGGTACATTGTTTGCATTTTTCTTAATGCTTGAAATCGTACCTTCTGTAGCCACCCAAACTGTATCCCTTGTTCAAACTGCAGGAACCATTGGTATCCCTAGTTGGGCCACTGGTGTTATAATTGCTGTTTTAGTTGGTATTGTTGTATATGGTGGTATTAAAAGAATTACTCAAGTTACAGAAAAATTAGTTCCTTTCATGGCTACTCTATATGTAGTTGGTGCTATAATTATTATTATAATTAATATTAAAAACTTACCTGGTGTTATTGCAATGATATTTAAACATGCCTTTACTCCTGCAGCAGCAAAAGGTGGTTTCGCTGGGGCTGCTATTGCTCAAGCTATGAGATGGGGAATTGCTAGAGGAGTTTATTCAAACGAAGCTGGAATGGGTACAGCACCTATTGCCCACGCCACAGCAGTTACCGATCATCCAGCTCGTCAAGCTATGTGGGGAGTATTTGAGATCGTAGTAGATACTTTAATAGTGTGTACTGTTACTGCATTAGTAGTTTTAACTACAGGGTTATATGAAACAATTCCAGCAGCTGAAGCTGCAAGTATTCCTGCTAGAGCTTTCCAACAGCTTATGGGAAATACTTTAGGTGGGGGTATTGTAACTTTAAGTATATTTTTATTTGTACTTTCAACAATCATCGTTATTATATTCTATGGTGAAAAACAAGCTGAATATTTATTTGGTATTAGATTTTCCAAAATAATGCGAGTTGTTTATTTAGTTGCTATTTTCCTAGGTGCTTATGGTGGTATTGAATTTTTATATAATTTCCTAGACATACTACTAGCAACTATAATTATTCCTAATATGATAGGTCTTATTGTTATGAGGAAGGAAGTTAGAGAATTAAAAGATGAATTCTTTAGAAATCCAAATTATTATCCAAGATCAAATACAAAATAGATTCTTAGATAAAATTCATTAAAATTTCAAAATCAATAGCTTCCTAATTTTAGATGTTAGTGACCTAAAATTTAGGAAGCTATTTTTATTTTATCTTTTCCATAGATAGTTTTGCAAAATAAGTTTTAGTCTTTTCATACACTTCAGCTAACTTTGATTTCAATATTAACGGAGGTTCTTTATTGGATAGAAGAAGATCTATTTCCTCCTCTGTCAGAACTTCAGATAAATCCTTTTCCAAATTATAAGATACACTATGAGTTATATCTACAAAGCATAGAGGCGGAAACATTACACACCACCAATT
The DNA here is from genome assembly GCF_018917865.1 of Tissierella simiarum. GTDB lineage: Bacteria > Bacillota > Clostridia > Tissierellales > Tissierellaceae > Tissierella_C > Tissierella_C simiarum. The sequence goes on from NZ_JAHLPM010000002.1 coordinate 228,429, forward strand.
TTGACCTGCTCCTTCTCCAATAGTTACTAATAAAGTCTCATATTCTCCTGAAGGAAAAGTCATATTGCCATACTTCCTTGTTGGAAAATAATCTTTTCCTAAGAATACGTCTACAGAATAGTCTTTTCCTTCCTTAGCTATTACCTTTTCTGATATGTCTTTTATATTATGTAAATTATCCGTTATAATATCTCTAGTTTCTCCTATAGATTTACTATGTTCAAACTTCGCTCCCATTTCTTCAAGTATTTCATCCCTAATTTTAATCTTTAAAGCTTGATCTTCTTCCCTGTCACTATTAGCTCTAATATGAAACCTTATAATTTCATCTTTAAATCCTTCACTATTAGTAGTCTTTTTCTCAAAATATGGATTGATAATATATAGGAAGGCTAATATAAAAGATGATAATATTAATACCAATTTCTTATGCTTCATTTTCATTCCTCCCTTGTCCTTTTTATGTAGAATAATTTCTCCTCCACTATTAATTCTTACCAATATTGGTTTTTTTATACCTAAATTTATTACTTTATCGGACAAGGCCTCTACGTCTCATTTTTACATCAACAGATACTTCAAAATCTATATCAGGAAAAATTGTATCCCAATCCTTTTCTACTTCCCTCCACACTCTAGGATGAAATTTACTTAGATATTCTGCAATTCCTAAAGCATCTGCATTATATTTTTGTTGAAGAACTTCAATAGTTTTTTCCAACTCCTTTTTTAACTGCTTTTCAACAGCTCTTTCCATACTATTTAAAATTTCATCATTATTAATTGTAGGTCTATCTTCTAATATATATTCTTGAAGAGCACCTTCTGTTTCTATGGATATTCTTATCTTCATCCCTTCTTCAGTTGTTATTAATTTTTTATTAGATTTTAAGTCTGTTATTGAATAAGAGAGTGTCACTCCATTATGCTCCGTTTCTACTAGCTCTCTATTAACCTTCTCTTTTACCATAGATATTGCTCTATTTTCTAACTCTCCAATATAACCTATAAATTTATATTTTTTAAATAGAGCTCCTCCAGAAATCTTGATTTCATCTTTCTTACTAATAGCTTTAGGTACTAAGGCCACCCCATTAGCATCAGTACTTTTAATAAAATCTGTTAAAGTTTGAGATGTAAATCTAGCTGACGCCTTATCGTTTATAAGTAAAGAAAATATAGTTCCTTCTATTACCTCTTGTCTTTCAGTTTTAGTTTCTATTAAATCCTTAGCCTTTCCTTCTGCCACTGCAACTTGGACTTTTTTATTTATTGCAAAATCCCTATTTAAACCATCCATAACTTGCCGCACTAAAACCTCATCTTTAGCTAACTCTTCTCCTAATACCAGCACTCTTAAGTGTTTAAAATAAAAGGGGTATTGAACCCTAGTCGCTAAATGTCGGCTTCCTTCAAATATACTTGTTGCAGTAGTGGATATTATATATACTTGTTCTTCCTGGGAGGGATTTTTACCTATAGCATTTACATTTGGGTAAGAAATAGTCACTAGATATTTCCCTTCATCTCCCCCTTCATTAATATCTACACCAATTGAATATGGAAATATCCTTTGATTTATTTCAACCATATCCCAGCAACCAGTTAGAAATATAATTGAAGTTACCATTATCAAAAGAAGGGTCTTCTTTTTCATTCATTCTCCCTCCTTTTTTTAATATATCCTACAATATAGATAAGGGTAGACATTATCATTATAGAAAAAAAAGCAAAATAGTTAACTATCGATACCATTTGATCATTTATTTGGACTAAGTTTTGAGGAATTAAAGATACTATATATATTATAGGCAATAAAGGTATGATAAATAATTCATGAGTTTTAGTGTTAAATAATTCAGAAAGAATTTTACCTGCCGAGTAGTAAGCTGGACCCATGGTTCCAAAGATGACCAGTACCCAGAAAGCCATAACAACTCCGTCTAAATTTTCAATAAAATATCCGGGTAAGTCAATTTCTTTTATCAAAGCAAGAGTAGGCCAGTTTTGTCTTTGCAATTGATGGATTCCATACTGAGATAAAGCCATTACAAAGATTAATATATATATTAAAGTTACAATGGCTAATGCCATAAGACTATATTTTAATGTTTTTTCTTTTTTTTCAGCATAGGGTATAGTTAAAAGTAGTATTTCAAAGCCTATATAACTGAAAAAGCTAACCCTTATTCCCTTTGGAACTAATCTTATATTACTTTGAAATACTGGAAGTAAGTTAGTAAAATCTGCATTTGGTATAGATACTATTATAATAAATATTGCAAATCCTATTATTATAGGATAAATATGATAACCTGCTCTCCCAATTATATCTATTTCCGATCTAGCTATATAAGACGTAGCCAATATAAATGTAATTGCAATTATTTCTGAAGGAGTAGTATCCAATAGAAATATTCTCATTACCTCAACAAGATTTCTAGTCACATAGGATGCTAATAATATTACATACATTAAAAATCCAACGAGAAATATATTAAATATTACTGGTGATAAGACATCTCTACCTATCTCAAAAAAATCTTTATCTGGATATAGCTGAAATATTTTATTTATAATAATAATAAAAGGAATATTTAATATTCCTCCTAACAATATACCAATCCATCCGTCATTCGCCATAATGTTTGCAATAACGCTAGGGAGAGAAAGAATTCCTATTCCTACCATCATGGATACAACTAATCCTTTTATTTGTTGGTTCGATACTTTATGTTTTCTATCCATCTTATCACCTTCTTCTCATTCTTCTTTTATTTCTTGGGTGAGTAAAAACTGGTCTAAATTCAAATTCTTGCACTGGTGCCTTAATTAAAGTATCCTTTAATTCTCCTTCTTTTATCCCTAAGCCTGCATAAGGTGAAGTATAAGGTATTCCAAAGCTGTCTAGCTTAATAAGATGAGTTCCAAGGATAATAACGCCTAGCATTATGCCATATAAGCCAAAGATAGCAGCTAAAACAATAAATATAAACCTGCATATTCTAAATCCTGCAGAAAGTTCATAGCTAGGTATAGCAAATGCAGAAATACTCGTTGCAGCCACTATGATTATCATAAGAGGGCTGACTATTCCTGCTTCTACTGCTGCCTGCCCTATTATTAATCCACCTACTATACCTATAGTGGTGCCTACAGGGCCAGAAATCCTCGTTCCCGATTCTCTAATAAGCTCTATTGTAATTTCCATTAAGAATGCTTCCACTACTGCAGGAAAAGGAACATTTATCCTACTGGCAGCTAAATAATAAGCTAATTTTGTCGGAAGAAGCCCAGGATGAAAAGCAGTTATTGCAACATATAAAGCTGGTGCCAATAAGGATAGCCCCAGTGCCAGCAGTCGCAATATTCTTATAACAGTTGATTCTGTCCACCTGGAATAATAATCTTCAGATGATTGCATAAGAGTTCCTATAGTAGCAGGTACAATTAGTGCAAAGGGAGAATTGTCTACTAATATAGCAACCCTTCCTTCATAAAGAGAAGCTGCCACAGCATCTGGTCTTTCAGTATTTTCTATTTGAGGAAAAGGAGATAGATAATTATCTTCTATTAAATTTTCTAATATTGAACTATCCATTATAGCATCAATATCTATCTCATCTATTCTCGAATTTACTTCTTGCAGCAGGTTTTTATCTACTATATCCTCTATATACATTATGGCCACATCAGTCTTTGATCTTTTACCTATTTGTCTAATCTTCAGTTTCAATCTCGTATCTTTTATTCTTCTTCGTACTAAAGTAGTATTAAACTTTAAAGTTTCTGTAAATCCATCTCTTGGTCCTCTAACTACAGTTTCTGTAGTAGGCTCTCCAATTCCTCTTCCAGGCCAACCTCTAGATCCAATTATAATTCCTTTGTCTACTCCATCTATTAAAAGAATAGTATCCCCTGAAAGAAGAAAATTGATTATTTTTTCCATATGAAATTCTTCTTTAATCTCTGCTGTAGCCAGAGATTCTTTGGCTATAATATCGATTAAGGAGGTTTTAAATCCTTGAAGAGTAAAATTCTTTATTTCTTCTTCAGATATTAAAGATTGTATTGCATATTCACTAATAAATGTTTTGTCTATTAATCCATCTACAAACACAAAGCATAGTTTTACCCTATAGACGTCACCAATCTCTATATTTCTATAAACTATATCATCACAATCTTTTAGCAAGGTTTTTAATGTAGTAATATTTTTTTCTAAATCCTTTAGCAATATTGTTTGCATAAATATCCTCCTACACAAATTTTAGTAATATATAAACAGATGCACCTATTATAATGTAGGAGTAGGATATTATTCTCGCTAAATTAAATTCCTTTACATAACCCAACCTTTTAAATTTTCTTCCATCTACTAATAGGGTAAATAACGCTACAAAGAATATCATTAAAATAGCTATATTATCAAATATGCCCTTCATAATTCCTATTATTTTATAAAACAAAATCCCACCTCCTGTAACTTTCATTAATATAGTTAACAGGAAGTGGGAATATTATTCCTTATTTATATTGTCTTACACATATATATCTTTTTTATTTTACTGGATAACTTATTCCTACAATATATCATTTTTTCTTCATCATCGAATATTCCGAATACTGTTGGTCCACTGCCGCTCATTAATGCTCCTAAAGCACCATATTTCATCATGTCTTTTTTTATTTCTGAAATTATTGGATGATCTTTTATTACTACTTCTTCCATAACATTTACCATATTCTCCGCTAAACCCTTAAGATTTCCTTCTTCTAAATACCTAATAAGCCTATCAATATCCACCCTTTTATCTTTATTTAACACAAGATTTTTATATACATAAGCCGTTGATACCTCTATTCCAGGATTAGCTAATAACACCAGTTTATTAGAAAATGGTTTAAGCTTCTTTAGTTTTTCTCCAATGCCTTGAGCATAAGCAGTGCCTCCCATTATACAAAATGGTACATCGGCACCTATTTCTACTCCTATACCCCTTAACTCTTCTTCCTCTAAGTTTAACTGCCATAACTCACTTAAACCTTTAAGAACAGCTGCACCATTTGTACTACCGCCAGCTAAGCCTGATGCCAAAGGAATTTGTTTATCTATTTTTATATGTATCCCTTTATTTACACCCGTTCTCTCTTTAATTTTCTCCCAGGCCTTATAAACTAAATTAGCAGATCCTAGAGGTACATCACTATTATTACACTCTATAATTATTCCTTCTTTGATCTCTTTTAATGTTAATGTATCTTTTAAATCAACTTGCTGCATTAAGGTATTTAATTCATGGTATCCGTCATTTCTTTTATATAATACATCTAAGGATAGATTTATTTTCCCATAGGACTCTATTATTATTTCATCCATTTTTATTTCTCCTTCTGTCAATTTAACGGATACATTATACCATAATTAACTAGTAATTAAAAGACAGAAGACTTTAGAATGCAAAGTCTACATTCTTTTCAATGATTATTTTTTCTCCAGGCATTAAGATAGATGGATTATTTATATTGTTAGATAAAACAATTTCTTCTACTGTAGTATTATATCTCTTTGCTATATCCCAGAGAACATCACCTTTTTGTACTATATATACCGTTATACTGGGTCTATTCTTCTTATCTATTATTTCGTCAGTTTCCTCTATTTTGTTTATAATATTTGTCTTCTTTTCTCTATTTACTAGTACACGATTCTTGATGCTTGCATCTATAGATAAATTATCATTCTTTAATGAATAGTCTAAAGTTTCAAGACTGGCTTCTACATTTATTGCTATATTCTGTTTCAGTTCCTCTGTTGAAATATAGGATTTAAATGGAACTTCTTCTTTTAAAGTAGATATTTCTTCTGTTCCTTCCTCTAGATAAAATAGATTTAACGAAAGAATTCCTTCTACTACGATTTTTTCTTCTAAGTATCTACTATCTAATATTATCGGGGTTCCATCTATTCCATATACTTCTTTTATAGCTTTACCATTTAAATCTTTCTCTACTTTTTCTCTATGAGTTATATCCTTAATGTTTTCTATAACCTTTATTTCTTCTTTTTCAAGGTTTATTTTCTTTTTTGTAGAATAAGCATCTACTATAACTTCTTTTTCTTTCTCTTCATAAACCTTTCCTGTAATTCTAATCTTTGATTCTAAATCTAAGACTTTATAATCTCCATTCATGTTTTCCCTTATTTCATATTCTCCATCTACTACTTCCATATCTACTTGGCATTCAGATTCTCTAAGGGCTCCTGGCATATCTAAGAAATGATTGAATGGCAATTCTTTCTTTACAGAGTTAAGCCTATTTTCTCCATAATAAATAATAGAAGCCTCAACTACACCAGATACTATTATTCTATCTTCTACTAAAGTTGATTCTTTTTCATAAGCATGAATAGAAACCTTTAGAATATCTTCTATCGGCGGCATATACTCTTCTACTTCAAAAGCTTCTTTCACAAGGGCATAAGAATCTTCTTTTCCATAAACATCCTTATACTTTATCTTTTCTCTTAATACTTGAAGATTTAATCCTTCTTTTATCTCTTTAATTATTTCTATAGTGTTAGTTTGTTCTACCTTACCTATTAGATTTACTACAGCCTTTAAAGAAACTTTTCTTTCATCTTTTATTTCTTCATCTATATATTCTAGGTTTGCCTTTACTTCTGCTGCCATTTCCTCTGTTATACCTTCTATCTCTATTTCTTGTCTAAAATCAGCGGTGGTTTCTAGAGTATAAATATTTACTTCTTCTTCTTTACTCTTGTAAACCGATTTAAATCTTACTATTCCATTAGTTATAATTTTATCCCTTATTATCTTAGTGTTTAGTATTTCTACCTTTCCATCAGTCCAAAGTAGTTTTTCTATGTCAGGTTTCAATTGATTTAAATATATTTCCGTTTCAATCAAGGTTTGAGTCTCTTGGTATCCTTTTAATTCTTCTACTTTAAGGACATCCTTAACTAATTCCATTGCCATGATATCCCCCCTATTTATTAACTTTATATATTCTATGAAGAAATATATGTGTTAATGTCCAAAAAAATGCATAAAAAATTAGAGACTTTCCCCTGATTTATGTATTTTGAATTATTTGCTCCATATGACTGATAAATAGAAATATTTTATTATTCCTTAGAGTCCATAGAGTTTATATAATTTACTTAGAAAAACCAGACTAATGAAGGATATCAAGTAATCCATTAGTCCTATTTCAATTTTATCTTTCATACTATATAATTAACCTAAGAAGACTTCCAAGTGGTCTTTCTTCCCCGTATGAGCTAACTTAAGTTATGCTCATTCCCTATTTAAACCGACAAATTAATGTCGGTCTTTTTTTGTCTTTAAGAAACAAAATGACTGTACTTCTTTAGTGTCAAGCACTAAAAATGTACAGTCATTTTTTAGCTTATCTTTATTTTTCGTTGAGCTTCATCACAAATTGTAACTTCAACTGTTTCTGTCAAAATATCTGAGTAAGTATAAGATACTCTTCTAGTGCTGTCATATTGATTACATATTCTAACAACGAATAAGCTCGGATATGCGCTTTCTAGTATTCCTTCCCTAACTGTTGTCTTTTTTCTCCCCTTATTTGCCTTTAGTATTACTTTCTTACCTATACAGCCTTCCACATCCTTACGAATCTTGGTTAAGCTATTTCTCTCCAACAAAGTAACCACCTTCCATAGAGTTCTCCCCTATCAAGGGGGCAGAAGGAGTGTTAAGGGACACTCATGATATGATTATACCACGAGTTGTCCGTTATGTCAAATAAAACAATTATTATACTATGAAATGGTTCCCTTGTCAATTACAAAAGCTATAAAACTAATATTCAAAATATTGCAGGATTCCCTTGCATATTCCTTCAACCAACTCTGATATATATTTTTCATCTTTAAATCTTTTTTCTTCTTCTATATTCGACAAATAACCTATTTCCATCAGCAAAGAGCTTACATTTATACCTCTAAAAATATAAAAATTTCCTTCTTTTACTCCTCTAGTAGGAATTCCCTTTTCTTCTAGTGCCTCCAATATATTTTTCCCTAGTTTCTTACTCTCCTCATCCTTTCTGAAATAATATAGTTCGCACCCTTTCATAGTAGAATTTGGATAGTAATCCATGTGAAGGCTAATAAAAAAATTAGGTCTTATTTCATTAGTAATTTCAGCTCTCTTTGTAATTAATATGTTTTCATCTTCTCCTCTGGTTAAATGGACTAAAGCCCCCAACCCTTCTAATCTTTCCTTTAAAGCTACAGATATTGTATATACAATATCTTTTTCCATAAGCCCTTCTTTTCCTACATATCCAATGTCCTTACCTCCATGCCCTGGATCTATTACTATTATTATGCCTAATAACGGTTTATTTATACTAGGCAGCTTATATTCTAAGACTTCAACTCCAGTATAATAATACTTTAAAATTTCTTTAAACTTATAACCCTTTTGAGCCATCTCTTCGGCTCCACGCTGACAAAGCCCTAATCCATGACCTTTACCCCTAGTTATAAATTTTATAGAAGTAGGCGTTATATCAAAACGGGTAGAATTCAAATTAAGCTTTTCCATTAATTCTTTTCCACTCATATTCTTTCCTGATATATCTAATGAAATTATTCGCTCTTGACCATCCTTTTCAATATTTTCTATATATCCTGTTATTTTAGGGTCATCCCCTATAATGTTTTTCGGAAATTTCACATTTAATAATTCTTCTATTTCTTCTGTAGAATAGATCTTTTCATCCCTCCAAAAAGGAGATTCTGTACAATGCCCACAAAGTACTCGCCGTAAATATACTATATTGTTATCTAATACATTCTCTGAATTTTCTGTACTCCCTCCACAGGTATCATGATATTCTGCGAATATAGGCTTATCTTCATATACAATTACAATGCCTTTTGTTTCCTCTATTGCCCTATTTATTTTATCAATATATTCATCATTACCCTCATATAAGTCTTTCACACAATCTTTTAAATCTATATCATTATCTTTATGGTTCAAATAATTTTTTAACAAATTTGTCCTTATTATTACAGCCTGAGTTTTAAGGGCCTCTATATGAAAATCAATATCTATTTGAGAAGGCAAAAGAGCCTTGACCATTTCCTCTAGGGGCATTTGATATATTTGCTTTGCTTCTTGATCATAATATTTAATATGAAAATAGTTTTCCATGGTGCTACCCCTCCATAATATTTTCTATCTAATATATCTTATGAAAATTGACCTTTAAAGTGATTAGTGTGGTATAATTATTGTGTATTCGAGAATAAGGAGGGGGTCTTTTTGAAAGGCACCATTGTATCCGCATGGGTAAAAACCTGTAAAAGTTTGTTTGGAGATAATTTGACAAATGAAGCATTAGAGCACTTTAACATCAATCCTAAGAAGATATTCAGACCTACAGAAGATATAGAAGATAGAGCAGCTATAGGTTTTGTAAATTACATAGCAAATAAAATAGGTGAAGAACCTTATGAAGTTTGGAGAAAAATGGGGAACAATAATATATTTACTTTTTCTCAAGATTATCCTGCATTTTTTAGATATAAGAGTTTATATTCTTTCTTAAGTGCTATGTACGATATACACGTTATAGTGACTAAACGAATTCCTGGTGCTAAACCACCGATCCTTCATATGAAAGCTATTGATAAAAAGAAGGCTGTAATGAGCTATTCTTCTCCAAGAGAAATGTTTGGGTATTTTCAAGGCATGCTAGAGGGAGCGGCTATGTTTTACAAAGAAGACATTCAAATTGACACTTTGGAAAAGAAAGAAGGTTTTACCAAAGTCTCCATTACATTCTCTAAAGAGATTTATCAAAGGAAAACCTTTATGCTAAATAAAGTTTTATCTCTAGGATTTATCAAAAGCATAGAAGGGAAAATTGCTTTGGTTTCTTTACTACTAATTGGAATTCCAGCAGTAATTTTGCCTAAAATAATAGATAACAATTTATATACTGCTACTGTTCTTGCTCTTTCTGTTATTATTCCTTTATTAACAGGAAAAATGTTATTTAAGCCGCTAAAAGATATATATCTATCTCTAGAGAGTATAATAGAAAAAGATTTGTCCATGGAAGAAGATATTTCCACCAATGATTTCTTAGAAGAAATTAATGATAGGATAAATTCTATAAAATCTCACATTAAGACAGATTTTGTAGGATATAAAGGTAGTACTGATGAATTAAATGTTTTTGGAAATAAATTTGGCGAAATTTCTTCTAATATGTCTTTTACTTCAGGAGAAATATCTGATGTAGTAGAACAGGTAGCTAGTGGAGCTATAAACCAAGCAGAAGAAACGGAAAATGCAGCCTACCTTTTAAATAATAGTATCAATTCTTTAAATCAAGTAGTTGATAAGGAAAGTAAAGGTAAGGAAGAATTAGAATCTGCTGTCAGAAAAATAAATCAGGGTTTTGAAGACTTAAAAGCTACTTCTTTAAGCTTAAATCAAATCTTAAAAGAGTTTTCAAAAGTCAAAGGAAAGGGACAAGCTTTACAAAATAGAGCTAATGATGTTAGGATTATTGTAGAAACCGTAGAAAAGATTGCGGAACAAACTAATCTATTGGCCTTAAATGCTAGTATAGAAGCTTCTAGAGCTGGAGAATACGGAAGAGGATTCACTGTCGTAGCTTTAGAAGTCAGAAAATTAGCGGAGGGATCAAAAGAAGCTGTTAAAAGTATAAATAATAATTTAGAATCTTTTATTAAAGATATTGACGGTTTTGTAGATGATATTGATAACCAATATACGGTTCTTGAAAAAGAAAATATAAGTCTAACTTCAGTAGCGGAAGAAAACTATGCTTCTGTAAATTCCATTAAAAAAGTTGCTAATTTAATAATCGAACTTACAGAAGAACTTACTAAGGAAACAAACTCTATAAATCAAATATCTCACAACATTGAATCCTTAGCAGCAATTGCTGAAGAGAACTCTGCTTCTTCTCAAGAGGTAAGTGCAAATGTTCAATCTTATACTGAAGAGATTAAGAAAATGACCGAAAGTATAGTGGAGTTTAAAAAAGTATCAGAAGAGTTTAGTAAGGATTTAGAAAAGTATACAATTTAAAAATATGGCACCTTAGATTTACAAGGTGCCATATTTTTTAAATTATAATATTTAATTCCTTCTGTAGTTTCTTAACTAATATAATGCTAATAGATTCTACAATTCCTATAAGCATGAATAATCCTTTCCCATTAAGTAAATCTATTGGTATTATTGCTGAAAGTATAGGAGATAATACGGAGGCTATTCCAAGGCCTATCATTACATATCCATAATTCTCTCCACCATGTTTTACCCCAAACAGAGCAGTGGTCAAGGCTGGATAAATCCCTAAAATTCCACCATAACAAAAATATATTGCTATTATGGCTATAGTTGTCGTATAGGAACCAGGTACAATAAGTAAACCCGTTGAAACAAGAGATACAAATACTAGAAAGAAAAGACATTTAATTCTCCCTATCTTATCACTCAATGTCGGTATGATTAATCTTGCAGAAGCATTAGCTAAGGAACCGATCATAATTGCCATTACGGCAATATTCTCTGGTACATTCCTAGACATCTGTAAGATTTGGGATATAGGTGATATAGTAAAATAAGCTAATAAGGAGCACATCATAGAAGCAGCAAGTAAATAATATCTCTTACTTCTTAACATTTCTTTTGTCGTATATTGTTTCTTATCTAAGATGTGTAATTTTGTTTCTTTATTTAAACCTTTTACATTACTAAACTCTTCTATATATCCACTATGAGGATTTTTTACAAATATAAAAGCTAGTATCCAAGCAATTGTAATAATAATAGAAAAAACAGTAAAAGCTGAATTTACTCCATATGTTTGCAGCATATATTTACTAAAGGGAGCTATAAAAAATCCAGCTAAGCCATTGGAAGCAATAATAACTCCTGATGCAAATCCTGTTCTATCTGGAAACCATTTTTGGGCAGAAGTAATAACAGAAGTATATATAGCACCAGTACCGAATCCTTGCATAATTCCATAATATATATACATAGCCATAGGAAAATTTGATGTAACTGTAGTGCATAAAAAAAGTCCACTTGAAAATAAAACTCCACCTATAAATATAACAATTCTAGGAGAAAACTTATCTTGAATCCTTCCTCCTATAATATTCCCTATAACAAAAAATACAATGGCTAAATAAAAACTTATTGTTGACGGTCCCACTGACCATCCAATTTCTTTAATAATATAAGGTTGATAAATTGACCACATATGTGGAAAACCAGTAAATGATATAATAAATGCTCCTGAAATCATCATTAATAATCTTTTTCTTTTTAGTTCATCCATTTCATATTCTCCTAGCATTAAACATAAATATTTTTAAAGTTTATATAGAATTTATAAATGAAAGCCGGAAATTTTCATTATCCGGCTTTCATCTCAATATATAGAATGTCTTTTCCTTATTAGAAGAAAATTTAGTCTAAATACCCCATTGTACTTTTTTCAAATGTATAACGATTACTTGAACCTATTAATCTCATATATCTTTTAATAAATTCTTTCATCGCATTTTGTGCAACCATACAAATATCCATATAGTCAATATTAGGATTTTCTTTGGCTGCATCTACCATAGCTTGTCTAGCAACTTTAAAAGCATCTGTACATACATTGATTTTATTAATTCCTAGAGAAACAACCTTCTTAATATTCTCTTCACCTGCACCAGAACCTCCATGTAAAGCAAGAGGCATTTGTAAGGTTTCCTTTAAAGCTTTTAAACGATCAAAGTCTAGTTTGGGAGTAAAGTCATCTGGATAACTTCCATGAGCTGTTCCTATTGCTACTGCTAAACAGTCTACTTTTGTTCTTTCTACAAATTCTTTAGCTTGATTAGGATTAGTATATAAATCCTCTTTTGCATTATCTCCTTCATTAGCTATTCCAACATGACCTAGTTCACCTTCTACGGCAAGTCCCATTCCATGAGCAACGCTGACTATAGTTTGGGTACGTGATATATTTTCCTCAAATGGGTATTTAGATGCATCTATCATTACACTTGAAAAACCGTATTCCATTACTTTAACTAAATCTTCATAATCTCCACCATGATCTAAATTTAAAGCTATAGGCACACTTGCTTTGATTGCTAGATTCTTCACCATTGGTGCTAAAATATACCCAGGAGTATGAGCTTTCATTTGTCTTGGGGACACATTAATAATTACAGCTGAATGTTCTTCCTCTGCAGCTTCTATAATTGCTTTAGTTGTTTCCATATTCACGCAGTTAATTGCCATTACTGCATAGTTACCTTCATGAGCATTTTGTAAAATAGATTTCATTGATACATACATTTTTATAAGTCCTTTCATTTATTATTGATAGCTTAATCTACTTCTTAATGGTTTAATATGTTTCAACTGGTTTTTTAATTATTGCATAAATAACGCCTGTTATAATTGAGCCTACACCTAAACAGAATAGAAATGTTAAAGGCTTATTCATCATTGGAACAACAAATATTCCACCATGTAAGGCTGGAGATTCAACATTTAATGCCATTGAAAGTCCTCCAGCAATTGCTGATCCTGGAATAGTCGCACACCATACTCTAATAGGATCATTTAAGTAAAAAGGAATAGCTCCTTCAGTTATATAACAAAGGCTTAGTGGTACAGCAACCTTTCCATTTTCAATGTCTCCTTGTGTAAACTTTTTCTTTGCTAATAATACTGCAATAGCCATTCCAAGCGGTGGAGCCATTCCTGCCGCCATTTTTACAGCAGTAGGTCCGAAAATTCCATCTGCATTCAAAGCGTTAGCAAATGATGCAGCTGTCTTAGTAACAGGCCCTCCAAAGTCTATTCCCCAACATGTACCCATTACAGAACCAAGAAGAAACTTAGATGTTCCTTGTAGTGATGCTAACCAATTTTGGAATGCGGTCATGGCTGCAGCAATTGGATGACCAATTATAAACTGAAATATAGCCCCTACTGTTAAAGTACTTAGAACAGGAATAACCAGTATAGGCATAATGCCCGTCATCCAACTTGGAACTTTCCATTTTTTTATCCACGAAATTAAATATCCTACTGCAAATCCTCCAATTAATCCACCAACAAATCCTGCATTAATTTGATTTGCAAGATAACCAATAGCTAGACCTGGTCCAATGGCTGGACGGTCCCCAATCGTATAAGCTATAGAAGCACATAAAACAGGGACTGCAAAAAAGAAAGCACAAGCTCCAATTTGATTTATCAAATATGCAAATGTACCTGGATTATTAGCAACATCATAGCCTCCAATAGCTTTTGCAATAGCTTGAATTACACCTCCGGCAACGATTACAGGAATCATATAGGAAGTACCCGTTAGAAAAGATGATTTGATTTTTTCTGTCTTAGATATTTTTTTACCAGCTTTCCTCTCGATAACAGCCATTAACTAATCGCCTCCAATAATTCATCCAGTATTCCCAATGCATCTTTTACGGCCTCTTGAACTTTACATTCAAGAACTGGTAAATCTTCAAAACGTTCTGGGAATTTTATCTTTATATCACTGGCAATAATCGCTCCATCTGCTCTTGCTATATCGTCCTTTGTAATTTCATTTTCTAATCCTTGAGCACCTTGAGTTTCTATCTTAATGTCTATCCCCCTTTTCTTTGCTGCTTTCTTCAAATTGGCTGCTGCCATATAAGTATGAGCAATGCCTACCGGACAACTTGTAACAGCTAAAATGTACATATTAATTCTCTCCTTTCTCTTTGAACAATAATTCTATTTCTTCAATTGATGAAGCATTAATCAATGTTTCTCTAAAATCATCATCCATTAGATTATAAGATAATGAGGATAAAAGTTTTAAAAATTCATTATTTGCATCATTAGGTGCAGCTAACATAATAACGTAAGATACAGGTTTACCATCAAAAGAATCCCATTCAACTTCATTTTTTAATTTAACAAGGGAAAAGCATGGTTGTGTAACAACATCGCTTCTACAGTGAGGAATTGCTATTCCCATACCAATTCCTGTTGAACATTCTGATTCTCTTTTAAAAACCCCCTCCACATACTTCACTTTGTCTGCAATCTTGCCTGAATTAAACATTAATTCAGCTACTCCTTGTATAATTTCTTCTTTGTCTTGTCCATCAAAATTAAATACGATTAAACGTTTGTCAATTAACGAACACAAATCCATAATATTTTCCTCCTAAATAACATTAACAAAATCTTTAAAATTATCTACTTCTAATATTTCTTTGATTAAAGCTGGTTGTTTTGCAATATTGACTACTTCTGTAAATAACTCTTCAAATTGGTTTTGTGTTTTACCATCAATACTGAGCATTAATATTATTTGTACTTTATTATCTCCCCAGTCAATAGGTTTCTTTAAAGTCATAATCCCAATTCCTTGTTTTAATACATGTCCCTCAAAGGCGTGAGGAATAGCTAACAAAGATCCTATAGCAGTTGTTGAAACATTTTCCCTATTAAATACAGATGAAATAAAATTATCATCTACATATTCTTCTTCTATCATTCTAGTGCCTAATAATTGTATTACTTCATTTCTTGTCCTACAATCGCATTTGAATATAGATATTCTTTCATTTATAAATAACTTTATTGTTTTATTTGATTCAAGCTTTTTTTCTTCTACGTCAATATTGTTTATTTTGGCTTTAATTGAGTTAATATCTTTATCATTTAACAAAGGTGATACTTTAATAACATCTACACCATCTATTGTTAAAGGAACTGTAGACAACACGAAATCAACTTCATCTGAATATATTTCAGTTTTGGCTTTATTAATAGGTAATATCTTACTAATAAAGATATAAGGAAAACAACCTTGAATTCTAGCCTTCATATATTGACTAGTTCCAAAACCTGTAGTACAAACAATAACAACTCTTATATGGTTTTTATATTTATTCTTAATCTTATATCTTTCTACTGATGCAGCAATATGCAGTGCTACATAACCTATTTCGTCTTCACTAATTTTTAAGTTATAATTTTTCATCAAAGAATCTATTAAATAGGCTGCCATTTCATATTCAAATAAATGGCTTTTTTTCAACATATCTAACAAAGGATTATTTATACTTATTCCATGATTTAGACGATTAAACATAGCTTTCAAATGTAAAAACAAAGCAGAAGTTAATTTTTCATCATGGATAAAATCAAAATTAAAAGCTAGACTAGTTTCATTTATTGCTTCAAGCATAGCAGCATATAGTCCTGTATCTAAGTCCTCGCAAGGTTCTAGTTCAACTTTTAATAAATCAACTGTACACTGTATATTGGCACCTAATAAATGAATTAGAATATATCCCTTTTCAGATTCATCTAAACAAATGGATAAACTTTCTTCAATTTTAGCAGTAATAAAATTGGTTATTTCCCATTCTTTTTCATACTCAAATAATTTATAGTCGTAATTTTCAATTTGAATATTATGATTTTGATTAATACGATCAATTGTTATGGCTATTTGTATAAGTAATTCATTAAATGCAATATCTGATAATATAAAGGAAAACCTTTCTTCTGCGGATTTAATAATTTCTTCTACTTTATTTAAATCTATTTTTAGGAAAAACCTTTTTAATCTGTCCATTGAAATATTATTTTGATTATTAAAAAGCTTTTTTATAATATCTGCTGTTGCTATTCTAATTTGTTTTTCTTCTCCAATAATTTTTACTCCGTATTTTGCTTTCTTTACTAACTCAAGGTCATAACTCTGAAAGAAGGCCAATAATTCATTTAAATCATTTCCAATAGTACCTTTGCTCACAAAAAATGTTTCAGATATACTTTCAATAGATATAAATCCATCCATATCTAATATCATCTTTGCCACCCAATATTTTCTTACATCTGGTACAGATGGGGATACATAATTTCCATTAAATAATAGCTTCTCTAAAAACTTCTTGCCAAACTCATTGAAAATTAATCTTACCCCATAATTTGTTTTTGTTTCAATATAACATCCTTCTTTTTTTATAATTTCATTTATTCCTTTTATATCAGATTTTACTGTCCTTGGACTTACTTCTAATAAAAGAGATAATTCATAAGTTGTAAAGTACCTAGGTTCTTCATAAAGCAACTTTATTATCTTTTTCTCGCGAGATAATAACATATGATCACCTTTCTTTCATGTTATTACAAGTTCATTATAAGTCACCTCAAGGTATAGGTAAACTCATTTTATTACACTATATTAGTGAAATTAATCTAATAATTCTGATTCCGAACTTAGTGTAAAATCCTTTAAAAAGTCGATTTTTCTGTTAAATTGCGGTTTTACATCCTATGTCAACAAATAATATATAGATTTATCTAATACAAATATGAAAATTTCACTTGTATTCTTATGTATTACAAATAAATGCACTATCATGATGAAAAATTATGATTATTAAATTTATAACTTTTAAGTTATAATGAAATTAATTTTTATTTAAAAAATAAAGAAAAATTAATAGTTTTTTGAAAATATTTATCATAAAAAAGTATAGCAGAAAAACATTCTATTTGAAGTTTGTAAATAATGTTAAATACTAAAATAAGGAGGAAGAGGAATGATTAATTTTGAATTTTATAATCCTACAAAGGTTATATTCGGAAAGGATACAGAAAAACAAGTTGGTAATGAAATAAAATCCTTAGGATATAATAAAGTCTTAATCCATTTTGGAGGTGGCGGTAAATATTTGATTAAAAGTGGACTCTTAGATAGAGTGCATAAAAGTCTAGAAGATGCTGGAATTCAGTACATTGACTTAGGAGGAGTAGTGCCAAACCCACGTTTACAGCTGGCAAAAGAAGGGGTTGAATTGTGTAAAAAAGAAGGCGTAGATTTTATATTAGCCATTGGAGGGGGCAGTGCTATAGATTCTGCAAAGGCAATAGCTTATGGTATTGCTAACGATTTTGATTTAGAAGATTTATATACAGGAAAAGTTACAACTGATAAGTGTGCTCCTGTAGGTTGTATATCTACTATTGCAGCGTCTGGCTCAGAAACTAGTAATTCCTCCGTTATTACTATTGAAAAAGGTATGTTAAAACGCTCCTATAATCATGATTGTGCAAGACCTAAATTTGCAATTATGAATCCTGAATTAACTTATACTCTTCCACCTTATCAAACAGCTAGTGGCGGTGCTGATATTATGATGCATACTATGGAAAGATATTTTACCAATATAGATCATGTAGAATTAACAGACAGAATAAGTGAAGGATTATTAGTATGTGTTCGCGAAAATTTAGTAAAAGCTTTGAAAAATCCGAATGATTACAATGCTCGTGCCGAATTAATGTGGGCTGGTAGTATTTCTCATAATGGACTAACAGGAACAGGTCGTGTAAGTGATTTTGCATGTCATAAAATCGAACATGAACTAGGTGGTATGTTTGATGTAGCACATGGTGCAGGTTTGTGCGCTATTTGGGGAAGTTGGGCTCGCTATGTATATAAAGTAAATACACCTCGTTTTGCACAATTCGCAGTTAATGTTATGGGATGTGAAATGAACTTTCATGATTTAGAAGAAACAGCCCTTAAAGGGATTGAGGCCATGGAAGATTTCTTCCATTCTATTGGAATGCCGATAAGTCTTACAGAATTAGGTATTAACCCAACAGAGGAACAATTAGAGGAATTAGCTGAAAAATGTGTTGCTACAGGTAATGGCACTATAGGATTCTTCCAAAAGCTTGGAAAAGATGATGTATTAAAAATTTATCAAGCAGCTCGATAAGCTTGAAAGAAATGAAATATCGTCTCAACACAAATAAAGGTAGAGGCTTTGATTAAATTAGCTTCTACCTTTATTATTATTATGATTTAAATCGTTGGTTTTTCTAATATTATAAGTTCCTTCTTATCTGCATCAAGTCTTGCTTTTACGCCAAAAGGCAGCGTAACCATTGGATCACAATGTCCTGCTTGAAGATTATATATGGTTGGTTTTCCAATTGGCTTAATATGATCTTCAATTACTTGCTCTAAAGTTAAGTTTTCATCATGCTTCTCTGATACACAATTATTAAAATCACCAAGTATGATGCCGTTAGCGTCTTCTAATATACCTGCCAACCTTAATTGATTAAACATTCTATCTATATTATAAGGTTCCTCCCCTATTTCTTCGATGAATAAGATCTTACCCTTTACATCTATTTCATAAGGAGTACCTATTGTATCAACGATTAAAGATAGGTTTCCACCTATTATAGTTCCTTCAGCTATCCCACCATTTATGCTAATTATCTCTTCTCCCTCAGGATTACAAATTTCCCCTATAGACTCATTATTCATAATAACTTTGAAAAGGTTATCCCTAGAAAAATCAGAAAAATCACCTATCATATCTGAAGAAACCATAGGTCCATGGTAAGTAACTAAGTTACATATTTGAGTAAAGGCTATATGTAATGCTGTAATATCGCTGTATCCAACAAATATTTTTGGATTGTTCTTTATGGCTTCATAATCTAATAATCCAAGAATACGAGGGGTTCCGTATCCTCCTCTAAGACAAATAATTCCATCTACTTCTTTGTCTTTAAACATTTGATTTACATCTTCTGCTCTAATAGCATCAGAACCTGATAAATATCCATAACGTTCATATGGGCTTTTGCCCATTTTAACCTTAAAACCCATTTCAATAAGCTTATCATGAGCCTTTTTAACTCTTTCTTCTGTTGTTGGACTAGCTGGTGCTATAACACCTATAGTATCTCCAAATTTTAATGCTTTTGGTTTAATCATGGGTTTACCTCCTTTATGAAAAAATTACATTCCAAAAAATAATCTTGTCACAAATACTGCTGTTAATAATCCTGCTAAATCAGCTAGTAACCCAACTGGCAAAGCGTGTCTTTGTTTCTTAACAGCTACTGAACCAAAGTATACTGCTAATACGTAGAATGTAGTTTCTGTAGAACCCATCATAACTGCTGCCATACGACCTATTAAAGATTCTGGTCCATGATTTGTAATTAAATCGGTCATAATCCCTTGAGCTCCTCCACCAGATAATGGTCTCATAAATGCCATTGGTAAGATTTCTCCTGGCATACCAATTTTAGTAGTTATAGGGCTTAATACTTTAGTTAATAAATCCATAGCCCCAGAAGCCCTAAATGCTCCTATAGCGACCAACATTGCCACAAGGAAAGGTATTATCCTAACGGCAGTAGTAAAGCCTTCTTTTGCTCCTTCAGTAAAGGATTCGTATACTTTAACTTTTTTCGCCATCCCAAAGGTAACAATTCCAACAAACATAAAAGGAATTGCATAAGTTGATATGGCTTCCATTATTTTAACAAACATTGATATTCCCCCTTATCCCTATTTATTAGTAGCTTTGGTCATTTTGTATTTAGGTAAGTTTTGAAATGTTTTAGATACAATAATTGCAACAACTGTTGATGCTGTTGTAGCTATTAATGTAGGTCCTATTATTTCTGTAGGATTTGTAGCTCCTGCCGCAGCTAATATTGCAATAGTCGATGCAGGTATCAATGTTACTGACGAGGTATTAATTGCTAAGAAAGTAACCATTGCATTGGTTGCAGTATCTTTTTCATCATTAAGTTTTTGTAATTCTTGCATTGCCTTTAATCCTAGTGGAGTTGCTGCATTACCTAATCCTAGCATATTTGCTGCAATATTCATTATCATTGCTCCCATAGCTGGATGCTCTGGTGGAACATCAGGAAATACGCGAACCATTAAAGGTCTTAATGCTTTTGCAAGTTTCTCAACTAAACCTGAGTCCTCTGCAATTTTCATAATTCCTAACCACAGGGTCATTACTCCGATAAGTCCTAAAGCAAGATCTACACCAGTCTTTGCATTATCAATGGCTGCATTTGTAACTGCATCAATGTTTCCTGTAGCTGCTCCAACTACGAAACCAACGATAAGTAGTGCTGCCCAAATAAAGTTAATCATCAAAATACCTCCTTCAAGTTTTGAATAAATTGAATTGTGACATACCTATTTGTTGCAATAAATATGCCATTAGCAGACAAGGCAATTTTATAAAGAACTTCCCGATTCCGGGAATCCTTGTCCATAGTTGGAATAGAAAATTTTGTTACTTCCTGTAGTTAAAAGAAAAAACCTTTAGTACGCTAAGTAGGACTGAAATCCGAAAATAAGGAATATACTATATATTTTATATGTCTTGATGGAATCTTTCAACAATAAAAAAATGCCAGAAAAGTCTAGCATTTTTCTATTATATCTAACGGCAGCAATCTATTTATATGTGTAACAACAAGGATGCTATAGTAAAATATACAATTAAACTTAGAGCATCTACTATAGTAGTAATAAGAGGTCCAGCCATTATAGCTGGGTCTATATTAACCCTTTTAGCTATCATAGGAAGAATTCCTCCTACTATTTTAGATATTACTACTGTTACCAGCAATGTAATAGAAACCGTTAATGCTACCCAAATTCCTACGGTATCAAATATCATAATTCGTACAAAATTAGCAGCTGCAAGTGCTATTCCTACTATTATACTGATTCTAAATTCTTTCCAAATTACTTTCCAACTATCACTAAGACTAATTTCTCCTAATGCTAATCCTCTAATAACCAAAGTAGAAGATTGGCTTCCTGAATTACCTCCTGTATCCATAAGCATAGGAATAAATGCTGTAAGAACTACTACAGACTGTAAAACATCTTCAAATCTTTTTATTATCCCTCCAGTAAAAGTAGCAGAAACCATTAGTACTAGAAGCCAAATAATCCTATGTTTTGCTAAAGTAAATACACCAGTATCCAAATATGCTTCTTCTGAGGGAGACATAGCAGCCATTTTTTGAAAGTCTTCTGTAGTTTCCTGATCAATGACGTCCATAATATCATCAACAGTTATAATTCCAGTAAATCTATGCTCCTTGTCTACAACGGGCAAGGCTAAAAATCCATACCTTTTAAATACGCTAGCCACAGTCTCTTGGTCATCATGAGTATTCACATATATAAAGTCTTCGTTCATTATATCTTTAATTAATAATTTTTCATCACTAATAACCAATTTTCTTAAAGACACTATGCCTTCTAGCTTCCTATTTTCACCAGTAACATAACAAGTATATACAGTTTCTTTATCTAAACCAGTTTCCTTTATATGATCTAGTGCATCCTTTACTGTCATATCCTTCTTTAAATCTACATATTCAATAGTCATTAAACTACCAGCAGAATTTGGGGGATATTTTAAAAATTGATTTATCAGCTTTCTCTCTTCTTCTTTAGCATTTACAAGTATCTTTTTTACTAAATTAGCTGGCATCTCCTCTATAAGGTCAATCATATCATCAAAGAACAATTCCTCAACAATATATTTTAATTCTTTATCAGTTATAGTATTGATAATATCCCTTTGTTGTTCTGGTGAAAAATGAGCAAATACTTCTACTGCTAAATCTTTAGGTAACATTCTAAAGATAACTAAAGTAGTATGAATATCCAATGGATCTAATATCTCTGCTACATCCACTTCATTCATTTGTGCTAACTCTTTTTTTAATTCTATATATTTTTTTTGTTCAATTAAATCTAAAATTTTTCTTTCATCCATATTAACCCCCCTTAAATAAACCATGTCACTTGGCAATGATCATGGTTCTTCCTATTTAATTTTGTTAAATAAGCATTATAGCTACAACTGGGCAAAGGTCCAGAATCCACAATCATCACCTCCTGGTATATTTAAAGGATTCTTTCTACTATTTAAGTATACCCACATTTTTAGTTTAAATAAAAAACTATTACTAAAAGTTGGTCTACTTTTTATTGTAACATAAAAATAGCTTCTCTTTAAGTTTTTTGGCAAAAAAATAAAAGATAGGGTAAAACCTATCTTTTATTAGCAAGAAGCTCCTCCTCCATCGGGAGTTACGCTAAATCCTCTTCTTAACCAGTTATCACTATAATCTATAGTAAACTTATTAAAGCTCTCTGTTAGTCCCTCTTCAAGAATAAAAGTAAAATCCCCAACTTGAGTTTTATCATCTCCATCTTTTGGCTCATCCAGAGCTAGACCAAAGCTTGGACCACCTCAACCATATCCTGCTATATATATCCTTAAAGGCTTTTCAGTTTTTTTAGCTTCTAATATTTTTGTAAGCTCTTGTTGAGCTTTATTAGTTAAATCTATTTTCATAAATCTTGCCTCCTTATATTTTTTCTATTCCTTTTATACCCCATTAGGGTATCCATAAACATTTTATATTATTTTCTTTTTTACGTCAAGGAAAGAAAAAGTTAGTAAATAAAAAAACCCTCTATTTTATTAGAGGGTTTCCCTTTACATCGCTCTTCCTGGTATTATAGCATCTAAAATACCTATTACTAAGGCACCTATTATTGCACCCCATACTGATATGTTAAAGCCTGGTACTATAAACTTGGTAACATAAAGAATAATTGCAGCAACTATAAATCCTGTAATTCCTCTTCCAAAAGGTGTAGCATCTACTCCTGTAAATTTTTGAATTAAATAATCTAATACACCTATTATAACTGCTGCCAATAGTAGACTCCATATATTATCTATTGAAAATCCTGGAGTAAAGAAAGCTGCAATTCCAACTACTATTGCTGTCACCAATATTCTTAAAAGCATTTCACCAAAATTAAAATCCATGTCTTTATTCTTATTTCTATCTACATTTCTGTCCCTATTGTTGTTATCATTATTTTCCATAATTTCACCTCCTAATACAAGTGTGTCCAATGTAAATTTTTTTATGCAAAATATATTAAATATTTTATATATATTGGTGAAATGATATAAATATAGTGCAAAAAGTACATAAAATATGCTACTATATTAGTAAGAATTGTTTAAGGAGGGAAGATGCATGGAAATTACTAAAGATATGTTAATTGGAGAGATAATACGTAAAAAACCAGAATCAGTGGATATCCTTTTAGGATTTGGTATGGGTTGTATTGGATGCCCAGGAAGCCAAATGGAAAGTTTAGAAGAAGCTGCTATGGTTCATGGTATAGATTTAGAAAAATTAATGAACGCATTAAACGAATAGATTTACAAAAAAGCGAGGAACTTTTAGTTCCCCGCTTTTTTAAATTTATTCTCTTGCCAATAAGTCATCAATTTTTTCTTGATCAAAACCAACTACTTCTTCACCATCAATTAGTATTACTGGAACTCCCATATGTCCCATACCCATTAGTTCTTTTCTTGCTGCTTTATCTGTTTGAATATTTTTTTCAGTATAGTCTACTCCCTTTTCTTTTAGGTAGTCTTTTGCTGTAACACAATAAGGACAAGTACTACTTGTATAAACAACTACGTTAGCCATTTTAAATTCCTCCTTCATACTTTCTTATATACATTATACCCCTCAGGGGTATCTTTGTCAATAACTTTAAATACAATACTATCTTACCCCGCAATTAAATCTATTAACCAAAAACTATAAAATAAAAGGCTCCTGATGGACAAATCAATTGACAGTCTAGTCATAAAGTACTATAATATTAAAAACCGATATAGTTAATTAGTACTATGTGTACTTACTTACATAAAGTATTTTGATAATTTTTAAAGGATTGATAAAGATGATAAAAAATTATATGGAAATTTTAGTCGATGAAGTATTTAATGAAGTAAAAAATATCTATAGTACTTGTAGTTGTGAACAATGCATAAGTGATATAAAGTCTTTAGCTTTAACTAATTTGCCTCCAGTTTATTTTTTATCTAATGTGGATGAGGGTGAAAAGAAAGCATTTTTATTGGATAGACAGCGTAAAATTTCTGTCTTGGCTAAATTAGCTGAAGCTGCTGAACTAGTGTGTTCTAAATGTAGCAAGGATGAAAAAATGAGGGAAATATTATAGCCCCTCATTTTTTTATTGGTGTCTTACGTGATTTAGCCCTTGTTTAAATAATTCTAGTACATGTTCATCATCTAAGGAATAGATAACCATCTTTCCTTCTTTTCTAAACTTAACCAGCTTTAAATTTCTAAGGAGCCTAAGATGATGAGATATAGCCGATTGAGTCATGTCCAATAGGTTTGCAATGTCACATACACATAAGGATGACTTAGATAAAACATAAATAATTTTTAGTCTTGTAGGATCTGCTAAAGCTTTAAAAGTTTCTGCTAAAAGACCTATAATTTCTTCTCCGTATAAACTCTCTTTTATTTCATTTATGGTTTTTTCGTCTGTAGCATTTGTTAAACAAGTAATTTTATCTTCTGCTTCTTTTTTCACAATTTTTCTCCCCTCTCTATATAGACCTAATCATTTGGTATCATTGGATTTAAGGGGTGTATTACTTTTCCAGTCATCGGATCTATATAAAGGAGCCAATAACCTTCTGTTTCATTCCCTTCAAACCAAGTATTAAATCCAGTAATTCCACCATAGGGATGCTCTTCTTTAGAAAATTTTCCTGGAATTCCATATAAATAATACTTTACTTCTTCTCTTTCATTATATAATCCAAATAAGTAATGCCTATATTTCTTCATTAGCTCATTACAATTGATAGAACTTTTCACAAAAGGATATTTATAATTTCCTCCTGTTAAATAGCTAAAATAAGGAAGAAAACCTCTATAATCATCTACACCCTCCCCATTAATTTTCCACCAATTATAACCCTTTAAGTCAATCTTAAAAGGATCTGTATAAGGAAAAAATCTTAATATACTAAGAATATAGTTTGTAGTTTGATTTTTTTGGTTTAATCTTCTAATATACTCTAAAGTTTCATAGTTAGATTCTTTTGGCATATTTTCTTCTAGTATATATTCTTCATTAGATCTTATTGGTTCATCTATTAGAACTTCCTGTAATTCTTCTAATATTCCTAATTCTTCTACAGTTTCTTCAGTATTCTCATATTCAAAAATTTGCTCTTCAGCACTTTCTTCTTCAGGAATCTCTTCTTCGATAGTTTGTTCTTCAGGGATTTCCTCTTCAACCATTTCATCTTCAAGAACCTGCTCAATTGTTACTTCTTCAGATACTGGTTCTTCTATTGTTTCTTCAATTGGTTCTTCTAATATTGGTTTTTCTTCTATTTCTTCCTCAAAAATTATTGCCTCTGTTTCTATTTTCTCTTCTACGTCTTCTTTATGAATGATCTCCTCTTCAGTAAACTCTACTTTAACAATTTCATCTTCAATTGGCTCTTCTACGACTTTTTCCTGAATTGATTTTATATACTTTTCTTCATTCTTTTTATCAATGGATTCTATGTACCTTTCAATAGAACCATCTTCTCTAGTAATATAACCTCCTAGTAGAATACTAGAATCCCTCATAACAAGGATACCATTTATTTTATCCATTGAAAAGCCATTTGATTCCACTTCCTTTAAATTAAAAGAAAATTCTGCTTTTCCTCTACCTTCTTCATTCGTATATATTCTACCTAATTCCAATGGTAATATACCTTTGTCTGGATGGATAAGAAATATGTTATAGTAATTGTCTTTTTCTGCATTCTCTAGATTTAAACTCATATTACCTCTAATGCCCCGTAATTCTATTTTACCATGGCCTTTAGGATTTAGGGTACGAATGTTTAAGTATTCCTTTTTAAGTATAATAAACTTTCTTGTATAGGCTAAGTTTGTAAACATAAATAGCCCCCCTTTTTTAGCTTTTATATCATTATATGTCTAAGGGGGGCAATGTTTTACTAATCTTTATAAAATCTTCTACAGATAAGTTTTCTGCTCTTTCTTCTAATTTAATATTTAGTTGTTCCAAGGTTTCCTTTATACACTCTTTATCTATATTAAAACCATAAGTAGATAAAGAATTTATAATAGTCTTTCTCCTTTTAGAAAATGCAGCTTTAACCACTTTAAAAAATTGATCCCTATCTACATCAGGCAGGTTTTCCTTTAAAGTAAGCTTGATAACTGCAGAATCAATCTTAGGCTGGGGCATAAAAACAGTTTTAGGCACCTTTACAACTATTTTAGGATGGCTGTAAAAGTTTACAAATACAGAAAGAGATCCGTATTGTTTACTGCCTGGATTAGCTACCATTCTTTCTGCTACTTCTTTCTGAACCATGACTATTATAGATTCTAAATTTAAATCCTCTTCTAATAATTTAGCTATTATTGGTGTAGTAACATAGTAAGGTAGATTAGCTACTACTTTTACAGGGCCACCATCTAATTTTTCATCAATTAATTTCTGTATATCTATTTTTAAAATATCACCATGAATGATTTCTATATTGTCACAAGATTCTAAAGTTTCATCTAAAATAGGAAGTAGTGTTTTATCCAACTCTACGGCTACCACTTTTTTAGCTCTCAAGCTTAACTCCTCTGTTAAAGTTCCCATACCGGGACCAATTTCTAAGACATAATCTTCTTTAGTAATTTCTCCCTCAATGCCAATCTTTCTTACTATATTACCGTCTATAAGGAAGTTTTGTCCTAAACTTTTGGAGAATTCAAATCCATATCTATTTAAAATTTCTCTCACATACTTGGGAGAATAGAGTCTCTTATCTTCCATTAATTTCTTCCATCCTCTCTACTGCCTTAATAAATTCTTCTTTTGTTATTCCAAAGTTGTTTAATCTATTTAAAAACTGTTTAGCATTAGCATAACCTATTCCGAGTATTTCTCCTACCTTATCTCTTTTTTCTCTAGAATCTTTACCTCCAGCTAACCCTAAAGAAATCAAATCCTCTTTTGTAAATTCTTCTTTTCTTTCTACTTTATTTGGTCTTGCTTTCCTTATGGCTTCCCTTATATCTTCTCTAGTGGCATTTTCTACTCCAATATCGCCTTTCTTTAAGGCTTTCCCTTGGGGAAGAAAAGCATGTTTACAATTTTTTATATGTTTTGATAAATCTTTTCTAATTTTCTCTCCTGCATAGTCTGGGTCTGTAAGGATAATTATTCCACGTCTATCTGCCAAAGTTTTCAAGGTTTCTATTAATTCTTTTTTATATCCAAAACCGCCAGTGGCCATAACTTCAGCTTCCACTGCAGCTTTAACTGCAGTTATATCATCTTTTCCTTCTACTACTATTATTTCCTTTATCAAAAGAATCTCTCCTTACTTTAGATGGAAGGGAGAGTAGTTCTCTCCCTTATATATCTAGATTACCTTATTTTAAATAAATTCTTTGTATTTCTACTTGTAGCAATAGCTATATCTTCAAAAGATACTCCCTTTACTTCAGCTATAGTTCCAGCTACATGTTTAACAAATATAGGTTCATTTCTTTTTCCTCTATATGGCTCTGGAGTTAAATAAGGTGAATCCGTTTCTATAAGCAATTTATCCAAAGGAACTGCCTCTGCTACTTCCCTAAGCACTCTGGCATTTTTAAATGTAACGGGTCCTGCAATAGAAATATAAAATCCTAATTTTATATATTCTAAAGCCATTTCAGTACTTCCAGAATAGCAGTGTAAGACCCCCCTTAGACTTCCATCTTGAGCTTCACTTAAGATATCAAAAGTATCCTTAGCCGCATCACGAGAATGGATTATTACAGGTAAGTCTACTTCCTTCGCTAGTTTTAACTGTTCCACAAACCACTTTCGCTGAATATCCCTTGGAGAATTATCATAATAATAGTCTAAGCCAATTTCTCCTATGGCTACTACCTTATCTCTTTTAGAAAAAGATCTAAACACTTCTATAGTAGATTCATCCATTTCCTTAGCTGAATGAGGATGAACTCCTATAGCAGCATATATGTTTTCATATTCGTCTGCTAAAGAGACGGCTTTTATACTACTCTGTAAATCTGCTCCTGGATTTACTACCAACTCTATTCCATTATCTTTTAAAGATTTTATTAATCTATCTCTATCTCTATCGAACCTATCATCATCTAAGTGAGCATGACTATCTATTAACAAATTTATTCCTCCTTTTAAGAGATGGATGCTCCTGATTCTATCTCTTCTAAAGTAGATACAAGAGTTAGTTTACCTTCACTATCTTCGGCAGCTAATATCATGCCTTTTGATTCTATTCCTCTTAATTTAACAGGTTTTAAGTTAGATACTACTACTACCTTTTTACCAATTAAATCTTCTGGTGAATAAAATTCCTTTATACCAGATACTACTTGTCGAGTTTCTTCTCCTAATTTTAGCTGTAATACTAAAAGTTTATCTGCCTTCGGATGATTTTCACAAGCAACAACTTCGGCTACCTTTAATTGTACTTTTGCAAAATCATCTATGGTAATAAATTCTTCTATTTTTTCCACATTTTCAACCTTCTTTTCTTCGTTTTTGCCCTTATTCTTAGCTCTTTCTTCTATAAGCTTTTGATTAGCTTCATTAAGCCTTATTAATTCCTTTTCAACTTCTAATCTAGGGAATATTCCTTGACCTCTTTGAACTTTAGTTTCTGCTTTAATTTTACCCCAAACTTTAGTATCTTCCCAAACAATATTTTCTTTTAACCCTAGTTGAGTCCATATTTCTCTTGATGTTTTTTCCATAAATGGTTTAATCAAAATAGCCGTAATTCTTAAGCTTTCTGTTAAATTATATAAAACTGTATCTAATCTTTCCTTATCTTCTTTGATTAAAATCCAAGGCGTTGTTTCATCTATATATTTATTTGTTCTTCTAATTAGCTTCCATATTTCTTCTAAAGCTTGACTATAGTTTAGTTTATCCATATGTTGTTCCACTTTATTAGCTACATTTATACCTATTTCCTTTAAAGATTCATCGAATTCTCCTTCTTTAATAGGTGCAGGAATTAATCCTTCATTATATTTTTCAACCATGGTTACTGTTCTACTAACTAAATTTCCTAAGTCGTTGGCTAAGTCGGAGTTCAATCTTTGTAAAAACTTCTCTCTTGAGAAGGAACCATCTTGACCAAAAGAAAACTCTCTTAATAAAAAATATTTAAAGGCATCTATTCCATATAGTTGAATAATTGGCTCTGGATAAATTACATTCCCCTTAGATTTTGACATCTTATCATCTTCAAATAATATCCATCCATGACCAAATATTTTACTCGGTAATTCTATATCCAATGCCATAAGCAGTGCTGGCCAGATTATAGTGTGGAACCTTACTATCTCTTTTCCTACTAGATGAACATTAGCTGGCCAAAATTCTTTATATTTTTCTTCATTTTCTGTACCATAACCTAAAGCTGTTATATAACAAGATAAAGCATCTATCCAAACATATACTACATGCTTAGGATCAAAAGGAACTTTAATTCCCCAATTAAAACTGGTCCTTGAAACACATAAATCTTCTAATCCTTCTTTTAAGAAATTGTTGATCATTTCATTTTTTCTAGATTCAGGTTGGATAAATTCAGGGTTTTTTTCATAAAGCTCTATTAACTTATCTCTATATTTAGATAATTTAAAGAAATACGCTTCTTCCCCAGCCCAGTGAACTTCTCTTCCACAATCAGGACATTTTCCGTCTTTTAATTGACTTTCAGCCCAAAAAGCTTCACACGGAGTACAATAATGTCCTTCATATTTAGACTTATATATATCCCCTTGATTATATAATTTTTCAAATATTTGTTGTACTGCTTTTTCATGATGAGGATCTGTAGTTCTTATAAATTCATCATAGTCTATTTCTAGCATCTTCCATAACTCTTTTATATCCTTTACTATAGCATCTACATAAGCTTTTGGTTCTACATTGTTTTCTTTTGCTTTTTGCTGAATCTTCTGTCCGTGTTCATCAGAACCTGTTACAAAGTATACATCATAACCTAACATTTTCTTAAATTTTTTTAGTACATCTGCTGCTACAGTTGTATAAGTATGCCCTATATGAAGGTTGTCACTTGGATAATAGATTGGTGTCGTTAAATAAAATTTTTTCATCCTAAATACCTCCTATTTTCTGATATAAAAAAACCCTCATCTCGTATAGAGACGAAGGTATAAGTTCGTGTTACCACTCTAATTCATCTAAATCTTACGACTTAGATCTTACTAGGTTAATTAACCATACAATATAACGGTTGTTACCGTTACAGCCTAAATTATTTCAGCTGTAAAGTTTAGGGTCCATATTCAGAATAAGCTTAAACACTGGCTTTCACCTATCCCAGTTCTCTCTAGAATAAGATTATTCTTACTCTTCCCTTCATTACCTTTACTATATATTGGGTTATTTACTTAAATAATATACAGGAAATAATTAGGTTTGTCAACTCTAAACAATTGTATCCATATTTTATGTTCTACATATACTATTATTAAAAGATGTTTTTAAGGAGCTGATTTTTAATGTATGAGACTAATGATTGCTATAATAGACCAGCAGTACCACCACTATATCCTATGGAACTAAATTGTCCTAATAGACCTCACCCAGTAAGACCTATTATGCCTCCAGGGATGGAGCCGATACACTATGATCATCCAATGCACATGTGTCCTATGATGAATCCTATGATAAGAAAATGTGTTGAAATGTGCATGTTGCAATGTGGGAGACACATGAATCCTATACCAATGTCTGAAGTAGATTACGAAAGTATATATTCTGTAGATATAAATGAATTAAATCCACATATACCTGCTGAATAGCTAAACCTTTTATATTAACTATATATTAAAAGACTATTCATAAACAATATTAGATAAATCTATATTTTCCTAAATATATTATAAAAAGGCTTCTATCTAAGAATATTAAATTAGAGAAGCCTTTTTTAAAATTTATTTAAGTTAGACTTATACTGAAGAAACCTATACTTCTCTTCATATTATAAAATTTGTCTTCTTGACGAAGGCATTTTTTTATGATTTTAATATATTTATAACAATAAGGGAATATATTGGTAAGTATGGGGCAAAATAAGGTTGTACGACAATGTATATTCTGTGGTTTGAGGGAATTAATCTGAATATTTCGAACATATATGATAAAATTTGACAAAATTTAACTTTTTGAATAAAATACTATACAGTCAAAATTATAGGAGGGAAAATTATGGAAAATCATCCGGTCAATAAGACTAATCAATTTAAAGTCTTGACTGTCCTCGCTATAGCTGCAAGTTTATCTTTAGGAGTATATATGTACCAAGGAAAGGAAATTTCTTTGTCTATGGATGGTGAAATTAAAAATGTAATTTCCTATGCAGAAACAGTGAATGACCTTTTAAAGAAGGAAAAAATCCACCTAAAGAAAGGTGCATATATTAATGTTAGTTTAGACAGCAAGTTAGAAGACAAAATGAACATAATTATAAAGAATCCAAAACCTTATACTTTATCCCTAGAAGGTTCATTATTTGATGTTAAATCTGTTCACGATACTGTTGGAGAAGTATTGAAAGATCTGGGTATAGTATTAGGAGAAAAGGACTATACTTATCCAAAGCTGGATGGCAAATTAACTCCTAACTCTAATATTGAGGTTTTTAGAATTAGACAACAAGTGGAAGAGGTAGAAGCAGCTATTCCTTTTAAAAATATTGTCACCACTAATAACAAATTGGATGTAGGAGCAGTTAATATAGTTCAAGAAGGTAAAGATGGATTAAAAAAATCTCAAATAAAAAAAGAGTATGTTAATGGTGTACTTACCTCAACTACAGTTATTAAAGAAGAAATTATCTCAGAACCCGTTGATAAAATTGTAGAAAAAGGTTCTAAAAGTTTCTTTGTTTCTTCTAGGGGTAAAACTAATTACAAAAAATCTATTATAATGACAGCTACTGCCTATGACCTTTCCTATGAAAGTACAGGCAAAAATCCAGGAGATAAATACTATGGTCTTACTGCCTCTGGTACAAAGGCTAGACCTGGTGTAGTCGCTGTTGACCCTAGAATTATACCATTAGGCACTAAACTATATGTTCAAAGCCTTGATGGTTCTAAAGATTATGGTTTTGCTATAGCAGAAGACACTGGTGGAGCTATTAAGAACAATAAAATTGATTTATTCTTTAACTCTGCTAATGAAGTTAATAGATTTGGAAGAAGAAAAGTAAAAGTCTATATAATTGAAGATTAGATTCCCTTTTAGGGAACCTAATCTTCTTTTGGTTTAATACAACACTCCACATATAAAAATGGTTATAAATATAGAAATTAAATAAGAAAGAAGAGCAGCCTTTAATGTATGTCTATAATCTTCTATACCTATAGATCCAAAATAAACTGCTGTAGTATAAAATATGGTTTCCGATGACCCCATCATTATAGAAGCAAGAACTCCAACAAATGAATCTGGACCGTAAAAACTCATTATATCTTTAACGGCTCCTAAGGCTCCGCTACCAGAAATTGGCCTTAAGATAACTAAGGGTATTACTTCCTTTGGAACACCTACAAAATTAGTTATAGGGCTTAACAGATTGATAAAAAGATCTAATGCCTTTGATCCTCTGAATATTCCTATAGCTATAAATATGGCTATTAAATAGGGCATAATCTTTATAGAGGATTTAATGCCTTCTTGAGCTCCTTCAATAAAAGCTTCATATATATCTACTCCTTTAATATATCCATGAAGAAGAATTCCCCCAACCATAAAGGGAACTATTGCTATTGATATTATCTCTAACATCTACTCCGACTGCCTCCTTCCATTAGCTTTCCAATTATTACAGCTACTAAGGTAGATAAAAAGGTAGCTAATATTGTTGGTCCAATTATTACTGACGGGTTAACTGAACCATAATCATGTCTAATTTTTAATATGGTTAAAGGTACTAGTTGAAGAGATGACATATTGATTATTAAAAACATAATCATAGCATTTGAAGCCTTTTTTTTATTGGAATTTAAATAATCTAATTCCTTCATAGCCTTCAATCCAAAAGCAGTAGCTCCATTTCCTACTCCAAACATATTGGCTATAAAATTCATTAAAATCCATCTTTCTGCAGGATGATTCTTAGGTATTTCTGGAAATAAAATTCTAATTATTGGACGAAATAGTTTAGCTATAGATTTTATTAAACCAGATTTTTCTGCTATGTTCATAATACCTAGCCAAAAAGCCATAATACCTATTAGACTTATGGCAAAAGTTACACCCTCTCCTGCTTCGCTTATTATTATATTGTTTATTTCATTTAAATTTCCCGTAAGTGCGCCATAGATTATCCCAATAAATATCATTAAAAACCATATAGTGTTTAACATGAATAAAACCCCTTTCATTTTAGTTTATGAAAGGAGTATAATATTTATGAAGGAGGGCTGATAATGGAATTTTTTTTAGACACAGCAAATATTAATAGTATTAAAAAAGGAATAGAATATTACCCTATTTCAGGAGTAACTACCAACCCTACAATTATCAGTAGAGAAAAGACTAATTTTATAGAGTTACTTAAAAATATTAAATCGATTCTTGGTAATAATAAATCCCTACATGTTCAAGCTCTAGGAACCAATGCTAAAAATATAATAGAGGAAGCATTTTATATAAATGAGCTTTTAGGAGATAATGTTTATATAAAAATACCTGTAATCCCTGAAGGTATAAAGGCTATGAAGTCTTTAAGTGAAAAGAACATAAAGATTACAGCTACTGCTGTATTCACTCCACAGCAGGGTTTAATAGCTGCAAAATCAGGAGCTACTTATGTTGCACCTTATGTAAACAGAATAGATAATATTTCTGGTAATGGAATTAATGTCATCAATGAAATGTATAAATTATTTGAAGCAGAAAAAACCCAGGCAAAGATTTTAGCTGCTAGTTTTAAAAATGTAGAGCAAATTCATAAGGCTAGCCTAGCTGGTGCTCATAGTGCAACTATACCTTTGGAATTAATGGAATACTTAATTTTTCATCCTTTAACAGATGTTAGTGTAGAAAATTTTATAAAAGATTGGGAAGATCTTTATGGTAAAGATAAAACTTTACTTCCTTAAAACTTCTTATAATTTAAGAAGCAGTTAATGAAAACTATCCATTAACTGCTTCCCTAATTTTATACTTCCTTATATCTATATCCAAAAATGGTTTCTTCTTTTCTAATATGGCCTTTGTCCACCATCTGCATAAGTCTATCTTCTAAATTATCTATGGTATAAGTTACTCTAGATTCCTTTTCTATTTCTGTTATAACATGAAGTAAATCTGTATCATTAATCGGTAACTTATCTTTTATAAGGTTTAAGAACTTTTCATCATCTTCTTTGCCCTTATTTTTCAATTCATCAAAAGGATTTTCTGTATGAGGACTACAGGTTATAGCTGCTCTTATTCTAGCAAAGATGGTCCTTCCCATGGAAGCAGAAGAAATAAATACATCTCCAGTTCTTAAGTAAGGAAGTCTTCTAGATTCTTCTTCTGTTAAATCTGTTTCTTCTTTTATAGTTTGAATATCAGATGCCCTTACAGTTCTAAAAATAAACTTAGTATTAAGCTGAGCTGTTATGGTCTCATCAAGTAAAGTAGGTCTTTGAGTAGCTAATATTAAAAATACACCATATTTTCTACCTTCTTGCGATATTTCCTTTATTATAGATTTAGAAGGTGAATCGTATCCTTTTGGAGCAAAGTTGTGAGCCTCATCTGTAACTATAATAAATGGTGGAAAATAATCAGCAGCAGTCTTTTTATATAGAGCATCTTTATAATCTCTTCTCTTATGATATAGATTATTTAAAAGATAGGTACTAAAAACTTGAAGAATCCTAGTACTACCTTGAATTACCATGAGTTTTCCTCGTTGGAGTCCTTCCTCAATTTCTCTTATATCTTTACTAAAAACGCCTTCATTATCTAGTCTTTTTAACCTCCACATAATTCCCTTTACAGAATTATATGGACAAGTTTTATCGTAAGTTAAATAAAGTTCCTTTCTTTTTAACCAAGCTTCTCTTTCATCATTAGAAGCCGCTTCTGTAATTCTAATAGTTATTCTATCTAAAGAACCCTCTTCTTGGGCTTCTGTTAACATCTGAAGCTTGTTATGAAAACTTATAAAGGAATCTCTTCTTTTAAATAAAACATCTACTACATTGCTCATAGCATCCGTTAAAGGACTAGCTGCATCTAATAAGTTTTTTAAATCCTGAGCAGATAAATCTTCAAACTTGACTCCTACATGAAATCCTACTTGAAGACATTTAAACTTTTCCTTAAAGGCTCCATCCATTCCACTAGGCATATAATCTCCAACTTGGCTAAAATCCATTTCAAAGTGAGGATCCAATACAATAGTGGGAATATTTAATTTCATCAACTCTTCTAAGACTACCCTAAGCCCAAAAGATTTTCCCGAACCAGATCCTCCAAAAACTCCTATATGGGGATAATGGTGCATAGACTTAATATCTAATATATAGGGTATCTCTCGTTGAGGTATTAGTCCTGATTCTTCAAAGGTATATAATAAATTCTTATATTCACTCCCCATATCTGCTGCTATAGAGTCTGTATTCTTTATAATTCCAAGAACCAATCCCTCTTCTTTAGATGACTTTATCATTAGGTCCTTTACTTCATAGAACTCAGGTAATCTAACATCTGACCCCGTTTGAACAGGATATAATGCTTCATTTAAAAGTCTTACTTTAGATATGTATATTGTATCCTCATCTACATTGTATCCTAATGCCTTTAAAGATTCTAATACAGATCCGTCTACAAAATCCCCATAAATATTTAGCGGAATATACCTATTAAAGGTTTTTGCTTCCACTACTTCTCCCATTAAATCTCCTTGATAGGGATCCTCTATGATTATAAATTCATTTATTCTAAAATTCCTTTCTTTAGAACCTACAAAAACTTCTTGTTGCGTAGTAATACCAACAACCTTCATATTAATCCCTCCTATAAAGTTCTTTTATCTCTTTCCGATAAGAAAAACCGTTCATAAACATCCCTATTCATATATCGTTCCATTAATCCTCTCATCATAGCATCAGATATTTTGACTTCTTTATCTACCATATCCAACCAAAGAGGCACTCCTCTACTATTTTCCGGAGTTAAAGTAAAAATTAATTTTGCCATTTCTTCTATATGATCTCTTTGGCTATCTAAAATGTCCATTCCTATAACAGAAGGTGCTAAAGAGCTACGCATAAATATGGAAGAATATCCTATTTTGGCTTTCTTTGTAGCATCGTCTTTTATCGCTATTATTTCACCATAGTTAAGAAGTCCAAATAATAACTCTCTGTCATAAAAACATTCTTTTACAAAAGCATCTTCTTCTCTAAGCTTGTCTCCAATAATAGAAGTTTTAATATCTTTTATTACTCCAACTAACAAAATTCCTCTTTTTTCACATTCTTGTCTTAGTTCCATCCATTTTTCATAGGAATAAATATTATATCTAATAAATCCTCCATCCATTAGCACTGCATAAGGCTTAAATTTTTTTATTCCTTCTAAAGCTACCTCTACTTCTATAGTGGACAATCTTTTATTTTTCTCAGTTTCCTCTATTCTTCCATCTTCTTCAAGTATATCTTCCTTTGTTTCTGAATATAGAGGAGTATATATATCGGTCTTAAATATAGGGTCATCTTTATACAAAGTTGATTTAGCTAAACCTTGG
Source organism: Tissierella simiarum (assembly GCF_018917865.1). Classification (GTDB taxonomy): domain Bacteria; phylum Bacillota; class Clostridia; order Tissierellales; family Tissierellaceae; genus Tissierella_C; species Tissierella_C simiarum. The sequence continues at coordinate 266,101 of NZ_JAHLPM010000002.1, forward strand.
TATACTTCCACAAAATGTGGATAAGCTCCTCCCATTCTATTATTGGAACCATCCACACCTACTATACCTCCTTTTTGTGAATAGTATAAAAGCTGATCCTTACTTAATTTAGAAATAGGAATTATTGGCCCTACATTTTTTTCGATAAAATTTCTTAAATCACAACTTTCTAAAGATAATACCCCTCTATATTTATCAACTAACATATTATTTAAACGGCTTATTTTTTCCTTTAAATCATTGTTTATACTATACATGGAAAAACTCCTTTCAATAGTAGATGTTATATTAAAATATCTTATCATTAATTTATTTTAATATTAAAATAAATTGTATTGACTGTATTTGGAATTTATGGTATTCTTTAATTTGTAGAAAAAAGTCGATAAAATTTAAATGGGAGGAATTTTTTATGAAATCAACTGGTATAGTAAGAAAAGTAGACGAATTGGGTAGAGTAGTTATCCCAATAGAACTAAGAAGAAGCTTAGACATAGAAGTTAAGGATGCTTTAGAAATTTTTGTCGATGGAGAACATATTATCCTTAAGAAATATGCTCCAGCATGTATTTTCTGTGGACAAGCTAAAGATGTAGAAGTATATAAAGGTAAAAACATTTGTCCTGCTTGTAGAGAAGAATTAAAGAAGTAAGTATACATATCCGTCTATAAAAAGACGAGCTTTTATTATGTATCTATTGGAACAAAGGCTTCTACGGAAGCCTTTGTTATATTTTTAGACTTTCCTTATATACTCTATTTTTTGGTAGATTTCTTTCTTCTGCTACCTTTTTTATAGCATCCTTTTTTGTTAAGCCTTCTTCTATATATTTTCTAATATGATCTTCTATAGTAATATCTAAAATAGGCTCTTCTTCTATTTTACCGCCTTCTATAATCAATACAAATTCTCCCTTTACTCCTTGAGATTCAAATCTTTCTATAGCCTCTAGTATTGTTCCTCTAAAAGTTTCTTCATAAACCTTAGTCAATTCCCTTGATATAGATACTTTTCGATTTCCTAAAACATCTAAAATAGACTTTAAAAGATCTAAAAGTCTATGTGGAGATTCATATAATATAAAAGTTCTCTCTTCTTTTTTTAATTTTTCTAGCTCTCTAATCCTATCTCTCTTTTTCGAAGGTAAAAAGCCTTCAAATACAAATTTTCCTGTAGGTAAACCTGAAAGAATTAATGCTGTCACTGAAGCTGTAGGTCCAGGAAGAGCAATTACCCTTATATCTTCTTCTATAGCTAAAGCTATAAGCTCTTCTCCTGGGTCTGAAATTCCAGGCATTCCTGCATCTGATACAAGCGCTATAGTTTCCCCCATATTCAATTTCTCAATTAGTTCTACTCCTTTTTCCCTTTTATTATGTTCATGATAGCTCGTCAAAGGTTTTTTAATATTATAATGATTTAATAGTTTTATTGTATGTCTAGTGTCCTCTGCAGCTATTATATCTACTTCCTCTAATACCTTTAAAGTCCTAAGAGTAATATCTTCTAAATTCCCAATGGGAGTAGGACATATATATAAAGCACCTTTTTCCATACTATTTCTCCTTATCCATTCCATAAATCCTAAGTATTTCTTCTGTATAAGATCCATCTTCATTATATACTATTAAAGGATCTTTAAATTTTAAATCAGGCTTTCCTCCTTTGCTACATTCTATCAATAATAAATTAGGTTTTTTATAAGCCTTCGGCTGGACAAATTGCATATATTTTGGCTCCAAATTATATTTTCTTGCAGTCCAAACAATATCTACTAATCTATCTGGTCTATGAACTAAGTATAGTTTGCCTCCAGGCTTTAATAAGTACTCAGAAACCTTCATTATATCCTCTAAAGTACAAGTTATTTCATGGCGAGATATAGCAAAGTTTTCTCCAGAATTCACTAAAGCACTTCCAGCTTTCATATACGGTGGATTTGATGTCACTACATCAAAGGTGCTCTTTCTAAATTCATTAGGAAGGCCTTTTAAATCCATGTTGAGTATTCGAATTTTCTCTGAAAGTTTATTTAGTTCTAGACTTCTAATAGCCATATTTGCTACTTCTTTTTGAATCTCTATACCATAAATCTTTTCTACCTTATATTTTGAATAAAGTCTTAAAGGAATAATTCCAGTTCCTGTGCCTAAATCAATTACCTGTCCTTTTACTTTAGCAAAATTAGATAAAAATATGGCATCGGTACCATAGGAAAACCTATCTTTATTTTGTATTATCTTCAAATTACTGCCTGGAACAATATCTATTCTTTCTCCACATTTTAAATTTATCTCCATAGATTTCTCCTCAGATTTATTATCTATTATATCAAAAAAGACCCTTATTATAGGGTCTATTTTTGTTTAATTATTAGTCTTGTTGAGGTGCATTTACTGGACAAACATTCGCACAAGCACCACATTCAATACATTTATCTGGGTCGATTACATAAATATCTCCTGCACTTATAGCATCAACTGGACATTCTGGTTGACATGCTCCGCATGCAATACATGCATCAGTAATTTTATATGACAACTGTTTCACCTCCTCAGGTAAGCTTAGCTTGTCTCTATACGCTAATATTTTAACAGATTCTTTATAATAATTAAAGGGGTATTAAATATATTTAATTAATTATTTATTCCAATTCTTTCAACTCTGCAATATCTACTACTTCTTCTATAGTTTCAATAATCTTCTCATAAGCAGGATCTATTTCTTCTGTAATTACTATTTCATCTATTTTATAATTAAATAAATCTTCGGTATCATCCTTTAATTTTACTTTTACTTTCACCGTTTCTAATAGGGTATAAGTATCTATTACTGTCCCCCTACCTAAAGGGGTTTCTACTATAGTGCCTACCTGAGGCATCTTTTCCAGCAGTTTCTCATATACTTCATGTTCATATTTTAAACAACACATAAGTCTTCCACAGAGTCCTGATATCTTTGTAGGGTTTAAAGATAAACTTTGTTCTTTAGCCATTTTTATAGAAACAGGTTCAAACTCTCCTAAAAATTGAGTACAACATACGGGTTTACCACAAGGTCCTAAACCGCCTACCATTTTTGCTTCATCTCTAACTCCTATTTGTCTTAATTCAATTCTAGTTTTAAATATGGAAGCTAGATCTTTAACCAGTTCTCTGAAATCTACTCTACCATCAGCTGTAAAATAAAAAATGACTTTATTATTATCAAAAGTATATTCTACATCTACCAATTTCATATGTAGACCATGTTCTTCTATCTTTTGTTGACAGATACTAAAGGCTTCTTTAGCCTTTGCTTTATTAGTTCTATGAATTTCAAAATCTTCATCTTCTGCTATTCTAAGAACTTTCTTTAAAGGAGAAACTATTTCTTCCTCTGTTATTTCCTTAGGCCCTACTATTACAAGACCAAATTCTACACCCCTAGCTGTCTCAACTATTACGAAATCGTTCATCTTTATATCTATTTCATCAGGGTCAAAGTAGTAAATCTTCCCTGCTTTTTTAAAGCGTACTCCTACTACTGTCGTCATAAATCTATACCTCCTGTATATTAAGAAGCATGGCTTCTAAGGATAGCTGAAAATTAACATTTCTTTGGATATTTACTTTTGTTTCTTGTATCTTTTCTATTATATCATTAATCTTATTTAAATCTATAAAAGATTGATTGGATAATACTAGTATTTTATCCTTATTAATTATTAAATCTGTTTCTCCAATTTCTTTATATATTATTAAATCCCTAAACCAATAGAGTAACATATCCAATATTTCATCAACATTTTCCTTGTTTTCCATAAAAAAATCTATAGCTGTTAAGGCTCTTAGTTTGTCCCCTTTTAATATACTATCTACTATCCTTATAACTTCTTCTCTTCTATTAAAAAAATCTTTAGAAATAGATAGTTCTATAGATTTCCCTACACTTCCTTTGGTAAAATCAGCAATAAATTTGGATTCTTCTTCAATTTTATCATATTTATTTACTAACAGATTTATTATCTTTGAATTTTCTACTGGATAAAACTTTATTCCCTGACACCTAGATAATATAGTAGGAAGAAGTTTATTGCTGCTGGAGGTTATGAGTATAATATTCATAAACTCAGGCGGTTCTTCTAGAGTTTTCAGAATAGCATTTTGTCCCTCCATAGTTATTTTATGACTGTCATCTATAATAAATACCTTTCTTTTACTTTCAAAGGGAGCCGTTGTAATACTTTTAACTAATAGTTCCATCTTTTCTTTCTTTATAGAGTCCTTTTCTGGCTCTATCAATTGAAAATCTGGATGATTTCCTGTATCAAATTTAATACAAGAACTACATTTATTACAAGGCTCCCATCCATCTTCTTTACAAAGTAGAGTTTTAGCAAAGGCTAAACCAACCATTTTTTTACCTAATGATTCTTCTCCTTCAAATAAGTAACTATGGCTTACTTTTCCTTTTTCTATGGATTTTTTCAAGTTCTGTATTACATTTTCATGACCTATTATTTGATTAAAATCCATTAGATTCCTCCTAAGCTATATCTTCTTGTATTGATCTATATCCATTACAAATATATTTGCTCCTCCAACAGTAACTTCTTTATTTCCATTCTTAATTTTTTTGCTGGTACATTCTTCTTTTATTAAATCTATTACATCATTGACTTCTTCATTTTCCACTCCAATCAACAATGTAGTATTACCTGATTTTAAAAATCCTCCTGTAGAAGAAAGTTTAGTAGTTCTATATTTATTAGACATTAAACTTTTTACAACTTTAGGAGTTTGTTCATCTTGAACTATGGCTATTATTAGCTTCATATTAGTCACTCCTTCTATATTCTAATATGCTTCTCTACATCTAGAATGAATATGGTTGCCCCTCCTACCTTTACATCTAAAGGATAAGGTATATAAGTATCTCCTGGCATAGTCACAGATAACAAGGAAGTAGTTATTTCTCTTGTCTTACAATTATCTTCTATAATATCTAAGACTCCTTCTACCTCTTCATCTTCTACTCCCATTAGTAATGTAGTATTTCCTGATTTTAAAAATCCTCCTGTAGAAGCTAATTTTGTTACCCTAAATTCCTTTTCTGTCAAATCATCAATTAAACTTGGAGCGTCTTGATCTTGAACTATGGAAATAATTAGTTTCATAAAATTACGCCTCCTTTTTACTTAGTAAGTTTTCAACTTCTTTTATGCTTTGGTTAAATACTTCTTCTATGGATTTTGTAGCATCTATTATTTTAATATTTTTTGGATACATCTCTAATAGGTCTAAATAACCCCCATAGACCTTTCTGTGAAATTCATTGCCTTCTTTTTCTAGCCTATCTCCTGCTAAATTTCCAGTCTTTCTCTTTAAAGTAAGTTCAGGATCTACATGAAAAAATAAGATTAAATGAGGATATACTCCTCTTAAGGCAAAATCATTTATAGCTTTTACCCTCTCTATTCCTAGGCCTCTCCCTACTCCTTGATAAGCTAAGCTTGATAGGAGAAACCTTTCACAAAGAACAACTTTTCCTTCCTCTAAGGCTGGAATTATTTTCTCGTGAACATGCTGTCCTCTAGATGCAGCATAAAGAAGCGCTTCAGTTTCTGCCCCCATATTTGTATTTTTCTCATCTAAAATTATAGACCGTATATCCTCACCTATTAATGTACCTCCTGGTTCCCTAGTCATTATAGAGTCTATGCCTTTATCTTTAAGGTAATCACCAATTAATTTAATTATAGTACTTTTACCTGATCCATCTGGTCCCTCTAATGTTATAAATAATCCCCTCACTAAAAGTCCTTCCTTTCCTATTCCACTACTACTGTCTTATCTTTATTATAGCCCATAAGTCCCACTATTTCCATACCGTTTGCCATTAGAAACATTATATGCTCGTATATTTCTTGAGTAATCTCTTCACCAGGTACTACTAAGGGTATTCCTGGTGGATATGGGATGATAGAAGTAGCAGAAATCTTGCCTATACTATATTTTAGATCAACTTGTTTTTTCTTTCCGTAGTATGCATCATAAATTGGCATTGATATCTTTGGAGTTGGCATTTTAATACTTATTTTCTTTACTTCTTCATAAGGAGAGGTTTTTGCCATATGCTCTATAGCCTTTATAACTTTTTCGTAGTCCTCTTCATCATTCATAAGACTAGTAAGAATTAATCCATAGTAATAATCAGCCATTTCTAATCGAATATTGTGCTCAGATAAAAGTCTTTTCTTCACTTCAGATCCTCTTATTCCATCTATTTTAAAGAGTATCTTTGTATTGTCCTTAGCATAGATGGTTTCATCTCCTTCATCTCCAGTAAATACAAATACTCTATCTATAGATTTTAGTCTTTCAATTACTTCATTTACCTTCGTTATACTCCAGTCAAGTCTTTTTCTTCCTTCACCATCCATATAAGCTGTAGCTATTTCACAGGATGCTGTAAACAGATATGAAGGACTTGTTGTTATATATAAAGAATATCTATCTCTTAATTTATTTAGATCTATCCTATCTGATCCTACATGAATCATAGATGTCTGTGTAAAGCTTGGCAAAGTTTTGTGAGTACTTTGTATTACTATATCTGCTCCTGCTTCTATGGCAGATTTAGGCATTCTATCAGAGAAAGTCATATGGCTTCCATGAGCCTCGTCAACCATTAGTATTCTGTTATATTTGTGTACTATATTAGCTATTTCTTCTAAGTCTGAGCATACTCCATAATAATTTGGATAAGTCATAACTACTGCCTTTATATCACTATCATTCTTCAATGCCTCTTCTATATCTTCTGGATATAGGCCTGTTAATACTTGGTAATTTTCATTGTAGTTTGGATATAAATAAATAGGATTTAATCTATTTAAAATCATCGCATTATATACTGCCTTATGGCAATTTCTTTGGACAAGAATCTTGTCCCCCGGTTTTGTTATAGTAGATAGAGCTATATATATACTACCAGTTGAACCATTTACTGTATAATAGGTTGCCTTAGCTCCAAATACTTTTGCTGCTAACTCTTGGCTTTCTTGTATAATGCCCCTTGGGTCAAGGAGATTATCCATACCCGCTACTTCTGTAGTGTCTATATAAGGGATATAATCACCCCAGTTAATTAGTGTATTCTTACCTTTGTGACCTGGCATATGAAAAGATACACTGTTTTCTTCCATTAGTTTCTTTAATCCATCAAATACGGGAGTCTTCATTCCCCATCATCATCCTCCTAATAATAAATAAATTTCTTATTTATTATATATCACTTCTTTCGATATATAAACTAAAAATTTAAAAAAACCCTGCATTAGTTTACAGGGTTTAAATGGATTTTTTCATATATGTACAATCTTAACATAATTCTAATAAGATTTTTAAAATCATCGTATTTTATATCAAATACAGAGGTATCTGACAAATTATCTAAACAGTTTCTACAAATATTTAAATTTAATAAATCAATACCATCTTCTTCTCTGTTGCATAATTTACAATACATAAATATCAACCCCTTACCAAGCATTTATTAGGAGTATTGCCTTAATAGTATATATTATTCCAAAAAAAGATTTTGGTGCTTGGCAAAGGGCATTTTTAATATATAATATTTATTTTATATCCACATTTTATACACTTACCTCTTTCTACGCCTAGAACCTTTCCTCCATTGTATCTGTCCACTATTTTAGTATAGCAATTAGGACAATAGGTGTTATTATCTACTCCCCATACGTTGCCGATATAAACATAGTCTAGATGTTTTCTAGCTATATTTCTAGCTTCCATTAAAGTATTAAAATTGGTTGGCTGTCTTTTCATCTTATAGGCAGGAAAATATCTACTTAAATGCAGAGGTATAGATTTATTTATGGAAGCAATTTTTTGAGATAAGGAGTCTATTTCTTCAAGAGAACTATTTTCTCCATCAATTACTAAAGTAGTTACTTCTATATGAGTAACTTTAGAACTAATCTCAATAGTCTTTAAAACTGGTTCTAAGCTGCCTTTGCAAATGTTATTATAAAAACTATCATTGATTGACTTTAAATCGATGTTCATAGCATCAATATAAGGCAATAATTGTCTTAAAGGTTCCTCATTAATATATCCATTGGTTATTAATATATTTTTTAAATTCTTATCCTTTATTACATCTAATAAATGGCGTACATATTCAAACCAAATAGTAGGTTCATTATAAGTGTAGGCAATTCCTATGGAGTGTTTAGCTGTAGATAAGGTTAACATATCCTGATCCTCTATTTCCATTGTTAAAGTTTCTTTATTTACGATTTCCCAGTTTTGACAAAATTCACAGGCTAAATTACAGCCAAAACTTCCTATGGAAAAAATATTGGATCCTGGATAAAAATGATATAAAGGCTTTTTTTCTATAGGATCATAGGCATACGAAGTAATCTTTCCATAATTTAAAGTATATAAAGTTCCTTCTATATTTTTTCTTACTCTACACTTTCCAGCCTTATTCTCTGAAATGCTGCAATAATGGGGACATAAAGAACAATAAACTTTAGAAGCTTCCCCTTTCTTATAATACATAGCTTCTTTCACTATTAATCCTCCTTAATAATGCCTTATTACTTCAAAACGCTCCATAGTATAGTCTTCCTCTTCTTTTATACCAGCCTTTCTAAGAGCAATACTTACCTGCTCCTCTATGGTCTCTACCCCTTCTAGGTTAGGTAAAAGCAAACCTCGCCTATGACTTTTAGTAACTATTACTCCATACCGTTTTACATCTAACTGAGACTTAGATGATATAGGCTCTGGATCACTTAATATATCTACAGAATAGACTAAACTATTTAGCTCTTCTTCCTCTACTGGATCAAACCTAAGATCTCTAAGTCCAGCACTTACTGCATTTTTTATGATTTCTAATCCAGTATTTCGTTCAGTAGGTTCAATAGTACCAATGCAACCTCTAAGCATTCCTTCTTTTTTAATGGATACGAAAACTCCTTTTCTTGTCTTCAATATACTATTATCTATATTCTCAGGAATAGTCATATATTTACCATGTTTAATATAATATTCTAAACTTTTTCTAGCTAATTTAACATATGAATCTTCCCTATTTCTAATCTCTTGAATCTTTTCTATCTCTTCTTCATCTATGACTTTAAGAAGATCTCTATTTTCTACTTTCCCTTTGATATCGATCTTAGCAGTACAGTAACCTACTCCATAGGGTCCTTCATAAGACAGTACTTTTGTTTCAATATCATAATTTTCTAGAGTTCCAGCTAAAATCATTAAAGATCTTAACCCACATTCTCCAGCTTTTTCACTTAAATTCAAATCAAAGGTTATAATAGATTTCATTTCGCCTTTCTTTAATATATCAACTATTCGTTTATCAAATTCTTCGCCGTAAGGAGAATAAGAATAAGGTCCTTTATGAGATAATCTATGAGATAAATCTCCACTAGCTAGAATTACTACATTATCTTCTGAACCTTCTACTGATTTATTAATAATCTTTCCAAACTTATAAAGATCCCTAGGAGATAAAAGTCCATAAGTTATGTGGATAAGATTGTAATCTGTATACTCTTTATCCACAAAATATAATGGCACTAAGGTTCCATGATCCAAATTTTTTTCTATACTATAATCCTTAGCAAAGTTCTCGTCTATTTCTGCAATAATTATATTTTCTTTATTGCTATTGTGGATGATTTTGTTTACTAATTTTAAATCATTCTTATAATTAAACTTTAAATTGCCATAGCCAAAACTACTAAAATCTCCATATAGATCTTCTTCTATGGATATGGATATGGCATCGGCAAATAAGGGACCGTGAGGTGTAATTACTATTATTGTGTCTGGACCTTTTTCTTTTATATCTTTAGCTAAAGCCTTTAATCCTTCAATAGTTCTAGAAGCTTTTTCTTCTTCTCCTTTTCCTATCTCTTCTAGTATTATTGGTGGATGGGGAAATAAATATCCTCCTAACACTCTACCCATACAATCACTCCTTATTTTTTTAGTTCTTTATTTAGCTCCTTAAGAAGTTTCTCACTAGGGCTAAATAAAAAAGTTTCTACTTTACCATCCTTCTTATATTCTCCTAAATACAAATTTTCTCTCTCCTTCTTAAAGGTAAAGTTATGTATATATTTTTTCTTTTTTATTTCCTTATTATAAGAATATACTGCTATTACATCAGAAGAACTAAGCCTTAGCATCTCAAATTCTCTCTTTCCAATTATTCTATTAAATATTATTTGTTCATCGAAAATTGTATAAGAGTATTTAGAGAAATAATTTATTAAAATTAGAGTACAGCTAATAACTGTTAAAAATATTACAATTATATTGGATATATAAGGATACCTTTCTACATACCTATTTACTACGAATATTACAAAATTAATTAAAAATACTGATCCTAAAATTAGTAAAAATATTTTTATTACAGGTTTCTCTTTTCTCTCTACTATTTCTGTTATTTCTTTCATGGTAACCCCTCCTTAAGTCTATTCTAAAAGATGGAAGAAATAATAGCAAATAAATGTCTATACAAAAAATAAAAAGGATAGATAAGTCTAGCCTATCTACCCTTTTTGCCTTTTTTATTCTTTTTTACAGCTTGTCTTTTATAATCTTTTAGTACAGTGACACCAATAATTAAAATAAAAATAAATACTGGTATTAGTAAGATCCCTAGTAAAATGTATTTCATTTTATTATTCTTCTACTTTTTCAGTAGGCTCCTCAGCAGTTGTATTTTCTTCTTCGCCTTCTCCATTAGCCTCTGCTGCCTTAGAAGGTTCTGCTAATGTACAAACTACATCTTCTAAATCTCTTAATATAGTTATGTTTTCATCTTGAGCTATGTTTAAATCTTTAACAAATATTGGTGTACTAAAGTCCATATCGGAAACTTCTACCTCTACTGATTGAGGAATATTTCCTGGTAAACATTCAATTTCAATTTCATCTAATAATTGCATTAAAATTGATGGTTGAAGTTTAATACTATCTCTACCTACTAATACAATAGGAACAGTCATCTTCACTTTTTCATTCATATTCAATTTTTGGAAATCTACATGAATGTATTGGTTTTTAAAGGGATGCTTTTGAATTTCCTTAATTATCGCTGGCATTGATTTACCTTCTAGTTGTAGATCTAACAAAGATGAAGCACCTGCAGTTTTATATACTCTTAGAAACTCTGCAGTATCTACTAATATATTTTGAGTTTCTTCACCTTTACTATATATAACTCCAGGAATAAAGTCCTTATCTCTCATTTTGTCTACACGATTTTTTCCAGTCTCATTTCTCTTCTCTACCTGCATTTTTATTGCTGACATTTTTGATACCCCCTATTCAATTTTTAATACTATATTATATTTATATCAAATTTTCTAGTTTTGTGCAAATATACGAATACCATCCCTGGGTATCCTAATATTTTTTTATAGGACAATTTGTAGCACTAATAGCAGGATCACACCAGGTATTCCCAGGAAACCTACAATTATAGCATTTAGTGGGTTAAGTGCTATACCTAGCCCAAACAAGCCTCCCACTAAGTTAAAGATAAATAACAGTACTCCACCTATGATACCGTTAATTACTAACTTCATGATTACTTTAATTGGAATTACGAGAATCATACCTATTATATAAAGTAGAAAAAGCCCAAAAACATAAGCTAAAATTGTATTTATACCCATTAACATCCCTCCTATATTCCTATTATACTATAAATATAGGACAGGTTTCTCAAATATTACTCAATATTTTTTTCCTTAATTTTTTTTAATAAATATATATATTTAATCTTTGAAGCCTCCATTTCATATATTGCATAGTCGATTAAATCTGGATCTGTTACGTATTGAAAATACTCTTCTTTATCCTTCCACTCTCTATGAGCTTCTCTTAAACTCTCTAAAGCTTCATCTTTCTCTTTATCTTCTTTAGACTTATGAGCTCTAAACCTCTTCTCAATCATTTTCGCATATTTAATTATCTTATTTCCTTTTTCTTTATAATATCCCTTGGATTTATCCATAAAAATACCCCCACTTTTTTATTATCTTTATTTTTGACAAAAAAGTAAGGGTTTATACCTAAACTTAAAGGATAGTCTTATTTCTTCCCATTTTCTTTGCTTTATATAAGTTTTTATCTGCACCTTCTATTAATTCTTCTATATTTAAGCTTCTATCCTGTAATCCACATACACCAAAGCTAGCTGTAACTTTAATTTTTACCTCATCATATTCAAATATAAATTTTTCTACATGTTTTCTAAGTTTTTCTGCTACTTTATATGCATTTTCTTCAATTGTATTATTTAGCACTATTAAAAATTCTTCTCCTCCGAACCTTCCGACCCAATCTGTTTCTTTTCGTATAGAATTTTTTAATATCTTCGCAAAATCCATTAGGATTTTATCTCCTACAAGATGACCATACTCATCATTTATTTTTTTAAAGCGATCTATGTCTGTAATTACTATAGATAAAGGTGAGGAATTAGCTATGCTATTATCTATATCCAACGGTAATCTTTCATTTATATATCTTCTATTATAAACTTTGGTTAGTCCATCTCTTATTATCTTCTCATTTACATCCCTTAATACATACTCTACATATTCATTACTGTTTTCTACTTCATCTAGTACCTTTCCACTTTCTGATATATCTTTTAATATTTCTGCTACATATTGCCCTTTTGCAGAATGTATAGGTGCAGCCATTACTAGAAATATTTTTCCTTGTTTATGCTCTATTTTTACTATAGTATCCTGTTGTAAATAAGCTTTCATAGAAATGCAATTTTCACAAAAAGAATCCTTATTCCAGTAATTATAGCAAGTTCCTTCTACCAATTCTACCTCTTCTCCTCTAACCGATATGCTTTTTTTATTTTGAGGATCCACTATTCTAATTACATCATAAAATTTTTCAAAAATTGAGAGCCTATCTTTAATTTCGTTAATTAAATCCATTTGAACTTAACCACCTTTTATCTTATAGAGAGATCTACTATAAATAGCATTTCTTTATCACTCAATTATTAATATCCTTTATTTGCCATAATCCTTAAATTAATCACTAGTCTTTTTTAGGTGTCTTAATGGCTAAAAATTCCAAGGCTTATTGCCATTACTATCATTCCTACAATAGCACTATATACAGATAAATGATGATCTTCATATTTCTGAGATGTTGGCAGTAATTCATCTAAAGATACAAATACCATTATTCCTGCTACTATGGTGAAAAGTATACCAAAGGTTATGTCATTAAAAAACTTAGATAATAATAAATATCCAATAACTGCTCCAGCTGGCTGACATAATCCTACTAACAAGGAATAAGTAAAAGCCTTTCCCTTATTTCCCGTTGAATAATAGATAGGCACCGATATAGCAATACTTAAAGGAATATTATGGATTACTACAGCTACTGCTATAGGAATAGCTATACTAATATCTTTAAGCCCTGCAGTAAAAAGAGCCAACCCTTCTGGTATATTATGTACAGCGATTGCTACTGCTGACATCAATCCTAATTTAGATAAATGGTCGCCATGATCATGGTGATGATGTCCATCAAAAATATGAACTATTTTTTCTATAGCGGCTGTTAAAAGCATACCTCCAAAAAAACCTAATAAAGCTATCCAAGTACCTTTATGCTCTCCTAGCTGAGCTTCTATAAGTTCTTTCCCTTCAGGATAGATTTCCATAAAAGATACATATATCATTATCCCCGCTGAAAAACTTAAAGCAAGAGATAAAAATCTTTTATTATTTCTTTTTATAAAAAAAGATAAACCACTCCCTACAGCCATTGATAATCCAACTATTAATGTTAATCCAAATGATAATAAAACATTCTTCGTTATCATAATATTCCTCCAATAAGTTAAATACAGACGTATATCATAAATACCCATAAAATTACATTTAAATAAATTAAGTTTTATATTATAGTAATAAATATTTATTTATTATTATTCCTATAATTGAGTATTAACATATATATTAGTAATAATAAGTATATATTAATAAATAACATTTTTTATTTTATATAGATTGTTTAGTCTGAATAAAAAGTTTTATATAATGGATTAATATATTTTATGATATTTACTAAAGATCTATTATAAAGTATAGAAAAAAGCTCTGATACCTTTATAATATCAGAGCTTTTTCTATTTATTATCCAAAGATTTCTCTATCTTTATTACAATTTCTTTTAAACTTTCTTCTATTTCTTTAGGAACTTCTTCATGTTCTCTTTCTAGATTTGAAATACTAGCTATCATGGGAAGTTCACCTAATAATTCTAAATCCATTTCTTTTAAGAAATTATCTATATTTTCTCCATTAAAAAGTTTTATCTTTTTATTACAGTCTGGACAAACTATATAACTCATATTTTCCACTATACCTATAACTTTAACATCTGAAGTCCTAGCCATTTTTACTGCCTTAGCTACAATCATGGACACTAAATCTTGAGGTATAGATACCATTACAAGACCACTTATTGGAATGAATTGCATTACAGTCAAAGCTACATCTCCAGTTCCTGGAGGCATATCTATAATTAAGTAATCTAATTCCCCCCATAAAACATCTGTCCAAAATTGCTTTACTGCTGATGATACTATGGGTCCTCTCCAAATAACTGGGTCATCTTCATTATCTATCATTAAGTTTAAAGAAATAACCTTTATTCCATCTTTAGTTTCCACTGGTAAGATTTCTTTATCTATAGACATAGTAGCCTTTTTATCCTTTAGTCCTAATAACCTAGGAATACTTGGCCCAGTAATATCTGCATCTAAAATACCTACTTTGTATCCAAGGCTTTTTAGCTCTTTAGCAATTAAAACGGAAATTGTTGACTTACCTACTCCACCCTTTCCACTCATAACTCCTATGACATTTTTTATCTTGTTTCTTGGATTATTCTCTATATTACATTCCTTTTTGTTTTTGTTACAGGAATTATTAGATGGGCATGTATTACAATTTGACATATTTACCACCTCATATAATTGGCATTTGCTAATAATATATTAATCCTTATTTTTATCATTGTCAAATAACAGCAATCCTATCCTTTTACGTTATATAGAAAATATTGAGAGCTTATAACATTACTCAGAAGTTATATTTCTGATAAGAGAACTGCGGATGTTTTCTAAGTTATCTAAATGAACAATAAGCTTATCTTTTATATTAAAACAAAGAACTATTAGAAGAAGTTCTATTAAAGCCATGGCAGAAGAGATAAAATTGTGAAATATTAAAGAATCACTATCACATTTTAAAACCATTTCTGCATTCTTTGATATTGGAGATTTAAGGCTATCCGTTATAGAAATAAAAGGTAAATTATTCTCCTTTAAATACTCTGCTAAACTTACTACATTATGCGAATACTTTGGAAAAGATATTAATATAAACAAATCCCCCTCTTTAACTCTAGCAATATCTACACTAGCAGCTTTTATATCTCCAATTTCTAAAACTCTACTATCTATATTTATTAAACTTAACCTAATATTTAAATAATCTACTAAGATTCGTCCTAATCCTTGTCCGCATATATATATTGTTTTAGCATCACCAATGATTTTTGCTACTTCTTTCAGGGTATCTAAGTCATTCATTTTAATAATTCTTTCATAATTTCTTTTTTGTATCTGTATCGTATTTTGGAAAGCATCGTCTAAAGAATCTAATTCCATAAGGGAGGATTTTATTTCTTTTGGAATATAGAGCTCTTTTTTTATTATATCTTGAAATTGTTTCTTCATTTCTGTAAAGCTTTCAACACCAATTGTCTTACAGAAATTCAAAATCGTAACTTCAGAAACGTTTATTTCCTCACTTAATTGTTTTAAACTCATAAAACATATTCTATCTTTATTATTTATCAAATATTTTCCGATAACTTTTTGTTTATTACTTAAGGTGTCAAGATTGTCAGATATATAGTCTATAATATTTATCACATCCACCTCCTCTTTTAAGTATATCATAGGTATTTACAAGCTCCAATGCTTTTATCTTGGTTGCTCTAAACCATAGTTCTTTCTACTTCTATCTCAAAATTTCATCTTTTTATTAACCTTTAATCATTCATATCCAAAATTAGAATTTCACCTTCTTTATTTACTTTAAGTATCTTTGGGTTTACACTCTTATAGGCTGTTTCTTTATTAATATTTTTATTCCCCTCTAAAAGCATACCACTTGAAAAAACAGTAATAAATCTATCATTAAAAAATTTACGATATCCTTTTTTTTCTGCTTGATGACCACGTATAAAAATGTCAAATCCTATTAGGTCTCTAAACTCTTCAAAATGCTCCTCTAAAAATCTAAATCTTGTATTATTTTCTCTAAGGTCATCTCCACTAACAGCCGGATCACTCCACATCATATTATTTACTATAGTCTTATTTAAGTGATCCTTTATATTCTCATTAGTAAGGTCTGAAATGCTATTGATATAACCGTAATATCTAGATTCACCTTTTCTAGGTCTTGGAATCCCTCCATGAGCTACCATTATATTTATATTCTCATGACATATAAATGCAATATTAGCTAGACTATCAAATAACTTTAAATATTTATTAATAATATCCAATTTAAATGTTGCATTTTTATTTGCAAGATTATACATATAAAGAAGAAACCAATCATCTTCACTGTCACTTTCTGGCTTTTTAACCCATAGCTTCACCTTTCCATTCTCCATATACCCTCCATCATGATTTCCCCTTAAAAGATATATGTTTTCAGGAAAAATATATTTTAAAGATAAAATCAACTGTAATGTTTTAAAATGCTCCTTCCCTCTGTCAACATAATCTCCTACAAATATTACTCTTATTTTCTCTTTCTTTGCTGCTTTATTAAAAAATTCAATCTTCTCTAACACCTTTTTAGTACTAATGCTGTCAGAATGAATATCTCCTATTACATAATAATCCCAATCATAATCATTAAATGAGTATGTATTAAATGCTCTTTTCCCGTCTTCAAGGTGTTCTTTTATATCTCTTATATTTAAGTTATTGCTAAAAAGTTGCATATTAGAATGATCTTCTTCATTATTGTGTATTTTACAAACTTCACTAATTAAAAATTCATGGACCTTATACAAGTCATTTAAGTCCTCATGGGCTAAATCATTTAAACCTTCCCAGACCAGAGAATTACTTGCAAAGAAATCTAATTCTAAATCTTTTCCATTACTGTATCCATTATTCTCTAGATCAAATTTTACTTTATCCATTCGATCTACTGTATTTTTATACTTATTCATAGTATTTTCACCTTACTTTCATTATTTTCTGAAACTAAGCTAAGGGGAAATTTTTTTAATAACTTAGAATAAAATTTCCCCTTTTAAAACTTATTATAAATCATACAGTTATTTAAACTTCTGTATGACAAATCATTCCATTATTCATCTATATATACATAGTCGAATATTACTCCACCAGTTGGTGTAATTTTAAGGTCTTTTACCTTATTTTTAATTAACAAAGTAGAGGAGCCATAACTTATAGGGCATACTATATAATCGGCTAATGCCATTTCTTCGGCTTTATGAAGTAATACGTTTCTTTTAAATATATCCGATTCTGCTCTTATTTCTTTTATCAATTCATCATATTTAGGATTACTGTATTGTGGATTATTGTTAGCATTTCCAGTGGCAAATATCTGAAGAAATGATATTGGGAATCTATCCCCATTCCAAGCTGATCTAGCTAATTGGAAATCTCCACTGTGTCTTCTTTCTGACTCTACCTTATATTCAACGTTAACAAGTTCTACATCAATATTCAAATTTTTCTTCCACATTTCTTGAAGTATTTCAGCAGTTTGTTTATTACCAGGGCTCGCATTATATAGATATTCTATTTTGGGGAATCCTTGTCCATCTGGATACCCTGCTTCAGCTAAAGCAGCCTTTGCTCTTTCTATATCTCCATTGACAGGTAAGATGTCTCCATTTCTATCTCCTTCTTCTCTAAAATCTACACCATTAACCACTAATCCATAAGGCACAATTCCTGTAGCAGGTTTAGATAATCCCGATACAGAAGCTTCTACTACCTTTTGCTTATCTATTGCTAATACTAGTGCCTCTCTTACCTTTGGATTATCTATAGGAGGTTTAGTAACGTTAAGTGCAAAATATGAAAAACTAAGAGCAGGTATAATATGGAATTCATCGCTTTCCATCTTTAGCCTTGGAACCTCTTCTGAGGGAACACCACTGAATCCATCAATATCTCCTGATTCAAAGGCTCTTAATGTAGTAGTACCATCACTAATAAATACAAAACATAATTCGTCTACCTTACCTTTATTTTCTCTATTCCAATAATTTTCATCTTTAACCATAACTATTTCTTCATTCATCTTATAGCTTTTCATTTTAAAAGGTCCATTGGATATACAAGTCTCTGGATGTAATGTCCAATCATCAGGATTTGCTTCTATTATATCTTCTCTCAATGGATAAAATACTTTAGATGTAAATCTGCTTAACATTTCATCTTCTGGAACAGGATTTGATAGTTCAATTTTAATTGTATAATCATCTACCATTTGGATTCCAACATCAGAAAATTCTTTCTCTCCTTTATAATACTCTTCCGCATTTTTTATGTAGAAGAATTCATTTGAAAGCTTTACAGCATACTCTGGATTTAAAGCTCTTTTCCAGGAATATAAGAAATCCTTTGTAATAATTGACTGTCCATCGGACCATTTGGCATCTTTTCTTAAATAAAAGGTATAGAAAATACCATCATCACTAATATCCCACTTTTCTGCTACTCCTGCCTCTATATCTAAGTTTTCATCTTCTCCAATTAATCCTTCAAATAGAACACTATTGATGGTATTTCCTACACTTTTGTTATTTACTTGAGGATCTAAAGTAGGAGGATCTGAGGATATACGATATATAAACTTCGTTGGTTTCTTAGATTTCATATCATTGCTTTCTTCAAAGTTTTCTCCTAAACTAGGAGCATCAGTTTTCTTGCTACATCCAGTAATCATAGTAAGGACCATAACTATACAAAGACCAATAATCAAAAACTTCTTTGTCATCTTATACACTCCTTTAATCATATTTTTTGATATAATTAAATAATAATATCAACTCTTATTACAGTTGCTACTTCTCTAAAATCTTAGAACTTCTTATCAGTTAAATGGCAAGCAACACTGTGTCCTTTTTCTATCTCTTTTAAACTTGGTTCTTCCTTTTCACAAATATCCATAGCACATAGACATCTAGTCCTGAATTTACATCCAGAAGGAGGTGATAGCGGGCTTGGCACATTCCCCTCTAAAATTATTCTCTCCATTTCTGCTGAAGCATCAGGGTCGGCTATAGGAATTGAAGAAAGTAAAGCTTTAGTATAAGGATGTATTGGACTTTCATAAAGCTCATGACTTTCTGCTATTTCAACGATCTTGCCTAAATACATAACACCTATTCTATCAGAAATATATTTAACCATAGCTAAGTCATGGGCAATAAACAAATATGTCAATCCTAATTCATCCTGTAGATCTTGTAGCATGTTTACAATTTGAGCCTGGATAGAAACATCTAATGCTGATATGGGTTCATCACAAACAACTAGCTTAGGATTTAATATTAAAGATCTTGCTATCCCTACTCTTTGTCTTTGTCCTCCGCTGAATTCATGAGGGTATCTATCCGTAGAATTCCTGCTTAATCCTACTTTCTGTAAAGCTTCATGTACCATTCTTCTTTTTTCTTCACCTTTGGCTATATTGAAAATTTCTAAGGGCTCTCCTAATATTTCAGCTACTGTCATTCTAGGATTTAAACATCCGTAAGGATCTTGAAAAATCATCTGCATATCTTTTCTTATTGTCTTAGCATTAATATTGTTCATTTTTTGATTTTCAAATATAATATCTCCATAAGTAGGTTCATAAAGCCTAATGATTGATAGTGATAGGTAACTCTTTGATATTATCTCCAAGTTTTCCCCCACTCCACACTGTACGTGATACTTTCATATCATACAGCGTTCCATCATAATACTTTCTCTCTAAATCAGCCTAATAACTTAGAAAACTATTTGTTATAAGTCGGCAGCAATTCGATTAAAAAATACCAAAATATTTTATATAAATTTATGGGGTTCACATGTCTAAGTGTAAAAACACTCATTTTATATTACAGTATTTATCTCTTGATTGCTGATTTTAAGTATTTTATGCCTTTAGTACTAATATAAAGAAAAATATTATGACTTAGGGCTATCCCTCCACCACTTATTATCATGGTTTCTAAGGTACTGTGCCCTTACTCTCACACCTATTCAACTCAATTTCTTTTCCCAAAAGGAACTTCCCAAAAGTTTAGTTAACATTTGATATAATAGGTGTTTATATCATTAACATTTAACTTAGGTGGTTTTCCACGTTCCACAATTCTTAGCTATACATTAGAACTTAGGGCATTGCTCTACCCCTGCAGCTTGTCCTTTGTGGATGTATCACTTTTGGCTGATACAGGACTTTCATTGGTGGTTCACTACTCATCCATAAGCTGCGATACCTTATGGTATCTGTATTTTCTCAAATACACCAGCTATAGAGGTTTTCCTTCGCAATTTCGTCAGTGTTTAATAAAATACATTCTACCCTTATTCTTTTTGTAGCCTCCCAACATATGAGCTAACTTCTTATTAATTAAATACTAATAAGCTCTTAACCTTCTGCTGACTTTAACGGGCTTAGCACATTGTTACCTTTACAATGCACTCCGTAGTTTTAGAGAAGAAGTTTTAGGAAACCATGATTCCATCATTCCTTCTTTCAGAATTGCAGTTCTCCATTACCTAGTTTTGTTCCTTAAACTTGGATAATGAGTGTTAGCTTTTCACTAACAAACGTGTCGCACTCCTCCCTGCTGTAGTTTTTCCACATCCAGATTCACCAACTAATCCAAAGGTCTCACCCCTTTTTATATCAAAACTAATGCCGTCAACTGCCTTTAAATAGGTTGGATTTCTATTAAAAAAACCTTCTCTTACTGGAAAATATTTTTTTAAGTTCTTAACTTCTAAGACAACATCTTTATTCTCCATCTTTTCACCTCTTTTTCTAATTAAGATTAATTACAGTTATTAAGATAGTCTTCGTGTAATCTCCAACATGCTGCTTTATGCCTATCTGAAATATTAAAAAATTGGGGCTGATATTTTAGACATATCTCCATAGCATGGTGACATCTTTCTGCATAAGGACATCCTATTGGTGGATTCAGTAAATCTGGTGGATTACCATGTATGGTGTATAATCTTTTAGTTTTGTCTAGATTGATACTAGGTACTGCCCTTAACAGCCCTTTTGTATAAGGATGTTGAGGATTATAAAAGATATCTCTTACCCCTCCAACTTCCATAATTAATCCTCCATACATCACAATTACTCTTTTACACAAATCTGCAATTACCCCTAAATCATGGGTGATAAAAATGATAGAAGTATTAAGTTTGTTAGTTAGATCTTTCATTAGTCTTAGGATTTGAGCTTGTATAGTAACATCTAATGCAGTAGTAGGCTCGTCTGCTATTAATAAATCAGGTTCACAAGATAATGCCATAGCAATCATAGCTCTCTGTCTCATTCCTCCACTCATTTCATGGGGATAGTTATAAAACCTCTTTTCAGGAGAAGGTATTCCAGCAACATCTAACATATTGATTGCTATTTCTTTTGCTTCCTTTTTACTAATATTCTGATGTTCTGTTATTGCCTCTACTATTTGATTTCCAACTGTAAAGACAGGGTTTAAAGAGGTCATGGGGTCTTGAAAAATCATAGATATTTCCTTACCCCTGATTTTTCTCATTTCTCTTTGACTCTTAGGCACTAAGTTTTTTCCCTTAAATATAATTTCACCCGACCTTATCCTCCCTGGATGCTGCAATAAGTTCATTATGGATAATACAGTTACGCTTTTACCACTTCCGGATTCTCCAACTATTCCCAAGGTTTCTCCACTATCTAAATCAAAACTTATATTTCTAATTGCTCGGACCTCTCCTAAATGTGTATAAAATGATGTTTCTAAATTTTTAACCTCTAATAATCTTTCAGTCATCTAGACACCTCTTCTCTATTTACGTAATCGGGGATCCAACGCATCTCTCAGCCCGTCACCAACAAAATTAAAAGATAAAACCGTTAAAGATATAGCTAATGCTGGGAAAAACAACTTATAAGGATATGTCATTAAACTAGGCAATGCCTCGTTGCTTAAAGTTCCCCAAGATGCTTGTGGAGCAGATACTCCTAGCCCAACAAAGCTTAAAGAAGCTTCTGTAAATATGGAATTGGGTATCCTCATTGCTGCCTCTACGATTATAATACCTATAGTATTTGGTATAAGATGTCTAGTAATTATCCTCCATGTACTTGCTCCTGAAGTTCTAGCTGCAAGCACATATTCACTTTCCTTTAAAGACAATATTTGCCCTCTTACCATCTTTGACATACCAAGCCATGAAGTTAATCCAATAGTTATTGCTACAGTTTTAACTCCTGAGCCAAATATAAGCATTAGAATTATTACATAAAGCAGTCTAGGAATAGAACCTAATATTTCCCTTATTCTCATCATTATAATATCGGTTCTTCCACCTATATAGCCTGATATGGCTCCATATAAAACACCTACTGTTAAATTGGATATTGCAGAAACTAGCCCTACTATTAAAGATATTCTTGCTCCATAAATAATTCTAACGCATAAATCCCTTCCTAAATCATCCGTTCCGAAAGGATGTATCTTATTAAAAACCTTCTTATAAACTGGTATCTCTTCACCTTTTGAGTTTAATACCCTATACGGTTTTGTATTATAGTCAAGAATTACTTCTTCATCATCAATATTATAAATTCGCTTTTTATCCAAAGATTCTTCTCTTACGTCTTTAGTTTTTTCCAAAAGTCGCCCATCTTCTGTAATTTTAAATAATCCCATGGTAGGATCTAAATAAAAATATGTATTTTCATTAAGTTTTCTTATACTAAGCCTTGGAGGCATTGACTTAAAATCAATATTTTGATCTGAATAGTTATAAGGTGAAAAATAAGGACCAAAAATAGCAACAAGTATAAGAAATATCATTATTAGTATGCCAAATAGAGATAGTCTATTTTGCTTAAACCTTCTCCAGCCATCTTGCCAATGAGTCAATGATTCGCCAGTTATCTCCTGTACATCTCTATGCTTCTCTACTGGTTTCCATAGCTCTGGAGTTATCTGAATAGAAGTATCTACCTTTTCCATGTCCATAATCATCCTCTCTTTTATCTATTTTTCTATCCTAACTCTTGGATCAACAATTCCATAAGATATGTCAACTACAAGTGCCATAATTAAAGAAATAAGTGAGGAAAATATTGTGACTCCCATAATAGTGGTATAATCTCTATTTCCAACTGCTTGAACAAAATAACCTCCTACTCCAGGTAGAGCAAATATCTTTTCTATTACAAAGGATCCAGTTAAAGCACTAGCTATATTCCCTCCTAAACTCGTTACCATAGGCAATGAAGCATTCCTTAAGGCATGCTTATATAGAATCTTTCCTTCACTTAAGCCTTTTGCCCTGGCAGTTCTAATATAATCTTGTCCTAAAACATCCAACATTGATGATCTATTCAATCTTGTCATAGATCCTATTGATCCTAAGGACATAGCTATACAAGGTAAAACATAGGATTTAAATCCATCATTGATTCCAAATATGGGAAACCACCCTAATTTAAATGCAAATATATAAAGAATCATGCTTGCTTTTACAAATCCTGGTAGAGTTTTTCCTAAAGTTGCAAGAAACATAATTCCTCTATCAAAAGGTTTGTTTCTATTTAAAGCTGCTATCATCCCAAAAGGAATTCCAAATATAATAATCAGTAAAATATAAATAAAAGTCATTCTAACTGTAACTGGGAAACCTCTTGATATAAGTTCTGTAACAGACCTTCCCTCATATGCATATGAAGGTCCTAAATCAAACCTTATTACTCCTTTTAGAAAATCAATATATTGTTTATGTAAAGGATCATTCAAATGATATTTTTCTAGTATCGCCTTTTGTACTGCTGGAGACATCCATTCGTTTCCGTCTTCAACAGAAAATGGTCCACCAGGAACAGCATGCATTAGGAAAAATGTAATTGTAATAATAATAAACAGTGTAAAGAACATATAAACAATTCTCTTTAAAATATATTTCCCCATAGTTTTATAGTTAAGACCTTAGAAAGATATTAACTACTTTCACTCCTTTCTTATAACATTAATAAACTCTTTTATAGAAGACTTAGTTCACATGCAAACGTTACCACCTCTCTTAAACCTGTTTCCTCCCAATATACTTCTATCATTGTCGAATTTCCGTCATAAACTTATCTAAATATACCTTTTTGTTATCTAATATAAAATCCATCAATATTTAAAGCTTGTCCCCCTTTCATGGAATGAATTTGTATTATTTAACTTTGTTATATTAGATATTTCCTCAACTTAATTTTAGAAGTAATTGGTATTAGTTTTATAATATTCTGAAAATTAAGCTTTTTAGTTCTTAACATTTCACCAATTTTTTATATAAATATTTTTGAAAAGTATAAAGGATTTTAATTATTAGATTTTTGTTATTAAATTAAATTTTAAATTGTTTAACAATCTTCTTTATATTTTAGTATGTTACTATAATATCTTGGTATAGTCAATATGTTTTTGTGATAAATTAAAGTTTTTACTTTAATTTCTGAAAATTCAATTTCTGTTTATATAAAATTATATTAAGTAAAGACTCTGAAGTAATTATAAGAACCATACACTTTAAAAATATAATTTATTGAAAAATAACAGTTATATTAATATAATTTATATAAATAAGTTTTCGGAGGGGAACACATGAAGAAAAATATATTCATATTTATATTGTCCTTATTTCTCACATTTTCAGTGGTTTATGGAGAATCCGATGATACGATAGAAGAATTTGATTCTTTTACAGAAAATGCAGTAGTATTAGAGGCTAGTAAAATTGAAGAAAAAAGTAACGATGCTTTTGAAGAACAAATTCAATATGTTAAATTAAAAATTACCAGCGGCAAATATAAGAATAAGATAATTGATGTAGAAAATATTTTATCTAATAACTTTGCCTACGATATAGTTGTAAAGAAAGGAGATAAAGTAGTAGTCATAATAGAAGACTATGGAAATGAAAACATAAAAGCATTTATAGCCGATTATTCACGCCAAAATTACCTACTCTATCTAAGCCTTGTATTCATAGCTTTAATAATAATCATTGGAAAAGGGAAAGGTGTAAAAGCAGTAATATCCCTTATTTTTACTGTATTAGCAGTATTAAAAGTACTTCTTCCCTTAATGCTTAAAGGAGTAAATCCAGTCCCAATTTCTATTCTAATATCTATAGGTGTTACAGTCGTTACCATATTCCTAATAGGGGGAATAAATAATAAAAGCTTTGCTGCTATTATAGGAACTACGGCAGGTGTTGTAATGGCTGGACTAATTTCCTATTATGTAGGAAGTAAAGTTCAATTAACAGGCCTTAGTAGCGAAGAAGCAACTATGTTAATGTATATTCCACAAAATATATCTTTTGACTTTAAAAACTTGCTATTTTCAGGAATAATATTAGGTGCTTTAGGAGCAGTAATGGATGTAGGAATGTCTATTGCATCTTCCATAGAAGAAATTCATAATGCTAATAATAGTCTAACAAGAAAAGAACTTTTTTCTGCAGGAATGAATGTAGGCAGAGATGTTATGGGAACTATGACAAATACTTTAATTTTAGCTTATACTGGAAGTTCAATACCTCTTTTGCTCTTGTTTATGGCTTATGAAACTTCTATAGTTAAAATACTAAACTTAGATGTTATTGCTACAGAAATTATCAGATCCCTTGCTGGAAGTATAGGATTGGTTCTTACAATACCTTTAACGGCTTTAGTAGCAAGTTTCTTAATAAAAAGGGATAAAAATAAAGATGAAAATATAGATAAACAATAATTAGAAGAAAGCAGCCAAATACCTAACAGTTTTAGCTGCTTTTCTTTTTTAATATTATATTTATAACTCTTAAATAAAACATTTTAATATATTTATTTTAAAAATATTAATATATTTATTTTAAAAATTAATTTTTTTAAAATATAGATTGACATTATTAATTAGCAATAGTAATATGTAATCAAGAATATATTATCCTAACATTAAATATACATATTTTATGACTATGACAAAATTTATATAGCCTATGGATAATAGCGACATAGATTTATGGGTATTAATTACCCAATAGGAATTACTCTTTAACTACAAAATAAATAAGGAGGGACTCTATGTTTAACTTTCCAAAAAATCTTTATACAGATGTAAGGCTAGAGAACGTTTTTACCAGTGAAATTACTTATGAGAATGGAGAACTAAGACAAAACTTGAAAAGAAACCTTAAAGGAGGCTTTATAAGAATCTTTGATGGACAAAGATGGTACTATAGCTCCACAACGGACGTAGATAATATACAAGAAGAGATAAACAAACTTGCACTTATGGCTAAAGAAAATGAAAATATAATGGATGATCCTGTTGTGAAAAATTTTCAAGTTAATAAAGGAGAATTTCTCCACTTTAATGAAAATGACATCTTAAAAATAAGCCAAGAAGAAAAATTAGATCTTCTAAAATCATATTTCCCTATTATTGAAAATAAGAAAGAAATTAAAATATGGCGAGCCATATATGTAGATCGTAAGACTACAAAAGAATTTTATTCTAGCAAAGGAGCAGATTTAAAATTTGATTATCAAACTTGTGCCTTAGCATTTAGATATTCTTTAAATATAGAAGGCAAAACATTAAATAACGGCTATGATAAAACTTTTACAGACTTTAATGAGCTTAAATCACTTCATAAAGGTCTTAAAAAGAATCTGGTTAGAGATATTGAATTTACTAAGTCTGCAAAACCTATAACGCCCGGAAAATATACCGTTATACTTTCACCTGTTGCGACTGGAGTATTTACTCATGAAAGCTTTGGACATAAAAGTGAGGCAGACTTCATGATTGGAGATGAAACCATGATGAAAGAATGGGCTATCGGCAAGAAGGTAGGAGCAGACAATCTGTCTATTGTTGATAGAGGAGATGTTTTTGGCAGTGGTTTTGTACCTTTTGATGATGAAGGAACTAAATCTAATAAAACTTACTTAATCAAAGATGGAATCCTTACCGGAAGACTTCATAGCTGCGTTACTGCAGAATCTCTTGAAGAAAATCCTACTGGTAATGCCAGAGCTATAAACTTTGAATTCGAACCTATAGTCAGAATGACAACTACTTATATAGAAGCTGGAGATAAGACGAAAGAAGAACTTATTTCAGGGGTAAAAGAGGGGATATTGGTAGAAGAAATATCTCATGGTTCAGGTATGTCTACTTTCACTATTGCACCTAGTATATCTTATATGATTAGAGATGGAAAGGTTGCAGAGCCTGTAAATATATCGGTAATCAGTGGAAATGTAATGGAAACTTTATACGAAATAGATGGTATTTCAAAAGAAATAGAATTACTTTCTTTCTCTCTAGGCGGCTGTGGGAAACTTGAGCAATATCCTCTTCCTGTAGGCATGGGGGGACCTTATATAAGAGTAAACAATATAACGGTACAATAGGAGGGGAAGTCATGGTAAAAGAAAAATATATAAAAAGGTTTAAAGAAATAAGCGTAAATATAGTTCAAACTGAAATACAATCTGTTAGGAGAAAAGATATAACTAAAACAGGTTTAAGAATTTACGAAAACGGTTATATAGGCGTTGCAGGAGCTGTAGGAAAAATAGATGAAACTGAGCTTGAAAAAAGAGCTGTAGAGAATCTAAATCTTAAAATTCCATATCCTTATGAGCCATCAAGTAATCATATTGAAGAAGTAGACTATAGTAAAGAAATATTTTCTGATGAAGCTTTTGTAAATGAAGTTGAAGAATTACTAAATATATTAAAAGTAGAATTTAAAGACTTCATTTTCTCAAATCATATATCCATCAGAGAAACAGAAACTAAATTAATAAATAATATAGGGCTGAATCTAACTCATAGAGATAAAATGATGGAGACACAACTAATTATAAAAGAAAAATCATCGGTTAATGTTTTTGATTCAATGGCATTATCTATAGATAGACAATACAATAGAGAAAGTCTTTTAAATAATATAAGAGAATCATTAATAGCTTATAGAAATAAAGTTAAGCTTCCCGTAGAAGGAAAACAACCTGTAGTATTTATGGCAGTTGATATGCTTCCTCTTAGGAAGATTCTAGAAGAGTTAGATGGTTATAAGGTGGGAACAGGTGCTTCTTTATTTAAAGATTTTATTGGAAAGAAAAAATTTAATGAAGGATTTACTTTATATCAAAGTTCGCAAAAAGAGGATTTAACAGAATCTGAATTCTTTGATGCAGAAGGCGTTATAAATAAAGACTATAAATATACTTTAATAGAGAAAGGTAAAATATTAGCTCCCTATACAGATAAAAAAACTGCAAGCCAATTTAATTTACCTTTAACAGGCAGTGCTTCAGCAGAGTATGATAAAGTTCCTTCTTTATCTGCTAGAAACTTTAAGGTAGCATCTAGTAATAAAACTTTAAAGGAACTTTTAAATGGACAGTTGGGAGTAGCAGTCTTTGTAGCTTCTGGTGGGGATTTTACTGCAGAAGGAGTTTTCGGTACACCTGTTCAGCTAGCTTTCTTAACTGATGGAGAAAAACTTATAGGAAGACTTCCTGAGCTTACTATATCTGGTGAGTTGTATTCAATGTTTGGAGATGACTTTATAGGAAGATCTGAGGACAAAGCTTTCTTAGGAGAAAATGCTGTAGCTTTTAATTTAAATGTTAATTATATATAAATGAAAAATGGTCAAATCTGCTTTATTTTAAGTCAGTAGATTTGACCATTTTTTTAATTATTGTTCAATATTTAATTTACTCGGATAATGAACATGAACTATTTTAATTTGGAAATTTTATATTATAATGGGTATAACATGAAAGAATCCAAAAGAAATATAGGGATAAAATATATTCCTTATATTTTTCAAAAAAGACATCTACCTTTAGGCAGATGCCATAATCTTAAATACTTACTTAATGACTACAATCATGATGATTACAACTATTATTTATTGAGAACTCTGTTAGTTCATTTCTTTTTAATAGTTCAATATTTTTTAAAACCGTTTCATTAGCAACTCTATATACTTTAATTCCTTGATTATTTAGTTTCATCAATGCTCCAGCACCAATTCCGCCAACTAAAATAGCATCAACATTCTCTCCTCCAAGTGCCTTTAGAGGTTGACACATACCATGAGAATGATTTAAATCTCCATTTTTAATTACCTTAATTTGCTCATTTTCTAAATCATAAATTAAGAAAAATGGAGCCGTTCCAAAGTGGTTATAAGCAATACTCTCTAATCCTTTATTTTCTTCTACAGGAATACATATTTTCATATTCTTTCTCCTTTCAATTTTTACTTATTATTTCTTTGACAACATTTATTTTTATTTGCTTTACATGATGCTCTACATTCATTAGGAATATGTATATCTAACTTGCAATTAATCATTGTATGATCATTGTTCATTTGTTCAATAAATTTTATTATTTCTAAAAGAATTGGTTCTTGTAAATCGTAATGAACATAATACCCTACTTTCTCTCCCAAAATAATTCCCACTTCTTTTAGAACCTTTATATGTTGAGATACTGCTGCTTCAGAAATATCTAAATGTTTTGCAATTCCTTTAGCACATATTCTCCTTTTAGAAAGTATTATTAATATTTTTAGTCTAGTTTCATCACCCAGTGCCTTAAATATCTGTACTATTTGTTCCATTATTTACCCCTCTAATTTTTAATTAAGTAAATACTTAATTAAATAATATTATACTTAACTAAAAATGTCAATGCAAAATTTGACATTTACTTATAATTTCTAAGTATTAATTTCTCTTCATTTACTAGGAATGTTTTGAAAGGAAAATAGGATACTTTAACACTGTCCCCTAAAAAATAAAAGCCCCGCAGTAAAACAGGAAAATTCCTGCATTTACTGCGAGGTTTTAGAATCAACTTTATTTTTATAGAGTGGAGTTTATTGTATATATACAATTGTAGTTTATTAAAAAAGTTTGATCATTCTATTCTATATAAACATTGATTTTATATAGAATAGAAATATTATCTTTTGAAAAAAGATTAATCAAAATTAATATTATTTATTTTAGATTATTAAATTTTTTTAAAAAAGTTTGATCATTTTTAATAAATTATATTTATCTGCTATTAGGTAAATCAAATTCTATATTAAATATTTTACATATCTTTTTACAAATATTCAAAGAATTACCCCATCCTCCTGAACATTCTGGACTCAAACTTATAGTTATTACCTCTATCTTACCACTCTCATAAGCGTTAGCAATAGGTATAAATATTTTGCATAAGAAATCATCTGAGAATATTTGTATACAATCATCGATATTGTCTGTTAAAGAATCTATAAAGTAGTCTATATCTATATTGAAAATCCATTTATAATCGTCTAATTTAAATTGATTTTCTATATAATAAGGAATTTCCCACATTTTATCTTCATAATCTATGTTTACATTTTCTGGCCTATCCCCTTCATTATGTGTTACAAATCAACATCTATTTAGCAATTTAGAATAACATTCTAAAAATAATGATAAATAATTATCCCATCTAAATAATTTTACTACACCAAAATCTCCATCATAGGACAAATTTAAATAATCTTCTATATTTATATTAAGCATATCAGGCATATATTTTTTTCAGATATCCATTTTACTATATAAAGTTTTGTTTAATTCCCTTCCCTGAGTTCCTTGATTTCTTTTTTTATGCGATTGCCTTAGTCGCCACTTTGTGCCCTTGACATTTTCAGTCTTTATCTGATTTGCGTAGGCATCAATGAACTCATTCGGGTGGCTGATATTTGAACAGCATGTGCTACAATAATATCCTTATATTTGCTACACTTTTTTGTTGACAAAAACAGTTGACAACACGGGGATTGCAGACAATAATTGTAATTGGGTTTTGTGAAGCGCTCTTCTTCATAAAACCCTTAACTATGCTTTTATAATAGCAATTGTTAAAGGCGAACTCTGTTTTAATAATCTTATACATAGCTTCTGCAATGGCATTGTCATATGGGCAACCTTTATTGCTTATGAGCGTTTGATGTCAAAAGAAGCCATAATCTCGTCAACAATCCTATTTTTAAACTCACTTCCCCTGTCGGTATGGAAAATCCCCATACTTGAGAGCGGCACGCTTGCCGAATAAAAAGCCTTTTTAACAAGCAGGGCATCCTTAGGGTTTTCCTTGGTTAAACTTTCTATCCACTTTATTTGGCGTTTTATCCTCATTTGTCTTGCTTTTATGCTTTTTAAACTGTTTGATTGTATAATTAGACACATACTTTGTCAGCAGGTCCTTCGTTGTTCAGAACCTATATAACTAATTATCTCTATTCACATACCAAGCAGACTGTGCTTCCCACATTGTTGCATACTTACCCTTACGCTCAATCAATTCATCATGACACCCAACATCAACAATCTTACCCTTGTCCATTACTACAATTCGATTAGCAAATTTGGCCGAAGCAAGGCGGTGTGTTACCAAAATGGTACATTTATCTTTCGATAAACGCTTAAATTGGCTATAAACCCGTTCTTCCTCAATGGGATCTATAGCAGCGGTTGGCTCGTCAAGCACAATGAGGCTATTTGTTTTATAAAGTCCACGAGCTATGGCTATTCGCTGCCACTGTCCTCCAGAAAGGTCAATGCCACCAAATTCAGTTGAAAGCATTGTGTCAAGTGTGACAGAGTCGTCACCAAATTCACAATCTTGAAGAACTCTTTGTATATTGTCATGATTTTGAATTTCTTTCGTATTGCTGATCGCTACATTTTCTGCTAATGTCATCTTATAACACAAAAAATCTTGAAAAACACCCGAAGTTTCTCTAAAAATTGAACTAGGGTGTGTGTTGCTACTATTTTGTCCACCTATTTCTACTGTACCATTATCGGGACGGTAAAGCCCAACAAGTAGGCGGACCAAGGTGGATTTACCAGCACCGTTCTCGCCCACAATGGCAATTGTTTCACCCTCTGAAATAGTAATCGTTGCACCTTGCACTGCCATTTTATTTCTTCCAGGATAAGTAAAATTTACATCTTTTGCTACAATTCCTTTTGAGAAGTCAATAACAGCCTCTTCTCCATCTACTTCCTCCATATCCATCAATCTATAGTATATTTCAATTTTACCTATAGTTTCACTACCTTGACTAACCTGTATTGATACTAGTTCCTCAGCCATAGAAAAAATTTGTGAAAGTACTCCAAAAACCGCTACAAAGGTACCAATGCTAATTTCTCCAGACATAGCCGAATTAAAAAGCATTATAGTGGATACTCCGAATCCAATAAATGACACCAAACCAAGAATTAATCGGATAAAAGCTGCTTTTCGCTCTACTTTCCACGTCTTTGTTGTCAATAATAACAATGTATTACTGAAAAGGTTCCTAAAGAAACCAAAAGCCCCAAGTATACGAGTTTCTTTGAAGGACAGTTGGCTTGATATAGCTTTTTTATAGTAAGTATACTGACGACGAAGAGGCGCACTTTCATTTTCTAACCCTATAAACACCTTCACCTGAACTAATTGCCCCAAAATCGCTGGTACAAATGACACGAAAATTATTAACGGAAGTAGGGGCGATAGTCCAAAAAAATAAATGGATACAGATACAAAAAATACACCATAATATGTGAACAAACGCAAGCAATTGGTAGAAAAACTTCCTAATGCCTCATATTCTATACACCTTTTCGATTTGTCTATGTTGTCCAAAAAATTGGGATCTTCAAAATGCTTTGCTGATACACGACTAAGCTTTAGCATAAGTTCCGACATAAACTTACCAACATTTTTATATGATACATAACCTAGCAAGTACTTATCAATACCCCTAAGCACCTGTTGAACTACAGTTACAGCTGCCATTGTGCCTAATGCAATCCCAACCTGCGAATAGCTGGCATAACCCCTGCTCGCCTCAGTGATTAAGTCGAATAATTGTTGCGTGACTAAAATCCCTACTATCCACGAAAGAGAACTAAGTACTGCAATACCATGTTCTAACACAGCCCAACCTTTGGAAGCCTTTATATACTGTAAAATAGACCGAAACACAACGCATACAATTCCATACTTGGATCTTTTCTCTATCATTCATACCACCTCCTCTGCGATTCGAACATTTTAGCATATACTCCACTCATTTTAATTAATTCATTATGGGTTCCTTTCTCAATGATTTCTCCGCCATCTATTACCAAAATTTCATTGGCCAACTTGGTAGAACCTAAACGATGACTGATAAAAATTGTAGTTTTATCTCTCATAAGCTCTTCAAATTCTTGATAAATTCTACTTTCCGCAATTGGATCCAAGGCAGCGGTTGGTTCATCCAAAATCTTTATAGGTGCCGAGCTTATTAAGGAGCGTGCAATAGCTACTTTTTGCCACTGTCCACCTGATAGGTCTGAACCGTCCTTGTGAATTTTTCCAAGAGGTGTACTTAATCCATCTTTCAAATTTGCAATTGTATCAGTCAAGGCAACCTTATCAGTAACCTTATGAATATCTTCCATACTTACATCCTCTGAAGTATTACCAAGGGCAATATTGTCCGCAAGAGAAACCTCATATCTAGCAAAATCTTGATATACAACTGAAAACATAGCCTTTAAAGTAGATGTTTCATATGTACGAAGTTCCTTTCCGTTAATTAAAATCTCTCCGTCATATATATCATATAGCCCCGTTAGAAGCTTAATAATGGTAGTTTTACCCGACCCATTTGCACCAACAAAAGCATAGTGCTTACCGCCCTCAATATCAAATGATACATTGCGTAAGGCGTAGTTTTCTGCATTTGGATACTTAAACCACACATTTTTGAACGACAGTCTCTCAAAAACAGGTGGTATTTTATCAGGCAAATCAGTTGCACCATCCTGCAAATCCAGAGCCATAAACGCCGTCAAATCATCCATACACCTCTTAGCATATGAAAGGTTTTTTGCTGACTCTTGTAAGGTCCCTCCAATGGTTGTAGCCATTGTAAAAACAGCCGCAACAATTCCCATGAACATACCAGGGCTTAAAGTTCCAGCTATAACAGGCTTTATAAGAGTAAATGATATAAGTAAAGCAATAACTGACATAAAAATACCAGTAGCCTCCATAGCTATTTTTGTTCTAACTGCTACTCTTCCTTGTATTTTTCTAGCTATTTCAAAGTGCTCACTATGAAGATTTACAATATAGTCGGCATATCCAAAAAGAGTACGCTCCTGTGTGGCTTCACGACTAGTCAAGATATCATCGCTGTAATAGCTAAAGCGACGTTCGTAAGGCCAAGCTTCCATCCAAGCATTGTAGTTTTTACCCCCAGCCTTAAGTGACATCCAAAACAAAGGTACACTCAAAATGGCAATCAATATTGCTGCCCACCAAACCTGTGTCAGAATCAAGGACAAAATTGCAGCTATGGAAACAATACTACGAGCAACTATAGCGCAAGCACGTACACCATTTAGTATGTTTACAACAATACCTTCAGATAAACGCTCCACTAGTTCCCAAGTATCCGAATCTTCAATATATTTATATTTCAGACTTGCCCGTGTGTCTAAGATAGTAGGTTCAAGCTTAAGCTCCATAACAATTTTAAGTCGCGATTGCAATAACCCCAAAAGATTATCAAATATGTTACTTATGGCAACAACACCCAGAAGCACTCCAAGTGGGGCATATACTTCACTTACTATCAATTTATCTGCAAATACCGCAAAAGCAGTATCTACAAAATACGACGTTGCAAAAACAACCGCAAATGTGGATATTATAGCCTGTGTGAGTTCCAATAAAACATATACTACTAGTAATAATGGGGAAATTTCAAAAGGAATACGCAGTATATCAATCCATTTGTATTTTCTTGTTTTTAACATTAAATCATGCCACCCCTTTATAATATTTTTACAAGGCATTGATATTTAATGCTGATAGTCACCCATAAATAACTCTTCATACGTGATCTTTTTATCGCTATAGCCACATCTAATACCAAATTCAAACAATCTTTTGCTGGCCGAGATTATTGGATGATTCATTCTTTGAATTTCGCCAGTTACTATTGTTCTGACAACTTTAACGTTCATGCCTGGCTTGGTCAATTCAACATAATAAACATCTCCACCAATTTTATCTTTAATTAGACTCGTTATTTTTTGAATGAGATCATAGGAGCTGTTAAATTCAAAAACTGACTTTCCTATTACTGTTTTCTTATCTGTTTTTCCTAGTATATCCTTATTTACTACAAAATGCTGATTATAAAGATTAACTAGACTTGTAGACAAAACACTCCTAGTTATTAAGCTAGATTTACTACCGCCAAAAAGAGAATCGCAAAACTGCACAGCTTCTGTAATAGAACGTTCAAGTGCTATTTCTGGTGATACATGACACCCAAACCCGTTATAAGAATATTGCGAGAAATTTTCTCTATTTGTTATATAAGTTCTAAATACAGGAATTGTCAAATCATTGGTATAGTCGCGTGTTATAATGTCATATCCCATAGATTTAACCTTTGCTACAATTTCTTTTACTTTCGCACTACTTGAACTCGTAAAGTCAACTATAGGCAATATATACGGGTTGGATTGACCTATAAGCCAAGCATCATGCTCAATGACCTCAAAAAGTCCATGTAATATAGCATCCTCTAATGTTGCACCTGACGCAACCCCGGTTGACGCTGTTCCGAACAGTGTACCCTTAAGTTCAACGTCAAACATAAAAACTAAAAAAGCTGGCACTAACTTTTTACCCGCACCAGATAGGGAAGTTGCAACAACCCAATCGGTTTCAATATTTTCATCAAACTTTTCGTAAGCCGTGTTTGTGTTCATTATCGTGCTAGCTAAGTATGGCATATCTATAGCAAGCTTCTTTACATCTCTGTATTTAGCGGCAATGACTGGAACGTCACCTGTGTATTGTCTACTAATATGTTCTATCATCTCAAAACCTGCAGAAAAATAAGCTTGAGATTTTGTAAGACCCTTACCAGCCCCCCTATCAGATCTTAGGATATATGATAGATCGCATGTACTCATTTCATCGGAATATGCACTAAATGAAGGTGCAATATCTCTAAAAGGGTTACCATCATCAAACTCAATCCTAATTTTAGATCCTAGCTTTTTAAGTTCCTTATCTAGTATTTCCTTGGTTTCACTTTCGGTTTTTGAACGAATACCGCCGGTTTGGTATTTAACGGTATCATAGGATAGGTGGGTAGAGTTTGTGTCTAAAATCTCGTTTAAAGCGGTCTCCGTGTTAACTTTAATGTAATTTTTATTGATCCCTTTGCAAAAATCGCAGTAAGTGGTAGGCAACTTTACATCTTTGTCTACACACAAAGATGTAGTTTTAAAGAGGTATTGGCAGTTTATAAGTTCTGACGACAAACCGTTAAAATGCCTTGTTATTTCAGCGTATACTTTATTAACCAAGTACGATATAACACTCTCTTCAAATTCAAATGAAACACTAGAAACACTATATGAATATTTAAGGCTTTTTAAGTCATTAATCTCTATCTTTTCATCACAAGAAACATGAGTGTTTATATTTTTGAGCTTAGAGCTTATAATGCATTCCAAGCAGACACTTTTTTTAGGCACAACTAACGGTCCTACCATAATATCAATCCCGTTAAAATTAACTTGGACAAATGGCTTATTATACTTATATAATTTTTCATTTACACTCAATAAATCTGCATATGTACAATCAGATGGTGCAAATATAGCAACATCAAAATCGCAAATAAAAGTATCTTCAAGAAAGCTAACGGTAGTTATACGAAAACATTCTTTAATTTTATCAAATTCATCACTAAATGCACCATCCCCTATCACTAAGGTTTTCGGCAGTTTTTTTGTTGTAGAGTTAGTTTGAGGTATCTTTATAACTCCTTCATTCAAAATAGTTAGTAGAAAATTTCTAACTTCTTGCATTGAGTATCTATCTTTAAAATTTTTTTCAATTTCTTCAAAGGTATTATTTCCATCAACATATAACAATACCTCCTCAAGAAGAGTAGGCTCACAATAAAACACCTTAATTTCCCCTGAAGAAAAGGAAGAAATTACCCTATTGCTATCATTTCGATAGTTGTATAATTCATTAATTAATGGTATGTCATATGGGTCATATCTCATAATATCTTCTCCCCCCTAACCAATAGTTACACATGTAATTGATTCCAACTAGCCATAAAAGTAGACATTGGGAAAGGCATATCCACTCCCCCAATGTCTATTGATTTATGGGGCACTTAGTTTGTGTATTTTTGTTCGTTTCCGTTTTGGCTTCCACCCAACGGTTTTACCAACTGCTCTTTTTGCTCTTTAACTACGGTAATCTTCATAACAACACCCCCCATTTTTAAAAATACTATGACCCTATAATATACATTTCGTAGCAAATGCTCCTAGGTCAAAGTTCAATATGATAAATACTAAAATTTTCCATATTGATAAAGTAAGTATATATTCCTTTCTTCCTTTAGTCAATAAAAATCAAATGACAATATACGACAAACGCATGAGAAGTTAGTGGAAGCAAAAGCAAAGCCAAATCAAATTATTACAATTCCATGAGCGTATTAAAAAATATATTGACGTAAGTCCATCTCCCTACTTTTTCACCCAAATCTTAAATATTACACTTTATAACCTTGTAACTACAAATGGTACAAGGAATATTTTTTGTGGTATCATTCCTTTATATACATAATCATATCCTGGAAAATTTTTATCATAAATTAATTGTAAAATTTCTATCTTTTCTTTTCTATTAAAATCATATTTAATAATAGATAAATGATTTTTTAATCCTTTAATATCTCTATAAATATTTTTTTCAATGAATTTATACTATTTAATTTATTAAGACTATTATTTGAAAAACCTTTTTCATTTGATCTTTTTTTCATTTTTCCCCCTATTAGATATGTTTTATTTTTAATATTCCTATTTCATTTTATTGTATCATATTTCAGAATTTTGTCCTATTTAATTATATTTTGTTTATTTCAATCAATCTATATATGTATTCATATGTATGATTAATTGATTTTCATTATATCTATGTCTGATTCTAGTAGTATAAACACCATTTTCTCTAACTTGTTTAATTCTTTACTATCCCAGACTCCATTACCATTAACTAATCTAAAACAATTTTAAAACATATGCTCGCCCAACTTTCTCTTTTAGAATTACATAATAATAACATAGATAATGATTTTTC
Source organism: Tissierella simiarum (assembly GCF_018917865.1). Taxonomy (GTDB): domain Bacteria; phylum Bacillota; class Clostridia; order Tissierellales; family Tissierellaceae; genus Tissierella_C; species Tissierella_C simiarum. The sequence goes on from NZ_JAHLPM010000002.1 coordinate 304,792, forward strand.
TTCTCTTTCTATTTCAATTAAGTTAAATTCTCTTTTATCTTTTAATACTATTCTTCCCGCTACATATTTTCTATTGGTTTGTCCATCTTTAAGTTTTGTAAATTTTTTACCTCGTTTTCCTTCTGGTAAATCATTAATTATAACTTGTATATGGTCAACTTCTTCTTTTTTTGGAGTAGCTTCATTATTTCAATAAACTCTTGCAACTCTCCTTTTACTGATATATTCTCTATGTTTTTATATTCAATTCCTTTTAATCTATATATTCCACCAATATCTGCTGAAGTTCTTAGGTTATTATTCTCTATTTCATAAACATTAGTATTTTCATCCTCTTTTATTCTCAAGGGTCTTATGTTCTTTTTCTTTCCATTTATTTTTATATTATTAATATAGGAATGTTTTGTATTTAAAGTATCTATGAAATCAGATTGTTGATTTTTTGCACCATCTATTTTTGAATCTAAAGTCTTATCATCAGTTATATTTAAATTTTTATACCTTCTGGATTTAGGATGATTACTAATATTTAATTTATTTATATATTTAGAACTTATATATATCTCCTTAGCATTTATTATTTTGTTTTTTACTTCAATAATCTCAAATATTCTAATTATATTTTTTTCTTCATGTATCCTAGCTTTTATTTGTAAATTTTCAAATAAAAAATCGTAGCTTATATTTCCACAAAGCCATATATTTTTTCCTATCTGATTAAACATTTTTAAAATATTTTCATTTGTTATAATCCAAGCTAAATGTTTTATATAAGATGATTCTAATAATTTTCTTTCATATTCATCAAAAAAGTCTATATATAAGTTTCTATCTTTATCAAATCTGAATACAAAATATTTTGTAAGAGAATCTAGTTCAACTATTCTATTTAATAGAAATCTATTTGTTGCTATTACTGCTCTTATAATTTCTAATGCAGGTATCCTGTACTCTTTTCCATTTTTATATCCTACAAAAATATCAGTTCTTATTTCTTTAGAATTAATATTTAAATAATCTTGAGTAAGTCTAAAATCTATATTATTTAAGTTCAAATCTATAACTAATTCATTTTTATTGTTTTGTACACTATTTAAATTACCATTAGAGTAATATCTTCCAAATGCTAAAAAGTGGGTTGATGCCCAATCAAGCATTATTTTTTCTACTGTGGTATTGCTTTTAAAATAAGCATCTATTACCCATTTATTTTCAAATTTATATGGCGTATCTATCCAATATAGTTTTACATATTCATCCATTTTAAATGGCCAATTTTTTTGAATTATTTTATTAATGCTTATACCTCCAATCTATATGCTTTTGAATAGTATTATTTATTTTCATAAAATCATCTGTTCTAATTCCAGCAAGTCTCTGAACTTGCCAAAGTTTTATATATTCTTCATCTTCATATTTTTTATCAACGATTAGCTTACTTCTTCTAATTTGAAAATCTTCTATAGATTCATTAACCAAATTAAAATATGCTTCTGTCAAAGGTAACTTTTTAATATTTTTTTCTATCATTGTTAAAATATTTATCTCCTTACATAAGCTAGACTTGCTAATACGTATAGGTTTTTCTTGCTCTATTAACTTGTTATATTTAATTTTTAATTTACTAACTATTTCTTTATCTCTCTTTTCCCAGTTTACCCTTTCATTACTTTTAAAATTTATTTTAGACTTATCAACAACTTCAGGTAAATTTTCTAATAGCCAATTCTTATCATTACTATATAAGTATGTATATTCTTTTTGGCAAAGTTTTCTTATTTCAGTTCTTGAAAATGTAGGATTTCCCATTATTTTATTTAATATATTCTTCTTATAAGTTTCAATATGTGTATCCTTATTTTCTGTTTTTATAATTGCTTTATCAATTTTAATATTACTACCTCTAAAATAATTTATATCAAGATTTTTATCAAATTTAATTATAGTTTTAGGATCACAACTCATTATCCTTGATAATTCTCTAAGTCCATATCTTCCTTCACTAAGATACCCTTGAATCTTATCCTCCCAAACATGTCCAAACTCTTTAATTCTTCCTATTTTATATCTATCTTTACTGTCTTTATCCGGACCTTTTCGAGAATATATAAATCCACAATCACAAGTAAATGTTCCTATAGGATTTCTAGTTTTATAATCAGAAGTTATGTTTATATTTTCCACTACATCCTTTTTATAATGTTCTGCCGCAACATTCAAGCATGGCCAAGGAGATTTTCCAAATGGATTAATATAATCAGATTCCTTTGTCTCAAAAAAACTTCTATGTTTTCTACTAAAAAGTTTATAAATAATATATGTCTTATTGGATGAACAACTCTATTAGAGTTCCTTGTTATGACTTTTAGCCAATTATATTCATCATTCTTATCAATACTTGATTCCATTAATTCTAAAAATTTATCTCCATAAAAACTAATTAACTCATCATATAATTCTTCTTGTCTTATTCTATTATTTATTGATAATAAATTTTTCGTATGAAGAATTTGTCTATATTTTTTATTAATTATATCTTTATTAAAAGTATCTAAATTTGTATTCAATATATAACTTGCACACCTTGATACTGATATTAGTTTTTCTGAAATATCTTCATCTTCTTCATACTCAACTTTTAAATCTAATAATTTTTCATCCAATTTTATAAATTCTAATCTACTCGTATTTGTTTTATTTATTTTATATTTTTTTAATTTTACGCCGTTATTCTTACATAAAAACACACCTTGTAATTGATGATCTCTACGGATATAAACTTCTCCATATTTATCAATATCATTTTTAGCACATTCAGGACAATAATATATACCTTGTTTTTTACATACAGATCCTGCTATTATTCCTATTTTATGATATATGCCTTTTCCATCACTATATTTCATATTGTCTATTAATTCTATTTTTCTATTTTCAGGTAGAAACGGAGAATAAAAAGGAAATATAGTATGATTTTTTATAATATAATTTGATGTATATTTACTACCTAAATTATTAGATACATTATCTAAATAACTAGCTAGTCCTAAAGTTGGAATGACATTTTCATTAACAAAAATTTCTCTAATAGTATCTTTATAATCTTTATTCCCTATATAATAATGATACCGACCAATAGCTCCATATAAAAGTTCACTTTCATAAGGATCTGTAAAGAAAGTAAGCATAACTACTCCACCTTTAAAAGTTCTTGTGTTGAATCTCTAGTATAGCCTTTCTCTTTTAATATTTCATATACATGAATATTTTTATTTTTAGCAAGTTCATATATCTTTCTTAAATCTTTTTCCTCGTATAATAAGGTGTTATTACTTTTATCATGTTTCTTTTTCTCATTCATATTTAAAGCCTTTTTTATCGTATCTGATTTAATAACATTATACTCATCATCTATTCCAAATTTATTAACAACTGTATTAACTAAATTTTCTATTTCTGTTTGTGTAAGTTCATTAAATATTGCTAATGAATTCAAATCTAATATTAAATTTTCTACCATATTATTTCTCTTTAGCTCAAATAATTTTTCTTCATTTTTCGCCATTTCTTTAATTCTTCCTGATAATTGCAAGTTATTTTTATGTCTAAAAGTAATGTCATCTAAATTTATAGTTATATCCTCATACTTCATTATTTCTGTCCTATTATTGGTTTTAAGTGCTTTTATCATTGGTTGTATCATGGAAAGATCTTCCTTAGAAGTCTTAGTTATAATTTGTTTTGTTATTTTTTCATTATCTGTATTTAAAGCCCTTTCTTGAGCTAGTATGAATAAATTTACAGCTATTGCTGTTATTCCTTGGCATTCATCATAAAAATAATCTTTCAGTTCTTGTGTTAACTCGCATTTATTTTTAAGCCATTGAAACTCCCATAATGTTTCTATAAAAAAGTCCCATTCATCACTATCTTTAGACATTCTGTCCCATATAATATTTCCTTCACTTCCTGCTCTTCTAGCCTGTCTAAAATCTCTTTTAAATATTTTAAGTGCTTTAAATGTTCCTATTAAAACAGTTGGTATTCCTACAGTATTAGTTAATGTTACAAAAAAATTAAGCATTTCATCAGGATCATTTTTAGAATTAATTAAATGTTGTATTTCATCTATTACTAAAACACCTATTCCATACATACTTGCTAATGATGTCATATGTAGCATCATTGACGATGTTATTCTATTTAGATATCCGTACTTTTCTAAATATCTTGTTCCTAACAAGTCATCTATAGCTTTAAAAAAATTTTTACAAAGTGTAGAAAGATTTCCATCATATGGACAGTCAATCTTTAACCATACTATTTGTGTTCTACTTAATGCTCTCGATTTATATTCTTCGTGTTTTATAATTTGTGGATACATAAGCAATAATCTCTCAATTGTGGTAGTTTTACCTATTCCTGAAATTCCTATAATGGAAAGACTGTCAGCTGTGGATCGTATATGTTCCATATTTTGATTTAAAATATCATCTCTTTCTTCTTGCTTTATAGACTGTATATCATTTAATATTTTTAATCTTTCAAAATAAGTTTTATCCATTGGATTTCTTGCAAGATATCCTCGCCTTATAATTGTCGATAATTTACTTTCTATTATGAAATGATCTGGCAGTGGTTGTATAAAGTTTTTTATCCTTTTTATCATATGATGCCTTAAATTTTTATTCTTAGATTTCTCTGTGTAATCTACTATTGGATATCTAGTAAATTGTTCTAATATATTATCTTCTGAAAATATTGCTGGTAAAGCTTCAATAAATGGATTATTTGAATATTCTAGCAGCTCTTGATCTTTGTAATTTGCAATTTCAACTCTTCCTTTTAATAAAGGTGCTATTTTATTTTTTTCCAAGATTCTCATCCCTTTTCATTCTCAATTTATTCATTAGAGTTTCATGCCGAGTATCCTTTTGCTCTTCTTCCTGTTTTGTATTTTTATTAAAATGGCTCACTATTCCTTCTTTTTTTCTTTTTTTCCAATTTCAAAAGCTTCTTCAAATCTATTAAATTCTTTTTCAAAACGCCTATTCCCTTTTATACCTTTTATCTTTTTCGATTTAGTAGTTGTATCAATAATTGTTCCCATTTTCACTTCCTTAGCTTTTTTAACTATTTCCTCTATTTCTTTATCTAAGTCTATATTTAACTGAACCTGTTGATTTAATTCTAGCTCCATTAGTTCTTTTTTTAATTCTTGCTGGAATACTATTTCTTCAAATAAACAATCTTTATATTGCCTACTCTTTTCTAGAAGATAACATACTTCATAGTCTTTACCATCTTCACGTGGTATATATATTTGATTCATATTTCTCGGATCGTAAACTATATCAATCCATCTATTTTTTGGATTTATAAACCATTGCTCTTCTACTGCTTTCTTAGAACTATAGTATAAGTCTTTAAATTTAAATCCTGCTCTTGACACACTAGCTTTTCCCTTAGGTAGTATATTAAGCCTCATAATATCCCTATCTACTAGTCTAAGTCGCCCCTTTTTATTTTCAATTCCCCAGTTCCATAAATTAATAGGTGTTGGAGTCAATTCATCTGATATCATCTCTTTATCCATAGGATAATCTACCTTTATTTTATGATTGTGATGTAAGACCATTTTTATATATATTTGAGTAAATTCTTCTAAAGTAAGTGTTGCATCTAATCTATAATCTCTATCTCCTCTCTCCCTATATTCTTTTTGGATAGCACCTGGGGCCTTATGCTTTATCTTTTCATTTGTTGTTCTAAAGCTTCTTTCAACAATTCCCTTTAAATCTCCACGATAAGGCGATGTGTTCTCTATTTTTATATTCAAGTTATTTATCAAATTTTCAACTGAATATCCTTCAAATTCACCTCTATCCGCTATTATTATCTCTGGCAAATAATGTGATGGCCATTGTTCTTTTGTTATTTCAATTCCATATTTCATACAAAATTCAACTTTATCGGTAATCATATTATCTAATGCCATCATAGCTCCAAGCCAAGAAGGTCCTTCTAATCCTACATATATACCTGTAATCATTCTTGAATATACATCTATAATTGCATATAGAATAGGTCTTCCTATAATCCTATTCCTATTAAGTGAGCTTACTATATATATATCTGCTATTGTTGCATCTACTTGAAATCTAGTTCCCGGTCCATCTGTTTCTATTGTAGAATTACTTAAAATTGGCCTATATTTCAAATTAAATTCTTTATCACTTATTCTAAATGAAATGTCCTTCTCTATATTTTCTGTTTTTTTGAACCAATAATAAAATTGTTGATAACTTGGTATTCTTGACTTATCCCAAACTTTGTATCTAATTTCTCCATCTTCATAATATTTCTCTGAAAAAAATTTTCTAAGAATTAAATTATAAGTTTCAGTTAGACTTAGGTTATCTTTTTTTCTATAAAATCTATTTATTGATACTTCAAATATTTTTTTTATATCTTCTGTTACATTTATTCCTTGAATAGTTTCTCCATTATAATTAGTTTTTCTAGATCTTCCTATTTTGCTATCCAAACTCAATGTTTTACTTTTTCCTTTTCCACCTGAATTCATATAATCAGGAAGAAGAGCATTTTTATTCATCCCTCTTTGCCAAAACCTAGTAAATATTCTTTTAACACTGCTAATGGTTACGTTATTTTCTATTGATATTTCTTCTAATAATTTTTGTCTACCCCTAGTTTCTACTAGTTTTTCTTTATATTCATTCCAGTATTTATCTACTATTATCCATTGAAAGTCTCTTTTTTCCTTCTGAATTGGTGAAATTCTTTCTTCATCTATGGTCTGTGAAAATGGCTCTGGTATCTTTATCAATATATTATTATTTATCTCAGATTCTATTTTTTCTATCATTTCTTTCTTAGGCATAGATACTCCTAATTCTAGGGTAACATAATATAAATACTTATACTCACTATCAATATTTATTATTCTAATTCTTTCTCCATCACTTTTATCCATGTATTGGAAAACCATATTTTCAAGTATCATGATATCTCCCACTTCTTATCAAGTTCTTCAGATACAAGATTTACTTTTATTCTTTTATTTATATCCATAGGAGTGTATAAATCAATTTGTATTACTTTTCTCATCAACATATATTTGAATAAAGAGATCCCTGTTCCTTTTTGTAAAAATAAATCATCATCAAACTTATTAGATATTTCTCTTATACTTACAGTTCCATCAATCACTCTTTTAATATACTCAATAGCCAAATCTTCTACATCATGTTTCTCCATATTTTTGAAAGAATCTATGGCTCGTAAATCATAATACGTGTGAATGTAACTTATATTTTGAACTAAATCCTTATTTATTTCTTCTTCTGTAACAATTCCCCAATCGACTCCTTGTTTCTCCCAATATCTTCTTTCTATTTCAAACTTCTCCAATACTCTTTTATTATTTAAATCATCTTTTAGTTTAATTGTTCTAGCAATATCTATATCTTTTCCGTTTCTATTTACAGTTACTAAAAAATCTGTAGTCATCACTATAGCTTCATTAGTTATTGGATCTGTAGGATGTTTTATTCCTAATTCTTTTGCTATTAATACTGTTTCTTCTAATGGAAGTAAAGGAAACTGCTCCCTAATATCAATTACTATATCGGAATATTCTAGTATATAAAAATAGTTCCTTTCTAAATCTGAAAGAAACTCATGCTGCCTATTAGTTTTTATTCCTTTTAATCTAGTTGCTCTTCCTCTTGAAGGCACGTCTTGTATTAGAATCCAAGGTTTATAATTCTCTCCTATGCCTTGACCCCTACCTTCTTTTATTAATTTTTCAATTACTTTCTCATTTGTAATCCTTTTTCTTTTGGCCATAAAAAACCACCTCTTTGTGATATATGTCACCACAAAGAGGTGGTTTTAATTCAAACTTTTTTAAAAAAGTCCAATCTTTTTTCAAAAAGTTCAATCTTTTTTACAATAGTTCAAACTTTTTTATAAACTCACAATAATAACAACTATTTTCCCTACCTTATTCTACCGTTACACTTTTCGCTAAGTTCTTAGGCTTATCAATATCACAGCCTCTTTCTAAAGCTACATAGTACGCTAGTAGCTGTAAAGGTACTACTGCTAAAATTCCTGCTAATTTATCTAATATCTTTGGAATATAGATTACCTTATCTACCGATTTTTCTATTTCTTCATTACCTTCTTTAGCTAAGGCTACTACATATGCTCCCCTAGCTTTTACTTCTTTAATATTACTTAGCATTTTATCAAATAGATTATCTTGAGTAGCCAACGCAATTACAGGAGTATCCTTTTCAATTAAAGCTAAGGTTCCATGTTTAAGTTCTCCTGCTGCCATAGCTTCTGAATGAATATAGGTTACTTCCTTTAACTTAAGAGATCCTTCTCTAGCTACATCATAATCTATACCCCTACCAATAAAGAATAAATTAGTAGATTTACATATATGGTTTGAAACTTCTTTTATATCTTCAACATCTTTAAAAATTTCTTCTACTAGCCCAGAAACCTTTTTTAATTCTTTCAATATGTTCCCTAAAGATTCCTCATCTATAGTTCCTCTTTTAACAGCTATGTCTAAAGCCACTAAAGCTAAGGCTGCTACTTGAGTAGTATAAGCTTTCGTTGATGCTACAGCTATTTCTGGTCCAGCCCAAGTATAAAGGACATGATCTGCTTCTCTGGATACGGAACTTCCTACTACATTGGTTATGGCTATTACCTTAGCATTCCTTTCCTTTCCAAGTCTTAAAGCTGCTAAAGTATCTGCTGTTTCCCCAGATTGGCTTACTACAATCATTAGAGTTCTATCATCTATAAATGGATTACTATATCTAAATTCAGAGGCTACATCAACCATTACAGGAACCTTAGCATACTCTTCAATAAAAGATTTTCCAAGAAGTCCTGCATGGTATGCCGTACCACAAGCAACAATATAAACCTTATCTATATTATTTAGATACTCTCTACTTAAATTAACTTCATCAAGTTTAAGTTTTCCTTCTTTAATGATCCTTGGAGATAAAGTGTCTTTTATAGCCTTTGGCTGTTCATAGATTTCTTTTATCATAAAATGATCATAACCCATTTTTTCAGCAGCTTCTACATCCCAAGTAACTTCATATATTTCCTTTTCTATAGATGTACCATCAGTTTTCATAATATCTATTTTATCTTTAGTAATAACAGCCATTTCTCTATCTTCTAAAATATATACTTTTCTTGTATATTTCAATATAGCAGGAATATCTGAGGCAATAAAGTTTTCTCCGTCTCCTAATCCTATTACTAAAGGACTATCCTTCCTTACTGCAATAAGAGAATCTGGATTATTTTTATCCAATATAGCTAATGCATAAGAACCTTCAACTTTATTTACTACTTTTTTTACTGCCTCTACCATATCGCCATCATAATATAAATCTAATAAATGAGGTAGTACTTCTGTATCCGTTTCTGATAAAAAGTTATATCCTTTTTCTTTAAGTTCATCTTTTAGTCTTGAAAAGTTTTCAATTATACCGTTGTGAACTACTGCTATAGTATGTTCACCATTTAAATGAGGATGTGAATTTATATCTGAAGGTTCTCCATGAGTAGCCCATCTTGTATGTCCGATACCTATAGTCCCTTCTATAGAATTTTTTTCTAGGCTTTCTTTTAATACCTTCAATCTTCCTTTATATTTTCTAACTTCCATTTCATTTTTATTTAGAATAGCAATTCCTGCTGAATCATATCCTCTATATTCTAACTTTTCTAAGCCTTCCATTAATATATTTGCAGCCTTACCTTTTCCGATATATCCAACTATTCCACACATTCTATCACCTTCTATATTAAGTTCTTTACTGCTTAAGCTAATTTTGTATCTATAATTTCTTATAGACTTTGTATAGCTCTAAAGGTGGCAGTTCACCCCATGGCATCCGCCGAATCTTCGATAAACCATGTCCTCGTCAACTCTCTATATGAGTTCTGGCGCTTTTGTTTGTTTTTATTAATAAATTTTCTCTTTCAGATATCACCTCCATCTTATATTTTATCATTAACTCCCTTTAAATGTCATTAAAAATTTAATCTAAACCAATATACAAAGGCTTCTATAGGTATCATCTCCACCTATGAAGCCTTTTATTTAATTACAACATGTTTTATTATCATTTATATTATAAATAGAATTTGTTTTTAAATATTCCATACCTTTTTTATTGATCTTCAATAGATCTTTTTCAAATTCCACATATCCATCCTTAATTAATTGTTCTAAAACAGCCTTCAAAAACTTTTTATTCCATTTGAAATGCTCTATTATATTTTGAGGATTTAATTCTATTTCCTCTCTATCTGTATCTTCATGATTGAATAAATGAATTAATAAGGATAATTCTGCAAATTCATATTTTTGATTCCTTCTTCTTTGTATAATAGTTAGTAGACCTTTCTTTGGGCTAAATATGAATACAATAGCAAATATAACTCCTGTCATCACAGATATGGATCCTGCAATAGATACATCAAGATAGAAGGCCATAAATATGCCTAAGATCCCGCTTAGGATTCCAAATATAACGCTCCATAGAATCATACTTCTCAAATCTTCCATTAGGAAATATGCCGTAGTAGGAGGTACTACAATTAAAGCTACAACCAATATAGTTCCTACAGCATTAAAAGCACCTACAGCTGTAATTGATACTAAACTCATTAAGGAATAATGTATAATTACAGGAGAAATACCCATGACTGCTGCTAAGGAAGCATCGAAAGTAACTATCTTTAATTCCTTGTAAAATAATATGATGTAAATTAAATCTATTAAGAAAACCACTCCCATAACATAGAGGGATTTTGCCCCTAAATCCACTCCGTTTACAATAAATCTATCAAAAGGAGCAAACGCTAACTCTCCCAGCAAGACTGCATCTACATCTAAATGTACGCTTCCTGCATACATACTGATCATTATTATTCCTATACTAAATAAAAAAGGAAAAATAATGCCAATAGAAGAATCTTCACTAACTAAATTAGTTTTCTGCAACATTTCTACTAAAAACACTGTAATAACCCCTGTAAATGCAGCACCAATAATCAATAGAGGAGAAGATAAGTCTTGAGTGATAAAGAAAGCAATCACAATTCCTAATAATATTGTATGACCTATAGCATCGCTCATCATAGCCATCTTTCTTAATATAAGAAAACTACCCACTAATGCACAGGATGCGGCTGTTAAAATTCCTATTACCAATATTTCTACTTGGGCTGTTGTCATTAAATCACCCCTCCCTTTATTTTCTATCTTCTGCTAATAATACATAATTGTTTATATTTTCTTCATTTTTTCTATCCCTAATTATTTTCCAAATTGTACCTCTATTTGGTGCAAATAGAATTGATATAAATGTTATAGCGCTCATAACCACTACAATAATAGGTCCTGTAGGCATCTTAGGAACAAAAAAGCTTATTAAAGTCCCAGTAATTCCAGAAATGGAACCGAATAAAGCAGAAAGTATCATCATTAACCATAACTTATCCGTCCATTGTCTTGCAGCTACTGCTGGAGCAATTATCATGGAGCTCATTAATATTACCCCTACAGTTTGAAGTCCCATTACTATAGACACTACCAATAATCCTGTTAATAAAAAGTCCAACTTTTTAATAGGAAATCCTAAACTGGCACCAAATTCACTATTGAAACACAATAGCTTAAATTCCTTCCATAATAAAGATGTAATAAATACAACTAGTAATCCTACAATAGCCATTATTTTAACATCAAATTTTAATAGGGTAGAAGCCTGCCCGAATAAGAATCTTTCTAACCCTGCTTGATTGGCATTAGGAATTTTTTGAATATAAGTAAGTAATACTAATCCAAGTCCAAAAAAAACTGATAAAACCATTCCCAATGAACTATCGTATTTTATTTTGGAAACATTGGTAATATACATGATTACCGAGCTAGCAATTATTCCTGAGATTAAAGCACCAATAAGGAAAAGAGAAGTTTCCTTAGTGCCTGTAATAAGAAATATTATACATATACCGGGGAGAGCAGCATGGGAAACTGCATCCCCTATTAGACTCTGCTTTCTCAATACTGCATAAGTTCCTAATACTCCACTAATGATTCCAAAAATAGCAGAACCTAATCCTACTGTAATAAGAGTATGGTCTAATAAAATATCATATAAAAAGTTCAAAGTCTTCACCCCTTCCCAACGTTACCATTAAACTTTAATTTCTAGTAATATAAGTTTTTCTAATATTTTCATCAGTAAACACATCTTCTACAGGTCCTACTCCAAGTATTTGCATATTAAGAAGAGTAACCCAGTCAAAATATTTAGGTACAGTTTGTAAATCATGATGTACTACTACTACTGTTTTTCCATTAGAACGTAGGTCTTTCAACAATCCTATAATGGCTTCTTCTGTTTTTGCATCTACTCCTTGAAAAGGTTCATCCATAAAATAAATTTCTGCATCTTGAACTAATGCTCTAGCTAAGAACACCCTTTGCTGCTGCCCACCAGATAATTGGCTAATTTGCCTTTTAGCAAATTCTGTCATCCCTACCTTCTCTATAGCTTCCATAGTAAGTTCTTTATCTATCTTTTCTGGTCTTTTAAACCATCCTAGATTACCATACCTTCCCATCATTACAACATCAAAAACATTTGTAGGAAAGTCCCAATCCACAGAACCCCTTTGAGGTACATACGCTATTCTTTTTAACTCCTTTTCATAAGGATTACCCCAAAAAGATATTCTTCCTGCTACAGGCTTTATTAGATTTAACATAGTTTTAATAAGGGTTGATTTCCCTGCTCCATTGGGACCAACTATTGCCATTAAAGTTCCTGATGGAATTTCTAAGTCAATATCCCATAATACAGGTTTTTTTTCATAGGCTACTGTTAGATCTTCGACTTTTATTATATAATCTTCCATTTTAATACCCCCTATTCAATAAAAGAATTAACTATAGTATCTATATTATGCTTAATAGTCCCCTCATAAGTACCAGCTTCTGTATTCGGTTCTCCTAAAGAATCAGAGAAAAGTTCTCCTCCAATTTCTACATTAAATCCCCTAGCCTTTACTGCTTCCTGTAAAGCTTCAATATTTTTTCTTGGTACAGAAGATTCTATAAATATAGCTGGAATCTTTTTTTCTACAATAAAATCTGCTAATTCTTTAACGTTAGATGTGCCTGCTTCTGAAGCTGTACTTATTCCCTGTAATCCTTTTACTTCAAATTTATATGCTCTTCCAAAATAACTAAACGCATCGTGAGCTGTTACCAGTATTCTTGATTCTTCTGGAATTTTTTCTATTTCATTTACTACATATTGATCAAGATTCTTCAATCTTTCTATGTAGTTTTTAGCGTTTTCTTCATAATAATCTTTATGTTCATTATCTAATTCTATTAAAGATTCTTTTACGGTTTCTACGGCTTTCATCCATAAAGATACATCAAACCAAATATGAGGATCATAATTTCCTTCAAAATCTTCTGATTGAATTAAATCAGAAATATCTATATCTTTAGCTACAGCTACAGTCTTTATATTAGTCTTTTCTAAGTCTTCCAAAAGATCTCCCATTTTACCTTCTAGATGAATCCCATTGTAAAAAATAATGTTAGCATTTTGCATTTTAGTTACATCTCCTGCACTAGCCTTATATAAATGTGGATCAATACCAGGACCCATTAATCCTTGAACTTCTACATGTTCCCCACCTATAGTATTTACTAAATCTGCTATCATAGTGGTAGTAGCAACAACTTTATATTTATTTGAGTATTCTTCTGTATTTTGATTTACATTATTACATCCTGTTAAAATCAGCATAAATAAACTTAATGCTGTGAGAAATCCTACATAGCGTTTCATTCTTTTTTCCCCCTTTGAAATAATAAACGTACTGAGAATGATTATCATTCTCAATTATACTATACCCATATTTTATTGTTTTGTAAAGTCTTTTTTATAATATTCATATACCCTATAAATATGTTCTTAATTTCAGATATAGTAAAAAAGCAAGTAAAGACTCTTATAATTAAGTCCCTACTTGCTTTCTAAATGTTTAAGTATAGTACCGATAGAAAAACACTCTTTGTATAATCCAGTCTATTATTTTTCCATATACTCTATAATACAAATAAAATATATCTATTGTACAATATGTTTTCTAGTCACAATATACTATTATTCTTTTATTATTTACTATTCTCCAAATATGTACTCCTGTATCCCCTGTATCCAACCATATATCACAATCTAATGGTAAATTTAAAAAACTTCTGTAAAGCATAGATATCATCTTTCCATGAGATACTATACATATTTTTTTGTCTTTATCTTCTTGTTGTAAAGTTTCCAATAGATTAGCTAAAAAATATTCTGCCCTATATCTTAAATCCAATAGGGATTCTCCTTCTTCTATTTTCTGAAAATATTTTCTTCCACCTTTAGGCTCTGGATATAAAATATTTGCCTCTTTCCTTAAAAGCCCTGCAATTACTCCATTATCCCATTCCCTCAAATTATCATCATATATAATATTTTGGTTAAATTCTTTTCCTATTATTTCAGCAGTTTCACTAGCTCTTTTTAATGGACTACTATATATTTCATCAGATATATATTTTTCTTTGAGGAATTTAGATACATTTTTAGCTTGTTTTTTCCCTAAATCAGTTAATGGAAAATCTGCTTTCCCCTCATACCTATTCTCAATATCTGCAATAGATTGACCATGTCTTACAATAATTAACTCAATCATATTTTCCCCCCATTTTTATACTTATCCTTATATAATTGTATTCTATATTTATCTTATTTTTCCTTTATTTAATATTTTTTTATTTAAAATATCAAAACCTTAGGCTAAAATCGCCTAAGGTTTTATGTATCACTTATTATTCAGTAACTTCTACTAATAACAATCCTTCTCTAAAAGATCCTCTATACTTATTTTTATTTTCTCTCATTTCATTAAACTCACTAACTGATATCCCCTGAAAATTTAATATAGCATAAATTACTTCCACTAAATCTGCTAATTCTTCTATACTACCACTTTGAATATATTCTTCTAATTCTTCTTTTAATTTATCGTTTAATGCTTTTAATAATTCTTCCCCTT
Organism: Tissierella simiarum; assembly: GCF_018917865.1. GTDB lineage: Bacteria > Bacillota > Clostridia > Tissierellales > Tissierellaceae > Tissierella_C > Tissierella_C simiarum. Next base: position 319,999 of record NZ_JAHLPM010000002.1, read on the forward strand.
TAATTCTATTAACTACAGCCTTTTTCCCGCTTTCCTCTATAATTTTAGGAATCCTATCTCTAATTAATTTGTTATATTCTATCCCCTTCATATTTATCCCTCTTCCCTTAACATATTTTTAAACCCCTTATGAAATGTACCCCTTTATATATTATATAATAGTTTGTTACTTTTAAGTAAAAATTTAAATTGATCTTATTAATTTTTCTGTAGACAGTATAGATTTCGGTATAGATGCACGTACAGTTTTTTTAGGGTCTACAACTTGACTTATTTTTAAATCTACAGAAAGGCTTGCTAACATATAAGCATTTTCCCACTCTAAGTTAAGACTATGCTTTAAATGATCCACTGCTTGGTTTGTAGCTTCATGAATAGCATGGTCTAGAGTATCTCCAGAAGCAATAATCATAGTAGCTTTATGAGTTTCTAGCAATGGCCATGTAGTTGCTTTTCCTTTTATGACATCTACTTGAAGAATTACTTCACCTGGAACTTCTAATCCAGTGAAGCAGACTTCTCCATCTCCCATTACAGCATGGCAATCTCCTAAAGCTAATAAAGCCCCCTCTTGTCTTACTGGAAAGTATAGTGTTGAACCTTGACATATATCTGTAGTGTCCATATTTCCACCATGCTTCCATGGGCTATCTGTTGCCCATTCTCCATCTTCTTTGGCAGGAGCAACGCCTATAACACCAATCATAGGTCTAGCTTGTATTTTTATACCATCAAAATCACAACAACCATCGTTTATAGAAATTACTCGGATAATAGGCTTTGAAACTTTATTCCCAAGAACGCCTTCTTTCGGTACAACTGCTGCTACTCCCTTTGTTGCTACTTCAATACTCAAAATTTTAACTTTTAATAAATCTCCCGGCTCAGCCCCTTCTACAAAAATAGGTCCTGTTGCAGGATTTAGTCTAGAGTAGTCAATTTCAGTCAATACTTGATCTTCTCTAAATACTTGTTGGAAAAAGCAGTCGTTAGTTATGACTTTAAATATTTCTCCTGGATTTACCCTTTCTACAGCTGGCATTTCAGCCTTAAACTTATATATAACATCATTTCTTTGAATAACTTTCATATAAAACACCTCCTCGTTTAATACTTTAATCTACAATTATAAGATCATATTTAATATATTTGACAAGTATCTATGAAACTCCTTCTTAAAAATTTTATTAATAACCTTGCTTCATCAACAACTCTGCTATTTGAACTGCATTAGTTGCAGCACCTTTTCTAACATTATCTGCTACTATCCATAGGTTAATTCCATTTTCTAGGCTATAATCTCTTCTTATTCTTCCTACAAAAACTTCATCTTTTCCTTCAATTTTTATTGGTGTTGGATATAAATTATTCCAACCATTCCTGTAGCTCCTAAGACAGCTACGTTAATACTTTTCATATTATAACTCCTCCTTTACAGGTCAAATACTTTAGCTAACTTATTAATTAAATCTCCTTTTTGTTCTCCTTCAAAAAAATAGGATAGACTCAACTCTGATGTACTTATCTTTTTATATTTTAATCCACTCTCTTTTACTGCATTTAATATTTGTGCTGTTATTTCTGCTTGGTTTACTCTCCCAGTTCCGACTACGGAAACCCTTGTGGTATCATTGATTTCTATGTTAATCCATTGATCTATAGTAGATACTATCTCTTTTTTTATAGATGGAAAAAGATAAGTATGTTCTCTAGGGCATGTAAAAGAAATATTGGCAGTAGCATCAAATGAATTATTTTCTGCCATCGAAATATCTAAGTTATATCTGCCTACTATTTCAAAAACCTTTGATAAAGTATCTATCCTATTAGGAATATTGTTTATCTTAACTTCTATTTGACTATCATCTATTACTAAAGATGTAACCTTTAATTCTTCCATCATATCCCCTCCTATATTTGTTCCTAACTCCTCATTAAAGCTATGCCCTACATATATGGGCACTTGAAACTTTTTACCTAGAGATAACGCTCTTTTATCTATTACTTTAGCTCCTAATCTAGCCATTTCTAGAGCTATATCATAGCTTATTTTAGATAACTTTTTAGCATCTGAATATATTCTAGGATCAATCGGATATATACCATCTACATCTGTATATATCTCACAGGGACAATTAAGCTTAGCTGCTAGAGCTACAGCTGTAGTATCTGATCCTCCTCTTCCTAAAGTTGTAATATCACCTTCTTGGTTAACACCTTGAAATCCTGCAATAACTACTACTTTTCCATCTAATAAATGATTTTTTATGATATCATCTCTAATATCTAATATACTAGACCTAGTATAATTTCCTTTTGTTTTTATTCCAGCTTGGATTCCTGTTAATGAAATGGCTTCACAGCCTAGTTGGTTTAAAGCCATACATAGTAAAGCTATAGACTGCTGCTCTCCTGTAGATAGCAAAACATCTAGTTCTCTATCACAAGGGGTGGTACATATTTCTTTAGCTAATTGAATAAGATGATTTGTAGTTTTTCCCATAGCAGATACTACGACCACTATATATTGAGTTTCTTTTTTTCTCTTAACAATTTTATTAGCTATTTGACTAATTTTCTTAGGAGTGGATACAGAACTACCCCCATATTTTTGTACAATTATATTAGATTCTAAAAGAGTCAACCTCTCGCCTCCTCTAATTAAACTTCTAACCTTCCGATAAAGTAATTTTCTGTTCTTATGTTAAATTTGCTAATGATATTCTCTATTTCTTTCTTTAATATTTTCTTAGTAATAAAAGCAACATCTTTTTCTTTCGTAATTAATTTATCCGTGATTTCCTTTTCATTAATATATCTGATCATTTTATCTTTTGTATCATTCTCTAAGGTAGTTCTTATATAATATCTTCCTTGAAATAATTTATTAATATTATCTAAGTCATTGCTTTCTAAGGAATAATTTTTGTGATAATTTTTAAGAATTATATCTATTACATCACTTAAAATTGCATTAGCTGTTGGAAAACTACCAGCCCCTTCACCATAAAACCTTAACTCTCCTACTTTATTTCCTACAAAAGAAACTAAGTTGGTAGCATAGTCAACTTTTCCAAAATATGAATTCTTTTTTATGATTACAGGCTCTACTAAAGCATAATATTTATTATCTTTTAAAGTCGCTGTCCCTAATAATTTTATTGTACAATCCATGCTTTTAATATTTTGTATATCTATAGTTTTTATAGAACTAATACCTTGACATAAAATACTTTCTTCCTTCACTCTATCCTTAAATCCTATAGTAGTTAGGATTCTAAGCTTTCTTCTAGTATCATAACCTTCTATATCATCGGTAGGGTCTGCTTCTGCGTATCCCAATTTTTGACTCATCTTTAAGGCTTCTTTAAAATCTAAATCCTCCTCTATCATCTTAGTTAACAGAAAATTTGATGTCCCATTTAATATTCCTTTTATCTCTTGTATATTGTTTAAGTTTGCTTGCTCCTTTAATTGTTTTATTATGGGTATTCCACCTCCTACACTGGCTTCATAGAGAAAAGCTTTATTTTTTTCTCTAGCTAAAAAGGTAAGTTCTTCTAAATGTTTTGCAACTACAGCTTTATTAGCTGTTACAACGTGTTTCCCTCTATTTAGGGCTTCCCTGATATAAACATAAGCTTCTTCTAGTCCTCCCATTACTTCAATAATTATATCTATATCTTGATCCCCTACTATTTCTGAGAAATCTGTAGTTAACTTATCTTCATGGATTCCTATTCTTCTTTTCTTATTCATATCTCTTATTAGAATCTTAGATATGTTTATTTCTGTTCCTATTAGTTTCTGTAGATAATTTTTTCTGTCTTCTATTATTTGAACAATACCTGTTCCCACAGTTCCCAACCCTAATAATCCTATATTCACCATAATTTTCACTCCTAATTTTTATTTATAAAAGATATTCTTTTATCCAATTATCAATTAACAGCTGGGTATGGTGTTTCCATGTATTTCTTGGTTCTTCTTTAGGGTTATCCTGAGGAAAATAATTTTTCGGTATGGAGGGAGATAACCCTTTATTTAAATCTCTTTCATATTCCTCCTTTAAAGTAATTTCGTCATACTCTGGATGACCCATTATGAATATCTGTTGACCATTTTTCTTTGCAACCATATATATTCCAGCTTCTTTTGACTTAGATAATATTTCTAATTCTTTAATTCTATTTATATCTTCTTCTTTAATTTCTAAATATCTAGAATGAGGTGCCATAAATTTTTCATCATAACCTTTAAATAACGGATAGTTTATATCTGTTATCCTATGAGAAAATACACCAAATACCTTTTTCTGTGTTATATGTTTAGATATATTATAGTGATAATATAATCCAGCAGCTGCTCCCCAGCATAGATAAATAGTAGATTTTATCTTTTTACAAGAATAGTCCATTATTTCCTTTAGCTCCGTCCAATATTTAATCTCATCAAAATCTAAAAATTCCAAGGGAGCTCCTGTTATTATCATTCCATCATAATTTGTGTTTTGTACTTCCTCTAACGTTTTGTAACTTTTTCTTAAATAGCCTTCTTCTGTATTCTTTGGCTTATAGGTACTGGTATATAAAAAGTCTACCTTTATATCCATAAAGCTATTTCCTAATAACCTTAATAATTGAACCTCAGCATTCTTTTTAATTGGCATTAAATTGAGTATTAAAACTGTTGGTAAGTTAACAATATTTTCTTTCCAATTTAAATTTATATTTTCTTTAAGTAGCAAATCTATTGCCGAGATATTTGGATTAAGTATTAACCCCATAAAATCACCTATTCAATTCTGTTTCTAAATCGTCTATCATATCCTCAATACCCCTTATACCAACGGAACCCCTTACTATATCTGGTTTCCCTCCATGAATACAAATGATTACTTTTTTCATTTTTCTATTCCTCCTTTTAATATTAAAAATCCCCTTCTCAAAATAAGAAGGGGATAAATATCAAATATGATTTAAACTTCCTCTTCTTATCTTTCAGCTTTCGCTGCAGGAATTAGCACATTTTTTCTAAGATATTTCACTTAGAAACTGTTGCCGGGCTTCATTGGGCCAGTCCCTCCACCTCTCTTGATAAGAAAATATTAAATTTTAGTTAAAATTAAAAAAACCTCCTCAGCTACCGCCAAGAAGGTATATATTTCCTAAAAATCCTTCCTTATCGACGTTAGCAGAACCACCTTACTAAACAAGCAGGCTGGTGTAGGGTCAACGAGCTAACTCTCTACCCTAACTCTTGATAAGCTATTCTATTAAAATATTATTATAACTATAGCACATTATATTTATTTTGTAAACTTATTTTTTAAGTATCTTTATACCATATATCTCTTATTAATTCATCTGGTTTTAATCAGTAACTTAATCTGAGTTTCTAGATTAGGTTATTGTAACGTGAGTAATTTTATCTTATATATTGCATATAAATTAATATATCTTTTGTAATTGGTGAGGTGTTGTCTTGAAAAAAGATAGATTTATTTATGGATCAATCATTATGGTTATTATGAATTTTATTATAGGAATTATAGGATTTATCTATGATATCATATTATCAAAATTCCTGGGAGCAGAAGCAATGGGACTCTTTCAAATGGCTATGTCCATACTTATGATTTTCATAATTATTACAACTTCTGGAATTCCTACAGCATTGATAAAATTTATAGCAGAACAAAATTCACGAAACAATGATTATGCCGTTAACAAGGCTCTTAAAGTTACTATGTTATTTAATTTATTTCTTTCAATTATTCTCAGCTTGATTCTCATTTTATCTGGTAAATTTATTACTCTAAAGATTTTTAAAAATGAAGATATGTTATTTTGTGTATACCTTTTATCTCCAGTTATTATAATTATTTCTCTCAATGCCATTATGAGAGGATATTATTATGGAATGAAAAACATGATAATGCCTAGCATTGGTCAAATCATTGAACATATAATGAAGTTCATAATTGTTTTAGGTTTTCTATATTATGTATATCCTGTTGAACCAGTATATGGGGCTATGATTGCTATTTGTGGTATTAGCATTGGTGAATTATTTGATTTTATTTGGATATCTTCTGCAAAAAAACGAAGAAATCGTAGGCATAGAGGTTCAGAAAATCTTCCCATTAAAAAGATAAATGGAATCACATGTTTAACCCAAATTTTGCTCATAGCTATACCTTTAACAATATCTAACTTTTTTGGTATTCTTCTAAGATTCATGGATACTATATTAATTCCTAATAGACTTATGATTCTAGGTTATACAAATAGTGAAGCCGTTGCAACCTTTGGAAGAATTACGGGTATGACTATGCCCTTAGTACATCTGCCTTTTATTGTTACATCAGCTTTGGTCATTAACCTTATTCCTAGCTTATCTGAGCAAGTTACTTTAAAAAATTATAGAAATATGAAGAGTGATATAATACTTGCAATAAAAGTAACATTACTTATCTCTATTCCATTGACTGTATTGTATGCTTGTTTATCTGAAGACTTAGGACTTATTTTATACCATGATCCAAAGGTTGGTAAGTTTATAAATATTATGGGGTATAGTACAGTATTTTTAGCCTTACAACATACATTCTCCGGTATTCTTCATGGCTTAAATAAGCAGTTTAATGTAACAGTTAATAGATTAATAGGTATGATTCTGCAAATATTGTTTATATATTTTCTTGTAGGTAATCCTAAGTTTGGAATAAACGGTTACTTTATCGGCTTTTTTCTCTCTACATTTATTACTATAGGACTAGATTTTATTGTTTTGAAAAAGATGGTTAAGTTTAAAATGGATTATGTAGATCTTATTGGAAAACCCTTAGCCGCTTCTGCTTTCATGATTTTGTCCATATATATATCTACATATTACTTAAGTAATATTCAGAATAGCAATGCACTGATTTTTACTTCGAGTCTAATAATAGGTGGAATATCCTATATTATTGCTCTTAAAATTACAAAAGCGATTCCAAAAAATCTTCTTAAAAAATTAATTAAATAGATAAAAAGAGTCAAGATTTTTTCTTGACTCTTAAACGTAATTTTATAGCCATCTATCAAACTTTTTAATATAGATTTTTTTAATGATTTGTGTCAATATACAATAAGATAGAAGTATGCCTATTAGCCATGGAAAATAAGATAATGGTAGGGCTTGTAATCCAATGGTATTTCCAAAAGGTGTAAAAGGTATAGCTATGCCTATTACCATTATTACACTTGTAAGAATCATTAAAGGTGTTGCTGCCCTACTTTGAATAAATGGTATTTTTTTAGTTCTAATCATATGAACTATTAAAGTTTGAGATAATAGTCCCTCTACAAACCATCCAGTTTGAAAAAGAGCTTGCATTTCCAGTGTGTTAGCCTTAAATACATACCACATAACTAAATAAGTTACAACATCAAATATGGAACTAATAGGTCCAATATATATCATAAACTTTCCTAAGTCATCTGCGTTCCATTTCTTAGGCATTTCAATATATTCTTCATCCATTGAATCCCAAGGTATAGAAATTTGAGAAATATCATATAGCAGATTTTGAACTAATAAATGGATTGGAAGCATTGGTAAAAAGGGTAAAAATATACTGGCTACTAAAACACTAAATACATTACCAAAGTTTGAGCTGGCTGTCATCTTTACATACTTTACAATGTTTCCAAATATTTTACGTCCTTCTATTACACCCTCTTCAAGAACCATTAAGTTTTTTTCTAAAAGTATAATATCCGCAGATTCTTTAGCAATATCTACACCTGTATCTACAGAAATTCCAACATCTGCTTCTCTAAGAGCTGGTGCATCATTAATTCCATCACCCATATATCCTACAGTATGATCATTATTTTGAAGAACTCTTATAATTTGAGACTTTTGAATAGGAGATAATTTTGCAAAAACAGTAGTTTCTTCAGCAGCTAAAGTTAGTTCCTCTTCTGTCATGGTTTCAACGTCATTTCCAAGCAAAACCTTGTCAACAGGTAATCCAACTTCCTTACATATTTTTTTAGTAACAGTTTCATTATCTCCAGTTAAAATCTTAACCTTTACTCCATGTTCATGCAAAGCTTTAATTGCAGAAGCTGCTGTTTCTTTTGGTGGATCAAGAAATCCAATGTAGCCCATAAGAACCATATTCTTTTCATCTTTTACACTAAAGGTATTCTCATCGGGAATATTATTCTTTTGTGCAACGGCAATTACTCTCATTCCTTCTTTATTTAGCTTTTCTACCATATCCACTACTATATCTTTTATCTCTTCTGTCAATAGTACTACTTCTCCCTTATACTCTGCCCAAGTACAAATAGATAACATTTCTTCAATGGCACCTTTAGTTATTAACTGTCTTTTACCCTCTCCATCTTGTAACACTACGGACATTCTACGTCTTGTAAAATCAAAAGGGATTTCATCAACTTTAGTATATATATCTTTTAAATCATGGAAGTTCTTTTTATCTCCAAATTCTAATATGGCTCTATCCATTAAGTTTCTAAGTCCAGTTTGATAATAACTATTTAGATATGCATGTCTTAAGACTCTATCGTCTTCATTCCCATGAATATCTAAGTGCTTTTCTACTACTATTTTATCTAAAGTTAATGTGCCAGTCTTATCGGTACAAAGTATATCCATTGCTCCAAAGTTTTGAATTGAATCCAATCTTTTCACAACAGTTTTGTGTTTTGACATGGACACAGCGCCTTTGGCTAGATTAGCTGTTACTATCATTGGCAGCATTTCTGGTGTTAACCCTACAGCTATAGATATTCCAAATAGTAAAGCTTCTAGCCAGTCTCCTTTGGTAATACCATTTATGAAAAATACTAAAGGAACCATTATTAGCATGAACTTTATTAATAACCAGCTCACACTATCTACGCCTTTTTCAAAACTAGTCTTAGTTCTTTGTCCTATAAGGGAGGCGGCCATTGAACCAAAATAAGTGTTATCTCCTGTAGCAACAACTACACCTACGGCACTGCCGCTAATTACATCTGTGCCTAATAAGCAAATATTATCTAGATCTGCCACATTAGAATCTTTATTTGAATCTTCCCTTAAATTAGGATACTTCTCAACAAGTTCTGATTCACCAGTTAAAGCTGATTGACTAATGAAAAGATCTTTACATGTAATAATTCTTATATCTGCAGGTATCATATCTCCTGCTGCTAAATGAACTATATCCCCTGGAACAATTTGTAATATATCTATTTCCTTAACTCCTTCTTCTCTACGTGCTACCGCACTAGTAGTTTTTACTAGTGCCTTTAAGCCTTCTGCTGCTCTTCCTGACTTAAATTCTTGGATAAATCGTATCATGCCACTAACTGTCACCATTAAAGTAATAACTATCACTGCTTCCCAGCTTTTTTCTCCAGGAGGTGCAATAATAACATCTGTTATAAGAGATATCATAGCTAAGGCTAATAAAACTATTATAAAAGGATTAATAAAAGCTTTAATAAGTTGAACATACCAAGGAATTGGTTTTTCATTTGCTATCTGATTTAATCCATAGGTATCTATTCTGTTATTTACTTCTTCCTTAGCTATACCTTCAACGTCGGTATTCATTATTTTATATACTTCACTTATATCTTTCTTACTAAGATTATTTAAATTCTTAGTTATAGCATTTGTATCTCTTATATTTATGTTTCTTTTTTTCATCGTAATTCACCCTTTCTAAAAATTGCAATAAGAAACTAAAGGTTAAGTGTTATTTTAACCTTTTTACTAATACTTAATTAAAATCTGGAAAAATTCAAAATAAATATTGTGAATTTACATGAGTAAAGAAACAGTGGAAAGTATTTTTAAGATTAAATAAAGAAATGTATATGCATAATGGAGTGGAATATTTTATTTATTAAATCCCAAAGATTAAGAATGGAATTTGATAAATAAAATATTTTTTTATAACATATACTACCTCCACCGTCCATACTACTACCAGATTCCATTCTTCTCACCTCCATTTTAATAATCTTTTTTCAAAATAAAAAACCTCCGTCAACTTGAACTAGACGAAGGCATAACAACCCATACATCACTCGTTCAAGTTTTGGCTCTGCAAGGCAATGAAGTTGCATTAGATTAAGCCTTCTTTGTTCGGCAAAATCTGCTAACCAGTTGAGAATGTTTCCACTCTTTCACGGCAGCAACCCGTATCCTTGTAGTAACCTCACCTACCGAGGCTATTTAATTTACACTACTATGTTATTCTTAATTACTATAATTGTCAAGCTTATTTATAAAAATATTTTTTCTATGGTTCATTGATAGCAATTTAATTTCTACCATGAATATCTCCTCTATAGTTCTAATATTTACAATAATAACCCTACTTAATAGTATCTTCTTTGGATAAACATATATTCTTAAACTTACCTGTATTGAAATAGAGTAAGTTTAAATAGTTTTATTGAATAGAAGCTTTTTTTATCTTTCTATAAATATAATCTACAAGCGTAACCATTCCACTCAATATTAGCCTAAAATAATAGTCTATAATACGCCATAAAATAATGGCATAAGCTAAAGTATACTTAGGAAAGATAGTATTAAATAGCATGTAAAATCCTCCCTCTGAAGCACCTACTGTTCCTGGAGTAGGCATAAAAGAAACTGCCATATAGTGTAGAGATTGAAGGGCGACAATATTAAAGTAAGAAACCTTTCTAAGACCTACTGCCAAATATACAAAATAGGTAATAGAAAAGTAAAAGGTTAGTTGTAACACAGTAGCCAACGCCAACTCTACAGCAGCTTTTTTGTTATTCTTTATAATATTAATACTCTCCATATAATCTTTTAAGCTATTATCTAAACTTTTCTCAGCTTTCTCTATATCTTTTACTAGTTTTATCTTATAACCAATCTTAAATAGCTTATTAAAGATACCTTTAATAAGTTTTTCATTTAGAAAAAGTCCGATTATGATTAATAGTCCAAGAAAGTTTAATATACATCCAGTAATTACAAAGGATAATGCTAATTTAGTCTCATTATACAAAAATTCAAATTTAAATATAAACATAAAAATGCAATAAAATGTAACTATTAATTGATAAATTAAAAATTTATTTATAAATAAAGATGTTGCTGTTCCCCCAGATACGCCTTTATACACTAAAGAATAAATTTGAGCAGGTTCCCCGCCCGCAGCAAAAGGTGTAATAGAACTGTAATATTGTCCTATCATAGTTGACTTTAAAGATTGAAAAAAGTTGTCTTCTATATTTAATATCTTCTTCATCTTATTGATTATATAGGCATCGCAAATCCAAAATAATACCATTCCCAAAAAAGCTAATGTTAAATAATTTTTGTTTGTATCTTCAATTAATTCAGGTAGTTTAGCTAAATCATTATTATTGATTAGAACCCATGTTGTTACTCCTATAAGAGTTATTAATACGATATAATTTATAGCTTTTTTCATAATTCATTACCTATCCTATTCCTTCTGTCCATTAGTTGGTCATTGGTTATCCAAAATTCTTTTATCTCTCTATTAACTCTTTTTCTGATTTTATTCTTACTATAAGTTTTTCTTAACATTTTTTCCCATGATTTAACAAATAAAAGATTCAAAGAGAAATCTAAGTCCACAATCATAAAACCTTCTCTTTTTAAAAAAGGGTAAAATAAAGTTTTTCCGTGAAAAGCTTTAATATCTTTAAACCTAGTATCTGCAACAATAGCATAGGATAAACAATTTAATTCGTCATCAAGAAGTCTCAAGATAGCTTTAATATTTATATTCATATTTTTTATTTTTTGATTATCAATATGAATCCCTGCTAACAAATCTCCTCTTTTAATAACAGTACCATCAGGTAAATACTTATCCCTCCCCTTATAAATATGGGGTGCTATATATAATACTTCTGCTTTAGTCTTTGGAATATGAAACCAATTTCTATGTTCTACTATTTTCCTATCAATTATTTCAAAATTTTTTTGAAATAATCTATTCATTGACTCCACTCCTTATACCATTGTTTATAGTTTTAAAATTAAAACCTCTTTCTATTAAGCTGGGAATAATAGTTTCTAGAGCCTTAATAGTATTTCTTGGTGCATTTTCAGCTCCATTACTATCATGTAGTACTATTATGTCCCCAAACTTTATATTATCTAAAATTTTATTAACAATATAATCTGGAGTAGTTTTTTTGCTCCAATCTTTAGCATTTAAGGTCCATAATATAGTTTTCAATCCATATTTTTTACAATAGTAATGGGTAAATAAGTTAAAAGTACCCCATGGCGGTCTAAAATATTCTACAGAATAATTAAATTTTTTAAAGACTTTTAATGATTCTTCAAAGTCTTTTTTGGTTTGCCAGGGAAAAGATAACCAAGCACTTTTATGGCTATAGGAGTGTATCCCTAAGCCATGTCCTTCACTTATCATTCTATTAACTATGTTATAATTATCTTCCATCTTTTCGGCTACCATAAAAAAAGTTGCCTTTATATTATAATCTTTTAAAAGATCTAATAACTCTAATGTGTATCTAATATCGGGTCCGTCATCAAAGGTTAAGAAAATACTGTTAGAACTATCAAATCTTTTAACTATGTGAGGGGATTTGTTTCTATAATATAAGTTGGGTATTACAGCATAAAGTAAAAATCCTAGACCTAAAAGTCCCACTACAATAAAAAATCTCATTCATATCATCCCTTTTTTGTTCTCATACTAGGTTAACTATAAAGCAATTTTATTGATTCTTCCGCTAATCTATTCATATTTATATACTTTTTTAAAGCATCTATATTCCTCTTATAATTTTTAATCTTCTCTCTGTTGTTTATTAGGTCTTCAACAATCCATTGTAAATCCTTCATACTGAATGCAATACGACCTATAGATTCTTCTTCTATAAAATTTGTATTTTCTATTTCTTGTCCTAATTTTGGTTTGTATACAATTAAAGGTAAATTAGAAGCAATGGCTTCAAACACAGTTACTCCCCCTGCTTTTGTTATTAACAAGTCACATTTATCCATCAAATAAGCTACCTCTTCAATATATCCAACGGGTATAACTCTATCCATATCTGTTTCTATAAGTTTTTCTAATAATTCTTCATTTTTTCCTGTTAGAACTAAGGTAGTTACCCCTTCTAAATTATTGAGCCAATTATAAAAGTTTTTATTTTTAGGCAAAAGTCCCATACCGCCACCCATAATCATCATGACTAGTCCATCTTTAGGCAGAGTAATGTTTGGGACAGGTTTATTTTCTTCTATAAACTCCCTCCTTAAAGGTATTCCTGTAGTTACAATTTTTTCACTTTGTACTCCTTTTTCAATCATTCTTTCCTTTATTTCTTCCGTTGCTACAAAGTACTTATCACAGTTTGGAACAATCCATTCCCAACTAGAAACTACATCTGTAATGCAAGTAATTAATGGGAAGGAGAAAAAAGGATGTTCTTTAAGTTTTGAAATATAGTATGTTGCTCCAGGAAAAGTTGAAATTATCATTTTAGGCTGAAGTTTTATAAGATAGTTTTGTAATTTATTTAAATTATATTTATAAGAAAATTGATCTTTCCCTATTGAACTTTCTTTATTCTTCTTATAATAAAAATGATTATAAATTTCAGGACTACTCTTCACTAAGACTCCATATCCCTTGTACATATTTTTTGATAGTTTGGGCATAAATATCTGAAATAAATCTGCAATTTCTATATTTATTGAAGGATCTATTTTTAAAATATTCTCCTTAATCCCTTTAGATACAGATATATGTCCCTGACCAAAGTTTGCTGTCAAAATTAATATATCTATCCTATCCTTCATCAACTACACCTACTCCACAATTATAATCTTCTATTAATTTTTTTCCAAGTTTACATATATTATCTAGACAAAACTGTTTAGCCAATTTTGTCATGTTGTTTCTCATACTTTCTAGAATTTCAGGATTGTCCATAATCTTTTCTACAATTTTACTTATATGATTTTCTTCATCTACATAAATGGCCACATTTTGCTTTACTAGAAAATCTAAGTTTTCTTTTTCTTGTCCTGGTATATAATATGGTATAATCATAGGTAATTTCTTTGCTATAGCTTCAGAAACCGTTAAACCTCCGGGTTTAGTTATTATAATGTTAGAAGTTTCCATCAAATAGGGAATCTCTTTTGTGAAGCCATATAATCTAATCTTACCATTATTAATTAAGTCAGTGTAAGTCTTTTCTATAGATTTTTTTAGCTCATTATTGTTCCCACAAACTACTACAATATGAAAATTTCTTTGTAAAGTTATTATACTCTTTAATGCTTTTTTTATATTTTTAAGTCCTAAGCTACCTGCCATTAACAAAATTTGAAAATGCTCTTTTTTAAATTCTTCAGTATTAAAACTACGGAAAAATTCTCTTTTAATAGGTATTCCATAGGGATAGATTCTGTCTCTTTCTATACCATACTTCTCCAAAGTTTTGCTTGTATAAATACTTCCAGTAATATATGCATCTACATTGTTATCAATGTAAGTTTGATGTGCTTCATAATCTGTTATCACTGAAATAAAAGGTATATTAATTAACTTATTTGCTTTTAAATATCCTATTACGCTTACTGTAAAAGCATGAGTTCCTATGATTAAACTAGGGTCTTCTCCTAAAATAATATGAAAAACTTTTTGTCGTGCAATTTTAGTAAAAGACTTAGTAATAAACTTATTAGTTATTTCTTTGTTGCTTATTTCATAAAGGCTTCCATAGAATTTAGGAAGCTTGCTGGCAAGAATCCTATAGGAATCTGAAATAAGAATATCTAGCATTTTATTTATTTCTTTTAAAATATCTACTTTTTTTACCTCATAACCATTCTTTATAAATTCTTTCTCTAGAGAGGAAGCAGCTTCATTATGACCACCGCCTGTGGCAGCAGTAAATATTAAAACCTTCTCCATATTTAATCCTCCATTTACTAAATTATTATGTCATAAATAAGATATCATATTTACGTTAATATAACGTTAACAATGTCTTAAAAGTTTCTTAAATTATTATATATATATAATATAATAATTTCCATCTATTATGAAAGTTAAATATAGACTTATCTTTCTATTTATAGTATCCGTATTTTCCTAGGTTTATATCCTGGTAAATGGAGGCTAATGATTTAGTATATTTTAATTATATTTATTATAAAAGAAACTTTACTTTTTCCCAAATAAAAAGGATGTTAGTTAAAATATAACTAAACATCCTAGGTTTTTACATATTAAATTTATAAAAATGATTTACAGGACCTATTCCTTTTTCAATATTCATACCTTTGGCTAAATTAGAAGCTATAATTAATGAAAAGGTACAACTAGTTCCATGAAGGTTTTTAGTATTTGTCCTATTTGATTTAAATTGTATGATTTTTCCTTCATTTATAGTTTTCTTCAGCATCAAATAAACTAGAAATTATAATGGTGACTAAAAGCAATAACTTTTATAAAAAATTTCATTTCCATATTCTTAAATGAGTTTAAATCTACTTTTAGATATCATTACAAAGATGTTCTCCAATATTATCATAACTCATAAAGCTTCTCCTGACTTAATCTAATGCTTTAATATTTTTAAATTACATTTCATGGAATTAAATATTTTAATTAATATTAAACCTATTATACTTCCTCCTATAGTGCTTAATAGGAAAGGATAAACGAAGAAAAAAGCTATAACTTCTTTTCCCATTATATACTTTGCTATAGGAAAAGCTGTTAATCCTCCTAATACTCCTGCCCCAAATATTTCTCCAATAGCTGCTCCATAACTATTTTTCGTTTTCTTATATATTACTCCTGCTAAAAAAGCTCCAATCATACTACCGGGAAAAGCAAGAAAACTTCCTGTACCAATAAGATTTCTAATTAGAGAAATAAGAAAAGCTATAGCTGTACTATAAAAAGGTCCTAAGGTTATTGCAGATAATAAATTTATTGTATGCTGTATTGGAAAGCATTTAGAAACTCCTACAGGAATATATACTAAATTCCCTAATACTACTCCTATAGAAATAAACATAGCAGAAATAGTTAATTTTCTTGTATCCATTCTTAATCTTCTGCCCTTAATATATTTATATCTTTACCTTCCATGACTCTATTCATATTTCTCATGGAACACATTTTACCACACATAGTACAACTATCTTCATGTTCTGGGTTAGATTCAGCTCTATATCTTCTAGCTTTTTCTTCATCTAAAGCTAACTTAAACATTCCTTCCCAATCTAATTTTTGTCTTGCTCTGCTCATTTTTAAGTCCCATTCTTTAGCACCTGGTACACCTTTGGCAATATCTCCTGCATGGGCAGCTATCTTAGAAGCTATAATCCCTTCCTTCATATCCTCTAAAGTAGGTAATCTTAAATGTTCTGCTGGAGTTACATAACATAGGAAATCTACTCCATGACTAGCAGCTATGGCTCCCCCTATAGCACTGGTTATATGATCATAGCCAGGAGCTATATCTGTTACAATAGGTCCTAATACATAAAAAGGTGCTTCATAACAAAGCTTTTTCTCTAAAAGAACATTAGCTTCAATTTCATTTAGCTGAATATGCCCTGGTCCTTCTATTATAATTTGTACATTTTTCTCCCATGCTCTCTTTGTTAACTCTCCTAATACCATAAGTTCTGCTATCTGAGGTCCATCTGTTCCATCTTCTATGCTTCCTGGTCTTAGAGCATCTCCAAGACTTATGGTCATATCGTATTCTTGGCATATTTCTAATAACTCATCAAAATATTCATAGAAGGGGTTCTCCTTATTGTTTAGTTCCATCCAAGCATATAATAAAGATCCACCTCTTGAAACTATATTAGTAATTCTTTCATTTTTCTTAAAAACTTTAGCCGTCTCTCTATTCATACCTGCATGAATAGTGATAAAGTCTACTCCATCTTCTCCATGTTTTCTTACTACATCTAAAAATTCTTTTTCTGTAATATCTTTAAGTTCTTTATCATAGAAACCTACAGCATCATATACAGGAACGGTTCCAATCATAGCTGTAGACATATTTATTAACCTTTTTCTAAACTCTTCAGTTTTACCAAAGGAACTTAAATCCATTATGGCTTCTACTTTCATATCTAAAGCGGTCTTCACTTTATCCAACTCTGTATCTACATTAGGACAATCTCTAGAAATTCCTAAATTGACGTTGATCTTTGTCTTTAACCCTTTCCCTACTCCTTCTGCATCTAGAGATTTATGATTTTTATTGGCAGGTATTACAATTTGACCTTTAGCTACTCTTTCTCTTAGAATTTCTATATCTATATTTTCTTTTCTACTAACTACTTCCATTTCTTTAGTGATAATCCCTTTTTTGGCTGCATCCATTTGAGTCGTATAATTCATTTTCAGAATCCTCCCTTACCTTAGTTTTGATCTTATAGACTTGATTTTTCCTTTAATATTTTCTGCACCTGTTATTTCAGATATCATAGCGAAACAATATCCTCCATAATCTTTCACAGAGATTATGTTTTCTTCCTTTATTCCACCTATTGCCACATAAGGTATACTTATGTTTTCAGAAACCCATTTTAAGTAATTTAGTCCTTCTGATTTTTCTACATTTTCCTTTGTTGTAGTATTAAATATCGATCCTACTCCAATATAGTCTGCTTCTTTTTCTATAGCCAATTTTGCTTGGCTCTCATTGTGAGTTGATAGTCCAATTATCATATTAGGTGCTAGTCTTTTTACCTCTTCAATAGGCATATCATCTTGTCCAATATGGATACCATCAGCTTTAACAGCTAAGGCTATGGATATATCGTCGTTAACTATAAAAGTAACTCCTTTTTCCTTAGTCAATGCTCTAATAGCCTTACATTCTTCGTATTTCTTCTTTTTACTTTTATCTTTCTCTCTGTATTGAATTATCTTTACATCTGCTTCTATTAATTCTTTTGCTACTTCAATATTACTTCTACTTTTTGAAAACTCTTCTCCTAATATGGCATAAATATCAGTTTTAGGAATATTCTTTTTCGCTAACAGCATTATTTCTAAATCATATACCTGAAATCTAATATTTTCATAGATTTTAGATTCTTTATAGTGGTCAATTATTTTTAAAGATTCTTCTATACTTCTTAGCCCTTCTTCTACTCTTTTAAAATTTGATATTAACAGATCTTCTAGACTATGTTTCTGATCTAATAAACTATTCTTAGATATGGTTACACCAATATCTCCTATTACATTTCTACTTTCTAACAACTCCTTACAATAAAAACCCTTTCTTACCAAATGTCTCATTTCCCTTAACTTCTTTGATATTTCTTCATTATTAAAGATAAATCTTTGTATATCTTCAATTACTCGTAACCCTTCTGAAACTCTGTTTATATTTGCATCTATTATTCTAAGCACTTCCATCTTTTCACCTCCTTTTACAAAAAATAAAAAAGCTGTATACCAACAAAAGTATACAGCAAAAATACAGCTCCTCTAGTTCCCTAGCTAAATCCCTTCGTTGGCATTACCCAAATCAGGTTCTTAGGGTCAGGAATAACATTCCTATCTCAGCCTATCAATATAAGCCCCCCTTTAACTTGATATTAAATTTCAGTTTTTAGATACAACTTTATATCCTTAATAGAAATATAACATAGAATTAAAGCTTTTACAAGTTTATATCCCTTTTCTCTTATTAAGCAATTTATCACCAGATAAACTAATTCCTAAAGCTCCCAATGGTGCAGTTATTACAATGGCTAGTACAGCTAAGGCTAAGATCACATCTCCTGATGCTACTCCTAAAGATAGAGGGACTCCTCCTATAGCTGCTTGTACTGTAGCTTTAGGAATATAGGATATGATGCAAAATAATCTTTCCTTCCAGTTTAAATTGGTTCCTATAAGAGAAATCATAACTCCAATACTTCGCCCTATTAAGCCTATAAATATTAATATAATTCCTTTAATTCCTGCTTCTAAAGCTACTCCAATATTTACTTGAGCTCCCACTAAAACAAAGAGCAAGATTTCTGCAAATACCCATATTTTGTTAAACTTAATAGACAGTCTTTTTCCTACTTGAGGCATTTTTTCTAGAATAATAAATCCAATAGTCATGACTCCTAAAAGTCCTGCTATTTCAATTTTATTTTTTAATAAATTTTCTAATGCTGTAAGTAAAATTGCAGATCCAAGTATATAAAGTATCTTCTTTGTATCTCTAATATGGTATTTTTCAAAGAGCTTTACCATAATAAATCCAATAATCCCGCCTAAAACAATACCTAAAATAATTGAAAAAGGAATCCCCAGTATTTTTACTCCTATATTACCTTGATTACCGCTATATAATCCTAAAAATGTACTGAATATAGTTATTGCAAAAACATCGTCTATAGAAGCTCCTGCTAATATCAAAGTAGGTATCCCCTTATCTGTTCCTACACCTCTTTCCATAAAATTTAGCATTTGAGGAACAACTACTGCTGGAGAAACGGCAGCTAGTATAAATCCTAATATTCCTCCTTGTATAAAAGAAAATCCTAACAGTTTTGTTGAAATAAAAACTATAGTAAAGCCTTCAATTAAACCTGGAATACAACTTAACTTAATAGCAGGTATACCTACCTTCTTTAAATCATCTCTACTAATACCAAGTCCTGCTCTCAAAAGAATTACTATTAAGGCAATTTTACGGAGATCTGGAGATATGTTTATAATATCTGTTTTTAACCAATTGAGTCCATAAGGACCTATAATGATTCCTAAGATAAGCATTCCCAATAGTCCTGGTAATTTCATTTTTGTAAATAGAGCATTTGCTAAAAGTCCCAACAATATTATAATAGCTAAATCTGTTGCCAAAAAAATCCCTCCTTAAAATTCTAAAAAACAAAAAATCCTACAGATACATTATAATTATATCTGTAGGAGTCATTAGCATTTAGCAGTTATGGCGAACTCCATCGCCTATTTACTTTTATATGTTATATATTACTATATTTTCATACTAAGTTCAATAAAATATAATTTAATTATTCTTTTCCTTTTTTAATCCAAGAGGCAATTTCTATTGTACGTTTTGCTTGATGTTTTACAGCATCCTCTACGTCTTCTACCATTTTACCATCTTGATCCACTGTAACACTGGTTCCATAAGGATTTCCCCCTGCTTTATATATCGATCTATCTGTAAATCCAGGAGTTGCTATAATTGCTCCCCAATGCATCATAGATGTATATAAGGCTTTTATGGTAGCTTCTTGCCCACCATGAGGATTTCCAGCAGAAGACATGGCACTTACAACCTTATTAGTCAATTTCCCCTGTGCCCAGATTCCACCTGTAATGTCTATAAATTGCTTCATTTGAGAAGATATATTTCCAAAACGTGTAGGTGTACTAAATATTATGGCGTCTGCCCACTCTAGATCATCAGTAGTCGCTATCGGTACATCTTTGGCTTCTTCCACATGAGCTTTCCATACTGGATTAGAGTTAATTGCTGCTTCTGGTGCTAATTCTTGGACTTTTAATACTCTTACTTCTGCTCCGACCTCTAATGCTGCTTCTTCTGCCCATTTAGCTAATTTATAATTTGTTCCTGTAGAACTATAATAAATAATCCCTAATTTTACTTTTCCCATTTAATTGTCTCCCTTCAGATAACCTTTATAATAAACTTCAATACTAATTCTAAATCTTACTTGTAATTTACCCTATTTTCAAAAAATTTAATCAAAGAAATTCTTGAATTATTTAAAACGAATATTCTTTAATAAATCAAAAAAGAACAAGAAATTGTGCCGTTCATTCTCTTGTTCTTCTTGATTCTTATTTTAAATCACCTTTAAACATAAGGATGTTGTCGTAATTATTCGCAGTTATATAAATCAAGTTATTAAGCTTCTGCTGATGAAACTATAGTTTCTAGAAAAGCTTCAACTCTAACCTTAATTTGACCAGTATCAGCTTCAGAATAATCTGTCTCTATTTGAATAAATGGCAGATTTAATTCATTTTTTACAAAGTTTCCAACAGTAAAAGATTCTATATTATAGGTATGACAAGCTTGCCACGTTAAATCTACTACCCCATCTACCTTATATTCCTCTGATAATCTCTTAATTAAATCTAATCTTGTATTGTTAGGTGTCATACAAGAACAAGGCGTTGATAAATACTTTTCAGCCAACGCTGTAATAGGATCCTTATCCTCATCTACCATTACATCTAAACCTTTATAGCCTGTACAATTTTCTAAAGCAACTACAGATGCTCCTGCTTCTTCTAAAGCTCTCAATACTTTCTCTGAACCACTTCCAATTGGACATCCTGTTAATAAAATTCTTGGTGCGTCTTCATCAAAAGCGTAAATACCTTTTTCCATTTGCTCTTCAACTTGAGTAATTAGTTTTTCAATTAACTCTATACCAGATTCCTTATCTACATTGAAACCCTTTAGCCATTGTGATAGCATCATATCCATTCCAGTTAATGGAGCAGGCTTATGAGCATTTAATTTATGCAATCTTTTCATTGCATCTCTTTCTCTATTCATTAATTTGATAGAATCTCTAAGCTTATCCTCTGTAATTTCTACACTAAATTGTTCCTCTAAAAAATTTTTAAATTTAATCATTTCTTTTTTCCACATTTCTAGCGCATCTTCATCTTCGGCAGTCTGTGGTAAATTCATTCTATGCATAGGTTTTATTTTGCTCATTAACTCATACATTTTCTTCTTCCCATCACAAGTAGTTTCCACTAATAATGCATCGGAAAAGAAAAAATAGGGACATTTATCCGTAATTGCAAATCCATAACTAGATTTAATAAGTGGACATAGGTTTCTTGGAAGTTCTTTTTCTGCATCTTCAATAGGTGCTTGTGCAGTGCCACAAAGGGTTACAGCAATTGCATCAGCAGCTAAAGCAATTTCTTGAGGTGAAAATACACAATACATGCCTACTACCTTTTTCCCAGCTTCATGGGCTTCCTTAATCTTCACGGAATTTACTCCTCTTAACGCTTCTACTTCCTCCATAAGTAGTGGTCTCATCCTTATCTCTCCTCTTTACATTATTAATTTTTTATATAATTTTCCTATTTAATTGTAACATTAGGTTAAATTACCTACCAATAATAAATATCAATATGCTCAAAGGTTCATATTATATTTATCTATAACAAATAAAAAAGAAAGCTTATTCAACTATGGTTGAAAAGCTTTCTTTACTTTGTGTTATTTAATTAAACCTTAAATAAATTTCTACGTGTATCTTTTACACTTAGTATTAATTACCGAAAAATCCCCCTTTAACCTCTATCCAGTTTTCAAAGCTTTATATTTATGTTTTTCTTTCTCATTTATAGACGCTAGCTCATAAGGTATGCATAGGGGTACCCCTATTCTTGGATCCAATATGATATCTGCTTCGATGCCGAACACTTCTCTAAGCACCTTCTGAGTCATAACTTTTTCTGGTGCCCCTTCACTAACTACAGTTCCTGATCGTATAGCTACCATATGTTGAGCATACCTAGAAGCATGATTTAAATCATGAACTACCATAATAATCGTTCTTTTTTCTTCACGATTTAACTTTTCTAGTAATTTTAATACTTCTAACTGATGAGCCATATCTAGAAAAGTTGTAGGTTCATCTAAGAATAAGATATCTGTTTGCTGTGCAAGTGCCATAGCAATCCAAGCTCGTTGACGCTGTCCACCAGAAAGTTGATCTACTGGTCGATTGTAAAATTTATTCATTCCTGTCATTTCTAATGCCCAATTGATAATTCGTTTATCTTCAGTACTTAATGCCCCGAATCCTTGCTGATGAGGAAATCTTCCGTAATTTACAAGTTCATAAACCGTTAAACCATCGGGTGCCGTAGGATTCTGTGGCAATATGGCTAATTGCTTAGCTACCTCCTTAGTAGATTGGGCATGAATGGACTTTCCATCTAATAAAACGGTTCCTTCTTTTGGAGACATAATTCTTGCCATAGTTTTTAATATAGTAGATTTACCAGAACCATTTGCTCCCACTAAAGCTGTTATCTTTCCTATAGGTATTTCTAAATTAAGCTCTTTAACAATTAAATTTTCATTATATCCAATATCTAGGTTTTTTGTGTTCAGTCGTTCTGACAAACTTATTCCACCCTTCTATAAATTTTCTATTGCAATATATTTGCCATTACTTTCACTAATCTTTTATTCTTTAGTTTTAGCCAGCAAATATAAAAAATAAGGAGCTCCCACAATGGCTACAACAATGCCCGTAGGTATTTCTGAAGGCTGTACTATCCAACGTCCTAATGTATCTGCTACAACTACCAATAATGAACCTGTCAATGCTGAAGCAGGAAGTAAAAATTCATGCTTAGGACCTACAAGTCGTCTAGCCAGATGAGGAGCAATTAACCCCACAAAACTTATTCCTCCACTAACAGCAACACAAGATCCTGCTAAAGCAACAGCACTAGCTAATAAAACCCGTCTTTCTTTTTCAACTTCGACTCCAAAACCAGTAGCAATTTGATCTCCCATGTTCATAACATTAAGTACTTTCGCTTTATAGAAAACAAAGGGAATAAGTATTACTAGCCAAGGTAATAAAGCAAGTACAAATTTCCAGTTAGCTTCCCAAATACTTCCCGCTAACCATACAGAAACAAATTTAAATTTTTCAGGATTTAAACGAATAGTCAATACGATCATTGCAGCACTTATTGCTGATTGAACTGCAATTCCTGTCAAAAGCAATCGTGTTGGAGATATTCCTTCATGCTTTTTATAGGCCAATACATAGATTAATGTTGCTGTTAATCCTGCTCCTATTAAAGCTAAAAAGGGCAAGAAGAAAATAGAAGTTATAGAGTTAGTTGAAAAAAAGGAAACAAATAACACTACCATTAAACCTGCACCAGAATTAATTCCCAAAATCCCTGGATCTGCTAAAGCATTTCTTGAAACTCCCTGCATAATGCATCCAGATAGAGAAAGACCTGCTCCAATCATAATGGAGATTACAATACGAGGAAGTCTAAAATCAAAAAGAATTAATTTTTCTTTATCTGTTCCTCCTCCAAATAAAACTCTAATTACATCTATAGGCGATAATCTAATATAGCCTGTATTTATGCTAATGATAAAAGTTATTATTATTAATATACTTAGAATACTAAGTACAGTAATTCCTCTTGTTTTTTTCTTTTTCTCCTCTATAGAAATATCTACCATATTCATTTATAATTCCCTCCTTTCCTTTCGTGCAAGGCAAAGGAAGAAAGGAACTCCTATTAGAGAAATGATAGCTCCTATTGGAGTTTCATATGGAGGATTAATCATTCTTCCTCCAAGGTCCGCTAATACTACCAATAAACTTCCAAGTACCGCTGAACAAGGAACAATCCAACGATAGTCAACTCCTACAAGATAGCGAGTAAGATGAGGTATAATCAAACCTACAAATCCTACTGCACCAACTACGGATACAGCTGCTCCTGCCAACATAAGTACAATGATTGTAGCTGCCAATTTTACCATACCAGTCTGCAAGCCAAGACCTTGAGCAACTTCCTCTCCAAGACTTAGAAGAGTAATGGAGCGTGAAATAATAAGAGATCCAATAATGGCTACAGCTACCCACGGAAACATGATTTTAAGTTGTAGCCAAGTAGTTCCTGCTATTCCTCCTGCTGTCCAAAAAGCTAAATCCTGTGCAACATCAAAGTAGATAGCTATTCCTTGACTAAGAGCACCCAACAAAGCACTTACGGCAGAGCCTGCTAGTACTAACCTAACTGGTGTCAATCTATTTCTTGCAAAAGATCCTATCCCATAAACAAGACCTGCACCAACACCTGCTCCTAAAAAGGAATAAAAAATCAAATGTAAATATGGAGTACCTGGGAAAAAAGCAAAACAAACGGCTAAAGCAAAGCCTGCGCCAGCATTTAGTCCCATTAAACCTGAATCTGCTAAAGGATTACGAGTCATCCCCTGCATTAAAGCCCCCGAAACAGCAAAACAGGCTCCGACCAAAGCTCCTCCTAATACTCTTGGCAGTCTAAGCTCTTGAATTATAATATGTTCCGTTATATCAGGATTAAAATGAAATACTGCTTCCCATACAGTAGCTATTTTAATATCAGCAGCTCCAAAAGAAACGGATACAGCCATTCCTATTAATAGAGCAAATAATCCTCCTATTATAATAAAAGAAGCTGTTAACGGATGACTTTTATCTTTAAGTTCATTTTCAATTTCATTCTTATTTGTTTTTGTCTGTATCATTGCAAATACCTTCCTCAAATATAATCATTTTTTCATGTCTATATATTTGTTAAATATTATAAACTTCGACTTGTTCAGTTCATTCAGCAGTTAAGCACTAAACTGCGCTCTATAAAAACATCTACTATAACTCTTTTGGGTTACACTGGTATTTCAATATCTCCATTAATTGTATTTACAATTTTTGTTTTAACTCTTGTATTTTCCAAAGAAACTTCTTTTTCACTTTTTCCACTATAAGCGGTAGTAAGTAAAGAAAGCATAGCAACTAAAATAAGTAATGATTGCCTTAATCCTTTTTAAACATAAATGTTTTCCCTCGTTGATAATGATTATCGTTTTCATTTTATCAGCTTATTACTGGGAAGTCAATATAATTCAATACCTCCAATACTAGAATCTCATAGACGTAACTTTTTTGTACAAAAAATTTACAATATTTAAATTTATCCATTGAAATAACTATTAGTTCTAATTAAGATAATAACTAATAATGAAAATCTTTATTAATCGTTATACTAAATTATGGAGGTTAAATTATGAAACATATAAAAAAATAGTATTATCTTTTTCTATCATACTGGTGTTAGGTGGATTGCTTTCTGCTTGTAGCTCCCAAACAACCAAAGTAGAAAATTAGGAGGAAATAACACGAGTATATAAAGATTATTTAGGTCATGAAGTAGAAATCCCTATTTCACTAGAGCGAATAATCTTTCATGGTGAATCTCTTGGGGATCGCTGGAGGAGCGTATGATGACTTTAGATGTATGGCTTAATAAGAGACAGGAAGTAGAAAATTGGCTTTTCAACTACAGTATAAGAGAAAATGCGATGTGGCAAAAGCTTGGATCAATATTAAAAATAGGCGAAACAGCATCAGTTTTCATCTTAGACCATAGAAAACGATTATTTGTTATGGGAAGTACAGGACTTCCAACTGTTCTTTATCATCCATATAGATTTAGTCCAGTAGATTCTAGTGAACCCTCCTCTCCTAAACAAAAAAACACTGTTATAGAAGGGGATTGCATCTTTCAGCTTCGTTCAAAATCTTTTGGACTCCGGTAATTGTTTATTTAATATCCTATTTATAACAAAAATATATACTGTTATACACTCTTACAATCTTTAGACAAGTACTTTATAGAAGTTACAGTTAATCCTGTTAAATCAAAATATTTATCCCATTTATTTTTAATTGGAAGAACTGCTGCTGGATGAGCAAAAGTAAACGGCATATTATCTCTTCCCTTTCTTTTTATTTCAGATTATACTTCTTTAACTAGAATTCCTAAAATAAACGTTTTTGAAAAGTTCATTCTTACTTCATAAGAATATCTAACATTTTATTAGTATTATTTAAAAAAGCCTTCATCACTTGATAAGTTTCTGTTTTATCATATTCTGTTTTTATAATACCTTCCTTTATTTCATAAATAAAAGAGTCTGGATATGCCATTATAATCGGAGAATGAGTAGAAATTATAAACTGAGATTCTTTTTCCACTAATTCATGGATTCTACTTAACATAGCCATTTGCCTTGAGGGAGATAAAGCGGCTTCTGGTTCATCTAATATATATAATCCATTTCCACTAAAACGATTCATAAGTACTGCAAAAAATGATTCTCCATGAGATTGTTTATGAAGAGAAATGCCACCATAAGAATCTATAATCTTTGGACTCATTCCCCCTTCATCTAAGATTTCTATATTCGTCGCTAAATTATAAAAACTTTCAGCTCTTAGAAAAAACCCATCCTTTGGTCTTTTTACTCCTCTTATTATTTTTATAAATTTATATAAATCTGAATGGGATTCCCAAGAAGAAAAATTAAAGTTCATAGTACCACCTTCTGGATTAAAACCATAAGCTGTTGCCATTGCTTCCAATATAGTAGATTTTCCCGTACCATTTTCTCCTACAATATAAGTTACTTTAGGATGAAATTCTAAAGTATGTAAATCCTTTATTATAGGAAGATTGAATGGATGGTTTTGAAAATAAGATATCTTCTCTCTATTAAGTTCAATACTTCTTATATATTGATTTACCTTCATTAGACTCATGATCTTCCTCCTTCTAAATTACCCTGTCTTTTAAAAATCTAAGAGAGTTCTAATGGTTTTGATTTCTAAATTCTAATGGTGTCTTATTCGTAAGCTTTTTAAAAGTCATATTATAATAGTTCTGATTATTAAATCCTACAGAAAGCGCTACTTCTAAGATGGATATATTTTTCTTCAATAACAATTCCTTACTTTTTTCTATTCTAATTTCATTTAAAACCTGTGTAAACGTCTTTTTTGTTTCTTTTTTAAAAATAGTACAAAAATAACATTTATTAATTTTTAAATAATTACAAATATCTGTTAGTGTTATTTGCTCGCTATATCTAGCTTCAATATAATCTATCGCTCTCTTAACATGAAAACTATAAGGAGAATTTTGTGAAGACATACTTTGTCTTATATAAAGACTATCTTTTCCTATCATCCTTAATAAAGAGATTAAGTGCGGAACACAAGAACTAGGTTTATATAAAAATTCCATATTATTTGTTTTCTCAATACTATAAGGACCTAAAATATATATACCTCTTTCTACAGTTCTAGGACAAATATAACAAGCTGTAAAATTAACTTTATCTAAACAGTCAATGGTGACTATAGAAGATTCATCTTTTTTTATTATTTCATTTTCAATCCTTTCATAGATATCATTATGATCAAATACCTTATTTAACCTTGTGTCATACCCTATTGAATGTATGATGGTACCATCCCATTTAAACGCCTTAATTGGAATATGGGTACATGAAAAGAATTTTTCTATAGTATTAGAAATATGCTTTTCAGCTAAACAGTTATTACTCAGCACCATTATAATTCACCTCTCTAAAAAATCACCAAATATAGTTATAAAAATACAAATATCTTTAAACATGATCAATAAGTAAATGTTATTATAAGTGATAATTGATATCAATAGAAAATCGATATCAAGATCTTAAGTATTTTATTAATTATATCAATGAAGAAAGAGAGGTGTCAAATAAAAAGCTTGGTTGTTTACAGTAAGGAGGCATCATGAAAAAACGATATTTATTTATAACATTAATTATTCTATCACTAAGCTCAATATTCATTGGAGTGAAAGAAATAAGCCTACTAGATATACTATATTTTAATGAAGATAAAATTCAAATATTGCTTCTTAGTAGAATTCCACGTTTAATTAGTATTATTATAGCTGGGATAGGTATGAGTATAAGTGGATTGATTATGCAGCAAATAAGCCGTAATAAGTTTGTATCTCCAACAACAGCTGCAACTATAGACTCAGCTAAATTAGGCGTTTTAGTGTCATTAATCTTATTCACTGCTTCTAGTCCTCTTAAGAAAATGATGATTGCTTTTATCTTTGCAGTATCAGGAACATTCTTATTTATGCAGATATTAAAAAGGATAAAATTTAAAAACACTATCTTTATTCCGCTTATAGGAATGATGCTTGGAAGTATTATAGATTCAATAACCACTTTTTTTGCTTATAAATATGATCTTGTACAAAATATTTCTTCTTGGTTGCAAGGAGATTTTTCTATGACAATTAAGGGAAGATATGAACTTTTATATATCAGTATTCCTCTTGTAATAATTGCATTTATATATGCTAATAAATTTACTGTCGCAGGAATGGGAGAAGATTTTTCTGCAAACTTAGGACTTAACTATAATAGAGTAATGAATATAGGAATTGTTATAGTAGCTTTAATATCATCATTAGTCATAATTACAGTAGGAAAGATACCTTTCTTAGGTCTTATAATACCTAATATAGTTACAATTTTTCAAGGAGATAATATGAAAAAGAATATCGTTCATACAGCTTTACTAGGAGCAATATTCCTTTTATTCTGTGATATCTTAGGGCGTATAATCATATTTCCTTATGAAGTTTCAATTAGTCTTACAGTTGGAATAATAGGAAGCCTTATATTCCTTTACTTATTAGTTAGGGGGAATAAATCATGAAAATTAGAAGAAAAATAGGCTTTCTTACAATTTTATCAATTATATTAATCGTACTATTTATATTTATAGGTCTAAACAGTAGCAATTTTGAGTATTTTCTCTATAGAAGAGTACCAAAGGTAATTGCAATTATTCTAACAGGAGGGGCTATAGCCTTTTCTTCAATGATATTTCAAACAATTACCAACAACCGTATACTAACCCCTAGTGTATTAGGATTAGATTCATTATATATGTTTATACAAACTTTTGTAGTCTTTGCCCTTGGATCTAAAAACCTAGCTGTCATAAATAGTAATTTAAACTTTATTATATCTATTGGATTAATGATAATTTTCTCAGCACTATTATATACATTCTTATTTAAGAGAGAGGAAAATAATATTTTCTTTCTTCTATTGGTAGGACTAATACTTGGGACTTTTTTCCAAAGTTTATCCTCTTTTATGCAGATGCTTATAGATCCTAATGAGTTTTCACTAATACAGGATAAGATGTTTGCTAGTTTTAATAATATAAACACAAATATTTTGATACTATCTTCTATAATCATTCTTTCAATGTTAATTTATACTCATAAGTATACTAAAGTGCTAGACACTATATCTTTGGGAAAAGAGCATGCAATAAACTTAGGAGTGGATTATGACAATGTTGTTAGAAAAATGTTGGTTATCGTAGCTATACTGGTGTCAGTATCTACAGCTTTAGTTGGACCAATAACATTTTTAGGACTTCTTGTAGTAAATCTTGCTCGTGAATTTTTAAATACTTATAAACACAAATATTTGATAATAACATCTATATTAATAAGTATAGTTGCATTAATGGGAGGTCAGCTAATTATTGAAAGAATTTTTAACTTTAGCATGCCTATAAGCGTTATTATAAACTTCATTGGAGGATTCTATTTTATATATCTATTGTTAAAGGAGAATAAAGTATGATAGAGGTAAAAAATCTAATAAAACAATATGGCAATAAGAGTGTAGTTGACAATGTATCCACTCAAATAACAAATGGAAAAATCACATCTTTTATTGGTCCTAATGGTGCTGGAAAAAGTACATTGCTATCTATGATAAGTCGACTTATTCCAAAAAACAACGGAGAAATTTTTATTGATGGCAAGGAATTAGTTCAATGGAATAATACTGATCTTGCAAAAAAGATATCTATATTAAAACAATCAAATCATATAAATATAAGACTAACTATTAGAGAACTAGTAAGCTTTGGACGCTTTCCTTACTGTCAAGGCAATTTAACTAAAGAGGATATAAGATATGTTGACGAAGCAATAAGTTATATGAAGCTTAAAGATATAGAACATAAATATCTTGATCAATTAAGTGGGGGTCAAAGGCAGAGAGCTTACATAGCAATGATTATAGCTCAAAACACAGAGTATATTTTATTAGATGAACCATTAAATAATCTAGATATGAAACATTCTGTACAAATAATGAAAATACTAAGGTCCTTAGTAGATGATTTAGGAAAAACTGTCGCTATAGTTATACATGATATTAACTTTGCATCTTGTTATTCAGATTATATAGTGGCATTAAAAGATGGAAAAATAATTAAAGAAGGTAATACTAATGAGATTATTAATAAAAAAGTATTAGAAAGTATATATGATATAGATTTTACAATTGAAGATATAGAAAACAACAAAATCTGTGTATATTTCTAATACATTTATAAAGAAAATAAAGGTTAAAAACCTTGAAATTAAAAATAAAAAAATTAATGAGGTGGATAAAATGAAAAGAAACAAAAGTTTAATTTTACTATTAATAGTAATCATTTCTGCTTTAGCTCTTACTGCATGCAGCTCAGAGCCCAAGGTAAATGAGAAAGAACCAATTGAAGAAACTTCTACTGACGTTGACACTACTAATGTTGATACTACAGTTACTGTTAAGCACGAATTGGATGAAGTCACTGTAAATAAAAATCCTAAAAACGTAATAGTTTTTGATTATGGTGTATTAGATACGCTTGATAAAATGGGTATAGAAGTACTTGGATTACCAAAATCTAATATTCCTTCTTATCTTGAAAAATATAATGATGATAAATATGTAGACATTGGAACTTTATTTGAACCAAACTTTGAAAAAATCTTTGAATTGAAGCCAGATATAATTATTATTTCTGGAAGACAGGCAAAAGTATACGATGAGCTTAAAAAACTTGCTCCAACTTTATATCTTTCAATAGATGGAGCAAATTATATAGATTCATTTGAAAATAATATGAAAATATTAGGTGAAGTTTTTGATAAAGAAGATTTTATAGAAAAAGAAATTAAAAATATCCAAGACTCCATTAAATCTTTAAATGAAAAGGCAGCGGCTGATGGAAAAAGCACTTTAATTGTTATGGCTAATGATGGTAACCTTAGTGCTTATGGAGAAGGTTCAAGATTTGGTATTATACACAAAGAGTTTGGACTAACTCCTGTAGATAAAGATATTGAAGTTTCAAACCATGGTAAAAAGATTTCTTTTGAATATATAGTGGAACAAAATCCAGACTATCTTTTCGTCATAGATAGAGGAGTTGTTGTTGGTGCAGATACATCAGCACAGCAGGTATTAAACAACGATTTAATTAAATCTACAACTGCATATAAAAATGATAAAATTATATATCTTGATGCCCAAGTATGGTATGTATCTTCTGGTGGACTTACTGGTACTATGAAGATGATAGAAGAAGTAAAATCAGCTTTAGAATAAAAACTAATCTCCTCTTTAATTGTATACAATTAAAGAGGAGATTTTAAATTACAAACCTATCATTTAAACTTATTTTAAATTCGTTATATCTGCTTCATAATCTTCTTATTCTATATATTCTTTTATACCTTCCTTTATAGCTAGTGCAATCTTCTGTTGGTATCTATTGTTTTTTATCAATTTATTATCCTCTATATTAGTTATAAATCCTACTTCTACTAATACTCCAGTATATTTTGTTTCTCTTAATACAAAATAATCTTCTGGAATAGCTTCGGCTTTCATTGAATTATCCTTTAGGAAATCTTGATAAACATTTATATCTACTGATTGACAAATACTTTGAGCTAACATTTTTCCTTCAGTGGATGTAGGATAATAGTATACTTTAACTCCCCTAGCTGTACTCTTTTTGCTAGAGTTTACATGAACACTAACAAAAACAATTGGGTCGTTTTC
Organism: Tissierella simiarum; assembly: GCF_018917865.1. Lineage (GTDB taxonomy): Bacteria > Bacillota > Clostridia > Tissierellales > Tissierellaceae > Tissierella_C > Tissierella_C simiarum. The sequence continues at coordinate 352,617 of NZ_JAHLPM010000002.1, forward strand.
ATTTATAATAGTCTTTCTTGCATTTAAATCTTTTATATATCTAGAAGCCTTAATATCACTGTGTTCTTCTAAAGAAACATCTTTTTCTCTAGTCATTACTACTTTAAATCCTTCTTTTTCTAATACTTTTTTCAATTTTAAGCTTACATCTAAGTTTATATCCTTTTCAAGTAAACCATCTTTATCACCAGTTCCTCCATCAATTCCACCATGACCTGGATCTATTACAATTTTATTGGGTGACTTATGGCTAAAAATATCAGATACCATAGAGCCTTTTAAAAAATATACCATAAGAATTAATAATATTATAAATGCTAATAAAATTAATATTTTTTTATTTAACTTTATTACAAAAATATTAATCCCTTTTCTCATTTTTTCACCTACATTCTTAAAATAATATAAACCTTTTTTCATATTTATTCAATAATTAAAGGATAAATGCTTAAACATAACAGCAAAAAATACTTAAAAATACAAATTAATTCTAGTAAATTTATTCTTTATTATATAAGCATTTTATAAAACTTCTTCTTTGATACAGCATACTATGAAATATAGATATTAGCAAGGTGATGATAAATATGACTATGTATCCAGGGGAAATACTTGCTTATACAATTCAACCCTATGATACATTATTGCAGATAGCAATGGAAATGAAATTGCTTCTAAGTTTAGTAAGTTGTTTAAAGAACATCTTGTTATTGCGGCTGAACTCATTAAAACCGCTAAGGCTGGAGATAACAATGCAGTAGCTGATGCTGAAAAAAGATGGTATGCCAATGCAGATGAAATTGCTGCCTTTCTTGGCTATATTAATCCTTATTGGTCTGAAGAAGATTGGAGAGCAATGCTATATGAGCATCTAGCACTAACTAAATCTGAAGTAGTTAATATTCTTAACCACAATTATGCAACAGGCATAGAACTATATGATGAGATTGAAAGGCAAGCACTAAAAATAGCTGATATAATGACTGAAGGAATTGTTAAACAATTTCCGTATAAATTTACTAGATAGTTTCTATTATGTGTCAGATGTAAATATTTAGAAAAGAGCCAAAATTGATCTTTTGACTCTTTTTTTATTCATTCCAATATTTTTTTAACATATTTAATAAACTATCTATATTTCAATTGATGTTACAAATTCTATCCAGAAAATCATTTATTTTTATTTGAATAACTAAATCACATCTAGGAGTCATCAAAGAATAATTAGCAAATATGTTTTGACTTTTAATAATCAAAATTCTTATTTTCTAAGTGAATACAGCTTGTCTTTTTACATATGAAAAATAAAGAGAGTACAGGACTTTTCCTTACACTATAATATCCAATCTACTTAAACCATTTCTGATATACCTTTTAAATACCTAGCAATTAGTTCGTCTAATCTTTGACTTAACTTAATTGTTTCTACATCACTTATACCTTTTCCGCCCTCAATAACCTCCTTATTTAATTCACTCCTCAACATCTCAATTTCTCGTTTTAAATGTTTTAAATCTTCAATAAATACATCTTTTTCTATTTCTTTTATTCCTTTTTCTTTATATAGATTTTTGTCTGTCATTTTACATTTCCTCCAAATTATTAAAGCAATCTATACAGCTATACCTGTATTAATATAGACATATATTTTTCTTCGAAAATTTTTATAGGTTCCTCTTAGAACTCATTATTACTTTGTTCTAATTCCTTTTTTCAGGTGAACAGCAAATCTATAAATTCATCTCCACCTCCTAGTAGTTTTTATTATATAAGTCTGTTGTTGTATTCGTTGTTACTTTGTTATAATTATCACACTTGTACTATCTTAAAGTATTGGTAAGATTATTTCTTCATATTAAATTTATCTATACCCACATAATAACCTCCTAAAGTATATTAAATAGATAAAGTCATAGTAATATTCTTCACGACTTTCAATTTTGAAGATAATTATATGCTATCTAATTATTGATACTGCTGCACTGAGTATCTTTTTTCTTTATGACAACGCATATTATTTCTTTTATATGAAAGTTATTCTTACAAATTACAGCCAATATTTTATCCAAAATCTGCTATATGTTCTTTATTAGAACATTCTATTGGATAATCTTGGGTAAAATACTAGTTGTTCCAATATAGAACAGAGGTGGTTCATTATGAAGTTAGTGTTAGATTCAGAAAAACGTAATATTATAGGTCCCAGGGTAAAAACTGCTAGATTAAAAAATAACCTGACGCAAAAAGAACTGTCAGCCAAACTTGAAACATTAGCTGTTTACATTGATAGAGCCAGTATCTCTAAACTTGAGCAGCAAAAAAGAATTATTACCGATGTTGAACTAATGGCCTTATCGCAAGTATTATATGTAAGTGTTGGTTGGCTTCTGGGATTAGAAAAATAATCTTTGTTCTAATAAAGAACATTATAACATTTACCATTATTATTGTAAATCTAACTATAGGCTCTTACACGTTCATATCATGTAACAAATAATTCTTTAAACCCACTATTTTTGTTATAAACCTATTTAGTCGTCCTATTGCACTATATAAACAAAATACACCTTCTTGATACTGCTAAATATCATCATCAAGAAGGTGTATTTCTTACATAAGCTCAGACAATAAATGACCTCTTCACAACGTTCTTTTCTTTGCTTAGATCGTCTTTATACATTTCTATATTTTCTATGAAATACTATACATTGGACTTTGCATGCTCAATTCTACTTTTAAAATAATCATTAGTGGATATTCTTTTCTCCTCAAATATCTTATAACATTCTAATGCCATCTTATATTGAAATATATCGATTAAATTCATTATTAAGTTATTTATACCAACCATTGCTTGATTATACTTAGAGCGTTTGCTATTAAGTTGCTCCCAGGTACCTACAATTTCATCATAATTCTCCTTTTCATTATCCATATCTAAATAAGGTACCAATGCATTAAATGATTCCATTGCCTTATCTAAGGCTTCAGACTGTGACCTATTTAAATATGTATTAATTACTAGTAATAATGAGTAATATGTAATCGTATAAAATCTCATATTGTAATCAGTTGGGTTTTCGTTTATGAGGTCTTTAATGTTATTTAAAGCAAATTCCGACATTTCTATATTAGGTTCCCCAAGCTTAGATCCTATTAAAGATATTGCAGCTCTATGGGATTCGAATCTAATTCTAAAGTTATCATTTGTCTTTGGTGCAGTATTACAAGCTGTAATATATAAATCATACCAAAACTTTTCATACCCACCTAAAATTAGTGTTTGTTTTTGTGTTCCATCTGAAACCGTCCAATATAACATCTCTTTAGGTAGTTCTTTATTTATAAACTCAGCAAATTTTATATGATTCTTAAACTCTTCATCAGCCATTCTAAGCATAGCATAATTATCTGAAATATTCCAATATGCCCAGCCTATATCCATAATATTATTTGTATCTTCATTACTTATAAAATTTCGTAAAATATCAATAATCTTAAATTTATCATCTTGTTGTATAAGATTTTGTACTATATTAATTATGTTATTCACCATATACTTGATACCTCCAATTTATATAATGCAATAGACTTATTGGCACATTTAAGACCCTTTACAATGTGATAGATAATATTTATTATTCCACCATTATTATTCCACCATTATTATTCCACCATTATTATTCCACCATTATTATTCCACCATATGTGATAAGCATTACATTTAGAGCAGATTCCCTACCCCTTATTCTATTGTTATATTCATCTTATAATTTAGCTTTATATTCCTCACCCCACTGCCACATAGCATCGTGTATAGTCTTTAAGCTATAACCTATCTCTGTAAGGGAATATTCCACCCTTGGTGATACTTCTGCATATACTTTACGAATTACTAGCCCATTTGCTTCCATTGCTCGAAGATGCTGTGTCAAAACCTTTTGAGATATGCCGTTAAGGGATTTTTTTAATTCTCCAAAACGTTTCGTGCCTGTTAATAAATCACCTGATAATCCTATATTTAAAATTTTCTATGTAGATGTAGAAGAAGTGGAAACCTTTAGTTTTTCTGAAGGTCCAAAGACGTATATATATTATAATCTGAAATTAGACAAGAAAAAACATGGTTTAAAAATGAAATTTTTCTTAAACCATGTTTTTTGATAGGTATTTATTTCAACTATTTCTATTTTAATTACTCTTGAAATTTAGTATATTTCTTTTTAGAGCTTCTTATTATAACATTGAACTTCCTTGCTTATCAAAAAGAAAAAAATAATATTGATAATGTATTACTTACTATTATTACTCTTGTATAAATTCTGTTACTTTATCTATAAAAAGTATCCCATCTAAATGATCTATCTCATGGCATAAACACTTTGCTAGATCATCTTCTCCTGTTATTATAAATTCTTCTCCTTTTTCATTTAAAGCTTTTACTTTAACTTTTGCAGGTCTTATTAGCTTACCCCATTTACCTGGAATACTTAAACACCCTTCTATAACTTCTTGACTTCCTTCAGTTTCAATTATTTCTGGATTGACTAAATATATTGTCTCCTCTCCCATAGCTATTACAACGGCTCTTCTTAGAACACCAATCTGCGGTGCCGCTATTGCTGCTCCATTCTCATGATTATGCACTGTTTCTGCCATATCTTCAAGTAAGGTTAAAACTCTATTATCAATTTTTTCTATTGGTTTACTCTTTTTTCTTAATATATCATCACCTAAAACACGTATATTCCTTAATGCCATATTTGAAACCTCCATTATAGATATTATTAAATGCCAATAATTCTGTGTATTATATTTTACTATAAACTTATGACAACTTAAATACTTATTATATAATGATATTTAGAAATTTTCTAACTTAAGTTTTTTAGGTACGCTATAATATTATGGAAACTGTTTATTAGAAGATGTGAATTAATATGATTTTCTTTAATACAAAGGAGGTGTTTTATATGAAATATGGATGGCTAGATGAGTATTGCCTTTCTAAACAAGGAGCTAATAAAGATTTTAAGATAGAATGGAATGCAATAAGATACCTTATAGGAGGAAAAATGTTTGCTATGCAGGGAGAAGACAAAGATAAAAAAGCAATTATTACATTAAAATGCGAACCACCCTTTGGACAATTTTTAAGGGAACAATATCAACATATTGTTGCTGGATATTATATGAATAAAGAACATTGGAACTCCGTATATTTAGATGGAAATGTGCCTGATGATATTTTAAAACAAATGATAGATATGTCATATGATTTAATATTAAACTCTTTAAGTAAGAAAATGCAAAAAGAAATTATTAGAGAAACAAGTGATTAAATTAAGATATCTAAATAAGTAGAAATACTAAAAAGATGAAGCTTAGTTTATTCATTTTTATATCCTTACTAATAAGTTTTAGCAATCATATGCTCACCGTCTTGTATTTCGACTCATGCCTGATAATAATTTTTAATTATCAGGCATGGATAAAAATAATAATTAACTATTTATATCAGACCATTTTTACTTGCAAAAGTAAAAATGCCTATTCCTGCTGCAATTGATAAATTTAATGAATCAACAAGATCTGAAGAAGGAATTTTTACACTTGTCCCTATATCTAAAAAACTTTCATCAAGCCCTGTTGCTTCGTTGCCGAATATTAAACTAAAAAGATTTTCTTTTGAACAATTATCAATATTCAAGCATATTTCTCCTTTAAGCATAAAGGGATAACATGAGTGTCTTGAATACATTTCCCTATATTCTTCAAAAGAATTAAAGAGCTGAAAATTAATTCTAAACAATGCCCCCATAGAAGCTCTAACGGTTTTGGGATTAAATATATCAGCTGCTGGAGTAATTATTGCAAGATTACATATGTTGAACCCTGCCATGGTCCTTATTATAGTCCCTATATTTCCCATGTCACTTGGATTTACAAGAACTACATGAGGTTTTGACTTATCCAAAATGTATGAATGTTTTTCAAACACTCCGATAATATAACTATTCTCTTTCTGATTTATTCGAATAAAAGTTTTATCATCATACAGAAAAGGGATTTTATTATCTCTGCAAACCCTTTCCATTTCCTCTTTGTTAGAATATCTCGAATGGATATAAACTGCTTTAACAATTTCTGGCTTAATTTTTATCAATTCATAAGTTGCATATGCGCCAGAAGTATAAGAATAGTCAAATTCTTTCTTGTACGGTTTTAAAATTAAGTTGTTTTTCATATAGACCCCGCTCCTTAAAATATTAAAGTCTTTAAGGATGCAAAGCCTAAATGATAAACAGAATCATTTATGCAGCGATATCTCTCCTCCATGCAAAGCTCGCAGTCTGTTTATCAATAGACCTTGCATGGAGTACGCTCAGTGTAACGCCAAAATTTATTGCCATTAAAATCACCTCCCTTATATATAATAGTAACGTTGATTATAGCTTATAACGCTTTATATTACAATGTTTTAAAAACACCACTTTCTTTATCATTCAGAAATATTTCTACTTTTAACTGTTATGATATCATAATATTCTTTTGTTTTTTCAGTATGTTTTCCTTCCATATTTCTAATAACTATAAATATCAGTACATGAGGTTATGAGTTACTAAGAAAACCGCTCCTTGATAAATTCATCACATCCTACTAAGGTAATCTAAAATAAGATTCCAATCCATGCACAAGTCTACCATCTTCATTATAGAAATTCTTTAGTTCATTTATGATATTATCCAGTGAGCCATCTTTAAAATATCTTTCAAAAAAACTTTTTTCTAGTGGTCTTCCATATTTCATTATTGCCTCACTAGCCCTACTAAAGCAATCTCTGCCTGACATCATTAAACTAATCCACTTAAAACTAGTATCTTAATAGCCCATGTTTTTTACCTTACTTTGTTCGCTTTCTCATTACCACGTTTAAAATTACCTGTAATCTTAGTCATTATCAATTGTATTTCTCCTGTATTTGCTTTTGATACTCTATATGAAAAACTTCTTCTTTAAGTCTATCCCACTTATCTATATTATCCAAGTTGCAGATCCTCCCCATATAATCTGTATAATAAGTTTTATGTAGTTGACAATATATCACTTAATGAAAACTTCACTTATATTGAAAGGATACATCTTTTATAATTGATAAATTGATATGTACATGACGTTTTAAAAACATGTCTAATATATTTCTGAATAATGTAATATTAACAAACTTCTAAATGTCAAATCGCATATACGTCTTTTTTCTGACTTCCAATCTTTTTCTAATGCCAATCCAGTATACGTACCCCATTTTGTAAAATAATAATGACTTAATTTCTTTTTGAATATTCCATTGTTTTCTCTTAAAACCTTAGTAAGAAAATCAACCTGATCCTTTAATTCTCCAATATGATTTACTACTCCAAGCCTTGATAATAGCTCCATTCTATGAAACCATATCATCCAATCTTTATCTTCAAAAGTATTGATATATGGATTAAAATCATGCATACAGAATGAAGCTGGTGCAATTAATTGGTGTCCTTTTAGAACAAGTATGTCTGGAATAGGTGATAATTTTACTAATTGACGTATTGAAGAAATAACCATTCTTTTATTTTCTGTGCTTCTCCATTCTTTTGTAAAAGCAAGAAGTCTAAGGTCATATATGCTTGGCCATTTCACTTCATCTTTAAAAACTAATTTGTTCTTATACTGCTCTGTAATATCATCTATTTTATCTATAGTAAGTACAAATTTGAACTTATCTAACGCATATTTTATTTGTTTTTTGATAAATTCTTTATTTTCTATACCTGCATAAGTAAATATAGTGGCTCTAATTAACTGTGAACCTCCAAATCCTTTTTCATCTAATACCTTCCCAACATTAAATAGACATCCCTTATCAAATGTCTCTTCTCTTTTTTCTAATTCATTAAGCATTTTTTGAATTAATGATTGTTCTGACGATACCCCCTTTTCCGATAATACTCTTATCGCAGTTTCAACTCCTTTTTCACTATGAAAATCTTCATCTATCCAACCATCTGTATTTTGACTTTTCAAAAAACCTTGAACAACACTATCCTCTAAAATTTGACTTTGTAGTTCCCTTTTTTCACACAGACCTATTTCATTTAAAACTTCTTTTTTTATCCTATACTCTATGGATGGACAAGCATTATCTAATAAAAATTCTAATGTTTTATTCATCTACTTTCTCCTTTCTTGTCTAAAAGATGAGAGTCTTCTTCTAGAATTAATGGAGTCTTTCTAATACGTTTTTCATTCCCCATAAGATGAATTTACTTTTTATAACTTTCATTATATTTCTCTTTGTCTATACTCACTAAAGATACACCATCAGTACTAGATCTATGCTCAAAGCCTATATTTAGCAATGTCTTTTGACCATTGTTATTACTTATTGCTATACTGTCTAACATAACTTCTCCAAAAAACTCATTAAAATAATAGTCGAGCAGTAGTATGGTTGCTTCTTTAGCATAACCCCTACCACGATACTTACTTAAAATTTTAACATTAAATTCTGCTGTTTTAGTTATCTCATTATACCTGTGAAAACTTACTTCACCAACTGGTTCATCTTCAAGGCTATACACCAGACAATAAAAATTCTTTCCGTCTGTGGGTTGAACCATCTGATGATACCAGTCTTTTTTTCTACTATCTTAAAATATAATAGATCCACCTACATCTTTCATTGTTTCTTCATCAGCCCATAATAGTGATATAGAGTCTAGTTCTTCACAAGTTGGTTGTTTAATATATATATGACTACCAGTCTTTCTATATAAATGCCTGTTTATCATTGTCTTGGCTCCTATTTATTTTATAGAAGAAGATTCAACACTTAGGGATTATATATTAAGAACTTTTTAGACTTATCCTGTTTCATAATATATAAACAAGTTGAATTTATTATACTCATTAAATGATTATTTAACTTGGCATCTAAAAACTTCAGTTTCTTGTCCCTTTTCATCTTGCGTTTTACAAACAAACTCCCAACCTAGTCTTATGTAGTATTCAGAAGTATGTTCAGTTCTTAAATATAAGGATTTAAAACCCAATCCTTTTACTACCTCCTTAACTTGATTAATCAACATTTCTCCTATTCCTTGACCTCTATAATCAGGATCTATATACAATGATGCTAGCCAAGGGGTTAAATCTTTTTGGGTCTTTAAATCATTTTCGAAAATAGAAACAGTTCCTATGCACTCATTATCTATGATTGCAATAAGTGTTATTGGAAAAGATTCTATATTTGTATTACTAAAATACTCAACAACCTTTTCTAAATTTAGACTACCTTTCGCCTTTACAACGAACTCTCTATGAATCCAACTTGATACTATTTTAATATATTCAGGATGATTATATAAGTAATCTATATACATTTTAGCTCCTCCAATATAAATACGATACTATCCCTTAAATAAAACTATATTATCTTTAATCACTATACAAATCCCTTCAAAAATATCTATCATTCCACTCTTAATATTTCTTATTTTAGTAAAATACTTATAATTGTCCCCATTATCATCTTCTGTCCAAAAACTTGTTAAAACATATTCACCCACTAAATCATTAAATTCTTCTTTTAGTTCGCTATATTCAAAAATAAAATCTCCATCATAAATCTCTTTAATTTGTTTTATACTATCATTTATAATTTTCTTCTCATATATTTTTCTATTTGTAATATCATGCCATATATCCGTAGTCTGGCTATTATGCATATTTACAGATTTTAATAATTTCTTTTCTAAAGTTCTCTTATCTATTGAATATATGTATTCAATCTTATTTATAAAGTCTTTTGTCCTATAATAAATATTTCCATCATCCATACCAAAATATCTTGTCCAAGCAGTAAGTTCCGTTTTATGTATTTGAGAAAAAGGAATCATCTCATATCCATTTTTTATGGACTCAACAAATTTTTCTAAAGAAATGATATTAATACTTTCCCTATAACCATTTCTATAGAAGTCCTCCTTTTTACTCCCTTCCTCAAATTCATCTTCAAGTTCCCAATCTTCCATATAAGCTTCTTCAAAAACTATACACCTAACTCTATCAACAGTATAAGGAATAAAATAATCCCAGATCCCTAAGATAACTCTCTTATCCTTTACCCCATATTCTCTTTTATATTTTAAATCACATAAAATAGCATAATCATATTCACCTTTAATATCTTTTTGTACATCAGAATGTTCTTCATCGATTCCATAATCACAGCCAATTAAAAGAGCATATTCCTCACTCAAGATAATAACACCTGCATCCCTACTTATAGAATAAAGTTTATCTATTTTTCCATCTATAAGACTAATCCTATAAATAAGGGTTTCTACATGACTATTCTGAACCTTATATGAATCAGTATATATATAATCATTTAAGATACAACTATTATACGAAGCATACTCAGAAGTCTCTATTCCTTCTTCATTTATCTTGTAAATATGTTTATTTTTCATATTATATTTGTAAAAATATCTTTTACATATTCCTTCTTCACACTTTGTATCTCCAAAAATAAATTCGTTTTCATTAAATAAAATTATTTTATCTCTTTCAAACTCAAATTCCCTTAGATCAATTAAATTCATATATCCTCCCATGTGTAAATACTTTATCTAAGTCATAGAATATGTCCTAATAGTTCTTAAATGAACTCTGATAAGTTAATCAAGTATTTTTTCGAAATTTATACTATCGTGCCATTTCCCACTATGATAAATATATTTATTATAACGCCCAGTAAATTGGAAACCATTCTTAATTAAAACTATTTGTGAACCTATATTGTCAGGTGATGTTCCTGCTTCTACTCTATGAAGTTTATGCTTGTTAGCTGCTTCATCTAAAACAAATTTTACCGCACTTGTTGCATATTTTTTTCCCTGATGCTTTTCTCCTATTCTATAACCTAACTCAGCTTTATTAAAACTTCCTCTTATTATTGATACTAGATTTACTCTACCAACAATCTTGTCAGTATCATCCTTTATTAAATACATATATACTAATCCTTTTTCTTGTTCTTCTATTAATTCTTTCATTATCATTCTGAAGTTATTAAATTCATAATAGCTATCTCCTCTTGAGGAAACCATGCTCTCAAAAAAAGCTCTATTTTCAAGTTCAAATTTAAAAAGTTCTTCTTCATCTGATTTCTCAAGTAACTTAATAATAATATCTGCCATAAAAACACCCCTTTATCTTTTTTACCTGAATCTCACGATTAGGTAATCATTATAATGTTCAAACCCTAATGCAGTATAAGCTTTGACAGCAGGCATATTATTCTTTTTAACAGCAAGAGTTGGCATCTTACCTTTTGCAATAATTCTACTACATACTTCAGAGACGACCATTTTGCAATACCCCTTACCTCTTTCGTCTTTAACTGTATAAACACCACCAATCTGGTTGATTTTATTGGTATATGTCTGCACACATGCCTGTGCTACTATTTTACCATCTTTTTCTGCAATGATAAAATCCTCTTCTTCTCCTCTTTGAGTTAATGTTTTTCTAATATCTTCTCTCGTTGCAATTTGATTAAATCCATCTGCACGAGCTGCTACAATAAAATCAATTAAATCATCATTTACTACTTTATTGGCATCTATAAATTTTACTCCATCTAATATAAAGGGCTTGAAATTAGCGTTTATAAAATAAGAACTTTCATCATATTCCTGAGTTTCTTTATAATCTTTAATCTCTTCATATAAAGGTTTTATGATTTTTTCCATCCCTAGTAAAAATTCAAATTCTTTGTCCTTCATTATCTCTGCAAATAAAGGCACAGCATCATCTACCTCATAGTGAGGTATACAACTTCCTAGATTATAGAAAGATAAAATGCCTTTTAATACTTCTCCGTCAAAAAATCCATAGTAATCTGCACATCTTCTTATATCTTGTATATTATCAACACCAAATTCAATAATATTGGCATATAAAAATGATGTTTCAATCTCATTTCTATCAAGATATTCTAGAATTATTTTTTTATCAGGCTGTCTAAGCAATCTAATCATCAATACCACCTCCATAAAAATATAAAAAGCCCCACGGAATCACTCATAAGAGTGACTCCGAAGGGCTATAACCATTCGTGTAGGATCTCAATAATCCCTATGCTGCTCACATATCAATGCTTAAGCATACTCACTTTTTATGTATTATTACATATATTTTCCATATTGTCAACTGGTTCCCAACTGTTTACATCGGAATCTTTTTGATTATTTGAAAAAATAAATAATATTTGCATTATAAACTATCTAATTGAATCCCCATACTTTCAATGTCATCATAAAAGAGAACTTTGTTTGATATTCCAACTAATGTTTCAGATATATCAGAACCACCTTTTGCTATTGTGATAACAGGTATTCCTTTGGCATAAGCATATCCTGCCTCAATTCCTAATCCTACACCTTTCTCACTTAATTCAATAACAACCAAGTCACACATATCAATTTTCTCGAATGTTAATTTCATTAATTCATGAGGATTATACTCTATCTGTCGATTACTTTCGATGTCCCGAACAATACAAATTGTTTCATATCCTCTTTTTTCAAAGATTGATGAGATTTTATCAACAATTGATTTGTTACTATAATTTTCATGATATTTAATTCCTATATACACTCTCATATAGACTCTCTCCTCATTATATAGAGTTATTGTTAATACTTAACATATAGTACTCTCCCTTAGATTTTCTTTTTATAAAAAAATCCTCTATCTTCTATGTACTTAGTTAACTCAAATGACTTATTTATATCTTTAAAATCTGCTGATTGAATTGATGATATTAAAGTATAGCTTATTATTGTAGAATTTACCTGATCTTCATCCCATGGTAATCACTTCTTGGTTAGAAGCTATAATAGAATCCTTAATATTTAAAATGTGTTCGATAAAGAAATTATATAAAAATTAGATATAGGCATATACAAAAAGAGTAATATACCTTTATACAGAAAATATATTACTCTCTTAAAATTTCTATTTATTAACTTAAGTTATTTCCCTATTTTATCAAGATATTCTTGACCTATTTTATCAGCCATCAAAATAGCTGCATATATATCGTCTAAAGTTGTTCCTTCTGGGATATTGTATACTGAAGATTCTCCCTCTGGTACATACGCAATATTAACAACTTCTTTTATCTTTCTCTCTACATCTTCAGTTAAACCTAATTGTTTTAAGGTAACAGGTAGTCCAACATCTGTACAAAGTTTTAGTACATCTTCCAATTCTTCCTCTGACTTATCTTGTAAAACTAGTAATGCTACTGTACCAAAAGCAACACGATGACCGTGTAAAAACTCATGACATTCAGGAATAGCTGTCAATGCATCTTGAATAGAATGTGCACATGAGACTCCACCATTTTCAAAACCTATACCACTTAAATAAGTGTTTGCTTCGATAACATTCTCTAAAGCCTGAGTAACTACATTTAATTCAACGGCCTGAACAGCTTTTAATGCATCCCTTTTTAAGGTCTCATAGCAAAGTTTTGCCAATCCATATCCTGTTTGTGAAATATAACTTCCAACTACATTTTTCTTATGTTCTTCATAACCTACTCTTGCTTCAAAATAAGTAGCCAATGCATCACCTATTCCTGCTACTAAAGTGTGTACCGGTGCATTTGCTATCATTTGACTATCTACTAAAACCAAGTCTGGATTTGACTTAAAGAATTCAAAACCACAAACATTACCTTTCTCGTCATAAATTACAGCAACAGCACTACAAGGAGCATCAGATGACGCAATAGTAGGTGATATAATTACAGGAATATTAGTTTTAGCTGCAGCTGTTTTTGCTGTATCTAATACCTTTCCTCCACCAAGTCCTATAATTCCATTAAAATTACCCTTTCTTATAATATCAGCTACACGATCAATTTCAGCATATGTTATTTCTCCTGTAAATCTTTCAAAAGTACAGTTAATTCCTGCCTCTTTAAAGCCCTTTTCAATATCATCTTTTTTCATTTTTAAAGCTGTATTACCTGAAAGAATTAGAAAATTATCTCCAAAATCTTTTACTAACTGTCCTAATTCATCTAATGCATTCTTACCTTGTATATATCTAGGTGGTGCTTGGATTCTTATCATATTTTCTTGCCTCCTCGATGTTTTATGTGAAATTTTTAACCTAGTTATTTGTATGTTACTATATTTTTATTTTAAAATCAAGACAATTTCTTTCCTTCTCTAAATAGAATATTCACTTAAAACTCTTCTCCATTACAACATTTTACTATTATTATATAATTTACATTTACCTCCTACTCCCAATCCTCTGGTATCCTTCCTATCTCCGTATCTTTAAACCTTTCATGTCCAATACCCTTTGTAAGAAGCTTCTGCATAAGCCCTTTTTTAAGCTCCTTTGTTTTTTCTATAAGGTTATCGGTAATTTCTATTTGTTCGTCTACTGAGGATAGAATAGAGGCTTTTTTTTGTTGTTCTTGTAGTGGTGGAACTACTATTTTTAATGCTTTTAAATCTAAACTATTTATAGCCTCAAATGTACTACCTTGTGAAAACTTTTTTAATTCGTTTTGGTAAACTTGCAAAATATAGAATATATATTTAAAATGACTTTTAGCAATTTGCCTAATAGCCCCAAGACCTCTCCCAATACACGATTTAATATTATTGATATTTACATCTCCAACTGGCACTCTAACCGAAATTAAAATATCAAATGGATTGGCAATCTTTGTAGGTTTTGTACACCATTTCTTTACAATTGATTAATAGTACCAAATTCCGTTTTACCTTGAAAAAAGGTATACCTTTTGCATCTTCATTATAGCTTGATGAATCTGGAGATTGTCCCATAATTATTTTAGTAACTTCTCCTAACTTCCCAATCCTCTGGTATATCTCCTAATTCCGTCATCTTATATCCTTCTCTAACTTTCTTCACTTTTCTCACCTACTATCCTTCGTTACTTTCATTTCATCTAAATTGATTATTGCTCCTACTTCTTTCAAAAAGTCCATTCCTATTATGCCATTTATATCAAAACCATAATCCATGACTCCAACTTCAATTTTAAAATTCTTCAATTCCATGTCTCCAAGTATTATTGAATCTACATCCTTTTTATATACAAATTCTGAACCACCTATTCCAGAAATAGTTTCAATAATATCATCGACTTCTATTGTTATACCTATTTTATCAACAATATCCATCTTAAATACAGTTCCTCCTGAACCTGTATCTAAAAGTACATTATCAATAGAAATACTTTTACTCTTATATGAAAGTTTAATAGTGCAGAAAGGAAGTCCATATTTTAGATTGAGATTAGCCATTTTTTCGCACCCCAATCCAATTTCTTTCTTCTATGAATAGCTCTTCATTTTTAGTATGATAAACATACATTTCCCTGCTTTTATCTTTCTTATGTCTATTTGCATATTCCCTAAGAGCAGCTCTACCTTCATCATATACATTTATAATAGATAGTTCGTCAATAATTCTTTTTCCTGCCTCAGAACGAGCTTCTACAGCCTCAAATAAAAGCCATTTGTTAGGATACAGTTTTCTTGCCTCATTCCATTTCATTGATACAACCTCCCAACTTTTCAATTTAATCATCAATTCTCAGTTCTTTATTCTAAATTTCCTTATATTATGTCAAATCCTAGTTCTTCAAGGTAATGGTTTAGTTGTTCTTCTGATTCTTGTTTCTCCTCCGAAGTTACATATTTATACATTATAATCTTATTTTATCATATTGCTATTTTAATAAAAGTTGTAACTTTCTATATATCCTTTATTAGTATCTTTATTCTTAAAATCTCTAGCTATATAAAAAGCTATTGATACAAAACCTTTAAAGTCTTCATTATATCAATAGCTTTAATACATATAGAATATATTTACTTCACTATGAAATTAGAGATTTTACTTACCTATGAAACTATTCCATTCTACCCCATTTCATTTCTTCGCCATGTATATCATATTTTTTCCTCTTGGCTTTAATTTCTTCAATTTCTACTCTATATACATTAGTTCGTTTTAATCCTGCCTTAATTGCCATATTAAAGTAGTCCATCTTTGTTAAAGTGTATTTTTCACATATAAGCTTCATAGCTTTAATTTTCTCATCTTCATCTTCTACTAACTTTACTTTACCTTTCACAACTGCTGATTCGTATTCAGTGGTAAAGACCTTACTAATTAGTAGTACAGCCTTTGATTCATCTTTTACAATTTCATCTAATTCTTCTTTTGTATAGTTTTCTGGAATCTTTGTTTCTCCAACAAATGCTATACTAACTTTAGGACTTTTCTCAAATATCTTTACTTTTTTTCCATCCATTGCAGAATGAAAATACAAGTTGTTCCCATCTCTTACAATAGAAAGAGGAATTCCATAAGGTTCGTTATCCTCTCCAATCATAGAAAGAACTCCATATCTAGATTTATCTATGACTTTAAGTCCAAATTCTCTACTCATTTCTCTATCTTTTCTTCTCATAATCCCACCTACCTGATACATATTCTCATTCCATATAATATCTTCTAATCTGCTATAATTTTACTAACAATCGACCTGAAAATTCAACAATAAGCCCTTCTCTATCAATACTTATAAATCTATGTTCATTACATAAATAATGAACATAGTTATTTTCTTCCTTAAAATGATTAAAATTATTACTATTGGTTTGTTGCCTTCTTTGGATAATGATCATTTTATGAAGCTAAGCCTTTTATCCTGTTTAAATGATTTTCTTGAAGGATTTCCTTCAACTCTAAAAATTATATCATCTGTTAAATCATAGATTGATGACCAGACCGTATCAAGTCCTTGCTTACGATCATATTGGCACATAAATCCCATCTTTCCAGATAAAAGATTTTTTGCAAAATCTAGTGAATAATCTTGGTTGTTTGTAAATGCATTTACTAATGTTTCATATCGTTCATGAGAATGTATATCATCAACACCATCAAATTGGTATTCCTGCATTTCACGAGATATAAAATGATTGGTTGTAAAGACATAATTTTTTCCTTCTCTAGGGGCTAGGATAACAACTTTATCACAATTACATTCCACAACTGCAATATTACCAGACTTGTCTGCCAGTGTAATTGTCTGCGGTGAAGCAATAGGGATTTCTTTTAATGCTAAAATAGCTTCATCTGTTGTTTTACATTTCTCTAAAATATATCTGACAAGCATTCCTGCATTAAATCCAGGCTTTATCTTTATGGGATAAATAAAAGTCAATCCAGCTGCTAATCCATGTTCATTGACACCATCTTCCATTTCTGTCCATGCAGTCGTATTGCCAACAAATGAATAGGCATTATTCAGCTTATAATAAGAACTATCACACAACTTTTCCATACTCACAATAAAATCACTATTTTTACCAAAGATGGTTTTCCCCTTGTAAGAGAAAGCAAAACAAGAACATTTATTATCAAATACAAAGCAATACATAGTAAAAAGAAAGTCTGCTATATGCATATAATCAATTTGTAATCCATCTGCCATGCCCTTTATTTCTTCAATTATTTCCGGATAAAATTTCTCGTAAATTGGCAGACATTTTGCTGCAAATTCTTTTCTCTCATCATTTATAGGTATGTTATCTATGGGATTAACACCTTTTTTATGCAATATATTCCCATAACGTAGTCCTGCTTCATAGTGACTGCCTTTCCATCTTGAATGATACATAATTTCACTCTCCTATTTTCAATTTGAGAGCTAACGTTAACTCATACTACAAGCTTAGTTTAATAAAAATTTTATGTCAAGAGATATATTAATATTGTGTATTCCCTTGTATAATTTCTTTTCGACTACACATTTTTCAACTTATTGGATATTTTATAAAAACTGCAAAATATTCATTAATTTAATTCTTTCATAATATATAAAAAGCATATACATAATTAGCAGATAATAATACTTAAATCCCAAAATGAATTAACCATTTATTTTCTTTGATTGCATCACAAATTTTCTTAGTCAATTCTTTAAGTTCTTTTGATTTATACTTAGCATTTTCTTCAATAATAATATTTAAGAATTGTTTAAGAGACTTGGGAGGTATTAATGTCACTCCATAATATGCAAGATCTTTATATGGTCTATTTGTATTATGTGCAAATGTTTCAAGGTTTTTCATTTTATCTCCAAATCCCTTATAATAGATTTCATCAATAAGGTCACCATCAACAGAAATACAATTATATTTTTCAGGTTCATAGAAATCATAATCTTTATTTTTTTCAATACAATCAATTATTCCAAACTCATGGATATAAGGCATGAACAATCCCCCCAACATAAAATATTTCAGTTTTTAAATTTTTATAAAAGAATAATGCATCTATATAGAAATGGCACTGAAGATAAAACTATATTTCATTAAAAAGTATTATATGGGAATAATGAGGTTAACTTAGATAATATTAAAACTTCCTCCATAATTAAAGGCATTCTTTGGTTATTAATAATAAATTAACTTTATATTTCTACTTTTATTTACTTCTATGATGATTTTTTCTTTTTAAAAAATAAAATCCTACAATACATATAATTACACCTGTAATGGCAGGTTTTAAAATGGCCATACCTGCATTACCACTAAAAACAACACTCCATAATACCTTTAATATAGCAGCTGAAATAACAACCCAGAAAAGCCATTTCCAATTTCTCTGCCAAGCAGCTAGAATAAGCATTACAAAAAAAGTGGGAATGGTTAAACTCATTAAAATTTTTGTAATGTTCCATGTACCTTTCAAATAATCCATTTCATAAGAAAGGAAAGATAATACATTTAGATTACTGGTTTCTGGTGCTGGAAACCAAAACATACTTGTAAATAGTGCAAAGATTGAAGCAAATATACCTGTCCAGCTCTTTTTAAATGCAAACACTACTATAGGTATAATAAATATTGGTCTTATATACCAACTAAGAATATTATGATGTCTTTCAAATGCCCAGTTAAAAAATAAATCATTTGTAAGAAAAACAACAATAAATATTATTGTAGCCAAGGCAAAACACATACCCAATATAAAATCTGTTTTCCTATTCAACATAAATAGACCTCCTTTAAATTATTATCTATAAAAGTTATCTTTATTTGAAATTCCTTTAAAAATAATATTTAATAGCGAATTAACCAATTGATTAACCTCTTCTTCATACTGTTCATAATTAATCTCATTATATTTATCCATCATATAATCAATTACTGTCTGATTTAGAGATTGTAATAACATACTTAGTGCTAAAGTATCTACATTATCTTGTATCTCACCTTTAGATTTTGCTTTATCTATCATGTGAACAAAAAATAGTGAAGACTTCTTTTCTCCCTCCTTTAAAACTGCTGACTTTGCAATATTATCATTCTCTTTTGAAAATTGTTCTCCTAGAGCTGCATACATAGGATAAGTTTTAGTAAATTCTAATCCTTTTTTAAATAGTAAACGAATTTGTTCAAATAGAGATAAAGTTTGAAATCGTTCAAGAGCAGTATTGAAAAACTCTATTTTAGTATTAATGGCTATAGTCATAATATAAACATACAAATCTAACTTATCTCTAAAATATTGATAAAAGCTTCCTTTAGCTATATTAGCTCGCTTGCATATTTGGTTGATACTAGCTAAGTTATAATTAGCTGAAGAGAATTCTTCTAGAGCTGATGAGATAATTGCGTCTCTTTTTTCCTCAGGTAAATTAAAAAATGTACTTTTAGGCACAATTAGTCCTCCTTTCAACAATGTGACCACATGGTCATATTGTTGGTTTTATTTTATTATACTAGGTTACTTTTGTCAATAACAATGTAGATATAATGTGAAGAATTCAATATATATCCCATAATATTTGCACAAGTTCAACCAATCGTAAGATATAAATATTATAATCCCTTAATTACTTTTTTCTAAGAAGATAAAAAATCAGGAGAATTCATGGATTAAATCATGAACTCTCCTGATTTTAAAAAACTTTATTTTATTAAAACAACATTCCTGTAACCTGAAAATAAAGTTCTTCAAGGAAAGGAAATAGGACTAAAAGCTAAGTCATAAAGGATTAGGTATATGAAACTTGTTTAAGTGATAGAAATTAGAGATTTTTTTGGTAACTATTAGTAAACTACTCACTACTTCTACAAGGGTGAGTAGTTTTTTCTTCCCATTTATGTCCTCTATATCGGTGTATAAAGAATGCGGCTCTTACATACCAATCACAAATCATGGCTATCCAGACACCAAACATTCCAAAACCCAAATATCTAGCAAATAATATCCCAAGCCCAATCCTTATAATCCACATGGAGCCTATGCTTATTATCATGGCATATCGTACATCCTTTGCAGCCCTTAGTGTATTCGGAAGAGTAAAGCCCAATGGCCATACTAAGCAAGCATTTATTCCATAGAATATTATTATCTTTCTTGCAAGTGCAGCAGTTTCTGGTGACAGATTATATAGCTTCAATACAAATGGCGATGTCAGTATTATAATTCCGTTTACTAGAGCTAAAGCTATATAAGTATATTTATGAAGTACCTTTGTATAATATCTGGCCTGGTCATAATCCCCGGCTCCAACACACTGACTGACTACAGTAACTAAACCTAGTCCTATGGCAGCACCAGGAAGAAATTGAAAAGCTGTAAACGTACTTGCAACTGCATTTGCTGTAATAGCTGCAGTTCCAAATTCAGATACCACACTTAGTAATAATATCTTACCTAGCTGAAACATGCTGTTTTCTATTCCATTTGGTATTCCTATCTGTAGGATATTCTTAACCAATTTACCATCAAATTTATATTTGAAGGGCTTACTTATATGAATAATAAGACTTTCATCCCTGAGCAACAAGACTATAATTATAGCAGCCACAGCCCTGGACACAAATGTTGGAATGGCAACTCCCTCAACTCCCATACGAAATCCGTATATTAATATTGCATTTCCAACTACATTGATAGCATTCATTATTAGGGAAGTCTTCATAGTGATTTTGGAATTTCCCATCGCCCTAAATAATGCTGCCCCACTGTTATATACTGCTATAAACGGAATACTTGCAAATACAATCATCATATAAGTATTGGCATATTCTTCAACAACAGGTTCAATGGAGCCAAATACCACATTTAATATAAACCTTCTACCAGTATACATCACTGCCATTATGACCAGTGAAATAAATGTTACAAATACTATGAGTTGTTCTCCTGCCTTTGAGGCTTTTTCATTCTGATTTCTTCCTATATACTGCCCTGCAACCACAGCTCCACCTGTTGCCAATGCTGCAAATATATTTATCAGCAGAATATTTACTGAATCCACCAAAGATACAGCCGATACTCCACTTTCTCCAACACTTGCAACCATTATGGTATCCGCCATACCAACGGCAACTGCTAGTAATTGCTCAACTATGAGTGGTATAATGAGATGAATAAGAGTTTTTCTGGAAAAAATATAGTTTTCTTTTATATCTTTTTTCAATGTCTCAAGTCCCTTCAAAATAAAAAAACCATCTAAGTATTAAAAAGATAGATTTCCTTAATTTATTTGTATAATTTGAGATAATTATATTAGAAAAAATTTAATAAATCAAATTTTACATGTTCAGATTTTTATTATATAGGTAATCTTTTTAAGATTTACATTTTTCCTGCTTTTGAAGAACTCTATTTTATTAGGACAAAGTAAAGAATACCTTAGATGCATATTTATCTGCAACTAGATTATACTCATATCCAAACTCTGGTAGCCCTCTATCAGTATCTTTATTATAAGGTAGCGAATTAACTTTTCTATAAACTGTTGCATCTTTATACCAACCAACTATTTAAGAAATGTTGAAAAAGACTATCCTCATTATTCTATTTCCTCCCAAAGTGCTTTATATAATTCTTTAGTTGGTTCATGTAAGTTTTTCTCATACGCTTTATACATCTCACTAATTAAGTTTGTTAAAATCACTGCACTACAATCAATATGTTCCACTCTCATATTATATCTATTTTTAAATGGATGTAAGGTACACCTATTAATACTTTTAGTCTTTTAAATCTTAGTAGTTAGCTCATTTTCAAGTTCATCTAACATATTCATTATATTATCTACTTTTTCTACTATGCGTTTTTGTTCTTCTAAAGGTGGTAATACAAATAGTTCATTTCTTAACATAGTTAATGATAAGAATGGTTGTGCTCCCCCTTTTGTCGAAGCTTTCATTAATTCTTTTCTTCCTTCTAAAAAATATAATAAATATTTAGGTATAAATGACTCTGCACAATACCGTTTAAAAAGTGCAACATTTTTTATAGCAATGTCAGTAATATCAGTAATCATTACCATACTTCCAATATTTCCACCTATCATTGAGTAGATAATATCTCCTGATTCAACTTTAGACCTTTTAATTATTTTTTCATAATCCTCTTTACTTATATATTTAGTCTTTTCAAATGTAAGTTTTCCATTAAGAAAGTCTTTTCCTGTTATTAATGGATATTTTTCTTCTTCTACATATTTAGGGGTATCATGTGTACCATCACGAACATCTATTACTTCTGCCATTCTAACCCATTCCCATCCCTCAGGTATCTCAAAAGATTTTTCTTCCTCTGTTATCTCTGGCAATGGTTTTTCTTTTCTTATTTTTCCTTCCCTTATTAACTTTTCCTTTTCTTCCTTATTCAAGTCCCTGTTGCATACCAGCTCCCATAGATTTTTTATTATCTTTAGCTTCTATTATTACAAGGGGCATATTAGGCTTGTAGCTTAAAATATAATCTGCTCTTTTTCTTTTCCCTCTGGCTACAAGATTTCCCCTGACAATAATTCTACCATCTGTAAAGCTATATTCAGCTCTTACTTGAGTTTTTATATCCCATCCTGCTTTTTCTATAGCAGGGATAATGTATCTCATTTTTATGTCTTCTTCTGATAAAGATTTTTTATTCATGACCACTATCCTCATTCCTTTTCCTATTGTATATATTTATAAAGTTTTGGAATATACTGGACAATCTTGCCTATATTATACCATATTTTTTAATATAGTTAGATACATAACATCATTAAACCTTAAATCTTATAATCTACAATATTTTTATATTATTTTTCTTATATTTATCCTTAAATCCTTAATTTCTTTTTCCTGCTCTAACTATGTAATCTGAAAATAAAGTTCTTCAAAGAATTGGGGCAGGGATAAGAATTAAGAGATAAGGAATAAGGAAAGGAATAAGAAGGGGAAACAGAGTGGTTTCAAGAGGTTGAGAGAAAGAGGAAAGAGAAGGAGAAATATAAAAAGCAGGAGATTTTATGGGATTTATTCCATGTTCTCTCCTGCTTTTGAAGAACTTTATTTGATTTAGACATTATTCATTTATTAACTACAATTCTCTTCTATTTTCTATAGCTTTAGATAAAGTCACTTCATCAAAGTATTCTAGGTCTCCTCCTACAGGAATTCCATGGGCTATTCTTGTTACTTTGACTCCTAAAGGTTTTATTAACTTTGATAGATAAAGAGCTGTTGCTTCTCCTTCTACTGTTGGATTAGTAGCAAGAATTATTTCCTTTACTTCTCCATCACCCAACCTATTTAAAAGTTCTTTTACCTTTATATCATTAGGTCCCACATTATCCATAGGAGAAATAACTCCATGAAGTATATGATATAATCCTTTATATTCTCTAGTTCTCTCCATAGCTATAACGTCTTTTGCCCCTTCTACTACACATATAATAGACTTGTCTCTTGAGTCATTTTTACATAAATAACAAGGGTCATCATCCGTTAAGTTACAACATACACTACAAAACCTAATCTTCTCTTTTGCATTGGTTATGGCATTAGCTAGCTTATCTGCTTCTAACGATTCCATTTCCAGTACATAAAATGCAAGTCTTTGAGCAGTCTTTCTTCCTATGCCTGGTAGCTTTGAAAGCTGTTCAATTAAATTTGCAATAGGCAATGCATAATAATCCATTTAAAAGCCTCCCACTAGAACAGTCCTGGTATGTTCATTCCTCCAGTAAGTTTCTTCATTTCTTCTGCCATCATATTTTCCGCTTTTCTCAAAGCTTCATTAACGGCAGCCATTATTAAGTCTTGTAACATTTCTATGTCTTCTGGATCTACTACAGATTCATCTATAGTAATTCCTAATATTTCTTTTTTTCCATTTACTTTAACAGTTACTGCTCCACCACCAGAACTTGCTTCTACTTCTGTTTCTTCTAATTGGCTTTGCATTTCCTCCATTTGCTTTTGTACTTTCTGCATTTGCTTCATCATATTTCCCATGTTACCCATTCCTGGGAATCCACCTCTTGCCATAGTAATTCTCCTTCCTTATTTTATTTCTACTATATCTTTTCCAAAGAAGTCTATAACTTCTTTTATTGCTTCTTCTTTATTATCTTTATTTTCAACTAGAATTTCAGTTTTTTTTTCATCTATTACAAAATTAACAGTTATATTTTTATTAAAATAAGAAGAAACTATTTGTTCAACAAAGTCCTTATGATTCTTTCCACTTACAGCTTCCTTATGGAAACCATATCCTTCTTTATATCCAATGGTGAGTAAATTGTTATTATAGGAAATTGGTATTCCTTCCATTAAAAGAGCATAAGTATTGATTCTTTTATCCTTTATCATTTTCAATATCTTTGACCATTCTTTTGATATAGTTTCAAAAAGTAATTCCTTTCCATCATCAACTATATTAATTGATTCTTGGTTCAATTCTTCTTTAGGCTCTTCTTGAGATTTTTCCTTAGGTTTATCTTTTTTAACTAAAGGACTACTTTCCTTCCCAACAATTTCTTCCTTAACATCGACTTTCTCAGTTTTTATCCCCATCTCAAGTCTTTTAATTCTTTCTTCTAAATCCATTTCTTTTTCTAGTTTAATTAATTTTATTGCTGCCATTTCCAGAATAATTCTTGGTTGGGTTGACCATTTAGCTTGACCTTCACTTATACTGAGTATATCCAAGGCTTTCAAAATAAAGTTTATGGTCATACTTTTACTCTGATGAAGATATTGATTTAAAGTATCTTGATCCATATCTATTATATCTATTGGATTTTGAGATGTTTTTACAACCATTAAATTTCTGAAATGATAGATTAAATCCTTAATAAATTGATGAATATCCTTTCCATTTTGGATAGTCTCATCTATAACAAGTAATACTTTTTCTAATTCCTTGTCTTTAATATTATCTACCATATTAAAGATTAAATCTGTATTAGCTATTCCTAATATATTTACCGTATCCTCATAAGTAAGATCTCCTTCTTTAAAAGAAATACATTGATCCAATAAGCTTAATGCATCTCTCATAGCTCCATCAGAATTTCTAGCTATTAGATTGAGAGCTCTATCTTCTACAGAAATATCTAAATTATCACATATACTTTTCATATTTTCCATTATATCCTTGGTAACTATCCTCTTAAAATCAAACCTCTGACAACGAGATAGAATAGTTTGGGGCAACTTTTCCATTTCTGTAGTAGCCAGTATAAATATTAGGTGCTTTGGAGGTTCTTCTAAAGTTTTAAGAAGAGCATTAAAAGCTCCTTTTGAAAGCATATGAACCTCATCTACTATATATACTTTATACTTAGCCATAGATGGAGGATATATAACCTTTTCTCTCAAATCTCTGACATCATCTACACTATTATTACTAGCAGCATCCATTTCCATTACATCCATTATACTTTCATCTAGTATCCCTGTGCATACTTCACATTGATTACAGGGATTTCCATTTATAGGATTTAGGCAGTTTACTGCTCTAGCAAATATTTTTGCTGTAGAAGTTTTTCCAGTTCCTCGAGTCCCGGCAAATAAATAGGCATGACCAATATTTCCCTTTAATATTTGATTTTTTAAAGTGGTTGTTATATGTTTTTGCCCTAATACTTCATCGAAGTTTTTCGGTCTATATTGTCTGTACAAAGCTTGATACATGAGCTTCACCTACATTTTTATTAATATATTATATTATAACAGATTGGATACACTTTTACACCCATTATATTAATATGACTTTATTTATAGTTGACATATTTTTTATTTTTAGTTATAATATAATCCTGTGGGACAAATAAATAATTTATTTATTTATTTAGGCAATGATGTGGAGAGGTGGCTGAGTTGGCTGAAGGCGCTCGCCTGGAAAGCGGGTAAACGTGGAAGCGTTTCGAGGGTTCGAATCCCTCTCTCTCCGCCATTATTATTTTTGCCGTGCTAGATGGGGAGGCAGCGGTGCCCTGTAACCTGCAATCCGCTATAGCAGGATTGAATTCCCAGTCTAGGCATCTCTATTGTAAGGTCTGCCCTGAATAAGTGGCAGTGACGATTGGGTCCTGCGCAACGGAAACTCATGAATCCCGTCAGATCCGGAAGGAAGCAGCGGTAAGTGAAACTTTTCGTGTGCCGCGGGGGTGCCTGATTTGAGTTAACTGTTCAGGTAACGCTTGGAATAGGATTGTCAAAACTGGGTGCACGGATACATAGAAATTAAGCTATGGTATTTTACCATAGCTTTTTTATTTGGTTTTTATCCTTGAAAGGTTTTTCCTGTCTTAATATTGTGTTCTTCCAAAGAACTTTTACCATAAGTAAGTCCCGATATGATATTAGGAGGTTCTTTGGTTTCCAACTCTTTAAAACCTTCATATACTGGAGTTAATATTTTTATAGATTCATTATATGAATTGATATCTTTTTTAAGTTCGCCTTCTGTTATTAACTTGTTGATAAAAATGTAAATTTCCTTTAAATTTGTTGATAACTCATTACTTTCTCTAAATATTACTAACAACTCTGTTAATATATCTCTAGATCTATTATTTACTAATGTTAAAAGTTCGTTATTTTCCTCACTTATAGCTTTTTTAGCTTCTTTAAAGTTATCTATAAGACCTTCATGGAGAAGAGCCACCAATCCCCATTCATTGGCAGCCAATATTCTCTTCTCTAAATCAATTTCCATAGTTTAATCACCTACTTTAACAGTTGCAGTACAGTTTGTGGCAACTGGTTAGCTTGTCCCAACATATTAGTTCCTGCTTGTTGTAATATATTTAGCTTAGTAAATTCAGACATTTCTAATGCCATATCTACATCTTCTATTCTAGACTTTGCTGCTGTTAAATTTTCCGCAGTATTATCTACATTTCTTATAGTATGTTCTAGCCTATTTTGGTATGCTCCTAGTTTAGAACGATGAGAAGATACTGTTTGTATAGCAGTATTATACTTTTCTATAGCTTTGCTATAGTCTTCACTTTGTGAAGAACTGCTTACGATACCATTTATTCCCAGAGTAGTTGTATCTACTTTAAATTCAGCCATATTAATATTCAGAGATTGACCTTCATTAGCGCCAATTTGTAATTTTAAATCTTTTTTTGAACCATCTAATAGTTTTATTCCATTAAAATCTGATTCCTCGGCTATTTTATCAATTTGCTCTGTTAATTGTTCAATTTCATTGTGTATAGCTTCCAATTCTCCATCCTCGTATACTCCATTAGCCCCTTGGACGCTTAATTCTCTCATTCTTTGAAGCATTGCATGAACTTCATTTAAAGCTCCTTCTGCTGTTTGTATTAAAGATATACCATCTAAAGAGTTTCTAGAAGCTTGTCTAAGTCCTTTTACTTGAGCCTCCATCTTTTGTGATATAGCTAGTCCTGCTGCATCATCTGAAGCCTTGTTTATTCTCTTACCAGATGATAACCTCTCTAAAGTTTTTCCCAATGCATTTGTATTAATATTAAGTAATCTATGGGTATTTAACGCTGGAATATTATTATTAATCCTCATTTCCTTCCTCCTCTAAATTGTTTATATTCTCTATAAAAGATAAGGCTTCTCCAAGAATAAGAAACATTTCCTTTGGAATCTTATCAATGCTATTTACACTAAATTCTTCTTTTAAGTCTATTTTATTTATATGGCTTTTCTTATCATATGCTTTTTTTATATAATTGTTGGATACCAATCTTTTTTTCATATCTTCACCTAATCATCCCTACTTAAGCATATTCTGCTAGATTATATCCTATTTTACTTAGTCCCTCTTCAAATACTTTAATGTTTGAAAGAAGGTTATCTCCTTTTTCTTCAATATTTATAAAGACATCCTTACCTTTTACCTCAAGATTTAAATTTACCTTTCCTAGTTTTTCAGTATCTAGGTTCAAGAAAAAGTTCATATAATTTTTATCTATTCCTCTTTTTATATTAGGAATTATTAAATTTAAATTTTCATATTCTCCGCCTATCTCAATAGGAAGCTGTAAAATTAAGTCTTCTTTAGATATCTTTTTTTGAATAGATAGATATTCCTCAACTTTTTCATAAGTTTCCTTATCCTTCTCGCCTTTGGAATCAAAGGAATTATTTAAATCTACTAAAGTATTTATTAGTTTTTTATATTCTTCCTTTACACTATCACTTCCATTTTTTACACTACTTGATATTTTCTCCTGTAGTAACTTTATACCTTCCTTTACTTCCTCATTGTAATAAGGACTTTTTTCATCTAACATATCTTTTAATAAATTATTTAATTGTTTTCCATTATGCGTAAAGGAATTTAAATCCTTTAGTTCCTTCAAAGTCATTGGAAGCTGATTTTTCATAATCACAGGAATTAACTTTTCTTCTAAGCCTTTAAGCTCTTTTACCTCTCTAGATATTCTTTCTCCTTCCTTATATTTATTAAGTTTTTTATCCACATATTGATTTAACTCTTCCAATGGCATATGCTCTAGAGCCATACCATCTTTGATACTTTCTTTTACCATATTAATTGTAAGATTATTTCTAGCATTTAAATATTCCTTAAAAATCAGGTTCTCTTCTGCCTTACTTACAGGAGTTATCCTTTCTTCTACTGAATTTAATTGTAATTGACTTTTATATAAATTATCTAAAGTTATAGTATTGTATCTCTTTACTGCAAAGGAGAGAGTAGAGGGTCTTAATTCCTCTCCTAGAGTATTGAAAATATGGCTTAAGGTTACAGCTTTTTCTAAGGTTCTATGATTAATTCCTAACTGTGTATCTTCATTTGTATTTATTATTTCTTTTATAGACTTTAAATTAAAATCTTCTCCTTTTTTTATCAATAGAAGTAAATCTTTATCCTTAAGGGAACCTAAAGTTTTAAGTTCATCTAAGATTTCTTTAATTTTACCTTCATCTACCGTTTCTACTTCTTGAAATCCTTTTTTCATATTTTTTACTAAATTCTCTATATCTTCTTCTAAAGGATCTATACCTTCAGATATTAATTGAGCAATTTCTTCTTCTTTAAGTAATTGTCTTAATTCTATTAGGTTGTCTTTCATAGAGCTAATTTTAATGTAATTTTCTTTATTGGTTTCTACTCCATTTATTATAAATTGTCTTATTAAAGATAGATTCTCACTATTATTTTCTATATCCAATTCTTTAAGGATACCTATTAATTTATCCATTGAAATATCTTCAGTTATAGTAAATTGTTCAAAACTTTCAACTATAATATTTTTATCCATATCTCCTAGGGTATAAGAGTTTTTAATCCTAAATAAAGTGTTGATATTAAAGGGGATATCTTCCTTATATACTTTTAAGTAAACTTCATCATCTAATCCCTTTAAATCGTGAAGCTTGTTCATTGTTTCCATAACCTTATTAATATTTTCTTTAGTAATAGGTAACTTTCTCTTATGAAGAGCTATAATGCTATCATATACATCTTTCCCCATTTTTTGTCCATACAGCTCTTTAGATATTTTTTCTGCTTCCTTATAGGTTAATTCTTTTTCTAACCTAAGAAATCTTTTTATAGAAAAAGGTTCTTTTTCCATCTTCACCGCTTCTAAAGTTTCTGCTATTTTCTGTAAACTTTCTTCTTCTAAATTTATTCCTTTGTCCATTAACTTTATACAGGAATTATAATCTATATTTTCTATTATCTCATTTAAATAATCCCTTGACATAAAAAATGAGTTTATATTTTCCTTGGTAATAGGGATTCCATTATTTAATAAATATTCTATGGTTCTTAAATTTTCCTTAGTATATTCAAGACCTAATTCCCTAATTATGTCTTCTGCTTTCCTTACTTCCTTTTCTTCTTTTTCTTCCTTTTCTTCAGTCTTTACAGATACTATATTTTCTTTTTCTACGGTTACAGTTTCTCCTAAATTTGCAGCTATTTCTTCCTTTAATCTTAAAAAGTAATGTACATTTTTATTATCAACCTGCTTTTCTATTTGTATGTCCTTGCCCTCTTTCCCTACTAGAACGCCTTCTATATCATAGGGTAAAGTTGGTTTCACTCCATAGCTATTGACTATATTTTCTTTATTGTTTATTTTAAAGATTTCCATAAGATCATCCTCATCATTAAGTTTCTATTAATCTTATCGTCATTTTAATAATTTTTCTTAAGGGTCTTAATACTTATTTCCTTATATTTGTCGATAATGTATAATAGAATGGTAAGGAGGGGAAATTATGACAAGAGTAGATAGGGTTGGAATGGAGAATATATCTCCTATTGAAATAAATAAAGTTAAAGATAAAAAAGCTGTTCAAGAAACCTTCAAACAAAAACTAAATGAAATTGAGCAAGAACAGATTAGAAGTGAACTAAAAGTGTTATATGATAAAATTGAAACTCAAACTGGAAAATTACAGAACAAGCTGTTTATAGAAGATTTAGTTGAATATAAAAAATTAGTTAAAGAATTTTTAAATGTTACAGTCAATAATTCTCATGTTTTTTATAAAGAAAATTCATTGGATAGAAGGGGTAGACATAGGGTATATTCATTAGTAAAGAAGGTAGACAATGAGTTAGACGAACTAACAAAGGACTTTTTAGACGTGGAAAACAATAGGCTAAAAATCCTAAAGAGATTAGATGACATAAAAGGAATACTTCTTGATATACTTACTTAATTAACAATTTATAAGAAGGAGGGGTTTTCATGGAAGATATGTTAAAAAACGTATTTTTAGCTGGTATAGGCACCTTAGCTTTAACCTATGAAAAAGCTACACAAGTGGTAGATACCTTAGTAACCAAAGGTAAAATTACTGTGGAGCAAGGCAAAGAACTTAATGAAGAACTAAAAAGAGTAGTAGGAGATCAAAAAGCTAAGAGTGATACCGCTATGGACGAAAAATTAAAAGAACTATTAAAAGAATTAAATTTAGCTACTAAAGAAGATTTAGAAGGACTAAATCAAAGAATTAGTAATCTAGAGAAAAATATTTAGTTTGGGGGGAGCAAAATACCTTGGTTTTCAAGGTATTTTTTTCGCTATGGAAAACAACTACACTAAATCAAGGTTTAAAGAAATTATTTCAGTATCCTTAAAGCATGGTTTTAAAAACGGAATAGGTGATCCTAAAGAATTAAGGTTGGTCTTAGAAGAACTAGGTCCTACCTTTGTTAAAATTGGTCAGATTTTGTCTACTAGACCAGATATAGTTCCAAAAGAATATATAGAAGAGCTTCAAAAACTTCAAGATGATGTTAAGCCTGAAAGCTTTAGCGTTATGAAAGAAGTCATTGAAAGAAACTTAACCGGATCTATCGAAGATGTTTTTCTAAACTTTCAAACTACACCTTTAGCTTCTGCATCTTTAGCTGAAGTGTATTTGGCAAAGTTAAAAACTGGGGAAGAAGTCGTAGTAAAGGTTCAAAGACCTTATGTAAAAGAAAAGATTACCGCTGATATTAGTATTCTAAAAAAATTAGCTCCCTTTATTAATTTTACTACTAGAAATGAAATTATTGATGTTAAAGAAGTTGTTGAAGAACTTAGTATAGCTACACAAAAAGAGTTAGATTTTATTCACGAGAAAGAAAATATTAAAAAGTTTAATTTAAATAATAAGGATATAAAGTACATTAAAAGTCCTCATGTTTATGAAAAATACTGCACACCTAATCTTATAGTAATGGAATATATTGCTGGTATAAAAATTGATGATACTCATGCCTTAAATAAGGAAGGATATGATACTAAAGAAATCGCCACAAAACTTACTTATAATTATTTTAAACAAGTCTTTGAAGATGGTTTTTTTCATGCAGATCCTCATCCTGGGAATCTATTAATCTATGAAAATAAGATTGGATTTATAGATTTTGGCTTGATGGGAAATTTAGATTCAGGAATTAGAAAAAAGTTCAACTCCTTTTTAGAAGGAGCAGCTACTAATAATATTGAATTAATGACTAAATCTGTTCTTAGAATCGGAATTAGAAAAGGAGAAGTTGATACAAATAAGCTTTATCAGGACATTAACCTACTTTATAATACTTATATTGAAGAATCCATACATGATTATGACCTACCTCAAATTTTAGAACAAGTTATAGTTATTTGTAAGAAAAACAATATTGTTATGCCTAAAGATATCACTTTATTAGTAAAAGGTACTCTAACTTTACAGGGAGTTCTAGCTAAAATTGATAAAGAGTTAAACATAATGGATATAGCTCTTCCCTATTTCAAGAATAAAATGATGGAAGACAAACTGAAAGATGTTGATTTAGCCTTATTGGGTAATACCATTCTTTCATCAGGAAAATCCATTTTAGACATTCCACCTAAGCTGCTAGAGCTTATTAATAGAGGCTTAGAAGGTAGATTAAGACTTAATCTTGAACTTAAAAATATGGATAAGAATTTTAATGAAATAAACAAAATGGTAAATAGACTTGTCTTCTCCATTATTGTAGCAGGTTTGCTAGTTAGTTCCTCTCTTGTAATAAATGCTAATGCAGGGTTACAGATTTATGGTATTTCTGCCATAGGTATTATTGGTTACTTAGGTGCTGGTTTAGCTGGATTTTTACTTCTTATTTCTATATTTAAATCAGGAAAGTTATGATTTATTTTAAAATAATATAAAAAATAAGGATGGATAAGACCATCCTTATTTTACTTTAATATCTAACTCATTCATATTAACATCAACGACTATTTTATCCTTGTCTTTTAAATCTCCCTTAATTATTATTCTACTTATTTCAGTTTCTAAATTCTTTTGTAAAAATCTCTTTACTGGTCTTGCACCATATTGTATAGAGTAAGCTCTGTTTAGTACAAATCCTTTTGCTTTATCTGTAAACTCAATGGTTATTTGTCTATCTTCTAGCCTTTTTTGAATTTCTTCTATTTGTAGATCTATTATTTTAAATATTTCTTCCTTTTGCAATGGCTTAAACATAACTATTTCATCTACACGATTTAAAAATTCTGGTCTGAAAGTTCTTCGCATTTCTTCCATTACTTGATTTCTTGAAGACTCATCTATGGTTCCATCAGGCTTTATTCCTTCAATTAAATAAGAGGAACCTATATTAGATGTCATAATTATAACCGTATTTTTAAAGTCTACAGTTCTTCCTTGATTATCTGTAAGTCTACCATCATCTAGTACTTGAAGTAAAATATTAAATACATCAGGATGAGCCTTTTCAATTTCATCAAATAGAATTACTGAATAAGGCTTTCTTCTTACTCCTTCTGTTAGCTGTCCCCCTTCATCATACCCGACATATCCTGGAGGAGCACCTATAAGTCTTGAAACAGAATGTTTCTCCATATATTCACTCATATCAATTCTTATCATATTTCTTTCATCATCAAATAAGGATTCTGTCAATGCCTTAGAAAGTTCTGTTTTACCAACTCCAGTAGGGCCTAGGAAAATAAAAGAACCTACTGGTCTATTTAATTGTTTCATACCAGCTCTTGCTCTAATTACAGCATCTACTACACTTTCTACTGCTTCTTCTTGACCTACTACTCTTTTATGAAGAATTTTATCTAAATTTAGTAGCTTTTCTCTCTCAGTTTCTACAAGTTTAGTAACTGGTATTCCTGTCCATTTAGATACTACTTCTCCTATTTCTTCTTCTGTTACTTCTTCTTTCAACATTCTTTCTTGATTTTCATTTTTCTCATTTGCTTCTTCAAGTCTTTTTTCTAAATCTACTAAAGTTCCATATTTAAGCTGAGAAAGTTTTTCCAAATCATATTTTCTTTCAGCTTCTTCAATTTGACGTTTTACCTTATCTATTTCTTCCTTAATATCCTTTACCTTGGATATACTCTTCTTTTCATCTTCCCATTGAGCTTTTTTAATATCATATTTTTCCTTTAAATCCGACAATTCTTTTTCTATTTTTCCTAACCTTATCTTAGACCCTTCATCAGTTTCCTTCTTTAGAGCCGCCTTCTCTATTTCAAGTTGTAAAATACGTCTTCTTATTTCATCTAGTTCTACAGGCATACTATCTATTTCTGTTCTAATCATAGCTGATGCTTCATCCATTAGGTCTATAGCCTTATCTGGTAAAAACCTATCACTTATATATCTGTCTGAAAGAGTGGCAGCTGCTATAACGGCACCATCTGATATTCTTATTCCATGATGAATTTCATATTTTTCCTTTAGTCCCCTTAAAATGGATATGGTATCTTCTACTGTTGGTTCTGTAACCAAAACTTTTTGGAATCTTCTTTCCAAAGCCGCATCTTTTTCTATATATTGTCTATATTCATCTAATGTTGTGGCTCCTATACAATGAATTTCTCCTCTAGCAAGCATTGGTTTCAATAGATTAGAAGCATCCATTGAGCCTTCTGCTCTACCAGCCCCTACTATATTGTGAATTTCATCTATAAACATAATAATATGTCCTTCACTTTTTTCAATTTCGCTTAATACTGCTTTTAATCTTTCTTCAAATTCGCCTCTATACTTAGCTCCAGCTATTAATGCTCCCATATCTAAGGCAAATATGGTTTTATCTTTTAATCCTTCTGGAACATCACCATTTACAATTCTTTGTGCTAAACCTTCTACTATGGCAGTTTTACCTACTCCTGGATCTCCTATTAAAACTGGATTGTTCTTTGTTCTTCTAGAGAGTATTCTAATAACATTTCTTATTTCACTATCTCTCCCTATTACAGGATCTACTTTCCCACTTCTAGCTTCCTCTACTAAGTCTCTACCAAACCTATTTAAAACATCATAGGTAGCTTCTGGATTATCAGAAGTTATATTTTGACTGCCTCTAATTTTTTGTAAGGCTTCTAAAAATCTTTGTAAATTTATATTATATTTCTTAAATATCTTCTCTGATGATGTTCCTTTTTCTTTTAATAAAGATATATAAATATGTTCAACTCCAACATATTCATCTCCAAACTTCTTAGCTTCATCTTCACTATTTAAAAGAACTTTAGTATAAATTCTGCTAGGATATATAGAACCTCCACCACCAGATTGTTTTGGCAGCTTATCTATTTCTCTTTCAATATCATTTCTAATTAAATCTACATTTTCCCCCATATAGGATAGAACTTTGGGAATAAGACCTTCTTGTTGGCTAATTAATCCATAATGAATATGAACTTCTTCTAATTGAGGACTTCCATTTTTTATAGCTATATTTTGAGAATTTTGAACTGCTTCCAAGCTTTTTTGAGTAAATTTATTTAAATCCATATTTATCACCTCTTATTTTCTAGGATTGTATTTTGATATACTCTTAAGCTGTTCATATAGTTTCTTTTCTTCTTCCGTTAATGTAGGAGGATTTACAATATTTACTTCTATATATAAATCTCCTACATTATTTTTCATATCTATATATCCCTTTTTAGGTATCCTAATTTTCTTACCGCTAGATATAGCTTCTGGTATAGTTACTTTGATTTTTCCCGACAAAGTATTTACTATGACTTGAGTACCCAATGCTCCCTCCCAAGGAAGTAAATCTAGCTTATATATTATATCTAGTCCTTCTAAGGTATTTCTCCCATCTTCAATAAAATTAATCTTAAAAAGAATATCTCCATTTATTCCCCATTTTTCTCCCTTAACTTTTAATTTTTTCCCAGGAAATATTCCTTTAGGAACTTTTACCGACAAGGATTTTATTTCCCCGCCTATTCTCAAATTTACATCTTTAGTGGTACCATTGTATCCTTCTTCTAGTGTAATATTTAGCTGGGATTCATAGGATTGTCTCGGTGTTTCATATCTAGCATTTCTTCCTTTTGTCCTTCCTCCAAATATATCTCCTACTCCAAAATTTTGTCCACCAAAGAACATATTGAAGAAATCACTAAATCCACCACCATCTCCACCGGTCGTATAAGTATACCTATATCCATTACCAAAGTCCTCAAATCCAAATTGGGATGGATCAAAGTTTTGACCATTGGTAAAATTATATCCACTGCCAAAAGTATCATATTTTTTCTTCTTGTCTTCATCTCCTAATACTTCATAGGCTTCATTTATTTCTTTAAATTTTTCTTGGGCTTTGGTATCATTAGGATTTAAATCTGGGTGATATTTTTTTGCAAGTTTCCTATAGGCTTTCTTTATTTCATCTTGAGAAGAACTTTTATCTACTCCTAATATTTTATAATAATCTTTATATTCCATTAAATCATCCTCCTTTATAATTAAATAGGAGAATCAAAAAAGTTTGACTTTCTTTGACCTTCAATTATAATTATAATCCTTTTACTGGCAAAAATCAATAATGTTTTTATTCTTCTCTTTTATTTAATTATTTACTTTTTCTTTTTAATCATTCCTTTTTAAAACAATTCATTGATAAACAATAAATGCCATGATATATTTATATTCCATAGTATTATTAGAATCATTTTAAGTGATTCTATTCTATTTATTATATACTTAAAAAAAGATTGTAGTTATAATGGAAAAAACAAGCTCTTTGAATCTTTTTATAAAGAATTTAATTTCTAATCTGAAGGTATATTGGAATATATAAATAATAGTAAAGAAAGAAAGCTAGTACTCTTTTACTAGCTTTCTTTCTTTTAGGAAATTACTTCTTATTTTACATTCAATATTCTTCATTTTTATTTTCTTTTTTCATTTCAGAGACATAGTACTCTTTTATAAGTTCATCTAGTTCTTGACTTATCTTTAATATTTCCTTATCATCTATATCTTTAGATTCTAACTGCTTATGTAATGAGTCTCTAACTTGATTGATTTTGTCTATCAATCTGCCTCCCCCCTAATCATATAACTTCTAATTTAATCTGATTCATTCCCTATATACTACCATAATATTTTTTATGCAAATTGGCAAATGATTTTTTATGCTATTGGCTAATTTAGTTCTAAAACATAAAAGTTTAAAGTTAACATAAGGAGTGAGACATAATGAATAAGGAAAAGGACCCTTTAAACTTTAAGGAAATCGGATCAAGAATAAGAGCAGAACGAGAAAAATTAAATTTAACAAGAGAAAAGTTTGCAGAAATCATAGGATTGTCTTCTTTTTATATAGGTCAAATTGAAAGAGGAGATAGAAAAATGAGTGTAGATACATTGATTAAAATAGCCGATTCTCTTCATGTTTCTGTTGATTATCTGCTTAAAGGCCATATCTTATATACTAATAACACCCATTTAAATAAAGAGTTTTCTGTATCAGAATCAAATAATGAAAATTATATTAAAGAAATTGATGATGAAATAAGGGACTTATTGTCAAGATGTTCAGAAAAAGAAATATCTTTAATAAAAGATATGATTAGATTGATATTACCTTACCTTGGAAATTAGGGTTCCTAATAAAAATAATCTACATATATTTAAACATTGTAGAGAATAGGTTGGCATCTGCCAACCTATTTTATATATTTATCTATTATATTTATTATCTCTTCTATCTTTTCTTCTCCCTGCTCTTCTCCTTCTAATATAGCAGTGGCAACACAGGATCTAATGTGTCCATTTAACACATCAATATTGGCTTTTTTCAGAAGCCCTATGGCCGATAGAATCTGTGTAGATATATCTACACAGTATCTATCTTCTTCTATCATTTTAATTATACCATCTAGCTGTCCTCGTGCAGTCTTTAATTTATTAGCTGCTCTTTTCTTACCGTCATTCATAAAATCACCAATTTTCTATTTTATTTCTACTACATCATATCCTGCATCTTCTATAGCTTCCTTTAGTTTTTCATCTGCTAAATTTTCCCCTTCAACTTCTACTTTCTTAGCTTCTAAATCTACATCTACTTTTGATACTCCCTCTAATTCTCCTAAAGCATTTTTTACTGCCTTAACACAGTGATTACATGACATACCTTCTACTATCATAGTTTTTTTCATTTCTTATTCCTCCTAATTATTTAAAATTTTTAAGTCTTAATGAATTTGTAACTACAGATACGGAACTAAAAGCCATAGCTGCTCCTGCTATCATAGGATTTAAAAATCCTAGAGCTGCAAAAGGAATTCCTACTGAATTATAGAAAAATGCCCAGAATAAATTTTGTTTTATAGTTCTCATTGTTCTATGACTAAGCTTCATAGCTGTAACTACTCCTGTTAACTCTCCCCTCATTAGGGTAATATCGGCTGCTTCCATAGCCACATCGGTACCTGTTCCTATGGCAAAACCTACATCAGCTGCTGCTAAAGCTGGAGCATCATTGATTCCATCTCCTACCATGCCTACATGTTTACCTTCTGATTTTATTTTATCTACTACTTCTGCCTTATTTTCTGGAAGAACTTCTGCTAAAACATTGGTGATTCCTACTTGATTAGCTATAGCTTTTGCTGTTCTTTCATTATCTCCTGTTATCATATATACATCTAATCCCATAGATTTTAATTCCTCTATGGCTTTCTTAGAGGTTTCTTTGATCTGATCTGCTACTGCTATTATACCTGATAGCTTATTATCTAAACTTATTAGCATAGCAGTTTTCCCTTCCTCTTCTAATTTTAGAAGCTCTTTTTCTCCTTCTTCTATAGATACATTATTCTCAGCCATTAATTTCCTATTGCCTATCAATACTTCTTTTCCTTCAAAAGTAGCTCTTAATCCTTTTCCTGGTACTGCCATAAACTTTTCTGGCTCAGTAATCTTTAGTAACTCTTCTTCTCCTTTTTTAACTATAGCCTGACCTAAAGGATGTTCTGAGGTCTTTTCTACGGAAGCACCTATTCTAAGAACTTCGTTTCTATCTATTTCATTGAAAACAACTATATCTGTTACTT
Organism: Tissierella simiarum; assembly: GCF_018917865.1. Classification (GTDB taxonomy): domain Bacteria; phylum Bacillota; class Clostridia; order Tissierellales; family Tissierellaceae; genus Tissierella_C; species Tissierella_C simiarum. The sequence goes on from NZ_JAHLPM010000002.1 coordinate 391,874, forward strand.
CTGGTTCTCCTTTAGTAATAGTACCAGTTTTGTCAAATACTATAGTATCCATTTTGTGAGCTCTTTCTAGATGTTCTCCACTCTTTATTAAAATTCCATTTTCCGCACCTTTCCCTGTACCTACCATTATAGCTGTTGGAGTGGCTAATCCTAAAGCACAAGGACATGCTATTACAAGAACTGCTACTGCATTAATTAATCCTATATTGAAATTGCCTTTAACGAAATAGAATCCTAAAAAAGTTATAACTGCTATAGCTACTACTATAGGTACAAATATTCCTGAGATTTTATCTGCTAATCTTTGAACTGGTGCCTTAGACCCTTGAGCATCTTCAACTAATTTAACAATTTGAGATAATACAGTATCTTTCCCTATTTTTGTAGCTTGGAATTTAAAAGAACCGAACTTATTTATAGTAGCCCCTATTACTTCATCACCTATAGCTTTATCTATAGGAATACTTTCCCCTGTAATCATAGACTCATCTATTGAAGAATCTCCTTCTACAATGACTCCATCCACTGGAATCTTCTCTCCCGGTCTAACCACTATTATATCGCCTATCTCTACTTTTTCTATAGGTATATCCATTTCTACTCCATCCTTAATAACTCTTGCTATCTTGGGTTGGAGTCCCATTAACTTTTTAATAGCTTCAGATGTTTTTCCTTTTGCTACTGCTTCAAAGGTTTTACCTAAAAGTATTAAAGTTATAATCACTGCTGAAGCTTCAAAGTAATACTCATGAACTCCTGTTATAACATTATAAACACTATAGAAGTAAGCTGCTGACGTTCCCATGGATACTAATACATCCATGTTAGCTCCTCCACCTCTTAGTGAATTAAAGGCACCTTTATAAAATCTATATCCAATAATAAATTGGACTGGAGTTGCTAATAACAATTGGAAATATCCGTTGGTAAGTATAGTTTCTATCCCTGCCATATGGAAAAACATAGCTGAAAATAATGGAATACTTAAAATTGCTGAAACAATAAAGGAAGTCTTTAAAGATTTTATTTCCTTTTCTCTCATTTCCTTTTCTCTATCTAAATCTCTTTCTATTTCTATTTCTGCTTTATATCCTGCCTTTTCAACAGATTTTATTAATGTTTCATCTTCAACAGCTCCTGATGGAAATTCTACAACAGCCTTATTATTGGATAGATTTACTGTAGCTTTAACTACACCTTCTATCTTGTTTAAGACTTTCTCTACTCTAGTTGAACAGGCTGCACAAGTCATTCCTTCAATGACTAAAGTTCTCTTTACTAAGGGTACTTCGTATCCTGCCTTTTCAATGGTTTTTATTAAACCATCTATCTTTATTTTTTCCGTATCAAATTCTACTGTAGCTTTCTGAGCTATTAAGTTTACTACAGCAGTATCTACTCCATCCTGCTTATTAAGTGCCTTTTCTACTCTAGTAGAGCAAGCTGCACAGGTCATACCCATTACATCTATATTCACTTTTTTAGTAGCCATTATATCAACTCCCTATTTTTCATCCCCTCCCCTGGGGGGTGTGCTTATATTATACCCCTGTTCTTCCATTTTGTAAACAATTAAATCTTTAAAATTGAGAGAATCTTGCTATTGCAGAGAACTCAATTATTTTAACTATCTTTCAGGTGTAAAAATCCTCCATTATTTTTAATCAGCAATATTTCTGCAATAATACTAAAAGCTATTTCTGCTGGAGTTCCATCATCTATTTTTAAACCTATTGGTGAATATACTTTATTTAATCTTTCTCTATCTATACCCTTATCTTCCAAATTTTCCATCATGGTTATTACTTTTTTCTTACTCCCCATTACTCCAATATATTTGGCACTACTATTTACTACTGCTTCTAAACTTTCCTGATCATACTTATGCCCCCTAGTAACTATTACTATATAGGTATTATTATCTATAGGATAATTTTCTAGTCTTTCCTTTATATTTCCATGCACTAGGTCATGAGCTAAAGGAAATCTGTCTTTATTTAAGAATTCCTCCCTATCTTCAAATATTACAATATTAAAATCCAGTAAAGAAGCAAGTTCGTATATAGCGTGACCTACGTGGCCTCCACCAACTATAAACAGTTTTGATTTACCTTTATAAACATCTATAAATACATCTACCTCTCCCCCACAGATCATTTCTATACCTTCTTCATGTAGGGGAAGGGTAATACTGTAACTATTACCTTCCTTTATAGCCTCACAACATAATTCTATAACCTTTTTTTCGAGACTGCCTCCTCCAACAGTTCCATAAGTAGTACTATCTTCTATAACTGCCATAGTTGCCCCTATTCCCCTTGGTGTGGAACCTTTAGCCTTAGTGATAGTTGCAATAGCTGCCTCTTTTCCCTTTTCTACTTCTTCTAAAACTTTTTTCATTACAAATAAGTCCGCCATATTAGATACCCCTTTCTTTTCTTAAATATTGTATTCCTTCTAGGACTCCACCCCCTATTGCTCTAGCTTTATCAGAAATTGTGAAAGCATAATCTCTTATTCCCCTAGGATCAACATCCCCTATTTTAAGTCCTTCTTTTACAAAGAGTCCATCCTTTATCATCCCTCTGAGGATACCACTAGTTTGTGCTATTACCTCTTCTTTATCCACTTGACAAATTGTATCTCCTATTTTCACCTTATCTCCTATTTTATAAAAAGATTTTACAAGTCCACTTTTAGGTGCTCTAACAATTCTTTCCTCTGTATAACCCATTACTTCCCCTGGCACCCCTGTATTTTCTGCTGCCCGTCCTTTAAATATAACTTTTCCTAGATAATGACCTCTTTTACTTTCAACGACTAAGTCTACATCTATTCCACCTTCAAACCCTGGACCAACCCCTATAGTTATAAGTGCTAATTGCTTACTTGTGCCTAGATTCTTCTTTGCAATAATGGCATCTACTACAGCTAGTGGCTTTAACTTTTCAATAATACTTCCTTTTTCATCTATATAAACTGGAATATTGCCTCCTTCAATTTCTTCTTTTATACTTTTATAATCCTTAACAAAAACTCCCTTTATTCCCTCTACTATTATTTCGTTTCTATAAATTGCTTCACTAAAAGAAACTTCTCTTCTAATACTTGAAGGTTTTTCTATTTCTAAAACGGCAACCTTATATCCTGACATAAATAACCTATGAGCTATACCGGATCCTATATCTCCTCCACCTCTTATAACTACTAAGTCCATTTGTCTTCACCCTCTATTCTTTCAAGGTCAAATTCTGTATCAATATCTAAACCAGCTTTTTCATCGTTAATGTAAACCTTCTTAACCCAAAAACCATATTCCTCTATTATTTCTCTTCCTCCTTTATCCCCTTTCACTTTCATTAGTTCTTCTTTGAATAAAGATGGGAAAATTGTTGGCGTTCCTTTTTTTCCATTATAATAGGGAATGATTATCTTAGATTTTTCCTTTTCATGTTCTTCAATTAATAGATTTATATATTCTGTTCTAATAAAGGGCTGATCACCCATAAGAAACATATAAGCGTCTGCCTTTTCTTTTCCTATCCCTAACTTTAATCCTTCACTTTGACCTAAGTATGCAGTAGAATTATATATGGTTTTAATACCATATTTATTCCCCAACTCTTTTACTTCCTTAGTCCTGTAAACAAGGATGGTTTTATCTAACTTAGACTCATAGCAGGCCTTTATGACCCATTCTATAATCCTCCTGCCTTCTACCTCTATTAAAAGCTTGTCCTTTCCCATTCGTTTAGAATAACCTGATGCAAGTATAATACCTACAATCATCTTAACCACCTTCAATAAAATTTTTTCTCTTTTATGTCTGCAACTAGTATTTTATTCAGTTTCGTATTTAATAACATTTCTTTTACATTACAACCTTTATTTATTCTTTCTTGATTAATCGCTTTATTTAAAATTAAAATTTTCTCTCCTTGGGCATCTTTAAATAATCCATTTTTATGTAGTACTAGCTTTACAACATCATTCTCATTAATTATATTGTATAAGTCTTTTCCTATGACCTTTGTAAATATTTCGGGTCTATGTACTATTTCTTGGGAAATCTTTTCTCCTAATGTCTCCAACCCTATAATCCCAATAGTTTTTGTAGTAAGCTTTGAGATTACTGGCTCATAAACTTCTGGAGCTTTTATAGGTCTTCCTTTAGAACCATCTGCTTCTATAAGTACAAAATCGAATAAATCTCTTTCAATTATATTATCGACTTTTGAAACTTCCGAACCTATTAATTTCCCATTTTTTATACTCTCTCCATATATCGTAATAGTTCCTTTATGAGGAATAAAATTCTTTTTAATTTCTTCTAGAAAAAAATAATCGTAGTCTTCTCTATTAGGGCTAAACATAGCTGTGGTAGTAGTAATAAGGACTCTTTTATTTAGCATTTTTAATTCGTTCCCCAATAAAAAAATACTAGTAGTCTTCCCGCCTCCTCCTACGAAAGAAAGTACTTCCTTTTTTACCATATTCAGGTCCAATATTTCATATATGTTCATATAATTCCATACTATATTATTTACATCTTTAGAGAACATTTCTATTCCCCCTTTCACCAACGAATTTATATGTTAAGTATATGAATAAAAAGCAGCCCCTCATTTAATGATAGCTGCTTTTTATTTTTTCATCTATAAAGATATATGAAATTTCTGTATATGCTATGATTTTATACATCATCTTTTTTTCAAAATGGAAAACATAAAATTCTCTATATTATTCAAATAAGATGTAATCCAAATAAGATTCTTAATTATATTAAATTTTATAAAAAATCATGATTATTGTCATTGGTGAAAATTCACAAATATTTATAAATATCAATGGGTTTAAACCATAAATCTTTGTGTAATTTTAACTTGTAAAACCAGATTTTGCTGTACTCTTAATTGGTTATTTTTCATCGAAATTGATTTTAGTTGTATATTCTGTTTCTTTTACCTTCCATTCTCCATCTTCATATTTGAATATACTGTTAAGTCTTGAAATAGTATTAGCATGGTATGCTCCAGCAATAGTTTGATGTCCTAATAACTCATATACCCCATCTCCATCTACATCTATAGGATTTAATCCAGAAAATGGATCTGTCCAAGGTTCTGTTTCTTTAAGAAGCTTTCCATTTTTATCATAAATCCCTTGTTCTATATATGAGTCTTTAAAAGCAGACAAATCTATAACTAGTTTTTCATCTAAAGTATCTTCCTTTAATTCAGCCTTAAAATTGTCGGCAAATTTCCCTTTAAAGTTTATGCCTAAATTATCCTTTCCATCGAATATTATCTTCCCCTTATTATCCTTCATACTAATTATTCTTGTATCAACCATACCTCCACTTCCGCCAGTATTGGTAACTATCATTGCCTCCTCTACTTTATCTCCTGTGAAATCACCTAAGAATAATTTTCCTTCATATCCTCCAAAATCATTAATTTTTATATCTGAAACTTTTTTACTTTTTCCATCTACTACTTTAAGAAAAATAGATTTATTATATATATCATCTTCATTTTCCTTCTCACCTATTAATAATACCCTATCCTTTATCTTATCTCCGTTTATATCTCCTTGTAACTCTTCAATTATATACTCTCTTTTATTTAATCCTAATTCTTTTGTTTCTGGAGTGTTTCTAGTAGCAGCAAAAGAATAACTAACTGCTGAAACAACCATTACTCCTGATAATAATAATGTAACAGCCTTCTTCTTCATTTCTTTTCCTTCTTTCTTTTTTAATTTGTTGATATCCTGTATATTTATATAATACCTCGCATATTTAATTTTAGAGTTACAAAAAAGTTACGAAAGATTTACATTTCAGTTTAAATATGTACTTATTTCATAAAAGTTAAAGAATATCTATCAATTATTTATTAAATGTTTCAATATTTTTTTCACAAACTATTGCATTTATGTGTAAAATGTATTATCCTATTAATATTGATAATGGTTATCATTTTCTAAATCATACATAAACTAAGATTTCTAAATGGTACTTTATACCATAAATGAATGCTTAGTGTTACAAATACCCTTATAGGTGATTTAAAGCTTATGAAACTATTGATTATAAAAAAGGCTTCTATGGAAGCATTTCAATGTAGCCTTTTTTGAAACTCATTTACGGAAAGTTCCTATATTAAAAAAAGCAAAAGTAGAACTTTCCTATTCGTTATAAAATAAATAAGATAAAGGGGGGAGCATTATGAAAAGCTTAAGCGAAATATCTGTTGGTACTACTGTAAAAGTTAAATCTATTTCTAAGGATTCTTCAGTTAAAAGAAGATTATTGGAAATGGGTATAGTGCCTGGTATAGAAGTATTGGTTAGAGGAAAGGCACCATTAGGTGATCCTATAGAAATAGTGCTTAGAGGATATAAATTGACTTTAAGAAAAGAAGAAGCGGCAAGTATTTTAGTTGAATAGAAAGGGACGATTCTTATGACAACTATACCTTTGATTTTTTTAAATTGCGGTGAAGCAGGAAAAGTTAAAGAAATATTAGGTGGAGATTCTATAATAAAAAGATTATTTGAAATGGGTTTAAATACAGGAGCGGAAGTTCGGATGGTAAAAAATGATTCTGGACCTGTTATCTTATATACCTCTGGAAGTAAATTAGCTTTAGGTCGAGGATTGGCTCAAAAAATAATGATAGAAAAGTAATTTTTTTTTTAGATTTATTGATAATAGTTATCATTTAAAGGAGGGATTGATTTGAATACTATTGCATTGGTAGGTAACCCAAATTGTGGTAAAACCACCTTATTTAATGCTTTAACAGGTTCCAATCAACATGTTGGAAACTGGCCTGGAGTTACTGTAGAAAAGAAAGAAGGAAAATTTAAATATAATGATAAACAATATAATGTAGTAGATTTACCTGGGACTTATAGTTTAGGAGCTTATTCTGAGGATGAAGTCGTTGCTAGAGATTTTATATTAAAAGGAAATCCTGATGTTGTTATTAATGTTGTGGATGCTACCAATATTGAAAGAAACTTATATTTAACTACTCAACTTTTGGAAATGGGTACTAAAGTTATAGTTGCTCTAAACATGATGGATGAAGCTGAAATAAAAAATATTAAAATTGATATAGAAAAACTTTCTAAGGGATTAGGAGTTCCTGTTATTGCTACTGTTGCTTCTAAGAAAAAGGGAATAGAAAATTTAATTAAGGAATCTATCGCCTATATAAATAAAGATAATTCTTTCAGTATGCCTTTTAGCTATGGAGAAAATATCGATAAAGAGATAAACAATATTAAAGGCTTATTAGTCAATACTCATTTAGAATATCCTCAAGATTGGATTGCAGTAAAGTTATTAGAAGGAGATCAAGATATATACAATCTTATAAAATCTAAAGGTCCAGACCATATTAAAGAACGATTAGTCTCCTTGGAAGAAGATGCTGTTGAATATGAGTTAGAAATAGTTGATAAAAGATATGATTTTATTGGGAAAGTAGTAAGTAAAAGCGTTTCTAAGCCTTCAGAGGTTATAGATACTAAGACCGATAAAATAGATAAGATTTTAACTCATAAATGGTTAGGTCTACCTATATTTGCTCTTATCATGTTTACTATTTTTCAGCTAACTTTTAAGGTAGGTCAAGATTTTCTAGGTGAATATGTTGCTGGAGGAATTGAATGGTTAGGTGAAGCCTTAAATGGATTTTTAGTAAGTATAAATTCACCAGAATGGTTAGTTTCTTTTATGACTGAAGGTGTTTTTGGTGGTGTTGGTGCAGTTCTAGAATTTGTTCCTTTAATTATGGTCCTATATATGTTTATGGGAATACTAGAAGATACAGGTTATATGGCAAGAGCTGCATATGTTATGGATAGAATTATGAGAGCTTTAGGCTTACACGGAAAAACTTTTATTTCTATGCTAGTAGGATTTGGGTGTAATGTACCTGGAGTTATGGCTACTAGAACTTTAGATAGTAAGAAAGATAGAATGATTGCTATGCTTATTAATCCTTTTATGTCTTGTGGAGCTAGGCTTCCTATTTATTTAGTATTTATTGCGGCATTTTTCCCAAATAAGGGTGGATTAATATTATTTTCAATTTATTTCTTAGGTATTGCTGTTGCATTGCTTATGGGAAAAATTTTCAGCAAAACTTTATTTAAAGGTGAATCTTCTTACTTTGTAATGGAACTACCTCCATATAGATTCCCTTCACTAAAAAGTGTATTAAGAAATATGTGGGATAAGGTATGGTCCTTTGTTAGAAGAGCAGGAACTACTATATTTGTTGTAGTTACTATACTTTGGATTTTAGCAGTTATACCTTTTGGAGTTGAACCTTACAGTCAAGGTAGTGTTCTTGGAAAGATAGGTACTATTATAGCTCCTATATTTAAGCCTGCTGGTTTTGGTACTTGGGAAGCTTCTGTAAGTTTATTTGCTGGTATAGTAGCTAAAGAAGCTGTAGTAGCTACCTTAGGTATGGTATATGCAGGAGTTGAAGAAGGCAGCCAGCTTATAGCTGCTATTCAAGGTGCTTTCACTCCTTTAACTGCTATGTCCTTCATGGTAATGACTCTTTTATATACACCTTGTGCAGCAGTAATAGGTACTGTTAAAAGAGAAACTAACTCTACAAAATGGGCAGTATTTACAGCAGTTTACACCTTCTTAATTGGCTGGATCGGTGCTGTTATTGTATTCCAAGTAGGAAAGTTATTAGGATTTTAGGGAGATGATCTCATGCTTAAAGATGTTTTAAAGGAGATAAATGAATCTAAAGTTTTTTCTAAGACTTTGATAAGTAAAAACTTAAACATAAATGAAGCACTAGTTGAAGATGCTATAAATCAATTAATCCGAATGGGTTATATTGTTGAAGATACAGGTTCACCTACTTGCCAACATAAGTGCAGTGGTTGTTCTACAAGTAGTTGTTCTACCACATCTTTGAAAACAGTAAGTATTACAGATAAAGGGAAAAAACTATTACGAAATCTTTAGGAAAAATAAAGAGTTAAAGAGGTTAGACCTCTTTTAGCTCTTTATTTTTTAATAAGTTCTATAAAATTACCAGATAATAGTTAAAAAATATTTCATTAATTTACTTGACTAAAGCAATGCGGTGGCATATAATTAAATTAAATAGAACTATAACATATGTCAACCTAATGGTTTCACCAAGCTTAAAGTTTCAATTAAGTTCCTCAAGTAATTAGATTAAGTAACTAGTAAGCTAAAAAATATTAAACTGCGAATCAGTATATCATTAGTAAAAATTTAGTATCGGAAAACAAGTCAACTGGTAGTATTTGATTAAGTATTTAATTATCGCAAAAATGGTCGTTAAGTTACAAGTAGATTTTAATAAAGACTTATAGTAATTTGACATTAAGGAGTGTTAGATAGCATATTGGAAATTGTTATTGCATCAAAACTAAAAGGTTGTCATATTTATAATAAGTTCTATTTAAATTGACGGGTGGTTTCTAAGAAGTAAAAGAAATTGCCCGTCAATAATTTTTTGTACTATTTTATGGATTCCTAAGCCTTGTATTGAATTTTATAGAGTATAAGAATATAATTAAGGTAACAATATTTAAAAAGGAGACTTTGTAATGACTAATATAGACTGGAAGGATAAAAAGAACCTTACCATGCTAGCTGATTTTTACGAGTTCACTATGGCTAACGGTTATTTAGAAAACGACATGGAAGGTCAAATAGCCTATTTTGATATGTTTTTTAGAGCTATTCCTGACGACGGCGGCTTTGCTATAATGGCTGGTGTTGAGCAGCTTATGGGCTATTTGAAAAATCTTCGCTTCAATAATGATGATATTGAATATTTTAGAAGTAAAAATATGTTTGAAGAAAAGTTTTTAAATTACCTTAAAGATTTTAAATTTGAATGTGACGTATGGGCCATTCCTGAAGGTACTCCTATATTTCCTCAGGAACCTATCGTTATAGTTAGAGGTCCAGTTATACAAGCTCAACTTATTGAAACTATGGTTCTTTTAACTATAAACCATCAAAGTTTAATTGCTACTAAAGCTAATAGAATAGTTAGAGCTGCCAACGGTCGTCCTGTCATGGAATTTGGTTCTAGAAGAGCCCAAGGCTATGAAGGCGCAATTTTAGGTGCAAGAGCTGCATATATTGGAGGAAGTATTGGTACTGCTTGTACTATAGTAGATAGAGATTTTGATATTCCTGCACTAGGTACTATGGCTCATAGTTGGATTCAAATGTTCCCTACAGAACTAGATTCTTTTAAAGCCTATGCTAAAATTTATCCTAATAATTGTATCTTATTAGTAGATACATACAATGTTTTAAAAAGCGGTGTTCCAAATGCTATTAAAACTTTTGATGAAGAAGTGATTCCTCGTGGTTTTAGACCTAAAGGTATTAGAATAGATAGTGGAGACATTGCCTATTTATCAAAAGAAGCTAGAAAAATGCTAGACGAAGCAGGCTATGAAGATTGTCCTATTGTTGCTTCCAGTAGTTTAGATGAATATGTTATAAGAGATTTATTAAATCAAGGAGCTAAAATAGACTCCTTTGGTGTTGGAGAAAGACTTATTACTGCTAGGTCCGAACCCGTTTTTGGTGGAGTATATAAATTAACTGCTGTTGAAGCAGATGGCAGGGTTGTCCCTAAAATTAAAGTAAGTGAAAATGTAGGAAAAATAACTACTCCTGGATTTAAGCAAGTTTATAGATTGTTTGATAAAAAATCAAAAAAAGCTATTGCTGATGTAGTAACTTTACACGATGAAGTAATAGATGAAAGTAAAACCTATGAAATATTTCATCCTTTATATACTTGGAAAAGAAAAACCCTGAAAAATTTTTATGCAGAGAAATTGTTAGTTCAAATATTTGATAAGGGAAATTGTACTTATGACAGCCCTAGTGTATATGATATAAGAGAATATTGTAAAGAGCAGATAGATACTCTTTGGGATGAAGTTAAAAGATTTGAAAATCCTCATGAATATTTTGTTGACCTATCCAAACCTTTATGGGATATTAAAGATCAACTTTTAAAGGAACATAAATAAAAGGGAGAAAAATTCTCCCTTTTTTATATTCCTTTAAAATATAGATTCTCTTAGAATAGCTTTCTATGAAATATATTCCATTAGAAGCTTCTTTATAATTTAAATTTATGAACTAGTTCACTTAAATTTTCTATTATTAAAGCCAAATTATCTGCATTAGCAGATATGGTTTCCATTGTAGCTGCTTGTTCTTCCATAGAAGCCGATAGTTCTTCTGTTGAAGCTGCTGCCTCTTCAGTTATTGAAGATATGCTTTGAATAGCTAGTACCACATCGCCTTTTTCCTTATCTACAATGTTTAAATTTGCTCCTAACTCTTCTATAGCTTCCATAGCAGTTAATATAGATAGGTATATTTCTTCAAAGGCTTTCTTAGATTCATCCAAAGATTCACTTGCATCTTTTAACGCTTCCTCTGACATACTCATGTTTTCTTTTGTAGTCCCAACTTCATATTGAATATCATTCAATATCTCTTCTATAGTTTTAGTGGCATCTCCTGTTTGTTCAGATAATTTTCTTATCTCCTCGGCTACTACCGCAAATCCTCTGCCTGCCTCTCCTGCTCTAGCTGCTTCTATAGCTGCATTTAACGCTAGTAAATTAGTTTGTTCCGAAATACCTACTATAGTATTTAATATATTTCCGATGGATTGAGACTTATATAGTAGAGAATTAATATTTTCTGATAATATATTAGATGATTTAATTGTTATATTGAATTTATCCACCATGCTATTCATGGTTTCTGATCCCTCTTGATTTATTCTTTGAGCTCTGTTAGAGCTTTCTATTACTATTTCTCCATTTTCTACTGCCACTTTTATTTCCCCAGCTAATCTATTTAACTTTTCTGAACTCATTTCTACATCTTCAGCTTGTTCCATAGAAGCTTGTGCTAATTCTTCTATAGTTTTTGCTACATCGTTTATAGACTGACTACTTTCCCTAGTAGCTGAATTTAATCCATGGACATTTTCAACAACATCCTCAGTAGTTTCTTCTATAGTTCTTATTATCTTTCTTATTTCTTCTCTTAAAATAACTGTTGCCCTAAGAATAGTACCTAATTCGTCTTTCCTATTTAATATATCTTTTATTTTCTTAGTTTCTTCTATATCTCTTAGATCTAATTGAGATGTTGTATCCAATATTTCAGTTACCAATATTATTGGATTAGAAATTCTTTTTCCTAAAGCTATAGATATAAATATAGTTAGTATAATTGCTATACCCATAACGGCTGATATAATATAAATAGTGTTATTCATGTCTTCCAATATTTCATCTTTAGAAACAGTTAAAACTATAACTTTATCACCATGTAGCTTTGAAAAGGTCATAATTTTCCCTTCCCCACTAAAATGAGTATCTATTATACCTGAATCCCTACTTCCTATTTCATCAGCAATATAACTGTATTTCCCATTATCTATAGTATTTAAATTACTATTACTGTCTAAGCTAGGATGAATCAAATAGTCATAATCTTTGCTAAGTAAAAAAGCATAGCCAGTATCATATAACTTTATATCTTCAACCCTCTCTTTTAATGTTTCTACACTTAAATCTATACCTACTACTCCAATAGGTATGTTATCCACCATAATAGGTTTTGTATAGCTCATTATATAGAAATTAGTCTCCTCATTTACATAAGGGTCTCCCCAAGAAGCTGCTCCAGAATTAATTGTATTATAATACCATGCAACTGCAGGATCACTTGGGTCTTTGCTAGAAAGTTCAGTATTAGGTACATGTTTAATATCACCGCTTATATCTCCCAAATACCATACTCCTTCTGTCTTTCCCGTATATTTAGGATCAAAAACTATATATACTCCAAGACAGTCTTTAGTTTCTTTAGTGATTCTTTCAATTATAGGATCTAAGGTAGTATTTACATATCTACTGAGATACCCCTCTTCTCTTAATTTTGTCATATCAATAGTTCCATCCATAAATTGATATAAATTAGAAACTGTCGTTTCATATAAAATTAGCTCTTCATTAAAATCTCTTGAATAGGTTAAAGCTTTTTCCAAAAGATTAGCTTTAGTTTCCTTTTCTATAACGTTTATACTCCTAATTATACTTGTACTTCCAACTATTGTAGCCATAACTACAGAACAGATTAATACTGTTAGTACAATTCTTGTACCAATTTTTTTCATTATTTCTTCCCTCCCGTTTTAAAAAAAGACACAATTCGACATTTTCACTAGAATATTATCGACATTTTTTTTAAAACGTCTACTTACCTTTCAAAAATCTTTTTATAAAAAAAGCTTCTAAAGAAACGTTTCAAGGTAGCTTTTTTTAAAACTCATTTAGGTCAGAACAAATTCCTACATTGAAAAAAGAAAAAAGTAGAACTTTCCTATTCGTTATAACAAAATCTCCATAATACCTATGGAGATTAAATGTTTTTATATATATCTTTTATTTTTTTTACTGTACTCTCATCTACTTCTTTTCTACCATAGCGTGTTTCTATATATATTTCCCTAATTTCCTTAATATTGTCTCTTTGAAATTTTTCTTCTGCTTTATTATTTACTTCTAGAGAAGTATCGTAAGACTCTATAGGAATGTTAGATTTTTTTAGTTTTATCAAATATTTCTTATAATAATACCTTACCTGTTCCTTTAAATTTTTAGGTTTAAGTATCCTTTTTCTCTTTTTTCTCTTCTCTTTTTCTGGTCTTATTATGTATTCTCTTTCTTCTATATAATCTAAAGTTACTTTCTCTTTTTGTCCTCTATTTCTAACAAACCAGTATAAAATAAGTATAACTACTATAATTAACCCTATTTTAATACCAACATCTATAATTTTTTTCAGTACTTCAGGAGAGCTCTTGGTTTCCTCTATTATATCTTCAAAGTTATGAGGTTCTTGAATTTGTTTTTTTAAATCTTTAATATAATTTTTATCTAGTCGATTAGATATATTTTGAATAATGCTATTAAAGAATTGACCAATATAGATTAAAGGATAATAAAGAATTTTAAATATTATATCCATGATAAAAATATATACTGACCTTATACATAGGAAAATCTTGTTTCTGACCTCTTCCAATATAAGAATAAAAGATAATATACTGATTCCAATAATATAACATCTATTTGTATTCTTTATATTATCCAAGTTCATTGAATGTTCAATATGTCTTAAACTTCTTATAAGCACTATTGTAGATATGAAATAGATTATTATAAAAGGAACTGAATTACTTATAAATATATCTATTATTCCAAAGACAAAGGAAATAAAGAGAAGCCCGAGAAAGAAATAAAGACTTTTCTTTAATTTACTTCCATAGGTTAAATAACTAGAATTTAATAAACCGTTATTTATATAAATATATATAAATAACAAAGTTAAAAATATAAAAACTCTGCTACTAAAAGTATTTTTAAATATAAGAGGAACTATTAACAATAGTATGATCCCTTTATATATAGGTTTTTTCTTATATACCTTTACAAATAAAAAAGATACTATTATTGTCCATAGATACATAAAAAAGAACATATTAAGTTTTGTAAATGGAAAAAAGTAAGTTAATAAACTAAAAAGGAAGGATACTAGGCTAATAATTTCTAACAAAATAATCTCATTCATATTTATCCCTCCACATACTTTATAATATTATTACTTAATCTATTTAAATTTTCTTCTTGAAGAGAAATAACTACTACTCTATTAGCGGTTTTAGTTAAAACGTTAATAGGTTCTATATATGAAGAAAAGATCTTTGGAGTCACTACTACAAAAGTAGTGTGATTACCTTTTCTCTTTAGAAAGTATTCCAGAAGTGCTTCAAAAGGCATAGAAGCTCCATAACTAATTTTAGACAAAGTTTCAAGGAGATAATTTAAGTGATTCTGTCCTACCTTTGGATAATAGTTTTGTTTTTCATTAATATTAATTCCATAGGCATTAGTAGTAAAGCCATAAGGGATCTTTTCTTCTTCTAATTCTTCCATAAGCCCTCTACATAAAGATATACTTTTTTCTAAAACATCTTCATTGATTCCGACCCAAAAAGGTTTCATGCTCTCTACATTTAGAAGTATTAATACACTATTATCTGTAGTAAAATCGAAATTTCTAACCATAAGCTGTCCATATTTTAAAGAAGAAGGCCAATGTATGTATCTTTCTGGTTCATATCCAGTATATTCTCTTATTCCTATTGTCATCAAGGGATCATCAATAATCCATCTTTTTACAGATATAGGTCCGTTGAAATTGCCATAGGGTACTACAGCTTCTTGAAGTTTCAGACTTTTAGGTAAAACTAGCACCTCTTGTAAAAACTCTATTCCTTTACGCTCCATATTAAATCCAGCAAAATCCCCTATTCCTAAAACTACATTTCTTAAAAAATATGCACCTCTTTTATTTCCACTCAAATTATATGTTCTCTTAACCCTTTGATAAGGCATTATAAAGAGATTATAGTTATAATTCTCTATCCCTAAAGCCTTAGGATATTTCTCTTCTACTTGTAAAAAAGTTATTGGCAACATTTTTCTATTTTCAATAGTAGTAGTTATTTGAAATTCTTCTCCTATTTCTACAGTCTTCTTGGATATTTCTCTTTTATAAGTCAGATTAAATAAACCATATTTCATAGTTAATTTATTGAGAATATGAGTAAATATTATAAGAACTAATAAAAATCTCAACATACCCATCACCTATATATTCTCTAGAGGAACTGGTATTGTTTCTAATATTCTCTTTATTAGATTTATAGAATCTTCAATATTTCCTATGCCTCTAGATATAATTCTATGATTTAATACATAAGGAGCCATAGCTTTCACATCCTCAGGAATTATATAATCTCTCCCATTAATAGCAGCATAACTTTGGCAAGATTTAAAAAGCGCAATAGTACCTCTAGGACTTACTCCCAACTCTATTTCTTCTTTATTTCTTGTCTCATTTATAATTTCAACTATATAATTTACTACATCTTCTTCAGCTGTAACCTTAGAAACATGGCTAAACAAATAGCTTAACTCTTCTTCTGTTATTATAGATTGAATATTTTCTAAGGGGTTTCCTATATTCTTAAGGATTATTTCTTTTTCTTCTTCCTTTGTAGGATAACCAATTTTAATTCTCATAAAAAACCTATCTAATTGGGCTTCAGGCAAAGGAAAGGTTCCATAGGATTCTACTGGATTTTGTGTAGCTAGCACCATGAAAGGAGTGCTTAATTTTCTAGTTTCCCCATCTATAGTTATTTGTTTTTCTTCCATGGCTTCTAAAAGGCTAGATTGTGTTCTAGGAGTAGCCCTGTTTATTTCATCAGCTAAGACTATATTAGAGAATAAAGGCCCTTCCCTAAATTGAAATTCTCCTATTTTCTGATTGTAAAAATTTATGCCTGTGATATCTGATGGTAATAAATCTGGAGTGAATTGAATTCTTTTAAATGGCAGGTCTAATGTCTTTGAAAAAGCTTTTATCATCATGGTCTTTCCCATACCAGGTATGTCCTCTAAAAGTACATGACCACCTGATAGAAAAGATACTATAACTAATTCTATTATCTCTTCTTTTCCTACGATTACCTTAGATACATTCTCCACTACTTTTTCTTTAAATCGAACAAAAGGACTTAGCTCCATGTTCATCCTCCTTTAATTATGTAGTTATATAAATTATACCTTATATTTCTTAGAAAATGGTAAAAAACTACATAAAAATAAGACAGGTTAAATATATTTCCTGCCTTAAAAATTATTGTTTCATAGAATATAGTACCTCCTGTTAACTCTAATGTTATAAAAACTAAATTATCTTTGATGAAAAGGTATATACAGCAAATTTCTCCTGTCTTTAAACTAATAAAAACAGGAGAAATTCATTATATCTTAATAATTCGGGGAGTTGTTTTTTATGAGATATCTTTTATATAGTTATTGAAGGACATAATATTCCCAACTGGAATTTTTAGAATATGCTGATTGTAATCTATCATTTGTATGACCGCTAAATTGTCGTGTAACAGTATCATTTTTAACAATCATTACAGTATGATATCTACGTCCTTGACTATTTTTCATCATTATGACGCCACCTGCATTAGCATTCTCATAATCAGATTTTTTCCAATATTTTTTTGTATTTACCATATAATCTGTTAATTTCTCGCAATTTATCCATGCAGTTGACCCACCTTTCCAAGTACTATCTGTAGGGAGTCCTCCTGCTTTTAAAGATTGAGATACATAATTGGCACAATCATTGTGACAATACCAACTGTAATTTGAATTATATTTTGAAGTGTCCATTAATGCCTCTCCATGAGGACATTTTTTAGTAGTATTAGATGTGTACTTATTAGCATAATCTCTGGCTTTTAGTCTATCATAATTAGAATATAGTGTAGGCGACATTTCTTTACTATAAATAGTATCTGCTCTAGAAATTTCAGTTTCTAAATATTTAAACCCTTCTTGTTCATATTCATATTCTGCTTTTGGAAGCATCTCTTCAGCTGGTATAAATTCATCTATATTCTCTGCAAACATATTTATAGTAGACATATCAATTTGACCATCTCTTGCACTTGCTGTTACTCTAAATATAAAGTTAGTATCATCTGATTCTCCAATATACTGCTTCAAGTCTTTAAATTTATCATTTATAATCCTTGAGGTAACTTCTATCTGATTGGCGTTTAAATTATTCTCATTATTGGCTGCAACTATGCTCATTGTTTCATCGTCAGATTCATATGAGAGTGTATTTAAATTAACCTTTTTTAGCATACCTTTTACATATGGTAATTCTTCTACAGCTTTGGCTTTCAATACATTATTCATGGTTGTCCTTACAATAGCTACAATATTATCTTCTTCATCTATATTTATTTCATCAAATACAGTCTCTACACTATTTATATCATAATATTCTGAGTAACCTTTAGTTAAAAAGTCTTCAATATAACTACTTATAACTTTTTCACAATTTTCTATATCTAAATTACTTTCTATTTTTTGTGCAAAACTTGTTGTTGTTAATAAATTTACAATGAAAATACTCACCAATATCATACTTAATATTTTTCTTTTTTTCATACTGTAATCCCCCTTGTAAACTATATTTATAGCCCAATACCCCTACTTCACTTTAATCTTCAGCCTTTCATATTATCATACCCCCTGAATTTTCATTTTTATTATTTACCCCTTCATATATACTAATGTCTCTAATGTATGAATCTTACATTTATTTTTTAAATTTTTTTACTTTTAAACGAATAACTTTACATAAATACCTTAGAATGTTTAATATTTCATCATAAAAAAAGACTGAAGTATCTTTAGATTTTAATAAACACTTCAGTCTCTTTAAATTATTTACTTTTTAGCAGTAACAGAATTTGAAAATACTATTTTGGTATCTGAACCTTTGTCATCTCCAGCATAAAACTTTACTAAAGCTCTATACTCTTCACCAACCTCTCCTCCATATGTATGGATAGAATGAAAAGTTGCAGAATTATATTTATACATATCACTACTTAATGTTTTTACTGTATTCCATCTCCCATTCTCATATTTTTGAATCTTAACATATTCTAATCCAACCTTTTTTAATGTTTTAGTTCCTTTTATCTCTGTGCTTATCTCAATTTTTCCTTTTGCTCCTGCTTCTGCATTTACACTTGTTAAAAGAATATAATCACTTGCACAAGGAGTTACTACAATATCATCATCTGCCATTGTTATCTTAGGGTTACACATAAAACTTATTATCATAATTAGTAATATGGCTGTGATTTTCTTTACTATATTTCCCATTTAATAATCCTCCTTACATACTTAGAATACATACAAAGTGACTACTTACTTAATCTTTCTATACTTTCTTCAATACTTTTCTTATCATTTTCCATCTTTTTATATTCTTCATAGCATTCTTTCTCCTCTTCACCATAAGCACTATCAGTAGGAGAAGTTATAGAGATTATTCCTTCCTCATCTTCAACTACCTTTCTTATTATAGATATTATTTCATACTCCTTTTCTAACTCTTCCCATTCATTTTCTGTATTAGACACATGTATAGTAAATAATTCTGCTTTTCTTTCATCATTCAAATCATTCTTATGGTAAAAATATATTTCCTTATCTCCTTCTTCTACATAATATTTATCCTTCCAAGACTTAGGTAATTGAAGTCTAAAATTATATGTTTCATTGACATATTCAATATAATCATTAGAAGTTTCAACAGTGCTGTTACTTGAAGTATTTGACTTACACCCAGTAAATACTAAAGTTATAGATAATACGATTAATATTAATAAACACTTCTTCATCTTTTACCCTCCTTATATACTACATATATGCAAAATTTTATTTACAATTCACGTTTTCATACTTCTCCTCCTATTTTTATTTTATTATTCATCCCTTCATATATACTAATGTCTTTAATCTTTAAATCTTACATCTATCTTTTAAATAATTTATAAAATAAGGTTGACATATTGAAAAGAAAAATGTCTTTATTATATGAAACAAAAATAAGGACCTTATCCTGAACTGACCTTTGTCAAGTAGACAGATAATTTAATTAAAATATTATGCACATTTGGATGCATGGTTTCGATATTCTAAAGGAGCCATGCATCTTAGTTTTTTTTGAAGTCTTCTTTCG
>NZ_JAHLPM010000003.1 GCF_018917865.1 Tissierella simiarum
ATATCAGTTACCCATTTTTGGTTAATATTACTGGTAGAGAAATCTCTATTTATTATATTTTCTCTGCTTTCTACTTTATTCTTTGAAGAAATTGGTCTGAATTTTTTACATACAATTGACTTTATCCCGAGCTTGTTCATTAACCTCTGGGTCCTTTTAAGACTTATAGTTATATTTTTTTCTTTAAGTTTATTATGAATCTTAGGTGCTCCATATCGACCGTTGCTCTTTTTATAGATGCTTAGAATTATTTCTGCTAAAGATTTATTTTCAATACTTCGCTTGCTTTCTTTTTTGTTAAGGTGCCTGTAATATGAGCTTCTAGAAACTTTTAGAACCTTACACATTAGCTTTATATCATGATTTTCTTTATTGTCAGTAATAAATTTATATATTGAAGTTACTTCTTTGCAAATATGGCCATTGCTTTTTTTAATATTTCATTTTCTTCCTCTAATTTAGCCATTCTCTTAAGCATGGCTTGGTAATCTGCTTGGGTAACTACTTTATCTTTTTCTACTGCTATGGGTTGACTTTTCTTTATCCAACCCGCTATTGTTGATTTAGATAGGCCATATTCACTGCTTAATTCACCTAGAGTTTTACCTGCATTGTGAAGCTCTACAATAGTATTTTTAAATTCTTCTGTATATCTTTTATTACCTTTTGGCATTTAGACACTTCCTTCCTTAACTATATTTTATAGTGTTCGGATTTTTGTGTCTACAATATTATACTAACACCAAACTCTTTTTTATTTCAAAATAAAATCGAAAGGAATGAGGACGATGTCAGAACTTTTTATGTATGAAACAACTGTAAATTTTAATTCTAATATTTTCATCCACTATTTTCGAGGAATAGAGAATTATTAATTACAATTCTTGGCAGTTAAGTCTGAGAGGAAAGTAGAAAACTAAGTAAAAATACAAGGTAGGGATTAATCAGGTGATTTTGAAATTGAATTACATCAATTAACCATAAGAAGTTTATGGGATATACAAAGGATAAAGATGGAGAACTAGTCATATTACCTGAGAAAGAGATAGTAGAAAAGAAAATTTTAGTGTTGGCATTATTTACTAAATATAAATGAACGAAGTATTCATCAAATAATATAATGCCATGTTGAGAAATATTGGAGTATACTATAAAATTATAATAAAAATGTTGCCTACATCGTAATTATCTACTTTTTAGAAATATACTTAGCCGCCAAGGAGATAGTAGGTGTCCATGGTATCTTTATTGTCACCTCAAGGCACGTTGAGCATGTAGTTCTGATGGCAATTTTATTGCTTGAACCAAATAAAAAAGCAAGGCTTTTGCCCTGCTAATGTTTAATGGTATGCTTATTTTCAGTTACTTCTTTTTAACTGGAATCCAAATTTCACAGATATAATCATCTGATTGTGTGTTCCCTGGACCATATACTTGAATTTCATAATCCATAGATTTTTCATAACCGCTTGATGGCAACCATTCTGAAAATATCTGTGTAGTCAATGCATCAATTGGGTGTTCGCTTTGGTTGAGCGTACCCTTTGCGGTAAAGACAGCCCATGTGCTAGCAGGCACTTCAAATCGAGTAAGCTCAGGGAAATCTCCTCCAGAATCCTCTGCTCCTATTGCTTCAACAATATCACCGTTCTCAAGAGTGTGTGTAACTCCCATTTGCCAGAACGGTTCTCGGTATAGTTTATATTTGTCGCGTATAATCAGATTTGCACCACGGTCAAGAAAATCATCCCAAAACATCCACCGTTCTCCCATTTTTTCTGTCCAATGTTCTGATTCATTGTTAGCAGTCCACTTGCCAAAGTTTTTTACAACACCAACACCTTTTATAATGCCCTTTTCTTCAATACGATACTCCATATCTGCATCTCCTTTTAATGAAATTTGAAAGGTGATACGCGGATACATCCTGAGTTTAACACCTAAGGTGCATGCTTCCCTTGGCGATATTCCGTGCATATTGCGAAATGCACGGGCAAACGACTCTGGAGAATTGTAACCGTATTTTAAAGCCACATCAATAACTTTGATATTGCCACACTGTAACTCTAATGCCGCAAGGGAAAGTCTTCTGTTACGTAAATATTCGGTAATTGAAATTCCAATTACAAATGAAAAAATTCTGCCAAATTGATACGCATTGCAACAAACAATTTTCGCAACATCATTTAAGTTAAAGTCTTCTGTAATATGCTCCTCGATATAGTCAATCACTTCAGTCATCCGATTCAGAAAGTCCACTGCACTCCCTCCTTTCAAATTAAGGATAACAGATATAGACAAATCCTACCTTGCATTTTTAAAACAACTGAGCAAGGTACAAAATTTCAGCAATTCTTAGTTCACATGAATAAGCTAGTGTGCATTAACAACTATTCATTATACAATATTTTACTCTTGTTCTAAAGAATATAATAGATAAAAATTGAAACAATAAAAATGTATTTAGTAAATCAAAACAAACAAGGAGGTGATGGACTATGACTAACAACAAAGAACTCAATAGATTAATCCACGAGAAATTGTCATATCTATTGCAACACGCCTACAATTCAGTGGATTGGTATCCGTGGGGAGAAGAAGCTTTTGCAAAGGCTAAGGAAGAAGATAAGCCAATATTTTTATTCATAGATTATAGCACTTGTCACTGATGGTAGGTAACAAACTTGCCTAATATGTAAGCCTTGATATCATAGGGTTTTATTTTTTGACTAGGTTAAATATTGATGAGATAATAGAAAATAATGAGAGATACTACCTTTTCTTTCCGGAAGAAGTATATCGCAAACATTCCTTTGTATTTAAAGAATTATTTAAATTTTTAACGATTGAAACTATGCTTATGGCAATCTTAGTAACTCTAACTAGTATAAATAATGAATATATTAAAAGGACTGATCAACTTATATTTTCAACGAAGACAGGCAGAAATCTATTAAGATGTAAGTTTAGAAGTAGTATCTTAGCAAGTATTTTAGCATTTATAATATTGGCTAGTATTACCTTCACAGTACATTTTATAGTATTTAATTACTCAAATATGTTAGATGTACCTGTAACGAGTATATTATTTGCTTATTGGCAAGATATTAGTAAAAAAGAAGATATTAGAATAATTTATAAGAGGATAATTTGACAGTTATTACAGATACTATATATAGTGATAATTCAATTAATAGGAGATGAGTTTAATGTCAAAAAATAAATTAGTTGTTCCTGAAGCTAAAGAAGCTTTTGAAAAGTTTAAAATGGAGATTGCAAATGAATTTGGAGCAGATGATCCTAGAAATTTGGCATCAAAACATACCGGTTTGATAGTACGAGAATTAGTAAGAATGGGGCAAGAAGAGCTTATAGGTAATAAGAGTGTAGATTAAGAAATATAGGCCATAGATAAGGTATATGGTCTATTTATTTTAAGTAGGATGTTTAGTTATTTGACTTAGCATTAGCATTTCGATAATATCAAAATGTGTTGTCGAAATGCTACTCAACCAATTTTAAATTTTAATTATTTATATAGTTGAATAATTTCAGCAGCTTTTATTTTAATTTCATTAACTGCTTCAACAGGCTGTATGATTCTTATATTTTTCCCATACGCAAAAGCAAATTCAATGCCTTGCCAAATATCCTCAAAAACTATATCTAAGTAAATTTTATTGTCTCTTACAATTTCTTTACTTATAGTGATAAATTTTCTTTCCTTTATATGATTTACAATCGAAGGGTCAATCATAAAAGTAAACGTATATTTAGGAATTCGAGATTTATAATTGCTGGTAGATGATTTCCAATGAGCTTCTAAGTTGAAATCACTTGGTCTATCGAAATGCTCGTCCATAAAAAGAGCATTTTCTATGGAACTTACCTTATACGTTTTAATTATTTCAGAATCTATTGCAATCAAATACCAGATGCCTCTTTTACATACCAATCCCAGTGGATTTAAGATTACTTCTTTTGTCTCGTTTATTTTTCTATATACTATCTTGATTATATTGCTGTTCCAGATAGCATTTTGTAATAAGGAAAGAATATCTTTATCTATAATTGCAGGGTTCTCACCCCAGGTATGCATATCTATATAAATGTAGTTTTGAATATTTTCAACTTCCTTAATTTGATTTGGAGTAGAACCTCCTAAAAGTTTAAGTATTGTAGAGTATTTAAGTTTTTCAAAACCTAAGTCTTCTAAAATTTTGTCTCCGGTTGGAATAAATAAAGAGTAAATTTCGTCATTATTTATTCCACTTAAAGAAGTTTTGTAATCTCCTAATAACTTTATTCCTCCGTTTGTTCCTCTATCAGCGAATATTGGTACCCCAGCACTGCTTAAAGCTTCAATATCTCTATAAATAGTTCTGACAGAGACCTCTAACCTTTGAGCTAATTCATCAGCTGTTAGTTTTTCATGTATCTGCAATAACATTAATATAGAAATTAATCTATCTGCTCTCATAATATCTCCTTTCCAATATGACATAGGATGTCAACTATTATAAATTATAATGTATTCAATATCAAGTAATAGTAATTATATTAATATGGTATTAGTTAACTAAAGGGAGGTTCATTATGAGTAGAAAAATTATAATGAATTTGGCAATGAGTGTTGATGGCTTTATTGCTGATGAAAACGGTGGTTTTGATTGGATTGTCGGTGATGGAAATAATAAACTTAATACTGAAAAACAATGGGATTATGATAAATTCTTAGATAGAATTGATACTGTTGTTATGGGGAAAAACTGCTATGACCAAAAATTTTACGAGGAGTTTAAAGAAAAAACTGTATTTGTCGCTACTTCTAAATCTCTGGATGATTATGAAAATATTAATTTTATTAACGGTGATATTTGTAAAGTTATTCTTAATGAAAAGAAAAAAGAGGGCAAAGACATTTTTTTATTTGGTGGTGGCATTCTTATAGATAGCTTTATCAAAGCAGACATAATTGATGAATTTATTGTAGGTATTATCCCAACTGTTTTAGGAAAAGGCAGACCACTGTTTTTGGGAAACAATCCTACTATAAAATTAAAGCTTGAAGAATATTATATTGATAATGGGGTTACAATCCTGCATTATAAAAAACGTTAAATTTCGGCTAAAAGTATTTAATATCTGTTTGATAGGAGTGAAATTGCGTAATTATTATGAGCATATCCTTTATTGTACTGAAAGTAGATCTGAACAAAAAATCCAAAGGCACTGAGATAATAAGATCTTGGTGCTTTTGTTCTTTGTATTATGAATACCACCTGCTATGCGCAACATCATAAACCTAAGGAAATCCTATATAACATTTACTGTTTATGATTATCAAGCTTCTTTATCTTTATATATGAGTTAAAATAAAGGTAAGAGCGATTATATGTATGTTACTCAACTACTCCTAAACACATTTAAGGAGTAGTTATAAATTAATTGAATTTATAATCAGGTTAGTTTATAATGTAAGGAATTGATATACTAAATATAAGGAGTAGGTAGAGATGAAAAAGAGAATCTTAAGATTTTTATCTTCCGGAATTGGATATTCTACTGCTATTTTTTTCTGAATTAGCTTGAGAAAGAGATAAGTTACCTAAAATTTTCTCAAGCTAATTAAAATAGTAGTTAATTTATATCGAAAGAAGGTAATTTAATGAAAAATAATAAATCTAAAGATAATAATAGAATAGAAAGAATAAATCCGATGGGAGTTCCAGAGCCAGTTGGTAGGTATAGTCATATTACTAAAATACCAAGAGGTTCTGAAATTTATGTTTCTTCAGGTCAAGTAGGAGTAGATTTTAAAGGAAATGTTCCTTCAAATCTTAATGAGCAAGTAAGCAATACTTTCTCTAATATATCCAACTTACTATCTAGTCAAGATTTGGATCCAGATAATGTTATAAAGGTAAATATTTGGGCTACTGAACAAATAGATTGGGATTTCTTTGACCCTAAGTGGGATGAACTTTTCGGTGATAATTCACCGTCTATGACTGTTGCATATATAAGCGAATTAGGATTGCCTGAATTAAAAATCGAAATAGAAATATGGGCTGCAAAGTAATTACTATACTTATTTTATTATAAGAAAACAAGTAAACTAGGTTATTTGAATTAAGCAAAACTTATCTTTTTTATATAAATTTTAGTGCTTAAGTCAACAAAGAGCAATCTAAACATTAGATTGCTCTTTATAATTTTTTCAATTCTGGTAAAAATCTTGAAAACACAACTATGTCTTAAATTTAGACTTAGAGCAGATTTAATAGTACCTTAGACCTAAGGTACTATTTTTAGTATCAGAGGTGGCAGGTAGAAGTTTATGAGTGATGCCAGTATCACTTACCAGCGAAAGTTTGGAACAAGAATAGTACGTGCTTCTAGCGACTATAAAACTAAGATGGTCAGTCTCATCTATATATTGAAAAGATACAGGAGCTTATGAGTAAACTGATGATTCATAATAATATCTATAAATTACTATTGATATGTGCATAGATGTGCACATATGAGGTACAGGTTTCTGAAAATGAACAATCTAAAAAAGCTGCCTATACATTAGGAACAGATATTTTAAAATATTAATTGAGAGGTGTTTCAAGATGGTAACAATTGTATTTGCTCATCCATGGCACTGGAATTTTAATAAGGCTATATTGAATACGGTAACAACTGCTTTTAAACAAATAAAAAAAGAGAAAATATCTAAGATATTTCTAGACGTTGTTGGCACAAATCTAAGTGCGAAAAACTTTACGAACGTCTTGGGATTTCTGCATTGAAAGTGGGTACGTTCGGAAAAATAACTGAAAAGGCAGAGTTCTCAAAAGAATATTTTATGTGCAAAGAAATATAAGGTAGAATTGGAAACATCATCATTTGCATAAAATCTATGTAGAGGATCATGCCTATGAGGTTCGCAAGTTTAAAAATTCTCTTGAATTGTATCTAAAAATTGGATATATTCAAAGGTATATAGACGATCCTTAATGAAATGCAGAGATTATAACCATATTATATAGAATACGGATAGACAACTGGATGCAGATTATTATATCTTATGAGGTGAAGTAAAATGAATAAAGTTATAATGCTAGATATAAATTTTCAATATCAAAATGAAGCTCGGACAATACATCCAGTTTTATTGTTAAGCGATAATGATATTGTTCTAGTAGATTGTGGATATCCTGGTTTTTTACCTTTACTAGAAGATGAAATGAAATTAAAAGGTGTTAATCCTCATTCATTAACGAAAGTATTGATTACTCATCATGATGATGATCATATGGGAGCTTTATTTGAAATTAAAGAAAAATATCCTAATATCAAAGTTGTGGCAAGCTGTATAGAAAGTGAGTATATTTCTGGTAAGAAAAAATCACTACGATTGTTACAAGCAGAAGAAATGTTAAATGTGTTGCCAGAAGAACAAAAGCAATTTGGAATTCAATTTTGTGAGTCTTTGAGAAAAATTAAACCTGTCCCTGTAGATATAAAGGTTAAGAATGGAGAGTATTTTGACTGGGGTGGCGGATGTGAGATAGTAGATACCCCTGGACATACTCCAGGACATATTTCTTTGTATCTAAAGGAGAGTAATTCTGTTATTACAGGAGATGCTGCGGTCATTGACGACAATAAGCTTATTATTGCAAATCCTCAGTTCACACTAGATCTAGATATGGCTAAAGAGTCACTTAAAAAACTTATATCTATGGATGCAGATAATTATTATTGCTATCATGGTGGAAAGCTTGAGAACCAAAGAAGATGATCATAAATTGGTGTAGGCAGTTCTGTTACTTGTACTAAGATAATATTCTTGAAAAGAGAGTTGCTTCTTTTTGAGCATCAAAAACTAATTTATATTTTGTGAGGTGATTTGCATGGATCAAATAAAAAGTTGCAGTGAAGAGAAGGCTAACTATATCCATAGACGTTTGCAAGAGTATAATAGTCGATATATTACGGATTATGAAGAGCTTTCCTACTGTATTGAAGATGAAAATGGCGAATGCATTGCAGGTATTGTCGCATCAAGAGATATGGATTGTATTACGGTGGACTATTTGTTTGTAGATGATGCATATCGAAAAGATGGCTATGGCTCAAAATTATTAACCTATCTTGAAACACAAGCTGTTCGTTTAGGTGTAAAAAGAATTATCTTAAATACGTTTGGTTTTCAAGCACCAGGTTTTTATGAGAAACAAGGTTATCAATTATTTGGAAAAATAGAGCCATGTTTTAATGATTATGGACAATATTTTTTTAAGAAAGAATTATAATAAAAGATTATGAGCATAACACTTCATATAGCCACTAATTTTATATGAAGAAGCATATTTATCTTATTCGGGAGTTATAGTAGTTTACTTAGCGACAAGCATATTTGTGTTTTGGGAGGTATAATTAATGAATATAATATACAATTTTAGTTTAGCCCAAGAAAAAGATATTGCAGATATTTTACTTCTAATTAGAAAAAGAATCCAATGGATGGATAATTGGGGTATTGAGCAATGGAATAAGACAAATTACATGGAATGTTATCCAAAAGAGTACTTTGATGACTGCATTTTAAAACATAAATTATATGTTTTGAGCGAAAAAGAATCTGGTAAAATTATTGGAGCCGTTGTATTAGATGATACAGACAAACGTTGGAAAGACGAGATACCTGCCTATTACATACATAATTTGGTGACTGATTTGGATGCAAAAGGTGCTGGCGCAGCGATCATAAAATATTGTGAAGACATAGCAATTGAGCATGGCAAAAGAAGACTACGCTTAGACTGCCAAAAGGTAAATGTTAAATTAAATCAATATTATGAAAAATTAGGCTTTCTTTATGTTGAAGAAATAAGAGACGGATTGTATGTTGGGAACAAAAGGGAAAAGTTATTATAATGTAGATTATAAGCATTAACCTGGTTAATTTAATTCATATATAATCTAATAAGAAAAATAACTTTTAGAGCAATCATATATTCCTTCTTTTTTTTTATTGTGGTTATTTATACATAGGAAGTTTTATTTGACAAAACATCGAATGATTCTTATAATTTAATCATTATTGATAATACCGTTATAATTAGACTAAATTAGGAAACCTTTATATTACAAGGTTTTCACTAAGTTAGTCTATTTTTATATCATAAATAATAGATTTTTATGAACCAAACTAAAAGTTATTACAATATATAGATGAGAGGCCAATTGATACATAGGCTCTACTCAAATTTAAAGAATTTATGAAGCTAAGGAAAAGGAGGGGAGATAGCAGGTTGGATGTTACAGAATTAAGTCATTTAATTGAAAGCTTTGGTAAAGATATTTATGGATTTTGTTATAAGTTAACAAGGGATAAACATCAAGCAGATGATTTGTATCAAGATACTTTTTTAAGAGCGACGGAATTGTGCCATAAAATAGATAATGATCAAAATCCAAAAAGCTTTCTTATTGCTATTGCAGCCAATACTTGGAAAAATCAAAAGCGAAAATTTGGTTGGCGACATAATATTGCAAAGATAGTGGCGTTTCAGGATGATTATGATAATACTTCTCATCTAATTGATACAACTACGCCAGAGCTTGTTGCACTAACTAATGAACTTCATACAATGGTTGATATGGCTTCGGAATCATTGAATGACAAACTGAAAATACCCCTATATATGTATTACACTGCTGGATTGTCAGTTGAGGATATTGCTTCTGCACTTAAAATTCCAACTGGAACCGTAAAGAGTAGACTTTACAAGGCTAGAAAAATGATTAAAGAGTATATGGAGGTTAATGGTTATGAAGGATTTTGAAAAATTAGATGAATTGCTATGGCAGGCAATGTCTTCCGACAATGAACCGGATGACAGTTTGAATCAACAAATCATTAATAAAGTAAGGAGGAAAAATAGTATGAGACGTGCAAATAAAAAAAGAATATCAGCTGTAGCGATGTTTGCAATAATTATTGCAACAACATCAATTTCAGCATTTGCGGCTTGGCATTTACTTACACCAAAACAGGTTGCAGAAAACTTTGGGGATAAAGGTCTTGCTATTGCTTTTGAAGGAGAAGATGCATTAGCCATCAATAAGACTCAAGTTAGTGGCGATTATAAAGTAACATTGCTTGGTATTGTATCTGGAGAAAAAATCAGTGAATTTCAACACTCAGCTGAGAAGATTTATCCCGGCAGAAGCTATGCAGTAGTAGCTATTGCAAATGTAGATGAAACACCAATGCCAGATACACGTGATGAGGAATACGGAAAGGTACCATTTTTTGTTTCACCTTTTATAAAAGGTCAGGACCCTAATAGATTCAATATTATTACAATGAATGGTGCGTATAGCGAGATTGTGAAAGATGGTATAATGTATCGTATTATAGAATGTGATGATATAGAAATGTTTGCAGATAGAGGATTATATTTAGGTGTTACTTCTACTACATTTTATGATGTTAATGCATATAAATTTGATTTAAAAACAGGCGAAATTACACCTAATGCCGACTATGAAGGAGTTAATGTTTTATTTGATCTTCCTATAGATCCATCAAAAGGTAATCATGAAAAAGCTGAAAAATATCTTCAGAAAATGACTGATCAACAGGCGTCAGATAAAGAAGGCATAGATGAAGAAAAAGTAGATATAGAAACTTTATTAGCAGGGGCTACACTTATTCCAGAATCAGTACAAGAAGTTACTCCTGATAAAGAAGGAGTGATTATTTATAACTTTGACAAACATTCAACTGTAACACCATTAGAGATCATGTTTGAAGAAGGTCAAGTTGGATTTTCTGATATTAGCTATACTGATGAAAATAATATTTTAGTTTTTTCAAGAGATACAGATGGCGTTATTAAAGGTATGGCGTATAGAAAAAAATAATAATGTTATGTAAAAATAGTTAGCATAGGAACAATATATGTTGTTTAAGGACAAAAGGGGTATTTTTATAATAAGATAATTCATAAAAAGCAACCATAGGTTGATTTTAGAAACAGTAAGTTGGTCCGTCTTTTCACTTTTAGTTATCAAAGATTTATTGTATAAATCATATTTAGAGATATGGAAAGAAGAAAATCTAAAAGTAAAATCTTCATTATAAAAACAATCTAATAAATATGACGTTAGATATATCTTAAACGGCTGTACTTTTTATAACCGAAAAGTACAGTCGTATTTTATTATCCAAAAACAATCGAAAAACAAAGAAATGAGGACGATCTTGTAATACTTATAAATAGTGAGTTATTAAATAAAGAATAAATATTTATGGAAAGCTTACTTGACATTTGGGTTAGTTAATAGTATATTAATAATGTAAAGTTAACTTTCCACAATAGTATGAAAGGAGTATATTTATTTGTGAAGAATAAATTAGAAGAACTCAGAAAGCAAAGAGGGATTAAGCAGGAAGAACTTGCGGCAGCTTTGGAGGTTTCAAGGCAGACAATAGGTTCATTGGAAAATGGGCGATATAATCCATCTATAATTTTAGCCTTTAAAATTGCTCGATATTTTGGTAGGTCAATTGAAGAAATTTTTATTTATGAGGAGGAAGAATAATGTTATGTAAATCTGTTAAAAGCAAAAAATTTTGGTCTATATTGATTGCTATTGGTATTGTAACATTAGTGTTTGGTGTAGTATGCTATAAAAGACTTCCAGATGATATACACAATGTGCATATGCTTATGGGTATGTTTTCTGGCCTAGGTGGTGCATTTATAGCTATAGGAATAATGAAATTAATTCATTATAAAATAACTCCATCTGATAAATTAAGAGAAGAGGAAATTGAGTTAAATGATGAAAGAAATGTTCAAGTATTAAGAATTGCTTATTCTATTGCAAATATTACAGCGACAGTTCTTTTTGTAGGAATGGCATTTATATTTGTTTGGCTTGATTATCGAATTCCGGCATTTATTTCAATAGGAGCAATGTATGTTCAATTGTTAGCATTTTTTATAGCGTATAAATATTATAATAGTAAAATGTAATTTAAAGCTAACGGTCATAATCTATATTATCAGCTAAGTCACATTATTTATATAGGAAAAATAACGGTGTTATGGAATTAGTGTATTATTTTTTACTGTTATAAGGCAGAGATAATAGTAATTATAGAGTGAAAGCAATTTGTAGTCATAGTAATAGATAATTTTTATGGAAGGATGATTTTCATGGATATAATACTAAAGACAAGAACGAAGGATCATGTTATGATTTTTTGGGAGAGGACTCAAGACGAAGAAATAAGAAGATTGTTTCCCTTTAGCATTGAGTCTTTAGAAGAAGCATTAATATTGTTTGAAGAGTCCTTAAAGGAAGATGCTTTGAGTTACGGCAAAGTAATTTATTTTGAAGGCAGATATGTTGGAGACATTTGGTGCTATGGTATAGATGAAAGTAATGAGAAAATGTCTATGTTAAGTGTTGTTATTTTTGAAAAAGATCTATGGGGTAAAGGCATAGCAACAGAGGCTACAAAAGTTTTTGCCAAGGAAGTATTTAATAAGTTTGATATAGAAAAAATTGGAGCATTTACATACTCCAATAATTATGGGTCAATAAGCTTATTAGAGAAAGCTGGATTTATAAAAGTTGATACATTTGTTGAAAATGGTATTGAATCAGAGTATTTTGAAATACGAAATAATAATAAGGTAGGTTCTATACGTAATAATCATACAGTTGCGAGATAATATATCATTAATGATTATTTAATTGTTGAGGTTACTAAGTTAATCAAATTATAAAAAATTAAAAGACAACAAAATTATAAAGTCTTGGTTATTTTCTTTGTCCAAATAATAAGCAGTGAACTATATGTTTGCTGCTTATTATTTGTTCAAAACCTAGAAGTAAGTTTATATTAATCTAACTTATCGGGTATTTGCCAACTTTTCAATTCGTTCTCCTCAGTAGAAACAAAAAATATATTCTTGTCGTGATTACTCCTATAAATAAAATCTTTTAATGGATTATTTGAACAACAAGTAGAATCACCGATAATGGAAAGTTTTGTGTTGTAGTTGATAAATTTTTGTAGTATTTCTCCAGCAAGACAAATGCTTAACTTAAAAAAGTCTTCTGTAATAGCTACTTTATTCAAAGCTATTGAGCACATCCTATTCCATATTTTATAATTATTATGAAATCTAAGGCTGACTGAACATTTCTTATTAACAGCTCATTACCTTGAATAATTGCAATTTTAATATTATTTTTGTATCGTTTTGATATTCACAGTTTTTAACCTCTTTTTAATCGTATAAATAATTAGAGTGTGGCTATTATATTTAGATGAAAGTTTTTATTTTAAATTAATAATTTATTATTAGATTTTCTTTGGTTTATGATGTAGCTATTAAAATAAGAATGTACTAATCTTTTAAAAAATAGTTATTGCAACTAGAAAAGAAAAGTAGTAAAATTTAATTAACCGGGTTATACATTTCCTCGGTTATGTAATTTTATTTAAGGATATTAATTTTTTGAAAGGTGATTTTTATGGATAAGAAAAATAATGAAGGATATATACACGTAATTGGAGCTAGAGAGAAAAATCTTAAAAATATTGATGTGAAAATACCAAAGAAAAAAATAACTGTCTTTACCGGGGTTTCAGGCTCAGGAAAATCATCTCTAGTATTTGATACAATAGCTGCAGAATCGCAAAGGCAGTTAAATGAAACTTATTCAAGTTTTATTCGTCATCGCTTGCCTCATTATGGACAGCCGAAGATAGATACTATTGAAAATTTATCTGTTGCAATTATTATTGATCAAAAACGTATTGGAGGAAATGCGAGGTCAACTGTTGGAACTATTACAGATATATACTCATTACTAAGATTATTGTTTTCCCGCATAGGGAAACCATTTGTTGGTTATTCCGATGTTTTTTCATTTAATAATCCCTCGGGAATGTGCCCAAAATGTGAGGGATTAGGAAGAATTGATATGATAGATATTGAAAGGTTGTTAGATAAAAATAAATCCCTCAATGAGGGGGCAATCTTATTTCCCACTTTTGAGCCAGGAGGATGGCGGTTAAAAAGATATATCCATTCAGGATTTTTTAATAATGACAAGAAAATAAAAGATTTTACAGATGATGAATTAGAATTGCTTTTATACAAATCAGATATTAAAGTAACTACTTCTGATCCAGAATGGCCTAAAACTTCACTATATGAAGGTCTTATTCCAAGAATTGAAAGAAGTTTCTTAAAGAAGGAAGAGGGAGAACCAACTAAATATAAAAAAGAAATATCTAGGATAGTCGGTAAAGAAATATGTCCTATCTGTAGTGGTACTCGATTGAATCAAAGCGTTTTACAGTGTAAAATAAATAATAAAAATATAGCAGATTGTGTTGAAATGCAAATTATTGATTTGGTAGATTTTATCCGTACTATTAAAGACCCAAAGGCAGCAACCATGGTTATGGCTATAGTCGATAGATTAGAAAATTTAGTTTCAATTGGTTTAGGTTATTTAAGCTTAAATCGTGAAACATCAACTCTTTCAGGCGGTGAATCACAACGAATAAAAATGGTTCGACAGTTAGGAAGTAGCTTATCAGATCTTACCTATATATTTGACGAACCAAGTATTGGATTACATCCTCATGATGTAAATAAGATTAATGACTTATTAAAACTTTTACGTGATAAAGGAAATACCGTTCTGATAGTGGAACATGATCCAGACGTTATTAAAATTGCAGATTATATTATTGATATGGGACCACGAGCTGGAATAAATGGTGGTGAAATTATGTATCAAGGTGATTTAAATGGTTTGGCAAAATCAGACACACTTACAGGAAAATATTTATGTAAACAAGCTCAATTAAAAGAGAATATTAGAAATTCAGTTGAATGGTTATCTATTAAAGACGCCAATTTGCATAATCTAAAAAATATTAATGTGACTATTCCTAAAGGCGTTATGACAGTAGTAACTGGAGTTGCGGGTTCAGGAAAAAGCACATTAATTAATCATGTACTACCTAAATTTTATCCTGAAACGATTTTTATAGATCAGAAGCCAATTCAAGCCTCAAAACGTTCCAATATAGCTACTTTTACAGGAATATTTGATGTAATAAGAGGATTGTTTTCAAAAGCAAATAATGTAAAACCTGCTTTATTCAGTTTTAATTCACAGGGAGCCTGCCCAAACTGTAAAGGCCTAGGAGTAACATATACAGATTTAGCATTTATGGATACAGTAGTAAATGTATGTGAGGTTTGTCAAGGTAATAGATTTACAGATGAAGCACTAAGTTATAAATTACGTGGTAAAAATATAAGTGAAGTTTTAAACATGACAGTTGACGAGGCATTAGACTTTTTCTATGAAAAAGAAATATCAGTAACATTAAAAAGATTGGCAGATGTAGGGATAACTTATATTACCCTTGGACAGCCATTAAATACTTTATCTGGTGGTGAACTACAAAGAGTAAAACTTGCCGATGAACTTGAGAGTAATGGGAACATCTATGTATTAGACGAACCGACCACTGGACTTCATATGTCAGATATATCACAGCTTCTTAAAATTTTAGATCGCCTTGTTGAACAAGATAGTACCGTAATTGTGATAGAGCATAATTTAGATGTTATTACTCAAGCAGATTGGATTATTGATTTAGGACCTTTTGCAGGACAGAATGGTGGTAGGATTATGTTTGAAGGGGCACCGAAAGATTTAATAAATTGTAATTCCTCTATTACAGGACAATATTTAAAAAAATATATTAAGTAAGGAGAATATTTATGGCGAAAAAAGAATTAGAGGATTACTATATTCCTTTTCAATGTATGATTATTAGTAATATTAATCGTTTTAATATTGAGGGAGTGACAACAGCTCAGTATAATGTTTTAGATATTTTAGATAAGCAAGGCTCTAAAACTACTAAAGAGTTAGCTGAGATTCGTGGTATTTCACAGGCTGGAATGTCTAAGCTAACGAAAAAGCTTTTGGAGAAAAAGTATATTATACAAAAACGTCAAGAAGTTGATCGACGTGTTTATGACATTTTCATTACTCCTGCTGGGAAGGATTTTCTTTTAAGATCAGAAAGGTTTAGAAATGAAATCATGGATTTAATTGAGGATACGTTAACAGAAGAAGAACTGAATTGTTTTATGAAACTATGTAAAAAAATAACGGATTCATATGTGGAGAAATGATAAAAAATATGGAGAACTCTAATTGTTCTCCATACTTTTTAATTCGTTTGTTTAATAATAGTTATTTTAATATATTTAAGATAAGGGACACAATAGAGTAACTTGACGTTTTCCTATTTTAAAGCGGTCTACTCTTTTGTAATTATTATGTCTAACAGCAGTTTTTTTCTTTGATATAATTGCTACGACAGCATTAGTGGAGAGCTTAGGAAGTAAGTTATCTAATAACTGAAATATAGCTTCATTTTCATCTGATGCATTGACCCAACTTACAATATCACCGTAAGGTAAATCAGTAATAACCATATTAATATTATTAACTGTGTTAATAGTATCAGTTTTAGTAGCATCACACATAAAGCAATTAATGTCTATAGAATGAGGGATTTTACTTAATAAATCTTTTAGCCTTAGTGCACTTTGTAATGCTTCATGATGAGACTCCTTACCATAAACTGAAATCATTTTATTTATTTCCTCTATACGATTATTTAGTCCTGACTGGGTTAATAAAGATAAATTTTTCTTCGCAAGTTCCAATACAGTTCTATCAATGTCAGAAGCATATATTTTATTTATTCTGTTACCAAATAAATATCCTATTGTTGTTAGTAAATATGCTCCACCACAACAAGGATCATATATTGAATATGGACTGCTAACTCCGTTTTCTTTCAGTATATTTGCACATCTTTGAAATATTTCACTTGTTAATCTAACTGGAAAGGAGGTTGCTCCATATTGATTATAAAAGACTCTTCCACTTGAATAATCTTCGTAATTAATATTTTCTGTTGCGTATTTATAACTCATAATTAATTCCTTTCATTAGTTATATGGTTGTAGATAATAATCGACTGCCTTTATTGATTAATAACTTAATATCTATCATAATTTTTCCGTTCCATAATTAAAGATGACATATTCTAAATCTCGTAAATTAGTTGTTGAAATTTTCTTATATACTTTTCTCAAATTACGAATGAATTAATGTATTTCATATTATAGAAAAATCTATTGCTTCTTCAATAGTGAACGAGAGATTTTCATATGTATCACTATTTGTTATTACATTTTATCATATTATAAAATATAATAGAATTAAAGTAATAAATATTACGTTGAGAAAGACAATACAGCTCTAACTTACAAGGTTATTCAGAATCATTATATCAAGAAATACTATATTTTCAATAAGCGAAGGAGGTATAAAGGAATAAAAAAATTGGAGGAATATTATGGGTATGTTAATAAACTTTCTATTAGAAGGTATTGGAGTCGTCTTAATTGGTGTCTTAACAATTTTTATTTTCTTAACTATCCATGAATCAGAACATTTTATGGGGTTTATTCTAAATAAAGTTAATGTATATGCAATTTTTATAATTAATCTTTTCTTTATAAAAGAAAATGGAAAGTGAAAACTGAAATTTATAAAAAATAATTTCCAAGGAAAAGTTATCTCCAATTCAATTATAATAAAAAATCAAATCCAATTAAAAGTAAATATAGATTTAGATATAAGGGACTTGTTTTAAAAACGTAAGTTCTTTTTTATAATATTTCAATAAATATATGGGAATTCCATTTATCCAATAATAGTTTTAAATTTTAATAGAGATAATTATACATAATACTATTTTGGGTTTGAAAATATATAAATGTGTCATGGACACTAATAGATAAGTTTTCTGATTGGATGACAAATTATGTCATAATTTTATATGAAATATTAGATTAAATCTGTTTATTAAGTTATAAGAATGTAGTACAATATAAGACAAATATTGGATAATCTGGGTATTTTATAATTCTAGTCATTAACCATAATTTATATAATTAATAAATTTTTATGATCAGTTTTATTTTTCTAGCATTGAAATAAAAAATTATGTATTATTTTAAAATTAGGATTAAAAAAGAGAGATGCTTTCTAATAGATGAAAATAAAAATAAATGTGAAGTAGCAAAGTATTTTTATTTAATATGTATTATAGTAGTGTTCAGTTTTTATGTAGAAATGAAATTTTACTATATACAGTAGCTTAAAAAGGTAAGCTAAATATAAAGTTTAAATATGAGGAGGAAACATGCAGATAGCAATTATACTTATTTTGGTGTGTTCTGTAATCATACTAGAACAAAAAATTAATATTAAAAAATTACGTGTTAAAATAAAAAAACAATTTGGTAAAAAGTCTATAAAATCAAAATATGACTGGGAGAAAATTGGCTACCATTGGAGTGAGTATACAAAACTAATATCAAGTGATGAAAAGATAGATGATATAACATGGAATGACTTAGAAATGAATAATGTATTTTGCCGAATTAACAATTGTCAGTCTTTTGTGGGGGAGCAGATATTATATTCTAGACTTCATTGTCTACCTAAAGATAATGCATATAGGGAATTCTTTGAAAAGAAAATTTTATTTTTTATATCTAATGATAAAGAAAGAGAAGAAATACAGCTCTTACTTTATGGTCTTGAGAAAAATGATAGCAGTTATTATTTACCTAAATTTATGACTAATTTGAACTCATATAGAGTTCCAAGTATATGGAAATATCGAACAATGTAGATACTGTTAATATTATCAGTTCTTCCAGCAATTGTTTTGCAAAATTCAAAGTTTCTTTTTATTACTGGGGTCATCTTTCTTATTAATATTGTAATTTACACTATATGTAAGACTAAATATAAAGTCAACTTTGATATGCTTAAAAGTATTGTTAAAGTTGTAATTACAGGAAATAAAATTGCTAATACTAGGAGATTTTCATATGGAAATGAATTCTTTGATTTAAAGGAAAAGGTCGTTCCATTTGAGAAATTATCAAATATGATTAGTATAATCCAAATGAAAAAGGATGCTGCGTTTTCTGGAGATATCATGGGTCTAGCATACGATTATTTAATTGGTGCAACATTATGGGACTTTGTAAAATATGATCAAATTATACGTACGTTGAAGAATAAACAAAATGAGTTTATGGAGTTATATTTGACACTTGGTGAGATAGATATGGCCATAGCTATAGCTTCATTCCGAGAAAGCCTTCCTTTATATTGTACGCCAGCATTTAGTGAAGAACATGTATTACAAATGAAGCAAATATATCACCCATTAATTGACGAATCTGTTTGTAATACAATCAATTTAGACAATAGTTGTATTATTACTGGTTCAAATGCATCGGGGAAATCTACTTATATAAAAGCAGTCACAGTAAATGTGATTCTCGCACAAAGTATACATACCTGTATGGCTAAGGAAATGATTTTACCCTATGCAAAAGTTATTACATAAAAGAAATTAAGTATTTGAAACGAATTATTCAAAGTTTAAATGAAGAAAGATTTGTTATATGTGTAATTGATGAGATTTTACGAGGAACCAATACCGAGGAAAGAATTGCAGCTTCTGCTTCCATATTAAGATATTTATATAAAAAGAATTGTATTGCCATTGTTGCTTCCCATGACATTGAATTAACTCAAATTTTAGATAGTATGTATGACAATTATCACTTCACTGAACAAATTCAAGAAAAAGATATTACCTTTGATTATAAGATACGTAAAGGAGCATCAAATTCAAAAAATGCAATTAA
The DNA here is from genome assembly GCF_018917865.1 of Tissierella simiarum. Taxonomy (GTDB): domain Bacteria; phylum Bacillota; class Clostridia; order Tissierellales; family Tissierellaceae; genus Tissierella_C; species Tissierella_C simiarum. Next base: position 19,878 of record NZ_JAHLPM010000003.1, read on the forward strand.
ACTTTTAGAATATGTAGGATTTCCTGATGAAATAATTATAGAAGCGAGAAATATTCATACTGTGTAAGTATTAGCAAATATATTATGTTAAATGTTATAAAACAAAAACCTATTGGATAGGATTTTGAAAGAGTTTAAAAAATAACTGGTATACTTATTTTTTAGATAGGAGGAAATTATGAAGTTTGAATTTAAACTAGCTTTATAGTACTTACTTAATAATAAAAAAGAAACTCTTGCTATAATAGATTTCATTATAGTTTAAATTACTTAAGTAACTTTTCATTGTCCATATTCTCCAAAGTCTTGAGTCATTTTCCCAATAATATTGTCTTGTACAAAAATATTTAGTGTTTTTATAAAAAATTCATATAAATCAGGATTGACTTTTCATTTCTTTTCTTTAAATTTTTTAAGATCTTTTTAAGATTGTTTTTATCTATAATTAAGATTGCTATTGTAAAATCATTATAAGATTACTAAAAATTTCATAACGTCATCTAGAGTAGGGATATTTTAAATTAATTGAAGCTTTAGATAAATAATAATCTGAAAATATTATTGAAAAAATTGATATTACAAAGAAATGAAAGGAGAAGAGGAGAATGGAAAAAAATATAGACAAGAGATGGAAAATATTTAAAAATCTAAAAGCCAAGTTAAAGCAAGTTGTATCCTTTGGCAATGGATGGAAAGGGGCAACTTTGTCAATATCTATTGTTGCTCTTTTAGTTTTTATAATACAGAATTATTACATGGTAGCTTCTGCGGGATTTAAATATTTTCTTATTGCTTTAGTTGTATCTTTACCAATAATAGCATTAACAAGTGGTATTATCACATTATTATTACATCTTTTTAAAAAAATTCCTAGTCGTTTTGTTTGGGCTTTATTAAATGCTTTTATTTTGTTGGTTATAGGATTCTTAGGATTTCCATCAGTTATGTTTACTGTAATAACAATTATGCTACTTCTATTTTCACTCTTTGGTGCTTTACTTTATAAGTTTATCATGGGTGATTACAAGAATATTAAGTCTATAAAGAAGGTTACTTTTACTGGCTTATTACTAGTTATGATTCTAAGCATAGCATTTGGCAGCTATTGGTTATTAAATAACGGAAAGATGGAAACTTTCCAAGCAAATTTAAAAGAATACAAGACTTCCAATAAATATAACACTGAATTGAAGAATCCTGCTCAGGAAGGACTTTACAAAGTGAAGACCTTGACTTATAGGACTCCTAATAGCTATCGCAAAGAATTGGACCAGAGCAACTCTTTAACTACTACTTCTTTTGATGGTTCTGCATTTCTTGAGAAATGGTCTTCTCTAAGGACAAAGTATCTTGGATTTGGACCGGATAAAATGCCGATTAACGGAATGGTCTGGTACCCTGAAGGAGATGGTCCTTTTCCTCTAGTGGTAGTAGTACATGGAGCTCACTTGATGACAGACTACTCTGACGTTGGTTATGAATATTTGGGTAGACATTTGGCTAGTCATGGCTATATAATGGTTTCCATTGATGAAAACTTCCTAAATGTCTCCCCTTTTCATGATTTATTTATTTTTAAGACTATAGAAAAAGAAAATCCAGCTAGGGCGTTAGTGCTTTTAGAACATCTTAAGACTTGGAGAACATGGAATCAAGAGCCGAATAACCCTTTTCATGGTAAGGTTGACATGAGTAATATAGCTCTTATTGGACACTCAAGGGGGGGAGAAGCAGTATCTATTGCTACAGCATTTAATAAGTTAAATGCTTATCCGGAAAATGGTAACATAAAATTTAATTACAAATTTAATATTCGTTCTGTTATTGCACTTTCTACCACCGATCAACAATATAAACCGTCAGATAAACTCCTATCTTTAAAGGATGTAAACTATTTAGCCATACAAGGTGCTCACGACATGGATGTTAATTCTTTTGCTGGTTCAAGACAATACGAAAGGATTAGCTTTACCGATGGCACACCATATTTTAAGGCTTCAGTTTATATATCTGGAGCTAACCATGGTCAATTTAATAGTGTTTGGGGAGGGAAAGATGGTGCAGGAATGGGTAATAGATTTTTCAATACCAAACAGCTTATGCCAGAAAAAGATCAGCAAAAAATTGCTAAAACCTTAATAACATCATTCTTAGAAGCTACTCTGAAAGATAAAAGTGAGTATAAATTAATATTTGAAGATATGAGCTATGGTAAAGACTGGCTCCCTGATACCACTTATATTAGCAACTATTATGATTCATATATAAAACTAATAAGTTCCTTTGAAGAGGATATGGATTTATTCTCCACAACAGTTCCTGGAGGAATATTAGAAGGGGAAAATTTTCAAGTGTGGAAGGAAGAAAAAGTTGATTTTAAATATGGTAATACAGATTATAGTGCAGTTCATTTAGAGTGGAATAAGACGAAAAATCCTAAAAATGCAGTTTATAAGGTGACTTTACCTCCATTAGGATTAGATATTAATGAAAATAGTTCACTAGTATTTTCAATGGCTGATGGTGACATAAAGAATGAAAAAGGTAATAATCTTCCTATGGATTTAACTATACAAGTAATGGATAGAAGTGGTAATGTTGCTAGTCTTCCATTGAGCTATAATTCTTATCTTCTTCCTATGATTGAAGGTAAAATCCTTAAAGCACCATTTGCAAATTTTTCACCTACTAAAGAACCTGTTTTTCAATATTTTAAATTTAAATTAATGGATTTTCATAATGCTAATCCTAACTTTAATATAAAAGAGTTAACCCATATTAACTTTGTTTTTAATAGGACAGAAAAGGGTATTGTGCTATTAAATAATTTAGGGATTAAAAATTAAATAAATAATTTATAAACAAAAAGGACTTATTGAATTTTGAAGTCCTTTTGTTTGTTTTATGGTTCAACTTTTATTATATAATAAAATTATATTTAAAGTACTTATTATAGGGGTGAAAGTTTTGAAGAAAATTCTATTAATTGAAGATGATGAAAATATATCCTTTGGAATAAAAACATATTTAGAGAAAAAAGATTTTAAAGTAGAGATAGGAGACAATTTGGCTAAAGGAAAAGAAAAATTCAATTTAAGCTATGACTTAATTATTGTTGATATGAATTTACCAGATGGAACAGGATATGAATTTTTTTCTTTTGTAAAATCAAAAGATGATATCCCTATAATTTTTCTTACTGTAATAGATGAAGAGGAAGAAATAGTAAAGGGATTGAATTTAGGAGCAGATGATTATATTACTAAACCTTTTAAATTATCCATATTAGAGTCAAGGATAAATACAGTTCTAAGACGAGTAAAAAGAGACAGTACCTTAGATGATACATTATTTTGTAAAGATTTGAAACTAATTAAATCTCAAACTAAAATCTTTAAAGCAAATGAGGAAATCAACATAACCGGTAGAGAATACAAATTACTTGAAATGTTTATGGAAAATCAGAATCAAACCCTAACAAGGAGATTTATTTTAGAGAGACTTTGGGATATTGAAGGAGATTTTGTCAATGACAATACTCTTACTGTTACAATTAAAAGATTAAGAGAAAAGATTGAAGATAATCCAAATAAGCCTATAATTATAAAGACTATTAGAGGAATAGGATATAGAATGGAGAATGATATGAGTAGTTTAAGCAAAAGCTTATTTTACAAAATAGGATTGTTGATTTTTATCTTATTATTATCATTTACCTTTTCTATTCTAATATATAATTTCTTTGAAAATATATTGTTTGAGAAATTAGCAACTGTAATGGGAGTTGTGAGCGAAAACTCAAAGGATTTAGAAATACGGGCTATGAATCAGTTGAAATCTGAACATAGCAAATATATGTCCACTGGAAAGAAAACCTTGAGTAGATATGGATATAATGAAGGTGGATTTATATTTTTAAAGAATAAGAAAAAAGTTATCTACATAAGTTTTTTATTTTCCATCCTAATTACTTTCATATTCTATAGTAACATGAGTATATCAAGTAAGAATAAAAAGAAGAATATAGAAAAATTAAAGGATTATCTTGAGAGGATTAATAAAGGTGATTACTCTTTAAGTTTAAATATTGATGAGGATTTTGCCATTCTTTCCGACGAGCTATATAAAACCGTTGTAACCTTAAGGGAATTAAAGGAAAGAGCTATAGAAGATAAAATTAATTTAAAAGATAATATGGCAGACATTTCACATCAACTGAAGACACCAATTACTTCTATTAATATTATGTCTGAACTAATGGAGAGTAGTAACACTAAAGATGAAAATCAAGAGTATATTAATAGGCTAAACAAGCAAATAAAAAGACTAGAAACTTTGACTAATTCTTTACTTACTATGTCAAAATTAGATGCAAATACAATTGAATTTAAAGAAGATATCATAGATATTAAAAATATAATAGACTTGGCTATTGAACCTATTATGTTTTTAGTAGAAAAGAAGAATATAAAATTAAATATAGTAGGAGAGCATACAACCATCAGAGGAGATATTTATTGGTTAGGTGAAGCTTTTTTAAACATTATTAAGAACTCTGTCGAACATTTGGAGTATAGTGGAGAGATAAATATTTATTTTGATTCCAATCCTATATTTACAGAGGTGAAGATTGAAGATAATGGAAGTGGATTCTTAAAGGAAGATTTGCCTTATATTTTTAAAAGATTCTATAAGGGGAAAAATGCTAATAAGGACAGCGTGGGAATAGGTCTTTCCATGGCAAGGACTATTATTGAAAAGCATAATGGAGAAATTATTGTGGAGAATAGAAGAGAAGGTGGAGCTAGATTTAAGGTTAAATTTTATTAAAATATAAAATGCCACATTGGACTATAAATCATAATCATAAGGTAAAAGTAAATAAAATAGATACTAGTCAGTGTAATAAGCAAGAATTTCCCATTGCTTATATACCAGATAGCCCTATATTATTTGAGGAATTGACTGTATTAGAGCACTTTGATTTTGTGAAAACCTTATTTTCTAAGAATAAATATATGGTGGAATTTTTAATAACTGTCACACATTTACTGAATATGGTAGAAAGATTCTGTGATAATTATATTATTAGGGAAAAAGGAAGTATATTATCGTATGGAAAAAAAGAAGATTTAATCCAAGATAAAGATTTAAATAGGGAAATCTTCATGGAAGATATTTATTTGTTTTTCAATGGTTTCAACATTTTATATTCTTTATTTTTGGCCAGTATATGTAATAGGTATAATAATTTTTTTAGCTTAACAGCATTAAACTAGATAAGTAAAAGGTGCAATGGTATAATAAATATAAAAGGACACTGTTTTAGGAGCTGAACAATATGAATCTTATTAAAAGATGTAAAGATATATTAATAAAATATGAAAACATAACTTTTGCATACATTTTTGGTTCTTATGTGAATGAAAAGATAAGAGAAGATAGTGACATAGACATTGCTATATATTTGGAAGAAAATATAGATGGAAATGAATATCTTAAAATAAAAATGGAATTAACAGATGCCTGTAAAAGAGAAGTTGATTTAGTTCTATTAAATGATGCAGTTCCTCTATTAAAATATGAAATTTATAAAAATAATATATTGCTATTTACAAGGGATAAAATTCTTGAAAGTAATTACAAAGTAAAAATACTCTTTGAATATAATGATATGAAAAAATATTTAGATTTATCATATAAAAAAACTATAGAAAAATTAAAACAAGAGGTGGAGAAAAATGGTTAATATAGAAGTAATTAAGCAAAGACTAAACCAGTTATCAACTTCTTTAAACAAGATTGAAAGATTTAAAAATTTCACATTAGAAGAATTTATTAAAGATGATATCATACAAGATGTAGTAGAATATAATCTGTTTATATCAATAAATATGATGGTTGACATTGCTACTCATATTGTAGTAGATAATAACTTGGGTAACCCTAAAACTTTAGGGGAAGCCTTCGATATTTTAAATAATGAAAAATATTTAAGTGATGAAGACACTAATGTTTATAAAAATATGGTAGGGCTTAGGAATATATTATCTCATGAATACCTAGAAATAGATAAAAAAATAATATATGATATTTTGAAGAATAACTTAATTGATATAAAGAGATTTATAGTTTTTATTAATGATAATTTTATTTAGTAACATTATAGGCAAAAAGTAAAAAATTAGGACGAAATTCTTAAGGATTTCTATATATAGCATCTCCAAAATTAACTGATAATTACTAAGATACTCATAAAAAATTTATTGGTAAATAATTAGTTGCTTTTTAAAAAGTGAAAATATGAACTTTACCTTTTACTTAAGAAGAGAATACTTATTGCAATGAACATTAAATTTTTTAAAGTTGTAAACAAATTGAAGATACATCTATATTTTATGGTAAAAACAATGAACTCGATGATGTTATTGAATATATAACATATTTTCTATGTAAGAAAATAAATTCTTCTATACAAAATGTCACATTAAGATTATAAACTTATAGATATAAATTTATAGTCTTTTATTATGTGACTTTTTATATTGGATAATTGGAAGCATTTAATAAAGAAATAAGCTATAATTCTGTAACGAATGGAGATATAGATGAAAATTCGAAGAATTCGAAAGCAGATATATTGTCAACTGATGAATATCAAAATAAGGTAGTAAATGCTATCGTAGATGGATTGGACTTACTTTAATTATTAATAATAATATAAAATGTCACTTAAATGTCACATTAGGATTATAAACTGATAACCATAAGGAGGAATGAAAATGGAAATATTGAGAACAGAAAATCTGATGAAATCTTATGGTAGAGGTGAATCAAAAGTTATAGCTCTTGATAATGTGACCATTTCTGTTGAAAAGGGCCAATTTGTATCTATCGTTGGTGCTAGTGGATCTGGTAAATCTACATTGTTACATTTATTAGGTGGAGTTGATAAGCCAACGGAAGGAAAAATATTTATAGAAGATAGGGAGATTTCTAGTTTAAAGGAAAATGAATTAGCATTATTCAGAAGGAGAAAGGTTGGACTTATATATCAGTTTTACAATCTCATTCCAACAATTGATGTAAAGAAAAATATTTTACTTCCCTTACTTTTGGATGGAAGAACACCAAATATGAAATATTTTAGCGAGATAGTCAATATCTTAGGTTTAGAGAATAGGCTTAAACATTATCCTGGACAGCTTTCTGGAGGACAGCAACAAAGAGTTGCTATTGGAAGATCTTTAATTTATCGCCCAGCAATTATTTTAGCAGATGAACCTACAGGAAATTTAGATAGAAAGAATTCCAATGAAATTGTAGAATTATTAAAATTATCAAATAAGAAATATAAACAAACCATATTACTAATAACTCATGATGGAAAAATGGCATTGGAAACAGATAGGATTGTGACTATGGAGGATGGGAAAATAGTTTCAGATGAGGTGATTAGACAATGAAAGTCCTTACCGAATATACTTGGAACTATTTAAAGAAAAATAGAAAAAACACAATATCTATACTTATTGCTATTACCATAGCAACTATTTTATTGAGCACTATGGTTTTAGTCACCTATATGGCTTGGGATTATGAATTAAATGATTCTATATCAACAAATGGAGATTATCATGGTTCTTTTAAAGGGAATATAAATAAATCTCAGATTCCATATTTAAAAGAAAATCAAAAGGTGGATAAAGTTTATTTAAGGTCAGAAATTTATAGTGGCAAGATTGATTTAGAAAGACCTTATTTAAATATTTCATATCTAAATAAAGATTATTGGGACAATATGCCAACAAAGGATATTCTATTTGAAGGAAGACTTCCAGAAAAGTCAGATGAAATTGTGATAATGGGATCTTTTATTAAAGAAAATCCTCAATATAAATTAGGAGACAAATTAAATGTAAAGTTAGGTTATAGACAAAAAGATGGAAAGAAAATAGATCCTCTGGATTTAAACAGTGAAGGAGAGGTTTTTACAGATGAAAGAGAAGTAGAGTATACTATAGTAGGTATTATATCTGTTAAGAATTTATCCTATGAACCATCTTATGTAAGTTTAGGATTTTTAGATGAGGATCTAATTGATGAAAATATTAGAATGACCCCATTTCTAAAGATGAAAAATCCTAGGACTATCTACAAGAATTTACCAGAAATTGGAAAAACATTGGGTTTCAAAGAAGGGGAAGAAAGTAATTATGAAAATTCTTATGGGATAGCATATAATTCATACTATCTAAAAATGCAAGGTATATTCCCAGCTTCAACTAAATTGTGGGAAAGAGTACCTTTAGTAATTCTTATATTTTCTATATTCATATTATTTGTTATATTTTTATTTGTAATAATAATTTATAATGTGTTTACAGTATGGTCCAATAATAGATTGAGACAACTGGGGATATTAAAAAGCATAGGTGCAACTCCAAAGCAGATAAAGAAAACTGTAATCATAGAAGCTATTTTTCTTTCAATAATACCAATAACTTTAGGTATTCTCTTAGGACATTTATTTTGTTATCTGATTATGAATAAAATAAATAGCATTGTAGATAGTTTGAATTTTGATGTAGACGGAAAGATATTTCAGATGTCATTTAAAACCTCTCCTATGATCGTTGGAATTATAGTAATTTTTGCAGTTTTAACTTTGTTAATATCAATTAATAAACCTGCAAGAAGACTAAGTAGAATGCTACCAATTGAAGCTATTAAACATAGTGGTGTAGATTATGAACATCTTAAAAAGAAGAAAAAGAAATATAATAATTATAGCCCTATCAATATAATACCTAGTTTAGCTAGAGATTCATTAAATTGTAATAAAAGCGGGTTTAGGACGACAATAATATCCATAACTATTAGCTTTGTTATAATGTTTATTTTTCTTGCGGGAATGGGTGTTAGTCGGGCAGCTACATCTTTAAATACTATCGAGCATTACTATCCATTAAATGTTCAAGTCTTAACTAATGGATTAGCTGATGAGAGCATGTTTAAGGAAATTAGAGCAATACCTGAAGTAAAGGAAAGTGTAGTTTATAAAACTACATATTTATATTCTAAAGTTAAATCTGAATATGCATCTGAAGAGCTTAAAAAAGTAGGTGGATTTGAAGGTATTGATATTAAAAAATATTATATTGAAAAAATAGATGAGAGTTACGGGATTCCTGTAGAAATAATGGGTCTTGAACATGATAATTTTAATGAGTATGTCAAGTCTCAAAGAGGAGACCCAAATGAATATTATGATAAAGATAAACTAAAAGCTATACTTTTAAATTTAGTGCAAGAAGATGTGAATCAGCCTATTGCTAGAGCAAACTTTATTCCCTATTTAAATAATAAAGTAAATAAATTATCCCTCAGCAAGCATGATAAGCAATTTAATATTGATATAGGACTTAAAACTTATGAAAAGCCAATAAAGGACTATTATATGAGAGATTATGAAATATGTTTAATCGTTCCTAAAGAGATACTAAACTCACTAATGGAGAATTTTGATTTGGTAGGAAATTATGGTCATTCTGAAAAGATGAGATTATTAGTAGATAGAGAAGATATTACTAAAGTAAAAGAAGAAATAAAAGATATAAGTAAATACTATGTTTCAGAGGATGATTTCTATATTTGGAGTATATTTGATGATGAAGCACAAAAAGAAATAGAGAATAAGCTTATGTACTTAATCACTTTTTCTATAGTTTTTTTCTTAAGTGTTATAGGTGTATCCAATGCATATTCCAGTATAAATAATAATTTAAGGAATAGAAGACGAGAATTTGCTATATTGAAATCTATGGGTATTAAGAAAAAAGATTTAAGAAAAATGTTAAGTTTAGAAGGAATTTACTATAGTATCTATCCTTTCATATTTTCTATTCCTATATGTGTACTATTTTTAACGTTTATCGCTAAAATAAATCGAATTTTTAGCTTTAAAGATTTGCTGATGTTTTTAGACTATAGAATCATAATAGGATATAGTATTGTAATATTTACCAGTATTTATTTAGCATATTATTTTGGGATGAAGAAGGTTGAGAAGGATGAAATAGTAACCGTCTTGAAAGATTAGAGCATATAGGTGCAGTAGGGTCAGATAATCTTATAGATAATGATACTAGAATTGATAAAAGAATAATAGTATCCCCCATGGTTAAGGGGGATACTATTTTATCTTTCATATACAAATTCTCCATCTATCATAGTTTTTTCAACCTTAATGTCTTTAATTTGTAGTTCATCTATTGTAAATATATCTTTATCCAATACAATTAGGTCAGCTACATATCCTGGTTTTAATCTTCCTTTAAAATCTTCTTTAAATTCATTATAGGCACTACCAATTGTATAGGCATCAATAACATCTTCAAGATCCATCTTTTCGTTTGGATAAAAACCTCCTACTGGTTTACCATCTAATCCTAGCCTTGTTACTGCACAGTAAATATTGGGGAATGGATTACAGTCTTCTACTGGAGAGTCTGTTCCTAAACTTATTGGAGCTCCTAATTTATATAGAGTATTAAAAGCATAAGATGTACTTGATAACTCTTTTCCAACACGTGCTTCTACAATTTTAATATCGTAGTCTAAGAAAATAGGTTGGTACATAACGGGGATATTCAATTTAGCAATTCTCTTAAGTTGCTCCATACTTGTGATTTGACAATGGACAATCCCATGACGAAGAGAGTTTTTTCCATCTTTCATAGTTTTTTCATAGGCATTGATAACACTTTCTATCGCACCATCACCAATTGCATGGGTTACTACACTAATTCCATGTTCTGTTGCTAAATCACATAAATCCTGTAACTGTTCATCGCTTAATGCTGCTACACCTTTAGTACCAGGAGCATCTTCATAATCTTTTAACATTAGAGCAGTCCTAGCCCCTAAAGAACCATCTTTAAACAACTTCAGTGCACCTTTTGATAAGAATTTCTCATCATATTGTCCTGTTTTATGTTCAGTTTCAAGATAGGCTTTGAAATCATTTATATTTTGAAAATTGTATTGGTGACTGTATCTTAATTTTAACTTTTTATTGTCGTAAATATTGTGAATTATATTGAACATATTCTTAAAATTACTACTCGTGATATCGCAGGATTGAACAGAAGTTATTCCAAGGCTTAAAGCATAGTTTGTAGCTTTTATAAACTCCTCTTCCTTATCTTCATCATTCTTTTCTGGTATAACTGATTGAATTATACGAACGGCGTTTTCGTTAAATATACCATTTGGCTTTCCGTCATCTCCAAGCTCAATTACGCCACCATCTATAATAATATTTTCATCTACATTAAGTATTTCTAAAGCCTTAGTATTTCCTACAGAAACATGTCCACATACTCTATCAAAAACAATTGGAATTTCTGTAGATATTTTGTCTAAATCAAATCGATTTAATAGACGCTTCTCACCAGAAGAAAAATAATCTTGGTTCCATCCTCGACCAGTTAAGACAGTTATGTTTTTATTTTCTTCCAAGAATTTTTTCCCTAATTCAATAATGTTATCAATGGATTTAGCAGGTACTAAATTACATGAGGACATAGAATCACCTATCCAGGAAAGATGAAGATGGCTGTCATTAAATCCTGGTAAAACAGTTTTCCCTTGAAGGTCTATAATATTATTAGCATTATTTTTTAATATTTCTTCATTAGTGCCAACTTGTTGAATAATACCATTTTCAATAAAAATTGCTTCTTGAAAGTTATTTTTTTCCACATAAATATTACCATTTTTTAAAATTGTTTTCAAAAAATCATCTCCTTATATTTTTTATAGAGCTTTATTTTTCCTATCAAAATAGAAGTAAAATAACATACCGATAGCTGGAACAGCTAAACCAATAATTGAAGTCTGAGGATCTTCAATAAAGGTATTTATCATTAATCCTATAAATATAAGAGTTGTTAAGATTACTGTAATAGGATAACCAATTACCTTATACGGTCTTTCAGCATTAGGAAATTTTTTTCTGTAAATCATAACTGCATATACACCTAAAGTGTTAAACATCATTCCTGAAAATACCACTAAAGAGGTCAGCTGATTTAAGTTTCTTAGCAGTACCAATATCACAGATATTACACATTGTACTATTAAAGGAGCATAGGGTACTTTATATACAGGATGTAATTTTTTAAAGCTTTCAAAGAAATGACCCTGTTCACTCATTGCATAATACATTCTTGGAAAAGCTAGAATACAACCATTTAAAGATCCAAACATAGCAACTACCATTCCTATTATAACTAAAATACTACCAGTGTTTCCCATTAGTTTTTCTGCTGCATAAGTTCCTAAATAATATTCATTATTCGCTATTAAATTTTCGATTTCAGAAAAGGGTATAACTTTATATATAGAATAATTAAATAATGTATATAATGCTGTTATGGAAACGATAGAAATAATAATAGCAAGAGGTAAATTTTTTTTAGGATTTTTTACTTCTTCAGCTACAGTATTTAAATTAGTCCATCCTTCGTATGCCCATAAACTTGCAACTACAGCAAAGGCTACCATACTAATAATTGAGCTAAAATTTACATTTCCTGTCTTTGGAGTTAGACTCAAATCTGGTGATACTTTTCCAAAAATAAGTCCTGAAATCATTATGATTCCAATAGGAATTAGCTTTGCAATCATAGATAGATTTTGTAATTTAGATCCAAATTTAACACCAAAATAGTTGACAGTGGTCAATCCTAATATTAAAATTATAGCGAAAATTTTAATTGTCCATTCTCCCATAGGTATAATAACGGTTAAAGCACTTGGTAGGGCAATTGCTAAGGCAGCAATAGATCCAGGACCAGCAATTAACCAACTATTAAAACCGCCTAAGAAACCAATTATAGGTGAATAAGCTTTACTTAAATATACAGTTAAACCTCCAGCTTTAGGATCTGAAGCACCTAGTTCAGCGTAACAAATGCCACCTAATAAGGAAATTAATCCTCCAAGAATCCAGCTTAACAAAGCTAAGCCAAGACTCATTCCAGTTCTCATTAATACATACGAGCCTAGGTAGAAAATCCCCGATCCTACCATTATACCTCCTAAAATACTGACACCACCAAATAAACTAATTTCTTTTTTAAATCCAGCATCCTTTTCTTGTGTTAACCTATTTGAATTATTAGTCATATGTTTATTCTCCTTTTTTAATAATTAATCATCAATTTACATTCATTAAATTTTAAATATGAAAAAAATTAAAACTAATAAAAAACAAAAACACCTAACAGGCTTGTCAGGTGCTTATACGCATATAGCAAAGCTAAAGACATTCCTCTCTCCTTTCTTGCTCAGTGTGAGATAGCACAACATCAAGGTATCGAGCAAATACGATGATGACAGTCCTGTATCTATTAAATACAGACCCAGCATCAGACTTTGGTATCTGATACTTCGGCGATAGCTCCTTTCTCTATATGTCATAGGTTTCCGACCTCAATATAGTTACTATTAGCAATCGCGCCTCTACCTCACCCTTAAGGATGAGGATTTTTATGAATATTTGATTTTTAACATGATAACATGATATTTATATATTGTCAACTTTGTACAACAAAAATTATGCAATAGGGAGTATTCTACTTAAAAAACTGTCTAAATAAGCGTTGACTTATCCGTCTTTATGATTTTTACCATTGCCTTAAAAGCAGCACTGTGTCCAAATCCACTAGTTTGATTGACAGTGCCGGTAAAATACAGGTCAGTTTCAGGGTTATAAAAAGCAAAAGCTCCGGACTGTCCCCAAAACCCTAGGATTTCTTTTATGGGTTTTTTAGGAGATATTACTCTTGGAGTCCATAATTTTTCTAGTCCGATACCAAAATAGAACTGTGAAGGATAAAAGATAAAATTCCATTTTTTTAATTCTTCAATATACTCTTTAGGGAAAAAATAGCCATCAAAGAAAGCTTTTAAAAAGATCATCGTTTCTTCAGCAGTAGACACAATTCCTCCTTGAGCGGTAATAGATGCCATATAAAGTGGAAGATGAAGTTCTTTTGCTTTGTAATACATAGGTGCTGGAGATTTATCTGAAATATCTTTATAGGTATATGTCTTGGATAAGTTTAATGGATCAAAAATATATTCCTGAAATACATCTGGAAGCTCTTTTCCTGTAATGTCCTCTATGATTGCACCTAATAACTCATAATTGGTGTCGAAATAGTAAACTCGCTTGTTTTCTCCCGGCTTAAATTTGGGTTCTATCTTCCTAACAGTTTCAAGGATTTTTTCTAAAGGCCACGGCTCGTCCTTTCCATTAAGCAAGTTCGACATTGCATACTTACCATCTGGTTGTTTCTGAGAAAAATAATCTGGTATTCCTGAGGTGTTAGACATAAGGTGTTTAATAGTGATTTCTTTTGTATAATCTACTCCTTTAAATACATGTAGTCCGCTTATTTTATCTTCAGAAAAAAATTTATAGATATTATTATCCCATTGTAGCTTATTTTTCCACTTTAAATGCAGTAGAACCGCTGTTATGTACAATTTAGTTACGCTGGAGACAAAATACTGCGTATGTTTTTGAAGATTTCCAGCTGCACCTGCCCAGGTTAAAGAACGATTTCCGTTCTCTATACAAAGAATCGCTCCCGAGACGTGATTTCTACCTACCATTTTTTCAATAACATCATTAAGAAATGGTTCATTAATCTTCCCGCTACTCATTGCAATCCCTCCGTATATTTATTTTTTATGTTCTTTCATAATGGTTATATAAAAAATATACATCATTTATTTTATATGTTATTCTTTGGTTTATTATCTTATATCACTATTATTCAAATACATATAAAAAGAATAATAAACCAGTTATAATTACTATACCACTTATATTAGAGGATAAAACTATAAAAGAGTAAATTATCTGAAAGGTACTTTGAAGTTCAATAGCTTTTTCTAAGGTATTAGAATTAGAGTCAAGATTCGATGCTAGAACATAGCTTATAGGAATAAGTTTATAATATAGCGAAGAAATTATAATATAGATAGTAGAAGACCCTCCCCTAATGCATTTATATTCCGTGGCCGACAAATATATGGAGTGTATGGTAGAGACAGCGAGGAATAGGTTGGAATCAAAGACTTTAGAGGATTTTATATGACAATTAAAGTGTGTTTTATGTTCCCTCAGACTAAGAGTTTGGGGGAACTTTTGTTAGGGGGAATTATTGTAGATGCAAAAGTACACTTTTATGCAAAATTATTATAAAATAATAACTTATCGATAAATTTTTCTATTTATAAAACAAAATGTACAATTCTGAGGGTTATTTTTGTTTGACTTGATAGAAATTTAATATGTAAAATTCTCAGATATTATTTTTAGAATTTTGGGGAAAGATAAAGTGAAGTATATTTGAGGAGGTTTACGATGAAAGCACTAACATATCAAGGTATAAAGGACGTTAAAGTTAAAAATGTGAAAGACCCTACTATTGAGAAAGAAGACGATATAATAGTCAAGGTTACTTCAACAGCAATTTGCGGCTCTGATTTACATCTGATACATGGAATGATACCGAATACTCCTAAAGATTATATTTTGGGACATGAAACAATGGGAATTGTAGAGGAAGTAGGAAAAGGAGTAACTAAAATAAAAAAAGGTGATAGGATAATAGTTCCTTTTCCTATATCTTGTGGTCACTGCTGGTATTGTGAACATGACTTATGGAGTCAATGTGATAATTCAAATCCTAATGGAGAAATTGGAGCTATATTTGGTTACAGTAATACTTTAGGTGGATATGATGGAGGGCAAGCAGAATTTCTAAGAGTGCCATATGCGAATATAGGACCTGTGGTTGTTCCAGAAGAGCTTCCAGATGAGCATGTTTTATTTTTAACAGATATACTTCCCACCTCATATTGGGGAGTTGAAAATGGTAATGTTAAGCATGGAGATACAGTTGTAATATTAGGCTGTGGTCCAGTAGGACTTCTGGCACAGAAATGGGCAGCTTATATGGGAGCTAAAAGAATAATTGCAGTAGATTATATTGATTACAGACTTAAGCATGCAGGTAGATATAATGGAGTGGAGACAGTTAATTTAGAGCATCATGATAATGTAGGTGAATATATTAAAGAGATAACAAATGGAGGAGCAGATGTTGTAGTTGACTGTGTGGGCATGGACGGTAAAATGACCATGATTGAAAAAGTAGAAACATTTTTAAAGCTTCAGGGTGGCTCAAAATCTGCAATTGAAATAGCTACTCAAGCTGTAAGAAAAGGAGGAACTGTATCAATAGTAGGAGTTTATGGAGCAAGGTATAATGCTTTTCCTCTTGGTGACTTTTTTTCAAGGAATATTACACTTAAGATGGGACAGTGTCCAGTCCATTCTTATGTTGAACCGATATTAAAGCTTATAAAAGAAAAGAAAATAGATGCGACAGATATTATAACCCATAAATTGCCCCTAGACAAAGCTGAGTATGGATATGAGATCTTTGATGAAAAGAAAGATGAATGTATAAAAGTAATTTTAAAACCATAGAAAAGAGAATGATAAATGATATGTTGGGTTTTATAGGAAGAATTTAAAAGGGTTTTAATATCTGAATTTTGCAGAAATATTTAATGAATTTAAAATGGAGGTTAAGGAAATGGGAAACAAATTAGTAGAAGGTTTATCTACTATGACTACGTCATCGCTGCAAGTTACTCCAGATATATTAGTATTACAATTCACTATTGTGAATGTTTTTATGGTTAATACTTCAAATAATGAAAATGATAAATGGGTTCTCGTAGATACAGGACTTGAAAACTCTGCAGAATTTATTTTACAATCTGCTGAAAAACAGTTTGGAAAAGATAGTCGGCCAGAGGCAATAATTCTTACTCATGGTCATTTCGATCATGTTGGTTCTGTCATTAAACTTACTAAACATTGGGATGTTCCAGTTTATATTCATGAATTAGAACTTTCTTATATAACTGGTAAAAAAGATTATCCTTTAGCAGATCCTACTGTAGATAATGGAATGGTAGCAAAAATGTCTACAACTTTCCCTCACACAAGTATAGATTTGGGAAATCATGCTTTGGCACTGCCTTCAGATGGTAGTATACCAGGTATGCCAGGATGGAAATGGATACACACTCCAGGACATACTGAAGGTCATATATCATTATTCCGTGAGAAAGATAGAGTGCTTATAGTTGGGGATGCATTTTCAACAGTAAAGCAGGAGTCTCTTATGTCTGTGTTAACCCAAAGTGAGCAGATAAGTGGACCTCCTAAATATCTAACTACTAATTGGAATGAAGCTAAGAAATCTATAAAGCATCTTTTGGATTTAAGGCCGTTGTTAGCAATACCAAGTCATGGGCAACCTATGGAGGGTGAAGAATTAATAAGGCATTTAGAAATGTTAGTTAATGATTTTGATAAGATAGCTAAACCTAAACAAGGTCATTTTGTTGATATACAATAATATTTCCATACCCTAAGATACTATTCAATCCCTAATTCATAATAATATCTATTTTTAGTAATTAAAATATCTCATAGAATCTACACTATAAACATATTGTTGAATAGTGCTTATTATTTGGAGAGGAGGATTTATTTTGAGTGATATTAATTTTGAAATTGTAGCTTTATTTGAACATCGATTTTGGCTTCAGATATTAGGCGATCATGGAAGATTTATTTACAATACTTTATCACCATCTGAAATTAATAAGATTCAAAAAGCCGAGTATTTTATCGACTTGTTTGATGTATTATTAGACCAAGCAAGAAAGCCATTATCCGCTGATGAAATCCAAAGATTAACGCAGGAGGCCTATCAACATGCTAAAGATATTAGAATGTTTAAGTTGGAGATATTAAGAGAACATTTAATTGGAGAAATAGTAATAGAACTTGCACCTACGCTTATAAATCATATGGTAAATGAGGTAGAAGAATATTTAAGAATTTTAAATTTTTTACTCAATAACGAGATACCTACTGATCATCCTCTACATTATCATGATTTATGGCTTCCTGATGCTGTTGGTCATGCAGGGGCAATTCAATGTGGTCTGGATGAAGTTGAAAAAGACTTAAGAGAAAAAAGTAAAGAGTTTGCAATAGAATTTAATAATTTATATAATAAAGCAAATGAATTTTCAGGTTATTTGAGAACATGTCTACAAGAATTTCCAGCTTTACATAGACTAAATAACCAAGTGGAGTTAAAGATACTACTATTCATGAGATTTTTAGAAGAAATAAAAGAACTTAGAATATCTAAACAAGCAATTGGAACACTAATGCCCCTTATACCTGATCATATGTTTAGAGAAGAGTGTTATTATTTAACTAAGCTATCTAGAGTATCCCAAATCAATATGCCAGATTGTGATGCCACGAAACCGAGAATTTAAATATTATTTTACTTTTTTGGTGCAGTATTGGAAAAGACACTATGAAAAAGGCAGTGTCGTAGAAATCCACAATATTTTGAGTATTACCTGTTTGGATCTACGGCTAAGAGCTACAATACTATTTCAATGGACCTATCTTGCTTATTAAATGATTTTATTATCTTATTAAAAATAGGAATTAGAAAATTAGGATCTGAGTCTATCTCAGGTCTTTTTTTATATTTTAAGACAGCATAATTCTAATAAAATAATTCTTATATTTGTCCTTTTCTCTCTTGTAACATCAAAATTTTCTATTGTCATATACACCTCATATTTATCTTTCTCGTCTTAGTTTTTCATAACACTATTTTATTATTAATAGTTTTCGAATTGATATATCTCATTTCAATAAGCTCTAAATTCTTCGTAATTGCAGAATATTATACGGTTATAAAAGTGATTTGAAAGAGATATTTTTTAAAAGCTATTGACAAATTATAAGAGAGGTTGTAATATTTTATATAGACACCCCACTGGGGGTCTAGTATAAAAAGATGAGGTGATAATATGAATCAAAGATTTAATGTAACGGGCATGACTTGTTCATCTTGTTCAGCCAATGTCGAAAAGGCAGTTAAAAAGCTTTCCGGCGTTGAGGCTGTCAATGTGAATTTGATTTCAAATAGTATGACTGTTGATTATGATGACGCTCATATGAATGGTGAAGTGATCATCAAAGCAGTTGAGGATGCTGGATATGGTGCCTCTATATTTGTACGAGGATCAAATTCTAGCAAGCAAATAGAAAAGGCAGTTAATCCAGTGGAAGAAGAAATAAAGGAAATGAAGCATCGTACAATAATTTCATTTGCTTTTCTACTTCCACTAATGTATGTATCAATGGGGCATATGTTTAATTTTCCTCATCCCAGTTGGCTAGTTGGGCCAGAAAATGCAATAAGTTTTGCTTTTGTACAATTAATACTTACACTGCCAGTTATCTATATTAACCGTAAGTATTATCAAGTCGGTTTTAAGGCTTTATTCCATGGTTCACCAAATATGGATTCACTTATAGCTATGGGTTCGGCAGCGGCATTGATATATGGAATATTTGCAATTTTTAGGATTGGATATGGCTTGGGTCATAATAATTTAAACATTGTTAACCAATATACAAAAGATTTGTATTTTGAGTCCGCAGCAATGATTCTAGCTTTGATTACATTTGGTAAACTTCTAGAAATAAAAGCAAAAGGTAGAACTTCTGAAGCAATAACTAAGCTAATGGATCTTGCACCAAAGACTGCATCAGTTGTTCGTGATGGTCAGGAAATTGAAGTTCCTGTTGAGGAAGTAGTAATAGATGATATAATAATTGTAAGACCAGGACAAAGTATACCTGTAGATGGAATTATTATCGAGGGAAGTTCAGCTATTGATCAATCAGCTTTAACAGGAGAAAGTATTCCTGTAGAGAAAAATATAGGCGACAAAGTAATCGCAGCTACTATAAATAAAACAGGATTTTTCAAGTTTAAAGCACAAAAGGTTGGAGATGACACAACACTGGCACAGATTATTCAGCTAGTAGAAGATGCAAGTTCATCTAAAGCACCTATTGCAAAGATGGCAGATAAGATCAGTGGAATCTTTGTTCCTGTGGTAATATCTATAGCAGTCATATCTACCATTGTATGGCTACTTTTAGGGCAGTCTTTTGAATTTGCACTGTCTATAGGAATTGCAATATTGGTAATTTCTTGTCCTTGTGCTTTGGGATTAGCCACTCCAGTTGCCATTATGGTTGGAACTGGAAAGGGTGCATCTAATGGAATACTGATTAAATCGGCTGAAGCTTTGGAAACCCTTCATACTATCAATACTGTTGTTCTTGATAAAACAGGTACAATTACAGAAGGTAGGCCAGTAGTTACAGATGTAATTACAGCAAATGGAGAAACTGAACAAAATCTTTTAGAAATTGCCGCATCAATAGAAAAGCCTTCAGAACATCCATTAGCGGAAGCCATTGTTGAAAAGGCAAAAGAAGCAGGAATATCATTTAAGGATGTCGATGAATTTAATGCTATTTCTGGAAGAGGTATAGTTGCTATAATAGATGGAAAACAATATATTGCAGGTAATTTAGCGTTGATGAATGATAGAAAAATTAATGTAAAATCTTTCCAAGCTACTTCAGACGATTTTGCTATGGAGGGTAAAACACCATTGTACTTTGCAGATGATAAAAAACTTTTAGGTATTATTGCTGTAGCAGATGTAGTTAAGCCTACAAGCCGTGAGGCAATAGATCAGTTTAAGGCTATGGGAATTAATGTAGTAATGCTTACGGGTGATAATAAAAAAACTGCAGAGGCAATTAGAAAACAACTACACATTGACAGAGTTGTTGCTGAAGTATTACCACAAGATAAGGAAAAAGAAATCCGTAGTATACAAGGAAGTGGCAAAAAGGTTGCAATGATTGGTGATGGAATCAATGATGCACCTGCTTTAGCAAGGGCAGATGTAGGTATTGCCATTGGAGCAGGTACAGATGTTGCCATTGAGTCGGCAGATATAGTTCTAATGAAGAGTGATTTACTAGATGCTGTTACAGCTATTCAACTAAGTAAAGCTACAATTAAAAATATTAAGCAGAATCTATTTTGGGCATTCTTCTATAATAGCTTAGGGATACCACTAGCAGCTGGAGTATTTTTTACAGCCTTCGGTTGGAAGCTTAACCCAATGTTTGGAGCTGCAGCAATGAGTATGAGTTCGGTATTCGTTGTATCCAATGCTTTAAGATTAAAATTATTTAAACCAAAACATGCAAATATAAATTAAAAAAATAAAATATACGTTAAGGGAGATATGGCGACTATGAAAAAAATAATAGTAATTGAAGGTATGAACTGTGAACATTGTGTAGCTAAAGCGACAAAAGCATTAAATTCTATTGATGGTGTAGAGGCTAAAGTGGACCTTAAGAAAAAAAGTGCAATAGTTAATTTAAAGAAAGATGTAGATGATCAGACATTTAAAGATGCTTTAAAAGAGGTAGATTTTGAAGTTGTTTCTATTACAGAAAAGAAAGGTTTATTTAGCTAATGAAACTAAATTTATATTAGAGAGGTGGGTGGATATGAAGGCAGATAAGGAAAAAGTAACACGTCTTTTAAAAACTGCAAGGGGTCAGCTGGATGGTATTTTGAAAATGGTTGAGGATGATAGATACTGTATTGATATTTCCAATCAACTTATGGCTACACAAGCTATTTTGCGTAATGTCAACAGGGAGGTACTTCACGATCATCTAGGAAGTTGTGTGCAAGAAGCATTTGAAGCAGGCGATCAGCGTGAAAAAATTGAGGAGATAATGGCTATTATTGACAAGTTAGCAAAATAGCTTTTTCATAATAGAAACCTATATAGTCCGACACTGTTAAGGGTGTTGGACTAGTCTTTTTAAATGTAAATATAGATTAATGCTTAATATTAATTTACTAAAAGGGGAGATAGTATGACATATTCAGCAGATAGAGAAAATTTAAACTATATACTTATTTCAAGCAAGGATATAAAAGATTACAAGGATGAAATTCTTAGAATTGTTCCAGAACTTATTATTTGTGTTGACTGTGAACAGAATATGCCTGCTCATATTTACAATGTATTTGATCACATATTGGAAACAGTAAACAACGTAGATTCTGATTTAATTTTGAAGATAACAGCACTTTTACATGATATAGGTAAACCTTATAGAAAAACTGTTATTGATAACGTTGATAGTTTTAAAGGACACGAGGAAGCAAGTGAAATAATAGCAAATTTAATTTTAACAAGACTTGGATATGAAGAAGATTTTAAAAATAAGATATGTAGGCTTATTAAATATCATGACTATTATATCACCCCTATAGTAGAAGGTGTTAAGGAAGCTGTTGACTTGATAGGAGATGAGCTTATGCCATACCTTTTCTGTTTTCAAAAAGCAGACTTGTTAGCTCATTCAGAACAACGCTATAAACCGAGATTACCTAAATTAAATGAGGCTAAAGTAATATATGAATCAATGGGTAAAGGAGGAATTTGAAGATAACAGGGAAGTTCTAAGAACAAAAAGAATAATCTGGAAATCAAATATATTATAAGATTTCTATCTACTTAGCTAATAAAGTATTTAAAATGTTTTAATATTGATTAGCTTACATTTTATCTATATCTAAAATAGATATTTTGAAGCACATCTATAATTGGATGTGCTCCATTTCATGATTTTGAGGAATTATTTATCAGAGTATTATGATTATCATTTAGAATTTAGATTGAACGAAGCTGAAAGATGCAATCCTCTTCTATAATAGTGTTTTTCTGTTTTGGAAGGGGATTCACGATAGTTTCTGATAATAGTGTTGTTGTGACAAGAATTTTTGATTTTTGTGAAATAATGACATTTTGTTACCGTTTGAGGAAGAAAAAGTATAATATCTAACTAGAAAAAAGATCTTTCTGTAAGAATGAGTTTAAGGAATTAGATTATTTGCCGATATTAATAATAAGAAGGATATTAAAGAATTATTAGAACACTAGATAATCGATGTCTGAGAGGAGGATTGTTATGAAAATAAATTTTGAATATGAAGAAAATGAGTACCTAACTATAGATACAATATCTGTTATAGGAGATTTTAATGATTACGATCCGAAAAAAGGACAGATGGAGAAAAAGGATAATATCTGGGTTTTTAGTTGTGATCTTCCATCAGGAGAGCATAAATATAAATTTCTTATTAATGAAGAATTAAAACTTAATGATCCAACAGCTAATATATATTTTCCAGATGATAAGGAAGAACTTTGGTCAGTAGTTATCATTAACGATGAAGATCAACGACTTTATAACAATACTCAATATACTGTACACATGGATAAATATAATATAAGCTCAATTCTGAATGAGGAAGTTGTTGCTAATAAGAAAAACTTTAATATTTTGTTAGATAAAAAAGTAGTAACAAGATTTGAGTTTACCAATGTTACAGGGTTACATACAGTGACAACAGCATGGTATACTCCAAAAAGAGAGTTATTTCAAATCACAGAGAATAATTTATTTACACCACCAGGAGAAGACAAACCAATAAAAATGTGGTTTTGGATGGATTTAGAAGGTAAGACACGAGAGTACCCTTGTGGAGTTTGGACATTGAAGCTATTTATAGACGGAGAATTTATTTTAGAAGATAAGTTTATATTATCAGAGTCAAGTTCATATTCTCCACAAGGAGAGATAAAATACTGATTTTAAAAAAGGAGTTGAAAACTATGATAAAATGTTCTGACAACATTAATAGTTTAAATTCTATAACCAATAGTAATATATATAAAACTAAAAAAAGAGATAATGATAATTGTAAAACAAGTATAGTAGACAATAGTATTAAAACGGTTGAAGATGACTATAGAGAACTAATTGTGAAAAATACTAGTACTACTAAAGAAGTTACAGATAAAGTGAAAGATACAACTAAAAGTTCTATAGGCTCTTTTTTTAATTCAATATCAGAATCTTTTTCTATGGCATTAAGCACTGTGAAAAATGTTAGAAAAACAGCAATATCCATAGGTGAAAGTATTAAAAACACAGCATTTTTAGTTTCAAGTGCTATTAAAGATACTTTTAATTCAATAGGTAAAAGCATAAAAAATGTTTCTAAATCAATTGCTGATAAAAAAATGGAGACTACTTCACAAATATCTAATACTTATAAAGAAGTATCTACAACTGTTTTAGAGCTACAACAGGCTGGAAGAGAGGTTATGAACTCTGCTACATCTATAGTTGGAGAAACATTAAAAACAGCAGTTTCAATAGGTGAAGATGTTGTGGAAATAGTAGGAAAGGTTGGAATTACAGTAACTAATATTTCGGTTGCAACAAGTAATCCTACTAGTGGAATTATAAAAAAGGGAATAGAAACTGTAGGTTTTATAAAAGTAGGTATAGATTCTATAAAAGAACCTATAAAGAGAATACCACATACATTTTCAACGGGTAGTAAAAATATAAAGGAACATTATAATAATATAGTAGATATTGTTAAAAGTTCGGAATCTAAAGTTAGAACAGTTAAAAATGCTATAGTATCGGTAGGAAAGGAAATAATAGATTCAGTAAAAACTATAGCCCATGAAGTAAAGGCAGCTAGTATAGACATAGCAAATACAGTAAGAGACTCAGCATCTAATATAAAGGATATAGTTAATAAGGGCTATGATGAAGTTGCACAAATATATAAAGACTCCAAAAATAATATTAACAATTCAGTTAGTAATCCTATATTGACTTAGATAATATAATGTAGAGTTAAAATAAAGGGACTGTCTCAAAATGAT
This sequence comes from Tissierella simiarum, assembly GCF_018917865.1. Lineage (GTDB taxonomy): Bacteria > Bacillota > Clostridia > Tissierellales > Tissierellaceae > Tissierella_C > Tissierella_C simiarum. Next base: position 44,727 of record NZ_JAHLPM010000003.1, read on the forward strand.
CAAAAATCTTTTTGGGACAGCCCTTTTATTTTTTCTAATTTGGATTTAGATATAAATATTTTTCATGTAATGGAACTATGGATTTTATTATAGAACCTCCAAGGCATACTTCTTCTTGATACAATACTGCTACCTGTCCTGGTGTCACTGCTTTTATAGGATTATCATATTTTATATGAAGATTTCCATCCTCTAATATATTTACTGTTACAGGTATATCTGATTGTCTATATCTAAATTTAGCTGTACAGATTAATGGCATTTTAGGAGGTTTTTCTAATATCCATTTAGGAGACTCTGCAATTAGTGAAGTAGAATAAAGTGCCGGATTATTTTCTCCTTGTGCAACATAAAGTATATTTCTTTTTAAATCTTTTCCAGCTACAAACCAAGGCTCTCCTGTTTTAATTCCTCCTATTCCTATTCCTTTTCTCTGCCCTAATGTATAATGAGTAAGTCCGCTATGTCTACCTATTTTATTTCCTTCTACATCCATTATGTCTCCTTCTTTCGTTAGAAGGAATTTATCTAAAAATTCATCGAAGTTTCTTTCACCTATAAAACATATACCTGTCGAATCTTTCTTTTTGGCAGTATATAAACCGTATTTTTGTGCTAATTCTCTAACTTGTTTTTTCTCTAAATGTCCTATAGGAAATATGGTTCTAGAAAGAGCTTTCTGACCTATTCTTGATAAAAAATAGCTTTGATCTTTATTTTTATCTCCTCCTCTTAGAAGGTAATAACTTCCATTCCTTTCTTCTACTTGTGCATAATGTCCCATAGCTATATAATCACATTTCAATTTTAAGGAATAGTCTAAGAAAGCATTAAACTTTATTTCTTGATTACACATTACATCTGGATTAGGAGTCCTTCCCTTCTTATATTCATCTAAAAAATAGGTAAATACTTTATCCCAATATTCTTTTTCAAAATTTACAGTATAATATGGGATTCCTAGTTGATAAGCTACTCTTCTTGCATCATCAGAATCTTCTGTTGCAGTACATACTCCATATTCATCTTTTTCATCCCAATTCTTCATAAATATTCCGATTACTTCATAACCTTCTTTTTTCAGCAGTAAAGCAGAAACAGAAGAGTCAACGCCTCCGCTCATGCCCAATATTACTCTCTTTTTCATGAATATATCCTCTTTTCATAAAAAACTTATTATGTTTATATTAAGTATTTTATCACAATTTTTTATTCATATACTTATTTTAAACAGTCATTATTAACTATAATGTGAAATTAAAATTATAGTTCTATCTATTGAAAAAAACAGAGTTTCGTTATAATATTATTTACATAATATTAAATAGTTTTTTATATCCATTAAAGATATGAAAGAATATATGTTTTTACAAATGATCGTTTAAATGAAATGATACGAGTCAAAGCTTAAATCTTTGACTCTATATTATTTTGTTAAATTTATTTTAAGGAGATATGAAGTATGAAAAAGACAGTATTGATTACAGGGGCTTCTAGGGGAATTGGAAAGGCTACAGCAGAAAAGTTTGCCATAGAGGGTTATAATGTTATTATTAATTATTATAAAAGTAAAGATAAAGCACTTTCATTATTAGAACATCTGCTTTCATCTGGTGCAAATGCTATTGCTATACAAGCTGATGTCTCTGATAGAAAACAGGTTGAAGAAATGTTTAAAGAAGGTTATAAAAAATTTGGGAAAATTGATGTCCTTGTTAACAATGCAGGTATAGCTGATATGACCTTGTTTACTGATATTACAGAGGAACAATGGAAAAAATTTTTTGATGTAAATGTCAATGGAATGTTTAATTGCTGTCAATGTGTTCTTCCAAAAATGATTAGTGAAAAGTCAGGAAGAATCATTAATGTTGCTTCTATTTGGGGATTGGTGGGAGCTTCCTGTGAGACTCATTATTCTGCGACAAAAGGAGCAATTATAAGTTTTACTAAAGCATTGGCAAAGGAATTAGGTCCTTCTAATATATTAGTTAATGCTATTGCACCAGGTGCAGTAGATACAGACATGATTGCAGGGGTCAGTGAAGAAATTCTTGAAACAATTAAAAATGAGACGCCACTGCAAATAATTGCAAAACCAGAAGAAATTGCAGATGTAATATATCTTCTATCAACAGAAGAAACCAAACTAATAACGGGACAGGTAATTAATCCAAGTGGTGGTTTTGTAATAGTATAGAAAATTTTAACCATTAATTGTTCATACATCTTAAATAAACTATTCGTGAATTTAGGAAGGAGGATAAAATGAAAATTACTACAAAACTAATTAAAGAAGATGATTATATAACGACGGAATGGTCTGGAGGTAAAACTACGCAATTATTCATTTATCCAGAAGACTCAAATTATAAAGATTTTAATTTTAAATTTAGATTAAGTTCTGCTACAGTAGAATTGGAAAGATCAGAGTTTACTAAATTAGAAGGAGTATATAGATTTATTACACCACTTGATAAGGGATTTAAACTAACTCATAATCATAAAGATTATATTAGTTTAAGACCTTTTGAAATATATGAATTCGATGGTGATATAGATACTGTTAGTTATGGTACAGTAAGGGATTTTAATTTAATGCTGGGAAATGGGGCTAGAGGAAAACTTGAAAATATTTATATAAATAGAGAACATCTATTAATAGAAGAGTGTTCTTCTGATTTTAAAGAAACTTTTTATTTTATATATGCTTATAATGATAAAATACATATTAATATTGATGGAGATATAAAAATTATTAGACCTTTGCAAATTCTTCTAATCAAATTAAACAGCAATACGGTTTTAAATCTAAAAATAACATCTGAAAATCCTACCAATATTTTAATAGCCAAAATATATATGTAATGGAAGATTCAGAAAAGAATTTGAAAATGCAATGGTGAACTCACTATTAAAATATAATTTATACGTATTTAAAAGTAAGAAGGATTACTGTTAATAGTAATCCTGAATTTTTATTAAGTATTTTGCCATGATCCATCATCTGTACATACTACCTTTGATCCATCTTCCATTTCTATTACTGATCCAACAGCATGCCTCATGCCTGCATATATGCAAAAAGCATCCTTTGCAGCATTTCCTACAGGTGCCTTAGAAATAGGCTTAACATTATTTGGAGCTGAGATTATATTTATACTAATGTCATCATCTTTTTTATTATTTTTCACAATATCATTCCTTTCATAGCTAATTTTATTTTCTAATATATAAGATTTCTTAGAAGCTATCCTTTATTAAATTCCATATATATTAGCATAGCCAGAAGGATTTCATTTATGTAATATAAATCTATGTTTATTTGGAAAATTCTATAAAGGTTAAAAAGTAGCTATAAATTAGTTGATAAATGCAAATACTGTTTAAGAAATATTAACTAATTATAGACATTTTTATATGGGGAGATGAAAATATGAACGGAGAAAAGAAAAATAAAAAGGAAAAAAGGTTTGAATTTCCTACAGCCTTTACTGTTTTATTTATTATTTTAATACTAGCTGCCATATTAACTTATATAGTTCCGGCAGGATTTTATTCAAAATTGCAGTATGATTCAGAGCAAGATATTTTCTTGATAGAAAATCACCAAGGAGAAATCAGTACTCTCCCAGCAACTCAAAAAACCTTAAATAGCTTAAATATTAGGATGAGCATTAATAAGTTTACAGATGGAAGCATTAAAAAACCTATTGCTATTCCAGATACCTATCAACGTATACAACAGTCACCTCAAGGACCTCTAGCAGTTATTATGTCACCTATAGAAGGTATTATGGATACCGTTGATATTATGGTTTTTGTATTGATTTTAGGTGGGATTATTGGTTTAGTTAATAAAACTGGAACCTTTGATGCAGGAATAGCAGCCTTATCGAAGAGAACAAAAGGAAAAGAATTTTTATTAGTAGTATTTGTGGTAGCCCTAATAGCATTAGGAGGAACTACTTTTGGGTTGGCAGAAGAAACTATTGCTTTGTATCCTATACTCATGCCTGTATTCATAGCTAGCGGATATGATGCAATAGTCTGTATTGCAGCAATATATATGGGATCTTCTATTGGTTCCATGTATTCCACTGTAAATCCTTTTTCAGTAGTTATAGCTTCAAATGCTGCTGGGATCTCATTTAATGAAGGACTTACATTTCGTATTATATCTTTAATACTAGCTACTATAATAACTCTTTTATATATTTATCGCTACGCAAAAAAAGTAAAAAGAGATCCCAAAAATTCTTTAATCTATGAAGATATGGGTAAAATAGAAGAAAGGTTTTTAAAAGATTATGATCCTGAAAATGTAGCTCCATTTAATTGGAGAAGAATTTTAATACTTGTTATATTTTTAGGTGCATTTCCATTTATGATTTGGGGAGTTTCTAAAGGTGGATGGTGGTTCCCAGAAATGGCAACATTGTTTTTAGCAGTAGCTATTATTATAATCTTATTATCGGGACTTTCCGAAAAAGAAGCTATTAACACATTTATAAACGGTGCAGCAGATTTAGTTGGGGTTGCCCTTATAATAGGAATTGCAAGGGCAATTAATATTGTAATGGATAATGGAATGATATCTGATACATTATTATATTACGCATCATCAATTATTAGAAATATGAATGGCGGTATTTTCGCAGCAGTTCAAATGATACTTTTTAGTTTCTTAGGGTTTTTCATACCATCTTCATCAGGACTCGCTACACTTTCTATGCCTATAATGGCTCCCTTAGCAGATACAGTAGGAGTATCTAGAGATATTGTAGTTACAGCATATAATTGGGGGCAAGGTTGGATGGCATTTATTACACCAACAGGATTAATTTTAGCAACTTTAGAAATGGTAGATGTAACATATAATAAATGGATAAAGTTCATATTACCACTTATGGGAATAATCGGAGTCTTTTCTATAGTAATGCTTGTTATACAAACATTATTATAAGATTGATCTTACTGAAAGGATGATTATATGGATAAGATTATTGAAAGATTTAAAAAGTATATTGCTATAGATACAAAATCTGATGAAAATAGCAGTACTTGTCCTAGCACATCGGGTCAATTAGAATTAGGTGATTTATTGGTAGAAGAACTAAAAGAATTAGGACTTGAAGATGTTAGACAAGATGAAAATGGATATGTATATGCTACCCTTAAATCTAATACAAATAAGAAAGTACCAACCATAGGATTTATCTCTCACTTAGATACCAGTCCTGATTTAGATGGTAAATGTACAAATCCAAGGATTTTTATTTACGAAGGTGGAGATATAAAATTAAATGAGCAATATAGTATAACTGAAAAAGAATTTCCTTTCTTAAAGGATCTTGTAGGTAAAGAGTTTATTACAACAGATGGAACAACTCTACTTGGGGCTGATGATAAAGCTGGAATTTCTGCAATTATGGATGCAATGGAATATTTAATTAAACATCCAGAAATAAAACATGGAGATATCAAAATCGGATTTACACCAGATGAAGAAATTGGAAGAGGAGCAGATCTATTTGATGTAAAGGGGTTTAATGCAGATTTTGCATATACCGTTGACGGAGGTCCTGTAGGTGAACTGGAATATGAGAATTTTAATGCTGCAAGTGTAAAAATAGAAATTCAAGGGAAAAATGTTCACCCAGGAACGGCAAAAAATATTATGGTGAATTCACTTAGAATAGCTATGGAAATTGAAAATATGTTACCAATAAATGAAAAACCAGAATATACAGAAGGATATGAAGGATTTTATTTATTGGATGAAATCACTGGAAACATAGACCATACTGTTGTTAATTATATTATTAGAGATCACTGCAAGGAAAAGTTTGAAAGAAAGAAAGAAGATTTTAGAAAAATTGTAGACTTCTTAAATGATAAATATGGAAACATAATTACTATAGAAATTAAAGATAGTTATTATAATATGAGAGAAAAAATTGAACCACATATGGAAATCATTGAACTTGCTAAAAAGTCTATGATAGAACTTGGAATTCAGCCAATTATTCAGCCAATTAGAGGAGGAACTGATGGGGCTAGACTTTCTTATATGGGACTTCCATGTCCTAATATCTTTACAGGTGGATATAATTTTCATGGAAGATTTGAGTTTATACCAACAGAATCTATGAAATTAGCATCAGAATTAATTGTAAAGATTATCGAGAATAACGCAAAATAATTAGAAAGAAGGTGGAAACCATGTACAAATTAGAAGGACTAGAACCTAAAAGAGTATTTTATTATTTTGAACAATTAACACAAATACCTCGTTGTTCCTATAATGAACAGAAGGTAAGTGATTATATTAAAAATGTGGGAGAAAAATTGGGTCTTGAAACAATTCAAGATGATACCCTCAATATAATTATTAAAAAACCTGCTAGTCCTGGATATGAGAACTCAGAGGGAGTTATTATACAAGGACATATGGATATGGTTTGTGAAAAGGAAAGTGATAGCAGTCATGATTTTACTAAAGATCCTATTAAATTAGAAATAGATGGTGACTATATTCATGGAGATAAAACTACATTAGGCGCGGACAATGGAATTGCTGTAGCAATGGGATTAGCTATATTGGAGGATAATACTTTAGAACATCCTAACATAGAATTACTTGTCACTACATCGGAAGAAGTAGAAATGGAAGGAGCTTTTAGTTTATCAAAAGATATTTTAAAGGGAACTAGATTATTAAATGTAGACTCAGAAGAAGAAGGAGTTCTTGTAACTGGATCTGCTGGAGGGGAATTGATTGAGGCAAAAATTCCTATAGAATATGAAAAGGTTTCAGATTATGTAGAGATCAATATAGAAGTAAAAGGTCTAATGGGAGGACATTCAGGTATGGAAATCCATAAACCTAGAGGTAACTCCAATAAGATCTTAAATAATATATTGAAGGAAATAAGAAAAACTATAGATATAAAACTAATATATATCGCAGGTGGGACTAAAGACAATGCAATTCCAAGACAAACTACAGCTAAAATTGCAGTAAAGTCCAGTGATTTATCTAAATGCATCAATAAAATTGAAGAAATTAAAAAGAAGGTCATAGATGAAAGTAGACTAGAAGAACCAGAAATAGATATAGTGGTTACAAAAGGTAGGGAAATATCAAAGGTTATAAACGGTAAAGGCTTTGATTCTTTAATTTTACTTCTTGATAATATTCCTACAGGAGTATTTACTATGCTGCCAGAAAATAAAGATATAGTAGAAAGTTCTAGTAACTTAGCCATAGTTAAAATCGAAAATGATCAAATTGTCATTCAAGTGTCTACAAGAAGTTCAGCAGAAAGCGTATTATTAGAACTACGTCAAAAGATATTAAATGAAATAAATAAAACTAATGCACAGTATAAAATTAGTGGTAACTATCCAGAATGGGAGTATAATCCTAAATCAACATTAAGAGATACAGCTTTAAGTTTATACAAAGAAATGTTTGGAAAAGAAATGAAATCAACAGTTCTTCACGCAGGTTTAGAATGTGGAGTATTAGCAAAGAAATATCCTAATTTAGATATTATTTCTTTCGGACCGAATATGTATGATGTTCATACTCCAAAAGAAAAACTTAGTATTTCTTCTACAAAGAGAACTTATGAATATTTAGTTCAGCTGCTAAAGAAATTAAAATAAAATATGATATGTAGAAGTTCAAGGATTTTATAGAATAAGATGAATAATAAGCATAAAAAATGGTTGAAAATAGATGGCTTTCAACCATTTTTTATGCTTATTACCAAATATATTATATTCATATTAATAAAAAACTTATAAATTTTATTGACAAAAACAAAAATAAACTATAAAATCATATGACGACCAATAAAAATATATTATATCATGAAACTATCAAAAAGTCAATAGTTTTTTAAAAAAAGGAGGAAAAAATAATGGAGAATAATAAAGCAAGTTTTACAGCTTTAATGACTGCTTATGGAAGGGCATATCATTCTATAAATGAATCGCCTAAAATTTTTGATGATTTTCTTGTGAAACAATTAATTACGGAAGAAGAATATGAAGGTATTAGTAATAATTTAGCAGGAAGTATAAATTTTTTTGCTCCAGATAAAGCACAATCTTGTAAGGATAAAGAGTCAGCATTAAAAACGGTTATTCAAAATCAAATAGCACCTATTTCTTTATCACGTAGTAGATATACAGAAGACATGTTGAAACTTTCCATAAAACTTGGTGTAAAACAATATGTTATTTTGGGAGCAGGGTTTGATACGTTTGTTTTTCGAAATACAGAATTATTAAATTATATTGATGTATTTGAATTAGACCATCCTGCTACTCAAGAGCTAAAATTAAATCGAATTAAAATGGCTGGATGGGAAATACCTGAAAATTTACATTTCATACCAGTTGATTTTTCAAAGAATAATTTTATAGAAGCCATAAAAAATTCAACTTTTGATACAAATAAATTAAGTTTTTATAGTTGGCTTGGTGTAACTTATTATTTAAGTCGAAATGAAACATTAGATACATTAAAAAGTATAGGGAATATTTCACTAAAAGGAAGTTCTGTTGTTTTCGATTATCCAGACTGTAATATATTTGATACTAATAAAACAACAAGACGTGTACAAAATATGATACATGCAGCTATTCAAAGTGGAGAGCCTATGAAAAATTGCTATTCAAATACTGAATTAATTTCAGACTTGGAAGAAGCAGGCTTTCAACTTTATGAACATTTGACACCTGTAGAAATAGAAGAACGTTATTTTAAAGGAAGAAGTGATGATTATCATGCTTTTGAAAATGTGAATTTTGCGTTGGTGGTAAAGGAATAAATATAATGTTAATGATTAAAAAAGATAAATCCAGTAGTTTTAACTAAAACTACTGGATTTAATATTTAGGTAATATAAGAAATTATATACTATTTTACCCAATAAATATAATGTTCACCTTGCTTGAAGACCAAATTAAATTCATTAAATCCTGCTTCTTTAAATAATCTTCTCTGTGTTTTTATTGAAAAAGGAATATCTATATGATAAAGTTTTAGCTTATCTTCACCTAATTCATTTAGCATGTCTTCTCTTTGTTTCAACCATTTCTTTTCATGATATGGGGTTACTACATAATCTCCCTCTATATATTTTCCATCTTCTCTAAGTGAAGATTTTATCTTTTTATAAAGCTCTAATTTATCTTGATATAGAAAATGATGCATAGTCATTATACCTAAAATATATTGGTATTTATTTTTTTCAAAAGAATAATTGAGATAGGAAGCTTTAATTATATTTAATTGTTTTCTGCAAGATGTATACTTATCTTGAAGAATCTTTAACATTTCTTCTGATAAATCTATACATGTTATCTTTGCATTAGGTGCTTTATTAAATATTGCACTTATTTCAAGACCAGTTCCACAGCCTAAATCAAGTATTTCAATAGGTTCTTCAGTATAGTTAATAGGTTCGGCTACTAAATTATAATATTCTTCGAAAGAATTTATAGTTTCCTTCATATGAGCATCATACTCTTTAGCTCTCAAATTAAAAAAGCTATCCATTTCTTCTAATCTTAAATTTTGTTCACTCATTACTACACATCTCCTTCTAATGTTTAATAATTATAACCTTAAAGAAAGATGTTCCATGTTTCTATTAATTTTTTAAAACTAACCTTATTAAGGAGAGAAAGACCCTGTAAAATTATTCATAGGTCTATAAAACAAATAAGCATAATTAATGTATTGCATAAAGAATGCTGTAATTTTAACTTATTCTTATTAGGTATATCTCCAAAAGAAGCATGACAATAAAGCCTAACAAATCATTAGGCAAGAGACTTCTCTAAGGTTAAACCTACAGTAATTTAGAATTTTCTAGCTTACTATTTAAGAATAAGTTTTAGCATAACTATACCTCCTATTATTGTAATATATTGATATAATATCATTATTATATTATATACACAATCACTATCATCTTTAGAAACTTTTAAAATTAATTATATTGTATTATAATGTATTAAAGAAGAAATTAGACTGAAACAAGAAGGTGAACATATGGAGTATATCTTTATCATGTTACTGTTAGTTGGGATTTTATCACTTATAAATTTTGTTAACACATTACGAAAACAAGTCTCATATATGAATCTAAAGCTTGATAAGATTGCTAAACAAGTAGAAGCAGAAGAATTAAACATAGATAGCGAGCTAAGAACACTTATTTCAGAAGGAAAAAAAGTTGAAGCTGTTAAAAAACTAAGAGAATTTACGGGAATGGGTTTAAAAGAGGCTAAAGAGTACATTGATAAGTTATTATAAACAAGTGTGAAATATGAGACATTAGAATATAAGTTTACTAACTATACTAATTAAATAACAATAAAGTCCTGATTATCAAAAAAGATAATTGGGACTTTTTGCATCTTATAAAAAATAATAAGGTAAAGACATACCCAATAAAATAAATTGAGTAATTAGGAAAATATGAATCTATTGTTGACATATAAAAAGAATAGTTATATTATATTAATAGACTGACGGTCAGTCTATTAAATGTAAGGAAGTGATTATTTGGTTCGAGTGTTGAAACAACCAGAAGAGAGAAAAGCAGAAATTATGGACATTGCCTGGTCGCTTTTTAGTTCTAAAGGCTATGAAGAGACATCAGTAAATGAAATTATAGAAAATACAGGAATTGCAAAAGGCACGTTTTATTACTATTTTAAGTCAAAAGAAGAGATACTTGATGCAGTTATTGAACGAAATATGGATAGACAAATTGAGAAGTTGAAAATAAGTTTAAATGATAAAGACTTAAATGCAATTGAAAAAATAAAGACAATAATAGTTAAAAACCATGAACCCCAAGATGATTGTGATAATTTTGTAGATCATCTTCATAGAAAAGGGAATTTTGTAATGCATTATAAAAGTCTTATACAATCTGTTAAAAAATATACTCCTCTGATTAGCGATATTATTAAGCAAGGGATCAATGAAGGGATATTTAAAACGGATTATCCAGTAGAAATTACAGAATTTTTATTGATAGGAACAAATTTTTTGTTTGATCCTTCAATATTTACATGGAGTAAAGATGAGTATATATCGAAGATAAAATTAATTGAAGATGTTATAGAAACAAGTTTAAGGACAGAAAAAGGAGCTTTTGCATTTTTATCAGAGATGACCGAACAATTATATCAAGAAAATGAAGGAATGAGGTAAATAATATGAATAAAAGTACTATTGAAATGCTTATAAATCCATATAATCAAGAATCGATATATTATAAAACAGTCGATGGACAGGAAGTTCTAACAGACCAGTCTGGAAATATAATTCCTTTTTGGAATGGAATGCCGGATTTTTTATCTCTTGAAAAAACAGATGGACTTAATAAAAAATATAAGGAGTTTTATGATAAAATTAGTAGGTTTAATGATGCTGCTGAACGAGTATATTCACTGTTTGTTAATCTTGATGAATTAAGACGGGAATGGATGAAAGATCTGGAAATAAAATCTGGAGATAAAGTGTTGGAAACTTCAGTTGGAACAGGTTGGAATATAAAAGTACTACCAAAGGATGCTAATTATTATGGGCTAGATATATCGAAAGGAATGCTTAATAAATGCATTATAAACCATAAAAAATGGAATAGAAGCATTGAATTATTTATTGGAAATGCTGAATATCTGCCATTTAAAGATGAAACTTTCGATAGTGTATTTCATGTAGGAGGTATTAACTTTTTTAATGATAGAAAAAGAGCTATTGAAGAGATGATAAGAGTAGCTAAAAAAGGAACAAAAATTATTATTATTGATGAAACTGAGAAAAAAGTAGCAAAGCAGTATGAAAAGACACCTTTTGTTGGTAAGTATTTCAGTCGATCTGAAATGGAACAATCAAGACTTGTTGTGCCTGTAGATTTGGTTCCAGAAGAAATGAAAGAAGTTTATGTAAAGCTTTTAGATAATGGTAAAATGTATCAAATAAGTTTTAGAAAACCGTAGAAATAGCTTTAGTTAGAGTACGAAAGACTGATTAAAAAATATAGAACAAATTATTCTATTTCAAAAAGTTATTCTTCTTGCTTCAGGGCTAAGAAATATACTATTTGGTAATTTTAAAAGCCAATTTATTGAAATTATAAGAAAAATGAGTAACTTTTATTATTACAACGGTTGATATAAGAGATATAGAAGATTTATATAAAAATATAATAATCAGAGTATGTAGATGATCTTATTTTGGTAATTTTAATGTTAAAAACATTAAAGATAAAAAAGTTGAATTTGAGGTTAACTTAAACAAAGAAGTTTTAAAGATGAAATAATAATCTATTAGATAAACTATTAATTTATAATATAAATATAAATAGTATAAATATTGAGAAAATTATTAAACAAATTCATAGCAGTTCTAGTATTTGCTTTGCATTTTTTGTACAATTAATGCAAAGCAATAGTTTTTTATTTCTGGTAATCTTATGATAAGAGGAGGAAACCTAGTGGATTGGATTGAAAGAATGAATTTAGTAATAAACTATATTGAAGATAACATTACATGTGATATTGACTATAGAGAAATAGCCAGAATCGCCTGTTGTCCAAATTATCACTTTCAACGTATGTTTGCATTTATGGCAGATATTTCACTATCTGAATATATAAGACGAAGGCGGTTAACTCTTGCTGCTTTTGAGCTTCAACAAAGTGACACAAGTGTTATTGAAATTGCACATAAATATGGCTATGAATCTCATTCGTCCTTTACACGTGCATTTCGTGAATTGCATGGTATTGCACCTATAGAGGCACGAAAAACTGGTGCGAAGCTTAAAGCTTATCCTCCTATGTCTTTCCATATTTTAGTTAAGGGAGGTACAGAAATGAATTATAGAATTGAAGAAATTACTGAGTTTTCAGTAGTAGGTATTAAACAACAGGTTAGTACGGAAAAAGCATTCAGTTTAATTCCTTCACTTTGGGAAAATATACGGGAAAATGGTATGGCAGAAAGATTATTGGATTTAGCAGATGAGAAAACTGGCCCTATGTCAAATAGTGTATTAGGTATTTGTACAGATGGTAATTGGGGTGAAAATGAGAAATTCAATTATTACATGGCTGTTTCCTGTGAAAAGGAACCACCAGAAGATATGGAAAAACTAGAATTTTCTCAAAGCCAATGGGTGGTTTTTGAAGCACACACTCTATCGGATATAATAAAGGCTTGGAAACGTTTATATACTGAATGGATACCTACATCAGGATATAATTTTGCCAATTTACCAGCCATTGAACGCTACTATCCTCCAGGGCATAATCCTCAAAATGAGCTATGGATTCCAATTGTTAAAAGGTGAATTATTATTTTCAAACTAAATCATGAAAGGAAAGATGAAAATGGCTACATTGAAAAAAATAGAATTTGTAAACTTTGGTCCTTATAAAATTGTTGGAAAAGAAATGAGAACAAAGCATGAAATATCGAATCCAATTTATCCAACAAAATATCAGACAATTCCATCACTTTGGAGACAATGTTTCTCTGATGGTACTTATGAAACACTTGTGAAAATGAGCGATTATATACCAACTGAAATTTCAGATGATTATATTGGCTATATGAGAGACTATGATGAATCAGATGGAACATTCACATATCTCGTTGGTATGTTTATGAAAACCAATACCCCTATACCTGATGGATATGCTTTTTATGATTTGCCTTTCTGTACCATTGCAAAAGCATGGATCGAGGGGGAAGAATATGACATATATCCCAATGCCCATTCATTAACAGTTGACGCAATTAATAAAAATGGATATGAAGTTGATTGGCCAAATTACTTTTCATGTGAGGTGTATACAAATTCACGTTTTGGAATACCTAAAAATAATGGAGAAAGAATTTTAATACTTGATTATTATATTCCATGTAAAAAGAGATCATAAAATAATAGGTCTGCAGATTAAGAAAGTTTAGTTGAATTATAGATGTAAAACCTAGCTTTTTAAATATTAGCTAGGTTTTTTATTAGTATATAACTATTTTATAGTATAAGAAAATTTTGCGTAAACTATAAAAACTAGACAATTAATCTAAGTTTATATAAACTAATATTAATGTAAATTATACTAGGGGGGATAAAGTGAATTATTTGGGATTTTTACATGGTTTAATAGCGTTTACATTAATAGGGTTATTTCATCCTGTAGTTATAAAAGCAGAGTATTATCTAGGAAGAAAAAGCATATTAATTTTTGTAGTAGTGGGATTTCTATCATTAATTGGTTCTTTAGCTACAGAGAACATACTTATATCTACTTCTTTTGGCATATTTGCTTTTTGTTGCTTTTGGAGTATTAAAGAAGTGATTGAACAAGAAGAAAGAGTTTTAGAAGGAAGATTTCCTAAAAATCCTAAAAGGGTTTATAAAGAAAGATAGAAGTATAGATAAGTCTTACTAACTTTCTATTTAAATTCTGAAAGTATAAAATGGAAAGTAGCATATATAATATTCCTTATAAAAGATGTTAAGACAAGCCGTATTATGGGGTATAATATAAATATATGAATAATAAATGAAGGATAATGTTTTAAATAGCTTTGGAAAATAAAGCATATGATTACTAGAAGGGAGACTATTATGGAATATTTATTTATTTGCTATTCGAAATGTAGCACTTGTAAAAAGGCAAAAAAGTGGCTAGATGATAATAATATCCTATATAAAGAAAGACCTATCAATGAGAATAACCCTACTGCAGATGAGTTAAAGGAATGGATAGTCAAAAGTGGATATCCCATTAAGAGATTCTTTAATACAAGTGGGAACCTATATAAGGAGTTAGGTCTAAAAGATAAGTTGCCAAACATGTCAGATGATGAGAAAATTATGCTCTTGGCTACAGATGGCATGCTTGTTAAAAGACCTATTCTTGTAGGTGAAGATGTTGTTTTAGTTGGTTTTAAGGAAGAAGAATGGAATAAAATATTAAAATAAAATATAATAGATTCAATACTATACAGGTAATGAATCTAATGTATAAACTTATAGGAAGCAATACCTATATTTGTTAAAAAAATAATAAATGAAGGTGATAATATAAATAATTACAAATGTACCGTATGTGGATATATTTATAGACCTGAAAGAGGGGATAAGCTTCACGATATAGAGACAAATACTTCTTTTGAGGATCTACCAGATGATTGGAGGTGCCCTACTTGTAACCAGCCTAAAATGGCCTTTGAAGAAATAAAATAGAAAAGAGATTATTATAAATTAACTATAAAATAAAGATTAGGAGTAATGAAAATGGATTGGTTAAAAAAATTTATGACTGGTAGATATGGTGGAGACCAGCTTTCTAATGCTTTGCTATTATTATCATTATTATTAACATTGGTAGGCCGATTAACTAAAATTCCATTATTAATATTTATTAGCTATATTCCTTTAGGAGTATGTTTTTTTAGAGTATTTTCACGGAACATATCTAAGCGAAGTATGGAGAACTATAAGTTTGCCATGTTTATGAGTCCTGCTTATTCCTGGTTAAAAAAAACTCAGAACAATATTAAAGAATCAAAAACTCATACACGCTTTAAATGCCCAAATTGCAAATCCAAATTGCGACTTCCAAGAGGTAAAGGGAAAGTTATTGTTACTTGCCCTAAATGTAAGACAAAATTTGATAAAAGAACATAGATAGATTAATACTAAGTCTATCATTAGGTTAATAAATACTAACAATAAAGAGGAGTTTTACAATAAATGAATATATTTAAAAAGCTATTTGGTAAAATAATATATGGTATTGGTAAAATAGTAGATGCGGTATTAGGTTTTTTCATTCTTATAGTAAATTTTATAGTGACAGCTGTAGTCAGTGTTGGGAAAGGATTCCTTGGTTTTATAGGTTTAGGAGGACTGTTGTTTTTATTTATGCTAGGACCTTTTGGTATTGCATTGTTATTAAATCCTATTGTGTTTTTGATTATATTCTTATTTGTAATAGTTCCAATATTAGGGACTAAATTGGTATCCTATCTAAAGTATATAAGGTATATGACTACAGAGTTTCTTTTTGATCATGCTGACAGCCTTATTTATGGAAAGAAAAGTCAATTTCGATCATTTAGTGAATATGGCAGGAAATATAAAAGAATGGAAGAAGATAGAAGAAGAAAAGAGCAGCAACAGCGTCAGGCTGAACAACAAAGAATGTGGGAAGAAAAATTTAGGCAATGGCATGAATATCAAAATTCCCAAAGTTGGAATAATAGTTATGGAGGATATAGAAATGAACAAACCTATGCAAATCCAACTACAGAGTTTAAAAATAAATATGAAAAAAGCTGCGATGTCCTAGGAGTTAGATATGATGCAGATATCTATGAAATAAAATTAGCATATAGAAAAAAAGCTAAAGAATATCACCCAGATTTAAATAAGTCGCCAAATGCAACAGAACTTTTTCAAAAAGTAAATGATGCATATGAGTTTTTGAGTGTTGAGAATATAGAAAGGTACAAGAGTATAAAGTAGGTTTACTATAATTAATGTGTGGTATTAAGGAAATAGGTAAAATTTAAGAACAAAAATATGTTGAAAAATGTCATATTTTCTGATATATTCATTATGTTAAAATAAAATATTTGCTCTCATATAATCCCGATAATATGGTTCGGGAGTTTCTACAGGATAGCCGTAAATTATCCTACTATGGGTCAGGATAACAGATAACAATTACAAAGGTGGGATTATCAATTCTAACCTTTGTTTGCGTCTTGAAAAGACTGGAATTCTTTCCTATAGGAAAGAATTCCAGTCTTTTGTTATATATGCATTCCATTGTTTGAGAGCAATGCAAAGGAGAGACAAAAATGGATTTACTAAAAGATTTACTTGCAGCATTGAGTGTTATTCTTAACGGATTACCTCAAGGACTTTTAGCATTATCATTTGGATTTGCATCTGTGCCAACAGCATTTGCCTTTATTGTTGGTGCAGTAGGATGTTTAGCTTTTGGTGTAGTAGCTCCAGTTTCATTTCAAGCAGAAACCATTACATTGGCAGGAACAATGGGAAAAAATATGAAAGAGCGAATATCCATGGTTATTTTAGGTGCCGTAGGTATGACTATCATAGGTACGTTTGGTTTATTGGAAAAAATTGTAGACTTTATCGGACCTGCAATTACTAGTGGAATGATGGCAGGCGTAGGTATTATGTTGACACGAGTAGCTGTTGACATGGCAAGAAAAAACAAAATTGTTGGTTTTAGTTCCATTACAATTAGCTTTGTTATTTATATGATTACAAAAGATTTGGTATACACAATTGCCATTTCAGTTATCACATCAAGTGCTATTGCATTGGCATTAAAGCAGAAGTCGGATATTAACATTACTGAAAGGGAGAAGTTAGTTTTCCAAAAGCCTATTATAAACATCGAAGTTATTCGTGGTGCTTTAGCCATGATATGTCTAAATATAGGTGCTAATATTGCATTTGGAAAGATTACTGGTAATATTGCAAATACTAATGTAAATATTGACCATCTATCCATCATAAGCAGTTTGGCAGATTTGGCATCTGCAATATTTGGAGGTGGGCCTGTTGAGTCTATTATTTCTGCCACAGGAGGTGCACCACATCCTTTATTTTCAGGTGTTCTAATGATGGTATTAATGGCAGTTATTTTGTTTGCAGGTTTGTTGCCTAAAATGGGAAAATATATACCTAGTGAATCAATTGCGGGTTTTTTATTTGTACTGGGAGCTATTGTAACTGTGCCAGTTAATGCTGCAGCTGCACTAAATGTAACAGGTGTGTCAGGTGGGGCGATTGTTGGAGGAATAACTATGACAGTAACAGCTATTACCGATCCATTTTTAGGGATGTTGGCAGGAATTATCTTTAAAGCCTTTGCCAGTGTCTTAGGGATATAATATATAAGGAGGATTTAATAATGAAAAAGATATATACTATTCAAGTAGCTGGAGTAACAAGGGAGTTGCCTATTGTACAGGTCAACGATAATCTTTGCATTGCAAGTTTTGTCATACTAGGAGATACTGAACTGGTTTGTGCAACAGCTCCTGAAATTGTGAAAAGATTGCCTGAGGTTGATATATTAGTAACTGCAGAAGCAAAAGGGATTCCTTTGGTGTTTGAAATGTCCAGGTTATTAAAAATGCCAAAATATATTGTAGCTAGAAAAAGCATTAAACCTTATATGAATTCGCCAATTATTGATGAAGTTGTCTCCATTACCACACAGAAGAAGCAGTTATTGTGTCTAGATGAACAAGATGCTGCATATATAAAGGGAAAGAAAGTAGCCATTATTGATGATGTTATAAGTACTGGAGATTCAATCCAAGCCATGGAAAGGATCGTAGAATCTTCAGGAGGTATTGTTGCAGCTAAAGCAGCTATACTGGCAGAAGGAGAAGCGGCAAATAGAAAAGATATTATTTTCTTGGAGTATCTTCCACTTTTTGAGATTGAATAACATATTTTATATATTATTAGCCTTTTGTTATTATGGAAGTAATAACAAAAGGCTTTTTATTTGTAAAATAGTATAAGATACTATCCGGGTGGTTTGTATCATAATTTACCGTTATTGATGGAAAGTCTTCTCTTGATTTTTTAGATAAATAATAATCCAAAATAATATTTAAGAAAAAGGTAAATTTAATAAGATGAAAATTGCTTAAGGCAGAAAAACGAGATCAAAGAGAGAGGGGGAAAATAAGTGAATTCTGATAACTAGCTGACATGTCAAAGAGATGTGATTAATAGGTGATATAAAAATATGATTGACACTTTTCTTCTCTAGGATCTCTGCACATTGATTTTTATGATTTGCTATGATAAAGTAAGGGTAAAAAAGCTGATGAACGACGATCAAATATGTAGCTGAAAGCCAAATACCTTAGTTAAATAAACTGTAATTATTAATATACAGATACCCTAGTGTAACAACCTTCTGATAACAGCAAGATAATATTTGGCGTAGACCCTTTATTTCAGTATTAATCCTGTGATTCTTTAGAGTATACTTATGAACCGATCGCAACACTAGTATAAAGTTAAGTCAGCTAAATGGAGGGAAGAATTATGTTGCATCAAATTGAATTCCGAAGAAGTATAAGAAAGTACAAAGAAAAACCGGTTGAAGAAGAAAAAATATTGCAATTACTGGAAAGTGCAAGACTTGCCCCTTCCGGTAGCAATACGCAGCCCTGGAATTTTATCGTAGTCAAGTCGGAAGAAACACGAGAAAAATTGGCGAAAGCAACTCATAATCAAAAATGGATGATGATGGCACCAGTTTTTATTGTTTGTGTTGCAGATATACGTTGCAGAATTAATGATGAAAAAGAAATTAATTTGGATGAGAACAGTCCAGAGTGGGAATTGAAACAGATTATTCGAGATACTGCCATTGCTACAGAACATATTGTCCTTGAAGCGGAAAACTTAGGTTTGAGTACGTGTTGGACGGCATGGTTTACTCAGAATGAAATAAGACCAATTTTAAGTATTCCAAATGATAAGTTTGTATGTTGCGTATTAACCGTTGGATATGCTGACGAAGAGCCAAAACAGCGTCCGAGAAAAAAGCTCGAAGAAATCGTCCGCTATGAAAAATGGTAAATCAAATTAACGTAGATGATAATATGATATAGCGAAAATAGGATAGCCTATCAGGGGTAAATAAATAGCTACGACGCCCTTGACAGGCTATCCTATTTTTTATTTTTGACTGACAAGGAAGAAATACTCCTTTATGGCATTTATCTATAAAATCAAGTTTATCTTTACACTTTATATGATATATTTATTTTATTAGGATATAAATTTATCAGTTGGAGGGTACTATGAAAGGTTTATTACATCATATCGAAATTTATGTAAGAGATTTGAAGAAGACTACTGAATTCTGGGGATGGCTATTGAGTGAATTAGGATATGAAGAGTTCCAAAGCTGGGAAAAAGGAATAAGTTATATTTTGAGTGGTTCATATATTGTTTTTGTTCAAGTTGAAGAAAAATATTTGGATATACCATATCATAGATGTAGAGCAGGTTTAAACCACCTTGCTTTTAGAGGAGAAAGCCGAGATTTTGTTGACTATATCACAAAAGAATTAAAAAATAGAGATATTAAAATATTATATGAAGATAAACATCCATTTGCTGGTGGACCCGATTATTATGCAGTATATTTTGAGGATCCAGATAGGATGAAAGTAGAAATTGTTGCTGATTAATAAAGAAAAGTAAATATTGAATAAGAACACAGTAAATATTAAATAATACAGATATAGAGAAGATGGGATAAAGGAGTTTTAATATTTAACTTCTCGTTTTATGAAATAATTATACGAAGAGGGGTGTAGTTAAATTATTATGTTTAACAATATAATAGAAAAAAGAACTGTTAATGATGGCCTTCATAGCCTAGTATTGGAGATTGCAGAAAATGAGTATAAACAAGTTTATGATGAGTATAACGATGAAATAGCATCTAAAATTTTGAATCATCATTTGGTAAATAGAGGTGATGATGGTAGACCAACAGACGTTCAAATTCATCATGAAAGCGACAGTAATATTGTAAAGATTTCTGCAAACATTCACTACTTAGGGAATAGTCATACGACATATGGAATACATTAACATATAGATTTAAAGGCACCCATAAATTCATGGGTGCCTTTAAATTATCTATAGATTAAAATACTGAAAAGTTTGTATTTAAAAATCGTCTTTAAATAATTTTTCGATGGTATTTACATCATTACTAATTGTGAGAGGTTCTACAGCTGGCCCTTCAATTATTTTTCCCTCATAAGAGAATCTTGAACCATGGCAAGGGCAATCCCAAGATTTTTCAGCAGAATTCCAATTTAATTCGCACCCCATATGTGTACATGTTGTATTCACTAAATAAAGGGTACCATGCTCATCTCTATATGCTCCAGTCCTTTTCCCGTTAATTTCCAAGACTTTTCCTTCTCCACACTTAATATCTGCATCCTCGGGTAATGGAGAAAGTTTTCCGTCTAAAAGTTGCCCAGCTACATTAATGTTTCCCACGATAAAATTCTTTGTAGAAGCAACAATGGTTTGACGTGATGGACTATAGACATCTTGCCAAGGACTTTTTCCTTTGGTAATCAAGTCTTTAAGGACTATAGCAGAGGCCATGCTATTTGTCATACCCCACTTTCCAAAACCGGTAGCTATGTACATATTGGGTGTATTTGAAGTAAAATTTCCTACATAAGGTAATCCATCTAAAGTCATACAGTCTTGAGTAGACCATCGGAAAGGAACATCTTCTACAGTAAAGATATCATTTGCAAAATCTATTAATGCTTCGTAATGTTTAGTTGTGTCATTACTTTGACCAGATTTATGATTATCACCAATGACAAATATAAGCTCACCTTCTGGAGAATCTTGATATCGGAGTGAACGTGCAGGTTCTTCAGCATTTATATACATTCCACCTGGATATTTTTCCTTTGCTTTAATCGCCACAACATAGGATCTTTCAGGAAAAATTCTTGTGAAGTACATTCCATGCTTGTTATAAAAAGGATAATGTGATGCAATGATAACCTTTTTTGCAGTCACTTTTTTTCCTTGAGCAGTTGTAATTATATAATTATTCCCTTCTTCAATATCCACAACTCTACTTTGTTCATATATATAAACACCATTATTATTTATATTTTTTGCTAAAGCAAGTAGATATTTAAGTGGGTGAAATTGAGCCTGATTATCAAAACGGACTGCTGCTTTGATAGGTATAGGGAAAGGTATTTCTTCTACATAAGAAGCCTTAATACCTAAACTCGATGCTGCTTTAACTTCATCGCTAATCTTTTGTATGTATTCTTCTCGTTGTGTATATACAAATGCTGGTTGAGAAATATAATCACAATCGATATTATTATCATCTGCAATCTTTTTTATTTCATGAATAGAAGATTCATTAGCATCTGCATACTGTTCTGCTAATTCTACTCCCATTTGTTTTTGAATTTTATTATAAATAAGCTCGTGCTGTGATGTGATTTTTGCTGTTGTATGTCCTGTAGTACCATGAGCTATATGATTGGCTTCAAGAACAGCTACTTTCAAACCTTCTTTTTTTAATAGGTACGCACATGAAATACCTACTAGGCCTCCTCCAACTATTACTACATCTACATTTATATCCTCATTTAGAGCTGGATAATGTGTAATGGAGGTGGAGGCTATCCAATAAGGTTGAGGTGGACTTTTAAAATTCTTTTGTTCATTTATATTCATATTATTCCTCCTAATATATATGAAATTTTCTGTAAATTTATCTTTTGCTTACATAAGATAAAATATTCAAATCTATAGTCGATTTTTATAAGAATAATGGTATTCATAAATAGGGTTTTTATTGCTGTGTATATTAAATTAAATAAAATACAGAGTAACAATATCGTCACTTTGTACAGCACCGTATTTGTTTTAAAATATTTAACTAAATAAAATACAGTAGTTTTAAAATACTAGATTATTCTCTAGCAGAGTGTGCTATTTTACTTGCTGTTGCTGCTGCAATAGCAGCTACTAAATCATCTAAAAATGTATGTACATGTTCACCTTTCATATCATTTAATTTCTTTATAATTCCGACTTTTTCCTTATCTAGATACCCATAGTTTGTCAATCCTATAGTTCCATATACATTTACTATAGATAACGGAATAATTTCATCAATACCGTATAGACTCTCATCTGATTCAACTATTGTTTGAAGTGGCTCTGGTAGAAGCTTTTTTTCTGCTATTTCATCTAATGCTATTCCTGTAAGAATTGCATGGATTATTTCTCTTTTTCTAAGCACAGCCTTAATATTTTCTAAACATATTTCCATTGTAAGATCCGGATAGTATTTACCTTGGAGAATCAATACTAATTCACCGATATCCTCTAGTTTTACTCCTCTTCTCTCAAGGATTTCTACCGTCATCATATGTAATTCATCCATATTGTATTTTCTCATATTGTACCCCTCTTCTATTAGTTATTATATTCTTCATATTGTTTTACATAATATTTTGTCTAATTATATATATCCAAAAAAATTAAAAATATTAGTCTATAAGTACTAAAATTTGATATATTAACAAATAAAGGATAAACTATAATATAATTAAGAATAAGCTACTATGAATTAATAACAAGGAGGAGATTTATTTGAGAAAATTAGGTTTACTGCCTAAACTAATTATAGCAATAATTATTGGGATTATTGTAGGAGCGTTTACTCCTGAATGGTTTGTAAGGATATTTGCAACTTTCAATAGTATATTTGGAGGTTTTCTAGAATTTGCTATTCCTTTAATAATTATAGGATTTGTAGCACCTGGTATTGGAGATTTAGGAACTGGTGCTGGAAAATTACTTGCAATTACTGCGGGAATTGCTTATGTTTCTACCGTTATATCAGGTTCATTAGCGTATTTTACATCTTCTATAGTGTTACCTACTTTTTTGAAAGCAGGAAGTTTAAATATAAATGCTAGTAATCCAGAGGAAGCATTACTAAAGACTTTCTTTGAAATTGACATGCCTCCAATATTTGGTGTTATGACTGCTTTATTAATTGCTTTTACTTTAGGATTAGGTATTGCTGCTATTAAAGGAGATGTACTAAAAAGATTGATGAAAGAATTTCAAGAGATTATTGCAAAGCTTATAAATGGTATAATTATACCATTATTGCCTCTACATATATTAGGCATATTTGCAAATATGACTTATGCAGGTCAAGTAGTAACAATATTATCTGTATTCTCTAAAGTATTTATCATGGTAATTTTACTTCATATAGCCGTATTGATTATACAATTCCTTATTGGAGGTACAGTAGCAGGAGGAAATCCTATTAGATTGCTTAGAAATATGATACCTGCATATTTTACTGCTATAGGAACTCAATCTTCTGCGGCAACTATACCCGTTACTTTAGAACAAACTAAGAAAAATGGTGTAAAAGATGATATAGCAGATTTTGTAATTCCATTATGTGCAACAATACATTTGTCTGGTAGTACGATAACTTTAGTTTCTTGTTCTATGGCAATAATGATGTTAAACGGTATGCCTGTAAGTTTTAATCTTATGCTACCTTTTATATTAGTGCTTGGCATAACTATGGTTGCAGCTCCAGGAGTTCCCGGGGGAGCAGTTATTGCAGCTTTAGGTCCGTTAAAGACTATGTTAGGATTCCCTCAGCCTATGCTTTCTTTAATGATAGCATTATATGTGGCTCAAGATAGTTTTGGAACAGCAACAAACGTTACTGGAGATGGAGCTATAGCTCTTATGGTGAACAAGATTTCTGGAAATAGACTATCCAAATAGCAGAGTCGATGGCACAGAAAGAAGAGTAATTTCTAAAATTTAAATTGAGGCAAGGTATAATGATAATTCACTTAATATGCAGCTAAATACTTGACTAATAACATTTCTAGTATGTTCTATTATTTGATATGGTTGACACTATTATTTACTTTAAGATAGTGTGAAGTTAAGAGATTTCTATTCATGGAGGAGGTGGATTATGAAAAGTAAAAAGATAAGATTTCTAGTTAAAGATAATAGAGTAGGTATGGCACATAAAATACTATCTGCTTTAGCCACTAAAAATATGAATATTTTGGCGATGGAAATTACTCCTCCATATATATCGGTAAAAGTATCTTGGGATTTCTTGAATTGGGAAGATTTTAAAAAGGATATAAAGGAAGAGATAAAAGAAATATTAGATATTATTGAATTAGATATGATGGATTCGGAGAAAGTTGCGAAAGAACTTCAAATAATTATAAACAGTATGGAAGATGGAATTATAGCAGTTAATAAATCTGGAAAAATAGAATACTATAATTCAAAGGCAGCAAAACTTTTCGGAATATTTAAAGGAGACCAAAATAAACATATAAACTTTTTAATACCTAAGGAGATTTATAATCCAACAGTGGATATAAATGATAAATCAAGTATAGAGGTATCAGGTAAAATTAGAAATAAAAAGGTAAATCTAATATTAGATGTTAAGATGATAAAAAATGAAGTTGGTATAAAGTTAGGAGCTTTGTTAATATTTAGAGAAATGGATGAGGTTAGGAGGCTTATACAAACTATATCAAGACCATCTATGATTAGTTTTGATGACATAATTGGAGAATCTAAATCTTTAAAAGAAACTATAAGTATAGCTAAATCCGTTTCAAAAACTGAAGCTAATATAATGATACTAGGAGAAAGTGGAACTGGAAAAGAATTATTTGCTAGAGCAATTCATTTAAATAGCAATAGGGCAAATGGACCTTTTGTTGCTGTAAATTGTTCAGCAGTTCCAGAAACATTATTGGAAAGTGAATTCTTTGGATATGACAAAGGAGCATTTACAGGGGCAAATAGAACGGGAAAGCAAGGTCTATTTGAGTTAGCTACAGGAGGAAGTATCTTTCTTGATGAAATCGGAGATTTGCCAACACATCTACAAGCAAAAATATTAAGAGCTATTCAAGAAAAATGTATAAGAAGAATTGGAGGAGAAAAGGAAATTTCTATTGATGTTAGGATAATATCAGCAACTCATAGGAATCTATCTAAAATGGTCATAGAAAAAACCTTTAGAGAAGACTTATACTATAGATTAAATGTAATACCTGTTAACATACCTCCTTTAAGAGAAAGGAAAGAGGACATACTTTTATTAGTAAGACACTTTATAAAGGTTTTAGGAGAAAATGAGGGTAAATCAAATATTAAAATAACCGATAATGCAATAAATGAGTTAAAAAAATATTCTTGGCCTGGAAATGTTAGGGAATTACAAAATGTTATAGAAAGGGCTCTAATATTTGCTGAAGATACAATAGATGTGGAACACTTATTAATAAACACAAAGCCCACTCATAATCTTATAGAGTCATTAATTCAAAATGAAGATGATATAAACCTTCCAGTAAAATTACCTGTTTTATTAGAGAAGATAGAATATGATTATATTATAAAAGCAAAGGAAAAATTTAAATCCTCTAGAGAAATAGCTAAAGCTTTGGGAATATCTCATACTACAGTTATAAATCGTATGAGGAAGTATGAAAAGAGTATGTAAAAAACATTTACAGCTTGTAAGAATTTCTTACAAAAGTGTAAATGTTTTTTACATATATACTAAAGTATTTATCATAGTTAAGATAATAACAAGGATTTCATATTTGGCATAATACTTGCATAACCATTAATATATAGTAGCTTAATTCAAATCTAAAATTAGAGGAGGAATTATAAATGGATATGAAGTTTATGCCAGAACCTTATAAGGTTAAAATGGTAGAACCTTTAAGAATTTTACCAAAAGAAGAGAGGATTGAAGCTATAAAAAAAGCTGGATACAATACATTTTTACTTAATTCAAGAGATGTATATATTGACCTACTAACGGATAGTGGAACAAATGCAATGAGCGATAGACAATGGGCAGGATTAATGATGGGTGATGAAGCTTATGCAGGAAGTGAAAACTGGTTCCATTTACAATCAACAGTTCAAGAAATTATGGGATTTAAACATGTTGTACCTACACATCAAGGTAGAGGTGCAGAAAATTTATTGTCACAAATATTGGTTAAACCAGGATCGTATGTACCAGGTAATATGTACTTTACAACTACAAGAGCACATCAAGAATTAAATGGTGGTACTTTTGTAGATGTTATCAATGATGATGCTCATATTTCGGATAATCCTGATGTACTTTTCAAGGGGAATATTGATTTAAAAAAATATGAAGATTTAATTAATAAGGTAGGAGCAGAAAACATACCATATATCTGTGTTGGAGTAACCGTAAATTTAGCAGGCGGTCAACCAGTTAGCATGAAGAATTTAAGAGAAGTATATGAATTAAGTAAAAAACATGGAATTAGAGTTATGTTTGACTGTACAAGATATGTAGAAAATGCATATTTCATAAAGGCAAGAGAAGAGGGTTACAAAGATAAAACTATAGCAGAAATAGTGAAAGAAATGTTCTCATATGCTGATGGAGCTACTATGTCAGGTAAAAAAGATGGTATTGTAAATATAGGCGGATTTTTAGCTATGAATGAAGAGGAACTTTATAGTAAGGCAACTGCGTTAGTAGTAGTATATGAAGGAATGCCTAGCTATGGTGGAATGACTGGTAGAGATATGGAAGCTTTTGCAATAGGATTAAAAGAAGCTTTAGATTATAATTATATTAAACATAGAGTAGAACAAGTTGAATATTTAGGAAATAAATTATCTGAAGCAGGAATACCTATTGTAAGACCAGTAGGAGGGCATGCTGTATTCTTAGATGCTAGAGCATTTTTACCTCATATTCCACAAGAACAATATCCAGCACAGGTTTTAGCCGCTGAGATTTATATAGAATCAGGAGTTAGAACTATGGAGAGAGGAAATGTTTCGGCAGGTAGAACAAAGGAAGGTAAAGAATATTTTCCAAAATTAGAATTAGTAAGATTAACATTACCTAGAAGAGTTTATTCCTATGCGCATTTAGATTTCGTAGCCGAAGCTATTATTCGTACTTTTAAGAGAAGAGACGAAATAAAAGGATTGAAATTTATTTATGAACCACCAGTATTAAGATTCTTTACTGGTAGATTTGAGCATGTAGAATAAAAAATATTATTTATTATTTGAGACTGCTGACAAAGTAAAGTTTGTTAGCAGTCTTTTTTTATAGATAAGTTACCCAATAGATAATATTACTAATGAAAGAATAGTTTATTTCTAATATTTTTTTAATCAGTTTAAAATAATAAATTGATTAAAAGAACAAAAAGACATATAATCTAAATGAGTGATAATGAGTTTCATTATCGACTATAAGAAAGTTTTATTTTGTTAATACATAAGAGAATATTTTTGAGAGCATATAATTATTATAAGAATTTTGTACATTAACAGATTTAGACTATTTTAAGTTTAGATATGATAAGTATAAAAATGTATCTATTCAAGGGGATTTTATGTTTAGTACAAGAAAGGAGCTTATAAGATGAAACACAGATTCCACATAAATACTAAGGGAGGGTATTCGGAAATATTTAATCAATACGCAGAAATGCGTACACATTTTGCAACAATACGAAGTTCTACAAATAATGAAAGTGGAAGAGAAATCATATATGATATAGATTTTGACTATGGGGAAGGTAGCATAAAACTTTACAGGCTTATGGGAAATGTAATGCTTATAATTTTTGATACATTATTTTATCATGATATGATAACAGAGTTTGATTTATGCCAAGAATATTTTGAAATAGAATATTGTATTGATGGTTGTTTAAGCATACAAGAGGCTGAAGTAGGTAATATGTGTCTTTGTTCTAATGACCTTTCTATATCCATGTCTCGTGAAACATCAGGCTCTGTTATAAATTGTGCTGGACAGAAATATCAAGGCATTTCTATTACTGCTGAAAAATCAGCTATCGCCTCTTATTTTGGAAGTTGTGGGGCTGACCTTTGGGAGGATACAATAGAACAACTGCAAAAAGGCCTGCGGGAACAATATTATCAAGGGATAAGTGTATCTCCTGAAATTACCAATGTATTTTTACAAATCTTTAATTGTAGTTTGCCCGAAAAAACAAAGATTTTATTTTTTGAAAGCAAAGTAATGGAAATATTATCAAAGATAGTATCATATGAAATTTTGGAAACAGATATGACAGAACAAATACCTTTAGACGAATTTGAAATTAGGCAGATTAAAAAAATACCTGAAATATTAATGAGGAATTTATATGAACTTCCAACTATTAGCGAATTATCCAAAGAATTAGCTATCAATAAAAATAAATTAATGAAAGGCTTTAAATTAATATATGGAGATACTATATTC
Source organism: Tissierella simiarum (assembly GCF_018917865.1). Classification (GTDB taxonomy): domain Bacteria; phylum Bacillota; class Clostridia; order Tissierellales; family Tissierellaceae; genus Tissierella_C; species Tissierella_C simiarum. Next base: position 73,752 of record NZ_JAHLPM010000003.1, read on the forward strand.
AGGTATCATCGAAAAATGTGTTTACAGCGAGCAGCTACATTGTTATTGGATACTAATAGGTCAATTAATGAAATTGCTCTTGATGTAGGATACTCAAATCCAAGTAATTTTTGTTATGCGTTTAAAAATGAATTTGGAATAACTCCATTGCAGCATAAAATGTCTTTACTATAATTTTTAAATATAGATTTTTATAGCTTGTGTTTAAACTACAAAGCCATAGGTATAATGCCTATGGCTTTGCTTTGCCTAAAAACTAGCAAATATAAGGTGATGAATAGTATTTATAAAGGTTTATAACTTGAAAAATTTCTTTGTCAACATAAACGGTGCCTCCATCAATATGGTTAATATACATTCCTACTGTATCATTATTTATAAGAGTAAGATAAGTTAATTTTGAAAACTTTATAGTATTCACAAAATAATTACATTATATGAGGGGGCATGAAAATGTCAAAAAAATTTATAACATTATTTTTAGCAGTAGCTCTTTGTATTTCTATTTTGATAGGGTGCTCTCATACTGATAAGGTGAAAGATAATCAAGAGCAAAATCAGAATGATCAAGATCCAAAGTTAAATCAGACCAAAGACAACAGAAATCATTACCCTGTCACTATTAAAATGTATACGAATGAAGGCAAAGAAATAGAACAAATCATTGAAAGAGAGCCTAAGAAGGTTGTAATAATTGGAGAAACCATGGCTGAACTTATGATCGAATTTGGACAAGAAGATAAGGTTGTTGGTTTAGGATATCTTAACCAATCTTTTTCAAAATATAGTAATCAAATTTCCCAAATGCCTATTATTATAGAATCATGGCCATCAAAAGAATCCGTACTTGCATTACAGCCTGATATTATCTGTTCTATATCTTCAGCTTTTAAAGAAGAATTATTGGGAGATATTTCGTTTTGGAATGATAGGGGTATTCCAATACTTTCAGCTGTAAACTTTACAAGAGGACGTAGTATTGATGAATATTTTATGGATATTGAGAATTTTGGAATAGCTTTTAATATTAAAGATAAGACAGATGCATACCTAGATAAGCAAAAAGCTAGAATACAGGAGATTGAAAAGATAGCTAAAAGAGCTGAGAAAATGCCAAAGGTATTGTTTATAGGAGGTGCACGTGAAACTTATTATTACTATCCACCTTCTTGGTGTATTATTGATGAAATGATTGAAGGTGCAGGTGGGGAATATATGAAATTATCAGAGGACGGATATATGGAGATGTCAATTGAGGCAATCATTGCTGCTAATCCAGAAAAAATTATCATCACAGAATTTCAACAGCCAGATAGAGAAGCAATAAAAAATAAACTACTTTTAAACGAAAGACTTCAAAATGTTAATGCCATAAAAACAGGCAATGTGATGGATGTTGGATATACAAGTTCAATTAATGGTGGTCTTGAGCTTGTTAACCTGTATGAGGAAGTAGCGGCATTTATTCACCCTGAATTATATGGGGAGAAAGGAGTAAACTAATTATGGCATCCGAGATAGATACAAACCATATAAAAGGTACTTCAAGGAATTGTAATTCTATATTAAAAAATAGATATATATTTATTTCAATAATTATTCTATTAATTGCCGCCGTTATATTTTCCATTATTATTTCAATATCTACAGGACAAGTCTCTATTCCTTTTACTGAGTCCTGTCGGATATTGATCTATCAATTAACTGGCATACAAATTGGAGATATTAGCCAACTTACCTCAGGAATGTTTGTGGATATTATTTGGCAAATTCGCTTTCCAAGAGTATTGTTGGCAATGATTGCTGGAGTTGGCCTTGCTTTATGTGGAACAGTTATGCGGGCAGCCGTACAAAATCCACTGGCGGATCCTTATATATTGGGAATTTCCTCTGGTGCATCTTTAGGAGCAACATTTTCAATAATGATAGGCTTTAGTGCTACGGGTATTTTGGGTGAGATGGGAATTGCTTTTTGGGCATTTATAGGTGCTTTGATGGCCAGTGTTTTAGTCTTGGGACTTGCCAGCATTGGGGGAAAAATGTCGTCAGCTAAGTTGGTGCTTTCAGGAACAGTTATCAATGCCCTATGTAATGCATTTTCAAGTTTCATTATATATTTTGCTAAGGATGTAGAAGGTATTCGCTCTATAACTTTTTGGACAATGGGAAGCTTTGCTTCTGCACAGTGGAATAAAATTCCCTTGATTTTTATTGTTGTAGCACTTGCTGTAGTATTCTTTTTATTCCAGACAAGGGTAATGAATACCATGCTAATGGGGGATGAAACTGCAGTTATTCTTGGAATAAATCTTAACTTTTATAGGAGACTATATATGGTAATTTCAGCCGTTGTGACAGGTGTTATTGTAGCTACCTGTGGAATTATTGGATTTGTTGGATTAATTGTTCCTCACATAGTTAGAAGTGTTGTTGGCTCTGACCACAAACGGTTTTTGCCAACAGCTATTCTTTCTGGTGCAATATTTTTAATTTGGGCAGATGTTTTTGCCAGAACCATTATTCATAATGGAGAACTGCCAATCGGTATTGTTATATCCCTTCTTGGGGCACCTGTGTTTATGTATATTTTGATTAAGAAAAGTTATGGGTTTGGAGGAAAATAATATGAATTTAGAGGTTGATAATATTCATGTTACCTTATCAGGTACCAATATTGTAAAAGATATTTCTCTTTGTGTTAAAAGTGGCCAATTTATAGGAATTATTGGACCTAATGGATGTGGGAAATCTACATTGTTAAAAAGCATATATAAAGTGATTAAACCTAAGCAAGGTTCCGTATTTCTAGATGGGAGTGATGTTTTGAAATCCAGCCCAAGGTCAATTTCAAGAAAAATGAGTGTTGTTGGGCAGTTTAATGATTTAAGTTTTGACTTTACTGTCCATGAGATGGTAATGATGGGGAGAACTCCTCATAAAAACTTAATGGAATCGGATAATAAAGAAGATTATGAGATTGTAGATGCTGCTCTTAAAAAAGTAAATTTAAGTTCATATTCAAATCGAAGTTACTTGACTCTTTCTGGCGGTGAAAAGCAAAGGGCTATATTGGCAAGAGCCATTGCACAAGAACCTAAATTTTTAGTTCTTGATGAACCTACAAATCATTTGGATATTAAATATCAGCTTGAGATTTTGTCTATCGTCAAATCTTTAAAGATAGGAACATTGGCAGCATTACATGATCTTTCCCTTGCCGCAACATATTGTGATATTTTATATGTTATAAAAAAGGGAAAAGTAATGGCAAGTGGAAAGCCAGATAATGTTTTAACCAAAGAACTTGTAAAACAAGTATATGAAATTGACTGTGAAATTTATACCAATCCTGTAACTGGAGGTTTGGCCATTGCCTATTTTCCACCAGTAGATTGAATATAGTTTCTTTCAAAGATTGAAGAAGTGAATATTTGGAGGTGTTTGACTTGGAAACTGACATGACAAAAGGGAAGCCAATGGAGATAATAATTCGATTTGCAATTCCAATGTTTATTGGCAACCTGTTCCAGCAATTTTATAATGTCGTTGATACAATTATTGTAGGTCGATTTGTGGGAAAAGAGGCATTGGCTGCCGTTGGTTCGTCCTTTGCGATTATGACATTTGTGACATCTATTTTAATAGGGCTTTCTATGGGAGCATCTGCGCTTTTTTCTCAATTTTTTGGTGCAAAGCAGTATGAAGAGTTGAAAAAAGCTATTTCAACGTCCTTCATATTCATTTTTATTGTAAGCTTAGTACTTACAACAATAACATCTTTATTTATGCACCAAATCATTCATGGATTCCAGATGCCAATGGAAACAAGAGAATATGCAGCAGATTATCTACGGTTTATATTCGCAGGATTAATTTTTACAGGAGTCTATAATGCTTTTTCCTTTCTACTTAGAGCTGTTGGTGATTCAAAATCTCCCCTTTATTTTTTGATTTTATCTGCAATCATCAATATAGTTTTAGATTTAGTTTTTACAGTAATGTTAAATATGGAAGTGACAGGCGTTGCATTGGCAACATTTATTGCTCAAGGTATTTCAGCAGTTAGTTGTGCTGTATATACAATAAAACGTATGAACTTTATTAAATTTAAGCGTAAAGTTATTCTATTTGATAAAAAGATGTTTAAAACAGTGGCTAGTTATTCTATTTTAACGGCTGTGCAACAATCTGCATCAAGTTTTGGTATGATGATGGTTCAAGGTCTTGTAAATACTTTTGGAGCAACTGTAATGGCTGCATTTGCAACTGCTTCAAAGATTGATTCTTTTGCCAATATTCCTATGCAGGACTTTGGAAATGCTTTTTCTACCTATGTTGCACAAAACAAAGGGGCAGGCAATATAGAAAGGATACGTGAAGGAATGCGTGGTGTTTCAAAAATTATCGTTGCCTTTTCATTAGGTATCTCTATACTTGTTTTCATTTTTGCACCACAGTTAATATTGATTTTTGTAAAAAAAGAAGCTGTAGATGTTATTGCAGTTAGTGTATATTATTTGCGTATTGTATGTGTAACTTATACACTCCTTGGATTTTTGCAAATGTTTTATGGATTTTATCGAGGACTGGGAGAAGTTAATGTATCTATAATTCTAACCTTTGTTTCACAGGTAACAAGAGTATTACTAGCATATGGACTTGCTATGACACCTTTAGGGTTTGCAGGAATCTGTTTGGCAATTCCTATTGGATGGTTTCTATCGGATGCTTTAGGTGTTATAATGTATAAAAAAATAATGGTAGAGGATAGTGTGTAAGAATAAATGTGGTGATTGCAAGTTAATGGCTTTCGCTTCCAAGATGAATATCGGGAGCAGCTATTCAAGGGAAGTATTCTATTCAAAGAATTCTCAAAAAGGAAAATCAGGATATAAGAATATAATATAAGAGTAGATTCTTTGAAAGAAAAACCTTTAGGTGTAAAAAACAATACACCTAAAGGTTTCTTTAATTTAGACTATCTAATTTTTTAAATTCAATGGATAGAAGAACAAAACAGAATAAAAGTACTATTAAATCTGTAACTGTAGAAGCTGCCCATACTCCCTTAATTCCAATAACTTTAGTGAGAATGATAGCTATTGGTAGAAAAAGAACTAATTGTTTTAAAAGAATTATTACAGCAGATTTTCCACCTTTGCCTATTGATTGGAAGAATGTCATAGTCATAACTATAACTCCTGACACAGGGAATGCTAAAAACATAAGTCTAAATAAATTATATCCATTTTCTATTGCAGTCTTATCATTAATGAACCAACCTAAAACAACTTTAGGTTTAATCATATAAAAGCTCCATAATACCCCAATTAGTATTACAGAAGCTATGCTAAAGATTTTAACTGAATCTTTAACACGATCATATTTTTTTGCACCAAAGTTCATACCTACTATAGGTTGAAGACCTTGTCCCATTCCCCATAAAGGTATAAATGTAAACATTAAAACTTTAAGAGCAATTCCCATCAATATTAATTGTTCATCTCCGCCATACATTGATGTAATCTTATATAATCCAGTTTGTTGTACTAAATACATAAGCTGCATTGTGGCTGCTGAGCCTCCTACAGATAATATTTCTGGCATTAAATCAAAAGCAAACTCAAGCTTATTAACTGGTATTATTGATTTGTTACGTTTAAAGTAAATAAATGTAACAAGAGCTTGAATTACTTGAGCAATTACCGTGGCTATAGCTGCACCTTCAACACCAAAGCCTAAAGTTTTTATAAATATTGGATCTAAAATAATATTTAATATTGCACCTAATGCCATAATGCCCATAGCTTCTTTCATCTTTCCTTCTCCCCTTATAAGCATATTAGCACTTTGTGAAAAGTTAACAAAAAATGATCCAATATATACTATTCTTAAGTAACTTACTCCTAGATCTAATATATCTCCTTTAGCTCCTGAAAATCTAAGCAAACGTTCTGCAAAAAAACATCCTAATACGGTAACTATTAACGATGATACTAGTACAGATACTATTAAATTACCTAAAATTTTATCTACTACTTTATCATTTTTAGATCCGATAGCACGAGATAAAATTGAAGATGAACCAACTCCTATAAGTACAGCAATACAATTATTTATAAAAGTAAATGGGGAGGAAATACTTACAGCACCTAAAGCAGTTTCTCCTACTAACTTTCCAACAAAAATAGCGTCACATAAATTATATAAACCTATGACCAACATTCCTATAATTCCTGGAATAGAAAGTTTTAAAAGTAATGTAAACATACTAGCATTAATTAATTCTTCACGATTTTTATTCATAAGAAACCTTCCTCTTCTTGTATTAATTTATATATGATGGTTATCATTTTAAATTTCATGAAAGACTGGTTTTATTTATTTTATCCTCCTTTCAAATCAATAGATAAATCCTTCAAGAACTTTAATAATGATTATCTTTATCAATTATAGGATAATCTTTTATAGACTATCTACTTATATAAGGATTAAAAGTAACGGAAAAAGGATTATTCTTATAGAAGAAATATAAAAAGTATTTGAAATAATAATATTGGTAATTACTGATAAAAACTTAGACATTTTAAAGTAATCAGGTTTTTATCAAAAAAGTAGCTATTGTAATTTATAGATGATATAATTTTGGATAACAATATGAAAAAAATTTCTAATTTAATGCTAGAAAAAAATGGACTATAGACTATTTATATAATAGGAAGAAAGGGATAACGGATATGAATGAGATTAAGGTTTTAGAATTCAATATGGAAATGTTAGATGAGTGTGTCGATTTATATATGAAAGTCTATTCTCAAGAGCCTTGGAATGAGAAATGGGAGTCAAGAGATGTTGTGGAAAAATTTATAAAGTCGCATCAGAAAAATAGTAATTTTTTAAGTTTTATAGCTATAAAAGATAGCAAGGTAGTGGGAGTGAGTATAGGATTTATTAAACCTTGGATACAAGGTGAAGAATACTACATAGATGAGTTCTTTATAGATACAGATATTCAAAGACAAGGAGTAGGAGCTAAACTTATGTCTAAAATAAAAGAAAGTTTAAAGCAAAAGGATATTAATGCAATTATTTTAAATACACAACGTGATTTTCCATCACATAAATTTTATGAACATATAGGATTTAATGTTCACGAGGGTCTGATAATATTGAGTACAACCTTTTAATTAGGAGGGATATTATGGAGTTACAATCTAATAGGATCTTACTTAAGCCTATAACTAAAGAGGACTTAGAGTTTTTATATAAAGTTGAAAGTCATCCTCTAGTATATAAGTACGAAAGCAGTGATGTTCCTTCAAAGGAGGACGTTTTTAAAGATTATCAAGAAGCCATAGAATTTATGTCAGAAAAACCAAAAGAAAGCTTAGCTTGTGTAATATACCTTGCTGAAAGTGGTATACCTATAGGAGAAGTTGATATTCATTTAAACTGGGAAGAAATAAGAGAATGGGAAATAGGCTATATTATGCATCCTGATTACTGGGGAAAAGGATATGCAACAGAAGCAGTTAAATTATTGATAGACTATGCTTTTGAGAAACTAAATGCTCATAAAATCGTAGCATTTTGTAATGCTAAAAACATTAACAGTTTTGCACTAATGAAACGAATTGGCATGAAGAAGGAATGCCATGCACGAGAAGCCAGATTATTAAATAATCAATGGTATGATGAATTTATGTATTCTATATTAGATTGGGAATGGAGTTATTTAAAAGATAGATAATTATTATCTGCCAAATTAGTACAGTCTTTATATGTTCTAAAATTAATATGATAAATAAAAACTTTACAGTCTATAACAACAGGTTCAAAAAAAGAATTGTAATTTAATAATTTAAAGGTTACATTTAAAATTAAGATGTATCCTTTTTTTATGCCAATTTTTAATTTATCGAATTCGATATACAACCTAGTTAAAAGTTAAGAAAAATATTAGAAAGTTTATGAATGACTTAGAAATTAAAATTATCCAAAACTTATATAGTACAATTACTTAATAGCTATAAAAAATTTGCTATCTTAACCTCTAATTTAGTATTGCACCTTAAATTTAATTACTATATAATGAAAATAAAAAACCGACTAGTCGGTTTTAGAGGGGGAAATATGCCTAAATTAAATAAAGAATCTATGGAGATTAAAAAGAAAAAGATTCTTCAATATGCTTTTGATTTGTTTGCTGAAAAAGGATATTCAGAGACATCAATGGACGATATTGTTAGAGCAACTGGTATAAGTAAAGGGGGAATTTATTATTATTTCAATAGCAAGGAAGAGATATTCTTAGAAATAGCAAAGAGTAGATTGGAAGAAAGACGTAACCTTGTAAAAAGTATTCCAAATGTAATGTCAAATAAAGAGAAACTAATTAATTATATTCAGTGGACTTTAACAGGTTTGTTTGAGGAAAAAATTCAAAAAATGTCTCGTTTTACTTTTGAATTTTGGTCTGTACTTGCCAGAAATCCTAATATGTCAGATAAGGCAAAAGAAAGGTATAAATTATTTTATGATGATTTAGCAGAGATTTTACAACAAGGGGTTGACTGTGGGGAATTTAAAGAAAATACTGATATACAATCAATGGTTTATATTATTTTATCTACAATGGATGGTATTGGATTTATGAATTCTGTAATGGGAATTCCTACTACATATGAAATAGTCGAGAATTATATGGATATGATATTAAGAAAAATTAATAAGGGGGATTAATTATGATCATATATAGCAAATGTACTGATGTTGAATTTGAAAAAGTATATGAGGCTTTTCGAATAGGATTTTCAGATTATATAATAAAAGTTGAGATATCTAAAGATGGTTTTTTAAATAGATTTTTTGGACCAGAAGGAAATCATTTAGAACATTCTTTTATAGCCTTAGATCAGGAAAAACCTATTGGTTTGATTTTAGGAGGCATTAAGAACTATGAAGGAGTAAAAACCCTTCGTTGTGGAGCTCTTTGTATTCATCCAGATTATCGAGGAAAAGGTGTAAGTAAGCAGCTTTTTGATTTACATCGGCAGGTTGCAGTAGACAATAACTGTAGGCAAATGTTTTTAGAAGTTATTGTTGGCAATGATAGAGCAATTAAATTTTATAGAAACTTAGGATACAATAAAGTTTATGATATAAAATATTATTCCTATAAAGATATCTCTAGCTTACAAGGAAAAATCGAAGACTCTATAGATATTCAGAAGATTAATTTTGAAGATATGGTTAATTTAGCAGTTAAATTAGAAGATACACATATCAATTGGCAAAATGATCTGGACTATATGAAAGAACTTAAAGGTTTAACCCATTATGGAGTATATGAAAGTTCTGAACTTATAGGCGCTTTAACTATGAGTGCCAATGGTAAAATCTTTTTTATCTGGACTAAATTGCAGTGCCGTCATAGAGGAATTGCAAGAAATCTTATAATAAATGCTGTAAATGATCTTAAATTAAAAAATTTAAATATAAGTTTCCCTAATAATGCTAATATAGAAGGTTTCATAAATCATATTGGTTTTCAACGAGATGAGATTTCCCAGTATGAAATGTATTTAACTATTTAGTAAATATAGAAGATGAAATGGGGGATAAAGATGAAATCAATTAAAGAATTATCAAGTGAACTAGATTTTACCATATTTACCGATATAGTGGGCAATGCTTATCCCGGGTTTAATATAGAAACTGAGGAACAAAAGAAAAGATTTCTTGAGAATTCTATGAAGGTTCAAAAAGAAAACCCTTTTGTTACATTTTATGGAGTATTTGAAGAAGATAAAATGCTTGGTGGTATGAGATTTCATGATTTTAAAATGAATTTGCTATCAACAAAAATCAACGTTGGAGGTATAGGTCTAATAGCAGTAGACTTATTATATAAAAAAGAAAAAGTAGCAAAGACAATAGTGACCAATTTTATAGAACATTATAAAAACTTAGGAGTATCTATGGTTATGCTTTATCCCTTTAGACCTGACTTTTATAAAAAGATGGGGTTTGGATTTGGAACAAGTATGAACCAGTATAGGGTAAAACCATCTTATCTTCCAAAAGGTAATTCCAAATCAAATATTAGATATGCGACTAAAGATGATTCTAGCAAACTGGTAGATTGTTATAATAGAATTTATGAAAAAACTAATGGACTAATAGAAAAGCATGAAAGAGAATTTGCAGCATTGTTTAACAATCCTAAATCTAAAGTAGTTGCATATTATAAAGATAATGAGATTAAAGGTTATATGATATATGAATTTAAATTAAGTGAGAAAACTTTTATAAACGATATAGTAGTTAATCAATTATTATTTGAAAATACAGAATCACTTATGGAATTAATGACATTTTTAAACAGTCAAAGTGATCAAATACGCTATATAATTTTTAATATACAAGATGAAGATTTTAGATTTCTCTTAGAAAATCCAGCGAATGATTCAGATAATATATTTACGCCTGTTTATCATGAGTGCAGCATTCAAGGAACAGGTCTGATGTATCGAGTAATTAATACGAAGGGAATTATAAATGAGTTAGCAGGTCACAATTTTAATAATGAAAACTGCAAATTAAAAATTACAGTAAATGATAATTTTATAATGGGTAATAATGGAAGTATAATAGTTGAGTTTATAAAGGGATTTGCTTCAATTAGCACTGATGAAGAATACGATGTGGAAATTAGCCTTGATATAGCTGATTTTTCTTCTTTAATTACATGTTCGGTTACATTCAATAGTCTATATAAATATGGTAGAGCTTCTATTTCAGATGAAAATTATCTGAAAAGAGTAAACAATATATTTGCTTCCGCTGAAAAGCCTATTTGTCTTACAATCTTTTAGTTACAGATTTTTATAAGTTGACATGAAAGTTAAGAATTGTTAACATAATTACATATTAAGTTTAAAGTTAAAAGCTATGATTTAGACTAAGTTTTTATCATAGCTTTAATTTTTTTATTAAACGATATTCTATAATATATGAAGAAATGTTTTATAAATTATACTTAACGTTGTATAATTTATTGTGTAGAATATTTAATATAGCTAATTTGTGAAGTACTAAAATATATATTATAAAATTAATATATATGGTAAACTGCATATATGATTTTATTTATTGGAGGTATAAAAATGCAAATAGGATTTTTTGATTCTGGCATTGGTGGTATTACAGTATTGCATGATACTTTGAAAATATTACCTTATGAGGATTATATATATTATGCGGATACATTGAATGTTCCTTATGGATCAAAGTCTAAGGATGAAGTAAAAAAATATATATTTGATGCTGCAGAATTTATTGTACAAAAAGGAGTTAAAGCCTTAGTTATTGCTTGCAACACAGCTACAAGCGTAGCAATAGAAGATTTACGGATTAAATATAGTATTCCAATAATAGGTATGGAACCTGCCGTAAAACCTGCTGTTGAAAAAAACGAAAATATAAACAAACGTGTTTTGGTAACTGCTACTGCTTTAACTTTAAAAGAAGAAAAACTGAGAAACCTTATTACAAAGTTAGATAATGAGCATATTGTTGACTTGTTACCTCTTCCAGAATTGGTAGGATTTGCTGAAAAATTTGATTTTAGCGAGGAAACAGTTCTACCTTATTTGAAAGAACAACTATTAGAATACGATTTAAATAAGTATGAAACTATTGTATTAGGATGTACTCATTTTTCTTTTTATAAGGATATGTTTAGAAAATTGCTTCCATCAAACGTAGATATAATCGATGGAAATATGGGTACTGTAAAAAACTTAAAAAGAACCTTAGAAGAAATCGCCTCCTTAAATGAAGGTAGTGGTAAAATTACTTTTTATAATTCAGGAATTGAAGTTCAGGATGAAAATAAGTTAAGAAAATACAGTGAGTTGTTTAAGAGATTAGATGAAATTAATTATTAAGTTATTAGATTTATAAATTGTTTTAAAAAGGAGGAGATTTTACAATATGGAAACAATAATTTTAATAATAAAATCTGTAATTTTAGGAATTGTAGAAGGACTAACAGAATTTTTACCAGTATCTTCTACAGGTCATCTTGTTATTTTTCAGAATTTAATAGGATTTAAAGGAATAAATCCAAGTTATGTTGAGATGTATACATATGTAATACAACTGGGAGCTATACTAGCAGTAGTTATTCTCTACTGGGGAAAAATAAAAGATACCCTTATAAATTTCTTCCCACATAAAGTTGGATATAAAAATTCAGGATTCAAATTTTGGTTTATGATATTTATTGCTTGTATTCCTGGAGGTGTCTTTGGAATATTACTAGATGACTTAGCAGATAAGTACTTATTTAACCCTATAACTGTAGCTATAACTTTATTTCTAGGCGGAATATGGATGATATATGCTGAAAATAGATTTAGAAATAATAAGCCTAGAGAGCAAGGTTTAAATATTACAGCTAAACAAGCATGGACAATTGGATTATTTCAATGCCTAGCTATAATTCCAGGAATGTCACGTTCTGCTTCAACGATTATAGGTGGATGGGTAGCAGGACTTTCTACTGTTGCAGCAGCTGAGTTCTCATTCTTTTTAGCAATTCCAGTTATGGTGGGAATGAGTTTCTTAAAAATTTTAAAAATTGGAGGAATATCTATTCTTGCATTTCAAGAAATTATTTCTCTTGTTGTTGGTTTTATAGTTTCATTTGTAGTGGCTTTAGCAGTTATTAACAAGTTTATTTCATATTTAAAGAAAAAACCAATGAAGATATTTGCTATCTATAGAATGATATTTGCAGTTATAGTGTTGTTAGCTGGATTTTTAGGGATATTTCACTAAAAAGAGAATATTTAATCAACTTTAAAGGAGCTAAATGATCTATTTAGTTCCTTTATTTTTATATATATCACAACAAATCTTAAATAAGACTTTAGATAAAATAATCAAAATATTAAAAAGCATCTATCCAATAAAAGGAGTAGATGTTTTTTAATATTCACCGTTGACAGAATATACTAGTAGAAGTATAATCAAATTAGTAGTTTACTAAATTAGTAATTTAGTAAATAAATTTGGAGGTGTAACAATGAAAATACCAACTACTTTGAAACATAAGCCAGTTATCGTATCAGAAAACTATGAAAATGTTGATGGCAGATATGCTTATAATACAGATGCAAAAGGTCTTTCATTAGGATTAGCTCAGTGGAATGATAGAGGTAAAGTAGATATTTCAGCAAAAGTGTGGAGATATACAGGAGAAAAATGGTCCAGACAGTCAGAGGAATTGCCTCTTCACCGTGTACTTGACCTTGCAATTCTTGTTTGCAGAACAAAGCTTCATTTTAGAGAAGCTTATAGATATGAAAAATTATATGATACAGAAAATCCTATTATAGATAGGATAGGGTTACAAGGTGATGCCATGACAGTAGCTGTATGTACTGACAATGAAAAAATCGATGAAGATATTAAATTGTTTAGGCAAGCTCTTAGTGATGATGATGAACTTATAGGTGAACGTCTACGTACTCTATCAAGAATATTAAAAGAGATGGGATATTAAATAATGGATAGAAAAAAAGAACTGAAAGAAAAATATCTACAGATGAAACCAGAGATGGGGGTATTTATTGTTCGTTCTCACTTTAATAATAAATGTTATATTGAAGGAACTAAAAATTTGAAAGGTGCAATAAACAGTACAAAATTCAGACTGAAATACGGATCTCATCCTAATGAAGAGCTACAAAAGGAATGGCAAGAGTATGGTGAAACAAATTTTACCATTGAAGTACTTGATAATCTTGAATATGAAAAAGATGAACTAAAAACTGATTATACAGAAGATTTAATTTTATTACAAAAGATTTGGGAAGAAAAAATATCAAAAGAAGGTGTTTTATTTTATAAAAAATAATTGAATTTTATGTGAAAACTGATTAAAAAGGATATTGGCTAAAGTTGCCAATATCCTTTTTAATTTAACAATATTTCATTAATCATTGTTGAAATTAAAAGAAAGTGATATAATATATAAAAGCAATCAAGAATGATAATCATTATCATTACTATGCAAGGAGGATATAAATGAGAAATACATCATTACTTAATATAAAAGATCTTACCGTTAAGGTAGAAGAAAAATCAATCTTAAAAGGATTGAACCTTGAGATTAAAGAAGGTGAAACACATTTAATAATGGGGCCAAATGGAGCAGGAAAATCAACTCTTGGTAATGTTCTTATGGGGCATCCTCAATATGTAATAGATGAGGGAAATATATTCTTCCAAGGAGAAAGTATAAATGATATGAAAACAGATGAAAGAGCAAAGAAAGGAATATTTCTTTCATTTCAATATCCAGAAGAAATTCCAGGGGTAACAGTAGAAAACTTTTTAAGAACTGCGAAGATGGCTGTAACAGGAAAATCTATATTTGTATCGGAATTTCAAAAAGAGCTTAAGGAAAAAATGGATTTATTGAAGATGCCATATGAGTATAAAGATAGATATTTAAACTTAGGATTTTCTGGTGGAGAGAAAAAGAAGAACGAAGTTTTACAAATGGCTGTCCTAGAACCTAAATTAGCAATATTAGACGAAACGGATTCGGGGCTTGACGTCGATGCAATAAAAATAATATATGAAGGTATAAAGAATATTGCTGATGATAAGAAATCTTTTCTAGTAATAACACACTATAATAAGATACTGGATTATTTAAAACCTGATTATGTTCACATATTGATTGATGGTAAAATTGCAGTAACAGGAGATATAGACTTAGCATACGAAGTGGAAAAGGTAGGCTATGATAATTTTAAGAAAATAGCTGGTACAAGGAGCGATATGAATGAATGATACAAAAAAGACTTATGTTGAAGATATAGATAGGAGCCTATACGATGTTGCTGATGAAGCAAGATATAGATATACAACTGATAGAGGAATAGATGAAGAAATAATAAGAAAAATATCTAAAGAAAAAGATGAACCTAAATGGATGCTTGACCTTAGACTAGAATCATTAAGGATATATAATAAAAAAGCTATGCCATTATGGGGACCAGATCTTTCAGAATTAGATATTAACAGTATAATACACTATGTAAGACCAGATACTGATATGAGTAATTCTTGGGATGATGTACCAGGGTATATAAAAGATACTTTTGAAAGATTAGGAATACCTCAAGCGGAGAGAGAGTCTTTAGCAGGAGTAGGGGCTCAATATGATTCTGAAGTTGTTTATCATAACCTTAAAGAAGATATGATAAAACAAGGAGTAGTATATTTAGATATGGAAAGTGGAGTTAAACAGTATGAAGATATGGTAAAAAAGTATTTTATGACACTTATAACTCCACATACTCATAAATTTGCTGCATTACATGGTGCTGTATGGTCAGGAGGATCTTTTGTATATGTACCGAAAAATGTAAAAGTGGATGTGCCACTCCAATCATATTTTAGATTAAATGCAAAAAATGCAGGACAATTTGAACACACACTTATAATAGTAGACGAAGGAGCAGAACTTCATTTTATAGAAGGATGTTCTGCACCAAAATATAATGTGCAAAATCTTCATGCAGGATCAGTGGAACTTTTTATAAAGAAAAATGGTAAGCTTAGATATTCAACTATAGAAAATTGGTCAAGAAATATGTTCAATTTAAATACCAAAAGAGCATTAGTTGAAGAAAATGGAACAATAGAATGGGTGTCTGGATCATTTGGATCAAAAATATCTATGCTCTATCCTATGAGTATTTTAAATGGGAAAAGAGCGAAGGCTGAATTTACAGGAATTACTTTTGCATCTACAGGCCAAATACTAGATACAGGAGCAAAGGTATTGATGGCTGCTCCAGAAACATCTTGTATTATAAATTCTAAATCAATATCAAAATCGGGAGGAAGTGCTATTTACAGAGGATTTCTTAAAGTAACAGAAAAAGCGAAAGGAGCAAAAGCAGCTGTAAACTGTGAATCACTGATGTTAGATAATGACTCTGTATCAGATACACTTCCCACTATAATATTGGAAAATGATGACATAGATATAGGACACGAAGCAAAAATAGGACGTATAAGTGATGAAAGTATATTTTATTTAATGAGTCGAGGAATAAATGAAGAGGAAGCTAAATCAATGATAGTAAGAGGCTTTGTTGAGCCTGTTACTAAAGAATTACCTTTAGAATATGCAGTAGAGCTAAATAATTTGATAGATATTGAATTAGAAGGAACCATTGGTTAGGAGTGATATAATTGTACTGGAAAGAAATAGAACAAAAAACGATTTTTCCAAATCAGATGTTAAAATATAATAAAAATATTATTTTAAATACAAGCTTTGATTCTGTAAAGAGTAGAAATGAAGAACTAGATACTAAATATAGTGATTATCTAAAGATAGATAACCATATATTTGGAGAGAAGTTTTTAAAGCTATCTAAAGATTTAATAAATACTGGTTTCATTATAGATGTTCCTGTAGACAGTACTAAGAATAAAGTAGAAATAGCCTTTGATATAGATAATGAAAATCCAGTAATTTTAGACCATAATTTAATATTATGTAAAGAAAATAGTCACACTGATATATATATAAACTATAAAGATGATGGAGAAGTTAATGGATTTCATAATGGATTTACGAAAATTTATATTGAAAAGGGAAGTAAGGTAAATATTTATAGAATACAAGATTATTCAAAGAATACAACTAATTTTGACACAAATATAGCATTTGTAGAAGAAAATGCAGAGCTTACTATTATAGATATACAATTGGGATCTAGCTTAAAAGGAGTTAGCTATGATGTAGAATTGGAAGGAGATAATAGTATCTGTGAAATAAAAACGATATATATAGGAACTGAAAACGATATAATGGATTTTAACTACAACATTAAATTTTTAGGAAAAAAGACTAGAGGTCATATCGAATCAAAAGGGGCTTTATCTCATAAGGCTAAAAAGAGTTTTAAAAGTAGTATAAACTTTATTAAAGGTTGTCAAAAAGCTAGTGGAGGAGAAAGTGAATATGTAACTCTTCTTGATAAAGAAGTAAAGGCTCATTCAATACCAATATTGCTTTGTACTGAAGACGATGTAGTTGGAGAACATGCTGCTAGTGCTGGACAAATAGACGAAAATAAAATGTTCTATTTAATGAGTAGAGGATTAGATAAAGATACTGCTAAGATTCTTGTAGTTGAATCTTCTTTTGAACCTATACTAGAGTATTTGCCTGATAAGTTAATGAGAGAAGAAATTGGGAAAAGGGTTAGGAAAATACTGGAGGGTGGCAAAAGTGAGAATAGATTATAAAAAAGATTTTCCTATTTTTCAAAAAAAAATAAATGGTAATACTATAGTTTATTTAGATAATGCTGCTACTACTCACAAACCAAGGAAAGTTATAGAAAGTATTGAGGAGTATAATAAAAATTACAATGGAAATCCTCACAGAGGAGCTCACTATCTAAGCATGGAGGCAACCAAGGTATATGAAGATTCAAGAAAAAAAGTAGCGGAATTTATAGGAGCTAAAAATGAAAATGAAATAGTGTTTACTAGAAATGCTACAGAGTCTTTAAACTTCTTAGCCTATTCCTATGGATTAAAGAACCTAAAGAAAGGAGATGAAATACTTCTTTCTATTACAAATCATCATAGTAATATAGTTCCTTGGCAGATGGTAGCTCGAAAAACTGGAGCAAAACTTGTGTATTTAACCAGCGATGAAAATGGACAATTAATAAAAGAAGATATAGATAATAAAATTAATGAAAATACAAAGTTAATAAGTATATCACATGTAAATAACATTTTTGGAACTATACACCCTGTTGAATATATAATTGAAAGAGCAAAACTATTTTCTTCAACAGTTATAATAGATGGCGCTCAAAGTGTCCCTCATTTGAAGACAGATGTAAAAAATCTAGATGCTGACTTTATAGTATTTTCTGGTCATAAAATGTTAGCTTCAATGGGGATAGGAGTATTATATGGAAAAGAAGAAAATCTTCATAGATTAGATCCCTTTTTATTTGGTGGCGATATGATAGAATATGTAGATTTGTATGATACAACTTATGATGAAATACCCAATAAATTTGAAGCAGGAACACAAAATGTAGAAGGGGCTTTGTCTTTAATGGTTGCCATAGAGTATATTGAAAACATAGGAATGGACAAAATACAAAGTTTAGAAAAAGAACTTTTAAGTTATGCTTTGGCTAAATTAGAAGATAAGAAGTTTCTAAAACTTTATGGAGTAAAAGATTTGAATTATAGGACAGGGATAATACCTTTTAATGTAGAAGATGTTCATCCTCATGATGTAGCTACTATACTAGATAATTATAATATTGCAATAAGAGCTGGACATCATTGTGCACAACCTTTTATGAAACATATGGGGCTCAATTCTTCTTGTAGAGCAAGTCTTTATTTCTATAATACATTTGAAGATATAGATAGATTTGTAGAAGCTCTTGGGAAAGTAAGGGGGTATTTAAACTATGAGTCTTAATGAAATATATACAGAGTTAATAAGATATCATAATAAAAATCGTGCAAATAAAAAAGAGATAAAGGATGCAACTATATCAGAAAGAGGACACAACCCTAGTTGTGGTGATGATATAACTCTTTATATAAAAATAGATAAAGATATCATAATAGATGCAGGATTTACAGGAAGTGGTTGTGCAATATCTCAAGCTTCTACTTCTATAATGATTGATTTAATAAAAGATAAAAATATAAATGAAGTTGGGGATATATTAGAAACATTTTTAAAGATGATAAGAAAAGAAATGCAGGATGAGAACAAATTAGACCTGTTAGGAGATGCTTTCTATTTAAGGAATATATCCAACATGCCAGCAAGAGTAAAATGTGTAGTTTTACCTTGGCATTCATTGAAAGTTTCATTAGAAAAATTATAAAGCATCATTATAAAATAACTTAAAGGAATGAGGAGATATTTATATCTCCTCATTCCTTTAAGTGCTATTTACATTCACATTTCTTAGGTTCAAATCCTTTTATTAAATAATACAAAGTTTTTACTGGTACCCCTGTAGCACCTTTTGGAAGGTAGTCTTTGTCTGAAGAAAGATAAGATGTACCTGCGATATCAAGATGTACCCATGGAGTATTATCTACAAACTCTTCAAGGAAAAGACCAGCAGTTATAGCACCAGCCCATCTTCCACCAGTATTTTTAAGGTCAGCAAAAGTTCCTTTAATCAATTCTTTATATTCATCATTACTTGGAAGTTGCCAAACAGGTTCACCAGCAATTTCAGAAGCTGCTTTAATATCATTCATAAGACATTCATTGTTTGTAACAGCACCTGTGTTTATGCTTCCTAAAGCTACCATACAAGCGCCAGTAAGAGTTGCTACGTCTATTACCCCATCAGCCTTTACTACCTTTACAGCATACCATAATGCATCAGCTAAAGTTAATCTACCTTCTGCATCAGTATTTAATACTTCTATAGTTTTACCTGACATAGATCCGATAATATCTCCCGGCTTATAAGCACCACCAGAAATCATATTTTCACAAGCTGCTACAATAGCAACGACATTTTTCTTAAGTCCTGCCATGGCAACAGACTTCAGAGTACCAATAACAGAAGCAGCTCCTGCCATATCTGAATGCATAGTTTCCATACCACTTGAAGATTTAATTGAATATCCACCAGAGTCATAAGTAAGTCCCTTGCCAACAAGAGCTAGTTTCTTATCGGATGTAGGGTCGCCTTTATAAGACATTACTATAAATTGAGGTTCTTTTTCAGAACCTTCTGCAACAGCTAAAAATGCTTCCATGCCCAGTTTCTTAATCTCTTCTTTTCCATAAATTTCAACTTTAACGCCAAGCTTCTCTAATTCATCTTTAGCACTATTTGCAAGAACTTCAGGGGTCATATTTATAGCCGGTTCATTTACAAGGTTTCTCGCTAAAAATACACCTTCCATAAGAAGTTTTGATTCATTTATAGCCTCAAGAACTTTATCTTTCTTATCTTCTAGTACATTAAGGAAAACATCTTCTACAGTAGGGATAGTCTTCTTTTCAGAAAGATATTTTTCAAAACTATATTCTGATTGCAATAGTCCTTCAGTTATTGCTTGGATTGTGTTCTTATAGCAAAGATCTTTAAATTTAGGTACAGAAACTTCTACACTTGTAACTTTCAGTTTTATTAGTTCTTTACCTACTTTAAAGAAAGCCTTTCTAAGGGAATCAGTAGTGACTTTTTCTTCTTCACCTAATCCTAATAGTAAAATCTTGTCTCCTGAGTATGAAATATGGGAGTAAACCTCGCTAGAATTACCCTTAAACAATTCTTTTTTCTTTAAATAGGTATATAATTCATTACCGTCTTCTATTTTTTCTGCTTCTTTAAAAACAAGTATTATTTTTACTTCTCCACCTTTACCAAGATTAAAGTTCATTAAATCACTCCTTTCAAATATCAATTATAATTCTATCAGAGTATGGAAATAATTTCAAATAAAGCTATAAGATAATCTAATTAGAATTTTAATAAATTAATTATGCTAATGAAAATAAACATAGAGTAAAAGAGAATGACACTAATGGATATATATTCCTTTGTTATTGACATAAGTTAAGATTGACTTTAGAATAAGCTAAGAGGGATGTTGCTATAGTATAATAAAAACATCTTATATATAAATAGAATTAATAAATATAAAACAAATGGATAATATTATCAGCATGAGAGGTGGAAAAAATGAAATTTATAATACCAGTCTTAGTCGGTGCAATTATAGGATATATTACTAATTGGCTTGCTATAAAAATGCTATTTAGGCCCTACAATGAGAAAAAGTTTTTAGGTGTACATATACCTTTTACACCAGGTCTTATTCCAAAAGAAAAAAGCAGAATAGCGAAAAGTGTAGGAGAGACAATAGGAGTACATCTTTTATCTCCAGAAATAGTTACAGAAGCTTTAGCTAGCGATAAAATGAGTAATCAAATAAGGGCATGGATCGAACATAATATAAATAGTTTAAAACAAAGTGATAAAACTATTAAAACTTTCCTTATAAGCATGGGTGATGAAAATTATAATAAATTACTAAATTCAGTAGAGAAAAAATTTACAGATTTTATCTGTTTCCAATTAAGAACTCAGAGATTTAAAGATAAGGTAATGGACTTAATTGAGAATAAAGTATTTGATCACTATAGTGATGATTTTTATAAAATTATAAAGGAAAAAGTAGAACTGTTAATGGAAGATATATCTTCATCAGTAGAAATAAAAGAAGCATTAAAAAATGCTATAGATGATAAAATAAATAAATTAGAATATGATCAAAGAACTTTAAATGAAATAATTCCAGATAATGTTGTTCGTGGTTTTAAGCAATATATCAATGAACACAGTGAAGATATTGGGAATGCATTGCGAGAAATGTTTGAAAATCCATTAATAAAAATAAAGATTAAAGATTCAATTGTCGAACTAGTCTTTAAAAATGTAAATAAAGTAATAACAATGTTTATGAGTCCTGAATTAATTTCAGAAAAGATATTTAAAGCAATAGAAAACTATATTAATAATCCACAAGTTGATGAAAACATTGCATTAATTATTAATGTTTCGATAGATAAATTGCTGCAAAGCAAAATATCAAATATAGCTTCTGATGTTTCATCAAAGATTAATGATGAAGATATATCGAAGGTTTCAGATTTTATATTAAGCTATATTTCTAATAAAGAAAATCAAGGCAAAATACTTGGTATAATGGAAGAAAAAATGAGATCTTCAGAGTCAGATATTAAGGAAAAGTTGTTAGGCTTTATATCTGAAAAGCTTGTGGATACTTTAAGTTCACAAGAACTATATGAAAATGTATTATTAATTGTGCAAAGTATCATTGAAATGCTTATAAATAAGCCTATTTCATCTATGCTTGAAAATATTGACAAAACTACAATTATAAGTGTTACTAATTTCTCTAAAAATATTTTTAGCAACTTTGCAAAGAGTAAGTTGCCATATATCGTTGAGCAAATAAATATTTCAAAGGTTGTTGAAGATCAAATAAATAGTTTTGACGTAGCTTTTGCAGAAGAAATTATAATTGAAATAGCAAATAAGGAATTAAAAGCAATAACATGGCTTGGCGCACTTCTTGGAGGAATAATGGGTATATTATCACCTCTTTTACAGCTGCTTTACAAATAAATTATTTTAGTATATGAAATAGTTTTTACATTAAAATTAAAAAGAGAGTATAGATAATTAAATAGAAAAGAATGAAAGATTAAAATGGTACCTATGTCAAGGACATAATAAAAAAAGAGTTAAGCAATAAGAAGATGATTTCTATATTGAATAGGGGTCATCTTCTTTAAATTCCATTGATAACGATAGTTATTATAATACACGATATAGTGATTAATTTTAGCTTTCAATTCATCTAGTGTTTTACAAGACCTATAATCAACTTCATCTTTTAAATGACCGATTAAATTAAACAAAGAATTATGTTGGTCTTCATCTATAAACACGAATAACTGTAGTAAAGCTTTTTATTATGCCCTAATTTGTATTATTTTTCTTATAAGGAAATAAAAGGAGTTGTGGAATTAATATAGAATAATTAATATAAGAAAAATAAAGGAGGTGTTTAAGTGTGAAAAAGGCAACAAGAATTTTACTACTCCTTATGGTATGCGTTATGTTATTTGGATCTACATTAACTGTTCATGCTGCTGACTGTTGTCATAAGCCGAATGTAAGAACTAGGTATGAACGAGCTAATCCTGGTACATGGATAATTGAGTATTGCACTACATGTAAGGCTATTTATTCAAGAAAATGGGTACCGCAAGAAATTGATTAGACAACAAAAAAATTGAATCACACATAATATTTTTAAACTAACATAGATTGTCGTCGACCCTAGGTAGTGCAAAAACTCCGGGAGATCGACGACAATTTATTTTTTATAATAGATTGAAATTAGGGCAGGATTAAATTCCTGGTCTTTTTTTATTTTTGGAAGTATATATTTGTAACATATTTCTAAAACGAGGTATAAGAACAAAACTTCGTATTCATATTAATATGAAAGATATTGCAATGATAACATTTTTATAAGTGGCCAGAATAAAAAGAATAAGTGCTATAAACTCTATTGAGACTGTAGATATCATTTTAAAAATTTGTTTTTTACTATATATATTCTTTTTATTCTTTAACTTTCGGCTCAAATCTACTAAATCTAATATAGTTATAATAGCGAAAACAATACATGCAATTATTCTAGTTACTATTTGTATATAGTAGCCTGTCTTGTTAGCCCAAATCACATTAGATTTAGTTAAATCTAAAATCAAAAATACCATAACTATAAGATAAAGAATTTTATCTTTTAGAGATACTTTAGTAGACATTTATTAATATATTCTCCAATCTATTAATTTTGATAAAAATAATATAATTTGATATTAGAAAAATTTTTCTATTCATCCTTATACCTCATTCATATCACATAAAATTATACTTGTTATTATATTATGATACAATATTATCAAAATAGAGCATTGCATGCAAACTGAAAATAAAACATTCTACAAAACTAAAAGCTGCATCAAACCCACCCAATACATTAACTTTAGACAAGCCTTAACCTATCTATTAATATAATTTACTATACTGCATATATAGAACCTTTCTATAAGCCTATACAAGCCTTAAAATAGTATATCGAATATTTTACTATATTTTAGCAGGAATTATTGATTATTTATAGAAATGATAGGTAAATATGGTATGTGAGGTGTAATAAAATGAAAGATTCGAAAAGTTTAAGGAGAAATTTAATAAAATTAAATAAATTAATAATTATTCTAGGAGTTTTTATGGGAGTAATATGTTCAATTATTTTTACATACTTTCATATAAAAATTTTGCCTATTAGTGTTTATTTTTATAAAGAGACTATTTTATTTTTGTGTATGTTACTGCTGTATTTTTTAGTGAACTTATTTGAGATGAAAAAAATTAAGAGATTAGCAGGTATAGGAATAATTTTAAATATGATAAATTTAATAGGGTTTAAAGTAATTAATTTTATGATAAGATAAAGAAAGGGACTTTTTAGTCCCTATTTTATTTGACGTCAAAAATTCGTCAAAAAATTTTTCATAAATTTAGTGTTATATAAATTTGTTTTCCAATGAGCCATTCTATATTAATGGCTATTTTACTGAATTTAAGTTTAAATGAGTAAATTTAATTTTAATTTAAAAATTATGTCATATTTACTCTTAATATATGGTATTATATCCTTGGGAAAATGTAAAAGTTGGAATTATTATATATTATTTAAAATAATATATAATATTATCTTTGATTTTTTTGCTGTTTTTTGATGAGGCGATAGAAAAGAAAAATTTAAATAGCTTTTAAAAAGCATTTGATAATATTTTATTTAAATTAAGAAATTATTTATAGAGGTGATTTTAAATGGCAATTGTAGAAGTGGTAAAATATAATGGTAGTCCTGATGTATTTGCTTGGAAATATCCCAATGAAGAACTAGGAACTTGGACACAGGTTATTGTAAATGAATCTCAGGAAGCAATCTTATTCAAGGGAGGACAGGCTCTTGATTTATTACCAAGTGGAAGACATACTTTAGAAACTGCCAATATTCCATTTTTAAGTAAGATAATCAATCTTCCTTTTGGAAAACGTTCACCATTTACAGCAGAAATATGGTATATAAATAAAGTAAATTCTCTTGATATTAAATGGGGCACATCTTCACCTATACAGCTACAAGATCCTAAATATAAAGTGTTCATACCTGTTAGATCTTTTGGGCAATTTGGAATTCAGATCGAAGATTCTAAAAAATTTTTAATTAAACTAGTTGGAGTTCTTCCGAGTTTTGACAAGGAAAATCTTTTAAAATACTTTAGAGGACTATATTTAACAAAGGTGAAAGATAGTATTTCTTCATATCTTATACATAAACAAATAAGTGTATTAGAGATAAATGCATATCTTGATGAGATATCAGAATATCTAAAAGAAAGGATACTGCCAACTTTATCTGAATATGGAATTAAGCTATTAAACTTTTATGTAAACGATATAAATGTACCAGAAGATGATTCTGCTGTAATAAAGCTTAAAGAAGCTCTTGCAAAACGTGCAGAAATGGATATAGTAGGCTATAATTATGTACAACAACGTTCGTTTGATACGTTAGAGGGAGCAGCAACCAATCCAAGCTCAGGACAGTCAGGACTTATGGGAGCTGGAATAGGAATAGGAATGGGAGCCGGTGTAGGCGGAGTTATGGGTTCTCAATTTGCTGACTTAGTGCAGAATGTCAATACAACAGCACAAATGAAGAATTGTCCGAATTGTAATGCCCTTATTGAAGAGAAAAAGCGTTTTTGTAGCGAATGTGGTTACGATACCAATGAAAATAAACAGGAGAAAATTAAAGAAAAGAAAGAGACTGTCTGCAGTAATTGTGGAGCTAAGATGGATATAAATATAAAGTTCTGTCCAGAATGTGGTGATCTATATAATTCTTGCCCTAATTGTAAGGCAGATGTTCCAGAAGATGCTGAGATCTGTCATAAATGCGGAAATCCTATGCCTAAGCCTTGTCCTAGTTGTGGAGTACTTATTCAAAATAGCAAAGCTAAATTTTGTGTTGAATGCGGAACATCTTTAATAAAAATATGTCCAAGTTGTAAGGCTGAAGCAAAAGAATCATCTAAATTTTGTCCTGAGTGTGGAAATAAATTATAGAGTTCATATACAAGAGATGGGAGGTACTATATGAGTAATAGAAATAAAGTTCTACCAAACATTATTATAGGATTAATTATAGTTATTGCTACGTTAGTAATATTTTTTATAGGATTTTCAGATAAAGGAAGAGAAACTATAGACTATGTTGCTCTCTGCTTTGTACTCATTTCAGAAATTGCTTTATTTGGAGGATTAATTCTAATATTGAATTGTAAAATGACTATGAGTAAAGCTTTTATAAGGTCAGGGATTATATCAACGTTAGTCATTTATTGGGGAATTACAGTGCTTATATCCTTGCTTTTAAAGTCCATGTTTCAAAATAATTTACGAGGATTCGTAACTATTCAAATTATTATAATGTGTATAGTTGCAATCATCATTATTGGATTATTAGCAGTAGCTTCAAAAGTACATAATATAAATCAAAGAAATATAGAAAAAACAGCTTGGATGCAAAATAACGAAAATATAGTAATTTCTTTAATAACAGATGAAAAACTTATTCCATATAAACAAAGTTTAAATAAATTATATGAAGCAATAAAATATAGTGATAAAATATCTTCTGATATTACTAAAGACAAAGAAATCAATGTAGAATTAATTGAGCTATCCAATGAACTTAAAAAAGGTGATATAACTTTATTATCCCACCATGATGTTGAAGAAAAGGTAAATTCAATTCTTTCTCTTTTAAAAGAAAGAAATGCACTAGTAAAAGAGTCAAAAAAAGGGGGATTTTAAAATGGAAATTAACATAACATCCAAACATTCACTTATTATTAATATTATAATAGGAAAAATCTCAAGTATCTTTGGATGGATATTAACTTTATTTTTTACGATGGGATTAGTAGCAATAGCTCTAGATGATATGGCGAATGAATCATTTACTCTTATTTTTTTCTTAATATTTGTAATAATAGGAATTTGGCTTATAATGTTTGGAATAAGAAGAAAAAAGCTGATAAGAAGATTTAAAGAGTATGAACAGATTATATCTTCTGAGAATGAAACATCTATTAATAACATTGCTAATATAACTTTTCAGTCTTCAGATTTTGTAATGGATGATATTCAAACAATGATAAACAAGAAACTTTTTACAAATGTATTTATTGACAAAAATGATAAAAGAATTATTTTTGAAAAAAGAAATGATTCAGTAAAGACTACTTACGATGAAACAGCTTCTATTTCTATACATAAAGAAATGAGTGTTGTAAAATGTAGTGGTTGTGGAGCACCCAATAAGATACCTAAGGGTTCAAGTAGTGAATGTGAATTTTGTGGTTCACCAATCGTTTCAAATGAAAGATACTAAATTAAAAAGATTTTATCATTGAATATGAATTTTTCTGTTTACTTGGCATGTATATTAGCTAAATTAACTTCTATCAAAGATTATATTTACTTTTAATAGTTCAATTTATAAAGATATTAATATAAAAATTAGAATAAAACAATAATGGACACTTAAATTAAAGTGTCCATTATTGTTTTATAGGCTAAAATCCATGTTTATATAGAGATAGTATGACTTTTATGGAATAGTACACGTTTTATATTATCTTTCATATTATAATGTGAAGATAAATCAAAGTATTTGTAACTATAGAAAGGAGATTTAATATGGTAAGATACTCTTCTGATAGTGAAAATAATGATTTAGAAGACAATTATAATAAAAATAATGCATCATTTCATAGTTGCCATAAGGCAAGATGTCAAAATTATGGAAATGAATGTGGTTGTCCTAGATGTAACTATACAGAATCTGGTTGCACAAAATGTGGTCCTGGAAAATGTGGTAGTATAAAATATGTTTGTCCCAAATGTGGTCGTATAAGGTATTGTTGTGTAATGTGTATTACAGGGCCTACAGGCCCAGCAGGTCCAGCAGGAGCCACAGGTCCGACGGGAGCAACAGGTCCGACAGGAGCAGCAGGTCCAGCAGGAGCAACAGGACCAACGGGAGCAACTGGAGCCACAGGTCCAGCTGGAGGTCCAACAGGTCCAACAGGCCCGACAGGTCCCATTGGTCCAGCTGGGGTAACTGGAGCCACAGGTTCAACAGGAGCAACAGGGCCTACAGGATCAACAGGTGCTACAGGTCCAACGGGAGCAACAGGAACTACAGGAGATACAGGTCCCACAGGAGATATTGGAGATACAGGAGCAACAGGTCCAACAGGTCCAACAGGAGCTACAGGCCCAACAGGAGCAACAGGAACTACAGGAGATACAGGGCCTACAGGAGATATTGGAGATACAGGGGCTACAGGTCCAACAGGTCCAACAGGAGCCGCAGGCCCAACAGGAGCTACAGGCCCAACAGGGGATACAGGGGCAACGGGAGCAACAGGAGATACAGGAGCAACAGGTCCGACAGGTCCAACGGGACCACAGGGATTGTCAGAATATGCGTATATCTATAACTTACCTTCTCAAATTGTACCATTAGAAGGAGACATTGTATTTAGCAATAATGGCGTTGTCGGAGGCAGCATTACCCATACACCTGGAACAGCTTCAATTACATTTGTTAACGCAGGAGATTATACAATATGGTTTAATGCTACATGTACAGAACCAAATCAGTTTACTCTATTTATAAACGGTGTTTCTGTTCCAGGTAGCACTTATGGAGTTGGAACTGGAATTCAGGCAAATCCAGGTATGGTAATTATCACTGCTGCTGCTGGTGATGTGTTAACTGTAAGAAATCATACTAGTGCTACACCAGTTACATTGCAAACTTTAGCAGGCGGAACTCAGGTAAATACCAATGCTTCTATTCTAATTGAAAAAATAAGTTAGTTAAAAAATAAATACAAATTATTTTACTATTATCTGAAAAATATATAAAATAATTAATATTTCTAGACACCATTTCGTTAAGAAATAGGTGTCTTTTTATTTGTATGAAGATGATATGAAAGTGTGTATAGAAGATAGAGATAAGTAAAAATAGGCTAAATTTTATGAAGTTATATATATAAATAAACTAAAGTAAAAGAAAACATAGAGATGGAAGTCATCTTTGTCTTATCATCAAGTGATGATATATAGCTATATTGAATTAGTTAATAGATTATTTAATATAACTTAAATGCTTAAAAAATGTACAAGCACACACTTTTAAGCTTAACATAATATGTACTGCAACAGGGCTCAGACATAAATAGTTTTTTAAAATAATGTTGTAAACTTTGGAGGTGTCCTATTTTATGAGCATAGATAGTTTTGACAGTAAACAAAGTAAGCCAAGTAAACAAAGTAAACAAACTGAATTTGAGGTAAACATTAATGAGGTTGGCCCAACAGGCCCAACAGGCCCAACAGGCCCAACAGGCCCAACAGGTACAACAGGGGCTACAGGAGCAACAGGAGCAACAGGGGCAACGGGAGCAACGGGTCCAATAGGTCCAACAGGAGCTACAGGACGTACAGGGGCAACTGGTATTACTGGTGCAGCAGGACCAACAGGACCAACAGGAGCTACAGGAGCAACAGGTCCAATAGGTCCAACAGGAGCCACTGGACGTACAGGGGCAACTGGTATTACTGGTGCAGCTGGTCCAACAGGTCCAACGGGAGCCACTGGAGCAACAGGTCCAATAGGTCCAACAGGAGCTACAGGACGTACAGGAGCAACTGGTACTACTGGAGCAGCTGGTCCAACAGGTCCTATAGGAGCTACTGGTGCAACTGGAGGTACTGGAATTACAGGAGCAACAGGCCCAACAGGGGCCACAGGTATTGGTGTAACAGGTCCCACAGGAGCTACTGGTGTTGGTATAACAGGTCCGACAGGTCCAACAGGGGCAACAGGCCCGACAGGAGCTATAGGAGCTACAGGCCCAACAGGAGCTATAGGTCCAACAGGAGATACAGGAGCTACTGGAGCCACTGGAATAGGTATAGCAGGTCCCACAGGTCCAACAGGAGACGTAGGTCCAACAGGCCCAACAGGCCCAACAGGAGCTACTGGTGCAACTGGAGCCGTAGGAGATACAGGAGACACAGGCCCAACAGGCCCAACAGGAGATATAGGTCCAACAGGGGCTACAGGTCCCACAGGAGCTACTGGAGATGCTGGAGCCGTAGGAGATACAGGAGCCACAGGTCCAACAGGGGCTACTGGTCCAACAGGAGCTACAGGAGCTACTGGTATTACTGGTGATATAGGAGCAACAGGAGCAACGGGAGCAACAGGTCCAACAGGAGCTACAGGGGCAACGGGAGATACAGGGGCAACAGGAGATACAGGTCCAACGGGACCAATAGGAGATACAGGAGCAACGGGAGCAACAGGAACCACGGGAGCCACAGGCCCAACAGGGGATACAGGAGCAACAGGTCCAACAGGAGCCATAGGAGATATTGGAGATACAGGGGCAACAGGTCCAACAGGTCCAACAGGGGCCACAGGTCCAACAGGGGCCACAGGTCCAACAGGAGATACAGGGGCAACGGGAGATACGGGGGATACAGGAGCTACGGGTCCAACAGGTCCAACAGGCATAGGAGTTACAGGTCCAACAGGTCCAACGGGAGATACCGGAGCCACCGGAGCCACCGGAGCCACCGGAGCCACAGGCCCAACAGGCCCAACAGGTCCAACAGGAGCCACAGGAGCAGGAAGTGCATTATCTTCAACACAATCAAGTAGTTCAACAAATCTTCCACTTGGTACTCAAGTATCTGTATTATCTGTCACATTGACTACCACTGCTGGCCAGACCTTAAAAGTAGATTCAATGACAGAAGTTGAAGTAACATCGGGTATTCTTACTCCTTACCAATATACAATCACGTATGAACTATATTTAGATGGAACTTCTATTTCTACTGTAACTGTTGAAAAAACTCAAGATAATGTTCCGTTAACTACACGTGTTTTAGGGGAAGTTCCTAATTTGACATGGATAAGTACTCCTGCAGCAGGATCACACACCTATGAAATTCGTATTACAGTTACTGGAACTAATATTGTAAGTGCTGTTGCACTTACTAGAGCATTAAATATAATAAGCTTCTAATAACAAATTATAATAAAATTATCATTTTTAAAATAGAAAGATATTTAAATTTATTAATTTGAAAATCAATGACAGAGATATGGTTATCTCTGTCATTGATTTTTTGAACAATTAAAAAACAATATACATCACAAAACAAAATTTTTATCATAGTATGTATTGGAAAACTATTTTGGGGTGATGAAATGGTAACTATAAGCTTATGTATGATTGTTAAGAATGAGGAAGATGTTATAGCTAGATGCTTAGATTCTGTAAAAGATATTGTTGATGAAATAATAATAGTAGATACTGGATCAACCGATAATACAAAAGAAATCGTTAAAGGATATACAGATAAGGTATTTGACTTTGAATGGATTGATGATTTTTCTGCAGCCAGAAATTACTCTTTTTCCAAGGCTACAAAGGATTTCATTCTTTGGCTAGATGCCGATGATGTTATTCTTGAAAAAGATAGGGAGAAATTTAAACAACTAAAACAAAATTTAGATAATAAAGTTGATGCAGTAATGATGAAATATAATGTGGGTTTTGATAAAAATGGTAACGTTACTCTATCATATTTTAGAGAACGTTTATCAAAGAGAATAAATAATTATCAATGGATGGAACCTGTTCATGAGTATCTAAAAGTAAATGGAAATACAATAAATTCTGATATTTGTATAACTCATAAAAAAGAACGTGTGGCTGTTCAAGGCAGAAACCTATCCATTTATAAAAAGAATATATCGAAGGGTATGAATTTAACGCCTAGAGGTCTTTATTATTATGCTAGGGAATTATTCTATAATAGAGAATATGATGATGCAATAAAACATTTTAATAAATTTTTAGATACTGAAGAAGGATGGGTAGAAGATAATATAAGTGCTTGTTATACTCTTTCAATTTGTTATAACATTAAAAATGATAAAAAAAATATGTTAAAGGTTTTACTAAAGAGCTTTGAATATGATATTCCAAGAGGAGAGATCTGCTGTCAACTTGGAGATTATTATTTTAATGATAAAGATTATAAAAGGGCGATATTCTGGTATAAATTAGTTTTAGAACTAGAAAAGCCAACTGATGGTTGGGGATTTATACATCATGATTATTGGGGATATATTCCATGCATGCAATTATGTGTATGTTATGATAAACTTGGGAACATAGAAGAAGCAATAAAATATAATAATAAGGCTGCAGAATATAAGCCTAACGACCCAGCTGTAGAATATAACAAAAATTACTTTAAAAATATTGGTAAATGAGAAACTAAATATAGATTTATATAAATGGTAAATACTAGTGAAATATAAAGTAGATAAAATTAACGCATAAAACTTAATTTGATAAGTATATTCCATAACAAGCTAAATAAAAAATTTGATAGTTTAAAAAGACCTATATTTTGAACATAATCTAGGTCTTTTTTTGCAAAAAATGTACTGAATTAGTGAATAAGAGATTAATAATAAAAGGATCACTAGATAAAAATTTTATGAAGTAATATTATAACTTTATAAGATAAAGTTATATGAGTTCCTTGAGTTTTCACAGTATTTAATTTATAATAACTTCAGAGGATTATTATTTTGAAATATTATCACATGAAATAATTCCTTAAATTTGCAGCAAATATAGGACAAGCATTAAGGAATTTAATTAAAAGCTAAGCATTAAAATTATTAATACAAAAACCTATACAATGCGAAGGGGTTATTAATTTCAAATAATACTAATATGGAAAAAATATAAATTACCAAATATTTATAGAGAGGGGATATTTACAGATAGACTAGCAATAGAAGAAAGCTTAAAGAAGATATAAAAAACTTTTAGTTTTTACAATGTCTTTTTAAAGCTTTAAAAGTCTACTGTAATGGATGAATAATGAATTATAAAAACATAGAAGTAAAAAAGACTACTATTAAATTAGTATATACTAGTATGCTAATAGCAATTTCATTAATTGGATCTTTAATAAAAATACAAGGTAGTATAGCACTTGATTCTATGGCTGGATTTTTTTCAGCACTATTTTTAGGTCCTGCATATGGGGCTTTAGTTGCAAGTATAGGCCATATACTAACTGCATTTACAAGTGGATTTCCATTAACACTTCCTATCCATATAATAATTACATTACAAATGGGGTTATTTGCATATATATTTGGGGTAGTATATAGGAAATCTAATGGTATCCTTGCTTCTATAATTGCAATTATATTAAATGGAATAGGAGCAGTGCTAATATTGGTACCCGTTACTACATGGTTAAAGCTACCTCTACATGGCTGGACATTTTTTTATGCTATGGTTGGTCCTTTATCATTAACTTCAGCGGTGAATGTTGTTTTAGCTTATATTATTTATAAATCAATAGAAAATAAATTTTCAATAAGGTGATAATATGAAGATAACTAAACATAGGGATCTAACTTTAATAGATATAAATAGTGATCAGTTCTTAGTAGTATCATGTGACTCTTCTGGTGGAATAGGAAATAAAGAAAATGATATGGTTAAAGTTTCACCAGAGATTATCGGATATTATACAACTCAAGTTGCGCTTATGGAAATACTCTCATTTGGAGCTAAACCTGTTACTATCGTAAATACTTTATCTGTAGAAATGAATGATACAGGTAAACAAATAATAGATGGAATAAAGCAGGCATTAGAGCCTTTAGATTTTGATATGTCTAACTTAATAACAGGAAGCACAGAAGAAAATATTCCAGTAACTCAAACTGGAATGGGAATAACAATAATAGGAATTGTGAATAAAGAAGAATGGAAAAAGCCTTATACACAGCCAGGATTATTTTGCGTAGTAGTAGGGTTACCTAAGGTGGGACACGAAGTAGCAGCTGATAATAATAAAACTATAATGAATACTTCAAAACTATTGAAATTAAAAGAAAAAGAATATATAAAAGAGATACTTCCAGTTGGTTCAAAAGGAATATTATATGAATTAGAGCAAATTGCTAAGACCAATAATATAAATTTTGAACTAGAAGAAAATATCAATATAGACCTTAAAAAGTCCGCTGGACCATCAACTTGTGTTTTAATATCTATAGAGGAAAACAAATATGAAGAATTTAAAAATAGTTTTTCTATCCCAGTAAATAAGGTAGGAAGATTTGTATAATCAAAATAATTAGCGAATTTTTCATTAAAAAATACTTTATCCAACGATATAAAATAAAGGAGTGTTTTTATGTTATTTGAATCTTCTAGGATTGTTTTTAAAAAAATGACTTCAGATCATACGGAACTCTATCATACATGGAGAAACGATATAGGAATTATGCAATCCACTTCTCCATTTTTGGATGTATATCATTTGGAAGAAACAAGAGAATTCATTGATCACGTCATTTTAGGCTCACCTTCTTCTAAAAGCTATATCATAGTAGAAAAGGAGTCTGATACACCAATAGGAATTATTTCATTAATAAACATTGATTATAAAAATCGTAATGCTGAATGTATTATAGATATTGGAGATAAAAACTATTGGGGAAAAGGATATGGAACAGAAGCATTAAAGTTACTTCTTGATTATGCTTTTCTTGAAATGAATCTTAATAGAGTATCATTAAGAGTTTTTTCTTTTAATAAAAATGCAATTAAGTTATATGAAAAAGTAGGATTTAAACATGAAGGAAATTCCCGCCAAAGTCTTTTTAGAGAAGGGGCATGGCACGATATTATTCATATGGGAATTCTTCAGAATGAATACTTACAAGCATAAATTACATAATTTAGTGTAATTTGATATATTTTGGCTTGACAAAAAAGGAAAAAAATCTTATCCTATTTATATAATAACTGTTTAAGTTAAAGGAGTTTTAGACTAATGAGGTATATTCTTAAATAACTATTAAAATTTAATAGTATTTTAAAGGTATTACTTTATGCTTCTACAGCAGTTCTGTTGTAGTATTTACGTGTGCCTTTATTTAAGAATAATCTCATAACCTAGATTTCTTCACAATTGTATTATTTTATAATTTCTATTACCTTAATAACTATAGAATTTTTTGTTAGTAAGGTTGTACAAAACATAGATGGAATATTGTAGATATTGTGATGAGAGTTGTACATTGGGTACAATTTTTGTTTTATATATAGGAAAATTTATTTTAGAAAATAAAAGAAAAGTTTTAACATTTTATTATTAGAACTTTTAATTTATTTCTATATCATTGATTTTATATATTAACTTAAATAAATTAATATTTTATTAACGTTTTAAAAAGGTTCTATGAATGAGTTTATTCGTTCATAGAACCTTTTTATTTATAAAATAGTGATTTTGAATTACATAAAAAGTTAGGAGGTATAAAATGAAAAAAATACAAGGATTTAATGAAATATGGAGTTGCATGGTTAGAGGTAGAGGTCTAAAAGAACAATGAAACGGAGAGGATATGTATGAAAATAGTTAATATTGGAATTCTTGCCCATGTAGATGCTGGAAAAACAACTATAACTGAAAATCTTTTATTTCACAGTGGAATTATAAAAGAAGCTGGAAGAGTTGATTTAGGTAATACTCAGACTGATTCTATGGAACTTGAACGTAGGAGAGGGATTAGCATTAAGGCATCTGCAACATCATTTACCTGGAATGATATAAAAATAAATCTTATTGATACTCCAGGACATGTAGATTTTATTTCAGAAGTAGAACGTTCTTTAAATGTTCTTGATGGAGCAATATTAGTTATATCTGCAGTAGAAGGTATTCAATCTCAAACAAGAATATTATTTGATACATTGAAAGCTCTTAAGATTCCTACAATAATATTTATTAATAAACTAGACAGATTAGGTGCTGATTCCAATAAACTTATAAATGAAATAAGAAAGACCATGACTAAGAAGATAATTAGTTTGCAAAAGGTTTATGGAGAAGGAAGTAAGGATGTTATTTTGAATGATTTATTTAAATCAGATATCCTTAATGACGATATGATTAATGTTTTATCAGATATAGACGATTCATTTTTAGAAGCATATGTTAAAGATGAAAGTTTAAATAAATATGATATAAAGAAAAAAATAGTATTTCATTCAAAGCAAGGAAGCCTATACCCTGTTTTATTTGGTGCTGCTTCACTTGGTATTGGCATAAAGGAGTTATTAGATGGAATTGCCCAATATTTTCCTACCTATGATGGAGATAGTAATGAAAATTTATCAGGTGTTGTATTTAAAATTGAAAGGACAGATAATAATGAGAAGAAAGTCTATGTTAGGTTGTTTCAAGGAAAGATATCTGTTAGAGATATGATTAGTGTATATAATAAAGATGTTACAGAAAAAATAAAGAAGATAAATACATTAAGGAATGGAAAACTTATAGATGAATCCAGTATATGTGCTGGAGATATCGGTATTATTTATGGAACTAAAAGTTTACAAATAGGTGATATTATTGGATTACCAAGTTCTAGGATAAGAAATGCAAGCATAGTAAATCCAGCATTTGTGACAACAATTTCAGCAGTTGATATTGAGAAAACAGATGCTTTGTTTCAAGCATTAACAATATTATCTGAAGAAGATCCATTTTTAGAATTTGAAACAGATAATCAAGGTCACATGTACATTAATTTATTTGGAGAAATTCAAATGGAAATATTAAGTTCTATTTTAGAAGATTTATATAATATAAAGGTTGAGTTCTCTAATACTCAAACAATTTATAAAGAAACACCTAAAGGCGTAGGTACAGCAGTAATGTATATGCGTAGAGATCTAAATCCT
Organism: Tissierella simiarum; assembly: GCF_018917865.1. Lineage (GTDB taxonomy): Bacteria > Bacillota > Clostridia > Tissierellales > Tissierellaceae > Tissierella_C > Tissierella_C simiarum. The sequence goes on from NZ_JAHLPM010000003.1 coordinate 110,446, forward strand.
TTTTGGGCAACTGTAGGTTTAAAAATAGAGCCTGATACTAGAGGGGCAGGATTATCTTATATTTCAAATGTATCAACAGGGTCATTACCAAAATCCTTTCAAAATGCGGTTGAAGAAGCTGTTATTAATACTAGTAAACAAGGATTATTTGGATGGGAAGTTACTGATGCAAAAGTTACACTTACTTTTGGTGAATTTTCTAGTCCAGTTAGTACTCCAGCAGATTTTAGAAATGTAACACCTATGGTTTTTATGGAAGCTTTAAATGAAGCTAAGACTCAGTTGTTGGAACCCGTAAGTGAATTTGAACTTAGAATTCCTAAGAGTGTTATAAGTAAGGCGATGTGGGATTTAGAAACTATGAGAGCAACATATAATGAGCCTGTTATTATAGAGGATGAGATGTTGATAAAAGGGTTTATTCCTATAGATAATTCAAAAGAGTACAAACTTAAAATAGCAGCATATACAGAAGGGAAAGGAACATTTCTAACAAAGTTTTATGGATATAAAGAAGTGCCATTTGAATTAGCTAAAAGTCGTGAAAAAACAACATGGGATCCTTTAAATAAAAAAGAATATCTACTTTATAAATTGAATGTAATCAGAGATTGAAAATTGTATTATATAGTATATAATCATTTTTAGAAATCTGTGAAAGACAACGATTTAAGGCAAATAGATTGAATAAAGATTTTAAAAGTAAAACTTTATTAAAATATAAATAAAGTTTTACTTTTTATTTGGACACTTGTAGATGTTCATACGTTATATAGATGAAAGCATTAATCGAGAGAGGGATTCTATGAATATTTATACAGTCTATCAAAAATATAATAAGGATTTTATTGCATATGCAAAATCTATTACTAGAAATAAAGATAAAGCTTTTGATATTGTTCAAGAAGCTTATGTTAGTGCATTGGAAAGAGAAGAAATATTTATAAATATGAATGAATATCAAATAAAGGGCTGGTTTTTTAGAGTAATAAAGAATAAGCATATTGATAATATAAGAAAGCTAAATAAGATTTTATTATATGAAAATGATGAAATAATAGGAATTGATGGAAGTTTTGAAGAAGAAGTTGCTATAAATGATTTAATAGAAAAATTACCCGAAAAGAATAAAGAGGTTGTACTCCTTAGGTATAAGATGCATTTAAATAGCAAAGAAATAGGAGAAAAGTTGGGGATACCATCTTCTACTGTAAGATCTCGATTAAGTGCTTCCATGAAAATATTAAAAAATAATTTATAGGGGGTAATTAAATGTCAAAAATTATAAATATAGGATTTTTAGATATTAGAGATATTAAAGAGGATTTAGCGGCAGAGATTTCTCAAATAGAGAATATAGGAGTACTTATAGAAAGTGAAGAATCTCAGATATTTCTCAAGAATTGTGAGAAGATGAATATCGGAATAAGTATAAAATTACCAAAGGACATGCAAACTATAGTTCAATCTGAGGACATTAAGTTAGACAGAGATTATTTAGAAGGGATTTCAGAACCTGTTGCTGTTTTAGTAAGTGGCAGTATAACTTTCGAAGATAATATTGATAGTAGTTTAGTGAATGAAAAAATATATTCCATGATAGTGGCTGGAGAGATAATAGTTCCTAAAAGAATAGTAGCTGTTGTGCAGTCAAAAAGTATAATAGATGGACAGTTTCTTATATATAAAAATGGATATACACTTTTTGATGATACTATTAAAATGTCAAATCAGTTTTTAAATAGTTTGAAACCTAATAGTAAGTTAGCATTTAATGAATTATTAGTTATGGAAGATATTGATTTAGCCCTATTTGAAGAAAAAATATCTAATATTCAAGTTTTAACTAAATTAGTTATAACAGCTGACAATGAATCTAAATTATCACAATATATAGATGAGTATTATTTAATAGATAAGACTGTGATACCAAAGGGATCAAAGTATATGGATAATAATATTTATATAGATGCTACTTCAATAAAAAAATATAAAGACAATATCTTATTTGTAGATGGTGAGGTAGAGATATATTTAAAAGATGATATTAAGATTGACGAATATATTAAATTTTTAATATGTAAAAAAATAATTTGTGGAAGTAGAGATTTACCTAAAATTGAAAAAATATTAGGTCATGATGATATAGAAATAGAAATAGTAGAAGGGAAACCAATTAGAAATAATGGAAAAATGATTTTATCAGGAGATTTAGAACATATGGAAGAAGAGATAAGCATAAGAAATTCAGGAAAGTTAGTCTTAGAGAAAAATCTTAACTATGAAAAGTTTAATGAAAAAGTTGTATCTATAATTAATAATGGTTTAATCATAGTTCCAGAAGAGAAAATAGGAATTGTAAAAAGTAAGATAATAGAAAACCGTGGATCAATAAAGTCTTTAGAAGAAAATAAAGAAAAATTAAAAGAAGATGAGGAAAATATTTTGTATGCTAATATGGGAGAATTAAAACTTTAGAGATTCTGGAAGGAGAATTGAGTATGAATGATTTTAACACTGTTTTATTATCGATGGATAGAATATTTAAAAAGGGATTAGATGAATATGAGGATACAGCGTATAGATGGTATATTATATCCGACAAAGATGCTGGATTAATTAAATATGAAAATATAGAGTATAAACGTTATAAAAGGTAAACATATGAATTGTCGTATAAGATATAAATGATTATTTTAAATAAGAACTGCTAGAAAGTGAACATTCATTAACTGTTTAGCTATTCGTGGTACTTTAGCAATATATGGCGCAACCAAGGCAGAAGATTTAATAACTATAGATCCTAAGATACTCCACTATAATGAGATTTGTATTACGGGAGTTACTAAACATACTAAAGATACATTCAGTAGAGCTGCATAAATAATTTCAAGTAAAAAGATACCTCTTGAAAATCTTATTTCAGACAAATACTCTTTTAGTGATATCGAAAAATCTTTTGAAAAAGCTAAAGATATGTCTACCTATAGGGTTGTTGAACTCTAATAATTTTATATTATTGGTTCATAGTACTTATAGGATTTTAAATTAGACATATTAGAATTATTGACAAAATTATGTTTTTCTTCTATAATAAAATTGAATACTTATATAAGTATTTGAGAATATGATATAAACGAGGTTTGTTCAATGAATACAATACTAAGATGGGTTACATTTGAATCAATGATGAACGCAATTTTACCTGTTTACGGGAGAGGTGCGTCCAAAATTAGATTCAAGCTGCAAGACCATATTAGTATTCAGGGATAAACAGGTTTAAACATTGTTAAATTTTTTGTCAGCAAATGACAAATGATTAATATAATCTGTATGATAAACCCAAAGCTAATTGTGGCTTTGGGTTTTTTGTATGCTTTTATGGCAATGGGTGGGCATGGGACGTTTGCAGCACAATCAATAATAGTGAGAGAGGAAGAAGATAATGATTGAGTGCAGTGTAAACAATTTAATTAAATATTATGGTGCAAATAAAATATTTGAAAATATATCTTTTGAATTAAAGACTAAAGAAAGAATAGGATTGATTGGGCAAAACGGTTGTGGAAAAACTACGTTGATGAAAATTTTAATGAATGTTGAAGATTATCAAGGGGGAAGTATCAGCTTTAGAAAAGGCATTAAAGTTGGTTACCTAGATCAAATTTTTCAATATAATCAAGATACTATTGTTATAGAAGTCTTAGAGTCAGCATTTGGAGAAATCTGGAATATTAAAAAGGAAATGAAAAATATTGAAATAACGCTAAAGGATCTACAAGGAGAAGCTCTAGATATAGCGATGAAAAATTATGGTTCTCTCATGGAAAGCTATGAACTTCAAGGAGGATATGAAGTAGAAGCACGTATTAATAAGGTATGTCAAGGACTGAAAATTATAGATGCTTATAGGGAAATGGAATTTGAGAAATTAAGTGGCGGAGAAAAGACAAGGGTTATGTTAGCAAAACTTCTTTTGGAAGAACCCGATATTCTTCTTATGGATGAACCTACTAATCATTTGGATATTAATTCTATAGAATGGCTAGAGAACTTTTTGCATGCATATAATGGTACAGTTTTAGTTATTTCTCATGACAGATGTTTTCTTGATCGAATAGCCAATAAAATTATAGAATTAAGTCCTACAAGTGCAAATTTATATTATGGAAACTATAGTGACTATGTAATAGAGAAAGAAAGACGATTTTTATTGGAATATAAATTATATCAGAATCAGCAGAAAAAGATTGATCAAATGGAAAATCAAATTGAACGATATCGTATATGGGGAGCTATGCGGGACAGTGATAAGATGTATAAACGTGCTAAGGAGCTTGAAAAACGGCTAGAGAAGATTGATGTATTAGATCGTCCTACATTAGAAAATAACAAGATCAGATTATCTCAGCAAGATCTTCAGCGTTCAGGTAAAATTGTTCTTAAAGTAGAAAGACTTTTAAAAGCTTTTGGAGAGAAAACACTGTTTATTGATACATCTTTTACTGTATTTTATCAAGACCGTTTATGTATAATGGGGGATAACGGAAGTGGAAAAACAACTTTATTAAGAATGATTTTAGAAGAGGTTTCATTAGATGGAGGACACATTTCCTTAGGAGCAAGTGTTAAGCTAGGATATTTGCCTCAAAACATTGTTTTTGATGATGAAGAAATGACTTTGCTAGAATATTTTATGCATCAGCATAAAGTTACCATAGGAGAAGCTAGAGCAGAGTTGGCAAAGGTATTGTTTATAAAAGACCATGTATATAAAAAAATCAAGAACTTATCAGGAGGAGAAAAAAGCCGACTTAAACTATGTACATTACTTTATGAAAAAGTTAATTTTATGATTTTAGATGAGCCTACAAATCATTTAGATATTGACTCAAGAGAAGTGCTAGAAAATATGCTGCTGGGATATGACGGTACCATTGTTTTCGTTTCCCACGATAGATATTTTATACAAAAAGTTGCTAATAAAATTATGGTATTAAAAGATCATAATGTCAGATTATATCCTATGCCTTATAATGATTATTTAGAAGAAATTCAAAAAGAGTTAGTAGACGAACCTATGGAAGAAAAGGTTAAAGTGCCCAAAAAAGTAATAGAAAAGCCTATTAAAAAAATAGATAAAAGCTCTCAATTAGCAAAATTGGAGAAAAATATGGAGGAATTAGAAGAACAATTAAAACAAGTGGAGAAATTAATGGTTTTAAACAATACAAAAGCGGATCGCTTAAATGAACTCTTCATAGAAAAGAAGCAGCTTGAAGAGAAGTTTGAAGAAATCTTTATTGTTTGGGAGAAACTATTAGAGGAAAAATAAGATTTAGAAAAGCTCTTCTTAGGTAAAAATTAAAATAAGAATAAAGCCAAAGAGGAGCTTTTATTGTATGCAGATGATTGACATAGGCTAGGCTTTCTAAGATAAAGTTTTATAAGCTATAAAGTGGTGGAAAATAATATGTAAAAAAATAACAATTAATCTAGTACTTCTATAAAGAGATTAACTAAAGGGCTTTATCTCATCAAGCCATCCCATCTGTTTCCAATATTTTTTATCAGGGGTATTATCATCATAGTTTTTTATCATGTTTTTCATAACATTAAATAATATTTTTGTAAATTTCCTATAACTTAAAATTTCTCTATTAATGGTTGCAGAATAGAATTTTCTTGCCTTTTTACGAATTTCTTTTTTAATTTTAATTTTATTAACTTCAGCTATATTTTCCCATTTATATGCTTTTACTCTTGCACCAAAGCTATATATTCGTTTTACTCCAAGATATTTTAATGTATTTAGCATAGTTTTTTTGCAAGGGTTAATTCCTGCTCCAGCTGTTGTTGTAATGACCATTCCCGTTTTTGAAAACATTTCTTTCTTTGGTCTGTGTGGTATCCACATATAGCATAAATGGTCAAGGAATGCTTTCATTGCACCAGTTACGTCTAATGCATATACAGGTGAAGATAATATGATTCCATCTGAGAATAGTATTTCATCTACAATTGGCTTTACTAAATCATAATGAGGGCAGGTATCTTCGCCATTTAAAAAACAGTTAAAACATCCATGGCAAAAGTGAGGTAGATCCTTAGGTAAAATAAATTCAATAAATTCAACACTACCCAAGTTCTGTAGTTCCTTCTTTAGAATTCTTACACAGTTATATGTGCTGCCTTTTCGTTCATTTCCATATATTATGGTGATTCGCATCATTCCCCACCTCTTTTATTAGAATTCACTTTTCTAAAATGTAAAATATGGTTTTTAAATATTTTTTTTGCTTCAGTTTTAACAATCTCAATCTTTTCATGTCCGCTAGCAAAATATTTTTGAAATAGAAGATATATGGGTGCATAAAACTGTAATGCTAAAACATATGGGTCAGCCTCAATTAATATACCCTTTGAAATAAGTAGTCCTAATAGCTGTGATTGGTAATTCAATACATCTTCGAAAAGTAGTTTATTATAAAGCTTTGCAATTTCAGGATTGTTATATTGTTCAATTGCAAGAATTCTCCAAAATTTAATGACCTGTGGATTTAGATAAAATTGATTAAATATATTCATAGACAAATCTACAAATTGTTCATCACTCATATTACTAAAAAAAATTACTTGATCATTTGAAATATCATACTTCATGTTATCCCCAATAATATTTTGTTGTAAAAAGAAATCATCACAATCTTTTGTATAATCATATAAAATTGTATCGAATATATCTTGTTTATTCTTAAAATGGTTATACAAGGAACTTTCCTTTATACCAACAGCACCAGAAATATCACGAACAGATACAGCTGTAAATCCTTTTTTAGAAAATAGATCTAATGCAGCATCGAGTATTTTTTGTTTTGTACTTATATTATTTTCCAAGTCCATCTATCCTTTCATAAATAACATTATCCCTCTTACTAACATTCGTTAGTTTAAGCATAACTAACAAATGTTAGTTTGTCAATTCTATAAATATAATATAAAATTAATTATATTGCTATTGATTTCCAGATTTTCTCATGGTATACTACATAGGTAATGTTTTAATCTATTAATACTTCTTAAGGAGGGTTTAATGATGATCAAGAAAATAAATGTACTTTTATCAAAAAAATTATATATATCAAATAAGATTGAAACCCTGCCGGAAAGTATTGTTATGCTTTAATAATTGGATAATTTGCATATGAAATCACAGCAGTGCTGTGTTTTTTTATGTCAATTTTATATATACTTATTTAAAACATATAATAATTTAGTTTAAAGAACCGTAGGATTTCCTGCGGTTTTTTTTATAAAAAATATAAGAAAGGAGGTAAAACAATGGTATTTACAAAGAAAATTAACTATTTAGTTTTTCTATATGGAGGTGACTTTACATGGAGTTGTACTTAATGCTTTTCTTAGGAACATATAAATTCAAAGAAGATTATGGACTTCAAGAGTATTTGAAAATTGAGTTCAAGAATTTTAGCAAGACTTCACAGCCTAATAATTTTTATAATTATATTAAATAATAAAAATTTGTACAATTTAATTACAGAATACTTTTAAGAGATAATAATATCAGCTCTGATTTTTATTAGAGCTGATATTATTTGTTTTCTCACAAGAAAAAACAAATAAAAACAAGAAAAAACAAAAATATTTGAAAATTAAGAAGGATTTTTAAAAAGTTTCTATAATATATATTATAGACATTATATAGATGCATAATCAGCTGGGGTAGCAATAATATAATTACATAGGAGGTAATGACTATGAGTAAAATGAATTATTGTGTTAACTGCAGAAGAATTGATTATTATGATGGAGTGTGTAGCTATTGTCAATCGGATAATATCAAAACTCTTGAAACAAAGGCACCTGTTAATGTAATTGGAACAAAGACTAAAGGAAGAGTACTAAATGTAAAAGGGCAAATGGTAAATATTATATGTGTTAGTGAAGATAAAAGTAAGTATCTAAGGGAATGTGAGGCACAAGAACTACAAAAGATATTATAATTATAAAGATAATCAATGATAGAAACCTTCTAAATTTTATATTTTAGTTAGAAGGTTTTTATATTTTATAAATATATCTATAAAAAAGTTACAGCCAATTTTATACAATATTTTTAAGAAAAATAGCAATCTTAACTATAATGAAGAAATAAGAATATATCTTGTAAGCATTAAAGTACAATGCTGTGGCAACATTATTCTATGAAGAGTAGTGCTACTTTCCAAAAAAATTACCCTATAAAATTGCAAGTTTTTATGGTCGGACTTGTAATTTTTATGCTTGCCGTTTTAAAAAATAAATGCTAAAATATATTTCATATATTCTATAATCAAGGGATGATAAATTATAAATTTATGATGTTGATTGATGGATTTTAGCTAAGGTACAAAAGATAGGGTACAGGAAGGATTCGAAAAAACAACATAAATAAAAAATAATTATTTATAATGAAAAGACATGAAAAACAAGAAATTAAGATATTGAATAATCTAGAAAATGAAACGACTATGAAAATAAGTTGCAATTTTTAAGAAAGAAAGTAAATAAATAAATTGTAGAGTTAGGAGGTCGTGGGTATGATAAAGAAGAAATTTAAAAAAGTTCTAGTTGCCAATAGAGGAGAGATTGCAATAAGAATATTTAGAGCTTGTAGTGAACTTGGAATAAGAACTGTGGCTATATATTCTAATGAAGATAAAAATTCTCTTTTTAGAACAAAAGCAGATGAATCTTATTTAATAGGAAAAAACAAAGGGGCAATAGAGGCTTATTTAAATATTGATGAGATTATTAATATTGCATTGAAAAAAGGAGTAGATGCTATTCATCCTGGATATGGATTTTTATCGGAAAATCCAGAGTTTGCAAGAAAATGTGAAAAGGTAGGAATCGAATTTATAGGTCCTAATCACAATATAATGAAAAAATTGGGAGATAAAATACAGTCTAAGCTGGTAGCTAATAGCGTTGGAGTACCAACTATTCCTGGTATAGAAAAAGCTGTGCTTTCTGAGGAAGAAGCTATTGAATATGCTGATTATTGTGGATATCCTATTATTTTAAAAGCCGCTGCTGGAGGCGGTGGCAGAGGCATGAGGGTAGTGAAAGAAGAAAAAGATTTAATAAAAGAATATCATAGTGCTAAAAATGAAGCAAAAAAAGCTTTTGGTATAGATGATATTTTTATAGAAAAGTATATAGAAAAACCAAAACATATAGAAGTTCAAATTTTAGGAGATAAGTATGGTAATATTGTTCATTTACATGAAAGAGATTGCTCCATACAAAGAAGACATCAAAAAGTTATTGAATTTACTCCAGCATTTTCCATAACAGAAGAGCAAAGACAAAGGATATGTAATGATGCTATTAAAATAACCAAAGCCGTTAATTATACAAATGCAGGAACAGTAGAATTTTTATTAGATGCTTATGGAAATCATTATTTTATTGAAGTTAATCCTAGAATTCAAGTTGAACATACAGTTACTGAAATGGTTACAGGAATTGATATAGTACAGAGTCAAATTTTAATAGCAGAAGGATATGCCCTTGATTCTGAAAAGATAGGTATTAAAAATCAAGAAGATGTTAAACCAAGAGGGTATGCTATTCAATGTAGAGTCACTACAGAAGATCCTTTAAATAACTTTGCTCCAGATACAGGAATAATAGACATATATAGAACAGGTTCAGGATTTGGAATAAGGCTTGATGGAGGTAATGGATTTACAGGTGCAGCTATAAGTCCATATTATGATAGTCTTTTAGTAAAGATAACTTCATGGTCTAGGTCATTTGAAGATGCTTCAAAAAAGGTTATTAGGGCATTAAGGGAACTTAAAATAAGGGGAGTAAAAACAAATATACCTTTCTTAATAAATGTATTAAACCATAAAGAATTTCTAGAGGGTAAATGTGATACAGGATTTATTGTTGAAAATCCAGAATTATTTGATATAACTACAAAAACAGATGTAGAGCTTAGGGTACTAAAGTATATTGGAGAGAAGGTTGTAAATGAAAGTAAAGGAAATAAACCTGATTTTGATATGCCTTTAATTCCAGAAATATATAGACCTGAAAATCTATATGGTACTAAACAGATATTAGATGAAAAAGGTCCAGAAGGACTCATACAGTGGATTAAGAATACAGATAAGTTACTACTAACGGATACCACTATGAGAGATGCACATCAATCTTTAATGGCAACTCGAATGAGAAGTGTGGATATGCTTAGGATAGCAAAGGCAACATCTGTATTAGCAAAAGATTTGTTTTCTTTAGAAATGTGGGGCGGAGCTACTTTCGATGTATCTTATAGATTTTTAAAAGAATCACCTTGGACTCGATTAGAATTATTGAGAAAAAAGATTCCAAATATATTGTTTCAAATGTTGATTAGAGGTGCCAATGGAGTAGGATATAAAAATTATCCAGATAATGTTATAAGAGAATTTGTAAGGGAATCAGCCAACAATGGAATAGACATCTTTAGAATATTCGATTCATTAAACTGGCTAAAAGGAATGGAAGTCGCAATAGACGAGGTTTTAAAAGCTGGTAAAGTTGCAGAAGCTTGCATTTGTTATACTGGTGATATTTTAGATGAAAGAAGAGATAAATATACTTTAGATTATTATGTAAAAACAGCAAAGGAAATTGAGAAAACAGGTGCTCACATACTAGGGATAAAGGATATGTCTTCGTTATTAAAACCACAAGCTGCATATAAATTAATAAAAGCTTTGAAGGAAGAAGTTGAGATTCCAATACATCTTCACACTCATGATACTAGTGGAAATGGTATAGCAACAATATTAATGGCAGCTCAAGCTGGTGTAGATATTGTAGATACTGCTTTCAATAGTATGGCTGGATTGACAAGTCAACCTGCATTAAATTCTGTAGTGGCAGCTCTAGAGTATACAGATAGAAATACGGAATTAAATTTAGATGATTTACAAAAAATTTCTGATTATTGGAGTACAATAAGACCAATATATAGTCAATTTGAGTCAGGATTAAAATCTGGAACTACAGAAATATATAAATACGAAATTCCTGGAGGACAATATTCAAATCTAAAATCACAGATAGAAAGTTTTGGACTTGGTCATAGATTTGAAGATGTAAAGGAAATGTATAAAACAGTAAATGAAATGCTTGGTGATATAGTGAAGGTTACTCCTTCTTCTAAAGTTGTAGGGGATATGGCTATTTTTATGGTTCAAAATGATTTAACACCAGAGAATATCTATGATAAGGCTGAAAATATGTCTTTTCCCGATTCAGTAGTATCATATTTTCAAGGTATGATGGGTCAGCCTATAGGAGGATTTCCTGAAAAACTTCAAAAACTAGTGCTAAAAGGAGAGGAGCCTATAACATGCAGACCAGGAGAACTTCTTGAACCTGAAGATTTTAATGAAATAGAAAATATTTTAAAAGAAAATTATAAAATAGAGCCTACCAAAAAAGATATATTGTCCTATGCATTATATCCTAAAGTTTTTGAAGATTATTTGAAATACATTGAAGAATATGGAGATTTCAGCAGAATGGGCAGCGATATATTTTTCTATGGATTAAAAGAAGGAGAAACTTGTGAGGTAGAAATTGCTGAAGGTAAAATTTTAGTTATAAAGTTTCTTGAGATTGGAAGATTAGATGAAGAAGGAAATAGAACTTTATATTTTGAAGTGAATGATAGCAGAAGAGCCATAAAAGTTCATGATAAAGGAAGTTCTGTATCGAAAGAAGTTTCCTATACTCAAATGGCGGATCCGAAAAACAGCTTAGAAATTGGAGCTAATATACCAGGTACTGTTACAAAAATTTTAGTAAAACCTGGTGATGCAGTTGAGGAAAAGCAAATAGTTGCTATTATAGAGGCTATGAAAATGGAAACACAGATTATATCATCTTCTAGTGGAGTTGTTAAATCCATAGCTGTAAAAGAAGGGCAAAATGTAAAAAGTGGTGAACTATTGATTAGAATGAATAAACCTATATAAGTTTTATAGATATTTTTATGAGATTAAGAACCTATTAGTAAAAAATACTAATAGGTTCTTAATTTTCATGCTACCTTTATCCTATTGAAATAAGATTCATATTTATGCTATAATTAACCAGAAAATAAATAATGAAGTTTAGAGATGACACATTGGGAGGAGTTATATGACAGAGAGCAAAACTTTGAATCCAGATATTTTTAAGTTGGATAATGATGAATCATTAATTCTTTATTCAGATTTTCTTATTAGAGATGTAGCAAATGCTCAGATAGAGGAAGTCATCGAATCTATTAATAATGGAACCTTTAACATTGATGATCTTAAAAAGAATAAGAAGAATAAAAAGAAAAGTGGCATAGCAATTATAAAAATAGAAGAGATAGAAGGAATATATACAGATGTAAAACATGATGACAAAGTATTACTTGTTTCTAAGTCTTTAGACTCAGATGAGTCGGTTCGTAAAAAGTTGTCTTTTGAAAATTTAGATGAGAAAAATAGCTTTATTGAAAAAATATATGGTTATATAGAGAAAGATTTTACACATGAAATACATAAAAATACTGTTTTAGGATCTGCGCGAATTCCATTAACACGTTTATTCTATACACTTTTATTTGGTGGAGCTTGTTCATGGCTTATATACTATATGAAAACGGCAGAAAGTTATTCTTTTAGAGTACCAATTGTTTTTTATTTTCCACTCTTAATAATGGAACGTATAGGATATATTCCAATAGCTATTGTAACAGGAGTTATTGCATTATTCTTTGTTGGATGGACTATAAAAAATATGATAGTACCTACAGAAAAACTAGTAATTGAAAGAAAAAAGTAGATTGTATCTATTAAATAGATGTAATATGTTTTAAAGATAAAGTCTTTAAATAAATACACGTCATTATGATTATTCATAAAAGACGTGTATTTATTGTTTCATGTAACAACAGCTTATTATAAAACTATATAAAAGACTTACTTAATATATTTTTATCTATATAAAACAATACAAAAATTAAATACCTCTCGAAAATGAGAACTTTTTCACATAAATTATGTTACAATAATTTTATTGGCTAAAAGGAGGTAGATTCATATGCCTAAAAATATAATATTATGACAATGATTGATAAAAAAACAACAATGATATATTGATTATTTAACAAATGAAAGGAAAAGGTAGGACATGAAATCAATTAAGACAAAAATATTAGCAAGTATTTTATCAGTTGTTTTAATGATATTTGTATCAATTATTGGATTTATTTCAATCAATTTTTATAGTATACAAAAAGAAAATTCAAAAGACTATGTACGTGCAATAACGGAAAAATATGTAGAAATAGCTCAGGGAGAATTAGTAGACGCTTTAACTGTGGCCACTACAATATCTGAGACATTTGAAGGAATGAAACAAATTGGGAATACAGATAGGGCAACAATGAATGAAATTATGAAAAATATTATAGAAAAAGATCCAAATTTAATAGGAGTATGGACAGTATGGGAACCAAATGCATTGGACGGTAAAGATGGGGAGTATGCAAATACTGAGGCCCATGATAATACAGGACGATTTATACCATATTGGAATCGTGGAAATGGTATAGTTGGTCTTCAATCATGTGAAAGTACATATGATAATTTAGATGAGAGTGGATTATGGTATCAAACTTCTAAAAATTCAAAACAACAAGCAGTCTTGGATCCAGTTACTTATAATCTTCAAGGACAAAATGTGATGTTAGTTTCAGTTACATCTCCTATTATATATAATAATGAGGTAGTAGGTGTTGTAGGAGTAGATATTTCCTTGGATAGACTGCAAGAGGTTATACAGGAAATAACTCTATATGATAGTGGATATGCCTTATTAGTTACTGGCAAAGGATTAATTGTAGGACACAAAGATAAGGAATTACTTGGACAAAATGAATTTGAAATATTCGATAACGAAGAATTTAAACAAGCTATTTCTAATGGAGAACATGTGACTTTAGAAAGAGAACTTTCTAGTAATAGAGGAAAAGAAATTTTAACTTTAGCCCCTGTAAATACTGATGAAACAAGTTCTAAGTGGTCTTTTATATCCGCTATACCAAGAAATGAAATATATAAAGAGCTAAATCAATCTATAATTGCTGTTAGTATTACAAGCTGTATAGTGATAGTAATACTGATAGTCTTAATATTAATAGTTGCAACATCCATATCAAAACCAATTGTAAATTTATCTAAGATTATTGAAAAATTATCGAATTATGATCTAACCGTTGATGAAAATAGTGAAGTAATAAAATATCTAAATAGAGAAGATGAAATAGGGATTATTGCTAAATCTTTGAAAGTTATGAAGGCAAATTTTGTTGACCTAATTAAAAAAATAGCTGATAATTCACAGCAAGTAGCATCTTCTTCAGAAGAGTTAACTGCTACTACTCAACAATCTGCTGCAGCCTCTGAAGAAGTAGCAAGAACGATTGATGAAATTGCAAGAGGAGCAAGTGATCAAGCAAAAGATACAGAGCAAGGAGCAGTAAATATTGATAACTTAGGTAAGGAAATAGAAAGAAATCAAAGAGATGTAAAAAGCTTAAATAATGCTGCTAATGAAGTTAACAAACTAAAAGATGAAGGTTTTGAAATTATAAAAGACCTTGTTGAAAAAACTAAGACTACAAATAATTCAGTTGAAGAGATACATGAAATTATTACAAACACCAATGAAAGTGCAGAAAAAATAAAAAGTGCTAGTCAAATGATAAAAAATATTGCAGAACAGACAAATTTATTAGCCTTAAATGCAGCAATAGAAGCTGCTAGAGCAGGAGAAGCAGGTAGAGGGTTTGCAGTTGTAGCAGAAGAAATAAGGAAACTAGCAGAAGAATCTAATGAGTTCACAGAAGAAATTACTATGATTATTGGAGATTTAACAAATAAAACAGGATATGCTGTCAGTACCATACAAGAAGTTGAGGAAATAGTAATATCTCAAACCCATAGTGTAGAAATGACAAATAATAAATTTGAAGGAATATCCTCAGCCATTGAAAAGATGAAGGAAGTAATTGTGTCAATAAATCAATCAGGATTAGAGATGGAAAAGAAAAAAGAAGAGATAATTGGTGTAATACAAAATTTATCAGCCATATCAGAAGAAAATGCAGCTGGTACAGAAGAAGCCTCTGCATCTGTAGAAGAACAAGCTGCTTCTATGGAAGAAATCTCAAATGCAAGTGAAGCATTATCAAAACTAGCGGAAGAAATGCAGGAAAGTATTGCACAGTTTAAATATTAAAAAAGTGTATAGAAGCCTTTAGATATTTATATTTGGTAATAATTTTAAAAGTAGGTGATTTGATAATAACTAACAAAAAATTAGTATTTCAATCACCTATTTTGTTTTAATTGTAAGAGCTAAAAAAATTATAATAGATTTCTATAAAATCAATAATTTCTATAAAAACCGTATAAAATTAAAATTTACATATTGTTTGCTACGTTACGTCATATACTATAATAGACTTGAGGAGATTAATCTATTACAAATCAGAATATAAAAATACCTGAATTTATAGAAGGAGGAAACAGAAATGAGTGTTGCTTTAAGTGTGGATAGCCTTAAAAAAACATATGGCAGCTTTACTGCAGTTAATAATCTTAGCTTTGAAGTAAGAAAGGGAGAAGTATTTGGTCTATTAGGTCCTAATGGTGCAGGAAAAACTACAACGTTGGAATGTATAGAGGGGATAAAAAAATTTGATAAAAGTAGGGAATATTCCTCTTTGGGTATTACTTTTTACTAATTTTTTATCTGCTTTGATTCATATGTTATTAGTTTCTTTAATTATCTATATATCAGCCCCAATTATATTCAAAGCAGATTATCCAATGAATCCTTTAACTTATTTTTTATCTTTATTACTATTTATTATCATATGTATAATTATTGGAATAATCATAGGATTAATAGCGAAAAAGCCATCTACAATGACTATGTTATCACAACTTGTTTTCTTACCTTCTTTGCTGCTTAGTGGCATTATGTTTCCTTCAGATATGCTTCCAGAATTTTTTATTAAAGTAAGTAGTATTTTTCCAGCAACACATTCTATAAAGATTTTAACCGCTTCAAATAAATTGACTTTAAATTTAATGTTACCGTTAATAATTATAGGAGTAGTAGTAGTCGCTACTTTAGTTATTACATATAAGAAAATATTAGTAGATTGAAAATAACAAAATTATATAGTTTCCTAATTGGAAGGTCTATAGATTTTAACGTTCAGATTTAAACCACTAAAAAGTTATAAGAAATAATTACTAATATGACATACTGTTGTCATATATTCTTATTTATAATTAAAGAAAAAGATTTAATATATAAAGAGGTGGAATTTATGTCTAAAAAGTCTGAACGAATTCTTGATAGTATCAAATTAAATGTCGGAGAAGATACATATGAAAATTTAATAAAGATTTGCGGGGACTTGCCTTCAAAAGCAACATCTACTAAACAAGGAAAATATATAAGAAATATACTTTGTGAACTTGAAAATCAGTTGGATGAAGAAGCTATAGGAATGATAATGAAACCCTGTGGGCACCTATGCATTTCTAATAAAACAATTAATGAAGCGAAAAAATTATATGAAACATCTGAAACTATTGAAGAATTTTTAGTTTTATTAAATAAAAACCATATTGGTGGCGGTGAATTACATATGGATAATGGTAATATAATCGGAGTTTACAATAAATGCTATTGTGGGATAGCAAAAAGTGTTAAAGATATGCATCCTACGTATTGTAACTGCTCTGCCGGATGGTTTGAAAAATTATTTGAGAGTGTTTTTAAAAAGTCTGTTGAAGTTAAAAAGCTTCAAACAATTTTAGGTGGTTCAGATAAATGTATTTTTGAAATTAGATTGAATTGAGGTTTTATGAAAGGAATCCCTAATTATTATTGATAAATGAATAGGTCTATGTTATAATCTCTTTAATGTGTTGAAAGGAGAGTTGCAAATGGGTATTGGTTCTATGAGAATTCGTTATTTAATTGTTAAATAAAGACAATTAGATATGTTATAAGGTATAATCGTCTGAAAATGCAGGCTTGTTTTGTTGTACCTTATTTCAAAGGATTCTTGTGATGAACATTCATGCAGCTCTATCTTTAAACCTATGCCATGGTTTTTGAATATGGTGTTTTTATATTAGTTCTAAAAATGCATATAAAATTTTTTATAAAGGCTATAAATGAACAGTTTGTTCGTTTATGGTCTTTTTGTTTTTTGGTATATTTAATAATATCATAAAAATTAAGTATTATTATTAATAAATAAAATTGAATAGATACATGTATGATTGTTTAATACACGAGAATCCATATTAAATTACTATTTAAATTTTATGAATGGTGGTGGATTCTGTGTTTAATAAAAATAAAGAGTTAAATAACAATAATATGTTAAAGATAGAAAATTCACAAAATTTTCTACACAGTAAAAAGTTGGTAGTTAAGCTAATTGAGAGAAGTAATATAAATAAAAATGACATTATTATTGAAATTGGTCCAGGAAAAGGGATTATTACTAAAGAACTATCAATAAAATCAAAGAAAGTATACGGGATAGAATATGATCTTCATTTATATAAAAAGCTTAAACATATGTTTTCAGATATAAAAAATGTTGAAATTATATATGAGAATTTTCTAGAATTTGAGTTGCCAGAGAAATATAAATACAAAATTTTCTCTAGTATTCCATTTAATATTACAGCAGAAATTTTATTGAAAATAACATCTTGTTCTAATCCTCCTAAAGACACATACATTATTATTCAAGAAGAGGCAGCTAGAAAATATGCTGGAAATCCTTATAATAATGAGTGTATGCGTTCTTTACTTCTTAAACCGTATTTTGATTTTGAAATTATTTATAAGCTTAAAAATACGGATTTTACACCTATACCTAAAGTCAATAGTGTTTTACTCCATATTAAAAAAAGAGAAAATATTTTAATAAATCAAAATGAGGCTGAGTTGTATAGGGATTTCATTGCATATGTTTTTAGTAGCAGTGGTAAAAGTATAAAGGAAAGGTGTAAGTATATTTTTTCCCATAAACAACTTAAACGTCTTTCACAAGATATAGGATTTCAAACTACTGATAGTCCAGTTAATTTAAGTTTTGAGCAATGGCTTAGAGTATTTCAATATTTTATTGTTGGTGTTTCTATAGATAAGCAAAGATTAGTTTATAACTCATATTCTAGGCATCTTAATGAACAAAAGAAAATAGATAAAGTTCATCGAAACTTTAGAAGTTGAAAAGCTTTAAGAAATAAAACTTATCATTAGATATTTTAAAATTGTATAATATATGATATTATAGGACTAAACAATAATGATAACCATTATCAATAAATAATAATGAAAATTAATAAATTTATAGAAAATATTTAAATTAAGCATATATGCGGTCAATAAAGGGGGATAAATATGTCCGATAAAATAGAACAATATAATATTAAAAATTTAATGGATAGGGAATGTTCTTTCTGTGAAGGACTCAATAAAATATATAATTTAAAAACTAAACAATATAAATTCGAAATCTCTAAAGAAACTGGTAATGGATATTTTAGACAAATTGCTTCTGGTGAAAATATCCAAGTTATAGATTTTGATATGACTTTCTGTAGACATATGGAAGTTGAAGGAATGTCAAGAACTCCCCATGTTGATATGTTTTTTTGTATTGGAGATGGAATTGAATGGAGATTTCATGGGAGGAGAAGTAAGTTTGAACTTTTAAATGGTGATAGTTTTTTAGCCAAAACTAAAAATAAAGAAAATGTAAAGCGATGTATTTATCCATCAGGACATAAATTTCAGTTCATAGAGGTTAAAATTCATCCAAAAAAATTCAAACAAATTATACAAAGCATTGAAAATGAGTGGAGAATTTTCTGTAAAGGTAAATACGATGAGATTTTTTATAAATGTAAGATTACTCCGTCTATAACCGTAGTTTTACAGCAAATGATTAATTGTCCCTATGAAAAAGGATTAAGAGATATCTATATGGAAGGTAAAATATTTGAGCTTTTTGCAATATATTTAAATGAAGCAGTTTATCAACGAGAGAAACGTAATTTAGTAAAGTTGTCTAAAGAAGATATTAGTAGTATTTATAAGGCTCAACAAATTTTAAATAATAATATAACAGCTCCTCCATCTATAACTTCTTTATCTAAAATGGTATGCCTTAATGAATTTAAACTGAAAAACGGTTTTAAAGAGATTTTTGGAGAAACAATATATGCTTATGTTATTGATAGAAGGTTAGAGACTGCTCAATTACTCTTTGAAGAAAAGAATATGCAGGTTAGCGAAGTAGCAAGTATGGTAGGCTATGCAAATATGAGCCATTTTGCTCTAGCTTTCCGTAAGAAATTTGGCATCAATCCTGGAGAATATTTACGTAATGTAGTAAAACAATAATTGAATACGATGAGCAGAGTAGTATGAATTTAGTAGAAGTAATAGAGAGTAAAGCTAAAATAATAAAACATTTATAAATGCTGTATCAGTAAAACACTGGCAGCATTTTTTTATTTAAAATCCTTTTTTCATCTATAAATATCCGTTTATGAGTAGATAGGTTAGAATGGTTTCTTTTATAATTGATAATCATTTTCATTTAAAACTCTAAAGTTAATATATCGGTGATTTATGAGGTGGTGAAAAAGTTAGTTGGCTACTATTTAAACTTTAAAAAATTAAAATCTGATTGTAAGGTGATATACCTATAAAAGAAAAGGAGAATTAACAAATGTCAAAGTTATCATCTGAAGAGCTGAAATATATAAAGAAGAAATTAATCGATAAAGGTTATAAGTTAACTGAACAAAGGGAGACGATATTAAATGTTATTGTAGAAAATAAAATTAGACATTTATCCATAGACGAAATTTATGAACTTGTTAAAATCACATTACCTGATATAGGCATAGCAACAGTTTATAGGACTATAGTTTTGTTGAAAAAATTAGATCTTTTATGTGAAGTTGACTTGGGCGACGGTTTTGCTAGGTATGAGATTGTTTATTTAGATAAAGAACGCTATCATCCTCACTTAATTTGTTCAAGTTGCGGGAAAATAATAGAAGTGAAAGATAGTTTATTAGAATTAGTAGAATTTACAATAGAGAAAGAAAGTAATTTTAAAATAATAACTCGTAACATTGTGTTTTATGGACTTTGTAATGAATGTGATAATAATAAAATTTTATCTGGTTAAAAAGATAAATTTAAAAATATTAAAAACAAAATAAGTGGATTTATTGTAAAGGAGGCAAAAACTTTGGACAAGAAAAAAACAGGAATTCCTCGTTTACTAGAAATTGCAGGAGAAAAGCGAGGATTACTAATCGTTTCAGGAACACTTTCATCTATTAGTGCTGTCTGCATGCTTATACCTTATATATCAGTTTACTTTATACTTGCAGAGTTATTAAAAAATGCTTCTAATCCCTCTTTAGCCAATGGAGCATTGATGATACATTGGGGTACGATAGCATTGATAGGACTAATTTCTGGAATCATAACTATGTATTTATCTGGATTAAGTTCCCATATAGCTGCTTATCGTATATTATATGGTTTGCGTATAAAGCTTTCTACTCATATAGGTAAACTTCCTCTTGGATATTTTACACAAACATCTACAGGGACTATTAAAAAGACTATGGAACAAAATGTAGAGAAAATTGAAAACTTTGTTGCTCATCAACTTCCAGATTTAGTAAATGTTTTAGCTACAGTAATAGTGATGATAATAGCAATGATTTATTTAAATCCACTGTTAACCATTGCTTGCATTATACCTCTAGTTTTAGGCTACTCTGTTCAAGCTTCTATGAGAACTGGAGAAAAGGCTAAAGAAAATTTGAAATATTATCATGATTCTTTAGAAAGAATTAATGCATCAACTGTCCAGTATGTGAGAGGAATGCCTGTTATAAAGGTATTCGGACAAACTGTACATTCTTTTAGAAAATTCTATGAAGATATGATAAGCTATAGAGATTATTGTGTAAAATATTCAGATCAGTTTCAAAATAGCTATATTATTTTCAAAGTTATGTTAGGTTCGACTATGACGTTTATTCTCCCTATAGGTGTGTATCTTTTAAGTAGAGAGCCAGAGAATATAGCATTTGCATTGACTCTACTTTTCTTTTTAATTATGGCACCAGGAATATCTGTTCCTATGTATAAGTTTACTAATTTTGCTGCTACAATAGCAGATATTTCAGAAGGAGTTGAACGTATAGATAAAATTCTTAGTGAGAAACCTATTCAAGAGATAAAAAACCCACAAGTTCCAAAGCGCTTTGATATTGAATTTAATAATGTATCTTTCTCTTATGATTTAGCAGATACATCAAGTACTTCAACTCGTAAGGAAGCACTTTCAAACATAAATTTCAAATCAAAACAAGGAAAAGTGACTGCTCTTGTAGGACCTTCCGGATCTGGAAAATCTACAATTGCGAATCTTATTCCAAGATTTTGGGATGTAGAAGAAGGCGGAATTTTCATAGGTGGAGTAAATATACGAAGCATAAAAACGGAAGATTTAATGAATATAGTATCTTTTGTTTTTCAAGATTCATTTTTGTTTTATGATACCATTTATGAAAATATTTTAGTAGGAAAACCTAATGCAACTCCTGAAGAAGTATATGCCGCTGCAAGAGCCGCACAGTGTCATGAATTTATAGAAAAACTTCCTCAAGGCTATGATACTCTTATAGGAGAAGGTGGTACGTATCTTTCAGGTGGTGAAGAACAGCGGGTATCTGTTGCAAGGGCTATTCTTAAGAATTCTCCTATTTTAGTATTTGATGAAGCAACAGCTTTTGCTGATCCAGAAAATGAGTATCAAATGCAATTAGCTCTAAAAGAATTGATGCAAAATAAAACTGTAATAGTTATTGCTCATAGGCTTTCATCTATACAAGATTCAGATCAAATTATAGTTTTAGATGAGGGGCATATTGTAGAAAAAGGTACTCATGAAAAACTAAGGGCTGCTAATGGACTTTATAGGAAAATGTGGGATGCATATACTGATGCAGGAGAATGGAAGATCCAAAAAGGAGGTATTATAGCGTGAAAATCCTTTATAATATAACGGCTGGAAATCCAAAAAAGTTACGAAAACCTATTGTTTTTTCAGTTATATCTAATGTAATAAATATTTTACCTTTTACTCTAGTAATGCAAGCAGTAAAAATAATATTTGAATCTTATTCAACAGGGGCACCTATAGATACTTATAAGCTGTGGCTAACCTGTGGAGCATTATTTTTATCTATGATAGCAATGTTTTTAGGGGAGATACCAGCTTATAGGTTCTCATTTAGAGGTGCATATATGGTTGCTGCTGAGGGGAGAGCAAAATTAGCTGAACATTTAAGAAAGTTGCCATTGGGATATTTAACAAGTAGAGATCCAGGAGATCTTGGAAATATGATGATGGGTGATTTTACATTAATAGAACATTGTATATCTCATCTTATGCCTCAGTTAGTTGGAGGTTTAGTAATGCCAATTATTGCTTTTATTGGTCTATTGTTTCTTGATTGGCGGATGGCTGTATCCATGTTTGCTGCACTACCTATAGCAATTTTAATTATAGCTGGAACTTCAAAATTACAACGAAGAGTAGGAAAGAGGCATATGGAATCTAAAATATATGCTGCTAATAGATTACAAGAATATCTAAATGGAATAGGTACCATTAAGGCATACAATCTAACGGGAGAAAGATTTGTTCGTCTTGAAAAAGCTTTTAGAAGATTTATGATGGAAAGTATAAAAATTGAAGGATTTTTACAACCCATAGTGTTAACAGCCATAGCATGTATTAGAGCAGGACTCACAGTAATGGTATTTGTGGGGACTCATTTACTTTTAGGTGGAGAATTAAACGTTATAACATTTGTTACCTTTTTAATAGTAGGTACAAGAGTATTTGATCCTTTAACATCTGCCTTAGGAAATTTTTCAGAAGTTCATTATGATGAACAGGCAGGAGAGAGGATTGTAAATCTTTTAAACGAACCTATTTTACCAGGAGAAAAAATAGCGCCTGAAGGTCATGATATTATTCTAAAAGATGTTACATTTGGATATGGTGACATAAAGGTTTTGAAAGATATTTCTATAGAGATGCCAGAAGGTTCATTAACTGCATTAGTAGGACCTTCTGGAAGTGGAAAGAGTACAGTTTTAAAATTAATAGCTCGCTTTTATGATCCACAAAAGGGAAAAATCTTAATTGGAAATGAAGATATGAAAATTATAGAACCAGAATCCCTTCTTCAAAAAGTTTCTATGGTATTTCAAGATGTATATCTTTTCCAAGATACTATTGGAAATAATATAAGGTTTGGAAAAGAAGGTGCAACTCAAGCGGAGGTAGAAGAGGCTGCTAAAAGAGCATGTTGCCATGACTTTATTATGAAGCTTCCTCAGGGATATGATACTCCTGTAGGTGAAGGCGGATCTACTTTATCAGGTGGGGAAAAACAACGTATTTCTATTGCAAGAGCAATACTTAAGAATGCACCAGTAGTGCTTTTAGATGAAGCCACTGCATCCCTAGATCCAGAGAATGAAGTGGAAATACAGAGAGCGATTAATGAACTTATCCAAGGAAGAACAGTTATTGTTGTTGCCCATAGGCTTAAAACTGTTAGAAGTGCCGATAACATAATAGTTTTAGATGAGGGAAAAGTTGTAGAACAGGGTACTCATGATGAACTTATTTTACAGAAAGGATTATATTACGATCTTTGGACTATACAACAAAAATCTAGCAGGTGGAAGATGTCATCATAAGCGAGAGGATAAATTAGTTTTAGAAAGCTATTTTTAATATAAAAAATGAAAGCCATATAATACGGATTTGATGTATTATATGGCTTTCGTTTTTATATGGTATGAAGTGTTTCTACCGTGTGAAATATTCTAAACAAACATCAACGACAATAATCGACTTATTTAGACGGTGATATAGAATAATTTTAAAATAGGTCTAGAGATTTGTTGAATCTATAAATAAATATGGGTATATATGAATTACTAGATTAAACGTTGAAAACGTAAGGATAAGATTTTTATTTTGGAATTTAAAATTGAAATTAAATACAAATCTTATTTATTTCCTTGAATAAACTTTGTCATAAATAGTCGTTTATTGTAGAAATGCACTATAGTGAAATACACGAGCTATTTATTCTTATTAGGAACGTTTAAAGTATTATCTTATATATGAAAGGAGGTGAAATTATGTCTATCAGAAGCAGACCAGTTACTTGACATGTTTTTATATAGGGAGAATTTTATAAATATAAAATCGTCTTACATAAATACTCTGCTGCCAATAATAAAAGTTGGATAATAAAGGTCTAAGAATTGTTTATCCATAGTTGAAGATTTTAGATAAGAAATATAATAGGAATATGTGGTAGAAAAAATATAACTAAACTTGGAGGAGAAAGTATATGAAATCAATTAAAGTGAAAATTTTAGTAAGCATATTATTAGTTGTTTTAATAATATTTGTATCAGTTACTGGATTTATTACTTCAAGTTCCTATAAAATGCAACAAGAACATTCTATAAAATACGTGAAATCAGAAACGGAAAAATATGAATTAATGATTGAAAAGGAAGTAGATGCAGCTTTGATAGTTGCTACAGAATTAGCTCAAGTTTTTGAAGGGTTAAAACAAAGTGGGCATACAGATAGGGCAGCAATGAATGAAATTATGAAAAATATTTTAGAGAAAAACCTAAATTTAGTAGGAGTATGGACAGCTTGGGAACCCAATGCATTGGATGGAAAAGATGATGAATATGCAAATACTGAGGCCCATGATAATACAGGACGATTTATCCCCTATTGGAATAGAGGAAGCGGTACAGTTGGCCTTCAATCATGTGGAGATACATATGATAATTTAGATGAGAGTGGATTATGGTATCAAACTTCTAAAAATTCAAAACAACCAGCGGCTTTGGAACCGTATGTTTATAATCTTCAAGGACAAGATGTGATGTTAGTTTCAGTTACATCTCCTATTATATATAATAATGAGGTGGTAGGTGTTGTAGGAGTAGATATCTCCTTAGATAGGCTACAAGAGGTTATACAGGAAATAACTCTATATGATAGTGGATATGCCCTATTAGTTACTAATAAAGGATTGATTTTAGCACATAAAGATAAAGAATTACTTGGACAAAATGAATTTGAAATATTCGATAACGAAGAATTTAAACAAGCTATTTCTAATGGAGAACATATGACTTTAGAGAGACAACTTTCTACTAATAGAGGAAAAGAAATTTTAACTTTAGCTCCCGTAGATATTAAAGGAATAAATCTTGAATGGTCTTTTATATCTATTATACCTAAAGGAGAGATATTTAAAGAATTAAATCACTCTATTATAATTAGTATTATAGTAGGATGTATAGGTATAGCTGTATTAATAGTCTTAATCTTAATAATTTCAAACTCTATATCAAAACCAATCATAAATCTATCTAAGATTATTGAAAAATTGTCAAATTATGATTTAACTGTTGATGAAAATAGTGAGGTAATAAAATATTTAAATAGAAAAGATGAAATAGGAGTTATTTCTAAATCCTTGACAGCTATGCAGACAAATCTTATTGATCTGATTAAAAAAATAGCTGATAGTTCGCAACAAGTAGCATCTTCTTCAGAAGAGTTAACTGCTACTACTCAACAATCTGCTGCAGCCTCTGAAGAAGTAGCAAGAACGATTGATGAAATTGCAAGAGGAGCAAGTGATCAAGCAAAAGATACAGAGCAGGGAGCAGTAAATATTGATAAATTAGGCAAGGAAATAGAAAGAAATCAAAGAGATGTAAAAAGCTTAAATAATGCTGCTAATGAAGTTAACAAATTAAAAGATGAAGGCTTTGAAATTATAAAAGATCTTGTTGAAAAAACTAAGACTACAAATAATTCAGTTGAAGAGATACATGAAATTATTACAAACACCAATGAAAGTGCAGAAAAAATAAAAAGTGCTAGTCAAATGATAAAAAATATTGCAGAACAGACAAATTTATTAGCCTTAAATGCAGCAATAGAAGCTGCTAGAGCAGGAGAAGCAGGTAGAGGGTTTGCAGTTGTAGCAGAAGAAATAAGGAAACTAGCAGAAGAATCTAATGAGTTCACAGAAGAAATTACTATGATTATTGGAGATTTAACAAATAAAACAGGATATGCTGTCAGTACCATACAAGAAGTTGAGGAAATAGTAATATCTCAAACCCATAGTGTAGAAATGACAAATAATAAATTTGAAGGAATATCCTCAGCTATTGAAAAGATGAAGGAAGTAATTGTGTCAATAAATCAATCAGGATTAGAGATGGAAAAGAAAAAAGAAGAGATAATTAATGTAATACAAAATCTATCAGCTATATCAGAAGAAAATGCAGCTGGTACAGAAGAAGCCTCTGCATCTGTAGAAGAACAAACTGCTTCTATGGAAGAAATCTCAAATGCAAGTGAAGCATTATCAAAACTAGCGGAAGAAATGCAGGAAAGTATTGCACAGTTTAAATATTAAAAAAGTGCATAAAAGTACCCTAATTTAATTTAGGGTACTTTCTTTAAATTAACTTTTAAAATCAATTTTTATAAGTTTTCCTTTTTCATCTAAAGTTATTTGAGTAATTTTTGTAAGTTTTGGTACATCATTAACTTTAGCACACTCTAAAACTTGATATACTTTTGAAGTATCTCCATTAGATTTATAAACTTCTTTCAAAAGCTTAAGGATAGAATAAGGATGCTCTGGTTCTTTAATACTTATAAAGGATGAATTTGGTTTTGCTATGGCATTGGTAATAAGCTTTTCAAAGTCAATATTGTCTAAACCTGGAATCAAAAAGTATTCGGCATCATTATTTAAATCATCAAACCCTTTAACTTGAACTGTATTAAAATTATTTTTGGTTACAGCCATAAAAGTAGCCATAAGAGGACGAATACCAGCACTCCTGTGGCCAGAGACTATTATTGATTCTTTTCTCATAATGGCTTCTTCAATATACTTAGCTTCAGCTTCTGTCATGAAATTTTGATCTACAAATTTTTTTATCATAGGATTCATTTATAATCCCTCCTCTTTAGTATATAGTCAACTTTAGCTATAGTTATTATTCTTTGTATAAATATGATAACATCTAATGGAATTTAAGCCAACCTTTGTTATATTTTGTGCAAAAATATTATGTTTATTTATAATGGAGCATTTATATTGTGATATTTTTATAAATAGAATAAATTATTACTAACATTCAGATTGATATTATTTTATCATTAATGTATAATGCTTCTGAGTGAATAAAAGTTTATCTTATTCAATTATATAGAGAGAAATCTTTATTTATTTGTTGAAAATAAACTTATTTAACTAAAATTAAAACTAAATATAAGATAATTCCTAACAAAGAAGAGTGTTTCTGGTTTGAAAGGAAGTTGAAATAGAAAAAGACTATATTTATATTATCTATATAGTTTTAAGGATTATACTTAATTATATATTGTTATGTTAAGAATATATAATTTTCTAATGCTATTTAAACTTTCCTTTTGGAAAGTTTTTTTATGTTATAAATAATTAAATTTTAAAAAGAGTAGGGAGGATTTTATGAAAAAGATAGCAGTTATTAGTGCCATATTAGAAGAGCCTAAAAGTTGCCAACAAAAATTTAATGAAACAGTAGCAGAATTTAAAGGAATTATAAAAGGAAGAATGGGGATTCCTTTTGAGGATGAAGGTATTTCTGTAATATGTATTACTGTAGTTGGAGAAATGGATAAAATTAATAGCCTAACAGGGAAGCTTGGTAATATAGAAAATGTATTAGTGAAGACTTCCGTATCTAAAAAGGAAGTAAGTTAATAGGAGCGAAAAACATGAAGAGAAATGAATTAACTATAAAAAAGTTAATAAATAAGCTTTATAAAAGCAATGAGCTAGAATGGGAAGAGCTTCTTTATATCTTAAATCACATAGGAGAGTATGGAAAAGAATATTTGATTCAAAAAGCTCATGAAACAAGAATGAAAGTCTATGGAGATAGAGTTTTTATGAGAGGACTTATTGAATTTACTAACTATTGCAAAAAGGGCTGTATTTATTGTGGGATTGGAGCTTTTAACAAGAATGTAGATAGGTATAGGCTAGGATTAGAAGAAATTCTTCTTTGTTGTGACGAAGGATATAAATTAGGTTATAGAACCTTTGTATTACAAGGTGGAGAAGATAACTTTTATTCAGACGATAAAATTGAAGAAATTATAGAAGAAATAAAAAATAGATATAAAGATACTGCAATAACTCTTTCTATAGGTGAAAAAAGTTATGAATCTTATGAAAAATATTTTAATGCAGGAGTAGATAGATACTTATTGAGACATGAAACAGCTAGTAAAGAACTTTTTGAAAAAATCCATACAAATTCAAACTATGAAAATAGAATTCAATGTCTTTGGAATCTTAAAAAAATTGGCTATCAAGTAGGTGCAGGATTTATGGTAGGTATTCCAACGCAAACCAAGGAAGATTTAATAAAAGATATTTTCTTTCTAAAAGAATTAGATCCAGAAATGGTAGGAATAGGACCATTTATCCCTCATAAAGACACTGTTTTTCATAATGAAGAGGGAGGAACTCTAGAAGATACCATAATAATGTTGGCTTTATTGCGATTATTTTTACCCTATGTACTTTTACCTGCTACTACAGCTCTGGGAACTATACATCCTTTTGGAAGAGAACAAGGGATAAAAGCTGGTGCTAATGTTGTTATGCCTAATCTATCACCAATAGGAGTTAGGGAAAAGTATTCTCTTTATAATGGAAAGATATGTACAGGAGATGAAGCTGCAGAGTGTAGAGGATGTATACAAAATAGAATAGAAAAGGCAGGTTTTTCTGTAGATATGTCTAGAGGTGATAATATAAAATGGAGGAGATAATAATGAATAAATCATTTATTGACCATGACTATATTTATAATTTATTAGAAGAAACAAAAAATACTACAAAGGAAGATATTCAAAGGATATTAGATAAAGCAAGAGGAACAACAGGATTAACCCATAAAGACATTGCCATTTTGCTTCAAACAGAAGATGAAAAACAACTTAAAGAAATCTTTGAAATAGCAGGAGAAATAAAAAAGAAAATATATGGTAATCGAATTGTAATTTTTGCTCCTCTTTATTTAAGCGATTATTGTGTAAATAATTGTGTTTATTGTGGATATAAGAGAGGTAACAAATTTGAAAGAAGAAAATTAAATAGAGAAGAAATTCAAGAAGAAGTAAAGTTATTAGAAAAAATGGGCCATAAAAGATTAGCATTAGAAGCAGGTGAGGACCCTGTAAACTGTGATATTGATTATATATTGGATTCAATTGAAGCTATTTATGAAACTCATAATGAAAACGGAAATATAAGGAGAGTAAATGTAAATATTGCAGCTACTACAGTGGAAAACTATAGAAAATTGAAGGGCTCAGGTATAGGAACTTATATATTGTTTCAAGAAACATACCATAAGCCTACTTATGAAAAAATGCACCCTAAAAGTTTAAAGGGAGATTATGAATATCATTTAACTGCTTTTGATAGAGCAATGGAAGGTGGAATAGATGATGTAGGAGGTGGAGTTTTATTTGGGCTTGCAGACTATAAGTTTGAGATATTAGCTTTAATACTTCATAATGAACATTTAGAGGAAAAGTATGGTGTTGGATTTCATACTATATCTGTTCCAAGAATTAAAAAAGCAGAAGGAATGGAACTAAGTTTATTTCCTAATATAGTTACAGATGATGAATTTAAAAAGATAGTAGCAATCATTCGTTTGGCTGTACCATTTACAGGTATCATATTGTCTACAAGAGAGACCCATGAAATAAGAAGAGAGGTCATAGAATATGGAGTATCTCAGGTTAGTGCTGGGTCTTGTACTGGAGTAGGAGGATATAAGGAAAAAGAAGAAGGCAAAAATATAGATCAGTTCCAAGTATCAGATAATAGAAGTCCCATTGAAGTAATAAGAGAACTTATTAGTGATGGACATATACCAAGTTATTGTACTGCTTGTTATCGAATGGGAAGAACAGGAGACCGCTTTATGGCCCTTGCAAAATCAGGTGAAATACACAATGTTTGTGGACCTAATGCTTTGATGACTCTAATGGAATTCGCATTAGATTATGGTGATAAAGAATTATGTAAAGAAGTAGAAAAATTAGTTATAAGAGAATGTGAAAATATACCAAAAACAGATATTAGAAAACTTCTTTTAAAAAATGTAGGAAAACTTAAGAATGGAGAAAGGGATTTATACTTATAAATAAAAGGAGAAAATCTATGAATAATACGCCAAAAGCCAATAGAAAGCATATAGTACTCTATGGAAAGAGAAATGCAGGGAAATCATCTCTGATGAATGAAATTATCGGACAGGAAATATCCTTAGTTTCTCATATAAAAGGAACTACTGCAGATCCGGTATCTAAATCAATAGAACTTATCCCCTTTGGACCTGTAGTGTTTATTGATACAGCTGGTATTGACGATGACAGTCAACTTGGGAATTTAAGGGTTGAAAAGTCTCTGAAGACTTTGGATAAGGCAGATCTTGCCATCTATGTTATGGCAATAGATGATATAGATGAGAAATATTATTTAGAGTTTATAGAGAGATTTAAAGGAAAAAATATACCTTATATTATAGCTATTAACAAAATTGATAAGGTTTCAAAAGAAGAATTAGAAAACATGAAAAAGAAGCTAAAGATAGAAATGGAATGGGAAAATTTAGTGTTTGTATCTATTAATGATTTTAGTAGCGTGATAGAGTTAAAAGGTGAATTAATAAGAAGGCTTCAGGATGAAGAAAAAGAAGAAACTCTAATAGGTGATATTATACCTTATAATGGTAAAGTGATCATGGTAATCTCTGTAGATTCAGAAGCACCAAAGGGTAGACTTATACTTCCACAGGTACAGCTTATAAGAGATTGTTTAGATCATGGAATAAAAAGTTATGTGGTAAGAGATACAGAATTAACTTCAGCTCTACAGGATTTAAAAGATATAGATCTAGTGGTTACTGATTCCCAAGCTTTCAAAAAAGTAGATAAAATAGTACCTTCCCATATAAATTTAACAAGCTTTTCTATTATCATGGCTAGACAAAAAGGGGATTTAAAAATATTTTTAGATGGAGCTTCAAAGATAGAAAAGTTAAGAAAAAAAGAAAACCCTAAGGTATTAATAATGGAAAGCTGTACCCATAATACTTCTCATGAAGATATAGGAAAGGTTAAAATCCCTAAACTTTTAATGAAGTATCTAGATAAGGAAATAAATTTTCAGTTTAAGATGGGAGAAGATTTTCCTAAGGATTTAGATACCTATGATCTAGTAATTCATTGTGGATCTTGTATGTTAAATAAAAGGACAATGGAGAGTAGATTGGGAGTTTGTAAAGAAAAAAATGTGAGTATTGCTAATTATGGAGTAGTATTAGCTTATTTAACGGGAATATTAGATAGGGCTGTTAAAGTTTTTATAGAATAAAAAATATATAATTTCTCCTATAATCTATCTTATAATTACATGTTAAATATTGTACAATTATAAGATAGAACATAAAAATAAGAATGTTAAAAGGAGGAATATAAATTGGGGAATACAGAGATTGACAATGAGAATGTAATAAATAAAGAAGAAATATATGAGAACAGACCCAAGAGAAAAAGTAAAATTAAAAAAATTATTGCTTGGTTACTAATTTCTTTATTTATTTTATCCATTATTGCCTTTTCATTGCTGCCACCTATTATGATAAATAAAATGGTTAATATGCATGTTGATTTTAAGGAAACATACGCTGCTGAGGAGTTTGGAATATCGTCTGAACACCTTACACTCAAGACAGAAGATGGTTTAAATATTGCTGCATATGAAGTTTATAAAGAAACTCCTAAGGCGGTTATAATATTTATTTCTGGTATACATAATCCTTCAGTTACAGCATTTTTCGGTCATGCAAAAATGTTGCAGGAAAATGGTTACGCTTCAATTCTCTATGAAATGAGAGCACATGGAGAAAGTGATGGAGATGTAATTGGTCTAGGATTTAAGGAGCATTTAGATACTAAAGCAGTAGTTGATTATATAAAATCAAATGAACGATATAAAGATGTACCAATAGTAGTATATGGATTGTCCATGGGGGCAGCTGTTGCAATAAATTCAATAGGTAAAATTGATGAAATAGATGGACTTATAAGTATGTCCTCATATTCCTCTTTTGAAGATGTATTTTGTGATAATATGATAAATTCAGAAGCTCCCAAAATAATTACACAAATTCAGAAACCTTTTATAAAAATGTATACAACTTTTAAATATGGATTTGACAGCTTTAATATTAATCCAAAAAATGAAATTAAAAATTTAGGTAAACGTCCTGCATTGATTATGCATTCTACTGATGATACTCAAGTGCCATTTTCAAGCTTTGAAAGAATTATAAAAAATGCTCCAGGTCATGTAGAAACTTGGGTGCGAGAGGGAGACCTACATTTTATAGTACAAGACTATAATATGGAAAATCCAGAAAGCGATAAAGAATATACAGAAGTCATACTAACTTTTTTAAATAACTATTTTAGTAATTGACGTAATACAAATAATTATAACTAGAATATACTTCTCATAAATAAATTAATTAATAAGGAAAAGGAAACATGGTAGTTGATTAGATAAAATCTTCAATGAGGAGGAACTTAAAGTGAAAGAAAAGGGTAATTTCATAATAGCTAAAATGGAAAAACAAAAACACATAGCACTTATTGCTCATGATAATAGAAAAAAGGATTTAGTTGAGTGGGCAGAGGCTAATAAAGATAAGTTAAGTAAACATTTTCTTTCTGGAACAGGAACCACTGCTAAGTTAATTACAGAATCTATTGGGCTGCCTGTTAAAGCTTTTAAAAGTGGTCCACTAGGTGGAGATCAACAAATTGGATCTCGTATAGTTGAAGGTAACATAGATTTTATGATTTTTTTCTGGGATCCTTTAGAAGCACAACCCCATGATCCAGACGTAAAGGCATTACTTAGGATTGCAGTTTTATATGATATACCTGTTGCAAGTAATCGTTCAACAGCTGATTTTATGCTTTCTTCACCGCTAATGAATGAGGAATATTATAGAAAAGTTACAGATTATTCTAGAAAAATACATAATAGAGTAAATGATTATATTGAAGATATAGATAAATAGTTTGGTAATAAAAGCTTTAGAAAAACTTATGTAGTAATAGCTTATTATTTATCATTGGTAAATAAGAATATAAAAAAACCTTTCTAAATTGAGGAAGGTTTTTTGTTATTTACTAAAGATTTTAAATAAATATTGAAGATCCATTGTAAGCTCAAGAAAAAATGTATCTTCAAAACATTTATGTTAATAGATGGATTTAACTGTAATCTATAGGTCACAAGAAAAATTGATTAGGAATGTTCATAAAAAAGATATAAGAAAATCTACCGCGATGGTATTTCAAAATTTTAACCTATTTAAGAAAAAAACGGTTCTAGAGAACATTACAGAGGGTCTTATAATTGTAAAAAGAATTGATAAAGAAAATGCAAGTAGAATAGGCATAGAGGTACTAGAAAAAGTGGGATTAAAAGATAAGTGGAAAGCATATCCATCTACTCTTTCTGGTGGACAACAACAGCGAGTGGCTATAGGAAGAGCACTGGCATTAAATCCTAAAATAATGTTGTTTGACGAGCCTACTTCTGCATTGGATCCAGAATTAGTTGGAGAAGTACTTGATCTTATAGAAGAATTGACTTTAGAACATATGACAATGATAATAGTAACTCATGAAATGGGTTTTGCTAAAGATGTTGCAGATAAAGTTATTTTTGTGGATAATGGAGATATATTAGAAATTGGTAAACCTGAAGAGGTATTTGGAAGTCCTAAAAATATAAGGGCAAAGAAGTTCCTTGGAAGGTTTAGGAGGTCCTAATAAAAAATATTGACAAAAATACACTTAGATGATAGTATGAAAATATACTTCGAACATCGAACTAATTGGAGGAATAGCATTATGAGATTGGATAAAAACGAAAGTTTAGAAGAGATATTTTTTACTTATTTAGATCAATTTAAATTTTTATTTTTTCCAGACCAGTGGAGTGAGATTTTTTTAGATCATTCTAAAAATGAGATATTGTCACTTTTATTTCTTTATAGATATAAAGTTGCAAATATGACAGAAATATCTGAGTATATAAATGCGCCTCTTAATACCACTACAGGAGTAATTGATAGACTTGAGAAAAAAGAGATGGTTGAAAGAATAAGAAGTAGTCAAGACAGAAGGGTTGTGCAAATTAGTTTAACCAGTAAAGCAAAAGATGTTATAGCAAAAGAAAAAGAAATTATTGAATATTATTTTAGAAAGATATATAAAAGTTTAACAGAAGATGAAAAAAAAGTTGCCACGAGTATTTTTAAAAAAGTTATTGAAGTCTTATATAAAGAGAATAAAATTGATAATGAAAAAGATATTAAAAAAATTAAAAAAATAGAAATAGAATAGCTCAGTTTACTGAGTTGTTTTTTGGGAAAATACTTCGGAAACAGAATTATTCTGAAACAGAATTAAAAGGAGGTTATTATGGGAAGAATTATAATTTTTACAGGTAAAGGTGGAGTTGGAAAGACTACTGTTGCTGCAGCCCATGCACTAAAGGCTGCTAGAGAAGGGAAGAGAACATTAATAGTAAGTACTGATATGGCACACAGTTTAAGTGATATATTCATGGAAGATATAAAAAATGAGGTCACAAAGATACAAAAAGATCTTTGGGCATTGGAGGTTGATGCTAATTACGAAATGGAACAATATTATGGTTCTATATTAAATGCTTTTAAAAAGATGATTACTTTTGCTAATGAAGAAGATGCGGAGAGCTTTGAGGATATAGTGACTTTTCCAGGTATGGAGGAATTATTTTCTTTGCTAAAGATAAAAGAACTTTATGAAAAAGACATATATGATCTTATCGTAGTAGATTGTGCACCAACTGGAGAAACTTTATCACTGCTTAAATTTCCAGAACTTTTTGCATGGTACATGGAAAAACTTTTTCCCATAGGAAAGGTGGCTTTGAAAATAATAAGACCAATATCTAAGGCAGCTTTTAAAATCGAAATGCCTGATAATGTTGCTATAAATGACATTGAAAAACTATATATTAAACTTTTTGAGCTTCAAAATTTATTAAGAAATAGGGATATATGTAGCATTAGACTTGTTACTATTCCTGAGAAAATGGTATTGGAGGAGACTAAGAGAAATTATATGTATCTTAACTTATATAATTTTAATGTAGACGGTCTATATATCAATAGAATTTTACCAAATAAAATTGAAAATAGCTTTTTTGATGAATGGAAAAGAATCCAGAAAAAATATATGGAAGAAATTCATTCTGTATTTACTCATATACCAATGTATGAGATCAATTGGTATGAGGTAGATATTAATGGAATCCAGGGACTTGAAAGGATTATAGAGGATTCGTTGAAAGGTGATGATATATTTAAAGTTCTAAAAACCACAGTAAATGAAACTTTTGAAAAGTTAGAAAAAGGATACAAACTAAATGTCTATCTGCCATTTACAGATAAAAGAGATTTTGATCTTTTTGAATCTGGAATAGATATTATTATTAAAATGGGCAACTTTAAAAGGATTATTCCAATGCCTAATATCTTGAGGAATTACTCTATAAGTAAAGCAAATTTAAATGAAGGCTGTTTATCTATATATTTTGAATAGAAGGTGATAAATATGAACAAAGAGTTTATGAAGAAAATCATAAAAGCAGAAATTCTTAAATATGAAGCTTTTAAGGAAATATTACCAGATTGTATAAGAGGCAAACTTAATGATTTAGAAAAAGAATCTATGAGTTTTTTAAAGGATGTAACAGTTGAGATTATTGAGGAAAGTTTAAAAGAAAATAAAAGAGGAGCAGATGAAGTAAAGAAGGTAGATATAGAGTTTTCTTAAAATACAGTAAAGGAGAGGGTGAAATGAGAATTATATTATATACAGGAAAAGGCGGTGTAGGCAAAACTAGTGTGGCAGCAGCTACAGCTTGTAAAATAGCTAAGAAAGGTAAACGAGTGCTTATCATGAGTACAGATCAAGCTCATAGCTTAAGCGATTCTTTTGATTTGAGACTTTCAAATACTCCAACAAAAATAAAAGGAAATCTTGATGCATTAGAGGTTGATGTAGTATTAGAGAATGAAAATATTTGGGGAAATATAAAGTCATATATTGAGCAGCTTATGTTATTAAAATCTAATAAAAATATTGAAAGTGAGGAACTGTTGGTATTTCCAGGATTTGAAGATTTATTATCTTTATTGAAGATTAAAGAAATTCATGATGAGAATAAATATGATGTTCTTATTGTAGACTGTGCCCCAACTGGAGAAACTATGTCATTACTTAAATTTCCAGAAATTTTCAAATGGTGGATGGAGAAGTTCTTTCCAATAAAAAAGAAAGGAGCAAAACTTGCAAAACCTATTGTAGAATCAACTTTAAAAATACCAATGCCAGATGAAAAAGTTTTTGATGAAATCGAATTATTATATAAAAAGATCGATGATCTTCATTCACTTCTACTCGATAAAGAAAAGGTTAGTATAAGGATAGTTACTACTCATGAAAAGATAGTTATCAAAGAATCAAAAAGAAGTTTTACTTATTTACATCTCTTTGACTTTAACGTAGATGCAGTAATTATCAATAAAGTATTCTCAGATACTATAGGTAAAGGTTATTTTGAAAAATGGTTAGATATTCAAAAAGACAGTATTATGGATATCAACGAAAGTTTTAGCCCCATTCCAATTTTCAAATGTCAGCTTATGGAAAAGGAAATAAGGGGATATGAATCGTTGCTTAATATGGGAGATTCAATTTATGGAGAGATTGCTCCAGAAAAAATAATGTTTCAAGAGAAAATATTTGAAGTAGAAAGGTCACCTAAAGAAGGATACAATCTTATTATAAATCTTCCTTTTGTTGATAAAAAAGAACTTAAACTTTATCAAAAAGGGGATGAACTAAGTATTTCTATAAAAAATGAAAAGAGAAGTTTTTTACTACCAAAGAAGCTTTGCTCTAAGGAAGTAGCTGGTGCGAATTATAGTGAAGGAAAATTGATTATTAGTTTTAACTAAAAAGTAAAGATGAAACACTCTATATAGTTCCTAGATTTAGGAGAAAAGGAATTATTATATATTGACTAAATAAAAAATATTAAAATAATAGTTGCATTATTTTAAATAAAGTGTTATTATAGTATTTGACCTTAATTCAGAAGTAAAATATTATTACACGAATATGTTCCTAGTAATTGCTGAGTTTAAATTATTGTATTTATTTCGGAAATTTTATTGGTGGCATTTTTTACAACGAATTAAAGGAATAAAATTTCGGAGGTATATATATTATGAATGGTACAGTTAAATGGTTTAACTCAGACAAAGGATTTGGATTTATTACTGCAGAAGATGGAACAGACGTGTTTGCTCACTTCTCACAAATCAATAAAGAAGGATTCAAAACATTAGAAGAAGGTCAAAAAGTTTCTTTTGACGTAGCTAATGGTCCTAAAGGTCCACAAGCTGAAAATATTAACATTATCTAATAAAATGGATACATAACCTCTTAAAGATTATAATCTTTAAGAGGTTTTTTGTATATTTAATTATAATCAATCTTTGATAGTACTAGAGATTTTGAAAAATATAATAAATAAATTATAATGAAAACATTTAGCCCTATTGTTGTAAACTTTTAATAATTATATTAGACAATAATATTTTAACTTAGTAAAATAAAGTATGAAATATTAAAGACAATAGAACAAGGGTGAATAATATGAAAATAAATAGGTTATTTGAAATAGTTGTAATCCTCCTTAATAAAGGAACTGTTACTGCAAAAGAACTCTCCGAAAGATTCGGAGTTTCTACAAGAACAATTTATAGAGACATTGATACACTTTCTTCAGCTGGAGTACCTGTATATACTAATAAAGGTAAAGGAGGAGGAATATCTTTACTAGATAATTATTCTCTTAGCAGAACTCTTATATCTGAACAGGAAAGTGAAAGTTTAATATTGGCATTAAAGACTCTACAGACTACAAAGTATCCAGAAATTAATATTATACTGGATAAAATGGGAGCATTATTTAATAAAATAGATACTGATGATTGGGTACATATTGATTTTTCCCATTGGGGAAGTAGTCCAAATGAGTACAATAAGTTTTTGGATATTAAAAGTTCAATAATTGGTAGAAAAGTAATATACTTTGATTATGTAAATTCTGACGGAATTAAAAGTAAGCGTTATATAGAACCTATGCGTCTTATTTTCAAGGGGCAAGCTTGGTACTTATGGGGATATTGCAGAGAACGAGAAGATTTTCGAATTTTTAGGATATCAAGAATTAAAAATCTGTTTGTAACAGAGGAAGTGTTTCAGCGTAAGGAGGTAGAAAGTTCACAGAAGAAAGAATCTAGAGAAGAAACTACATCTTTAGTAACCTTAAAGTTACATTTTCAACCAGAAGCTTTAAGTCGTGTATTTGATTATTATGATGAAGAATATATAATTAAAAATGCTGATGGAACTTGTTCTGTAACGGTAACATTTCCAGAAGATGAGTGGATTTATGGACATATTATGTCATTTGGAAATTTTGTAGAGGTTGTTGAACCAGAACATATAAGAAAAATTGTTGTAGATAGAATGAAAAAAGCTTTAAAAGTTTATGAAAAATAATCTCTAATATGACATACTGTTGTCACCTTTACTATGTTAGAATTACTTACAAGAGTTGGAAATATAAATTAAATAGCCAATGAGGGGGTAATTATAATGTGTAGAATTGAATTAAAGGAACAAAACCCACAACCTGTATTATCAATTAGATTAAAGACAACCATTGAAGATTTATCACAAGTTATAGGTAAAAGTTATATGAAGATTATAGAATATTTAAAAGAAATCGGAGAAGAACCTACAGACGTACCTTTTACTGCTTATTACAATCTTGATATGGATAATTTAGATGTTGAGATGGGATTTCCAGTTTCAAAGCATCTATCAAATAAGGGGGAAATTAAATATAGAGAGATTCCTCAGACTATGATTATATCGAAAGTTCATAAAGGATCTTATTCTAAAATGGAAGAGCCGTATAATGAAATGTTTAAATGGATTGAGGAAAATGAATATGAACAGGTAGGAATATATTATGAATATTATTATAATTCTCCAGAGGAGGTATCTGAAGAAGAATTGCTTACTAAAATTGTTATGCCTATTAAAGTTAAAGAGTAATGGATAGGGATGTGATTTTGTGTCTATTAGTATAATTATGGATAGGGCACATCTGCCTTCAATGGAAGAGATGAGTACATATATTGAAGGGGATGCAGAGGAAATGTGGCATGAAATGATTGCTTACATTGAAGATAACTTTAAAGTAAAACCTAATATAGTATATAGTGCATGCTCTGGAAAGCCAGGCTGGAATGTAAAATATAAAAAGAGTGGTAAAGCACTTTGTACACTTTATCCAGAAAAGGGTTTTTTTATAGTTCTTGTTGTACTTGGACAGGATAATAGAATAATTTTTGATATGGATAGAAGTAACTATTCAAAATACGTATTAGAAATATATGATAAGAGTGCTATTTTTAATGGTACTAAATGGCTGATGATAAATGTAACAGACAGGAAGATTCTTGAAGATGTAAAAAGACTTATCCAGACTAAAGTCCAAAAAAATATTTCTAATGAAAAGATTTGTAGATGATGACAAGTATTTTTTAGTAGAGAGATTAAATAAGGGGAAGTAAAAATGAATTTTATTACATTAACAGAAGAGAATGTTAATAAGGAGCATATATGTTGTGCAATATCGGATAAAAAGTGTAAATCCGGATACGAAGAAAAAAAGGAATGGTTAAAAAATCAAATTAGTCAAGGATATGTGTTCTATAAATTAGATGCAAGAGCAAAAGTATTTATAGAATATTGTCCTTCTGAAATAGCTTACTTACCTGTTAATGCTTCTAATTATATAGTTATTAATTGTTTTTGGGTATCTGGAAGTTATGCAGGCAAAGGTTATGGCAAATATCTGTTAGATAAGTGTATTAATGATGCTAGATTAAAAGGAAAAGATGGAGTAGTCATACTTTGTAGTGATAAGAAAAGACCTTTTATGAGTGATAAAAAATTTTTCGTAAAACAAAACTTCAAGGTATGTGATACTGCAAAACCCTATTTTGAGCTTCTTTATTTAAGTTTTACAGATAATTCTAAGATTCCTACTTTTCTATACAATGTTAGAGAAGGAACATGTGGTGATAATGGCGGATTTAAAGTATATTATTCTGCTGCTTGTCCTTTTAATGATTATCATGTTAACATAGTTCAAAAACAGTTTGCTGAAGAAAATGGAATATTATATGAAAGTGTGAAGCTAGATAGCAGAGAAAAAGCCATAAAAGGACCTTGTGCTTATACGAATTATTCCCTATTCTATAGAGGAAAGTTTATTACTCAAGAACTAAACTTTAAAAAATTTCAAAAGATAATAGACGATATTAAAAAATAACAAAGTAAAAAAAGTATACTGTTGAGAAGGTTATAGTATACTTTTTTATTTTATTAAGAGAGATTTCCATAGAAGATGTGGAATAGCTAAAGATAGTAACCATTTAAAAACAAAGAGAAAATCTAATTAACATTCATATAAAATTAAGCCTGTGAATATTAATTAGATAATTACTAAAAAACTATATTTAGAAGAAGAGATGAGAGAAGAAATGTTAAAATTGATTTAATTAGATATTAAAAAATTTAAATATTATTAAATAGCATTCAATAACATTTCTTGACAACAAAAACCCTATATGATACGTTCTAAATGCGGCAATAGTTTTAAATTTAATTTAAAGGAGAATTTTAATATGAATGAAAACAAAGTAGTAGCAATAGTCAAAGGAAAAGAGATAACTCAACAAGATGTACTACAATTTTTAAACGATTTAGGACCTCAAACTGCTATGCAATTTCAATCACCAGAAGGTATGAAAAGAGTCGTTGATGAACTAGTGAATCAGGAAGTACTTTACTTAGATGCTATTGAAAATGGACTTAATGAAGAAAAAGAATTTAAAGAAGAACTAGAGAGGATAAAAATAAATTTTCTAAAACAATATGCTTTTAGGAAAGTTATATCAGATATATCTGCTACAGAGGGAGAAATTCTTGAATTTTATAATGAACATAAAGAACATTTTCAAAAACCAGAATCCGTTAGAGCGAGTCATATTTTAGTAGATAGTGAAGACAAAGCTAATGAAGTACTTAAGGAAATAAGTGAAGGTTTAGGTTTTGAAGAAGCTGCAAGAAAATATTCCTTATGTCCTTCAAAAGATAAAGGTGGAGATCTAGGCGAATTTACAAAAGGTCAAATGGTTGTAGAATTTGAAGAAGCAGCTTTTAGCATGGAAGTAGACACAATAAGTGAACCTGTAAGATCTCAATTTGGATATCATATTATTAAATTAATCTCTAAAAATGAAGCAAGTATCAGTAAACTTGATGAAGTAAAAAATCAAATTACTCAACAAATTATTGGAAAGAAACAACAAGAAGTATACTTAAATAGAACTGAAGAGTTGAAAAACAAATATGAGGCAAAAATTAATTTATAAAAAAATGAGAAGATTAATCTTCTCATTTTTTAAGTTAACTACATAAATCCTCTTTCATATTGTTTAGGATATTCTATATCAAAATTATTTTCATAGGCACTTTTTAGTACCCAGTAAGGATTTCTTAGTAATTCTCTACCAAGAGCCACCAAATCTGCCCTATTATTTGATAATATTTCTTCTACTTGGTCGTATTCATTAATCAATCCTACTGCTATAGTAGGTATATTACATTCTTCTTTAATTGTTTCAGAATATTTTACTTGATATCCTGGATAAGTTTCAATTCTTACATTTTCAAGTCCACCAGAGCTAACATGAACTATATCAATATCTTCTTTTACGAGATTGATAATTTTAACCATTTCGTGGATATTGATTCCACCTTCTTTATAATCATCAGCAGAGATTCTAAGGAGAATAGGTTTATCTTTAGGCCACACTTCTTTAACAGAAGATAAGATTTCTTTTAGGAATCTAAC
Organism: Tissierella simiarum; assembly: GCF_018917865.1. GTDB lineage: Bacteria > Bacillota > Clostridia > Tissierellales > Tissierellaceae > Tissierella_C > Tissierella_C simiarum. The sequence continues at coordinate 152,994 of NZ_JAHLPM010000003.1, forward strand.
TCTATTTTCAATACTTCCACCGTATTCATCGATTCTTTTATTGGATAGAGGAGATAGGAATTCATGTATTAGATATCCGTGAGCTCCATGAATTTCAATAGAATCAAAACCTGCTTTATCTGCTCTTATTGCAGCATTTTTAAAATCTAGAACTATATCCTTTATCTCTTCTTTAGTTAACTCCTTTGGAACTTTATATTCATTATTAAATTGAATGGGAGAAGGAGCGACTATATATTTTTCATCAGCTTCACATTTTCTCCCTGAGTGGGCTAATTGGATTGCCATTTTTGCACCATATTCTTTACAACCATCTACTATGGATTTTAAACCAGATATGTGATTATCCTTCCAAATTCCTAAATCTTTGCTACTTATTCTTCCATTTGGAATTACTGCTGTAGCCTCTAAAATTATTAAGCCCACGCCTCCCATAGCTCTTGAAACGTAGTGATTTATATGGAAGTCTTTTACCATGCCTTCACTGTCTGATGAATACATACACATAGGAGGCATTACTATTCTGTTTTTTAGATTTAATCCTTTAATTTTATACTCTTTAAATGTTTTCAAATATATCACCATCCTTTTTATATATATACCACTGTAACAGAAATATTATCTAAATTTAGTTATTTTTATGCATTAAATGTATTAAATTAATGAATAATACCTTATTCCTATACAAAATAAGATTATTATGTTAGAATGATTAATGTTGCTATTTTTTCTATATATAGCCAATACTTTATATTTTAAGAATGGAGGTAAAATATGAAGTCGTTTTGGAAAGATAAAGTTTTTTTAAAATCAATGATAGCTATTGCATTACCAATTACCTTACAAAATTTAATTACATCTTCTTTAAATATGGTAGATACTTTAATGATTAGTAGTTTAGGGGAAGCTAGTATTGCAGGTGTAGGTCTTGCTAATCAAATATATTTCTTTTATTCAGTACTTGTTTTTGGAGTAGCCAGCGGGGCTTCCATATTTATAGCCCAATTATGGGGAAAAGAAGATACTTCAAATATAAAGAGAATACTGGGACTATCTACTTCTTTAAGTAGTATGATTGGATTAATTTTTACTATTTTAGCATTTTTTACTCCTCAATATTTAATGAGAATTTTTACAAAGGATGTAGAAGTAATTAAGATAGGCAGTGATTATTTAAGGATAGTGTCTTTTAGCTATATTATAAATGCTGTAAGTATTTCCTATGGTGTAGCATCAAGGAGTATTGGAGATGCTAAAATGCCTATGAGAGTTAGCGGCATATCCTTTTTAGTAAATACATTTTTTAATTGGTTACTTATTTTTGGAAAACTTGGTTTTCCTGCATTAGGAGTAAAAGGAGCTGCTTATGGAACTTTAATAGCAAGAATAGTAGAAGTAATTTTTACTTTATATGCTATATATTCTGATCGCCAAGGAGTATTGGCAGGAAATATAAAAGAGTTAACCAGCTGGAACAAGGATTTTATATTTAGTTTTCTAAAGACAAGTTATCCCGTTATATTAAATGAGGGATTCTGGTCTTTGGGAATGGTAATGTATTCAATAGCTTATGCAAGAATAGGAAAGGAAGCTGCTGCAGCTGTTCAGATTTCTAATACTGTATTAAATGTATTTATGGTAATAGCAAGGGGGCTAGCTAATGCATGTACTGTAATGGTAGGAAATAAAATTGGAGCTGGAGAGGAAGATGAAGCCATTACTTATGGTATGAGATATTTAATTATTGCTACTACATCTGGAATATTGCTTGGAATAGTTTTATATTTTTCATCAGATTTAATTCTCAAGATGTTTAGAAATTTAACTCCAGAGTTATATAATACTTCTAAAAAAATGCTTACAGTAATAGCTTTATTCTTCTTTGTGAAAACTTTTAATGCCACTATGATAGTAGGTATTTTAAGAGGTGGAGGAGATACAACCTTTTCTATGCTTTTGGAACTAGGTACAGTTTGGCTTGTGGGAGTTCCTTTAGCCTTTATAGGAGCATTAGTATTAAAACTTCCAGTATATTTAGTTCAAGTTCTAATAACTGCAGACGAAGTAGTAAAGGCAATTATTGGAATACCAAGAATTGTCTCGAAAAAATGGGTAAGAAATGTAACTGAAAGTATATAAATAGAAACTGCTTCTTTGGAAGCAGTTTTTCTAATATGTAAACAAATCGTAATCAGAATGTAACCATATTTTAAAATAAATAAGGTAAAATATAAATAAATAGAAAAAGGAGATGATTTCATGAATGGGAAAAGAATAGTTGTATATGGAATAGTTGGTTGTTTAACCTTGGGTAATATATCTTATGCATTTGCTGATAAAAGTAAAGATAATTATACAAAAAAGTGTAACGAATTTATTCCATATGAATTTGTTGTTGGTAAAAGTGATAATTTAAAAATAAACATAGAAAAAATTACTTATAATAAAGATAATATAAAAATAGATATGGAAATACCAGTAATAAGTGGATTAGAAGATAGTAAATATGAAGAGCAGTTAAATTATTTAATTAAATTACATGCTATGAAAGCAAAAGAAGAATTTGAAAAAGATGCAAATGAATTAAATGCTGAAAAGAAAAAACAAGGACATGATATAAGAGAATCACAATTTAAGTATGGATTCCATGTTAAAAATACAGAAAATATACTATCAATAGTAATTGAAAAATATACTTATTTAGGTGGAGCTAATGGTATAACTGAAAATGAATATTATAATATTGATAGGTTAGCTAATAGGAACTTAGAAATAAAAGATATTTTCAAAGAAAATAGTAATTACAAAGAAATTATTAATAATGAAATTAAAAGGCAAATAGCTAAGGATAAAGATAAATATTTTTCAGGAGATGATGGATTTAAGACTATTACTGATACACAACAATTCTATGTAAATGATGGAAATTTAGTAATAGCTTTTCCAAAATATGAAATAGCTCCAGGATCATCAGGAATACCACAGTTTAAAATATCATTAAGTTCTTTAAGCGATATTTTAAAGAATCCAATACCTGTAATCAGTAAAGATATTTATCGTAATAATAAATATAATTTTACTTTTAAAATCGCTCCAATATGGAAGGATAAAGTATATGTAGTAGAAAAATATGATATAGATCAATACAAGGCAAAAGTTGATTTTATATATAAACCAGAATATAAGAGAACTAAAGAAAGTAACTTATTATCAATTATGGTAATGGATAATAAGGATTACAAAGATTTAAGTAGAAGAAATAAGGAAAGTATAGGATTTGTAATAGCAAAAACCGAAGATTATGTATATTTAGCAAAGACTTATGGAGCCAATCCTTACGTTAAAAATACTAAAGAATATAATGAATATAGGGAACTATCATCAGTCATTGATGGAATAGATGATTTATTTCAACTTGTGCCAGTTCAAGAAGAAACAAAAGAGATAACTAACTATAGATGGATTATGGTAAACGGAAAAAAGATTAATTTAAACAAAGATATGTATAAAAGTGAAAAAGGTAATTTAATGATTCCAGTTTCAAAGGTATCAAAGGCGTTAGGATATAAAGTTAAATGGAATCCACAAAACAATAGTATAACTTTAGATGAAGGAAAAGTTAGTATAATTTCTATTGGTAAGAATAGCTATGGTTATATGAAATCTTCATTAAAATTAGAGGAAAAGGCTATAAATAACTGCGGAACTGCTTTTGTACCTGTTAATTATTTTGAAGATGTATTAAAATTAAAAGTGACAGTAGATAGTAATGGTATACTGAATATCTCTAAGTAAAAGACTATATATTAGTGGAAGGAAAGTTAATCATTCCTTCTGCTTTTTTATGTTTAGGAAAGTATAGGGCTAATATTTTTTAATATATGGTATAATAAATAGGGAAAGTTCTTTAAGTATTCAGTAGTATTATTTGTTTTTGTAAAAAGACTTATATTGCAGTGTTTCAAATAAAAAGGTCTTTTTAGAAATGCACTTTAGGTCAAGTTTAAAATAGGGAAATTTATACTTTCCTACACATTATAAAATATCCTTAGGGGGATGAGGTATGAAGCTTGAATTATTTGACTTTATTGATGAGACCTTAAAGCTTATAGAAGAAAACAAAGATGACTTAGAAAAAGTAGCTGAAACTTTAGAAAAATTTTTTATGGATAGCTTTTCCATAAATGATCATTTTTTAAATGTAAATTATAGAATTAAATCTCTTGAAAGTTTAAAAGAAAAAATATTAAGGCATAACTTCTACATAAAATATAAAACTCCAGAAAATTTATTTCAAAATTTATCGGATTTAATAGGTCTTAGAATTGAATGTAGGTTCATTGAGGATGAAAATAAGATCTATAAAGATATACTCAAATTATTCAATATAAAGGAAGATGATGGATATTACTCTAATTCACTTAATTCAAATATAATGTTAAGACTAGATGAAAAACAACCTCAAAAACAAAAAAATGGATTTGAAATTTATAAAATTGATGGTAAATACAGTAAGAATGGAATGACTGTTAACTTTGAACTACAGATAAAATCATTAGTTAATGTATTTTGGGGTGAAATAGACCATAAGATACTATACAAGAATTTTAATTATATGCTTACGGAAGGTTTTTTTAGAGATATAATGTCATCTATTAAAGATAACTTGGCTATGATAGATAGGCAATTGATGTTAGTATACAATCATTTAAATGATATGGATGCTAGCAATTCTGCTACTAAAAAAAGCCAATTGGAAGCACTGTTATCCAAAATCATTCACGATATTTATATTGTAAAAGTTAGACAGGAAATTGGATTTGTAGTAGATTTCAAAAAATCTACAGATGTTATTGTAAATTATATTTCTACGAAGGATGGACCTGAAGAATCAGAGAATTACAGTCCAAACTTTTTAAGAATATTAAATAGATTAAATGATATTTCTAGAAATGAAATAAGCTTCAATAATTATATAAACTTTGAAAGAAACATTTATTTTGAGGATAACTTTTGTGATAAAATAGGTAATAGTATATTGAAAATAATAAATAAAGATTTTAGATGGAATCTTTTATTTAGAATAATATTTGAAATTGAAGAAGGAAACAACGCTGAAGATTTTGAAGGTTTTATTAGGTTTATTAAGTTTAGATTTTACGAAAATATAATAACAGTTTTGGAGAATAAAGAGTTATCAAAAGAGGATAAAGATGAAATAACAAACTCTATAATGGATGCTATAGCAAATTGTTTTAGTAAGGAAACAGATATTGATTTTATAAACAATTGTAGTATCAATTCTTTAAATAATAATATAGAAAAAATCTTTAGAAGTGTAAATGACTATGAGGATTGGAGAAAGCAGAAAGAAAAAATACTAGAAGAAATAATGAATTATAATTTTTAAAAGTATTTGGTCCTACCAAATACTTTTTTATAATTGGGTAAATATATTATACAATAGTTTAGTGTGAAGGGAGATGAAAAAGTGAAAGTCATTAATAAAATAAGAAATACCTTAGTTAGTATTAAAAATAGTGTCAAAAGATTTCCTATAACCATAGGTATTTCAATTGTTTTAGTGATTTCTCTTATTTATTTAAATGAAGTAGGCAGTCATGTAAATATAGAGAGAAGAGAGATGTTGCGAAGAATAAATATGGTAATTGGATTAGGGGTTCCTTTGTCTTTGTGTGTTGGGTTAATTAAAGAAAGATTACTTGAAAAGGAAAAATATAAAGGAATTTTATCTTATTTAGTTAGCATAATTGTATTAGTATTATATTATTTTTTCCTGCTTAAAGATTTTGATATGGTATCTATTACTCGATATTTAGGATCTATATTATTTCTTATCTTAGCTTTTTATTATATACCTTGGATAGGAAAAGAAAAAAATTATGAGGATTATGTAATAAAGGTATTTTCTAGCTTTTTTTTAACTATTATTTATTCTTTCGCTCTTTACTTTGGAATATCTGCTATATTAATTACTATTGATAAACTATTTGACGTATATATTCAAAGTAAAATTTATTATTATATGTTTTTAATTGTAGCAATTATTTTTGGATTATCTCTATTTTTATCAAGAATACCAACTTCAGAGGAAAAGTTTAAAAATTATATTTATCCTAGATCTTTAAAAATATTATTATTGTATATAGTAATTCCTTTAATTACTGCATATACAGCAATTCTTTATGCTTATTTTGCAAAGATACTTATTACAAGACAGTGGCCTAAAGGCTTAGTTTCCCATCTAGTCTTATGGTACTCAGCATTAAGTGTAGGAGTTATATTTTTTATTACACCAGTGGAAAATAAATGGGGAAAAAATTTTAAGACATGGTTTCCAAAATTAGTTTTGCCAATTCTATTTATGATGTTTGTTTCTATAGGCATAAGAATTAGACAATATGGAATAACAGAAAATAGATACTATGTTTTAGTTCTTGGACTATGGGTGATGGGAGTTATGATTTATTTATCAGGTAAAAAACCTATAAAAAATATTGCAGTACCCATAAGTTTATCCATAGTTATTTTAAATTCAATATTTGGTCCTTTAAGTAGCTACTCATTGTCAAAATTAAGCCAAAATAAGAGATTCGAAAAGATTTTATTGAGAAATGAAATGCTAGTTAATGGAGAAGTACAGAAGAAACCAGATATACCTGTAGAAGATAAAGAAGAAATAAGCAGTATAATAACTTATTTTAGCAATAATCATTCTCTAGCAGATATAAAGTATTTGCCAATGGATTTTAAAATAGCAGATATGGAAGATATAATAGGATTTCCTTATGCAACACCTTATTATCCAGGAGCGGAAAGTTACTTTTACTATAGTATAAACCTTTGGCAAGAGCCATTAGTTATTAAAGATTATGATTATTATATTAATATAAATAGCTGGAATAACAAAGTCATTACAGTGGATAATATGGATATTTCATATGATAAGTCTAATAATACTTTGACATTGATAGAAGGCGAAAAGATTTTATTTAGCAAAAATATAATAGAGTATATAGAAAAAATTTATGAGATAAAAGGCAACAATCCTAAAAATATGTCTGAAATAAAATTAAAAGATATGACGTTTGAAGAAGAAAATGAAAATGTTAAAGTTAAAATAGTATTTATTAATTCCAGTGGAAGAATAGAAGGAAAAGATAAATTGATCCTAGAAAATATGGAATGTATATTATTAATTCATAAAAAGAGATAAATCCATTATATTTGGGTAAGTATAGATAAAATAAAAAAGAAAAAGTGGATATTATAGATGGTCAGGGAAGAACGAGATATGATAAGTTAAACTATGCTACCATCACTACTAAACATATATGGACAGGGTTTTAATACCCTGTTTTTTTCTAGGTACGATTAATGATTTTATTATATCAATATTAAATGTATAATAAGTATATTAAGACTAATAAGGATGGTGACAAAATGAAAGCATTAAAACAACTAGGAATAATAATAACTATCTTACTCGTCGGGCAGATCTTACAGCAGCATTTTAACTTACCTATACCAGGTACTGTAATGGGTATGATAATACTTTTAGTACTTCTGTTACTAAAAATATTAAAATTGCAATGGGTAGAAAAAATTAGTTCCATTTTACTAGAACACTTATCTTTTTTGTTTGTTCCAGCTGGAGTAGGTATACTTACTTCTCTAGATAAATTTAAGGGAAAAGTCATACCTTTATTTATAGTGGTTATGGTATCCACTATAGTAGTAATGGTAGTAACAGGAGTAACAGTTCAGCTGCTTGTTAAAAATAAGAAAGGAGAAAAAATATGGTAGAATATTTAAATACACCTTTGTTTGGAGTAGCTATATCTATAGCAGCTTTTGCTCTCGGTCAGTTTATTAATAAAAAATTTAAAATATCAATACTAAATCCTTTGTTAATATCTATAGCTGCAATAATAGGATTTTTAATTTATTTTAATATTGATTATGAAATTTATAATAAGGGTGGTAGTATAATCGGCTTTTTCTTAGGCCCTGCTACAGTGGTTTTGGCGGTTCCTTTATATAAACAGATTAAGCTTTTAAAACAACATGCCTTGCCAATTATAATAGGAATATTTTTAGGTAGCATAGCAGGCATAGCTTCAATAATTATTTTAAGCAAACTATTTAATTTAGATGAAATACTTATGATATCTCTTATACCTAAGTCCACAACAGCAGCTATAGCTATGGACATTTCTAAAGAAATTGGAGGGATTCCTGCATTGACAATGGGTTTTGTTGTGGTAACAGGCATTGGTGGCTATATAATTGGACCTTTCATATTTAAATTATTTAAAATAGAAAATGAAGTAGCTAAAGGTATATCTTTTGGTACAGCATCTCATGCTATGGGAACTGCTAAAGCTATGGAGATAGGAGAAGTAGAAGGAGCAATGAGTTCTTTAGCTATAAGTGTGGCTGGATTAATTACCGTTTTTTTAGCTCCTTTTGTAATGCGCTTATTGAGTATGTATTAATATAATACATAAATGTAATGAAGTATATTGTAAATATATTTATTTAAAGAGAAAAGGAAAGAAATAAAAAAGAATATTTTTATTACAATATTAAAGTGGAGATGTGCCTTTGGACATGAATTTGAAGCCAGTCCGGCTTTGGTTTTGTTGGGAGGTCATTGGTGTCCAGAATGTGAGGCACCTCCTTGGAACTATGATGAAATAGCTAAAAAAATCCATTCTTTTCTCAAGTGTGGTATCTTATTCATAATGATAAGAAAGTAACTTTTATTCAGTAGATTGCCATCAAGATATTATGTAAAAAGCCCACTTAGCTTTGAAGTGGGTTTATATTTTCAAAAATGATATTAAAGAATTATAAATATATTCAATATTGTTATTTCTACAGTTAGGATAATTATCAATAAGGAAACCAATATTGGTTAAAAGGGAAAAAACTAACTTTTCAACAATATTTTTATCCTCTTTCCATTTTTCTTTTATGGTAACATCTGCGAATACTTTTTTCATATTAGCAATAATAAAGTTTTGAAACTCTGAAAACTGAACAGGATCCATTCCTTTTATTTTTTTTAAATGTACTCCTATGCCTCGTCTTTTAGTTATATCATCGTATAGGATTTCAATGCTTTCAATAAGTCTTTTATTACTATCAGATTCATTATTTAAAATTAAATCAAGTTTTTCAAAAGTTTGTTCCCAGCTGTTTGTAACTATAGACATATATAAGTCATTTTTATTCGGATAATAATTATAAAGAGTACCAACAGCAATATTACATTCCTTGGCAATACTTCTCATATTAACTTTGTCGTAGCCTTTAGCATAAAATAATTTTTCAGCACACTGAAAAATTATTTCTTCAATATTATCAATTATTTTAGGCATTGTATCACTCCTGATATAGAATTATATTTATTTACATAATTTAAAACATTATTTAAATTCTTTATTTAATGATATGGCTAAGAGTCCAGTTAATATAAAGGACATTAAATCAGCAAGAGGCTGTGCATACATTATACCATATAATCCATAATTCATACTATTAGGTAATAATTTAGTTAAAAAGCTTAAATTGCTTCCATATCGAATAAATAGTTTTGGCAATATGATAAGTGTTGGAATTAAAAATAATCCCTGCCTCACTATAGATAATATAGCCGATTGAATACCTTTTCCAAGGGATTGGAACAAGCCAGTATGAATTAGCGTAAATCCAACTAATGGTGTAAAAATATTAAAAGCTATTAAATTGTTTATACCATAGGCAATTACTTGTGGATCTTTGGTGAATAGTTTAATAAATGGCTCTGGTAACATACAGAATAAAATTGTAAATATAAATCCAAAGGACATTATCCATATAGTTGATATTTTCAGACCTTCCTTTACTCGATCTAGATTTTTAGCTCCATAATTATAAGCTGCAAAAGGTTGGAAACCTTGATTATATCCCATCATTATATATAGAGGTATCATATTTATTTTTAACGTAGTTCCTACTGCTGCTAATGCATCATCTCCATAAGTGGAAGTAGCAGCATTTTGAATACCAAAGGCTATACTAGATAAAAATTGCATAAAAAATACAGGAAGTCCAATTTTAAATATCTCAATATATGTTGCTTTATTTTTACTTATAAGATTTTTTTCTATATTAACATAAGAATTTTTCTTCATATAATAGCTTAATAAATATATAGTAGATATAGCTTGGCCCAACACAGTAGCAATAGCTGCACCTTTCAGTTTTAGTCCAAAAGTAAACATAAATATTGGGTCAAAAATTATATTTAAAACTGCTCCTATTATTAGAGCATTCATACTATATTTTGCATTACCTTCAGCCCTGATTAAATTATTCAATGTCATGTTGATAATAGTGAATATGCTTCCTAGGATTAACCATCTAGAATACTCTAAAGATGGACCTATAATAGTTTCAGATGCACCCATTAAGATAAAAATAGGCTTTAGAAATATTATTACTAAGATAGTTACCACTATAGAAATAACAATAGCTAAAAAAAGAGCAGTAGTTGCTGTTTTATCTGCTTCCTTTTTATTTCCTTGGCCTAAACTTCTTGAAACATGAGATGCTGAGCCTACACCCAGCATTTGACCTAGGGCTGAAATTATCATAAATAGTGGAAAGGCTATAGATACAGCACCCATAGCAGCAGTATCATTAAGCATACCTACAAATAAGGTATCTACAAAATTGTATATTGCACTAATTAATGTGGCAATAATAGTTGGTATAGCTAAAGTTAATAGGGTTTTTTTAATATCTCCCTCTTCCATTAATTTGGTACGTTGACTACGATTATTTTCCTTCATTTAAATCATCTCCTTAATAAAAAAACATTATATGAACATAAATTCATAATAAATGAACATGAATTCATTATAAGATCCTTCTATATTTTTGTCAAGATTAAGGATAGGAATAAAATGTAAAACATAGGGTTAAAGTAATCTATAATCGGGTAATTTTAAATATAAGATAATATTGTACTACATTTAGAATTGTTGTATTATATAATGTGTATTACAGAAACTGGCAAAAACCATAAGGGAAATGGAGGGGATTTTGTGAAGAAAGTAAATGGAATTATTCTATGTACTGTAATATCTATTGTTATGATAGCTACTATAGGATGTACTAAAAAGAGTTTTACTGAAGAAGAATATAATTTAGAGTTAGAAGAAGGTATTATTCATGGTACAATGACTTTACCTAAAAAATGGAACAATTCTACAGTAGCTCTTATTATATCTGGCTCTGGACCAACGGATAGAGACGGGAACAATCCTATATCAGGAAAGAATAATAGTCTAAAAATGATTTCAGAATCTTTAGCTGAGGAAGGCATAACCTCTGTTAGATATGATAAAAGAGGGATTGGAGCTAGTAAAGGGCTGGTTGAAAAAGAGGAGGACTTAATCTTTGAAGATTACATTTCTGATGCCATAAGCTGGGTAAACAGACTTAGAGAAGATAAGAGATTCAATAAAGTTATTATTATAGGTCATAGTGAAGGAGCATTAATAGGAGCCACAGCAGCTTATGAATCTAATGTAGACGGTTTTGTATCAATAGCAGGTATGGGCTATTCAGCTTATGATACTTTAAAAAGACAATTAGAGGACCAACCAGGGGATATCTATAATAGAAGTATTCCATTATTAGAAGAATTAAATAAGGGTAATCTTATAAAGAACCCTCCAGAGGATTTATATTCAATATTTAGACCTAGCGTTCAACCTTATATAATCTCTTGGTTTAAATATGATCCTGTTGAAGAGATTTCTAATATAAAAGTACCAATTTTAATACTGCAAGGAGATAATGATATTCAAATTGGAGTTGAAGATTCAGAAATTCTTCATAGCGGAAACCCTAATAGTAAATTGGTTATAATTGAGGGAATGAATCATATATTAAAAGATTCACCTAAGGATAGAGAAAAAAATATGGCTACTTATAATAAACCTGATTTACCACTTAATGAAGAATTAATAAGAGAATTAACAAACTTTATTAAGGGTATATAAAGATAAAGATATTAAATTAGGAGGTATAGAAATGAAAGAAATATATTTAGCTGGCGGATGTTTTTGGGGAGTAGAAGAATATATGTCTAGAATAGATGGAGTTGTAGAGACTAAAGTTGGCTATGCCAACGGAGTAAGTGAAAATCCAAGCTATGAGGAAGTTTGTACAGGAACAACAGGTCATGCTGAAACAACTTATGTAAAGTTTGACGAAAGTGTTATTTCTTTGGAATCTTTGCTTAATAAATTTTGGAGGATAATTGATCCAACTTTATTAAATAGACAGGGACCAGATATTGGGAATCAATATAGAACTGGAATCTATTATATTGATCCAGAAGATTTAGAAATTATAAATAAAACTTTAGAGGAACAAAAACAAAAATATAATAAACCAATAGTTACTGAAATTATGGCACTAAAGTCTTTTTATGATGCAGAAGAATATCATCAGAAATACTTAAAGAAAAATCCTGGCGGTTATTGCCATATAAAATTAGAAGATTAAAATAAAAATTAAGTATATATTTGGAAAAAAGGGAATGGGAAAATGGTGATGATTAGTGATGAAAGCTATAGAAGATTATTTAGAGATTTATTGAAAGCTTATTATGAAGATGTTTTTGAGGAAAAAATAGAAGAGGTTTTAGATAAAGAGGAATTGGATAAAGCAAGGTTTGCTAAATTAATTTCAAGTCTGTGTGGAGTTGATGTAAAGTACTCCAATAATTTTGCTGAAGACATAAAAAGAGCTATAGAAACTTATAAAGGAAGTAATAAAGTAGTAGTAAATGTTAACTCTTGTGTTAGAGATTGTGTTGAAATTGACGGTAGGACTATATGTCAAAATGCTTGTCCTTTTGATGCCATTATAATAGGGAAAGATACTTTAGGAGTAGAAATCAATATAGAAACTTGTGTTGATTGTGGATTATGTGTAGATTTATGCCACAATAAAAATTTTGTTGATAAAATAGAATTTATGCCTTTAATAGAGGCTTTAAGAGGAAATAAAAAGGTTATAGCTGCTGTAGCTCCAGCTATTGTAGGTCAGTTTGGTGAGAATGTTTCTATGGGACAAATAAGAGCCGGATTAAAGAAAATAGGATTTGCTGATATGGTGGAAGTAGGATTTTTTGCTGATATGCTAACAATTAAAGAAGCAGTAGAATTTGATAGACATATTTTAAGAGAAAAAGACTTTATGCTTTCTTCTTGTTGTTGTCCTATATGGGTTGGAATGATTAAAGGTAAATTTCACGAGCTGATAAAATATACATCACCTTCAATATCTCCGATGATTGCGGCGGGCAAAGTTATTAAGAAGTTAGATCCAGAATGTAAGGTTGTATTTATAGGACCCTGTGTAGCAAAAAAGGCTGAAGCAAAGGCAGAAGATTTAAAAGATGCTATAGATTATGTTTTAACTTTTACTGAATTAAAGGATATTTTCCATGTCTTAGACATTAATCTTGAAGAGCTGCATGAAGAATTATCTAGTCAATATGCCTCTAAAGGTGGAAGAATCTATGGAAGAATAGGAGGCGTGTCTATAGCAGTAGAAGATGCTGTGAGAAATATGTTTCCAGACAAAACTGATATTTTTACTAGTGAACAGGCTAGTGGAATAAAAGAATGTAAAAAAATGCTTGAAGATACTCTTAAAGGAGAGATTAAGGTTAGCTTTTTAGAAGGAATGGGTTGCGATGGAGGATGTGTAGGGGGACCAAAAACCCTTATACCAAAGGAAAAAGGTAAAGAAATGGTAGATAGTTTTGGAGAAGAATCTAAAGTAAAAATTTCTACAAACAATAGAGTAATGAACGAGTTTTTGAAAGGTTTAGGAATAGAAAATTTAGAGGATTTTAATTGTAAAGAGAAGATAGAAATATTTGAGAGAAAACTATAAATATTAAGAATCCCAATATAGGGATTCTTTTTCTTATGGAAATACTGTAGAATTAAGTAATAGAATATGATATTTTAGGAGAATTGATTGTATGAAAAAGTTTAAAAAGGTTTATATAGAAATTACCAATGTATGTAATTTACAGTGTGATTTTTGTCCTCAAATTATGAGAGAACCAAATTTCATGGGAATAGAAGAATTTACCCATATACTTAGTGAGATAAAAGGATTTACTGATTATATCTATTTTCACATTAAAGGTGAACCGCTACTTCATCCAGATATTGATAAGTTTTTAGATATTAGTTATGAAAAAGGATTTAAGGTAAATATAACCACAAATGGTACATTGATAGATAAAGTCAAAGATAAACTTATGGGAAAACCAGCTTTAAGACAAATAAATTTTTCACTCCATAGTTTTGATGGAAACACTAAATTGACTAATAAAGAAGATTATTTAAAGGAGATATTTAATTTTATAAAAGAAACTAGAGATGAAGAAAGCTTGATAATTGCTTTAAGGCTTTGGAACTTAGACGAAGATAATATTATAAATAAAGAAGCCAAAAGAAATAAGGAAATTATAGAAAAAATTGAAGAAGAATTCAATTTACCTTTTAAAATCCAAGAAGAAATAACTCCTCAGAGAGGTATAAAAATAGGAGATAGATTGTATTTAAACCAGGATTCAAGATTTCAATGGCCAGACTTAGATGCTGAAGAACTTAACGATGTTGGATTTTGTTATGGATTAAGAGATCAGATAGGAATTTTATCTGATGGAACAGTGATTCCTTGTTGTTTAGACGGTGAAGGGGTAATAAATTTAGGTAATATATTTGAAACATCTTTTTCTGAAATTATAATGGGAGATAGAGCTAAAAAAATCTATGAAGGATTTTCAAATAGAAAAGTGGTAGAAGAATTGTGTAGAAAATGTGGATATAGAGTAAAATTTAACAGTTAATAAGGAGAGGGTAAATCCTCTCCTATTTATTTAGTAAATGTTCAATTTTTTCTAAGGTTAAGTCTTTATAATGACTAATTATTAGGTCTGCTTGTGATAAATCTTGATTTCCAGAGTTAGGGTTTTTAATAGCTATGCATGCCATATTTGCTTTTTTCGCAGCCTTTATTCCATTTGTAGCATCTTCTATAACAATGCAATTGTTGTAAGGAACGCCTAACTTTGTTGCTGCTGTTAAGAAAATTTCAGGATCAGGCTTGCCATTTGAAACATCTTCTCCACTTAAGATTACTTCTAGATGCTTATCTAAATTAAAATGATTTACAATACTTTCTACAACAAATCTGTTGTTAGAAGACGCCAAGGCTAATTTAAATCCATTCTCTTTAAGAAGTAGAATAAAATCTAAAACATTGTCCATTAAGGGGATTTTATGAATATTTTTAGCAAGTTTCATCTTTTTCTTTTCTACTAGTTGTTCAACATTATAATCTAAATTATGTCTTTCTTTTAAAGTTTTCCATAGAAAATAATCTGTTGTACCTACAAAACTTTCATGTTCTTCTATAGACATATTTACGCCTACTTCATCAAATAATTCTCTTTCCAATTGAAAGTGGAAAGGTTCACTATCTATGAGGACTCCATCCATATCAAATATAATTGCTTTCATCTAATCACTCCCATAAATTAAATACTAGATAGAATAATATAATATATTTAGTTAATAGTCAAATTTAAAGATTAAGGAAGTAAAGTTGGATATATATTAAAAGGTCGCCTAAATTGAAGTAATTATAAAGTTGACACTATATATAGAGGTTTGATAAAATAAATTATCAATATATAGATATTGTAAATGAATAAGGGGGAACATGAATGATTACAAAAATAAGGAAAAGGGACGGAAGAGAAGTACCTTTTAACATAGAGAAAATCTCTAATGCCATTTATAAAGCAGCTCAAGCGGCAGGGGGGCAAGATTATAATACTGCTTTAAACTTATCAGAAAAAGTTGTTATGGAAGTAGACGAAAAATTTAGAGGACAGGTACCAGGAGTAGAAGATATACAAGATATGGTAGAGAAAGTTCTTATTGAGTCAGGTCATGCTAAAACAGGTAAGGAGTACATATTATATAGAGCCGAAAGAAACAGAGTAAGAGAAATGAACACTAGGCTCATGAAGGTTTATGAAGACTTAACTTTTAAAGAAGCCAAAGATGTTGATTTAAAAAGAGAAAATGCCAATATTGATGGAGATACGGCTATGGGAACCATGCTGAAATATGGTTCTGAAGGAGCCAAGCAATTTTATGATTTATTTGTGTTAAATCCAGCTCACTCAAGAGCTCATAAAAATGGAGATATTCACATTCATGATTTAGATTTTCTAACTTTAACTACGACTTGCTGTCAAATAGATATAGTAGGGCTATTTAAAAATGGTTTTAGTACAGGGCATGGATTTTTAAGAGAGCCTAATGATATTCAGAGCTATTCAGCTTTGGCTTGTATAGCAATTCAGTCCAATCAAAATGATCAACATGGAGGACAAAGTATACCCAATTTTGAATATGGAATGGCTCTAGGTGTAAAGAAAACTTATATTAAATCCTATAGACAAAATTTACAAAAAGGAATTGAATTATTAGTAGATGACGTTGATTTAAATGATAATTTAGTCAATATTTTCGATATACTTGAAAAAGAATACTCTTTAGTACCTACATTAAGTAATAATGAAGAATATAAGATAAAAGAATCAGAATACTTAAATGAACTATTAAATGATGAAAAGTTAATAGGAAAGATTCAAAGATTTGCAGAGAAAAATGCATATAAGGATACGGATAGAAAAACGTATCAAGCTATGGAAGCACTGATTCATAATCTTAACACTATGCATTCTAGAGCAGGAGCTCAGATACCTTTTAGTTCCATTAATTATGGAATGGATACCTCTATTGAAGGTAGAATGGTTATGAAGAATTTATTATTATCAACAGAGGCTGGATTAGGAAATGGAGAAACTCCTATATTCCCAATTCAAATATTTAGGGTTAAAGAAGGAGTTAACTATAATCCAGAAGATCCAAACTATGATTTATTTAGGTTAGCTTGTAGAGTAAGTGCAAAAAGATTATTTCCTAACTTCTCTTTTATTGATGCACCTTTTAATGCTAAATATTATAAAGAAGGTCATCCAGAAACAGAAATTGCTTACATGGGATGCAGAACTAGAGTTATAGGAAATGTATACGATCCGTCAAGGGAAGTAATTAATGGAAGAGGAAATTTAAGCTTTACAACAATAAATCTTCCAAGGATAGGAATAGAAAATAAAGGCAATGTGGAAGGTTTTTATAAAAATTTAGATGAAATTATAGATTTAGTAATAGCACAATTATTGGAGAGATTTGAAATTCAAGCTAGAAAGAAAGTTAATAATTATCCATTCCTTATGGGTCAAGGGGTTTGGATAGATTCAGATAAGTTGTCTAAAGATGATGAAGTCAGAGAAGTATTGAAACACGGAACTTTATCTATAGGATTTATTGGCTTAGCCGAATGCTTGAAGGCCTTAATTGGAAGCCATCATGGTGAAAGTGAAGAAGCTCAAAAATTGGGATTAGATATAATTGGTCATATGAGAAAAAGGATGGATGATATAAGCCAACAATATAAAATGAACTTTACTGTAATAGGCACTCCAGCAGAGGGAACAGCAGGTAGATTTGTAAAAATGGATAGGGAACTGTTTGGAGATATTCCTGGAGTAACTGATAAAGAGTATTATACAAATAGTTTCCATGTACCAGTTTATTATAAAACTAAAGCCTTTGATAAAATAAGAATTGAGGCACCTTACCATGAATTAACTAATGCAGGACATATAACTTATGTAGAATTAGATGGAGATCCAACAAATAACATAGATGCTTTTGAAAAAATTGTTAGAGCTATGAAAGAGGCTGGAATAGGATATGGTTCTATTAATCATCCTGTAGATAGAGACCCTATATGTGGATATACAGGCATTATTGGTGATACTTGCCCTAAATGTGGAAGGGAAGAGGGAGATATTAAATTTGATAGAATACGCCGTATAACAGGATATTTAGTAGGAACTCTTGATAGATTTAATGATGCAAAAAGAGCAGAAGAAAGGGATAGAGTAAAGCATTTTTCCTGTTCTAGTAAATAAGAGGTGTAATTGATATGGAGCATATTAGAATTGCTGGTATTGAGGAAGAATCAATAGTAGATGGACCAGGTATTAGGCTAGTCGTATTTACTCAAGGCTGTAAACATAATTGTAAAGGATGTCATAATCCAGAAAGCCATTCTTTAGACGGAGGAAATAATATGTCTATTGAAGATATAGTAGAAAAGATAAAGGAAAATCCTTTATTAAGTGGCGTCACTATTAGTGGAGGAGAGCCTTTTTTACAAGCTAAAACTTGTGCTATCTTGGCTAACAAAGTCAAAGAAATGGGACTAAATACAATGACTTATACAGGATATACCTTTGAAGAAATAATAGAAAGAATAGATATAAATAAGGGTTGGAGAGAACTTTTATATGAAACAGATATTTTGGTAGACGGTAGATTTGATATAAATAAAAAAAGTCTATTATTAAAATTTAAAGGTTCAAAAAACCAAAGGATAATAAATGTAGCTGAGTCATTAAATAATAATGAAATAGTACTTGCAGAAATTTAAATAAAAATCGTCTAATCTAAAAAGATTGGACGATTTTTTATTTGTGGTTGTATTTATAATATATTTTCAGTAATATAATAAGATAAGAATATACGACTGTGTATTCAACGGGAGGAATATATATGTACACAGCTATTATTAATTTAATACAACAGAAGCTAATTCTATTGCATCTATTTCTTTGGTATCTTTAGATTATTACTATCGATACCATTTGTATCAAATATACTTTCGGCATATTTCTTTAAAGAATCTATTCCAATTGACTCTAATAACTTAAATCCCTCTGAACTTTTAATTTTTTCTATATCTATTTCGCCCTTACCTTCATAATATATTGAATTTAGATCTGCTAAGGTTTTTGACATTAGATCCATTTCTCTATCTTTATATTCCTTAATGTCATAAAATTCTTCGTAAAATTTAAAATAGGATCGATCTATAAAATAGGATCTAGAGTATTCTTTAAAATTTTGAATATTTTCATTATGTATATTATTTTCTTTTGCATAGCCTTCCATATCTATCCAAGATGTACTATATTCATATCCACTATTTGGTGAATATTTAAGAATGCCATAAGTATGAGGATATACAGATAAAGAACTAGTTGCAATATCATAAATTTGTTTTTTATCATTTTCATAAAGTTTTATATCTTGAAAATGTATGTGACCTGTTAAAACCAATTCTATATCACAATCTTGAAATAGATTTATAACTTCTTTACTATTATTTAGAGTATATCCTTCGTTTTTTACAGGATTATGATCTAATAAGCTATGGTGCATTACTGCCATGAGCTGGACATTTTCCTTTTTTGCTTTCTGACTACATTTTTTTATCCATTTAATAGTATTAGGATTAATGATACCATCAGCTTGAGGACTATTACGTATCATATTATCATGATATTGGTTAGTATCAAGCATTAAAAGCCATATATCATCTGATGGAGCAGCAAGATAACTTAAACTGTTTTCATCTCTAGAAATTGCTTCATCATACCCAAAGGATCCATATATTTTACTAAAGTCTTTATCACGTATATTGTTAGTTTTTTTCTTTTTCTTATGTTCAAATTTACAAGCCCATGGATTTTTTACATCATGATTTCCAGGAATAACAAATACGGAAGTACCAGAATTCTGAACATAATCTAATTTTTTTGCTAAATTTTCATGACTTTCTTTCTCTCCATTGTTTGTAAGATCTCCACAAATAATAAGTACATCAGGTTCATTTTTTTTAACATCTCTAAGAAAGGCATCGATTAATTCCTCACTATACGCTAACAATTTTCCATCACTAGTTGTAATATAATTATTAAAAGCTTCTTTACAATTGTTTAATTCTTTAGCAAAATAATGAGGATCTGCAGAAACGAAAAAAGTTATATCTTCTCCTGAACTAATTCTACAAGGTGGTTTTGAACATGCTATTTTACAGCTGTACATATGAAGACGTGCTATAATTACTATAATTACAACCAACAGGGATATGATAATGAATAAATTTCTTTTATTTTTCATACATTAACCTCCCGAAAATGTATTATATATTTAAATGAAAAAAGAATCGTTTAATTAGAAAAAATAAATAAGAAAGTCTCATTGACTATTTTGTATCAAACCCTTTTACTATGATTATACAATAGATTGGAAAATAAAGGGGACAAAGTAGATGAAAATTTAAAAAAATGTATTAATAAAGTATGATATAACATATATAGTGATAGTAAATAATCAAGAGATTTTGTTACAAAGGGAACTGTCCACATTGCATACTGTGTTTGGAAGATCTAAGGAAAAGTTGGAAAGGCTATTGGAAAAGGGAAGACAGGAGGACGTTAATTTTTAACTGTTCCTTGTCTTCTTGTAAATTTGTCAATATAGAGGAATTATGATACTATATAAGCCGTAATGAACGCCATTTGGAATTAATAATAAGAAACGGAGGAAATTAAATTATGCCTGATTTTCCAAACTGCCCAAAATGTAATTCAGAATATACTTATGAAGATGGGCATCTTTTTGTTTGCCCAGAATGTGCTTATGAGTGGAATTTAGAATTAATCAGTGAAAATAATCACGATGAAAAAGTTGTCAAAGATGCGAATGGAAATGTTTTAAATGATGGAGATTCTGTTACGGTGATTAAGGATCTTAAAGTAAAAGGAAGTTCATCGGTTGTAAAAATAGGTACCAAAGTAAAAAATATACGTTTAATTGATGGAGATCATGATATTGATTGTAAAATTGATGGCTTTGGAGCTATGAAATTAAAATCTGAATTTGTTAAAAAATTATAGTGAACACTTACCTTTCTGCTAGTATAAAGGCAGAAGGTGTTTTTTTAGAGGAAGAGGTATGGAAAGAGAAGGAATATCTGTATTTATAATATTAATATCTATTGAGTTTATAGTTTCAGGGGAACCATCCCCATTGCATCAGTATAGCAAACCTAATTTTTTTTATTGGGTCTTATATCTATGGTGTACTTTAAGCAATATAGTAATTAAAGATGATTTAATAAAACAAGGTAGACGGAGAGTGATGTCTGCCTTGTTTTATTAAAATGGGAAATATCATTCAAAAAAGAAGGAGTTTATTAAAATTTATAGAACATGTATCGATAATACATTTTTAAAACATATTTTGTAGAAAAAGTTATAAGAGATGATGATGTTGGGATAAAACTCCTAAATTACAGCTTGATTTAAAATAAGTGATAATTTCATTTATATGTATTGAGAACTAGGATTAACATGATACTTGAAAGGAAGGGC
Organism: Tissierella simiarum; assembly: GCF_018917865.1. Classification (GTDB taxonomy): domain Bacteria; phylum Bacillota; class Clostridia; order Tissierellales; family Tissierellaceae; genus Tissierella_C; species Tissierella_C simiarum. Next base: position 174,469 of record NZ_JAHLPM010000003.1, read on the forward strand.
AATAAAATGATTTTTAATAGTATAGAGACTCAAAGACTTATTTTAAGAGAGTTAAATAAAGATGACTTTGCATCTATTCATAGTTATGCTTCAGATTCTGAAGTATCACAATATTTACCATGGGGTCCTAATAGTGAAGCAGATACACAAGTTTTCCTGAATAAAATTATAAAATATCAGTGTGATAGCCCAAGATATGATTATGAAATTGCAGTAGTGACAAAAGAGGATAATAAATTAATTGGTGTTTGTGCAATACATATATCAAATCCTAGCAATAGAGAAGGTTGGATTGGATACTGTTATAATAAGGAATACTGGGGCAATGGATATGCTTCAGAGGCTGCTAAAGAGATTATTGAATTTGGATTTACAGGTTTAGATTTACATAGGATTTTTGCAACATGTGACCCAAATAATATTGGTTCAGCAAAAGTATTAGAGAAAATAGGAATGAAGAGAGAAGGACATTTAAGAGAAAATAAATGGCAAAAAGGAAAATGGAGAGACTCATTTGTTTATTCAATTCTTAAACATGAGTATAAAAAAGGTGTATGAAGTAGTAAGTGTCTAAATGATGATTTTAAATATAGTCATAAATTTTATAAGGAGGATAAAAATATGGATGAAATTCAACGTTGGTATGATGAAAAGTATGATGAGTGGGAAAGGCTTGAACGTCATAAAATTGAATTTGATATTACGACAAGGTATCTTGATGAATATTTAAGTGGAGAAAATTTAGAGATATTTGATATTGGAGGGGGACCTGGCAGGTATTCTATATATTTGGCAGAGAAAGGACATAAGGTATCATTACTTGATTTATCAAAACGCAATATTGAAGTTGCAAAAGAAAAATCAGAAGAAAGAGGTATTTCACTGGAAGCCTATATACATGGAAATGCTTTAGAGTTAGAGAAGTATGAACAAAAATATGATGTTATTTTGCTAATGGGACCCCTGTATCATTTGATCAAAGAATCTGACAGGAAAACTGCTGTAGAAAATGCATTAAGATTACTAAAGCCAAATGGAATTATTGTTGCTTCTTTCATATCTAATTACGCACCTATACAGGATTATTTAAAAGAATTGTATCCAATTGAATCTGTAGATGAACTGCTGGGATATTTAAAGGACGGTAAAAACGAAGGAGATAAAGGATTTACAACAGCTTATTTTACTGATTATAAAGAGGCGAGAGATTTGATGAATAGCTTTGGACTAACGGAAATAATATTTGCTGGTGTTGAAAATATCTTAGGCTCTAAAGAAAGAGAAATAAATATGTTAGAAGAATGTGAATATAGAAAGTGGCTAGAAATTGGTTACCAATTAAGCCAAGATGAAAATCTTATGGGTACAAGTGAACACTTTTTATATATTGGACGTAAGTAAGAATTTGGATTATTTAGAGAAGTAGGGTATATAGCTGTGAACAAAAAAATTATTAAAATAATAAAATACCATAAAACAGAATATATTTAAAAATGACTAGGAGGAAAAGCAAAATAGAGGAATTAAAGTTATTATTTTTTGCATTTTAATTAATTATGGAGGATACAGTAGTGAAATTTAATTTTGTTAATATGAACAAAGAATATGCTTATGATATTGTATACAATTGGAAATATGATGGTATTTATTCTTTCTATAATATGACCGAAGATGAAGACGATTTGGAAGAATTTTTAATGCCAGGAACTTGGGGAAAAGACAACTTTGCTGTTTTGGATGATGAAAGACAACTAGTTGGTTATTATTCGTATAGTTTTGAAGATGAGATAATGTGGATAGGTTTTGGTCTCAAACCTGAATTAATTGGAAAAGGATTTGGAAGTGAATTTAAATTTATTAAAATGAAAAAATATATTAACTATTAAATAAAAGAACCAATGAAACTCTAGATTTATGGTTTGAAGAGAGGACAGATTATGAAAAAGAAAAAATTTTATATTTCTATATTTAGTTTAGTAATTTTGGATCAGATAATTAAAATAATTATAAAAAAATCATATTTTATGAATAGACATGAATTAATAGCTAATATATTCTATTTTAAACCTTATATAAATACAGATTATTCTTGGATTAATTCACTATTTAATCTAAACATTAGTTTATTTATACATTTATCATTTGTAATTATAACTGGCATAATAATGGTTTTTTCTTATGATTACATAAAATATCATAATTATAATTCTAAGATAATAAGGATATTGTTTATTTTTTGGTTTTCTGGAGTAATATGTTCTTTCATAGATAAGGTTTTTTGGGGAGGTAGTCTTGATTATATTTATCTTAAACCGTTGTTTATTTTTGATTTAAAAGATTGCTATATTGCAATTGGAGAAATTTTAAGTATCTTACTTATTATTAAACACTGGAATGATTTAAACGATTTTAAAGTAACCAGTTTGATTAGACATAGTGTAGAAAGAGTTAAGAACATTATTTCATCTGATTAATATATGAAATGTTAGATAAGATAAGTGAAGGAGAGGATTATATGATTAGACTAGAGTTCTTTAATCCATCGGATTTCTCACAATTGATTAAATGGAGCGGAGACAAAAAATTTTTACTCCAATGGGCTGGACCACAATTTAAATTTCCATTATCTGAGGAACAGTTAAAGAAATATATAAAAGACTCAAATGATATATTTAATTCAGATAGACTTATTTATAAAGCTGTTGATAGTTCAACAGAAACGCCTATTGGACATATTTCACTTGGGAACATTGACAGAGAAAATTTATCAGCAAGAATTGGAAAGGTGCTAATTGGATCGACTTCAATGAGGGGAAAAGGTATAGGACAGGAAATGATTAAACAAATATTATGGATAGGATTTCACGAGCTTAAATTACATAGAATTAGTCTTGGAGTTTTTGATTTTAACGAAGGAGCCATTAAATGTTATGAAAAGCTAGGCTTCTCAAGAGAAGGGTTATTAAGAGATGTAAGAAAGTTTAAAAATACTTATTGGAATTTAGTTGAGATGAGTATTTTAGAGGATGAGTGGAGAAAAATTTATTGAAAAAATTAATGTTCAAGTATATGATATAGATGAATTCCGTGCTTATTCAACTAAATCTGGAAGGACATTATATTTATGTAGTGATAGTAATGGACTAGTAGTGAGAGATAATAACATAAAGTTAATAGGAAATATTTTTAAAATACAAAGTGAGATGAGGATTTTTATGAATAGTTATGTAGCAGATATCTATAAAACTTTAAAAGAAAACACTAATATTGATAATGCAAGAAAAATGGAAGCGTATATGAAAAATTTATTTCCTTTCATGGGTATTAATATGCCTATGCGTAAATCCTTAACTAAAAAATATATGAAGCAATCAAAAGAAATAGATATTAAAAGTTTATTATCCATTATGTATGAATTATACGATTGTGAAGAAAGGGAATTTCAATATGTGGCTATTGATTTATTGGGGGAGAATTATATACGTTTTTCTTATGAGGATTTTAAGATGCTATATCTGCTTATAAATAAAAAGCCTTGGTGGGATAGTATTGATGCATTAAGAAAACAGATGGCTCTATGGGTAAAAAATAATTTACAATATTTTGATGAGATAATGACTACTTTGTTAGATTCTTCTTCATTTTGGAATAGACGTATAGCTTTAAATATTCAACTTTTATGGAAAAATGATACAAATACTGAATGGCTTAAAAAAGCTATTTTACAAAACATAGACGACGAAGAATTTTTTATTCAAAAAGCTATTGGATGGGCATTAAGAGACTATAGTAAGACAAATGCAGAATGGGTAAAAGAATTATTAAATACATATTCATTTAGTAATTTAGCTTACAAGGAAGGAAGTAAATATCTATAAATATTTCTAATATTGGGTCAATTATGGAGGGTTAAAAATGAATTTAAAAGAAGTGTTTAATAGAGGACAAAGTTACCCAGAGAATTTTTTTTATGGAGATATGTTAGAGGTTATAAGATTATATGAATTACAGGAAGGGTTATTTTTATTAGGAAAGACAAGTGAAGAAACAGAGTTGCTTTGGGGAGTAAATGAAATAAAAGATTTAAAAGAAACTATTGAAAAAATTAAAATGGAAAATGAGGATGTTAATTTCATCTTTAGATATGCAGGTAAGTTAGATGAAGTAATAGAAAAGAAAGAAATAATAAGGCAATGGGGCTATGAAGAAAAAGATCTTTATGTCGGATATTTTTGTGATTTACATACTCTTCTTGTTGATTTGCCTTATACTCCTATTGAATACTTAGATTTAAAGGATATTGACAATTTTCTTTTACTTGATAGGGAAATTTTTAATACGTTTAATATTTCAAGACAGGAATTAATAGATTGGTTAAATAGTGAAGATTATATTATATTAATTTATAAAGAGAAGGATATAATAAAAGGATTTGTTGTTATGAGTCTTTATGGTGATAATAAGCAAAGTTGTTTTGTAAGAAGTCTTGGAGTATGTGAGAGAGAAAGAAAAAAAGGAATAGGAAAGAAATTAATGTTATTTGGACTAAAGGAAGCAAAGAAAAAAGGTGCGTTAAAGTCTATGCTGTGGGTTGACTTAAATAACATTATTGCTAGAAATTTATATGAACAAATAGGATATATAATTGATAGAAATGAAGCAGAAATAATTTTTAGGGCATAGATTAATTGGCGTTTGAAGTCGAAATTTTACATAATAATTTACCTCTGATAAAATGAAAATAAGAGAAATTAAGGAGGGATTCTATGAGAAAAGGTTTTTTATTGATTCTATTTTTTATTATAATGCTTGCCGTTGTAGGATGTGGTAAAAAGGAAGATTCTATAGGTATTCGTGGAGAGATAATAGAAATATACGAAAGTATGGAAGAGGGTTCTGTACTAACTTTTCTTGTAGAAGGAGAGATAGAAGAAGATACTTCCTATGATAAAGCTAGTGTTACAGTAGATTCAGATGCTAAAGTATACATTGGTGATGAGGAAGGAAGTTATAAGGATTTAAAAGAAGGAGTTAAAATAGAAGTAGTGTTTAATGGAGAAGTTGCCGAATCTTATCCTGTTCAAGGCACAGCAAAGAAGATAGTTATACTAGAAGACTAAGGAGGAAAATAATGTTTAAATTAGATCCGATTAAAAATATGAATACTGAAGAAAGATATAAGTATATGAACTTACTTTTAAAAGCACAGCTTAGTTCAGAGAAAAATGATTTAGCTAATATATCAAATGCTACAGGAATAATAATGGCTTGTGTAGATAGATTAAACTGGGCAGGATTTTACATATTAAGGGATGACGAATTAGTTCTAGGACCTTTCCAAGGACTACCTGCTTGTAATAGAATTAAAATAGGAAATGGGGTGTGTGGCACTGCCGTTGCTACAAAAAAAGTTCAACTAATACCAGATGTTAACTTATTTCCAGGACATATCGCTTGTGATTCTGCCTCTAATTCTGAATTGGTTATTCCGATAATTAAAGAAAATAAAGTATATGGAGTGTTAGACCTTGATAGTCCATATAAAGAGAGATTTACTAATTTAGAAGAAGAATATTTTATAAAATTTGTAGGAATATTAAATGAATATATTAATTGGGAAATGATTTAGGGACTATCTATTTTAGACAGTCCCTTTATTTATCTATACTATTTTATCTCATGAACATCTATTATTTCTAATATTCTTTTCCATTCATAAAATGGACCGTTTAATAATTCTACTTCACCTAATTGGTTATCATAAGGATCTTGTCTTAAATATTTTTTTTCTGGATAAAGAGGATAATGAAATTCACTATTAGCAATCATTCTAAATGGATCTAAATTTCCAAAATAAAAATCCCAAACCTTTCTATTACCATTGCGAATACCGTCTCCTCCATAGGAAGGGTCTGCTAAGAGCCAGCCATAAGGCTCTATATAAAATTCTGCCCAGTCATGACATCCTATAAAATAGGGATCTACATAAAGTCCTGATTGCCATCTAGCAGGTACACCTACTATTCTACATAAGGTTATAAATAGCAAAGCTTGTATACCACAGTCCCCTTTTAAGTTATAGGCACCATATTCAGCTATACTAGTTATGGAAGCATATTGTCTCATAAAAGAATATTGAACATTTTCTGTTATATAATCATATATTTTTCTAGCTTTTAGTAGAGGATTTTTTTCATCTTTTATAATTTCTTTAGCCAATTCTACTAGGAAAGGTGAAAATTTAATATGAGGAAGCCACTCATTAGTATAAGACTTAGGCTGTGTTTTACTAACTTTAGTAGAATCTAATTCTTTATATTTAATATGATTCTCATAGGAATATTCTACAGTAAAGATATCTTCTTCTTTAATATCTTCTTCAAAATAGATAGTTCTTTGAGGATAATCGGAAGAAGATATTTCTTTTGGCTCATGGGATGTATTTATAATTTTGATATTACTTATTTGTTGGGCATTTCGAGGTACTGGTATATGGACCCTAACTTTTTCCCCTATATGTTCTAAAGTGTTATTTAATTTTATACCAGCTTTAACATGGATAAAATATTTTTTCTCTCCATAAGTCACAATATCATCTATAGTTTTATGTAATAATTCTTTATGCTTATTATCGGGTGAATTCTCAAGCAATCTATTTTTTAGGCTAGGATGAACCTTCAGGCTATTTTCTAGAAAGCGACCACTAAAAGCTACTTTACCGTTGATTAAAATCCAATCTGCATATCTTTCCTTCTTTAAATACTCCAATTCTTCTCCCGAAAACTCTTTAATTTTAGATCTACCTAATTCTAAAGCTTCCTCAAAGGAGTAAATATAATCTTCTTTAAGCCTTTTAATCCTATCCTTTTCAAAGATTAATCTATCTTTTAAGATTTTAGCAATATTCCTAGTCAAATAGATTTCTATTAGATTCTCTGCTTCATCAAAATATCCAGAAGCTACTAATCTATTGATATCTTCTGGTAAATCTACTAACAAAGATTCTAAGCTGTTCAATAAAAACACCTCCAACTTATAAATTTCTATACTTTATCTATTTACCATAAAACATTATATCATTAAGAGGTTAAGATTACACTATTGTCATATAAGTTTTTATTTTTAGAAGGATTTTCATAATCCTTAGAGAATATTATACATTAATAACTCTAGGGAGGATAGGAATGAATAAAACCAACATAGTAGAAATGCTGCCTATAATATTTAAAGAAGGTGAAAGTAAAGCTAAAGAAATTATAAATAGTACTGTTGTGAGTACATTAGAGGAAGAAATAGTATTTCCAAAATTTAATATGATTAAAGTTAAAACCGATATAGATTCATCTAATATCCTATATAAAGGAGATAATTTACAAGTATTAGAGTCCTTAATAAAAGAAGGATATAAAGAGAAAATCGATTTAATTTATATAGATCCTCCTTTTTTAAGTAAAGCTAACTATAAAGGAAGGATTGAGGTATTAAATGGTGATAAAAAAGAGATTATAGAATATTTTGCCTATAAAGATACATGGGAAGAAGGATTATTGGATTATCTAGAAATGATATGTGTAAGATTATATTTAATGAAGGAGTTATTAAGCAAAAGTGGTACCATATATATTCATCTAGACTATAGGACAGTTCATTATGTAAAAATAATGATGGATTACATATTTGGAGAAGATAAGTTTTTAAATGAAATTATATGGTCTTATAAATCGGGAGGTGTAAGTAAAAAACACTACTCAAGAAAACATGATACTATTTTAGTTTACACTAAGACTAAGGATTACATATTTAATCCTCAAAAGGAAAAATCCTATAATAGAGGGTTTAAACCATATAGGTTCAAAGGAGTAGAAGAGTTTGAGGATGAATTAGGCTGGTACACTTTAGTTAATTTAAAAGATGTATGGCAAGTAGATATGGTAGGTAGAACATCAAAAGAAAGAGTAGGCTATGATACTCAGAAGCCAGAAAGACTATTGGAGAGAATTATATTATCCTCCTCAAAGGAGGATTCTATTGTAGCTGATTTTTTTGCAGGTAGTGGTACTACAGGTATAGTGGCTGAAAAATGCAAGAGAAGATGGATTATGGCAGATAAAGGAGATCTATCCCATGTAACCATTAAGAAAAGGCTAGCAGAAACTAGTAATTCTGTTTATAAACAGAAGAAAGTTAATATAGTAAAAAGGGAAGTGGGAAGACTTATATTTAGAACCATATTGAAGGAGAATGGTTTAATTAAAATTGAATTGGATAAATATATTTTAGACCTATCTAAAATAGAATTAAATAAAAGACATAAAGAAATAATAGAAGAAATATTATTAAAAGACTCTATTGCACTCATAGATTATATTGGTATAGATATAAATTATAACGGTGAAACTCCAGTTATTACTTGGCAGGATTATAGACGGGTAGATTCATTAAAAATCAATTCTAGTATTGAAATTCCTATAAATGTAGATTCAATACATAATCCAATATATATTAGAGTATTAGACGTATTTGGATTTGAAAGTTCTATAATAGTAGAATAAATAATTGAAAGGGTGGTAAACATGAGAGTATTAGAAGGAATTAAACCAGAAAGAGTATTTTATTATTTTGAAGAAATAACCCAAATACCTCGTTGCTCTATGGAAGAAAAAAAAATTAGTGATTATTTAGTGGAAATTGGGAAAAAATTAAGGTTAGATACTATTCAGGATGAGGCATTAAATGTAATCATTAGAAAACCAGCTTATAAAGGATATGAAAATAGACCTACTATAATATTGCAGGGGCATATGGACATGGTGTGTGAAAAGTCAGAAGGATTCTGTCATGATTTTTCAAAAGATCCAATTAAGCTGAATATAGAAGGAGACTTTCTTATAGCAAAAGAAACTACTCTTGGAGCTGATAACGGAATTGCTGTAGCTATGTGTCTAGCATTATTAGAATCTAATGATATACCTCATCCGCCATTAGAAGTACTTATAACTACTAACGAAGAATCGGGAATGTCTGGTGCTGAAGCTTTAAATCCAAATAATTTACAAGGAAAGATATTAATAAATATTGACTCAGAAGAAGAAGGTACTATATTAGTAAGCTGTGCTGGTGGAGAAAGAAATATGGTTACTATTCCTATAGAATGGAGAGACTCAAAGGATGAAGATGTTTTTTATAGTTTAAAAGTAACAGGGTTAAAGGGTGGACACTCAGGCATGGAGATTCATAAAGGAAGAGGAAACTCCAATAAAATAATGGGTAGAATATTGGATAGTCTAAATAGAAAAATTTCTTTGAGTTTATCTTTTATAGAAGGTGGTTCAAAAACCAATGCTATACCAAGATATGCTAAAGCTATTTTAGCTGTAAATAAAGATGACATAGACCAACTAAACTCTAGAGTTGATGAAATAGAGGAGGAATTAAAAAATGAATTATCAACAACAGACGGAGATATAACTTTAGTTATAGAAAAATTAGAAGAGAGAATGGATAAAGTATTTAATGATAATACTAGAGATAAAATAATAACAGCTTTAATGCTAATGCCAAATGGTGTTCAAACTATGAGTATGGATATTGAAGGGTTGGTGGAAAGTTCAAATAATCTAGGAGTAGTAAAGACTATAGACGACAAAGTAACCTTGGAATGTGCAATGAGGAGCTCTGTTGGAAGTTTAAAGAACTATATAGCTAATGAAGTGAGAATCTTAGCTGAAGCACTTGGAGGAACATGGGAAAGTTATGCATCTTATCCTGCTTGGGAATATGATAAGGATTCATACATTAGGGAAGTTTTTAAAAAGGCATATAAAGATATGTATGGAAAAGAAGTAAATGTAGCAGCTATTCATGCAGGTTTAGAGTGTGGACTATTTAAAGAGAAATTTGGAGACATGGATATGGTTTCCTTTGGACCGAATATGTATGGAGTTCATGCTCCAGGAGAAAAATTAAGTTTATCTTCTACTGAAAGAACTTGGAATCTGTTACTTCAAGTTTTAAAGGAAATAGAATAATTTTCTAATAAAATATATACTTCTATGTTAAAATAGGGTATTATAAGCATATACTTTTATAAAAATATTAAATAAAAAGGAGAATGACTATGACTAAAAAAAATAACGATACTTTTGAATACAATGACGAACATTGCGGTGGTTGCGGCTGTGGATGTGATTGTAACGAAGATCATGATGATGTAGAGGATTTTGAATTTGAAGATATGGACGAAATGGATGTTATTTACTTAACTCTGGATGATGATACTGAGTTAGAATGTAATGTGCTAGGCATCTTTGAAGTAGATGAAGATGAATATATTGCATTAGCACCAGTAGATGATGAGCAAGTATTATTATATAAATATAAAGATTTAGGTAACGATGAATTTGATCTATTACCTATTGAAGAAGAAGATGAGTTTGAAATGGTTTCAGAAGCATTCTATAGTCTGTTCTTAGATGAAGACTTTGAGGATGAAGACGATTTTGTAGAGTATGAAAATTATGATGATTTAGACGAAGAAGATGACGAAGAGTAATTTTTAAAGTAAGAAAGTACTTCACTTTAATAGTGGGGTACTTTCTTTAATACGTAGAAAGGGTGGATATAAATGAATAAAGAGTTAAAATTTTCAAAAGAACTTATAGAATTTATAGATAAGAGTCCAAGCTCTTTTCATGTAGTAAAAAATATAAAAGACAGATTAAATAAGGCTGGATATATGGAGCTGAATTTTAAAGATAGATGGACGTTAGAAAAAGAAGGTAAGTATTATGTGACTAACAATAATTCAGCTATAATAGCCTTTGTAGTAGGTAGCGGTGAGGTAGAAAAAGATGGGTTCAAGCTCATAGGTTCACATACAGATGCTCCTGGTTTTAGAATTAAACCGAATCCTGAAATGGTAGTAGAAAATAGATATTTAAAATTAAATACAGAAACTTATGGAGGTCCTATTCTAAACAGCTGGTTTGATAGACCTTTATCCTTGGCAGGGAGAATTGCACTTAAAGGATCTAATCCTTTGAAACCAGAATATAGACTTATTAACATAGATAAGGATTTAATGATAATCCCTAATTTAGCTATACATATGAACAGAGAAGTTAATGAAGGGGTGAAGATAAATAAACAAACGGATACATTGCCTTTATTGTCTCTAATAGATGAAAAGTTTAAAAAGGATAATTTTTTATTTAATTTAATTGGAGATTTAATAAACGAGAAAGCTGAAAATATATTTGATGCAGATATTTTCTTATATGGAAGAGAAAAGGGGAGTATTGTTGGCTTAAATGATGAATTTATTTCTGTAGGAAAACTTGATGATTTAGCAATGGTTCATGGAAGCATAGAAGCTCTTTTAAATAGTAAAGTCTCAAAAGCTACTAATGTATGTGTATGTTTTGATAATGAGGAAGTAGGTAGCACTACTAAACAGGGTGCAGCCAGTCCAATGTTAAGAATTGCCCTAGAAAGAATTACTATGGCACTTAAAAAGGATAGAGAGGACTATTATAGAGCTTTATCAAATTCTTTCTTAATCTCTGCAGATATGGCTCATGGTGTTCATCCTAATTATAGTGATAAACATGACCCAACCAATAGACCTGTATTGAATAAAGGACCTGTAATAAAAATTAGTGCTAATCAATCTTATACTACAGATAGTATTACTTCTGCTATCTATGAGGATATATGTAGGAGTGCAAAAGTTCCTGTACAAAAATTTGTTAATAGATCTGATGCAAGGGGAGGATCTACAATTGGACCAATAAATACAACTCAATTAGATATACCTTCTTTAGATATAGGAAATCCAATCTTAGGCATGCACTCTATTAGAGAAATTGGCGGAGTATTGGATCATTACTATGGGTATAAATCTTTTATAGAATTTTATAATATATAAGACTCAAATATTTGAGTCTTGTATATTATGGGTATAGAAGGATTTAAAGGAGGGATTTGGTGTACAAGTTAATAGCTATTGACTTAGACGGAACTTTGCTTGACGATAAAAAAAGAATACCTATAGAAAATCTACAAATTGTTCATGAATTAATAGATAAAGGCTATGAAGTAGTTATAGCTACGGGAAGAAGATATTGGTCAGCAAAAGAATTAACAAAGGACATCAAAAGACATATGACTATTTTAGCTAATAATGGGAGTATAGCTAGAAATTCGGAAGATGATTCAATAATTATTAAAAAATATCTTAGGGTGGAAGATTTTAAAGTCATAATAGAAGAAGGTAAAAGAAGGGGACTGCAGCCTATAATTCATGTAGATAATTATGAAGAAGGATATGATCTAGTTATAGAATTAGATAGAAGTCATGAAAGCTATCATAACTATTTGTCCTCTAATGAAAATAGGTTTAAACAAGTAGAGACTCATTTAGAGTTGGAAGATGTTAAAATTTTAGCAGTAGTATATGTTGGAAACAAGGAGACTTTAAAGAATTTTCATTTTCATATAAATGACAGATATCCAAGTAAATATAGTTCTCATGTAATAGAAAATATTAAAATAGCAGAGGCTTTATTGGAAATAATGAATCCTCTTGGTAGTAAGTGGATTACTTTAATGGAATATGCTAAGGAAAAAGGAATTAAACCTGAGGAAATAATTACTATAGGTGATGATAATAATGATATCGAAATGATAAAAAATTCAGGGTTAGGTATTGCTATGAAAAATAGTAGTCCTATGGTAAAGAAAATAGCAAAGATTATTTCAGAGAAAGATAATAATGAAAGTGGAGTTGCTTTTGAATTAAAAAGGGTATTAAATATATAAAAGGAGGTCGGAATGTGAATTATGATTTTATATTAAAAGAAACTGATGGTAAAGATGTCTCTTTGAAAGATTTTTTAGGTAAAAATGTTGTAGTTTATTTTTATCCTAAAGATAATACAGCTGGCTGCACTACAGAAGCTTTAGAGTTTAGAGATTTAGAAGACGAATTTAATAAATTAGATACGGTTATTGTAGGAGTAAGTAGAGATAGCTTAAAATCCCATGAGAAGTTTAGAGATAAGCATAATCTGTCTTTTTTACTATTAAGTGATGAAGATGAGAGTGTTCATAAACAATTTAATGTAATGAAGATGAAAAAAATGTATGGTAAAGAATATCTAGGAGTAGAAAGGTCTACTTTTATCTTTGATAAAGGAGGAAAATTAGTAAAAGAATTTAGAAAAGTAAAGGCAAAAGGTCATGGTGAGCAAGTACTTAGCTTTATAAAGGAAAACTTATAATCTAGAGGTGGAAAAATTTGAATCAAATTAACGTTTATAATGTATATTCAACTTATTTACAGCATAAGTTTGGAGAAAAGGTATATAAATTACCTATTAATTTACCTTTAACCTGTCCAAATAGAGATGGCACTCTAGGAGTAGGTGGTTGCATCTATTGCGGGGAAGAAGGTGGATCTTTTGAAAATCTTCCTAATAGTTTATCGGTAAAAGAACAAGTACTCAAGAATAAAGAATATATAGAAAGAAGATATAAGGCAAAAAAGTTTATAGCATATTTCCAAAATTTCACTAATACTTATTTACCATTAGCAGATTTTAAAAGATATATTGAAGAATCTATAGTAGAAGGAATTGTAGGAATATCTATATCTACAAGGCCTGATTGCGTAAACAATTTATATCTAGAGTATTTATCTAATGTAAAAGAAAAATATAATTTAGAAATTACTCTAGAATTAGGACTTCAGACAGTTAATTATCATACCTTAAAAAAGATTAATAGAGGTCATACCTTAGCAGAATTTATAGATTCAGTAACGAGAATAAAATTTTATGGATTAAGAACTTGTGCTCATTTAATTTTAAATCTTCCTTGGGATAATGAAATTGATGTTATCGAGAATGCTAAAATAATTTCTGCTTTAGGAGTTGAGGAGATAAAACTTCATGCTCTATATATTGTGGAAGGAACTGCTTTAGGAAGACTTTATAAAGAAGGAGAAGTTTCATTAGTATCTAAAAAAGAGTATATGGAAAGAGTGATTACTTTTTTAGAATATTTAGATCCACAGATTGTAGTTCAAAGAATTATTGGGAGAGCACCAGAAGAAAATTCTCTATTTGTTAATTGGAATGAGTCTTGGTGGAAGATTAGAGATGACATCGTATCTATTATGGAAAGCAGGAATTCTAGACAAGGGATAAAATATAATTATTTAAATGGAAAAGGTATAAGAAAATTTTTAGAATAGTAAAAAAATAGAGGAAAATTGAATTTTATGTAGAATATAATATAAAAGAATACCTTAGAAAGGTGGAGGTGGATTGTCATGGTTAAATTTATTTTAGGAACTAAAGGATCAGGGAAAACAAAATGGTTAATTGACAATGCAAATAAGGACATGAAAGAGGGGAATGGTAATATTGCCTTCATAGATGTAGACGACAATCATATATTCAGTCTTGATTACTCGGTAAGACTTATTAATGCCATGGAATTCAATATATTAAACGTTGAATCTTTCTATGGCTTTTTATGTGGAGTTATTGGCATGGACTATGACATTGAAAAAGTTTATGTAGACGGAATTTATAAGATAATTGATTTAAAAATAGAAGACTTAGAAAAATTATTAAAAGATTTAACTACAATATCAGAAAAATTCAATACAGATTTCTATATTAACGTAGAATATACAATGGAGCAAGTTCCGGAAGATTTGAGAGAACACTGTTTGGAATTGGAGACAGAGTTAGCATTAAGATAGGCAGGAAAATCCTGCCTATTTTTTTATCATCCCATGTTTGGTCTGAAAGTATTACAATCAGTTTCTTCTGTAGAGGAAGCATCTCTTGGTTGAATTTCTATAGTGCCTGCTGTGCAACGATCTCCTGGCACATGATAATGGCAAGTATTAACTACACATTTAACACCTTCAATAGGTTTTTCATCTTTATTATGCATAGTATGCTCCTTTCTTAGCTTTATTTATTCAATATATATTTTGTGTTTATTTTTATATTTTATACTTATATATATTTAAATAATAACATAGATTTATATTGAATAATTTTTAATTAAGGAAACCTTTGTTGAATGCATTTAACGGAAAATTAGCACTAAGAAGATTTTGCATTTTCCTATGAATTATAATAAAAATAGATTAGTATATAATATATAAAGGATACAAAGGAGGATATTATGGGAAAAAAAGAAAGATTGGACAAAGTCCTTTCTAATATTGGATATGGAAGCAGAAAAGATGTAAAAAAATTTATAAAAGATGGGATAGTTAAAGTTAATAATGAAACTATATTAAACAATGAATTTAAAGTTAACCCTTATGAGGATTTAATTACTTTTAATGGAGAAGAAATCTTATATAGGGAATACATTTATTTAATGATGAATAAACCAAAAGGACTAGTTTCTTCCACTGATGATCCTCTAACTAGAACAGTCATAGATTTACTAGAAGAAGAATATATTGTATATAAACCGTTTCCAGCAGGAAGATTAGATAAAGATACTGAAGGGTTACTTTTAATTACCAATGATGGTAAGCTTGCTCACCAATTGTTGTCTCCTAAAAAAGGAGTAGACAAAACTTATTATGTTGAAGTAGATGGTTATGTTGAGGAAAAGCATATTGAAGAGTTTAATAACGGAATTGTTTTAGATGACGGTTATACAACTTTACCGGCAACATTAAAGATACAAGATTCTAATGTTATATCTAAAGTTTATTTAACTATTCAAGAAGGTAAGTTTCACCAAGTTAAGAGGATGTTTGAAAGCATAGGTATGAAAGTTTTATATTTAAAGAGAATTTCAATGGGACCTTTAAAATTGGATGAATCTTTAGAAACTGGTGAATATAGGGAGCTTACAGAAGAAGAAATAAAATTATTAAAAAATAAATAATAAATGTGATATAATAAATGTAAAATTATATTTAGATAGGGTGTTATAAGTTGAATAGCTATAAAAAAAGGGGGATGTTTGAGACTTTTTTTGATAACAGAAGTTCCCTGATTGTTCAGTTTAAAAATGGAGATATTACCAAAAAAGAATTTTTAGAGTATAATTTTGATTTTGTTCAAAAAATGAATGTGAAACCTTTTTTAAAAGTCGATAGTTATGAAAAGGGAATGTATAATTATCAATATTACAATGTATTAGCTAAGTATTATACGATGCTAGCTAAAGATGTAAAGAAGACGAAGAAACATCAAAAATATTATCCTTACTATTTAAATAAGGGTAATAACTATTATCACGAAAAAGATAGAGCTACATTAAACCTGTTAAGGTATTTGGAATTTCAAAATGTTGAAGCTTATTTTATTAAAGTACAATCTAGATTCTTACAAGATAAACTTTATGAAATAGTATTATTAGATTATAAAGAAGCTATATTTCATTCAAAGGCAATTTGGCTTTTAAACGTTTTAAAGGAAGAAGGGGTATTTAAAGAAGGAAAAAAAGTGTCCTTAATTGATGAATATATAAATGAGAAGTATTAATAACGTCTATAGATCGTTGAAAAATTAATGTTTATTTTTCAAACGTCAAAAAACGTCAAAAATTATTTAAAAAATTTTATTCACAGAATTAGTAGCCATGTTGATCATATCTGAATTAACATGGCTATAATAGATTTATTAATGAATCTAAGGAAACTATACTTTAATGCTGATAAGAAAATAAGGAGAAGAAGCTGTAAGGTCTTTAGCTAAAAATAAAATAATAGAAAATCTGGAAATATGGATAAAAGATTTAAATGAAGATAATATTCTAGATTGGGCTTTATGGAGTATGTTAGATATGATTAGTAAGTAGATTCAATTTAGATGGGTATGATGAGCAATATATGAAAGTTAGTTTCAATAATGAATTACAAAGGAAATTGAATGAGGATATAATATAGAAATATTATAGTAACAACTTTTGTCGGTCCGTAATATACTTGTACTGGGAAAGAAGAAAAGCAACAAGTTACTTTCCTAATATAAAGTAAGGAAGGCGAGAATAATGGATTATAATCAAGGGATTGATGCAGCAAAATGTAACGATCCAATTAGTATAGGTGCAACATGTGTAGCACGGATAGATGACAGATTTTTCTTGCTTATCGAAATAGAAATAAAGATTCCAGGTAGAGATATTCAAGAAGTTATTGTAATAGAGATAACAGCAGCACAAGCAGCAGCACTAATAGCAGCAGGAGTTATGCGTTGTCAAATAGTTGACAGAATTCCTACAGGAATGGAAGTAAATCTTATTTGTGCATTTGTAGTAGGAACAAACGTGTTCTTAGTATTTAATGTTGAAAATATGACTGATCGTTTAGTTCTAGTTAGAGTACCTTTATGTACTA
The DNA here is from genome assembly GCF_018917865.1 of Tissierella simiarum. Lineage (GTDB taxonomy): Bacteria > Bacillota > Clostridia > Tissierellales > Tissierellaceae > Tissierella_C > Tissierella_C simiarum. The sequence goes on from NZ_JAHLPM010000003.1 coordinate 191,852, forward strand.
TTATTTAATATAACTAGCAAATTAGGATTGAGTAGTAAAGAATGAAGGGAAATGTTAGGGTAGCTTAGGCTACCCTATTTTTTATATATTATTATACATAAGGAAAACAGACGAGCAATTAAAAGTATATACAAAAGACATAAAGTTACAAGTTTAAGAAGCATGATAGAAATGTATAAGGATTAGATTTCTAATGTCAACAAAGGTTTTGAAAATGCGTTAAATTATAATAATGATGTTATTGCATTTGGAGCATATCAAGGAAATCAACTTGTTGCTTTAACAGGTGCTGATGATAGTATGTCTAAATTATGGCAAATTGGTATAGATACCATGCTGGGGCATCGGAATAGGGGGCTTGCTTCTTATCTTGTTAAAACATTGGCTGATGAAATCGAAAGGCGTGGAGCACTGCCATATTATATACATGGATTTCTAATATAGCTTCAACAAGAGTTTTGGGTTGGTTACTATGCACAAAACATATAAATGAAATAAAAAAGGACTTATTAGTTTTCTTATTTATCTAAAGTAAAAACTTAGTTTCTATTTTAGTTTTAGCAAGAAATATTAAAATAGCAACCAAGATGGTTGCTATTTTAATATTATTTAGAAAGAATTTTTAATATATCTTCTATAGAACTATTTTTATTAATTTCAAAATCTCCAGATTTTAATTTAGTATCCAGTTTTAATTCTTGAGCTTTTTGTACAAAATCATCTTTACTGCTGACTAATCCCTGTGATTCAAGTATACTACCAATTTGGGCTGACACAGATCCAGCAGGTATATTAATCTTTACAATTTCATTTGTTGTTGCTGAATTATTTCCGTTTTTATCTTCTTTATTATTTTCAGCATTTTCTTCATTATTGGTATCTTTAGTTCCCTCATTTTTATTGGTATTATTTTTATTTTCCTCTACTATGATACCTTCTTTACTAGGCATGTCCAATGCATCTTTAGCAAATAAAACGTCTAATCGCCAGCCTATAACAAAAACCACTCCTATTATTATCCCAAACATTATTATGTAGTCTACGGAGTCATAGAGTAAATCCTTCAATCCTTCTAAAAATTTTTTCATAAATTCACCTCTTTATAAGATGTTTTGCAAAAATAAGGTTTTAAAAAACACATAATGTATAATATAATTATAACACAAGAAGAAAGAAAAGGTGAGAAAACTTTGAAAGAGATAATAATTGATAAAAATGAAAGTAATCAAAGGCTAGATAGATTTTTGAAAAAGTACTTATCTGATGCTCCACAAAGCTTTATATATAAAATGATTAGGAAAAAGAATATAAAAGTAAACGGGAGTAAAGTTAATCCTGAAACAGTTATTGTAGAAGGAGATATAATTCAACTTTATCTATCAGATGAGACTATTGATAAATTTATAGCTAAAAAGACTGAAATAAAAAGCAAGCTAATCCCTAACATTATTTATGAAGATGATAATATAATTCTAATTAATAAACCTAAAGGAATTTTATCTCATGCAGCAGACAAGAATTATGGAGATAATATAGTAGATAGTATGGTAAGTTATCTATATCAAAAAGGAGATTATAATCCAAGAATAGAAAAAACTTTTACACCTTCCATTTGTAATAGATTAGATAGAAATACTAGTGGAATAATAATTGGGGCAAAGAATTATCAAGCCTTAAAAATTATTAATAGAGCTATTAAAAATGGGGAAGTAAGAAGGTTTTATAAGACTATAGTAAAAGGAGATATAAGAAAAGACTTTACTGCAGAAGCATATCTATCTAAAGATGAAGAAAAGAATAAAGTAGAAGTATATGAAGAAGATATGGAAGGGACAAAAAAGATAGTAACCAATATAAAAACAATAAAGAATAAAGGAGGGTATTCTTTATTAGAAATAGAGCTTATTACAGGGAGAACTCATCAAATAAGAAGCCATCTATCTTCTCTAGGGTATCCAGTTATTGGAGATACAAAATACGGTGATAAAAGAATCAATAAAATCTTTAATGAAAGATATGGTCTGGAAAGTCAATGGCTTCATGGGTATAAAATTCAACTAAATGGATTAGAGGAACCTTTAGATTATTTAAATGGTAAGGAATTTATAAGTAAAATAAGCGACAAGTATGAAAAAATAGAGATGGATTTGTTTTATTAATATATTCAGGGGTGATATTTTGAGTGAACAAATAAGGGTTTATGTAGAAGGAATTGAGGAAGATGTGTTTGTTGATGAAAACTCAATATTAGAAGATATATCTAAGAAAGTATATGGTAAAGATTATAAAAAATATTTAGGTGCCAGAATTAACAATGAAATATTTAATCTAAGAAAAAAAGCTGAAAAGGATATGTATGTAAAGTTTTTAGATAATAAAGATGTAGATGGTTATAGAATATATACAAGAACTATATCTGCTGTTTTTATAATGGCATGTAAAGAATTATTTCCTAAAAGTGTAGTTAGAATAGAACATTTTCTAGGAACAGGACTTTATGCAGAATTAGAAAAAGGTTCCTCTATGAATTTCAGCCAAATAGAACAAATTGAAAAAAGAATGAAAGAGATTATAGATAAGAATTTACCTATTGTAAGGGAAAAGATTTTTGCTAATAAGGCTTTAGAGCTTTTTAGTAAATATGGGTATGAAGATAAGGTCAGACTATACAATACTTTGAGTAGAGAATCTATCCATGTTTATACAATTGGAGATCATATAGATACTTTTCATGGGTTTTTAGCACCTTCTACAGGATACGTAGATATATTTCAATTGAAATACTATTATCCAGGTGTTATAATTCTATTCCCAAGTATAAAGAGTAATGATTTATTACCAGAATTTAAAGAACAAAAAAAGTTAGCTAAGGTCTTTAAGGAAGCTAAAGATTGGGCAGATATTTTGGACTTAGGCTATGTAGGTTCTTTAAATGAAAAAATACTGGATGAAACTATAGATGAGGTTATTAGAGTTTCAGAAGCATTACATGAAAAAAAGATTGGTCAAATAGCCGATAAGATATGTCGAGATGAGGATGTAAATATTATTTTAATTGCTGGTCCTTCTTCTTCGGGAAAGACTACTTTTGCTCATAGATTAGCAGTTCACTTAAAAGTTAATGGAAAAAGACCTATAGCTATATCTGTAGATGATTATTTTGTGGATAGAGATAGTACGCCTTTAAACGAAGATGGAGATTATGATTTTGAGGCTTTAGAAGCAATAAACTTAAAGCAATTAAATGAAGATTTAGTTAAACTCTTAGAAGGAGAAGAGATAGAGTTGCCAAAATATAATTTCCTTGAAGGAAAAAGTGAAAAGTCAGGAAAAAGGATAAAAGTAGATAAAGACCATCCAATAATTGTTGAAGGAATTCATGGATTGAATCCTAGACTAACTACTTATATTCCAGAAAAGAATAAATTTAAAATTTATGTTAGTGCCTTAACTCAGCTAAATATAGATGCTCATAATAGGATTTCTACGACAGATACAAGACTTATAAGAAGAATGGTAAGAGACGTTAAATATAGGGGACATAGTGCTCTAAGAACTTTAGAATTATGGTCAGGAGTTAGAGAAGGTGAAGAAAAACATATATTTCCTTATCAAGAAGAAGCAGATATTATGTTTGACTCTGCTTTAGTATATGAATTAGCAGTTCTTAAAAAACATATAGTCCCTTTATTAGAGGAAATAGACAATAGTAATGCTTATTATAGTGAAGCTAAAAAACTACTTAAATTTCTAGAGTATTTTAGAAATATTGAGAATGAAGGGATTATACCTCCTAATTCTATATTAAGAGAATTTATTGGGGGAACTTATTTTAATATTCATTAATAAAGGGGTGGGACTTGTATGGAAAATATATTAGAAACTATTATAGAAAAAAATAGATATTTAGTAAATAAAGGTAAGGTTGCAGATTATATACCAGCTCTTGCTGAGGCAAATCCTAATTATATTGGGATTTGTCTTATGGATATGGAAGGGAATATATATAAAGCAGGGGATTATGATAAAAAATTTACTATTCAGAGTATATCTAAAGTCATATCTTTAATGCTTGCCATTATGGATAATGGAGAAGAAAAGGTTTTCAATAAGGTAGACTATGAACCTACAGATGAACCTTTTAATTCTTTCTATAAATTGGACTTGCCTCATAGTATAAAACCTTCCAATCCCATGATAAATGCTGGTGCTATAGTAGCCACATCTTTAATAAAAGGCAGCGGGGAAGAAAAGTTTAATAGATTACTTAATTTAATAAGAAAAATTACTGAAAATCCTAATATTACTTATAATGAAGAAATCTATTTATCAGAAAAAGATACAGGAGATAAAAATAGAGCAATGGCTTATTTAATGAAAAATATGGGAATTATTGAGGGAAACGTAGAAGCTATTTTGGATTCTTATTTTAAACAATGTGCTATAGAAGTAGACTGTTTAGATATTGCAAAAATTGGATTATTTCTTGCGAATAGATGCAGAGTATTAAATTCTGAAACTTCTTTATGTGATGAAAATATATCATCTATTATAACTGCTATAATGACTACTAGTGGAATGTATAACTTTAGTGGAGAATATGCTGTAAAAGTAGGGATACCATCTAAAAGTGGAGTAGCAGGTGGTATACTAGCAACAGTGCCTAAAAAGATGGGCATAGGTCTGTTTTGTCCAGCTTTAGACCAATATGGAAACTCTATAGTAGGATACGGAATCATGAAAGATTTGTCAAAAGAATTAAAATTAAGTATATTTTAATAGAGTATTAGTAAAACCATCTTTATTAAGGAGGGGATGAAGTGAAAATTAAACATAAATTTGCAACAATCTTTATTTTACTTAGTATAGCAATATTCTTAATAAAAACTGATGAGCCTAAGATGGCTGATAGTGCAGTAAATATGGATATTTCAACAAGAACTATAAAAGATACAAAAGAAAAAGAATTAAGCATATCTGATGCTGAATACTGGATAAGGAAGATTGAAGATAAAGATAAAGTTTTAATGGATGAAGCAGCTATAATAAAATTTAATAAGGATAATTTTAGTCAGTATGAAGGATTAAAGGACTTGAGAAATCTTAATCCTTATATAAAAAAGGATGAATTAATCAGCTTAATTAAGAAAAAAAGTCAAGTGCCTAAAAGTAAAAGATATAATAAAAATGGAAATGTTGTAACAAAAGAATATTATGAAAAACTACTTAGTAATTTAAACCTAAATATGGTTAAAGATAAGACTCCAATAAGATATGGAGTCGCAGTAAACAGAACTATGATAAGAACTTTTCCGACCTTCGATGGTTCTTATAAAATTAAAGGAGATTTAGAATTTGATAGATTTATGGAAACAGCCGTTTATCCTTGGGAACCTATAGCGATTTATTCTGAAAGTAAAGATAGAGAATGGTATTTTGGTAGTACATATAATTATACAGGTTGGATTCCTAAAAAGGATATAGCTGAAGGAGAAAAAGATGTAATTTTTAATTATATTGATCAAAAGGACTTCTTAGTAGTTGTAGATAAACAAATTATTATTGATAAGGTTTTATATGATATGGGGGTTAAACTTCCTCTAGTTCAGGATAAAGGAAGTTCATTTTTAGTGAATTTACCTAAAAGAGATAATGATGGTAGCTTATTAATAGAGACTATAGAATTAGATAGTTTAGGTAGTTTTAACAAAGGTTATCTTCCCTACACTAAAGAAAATCTTTTAAAACAAGCATTCAAGCTATATGGGGAACCTTATGGTTGGGGAGGTATGAATAATACCAGAGATTGTTCAGCTTTCTTGCTAGATATTCATAGAACTTTTGGCTTTGAATTACCTAGAAATGCCTCAGAGCAGGGGCAAAATTCTTTAGGAAAAATTTATGAATTTAAAGGAAATTTGAACTTAGAAGGTAGATTAAAAGTACTTGATAGCGTTACTCCTGGGACGGCTTTATATATGCCAGGTCATGCCATGTTGTATATTGGTAAAGATAATGAAAAGCATTATATGATCCATCAATTTGCGGGACATTATGAAAAACAAGGAAATAAATATGTTTATAAAAGGGTTATGAAAACGGAAGTAACACCTGTAACAATTAAAACTTCTACAGGAAAAACTTATATTGAAAATGTATATGTAGGAAAAGAATTTAGTAGAAATTAAACTACAGTTTATTCTGGCTACTAGGATAAAGTAATACCTAGTGGTATAATTTATATAAAAATATGGTAAAGGTGGGAGTTATAATGAAGATTCAAGATGTACAAGTAGGCGAAATAAGGATTCCTTTAAAAAAGCCGTTTAAAACTGCTTTAAGGGAAGTAAGTGTACTAGAAAATGTTGTAGTTAAAATTACTACAGATACAGGCCATATAGGTTATGGTGAGGCTGCTATAACGCCTGTAATTACTGGTGATACTATGGGCTCCATAAAATGGGGCATATTAGAACATTTAAGTCCCAAAATAGTAGGTCAAAATCTTGAGAACTTTGAAGACTTAATGTATATACTTGATACTTCCTTAATTAAAAATACCAGCCCTAAAGCAGCAGTAGATATGGCTTTATACGACTTATTTGGTCAGCTTCATAATATTCCTGTATATAAGTTATTGGGCGGTTATAGAAAAAATATAACAACAGATATAACCATAAGCGTAAATGAGCCAGAAGAAATGGCACAAGATAGTATTGTTGCTGTAGAAAAAGGTTATGAGACTTTGAAAATCAAGGTGGGGAAAGATTGGAAAAAGGATTTAATAAGACTTCAATCCATTAGAGATGCTATAGGATATAGCGTAAATATTAGAGTAGATGCTAATCAAGGATGGACCCCAAAAGAAGCCGTAATGATAATAAGAAAGATTGAAGATATGGGACTTGATATTGAATTAATTGAGCAGCCAGTAAAGGCACATGACTTTGAGGGACTAAAGTTTGTAACAGATAATGTGTATTTACCAATCATTGCTGACGAAAGTTGTTTTTCACCTTTAGATGCTGTTAATATTATTCACAATAGGATAGCTGACGGAGTAAATATTAAACTTATGAAAACTGGTGGAATTCATAATGCATTAAAAATTGCCAGCATAGCTGAAGCTCATGGTATTGACTGTATGATTGGCTGTATGATGGAGAGTAAATTAGGTTTAACAGCTGCATGTCATGTAGCTGGCGGTAAGAAAATAATAACACGATTTGACTTAGATAGTCCTAATCTTTGTGCGGAGGATCCGATAAAGGGTGGAGCAAATTATGATGAATTTAAGATAACCCTTAATGATAAACCTGGGTTTGGTTTTGAAAATATTGATAACGTAATATATGATTAAAGGGTGGATTAAATGATTTTTAATACAGAAGGGTATGTTAAAAAATTTACTGATATGATGTCTGAAGGCCTAATAGTTATAGACCATGAAAGTAAAATTCAAATTTATAATGAAAAGGCTAAAGAAATTTTTGGGATAAATCATGTTCAGCAAATTAGTCATGATAGAGGAGTTATTAAGCCAGGAGACATAGTAATAATAGGAGATAATTCTATTGGTAGAGATGATGGAAATTTAAACTCTAAGGCTCTCGAATGTTTAGGAATTTATGATAATAGAATTGAAAAAGGAGATGCTCTAATAGCTATAGGTATATTTAATGAAGCAGGAGTATCTCCTGTATATGAAATATTAAAGAGCAATCATCTAGAAAGAACTTTTAAATTAAAAACAGAGTTTTTAGATATTGAAATAGGTGTAGTTATAGATTTTTTAAACAAGATAATTACTATTGAAGTAGATAGACAAAAATTTTCTATGAACTATATTAATGCTATCGGGCACATGGTTATTTTAGATAAAGAAACTAAAGCAATGAAATTTTATCAATCTCAAGGATATACAGCTAGAGATGAAAGTTTAAATAATATATTGAAAGGGAAAAAGTATAGAGGAAAGGGACAAGACTCTGAAATTTTAAATGTAATTGGAAAAGATATATTTGAAATCCATAGAGGAAGTAAAACTATACAAGAATTTTATGAAGTGGCTAAAGGTAAGAATATTAGTTATTTAGAAGAATTTAAAGAAATAAATGGTTTTCCGACTATGTGTACACTACTTCCTGTAAACGATGAAGAAAATAATAGAATTGGAGCAGCTCTTAAAGTAGAAGATATTTCTGAAATAAAAAGAGTTATAAGAGAGAGAGATGAAGCTCTTCAGGATTTAGAAAAAATTGAAAAGCAATTAAAAGAAGAAGTAATTTTAAAAGAGACTTTTCCTAAAATCATAGGTGAGAGTACTAAAATGGAACATATAAAAAAGCTAGCTTTAAAAGCTTCAAGAACCAATTCAACAGTGTTGATTCTTGGAGAAAGTGGAACAGGTAAGACTATTCTTGCAAAAGCAATTCATGAGAATTCGAAAAATAAGGATAAGCCTTTTATTCATGTAAATTGTGGTGCTATACCTGACAACCTTCTAGAAAGTGAACTGTTCGGATATGAAAAAGGTGCTTTTACTGGAGCAAAAATTGAAGGTAAAAAAGGTCTTTTTGAAATGGCAAATGAAGGTACTATTTTTTTAGATGAAATAGGAGATATTTCTTTAAATCTTCAAGTAAAGCTCCTTCAAGTATTACAGGATAAATCCTTCTATAGAGTAGGTGGAACAGAGAAGGTTAAGGTAAATGTAAGAGTAATAGCCGCTACCAATAAGAATTTAGAAATTGAAATGACTGAGGGCAAATTTAGAGAAGATTTATATTATAGAATAAATGTTTTTCCTGTACTAATACCACCTTTGAGAGAAAGAAAAGAAGATATATACCCTTTAGTAGAAACAATTTTACCTAAGATATGTAAAAAAATAGAAGAAGAAAGTAAAAGAATTTCAGCAGAAGCTATTAACCTACTTATGAAATACAATTGGCCAGGAAATGTTAGAGAATTAGAAAATATATTGGAAAGAGCCATAAATTTAGCTGAAGGTAATACTATCCTTTCTAAGCACATAACATTAAATATAAAAGAAGTAGATTATAACGAAGATGGTATGATACCCCTAAGAGAGGCTATGAATAATTTTGAGAAGAAAGCCATAGAGAGAGTATTAAACTTTTATAAAGGAGATAAGAAAAAAGCTATGGATGCTCTAAAGATTAGCAAAACTACATTTTATGAAAAACTAAGAAAATATAATATTGAATAGTACGAGTATTAGGAAAAGTTCCTAATACTAGGAAATCCCTAGAAGTATCTATTTTCTTAGAAACCAAATGCTTTAGAGATTTAAAGCTTTAATTGGAAATGCGAAATTACGGAAAAATAATACAATAAATTGTTGGAAATTTTGGACAAATGCTTCAATTCAGTAAAATGAATCTTATCTAGGATATGGCATGATTTTTGCTTTAAATATACAAATATATAAAGAAAAGGCTGAATATTTAGTCAAAATTCAATTTTGGGGTTTAGTGTCCACTTACTTTAATTATTGACGCTATAAAAATATTAAGGAGGGGTAACGTGAAGAAATTAATGGCTTTTATGATGGCTTTAGTAGTACTTTTAGCTGGTTGTTCAAATGGAAGTAAAAAACCAGTAGATGGAGGAACTGTAGAGGAAGGAATTGCTGCAGTACAAGAATATTCCAGTGTTTACTCTGGAGAAGTTACTACGTTAAATTATCTGACTACTGCTAGTACTAATGAGTTTGCTATAGCTGCTAATTTAGTAGATACTTTAATTGACTATGACAAGTATGGTGTTGTACAGCCAGCTTTGGCTACTGAGTGGAAGATATCTGATGACAGTTTAATATGGACATTTAAACTTAGAGAAGGAGTTAAGTGGGTAACTCATGATGGCAAAGAATATGCAGAAGTTGTAGCTCAAGACTTTGTGGATGCCATGAAATACATATTTGATAGCAGAAATGATTCATTAACTGCAAATATTGCATATAGCGTTATTAAAAATGGTGAAAAGTTCTACAATGGTGAGATTACAGATTTTGAACAAGTAGGAGTAAAAGCTATAGATAAATATACTCTTGAATATACCCTTGAAAGACCTACTCCATACTTCTTATCAATGCTAACATATGTATGCTTTTTTCCTGTTAACGGACAATTCTTAGCTGAAGTAGGAGATAAATTTGGTACAGATAATACCAATCTTTTATATAACGGTGCTTATATAATGGAAACCTTTGAGCCACAAACTAGAAGAATTCTAGTAGCAAATGAGAGCTATTGGGATAAAGATAATATTTTTATTAAAAAATTGAATTATACTTATAATAAAGAAGCATCAACATTAGCTCCTGAGCTATTTTTACGTGGTGAAATAGATTACGCGGATATTCCTTCGACGGTTCTTGATGAGTGGATGAAAGATCCTGAAAAGAAAGAAAAGGTAAGACCTAATAGAACCAGTTTTTATTCTTATTTCTATGCTTTTAACTTTGACCCTAAATTTGCTGCTGAATATGAACCAGAGAATTGGAAGGCAGCTGTTAACAATGTAAACTTTAGAAAGTCTTTATTTCATGCTTTAGATAGAAAGGCGGCTATGCTTACAGAAGAACCTTATGACTCCGAAAAGAGAATTAGTAATACTATAACTCCTAAAAATCTTGTTGACTTAGATGGAGTAGATTACACTCAATTAGGAAGTTTAGCTGAGTTTGCAAATACTGATTCATATAACAAGAACTTAGCTTTAGAGTTTAAAGAAAAGGCTTTAGCAGAATTAGAAGGAAAGGCTACTTTTCCAGTAAAGGTATTAATGCCATATAATACAAGTTTGACTGAATGGGCAAATCGTGCACAAGTAATAGAACAACAACTTGAAAACCTATTAGGAACAGATTATATTGATATAATAATTGATCCAAAGCCACCTACAGGATTTTTAAAAGAAGTAAGGCGTGCTGGAAACTATGCTTTTCTTGAATGTAACTGGGGACCGGATTATGCAGATCCTGAAACATATACAGACCCATTTGGCCCAGATGGAACATATAACTGGCCTCATTTGGCAGAAGGGTATAAAGAATCAAATGGTAAGAATAAATATGAAAATATGGTAGATGAAGCTAAGGTAGAAGTAATAGATATAGATAAAAGGTATAAATTATTTGCTGAAGCAGAAGCATTTTTTATAGATCAAGCTTTTGTTATTCCTTATGCGGTTGGAGGTGGTGGCTATACTGCTTCTAGGCTAAATCCATTTGAATCTCCATATTCACCATTTGGTGTTTCAGGTGAAAGATTTAAAGGTCAAAGAATTATGGAAAAACCTATGAATTCTGAACAGTTTAGCCAAGGACTTATTAATTGGGAAAAAGAACGTGCCGAAGCCTTAAAAGCAGCAGGACAATAAAAATACATCTTTAAAATATATAAAAATAATGTAAGGACTATTAAACAATAGTCCTTACATTATCAAAATACACTTTTCATATTATCAAAATTATCTTTAGGTTAAAAAGAATGTAGTTAATTTTAGGAATAAAAGGAGGGGAAATATGTTTAAATATTCATTTAAGAGGCTATTGCAATCAATAGGCACACTATTTATTGTTATTACAATAGTTTTTCTTCTCATGCGACTAATGCCTGAAGAAGGATATTTTGGAGATGGATTTGAAAAGCTTGATGAAGCACAGAGAGAAGCAATATTAGCCAATATGGGACTTAGAGATCCAATACATATACAGTTAAAAAACTTTTACAAACAGATTATATCTGGTGATTTAGGAACATCAATAATATATAGACCTAAAGTACCCGTAGCTGAAGTCCTTAAAACTAAAGTTCCTTATTCTGTAAAATTTGGATTAGCAGCTATGGCTATATCCTTGTTTTGTGGTATTTCCTTAGGGATAATAATGGCTCTAGGAAAAAATAAATTCTGGGATAAAATGGGGACAGGATATATTGTATTTATAAATGCTGTTCCAGCAGCAGTTTATTATCTTTTCTTGCAATTGTATGTAACTGATATTTTTAAGTTGCCCATATTATTTAATCCCAGCAAACCAGCTAGTTGGATTTTACCAGTAGTTTCTATGTCTTTAGGAAGTACAGCATCTTATGCTATGTGGATGAGACGATATATGGTAGACGAGCTAAATAAAGATTATGTAAAGTTAGCAAGAGCTAAAGGTTTAAAGAACAAATCTATTATGGTAAAGCACGTACTGCGTAACGCTTTTGTACCTATGGTACAGTACTTACCATCTTCTCTATTGTATACTATAGCTGGTTCTATATATATAGAATCCTTATATTCAATTCCTGGAATGGGTGGATTATTAGTGGATGCCATACAAAGACAAGATAATCCTTTAGTACAATCTTTGGTACTCATTTATTCATCAATAGGTATAGTTGGTCTTTTCTTAGGAGATATACTTATGGCATCAATTGATCCACGTATTAAGCTAGAAAAAAAGGGAGGTGCCAGATAATGAGTAATACAAAGATTAAGAAACTATCGGATGGTATAAATAAATCACTTTTTGAATTTGCAAGTTATAATGATTCTGCAGCTAAACGTGCAGGTTATTCAAATTATTCTTATTGGCGCTCTACAGTACAAGTATTTGCAAAAAATAAAATGGCATTGTTTTTTTTAATTTTAATGATGGTACTTCTTACATTTACGTTTATTCAACCTTATTTACCAAATCAAAATTCACCTACTAAAATACATATTGATGAAAACACGAATATGCAGCTTAGAAATAGTTCGCCAGATTCTAAATTTTGGTTTGGAACCAATTCTATTGGGCAAGATTTATGGGCTCGTATATGGAGTGGTACACGAATATCATTAATGATTGGATTTTTAGTTGGACTTTGGGAAGCATTTATTGGTATTATTATAGGAGCTTTATGGGGATATGTTAGAAAACTCGACCGTATAATCACTGAAATTTATAATGTTATAGACAATATACCTACTACTATTATACTGGTGCTTCTAACTTATATCATGCGTCCTAGTATAGGTACTTTGATTTTTGCAATGTGTATGACTGGATGGTTAGGTATGGCTCGTTTTGTACGTAATCAAATAGTAATTATAAGGGATAGAGAGTATAATTTAGCATCCAGATGTCTTGGTACCCCAACCAATAGAATTATAACGAAGAATCTACTTCCTTACTTAGTTTCCGTCATAATGCTTAGGATGGCTCTGGCGATTCCTGCTGCGATAGGCTCTGAAGTTTTCTTGACCTATATTGGGCTTGGATTACCTGTAAGTATTCCATCGTTAGGAAATTTAATCAATGAAGGTAGGGCTGTTATGATGGTTCCATCATTACGTTATCAATTAATATTTCCTGCCATAGTTCTTTCATTGATAACCATATCTTTCTATGTAATTGGTAATGTCTTTGCAGATGCAGCTGATCCAAGAAATCATGTTTAGGGGGTGAGATTTATGACGGACAAACAAGTTATATTATCTGTTAAAGATTTAGTAGTTAAATTTAGACTTCGTGGTAAGGTTTTAACTGCAATAAGAGAAGCTTCATTGGATCTTTATGAAGGAGAAAGTTTAGCAATAGTAGGAGAATCTGGATCAGGAAAGTCAGTTTTCACTAAAACATTTATGGGGCTTCTAGATGGAAATGGATGGATCGACTCAGGAAGTATAATTTATAATGGAGAAGACTTAGCAAAATATCGGAAAGAAGAAGATTGGATTAAGATTAGGGGAAAAGAGTTTGCTATGGTATTCCAAGAGCCAATGACTTCTTTAAATCCTCTTAGGACTATAGGAAGTCAAGTTAAAGAAGCCGTTGAACTCCATCAAGGAGTAAAGGGAGAGGAAGCTAAAAAGATTGTAATAGAAATTTTACAGGATGTAGGTATCAATGAACCTGAAAGAAGATATAGTCAATACCCTCATGAATTCTCTGGAGGAATGAGGCAAAGAGTAGTTATAGCTATTGCAGTTGCATGTAAACCTAAGATACTTATTTGCGATGAACCTACCACAGCTTTAGATGTAACTATACAAGCTCAAATCTTAAGTTTATTAAAAAACTTGAAGAAAAAATATAATTTAACCACCATATATATCACTCACGATTTAGGAGTTGTTGCAAATGTAGCAGATAGAATAGCCGTTATGTATGCTGGAGATATTGTAGAAATAGGTAAGTGTGAGGAAGTTTTTTATAATGGACAGCATCCATATACTTGGGCATTGCTTTCATCTCTTCCCCAGCTTGGTGTTAAGGGAGAGCCGTTATACTCAATAAAAGGTACACCTCCTAACTTATTTAGTAATATAAAAGGAGATGCTTTTGCACCTCGTAATGAAAAAGCTTTAAAGATCGATTTTGTAGAAAAACCTCCTTATTTTACCGTAAGTCCTACACATAAAGCTAAAACTTGGTTATTAGATCCTCGTGCACCTAAGGTAGATCCCCCTGAATCTATACAGATATTGCGTAAACAATGGAGGGAAAGTAATTATGAATAAGAATAAAGGAGAAGTTTTATTAGAAATAAAGAATTTATGTATAGAATTTGGAAATAGAAAAAAAGATAAGTTTATAGCCGTAAAGGATGTAAGTTTTGATATTTACAAAGGAGAAACTTTTGGACTTGTTGGAGAATCTGGCTCAGGAAAAACTACTATAGGCAGAGCCATTATTCGTATAAATGAGGTTGCTGGAGGCAAAATAATCTTTAAAGGACAGGAGATAAGTGGTAAAATTAGTAAAGAGTTAGATAGAGAAATAACAAGAAAGATTCAGATGATATTCCAAGATCCTATGGCATCTTTAAATGAAAGAGCAAAAGTTGATTACATAGTATCAGAAGGACTTTATAATTTAAAAAATTATGGCACAGAAGAAGAAAGAAAAGAAAAAGTAGCCAAAGCATTGTTAGATGTTGGCTTACTCCCCGAATTTGCAAGCCGCTTTCCTCATGAATTTTCAGGAGGACAACGACAAAGAATAGGAATTGCCAGAGCTTTGGTCATGGAACCAGAATTTATTATAGCAGACGAACCTATATCTGCTTTAGACGTGTCTATTCGTGCACAGGTTTTAAACCTTTTATCTGAATTACAGGAAAAGAAAGGTTTAACTTATTTATTTATTGCCCATGACCTATCTGTGGTTCGATTTATAACCGATAGATTAGCTGTAATTCATAAAGGTAAAATAGTAGAGCTGGCAGAAACAGAAAAACTTTTTGAAAATCCACTACATCCTTATACTCGAGCGCTACTTTCAGCTATTCCTTTACCAGATCCAAGATTGGAAAAGGAGAAGGTGCTGGAAATATATGATCCTAGCTGCCATGATTATGAAAATGATCCACCTAAGTGGATAGAAATAGAGCCAGAGCATTTTATTTTGGCAAATGAAAAAGAATTAAAAGAATATAGAAAGAGCGTAGCTAAAGCTTAATTGTAAGGGGGAGTCCCCTCTTTCTTTTTGTAAAATATTTTTAGGAGGTATAGTTATGGAAAAATTAGCAATAGTAAAAACAACAATAGGTCCATTAAAACAAAAAGTAGGATTTCATGAAGAGGCAGCCGATGAAAGTATTTTAGGAAAGTTAGTTACTATTTTAGAGAAAAAAGAAGACGGCTGGTACTTAGTAGAAACAGACTATAAATATAAAGGTTATATCCATGAAAGCCATCTTCTAATAGATACTGATAGAGCTATAAAATGGGATGAAGAAGCAAATCATGTAATTACATGGGGAATAGTGGATGTAATGAAAGAACCTAAATATCAAAGCTATTCTATTGAGATGCTTACTAAGGGAGCTGTTATTAAACTAACAGGAAAAGAAAATGATAAATGGATAGAAGTAGAACTTCCAACGGAAGAAAAAGGATGGATAAGAGAAAACTTTGTTATGGGCAGAGTTAGACCAAGTGGTGAAATTAAGGAAGAAGAATTGAGAAAGAAAGTAGTAGAAACCGCATTATCTTATATGGGAACTCAATATAGGTGGGGAGGGAAAACTCCTTTAGGAATTGACTGTTCAGGATTATGTTCAATATCTTATTTATTAAATGGAATAATAATCTATAGAGATGCCCATGTAAAAGAGGAATTTGGTATGAAAGAAATTACTATGGAAGATATAAAAATCGGTGATATGCTCTATTGGCCAGGTCATGTAGCTATGTATATAGGTGATGATAGATATGTCCATTCAACGGGAGCATCTAGTGGAGTAGTAATAAACAGTTTAAATCCTAAACATGATAATTATAGAGAAGACTTAGCGAAAGTAAAGCAAATAGCAACAGTATTCTAAAATGATATTAGATTATTGATAAAAGTGGTAGAAATGGTTCTATCACTTTGTTTTTGACGAAAATTTATTATTTTTAATAAGTTGTTTTAATTGATAAAGAATATTATGAACTTGAAAGAAGCTATAGGACTTATGGTTATGGAAAAATAAAGAAAATAGAGGAAGAAATTATTGTTAAATTAGAAGATCGTTCACGAAAAGATTTATTTGATTCTAGATGAGATTGGGGAAGTTTTGAATATGAACTATATAGTGAAAAAGAATCAATTAGGATTATAGATCATGATTTTTAGTATTAATTGATACAATTAGGGAATGGATTAAATATTATGAAGGCTGAATAATCTTTAATCCATGTTTAAAAAATAAATAAAAAGTTAATATATTAAGTATACTGTTTTTTAACCTGCTTAAGTAGCAGGTATTTTCTTTGTATAGATGTTGTAATCAATGAGAAACTGTATTAAAATTGGATTAATAACGATAAGAGGATGGTTTTATGAGATTAAAAAAATATTTATTTGCAGTATTACTAGGAGCTTTAGTATTTACAATTAGCTGTAGAAAGGAAGAAGGGACAATAGAACCTCCTATAGAGGAGGAAGAAGAGGTGAAAGTAGATACTACAGAGGAGAAGATAAAAGGAATGTCCTTGGAAGAAAAAATTGGTCAATTATTGATAGTAGGTATTGAAGGAACTACTATAGAAGAAGATACAATTAAACTAATTGAAAATCATAAGGTAGGAGGTTTTATATTATTTAGCCGAAATATTAGAGATGAATATCAAACCTTAGAATTGTTAAATAACCTTAAAGAAATAAATTCTAATAATGATATACCTTTATTTTTATCTATAGATGAAGAAGGTGGGCGAGTAAGCAGATTACCTAAGTCTTTTAAAAAACTACCGGAAGCTAAAATAATTGGTGATATAAATAACAAGGACTTTTCTTTTAAATATGGTAAAATATTAGGAGAGAGAGTAAAATTACTAGGGTTTAATATGGATTTTGCACCAGTTCTGGATATTAACTCTAATCCAAAGAATCCAGTAATAGGAAATAGGGCCTTTGGTTCAACTATAGATGTAGTAGTAGATAATGGATTGGAAGTAATGAAAGGAATTCAATCTGTAGGGGTTATCCCTAGTATAAAACATTTCCCGGGACATGGAGATACAGATATGGATTCTCATGTTAATTTGCCTAAGATAGAAAAGAATATAAATGAGCTAGAAAATCTTGAATTAGTACCTTTTAAAAAAGCTATTGATGACGGTGTAGATATGGTAATGGTGGCTCATATTCTTTTTCCAAAGATTGATAGTGAATATCCTTCAACTATGTCTAAAGAAATAATAGATGAAATACTAAGGGAGAGATTGGGGTTTAAGGGAGTAGTTATATCTGATGATTTAACTATGGGAGCCATAGTTAAAAATTATTCCTTAGAAAATGCTGTAGTATCCTTTTTAAAAGCTGGTGGTGATATAGCTTTAGTTTGTCATGGAAAAGATAATCCTAGTAAAGTTATAGAAAAAATTAAGGAAGCATTAGACGAGGGGATTTTAGGAGAAGAAGAAATTAATGAAAAGGTCTATAGAATATTGAAATTGAAAGAAAAATATGAAATTGAAGATAATCTAATAGACACTATAGATTTAGGTGGATTAAATGAAGATACTCAAGAACTACTTAAAAATATGAATAAATAGAGGGGTGTATCATTTGGACCTTAAAGATATACTATGTTTTCCAACAGATAATGCTATGTCTTTATCCATTTTGAAGGAAGATCATTTATATAAAAAAATACCTAAAGATAAAGTAGGATATTATATTAAATCTTCCATAAATGTCGGTAATAAAGCTTCGATGGAATTTTTACAGGAGTATGAAGACAAGCCCTTAAAAGAAATTTGTGATAATATGAAATTAGAAGTTTTTATAGATAAAGAAGAAAGTGACTTTGAAATATTAAAGTTAAGAGGAAAGTATGAGGAATATAAAAAAAGATTAACTTTATCTCATAGGTCCTTAAAGACAATGGAAGCAAAATTTAAGACTTTGGGATTAGATTCTTTAGATTATAATTATCTATATGAAATTTTATTGGCAAAGGGATTATTCAAGCATTTAGAAGCTACTAAAATAGGATTTACATATGGAAAAGTAGATAGAGCAAGTACTTTTAAACTTGGCTTTATTAAGAAAACTTTTCCTGTAAAGAAAACTAGTGAAATTGCAGGAGAAATTTTTACTAAAAATATACTTAAATTATCTTTTAATCCAAAAGTTCTAGATTATATATTTTTAATAGGAAATAGTCATGTAAATGAATCATATTTAATAGATTTTTTTCAAGGACTAGAGAAAGAGTTTAAAGCTAATAATTAATTAAATTAGGGGGAATTAATTTGAAAAAGGTAATAGGAATTGACCTTGGAGGGACAAGTATATATGGAGGACTTATTAACGAAAATGGAGAGATTTTAAAAAGATCTGAAAGAGATACAGAGGCTCAAAAAGGAAGAAAAGAAGTTTTAAAAAGAATAGGAGAGGTAATAAATGAATTAATGGTGGGAGAAACAATAGAAGGAATAGGATTAGGATCTCCTGGTTTTATAGATGCGGAGCAAGGAAAAGTTTTGTTTTTAGGGGGAAATATTGCTGAATGGACAGGCTTGAATCTAAAGGAAGAATTATCTAAAGAATTTCCAGAGATACCTATATTTGTAGAAAATGATGCAAATGTAGCAGCTATTTGTGAAGAATGGACTGGAGGAGCTAAAGGTCTAAATAATTTTGTTATGCTTACTTTGGGAACAGGAGTTGGGGGAGCCATATATACTAAGAAGGAAGGTATCTGGCATGGAACTAACTATCAAGGAGCAGAATTAGGACATTCTATATTATATCCTAATGGAAAGCTATGTGGATGTGGACAAAAGGGTTGTGTAGAACAATATATATCTGGAAATGCAGTAGAAAAATCTTATTTTGAAATGACTAAGGAAAAGAAAAGAGGTAAAGAAATATTTAAGAATAGTTTAGAAAATGATATTTGTAAAGAAGTAGTAGATAACTTCGCTAAAGATGTAGCTATTTGTTTAGTATCTATTAGAAATATCTTCGATCCTCAAGGTGTAGTCATCGGAGGAGGAGTTATAAACTCTAAAGAATATTGGTGGGATAAGATGTTAGCTTATTATAAAGACTATTGCAACAATCCCGATGGAATGGATATATTACCAGCAGTATATTTAAACGATGCAGGCATGATTGGAGCAGCTAAAGTTGCATTTGATAGAATCTAAAGGGGAGATTATTCTTCCCTTAAGTTATAGTTAAATATAAAGAGGTGGATTTATGGGGGAAAGAATAGCTTATTTAGGACCGTCTAACAATAATAAAAAGGAAGAGCTTTTTCAGAAATCAATAGACTATTTAAAAAATAATAAAGGAGATAAATTTTGTTATTTGCTGCCAAATGGAAAATTGTTAGATAATTATAGGAAACGGTTTATAGATATATTGGAAAAATCCTTTGAGATAAATTTATTTACCTTTGATGATATTGTAGATGAGGTTATAAAAGATAAGTTTTTCTTGAATATAAAAGATCCAATTAAGGATATTATCATTAAAAATATTTTAAACGATTTAGTATTAGATAATCATATTACATATTATAGAGATTTTATTCATATGGAAGGTTTCATAAAAAGCATAAGCAATATCATTGGTGAAATAAAAAGGTCTTTAATCTATCCTGAAGATTTTTTAATCAATAGTCCAGATAGTCCATTTTATAAAGAAATAGGAAAAGTATATAGAGAATATGAAAGACACCTTCTTGAAAATAATCTTGTAGATAGAGAAGGAAATTACTTTGAAAGTTTATCCTTGCTTAAAGAAAGTCATGACTTTTTTAAAGACTTAGATTTTGTAATAATAGATGAATTTTATGATTTTAGACCTATGGAAATAGCTATTTTAAAGGAATTATGTAAAACTAATATTAGTATATATATAAATATGCCCTTTGAAATGGAGAATAGATTATCTAACTTAGAAAAAACTCTTAGTACTTTAAAAAATATAGGATTTCAAATAGAATCTGTAAAGAAAGAACAATTTAATTTGTTTGAAACTATTAGTTTTAATTTATTTAGTAATAAAAATGTAAAGCTAGATTTTACAGATAAAATAAGAATTATAAAAGCTCCTTATAAGTACTTAGAGCTAAAGAGAATATTTGAAGAAGTAAAAAGATTTAACAGTGAAGGAGTATTTCTAAAAGAAATGGCTTTAGTTTTATTAAATGAAGACTATTTAAAACCTATTTTTAAAGTAGCTAAAGAAGAGAAAATGCCCCTAAATTTAAATAAAGATATTGCTTTAGCTGAAATACCATTGATTAAAGAGTTCTTATGTATTTTAGAAGCTAAATTAAATAGATATACAAAAAATAGTATAATAAATAGAGTTAAATCTAGCTATTTTTCTCTTATAGATACTAAAATAAGGAATGAAGTTGAATATATTATTAGAAAGCAAAGATTTAATACCTTAGAAGAACTAATGACAAATATAGAAGAAGAGCAATCATTAAATATGCCTTTTGACTATATCAGTCTTATAAAGAATATGAATGAGAAACTTCAAGAGGAATACAGTAATATTTTAGATAAAGCTACGGTAAATGAGTATAGTGAATTATTTTTGAAAATTATAGACCAATATTCAGTAGAAGATAATTTATTAGAAAGATATAAAGAAATGGGAGGTTATAATTTACTATATAGAGATTTAACTGCTTTAAATAAATTAAAAGAACTCATAAATACTTTAACAAATCAGTTAAATTTAATAGTAAAAGAAATTACATTATTGGATTATTATAATGCTTTAAAATTTTATCTAGAAAAGGAAACTATTATAGAAATTCAAGGAAATGAAAATGGATTAAACGTATTAACACCTATTAATGGAAGAGGACTTAAGTATAAAATAGTATTCATAGCAGGACTATCTCAAGAAAACTATCCTTCATTAAAAGACGAAAATTTTTTCTTTAATGAAGACAATTATATAGTGCAGAAAAAAATGGGGTTAGATGTAAAAGATTATTATGAAAAAATAAATAATGAAGTCTTAAAATTTTCAAGCGTGATTTCTTCTTGTGATGGAATTCTCTATTTATCTTATTGCGAAAGTTCTAGCGATGAAGGAAAAGATATTCCTTCTATGTTTTTAGAGGAAATATTAAGCTTTTTTGAAGAAGAAAAAACAAGAACTATTAATGTAGACATGGACTATTTATTAAAGAATAATATTGATGAAATAACTACTAAAAAAGATTTTTCTAATTATTTGTTATTTAATTATTATAAAGGAGAAGGTAGCTTAGAAGATTATTTTTATATTCATAATTATTTAGATAAAGATAAGTTAAAAGTAATAAACGACAAAATATACTGTGAAGCAGAACGATATAAAGATGCTTTCAATCAATATAATGGTTTATTAGATGATGAAAATATTAAGAAGGATATTCGAAATCTGCACAAAGATAAAATATATTCAAATACCTATTTAGAATCTTATGCAAAATGTCCTTATTATTTTCTATTAAACAATTTACTCGAAGTAGATGAAATAGAAAAAACTTTTGAATATTATAGTCCTATAGATATGGGAAATGTCTATCATAAAGTTTTAAGACAGTATTATTTAACTTTTAAGGAAGAAATAACTGATCATGTATCTGGAAAGGAAGTATTCATTGTTGAAGAAACTTTAGACTATCTATTAGCCTTAGTACAAAAAAATTGTAGGATGATAGGAATAAACACAGAGCAAAGAATGGGAGAACTTATATTAGAAAATACCTTCGATAGACTTAAGGAATTTATAGAAAAGGATATTGATAGATTGACTAATGGAAAAGAGAAACTAATTCCAATGGATTTTGAAGTAGAATTTGGCAGAGACTCTACCTTTGAAATTGAAATTAATGGGGAAAAAATTAAATTAGCGGGAGTTATAGATAGAGTAGATAAGTCTTTAAAGGATAATAAATATGTAATTATAGACTACAAAAGTAGTGACTTTGGATTAAGGGATATAGAGGATATTAAAAAAGGTCTTTCATTACAGCTACCAATATATATTATGTCTCAGCACAATAAAGATGTAGTAGCAGCAGCTTATGGAACATTGTCTAAAGGAAGCTTTGATATTAAATTAGGTTTAATAGACGAAACAAAATTAATTATAAAGCGAAACAAAGGGGCTTTAAATAAAGAGGAATGGGACAATCTTATAGATATTACAAAGAAGAAAATTATAGAGTTTAGAGAAGGAATACTTAATGGAGACTTTTCTATTAACCCTTTAGAGTGTTCTAGTTATTGTATTTATAAAAATATTTGTAGATATAAAGATGCATTGGAGGTGGAATAGTGGATTATGTATTGATTAATTAAAGCTTATAAAAGTGAGGTAGGGGGATTAATAATGAAGAAAAGA
Source organism: Tissierella simiarum (assembly GCF_018917865.1). Lineage (GTDB taxonomy): Bacteria > Bacillota > Clostridia > Tissierellales > Tissierellaceae > Tissierella_C > Tissierella_C simiarum. The sequence goes on from NZ_JAHLPM010000003.1 coordinate 214,725, forward strand.
ATTATAATGCTATTACTTTTTGTCATTATTATTGGTATGCTTGTGGGATGTGAAAAAGAGACCTCTAAATTAGAAGATGAATTTGAATCAAACGTAATTCTCATGGATAAAGAAATAAAGGAATATATTGAGAAAGCTAAAAGCGAAAAACTTGATACGGATAAATCTAGAGAACTGTACAATAGGACAGTACTAGCACCTATATTTGGTACGGAAAATGTAAGTCAAGAATACTTAGATAAAAATAATTTTCCAAGCTATATTATAGGTTATGAAGAATTAGAGAATCTAGTAGATGTTTTAGCTGAAGAGGATGCAGTTGGTATTGTAGAGAAAGCATTGAAAAAATCTAAAGAATATTTTCCATTAGATGAAGAAGTAAAAGTTTATATATTACCTTCTAAAGATCGATCACAGTGGGATATAGAGTATGATACAGGAATTAATGCCTCTACTTCATTACAAGATCAAAATAGAGCAATAATCATTTCTATAAATCCTATTATAGGAGAATGGAAATCAAAGATTCCTAGAACCGTAGCTCATGAATATCATCATATGGTATGGGGATCTAGAAATTTTGTAAGTGAGGAGCAAAAAGGAAAAAAATGGGCTTTAATAGATTGGCTAATATGTGAGGGAAAGGCAGATGTCTTTGCAGATATAATTTATCCAGATATAGAAGCTTCATATTTATCTTCTCTATACTATCAATATTATTGGACGGAGTTAGGATATGACGAAAAGCAAATATGGAATAAGATTAAGCCATATCTTAATAATACCGATTATGACTATTATAGTAAAGTAATGTTTGGAGACTATTTAGAATTTCCAAGAAATGCAGGTTATAAAATAGGATACAATATAATGCAAGGATTTATAAAAAACAATCCTGATGTTAGTATTGAAGATTGGACTAGTATGGATGCTAAAGAGATTTTAGAGAAAAGTGGGTATGAGGAAAGATTTCAAAATAGTAATTGATAGAACTATGTTTATATTGAGGTTATATATATTCGATATTGCTATACTTGTTACATATAGTTAAAATATTTTAACTAAGTTAACCTCTTATTTTTTAACACTACATAAAATGATTCTATACATATTTACCGTACAGATTACCCTAATTACTAAAAGAATAAGTTATATTAAGCTCCTTAATATATTTGCTAAATAAAATATGATATACTATTTAAAGAGGAATGAGGATTCCTCTTTTTTTAATATAATAAGGTAAGAAACACGTATTGGAGGTGGAATAATGGAGGAAATAAATCCTCAAGAAATAGCCATTACCACTATAGATAAAAATATAGCTGTTAATGCTGGGGCAGGAACAGGTAAGACTAAAGTGTTAACTGAAAGATTTGTTTATATATTAGAAAATGGAGATTTAGAAGAATATAGAGAAGTTGAATCTATAGTTGCTATTACTTTCACCAAAAAGGCCACCCAAGAGATGATGGACAGAATAAGAAAAGAAATAAGAAAAAACTTTAATAAAGATCCTAAGTGGAGAAGATTTTATAGGGATATGGAGAAAGCTAATATATCTACTATCCATAGTTTCTGTTCTAAAATACTAAGGGAAAATATCTTGGAGGCTAAAATAGATCCTTTATTTACTGTATTGGATGATTATACTTCTTCTAAACTTTTAAAGGAAGCTGCAATAGAAGAATTAAGAAAGGGTATAGAAGAAGATGAAAGAGTTTATTTAATGCTTAGAGTATTTAAAGAAAACCAAATAAGTAAATTGGCTAAGGACTTTATTCAAGCATATAATTTAATAAGAACTGTAGGACTAGACTTTTCTCAAGTAAAAGATATGACACTGGCGTACATTGATACCTTTAAAATAACTGAAGAAGATATTTCCTTTATAAAAGATACTTTTATTTATCTTATGGATAGATTACCTAAAAATTCTAGTATCTATAAGCTAAGAGACGACCCAATTTGGATAAAGTTTTTTGAGAAAGATTATGGAGAAGAAGAGCTTTTTTATATTCTAGAATATCTTCAAGGTAAAATAGGATCAAGTACAAAAGAGCCAGAGCATACGAATAAGTTGAAAATGGCTTTAGAAAAAACTGCATTAGCAAAAGAAAAGGAAAATAAATGGATTTATGAAACTATTTTAGACCTTCTTATAAACATAGATAAAAATTATACATTAAGGAAAAATGAAGTTAGTGGATTGGATTATGATGATCTTCAAATAATAGTTTTAAATTTATTGAAGAATGACAGTATAAGGAAAAAATATCAGAATAAGTTTAGATATATTATGATTGATGAATTTCAGGATACAAATGAATTACAAAAGAAAATCTTTTATAAATTGGCTACTGTAGAAGAAAAATTAGATAAATCTAATCTTTTTGTAGTAGGAGATCCAAAACAATCAATATATGGTTTTAGAGGAGCAGATTTAGATGTATTTTATGATGTCATATTAGATGTTAAAGAAACATCTAATATGAATTCTATAACTTTACAGAAGAATTATAGAACAGTAAATACGGTGTTAAACTTTATAAACAACATTTTTAGTCAAGTAATGGGAGATGGATACAATGAACTAAAAGAATATCATGTATCAAATAATAAAATTGACGTAGAAATTATTGAAAAAGTAGATTTAGAAATACCTTCTAATATGAGTAAAAAAGACTATTCTACATATTATGAAAGTCGGATGATAGCCAAAAGAATAAAGGAATTGGTAAGTAAAGGAGAATTTAAATATAGAGATTTTGCCATGCTTTTTAGAGCATCTACTAAAAGTCATATATACGAAGAAGCTTTAAAAGAATATGGTATTCCTTATTATAACTTAGGAGGAAAGGGATATTTTTGTAAGCAAGAAGTATTAGATTTAATAAATGGATTAAAGGCTATAAGTAACCCCTTTGATACTATTGCCAATATTGGATTTTTACGAAGTCCTATGGTTGGCATGGCTGATACAACTATATATTGGTTATTAAGGGAGAAAGAAAATACTCTTTATAAAACTATGCATAAAGAAATTTCTTTCTTAGGCGAAGAAGAAAAGGGAAAGATTAGGAAAACAAGAGAATTGCTAAGTACTTTTTATAATAAAAAGACCATATATAATATTAGTGATATAATAGAAGATTTAATTGAGACGACTTGCTATTTAGAAATTTTACTTTTACAGCAAGGAGGAAAGCAATCTGTAGCTAATATTTATAAATTTATAGAAATAGCAGAGGAATATGAGAAGATCAACGGAGGAACTTTTGAGGATTTCATGGTTTATATTGAAGAGATTAGAGATAATAATGAATCACAGGCTAAAGTTGAATCTGAAGATGCAGATGTAGTTAAGATACTAACTATACATAAATCTAAAGGGCTTCAGTTTCCTGTAGTAATTATCCCTCAAATGTCTAGTGATAATAAAGGAATATATTCTAGTATTTTATTTCACAAAGAAAAGGGTATAGGATTAAGGACTGATAATAATAGGGCTTTGTATGACGAAATCAGAAGAGATATGGAGAAAAAAGAATTTGAAGAAAGTAAAAGAATTCTTTATGTAGCTATGACTAGAGCAGAAAAGATGCTAATAATAGGCAATCAAGGCAAGGATAATGGGTTTAAAAAATTAATAAAGGATTTTTTAGATCCTAAGGATTATAGACTTATTAGTGAGATCGATATTGAAAAGGAAGAATATATACCTATTAAAACTATTGACGATAAATTTACTAAAAAGGAGAAAAGGGATTGTGAAAAAATTCCTTTATTATATGAAATTTCAGGATATAATGAGAGAATGATTAATAGCCATAGTATATCTCAATATCTAAGTTTCTTAGACTGTAAAAGAAGGTTTTATATAGATTACTATAGAAAGATGCCATCTATTATAGAAGAAGATCAAATGGAGAATCAAAATGTTTTTTTAAAGGGCATAGATAAAGGGAATATTATCCATAGGTTTTGTCAGTACTATAGATTGGGATTAGATGAAAATATTTTAATTAGAAAAGTGTGTAAATCCTTTGGTTTTAATTATAATGAAGAACTTAAATTATTGTTAGATCCTTATATAAAAAACTATATCAATCTTTATAGAGAAGATTATGATGAGTTTTTTGTAGAAAAACCTTTCTATATTAAAGTTGGAAATTCTCATATAACAGGAATAATAGATAGAATAAATATTAAAGATGGAAAAGCAGAAATAGTTGACTTTAAAACTAATAGAGTATATAACAAAAATAAACTAATTAAAAAGTATAAACCTCAGATGCTTCTTTATGCTTATGTAGTAAAGGAAATAATGGATATAAGCGTAGATAAGGCTAAGATTTTGTTTCTAGAAAACGGAGATTCTGAGGATGTTTTAATTGAAGAAGAGAAGCTTTTGAATAATTTAAATAATATCCAGCAATTTATTGATTTTGTATCAATTAATAATAATATACTAGATTATGAGAAAAGCAAAAAATGCAGTGATTATTGTGAATATAAGAGTTTATGTAGTATAGAATAAGGGGGATTCTTTATGTCAGAGTATTTAAAAGTTCGAGATGGTGTAGAATTATATTATAAAAAAAATATACCAGATGAAGCTAAAGCTATTATAATATTAAATCATGGTTTTGCTGAGCACTTAGATAGATATGATTATGTAGCAGAGAAATTAGTAAAAGCGAATTATGGAGTATATAGATATGATTTACGAGGACATGGAAGAACGAAGGGTGAGAAGGGGCATATTAATTCTTATGTAGATTTTATTGAAGATTGTAATGAAATGGTGGATCTAGCTAAAAAAGAATATAAAGATTTACCTCTATTTATGCTGGGACATAGTATGGGAGGCTTTATTACTTGCCTATACGGCTTAACTTATTCCAATAAGCTAAAGGGGCAAATATTTTCTGGCGCAGCTGTAAAAACATTACCTCCAGCTAGAGGAATAAAAGGATATTTATTTGAATTTGCAAATTTATTTGTTCCAAAATTGAAAGTTGAAAATAAACTTTCTAATAATATTTGTAGCGTAGAAGAGGTAGTAAAAGATTATGAAAAAGATCATTTAATATTAAAAGAGGCTACTTTAAACTTTTATGTTCAATTTTTAGTTAAAGGAAGCAGATTTATAAAGAAAAATATAACAAATTATAAATATCCATGCTTTATAACTCAAGGTGAAAAAGACAATATAGTACCAAAGGATACTGCTGTTTACCTTTATAATAATATATCTTCAGCAGATAAAGAAATTAAAATATATGATAATCTTTACCATGAGATTTTAAATGAAAATGAGAAAGATGAAATTATACAAGATATGGTTGGATGGTTGGATAAAAGAGTGAACGGTTAAAGTAATAATTATGAAATATCGACAAAAAGTCTTTTATGTTTTATACTTTAGTGTAAGAACATAGACATAATAGAATTTACTAAAAAATAGATAATAAATAATAAAAAGAAATTAGGAACTATTGGATAGAAGAAATGAGGTGTTTACAATGTCGATAACAGGCCTAGCTTTTGTTCTTCTAGGTGGTTTTATTATATTTGAAGAAATGTATTCAGTTTCTAAGGTCGATGGGGAAATAGTATTTTAAGAAAAAGGAAGGTAGAAAAAAATAGACTATATAGATATAAGATGTTAGTAAGTATTTTTTCTATTTTATTAGGAATTTTTAGGATCATAAATTACTTTTTGTATTAAAGGGTGTAATTATGAAGAAAAAAAACATTGTTTCATTAATCATATTAATATTTATTTTAATAACATCTGGTAATACCTATGGAGAAAGCTTAAAGACTGTCGTTATATTAGTTGATGAGTTACCTTTGGATAGAGTCGAGGATTTAGCAACTGAAGATTATAGTTTAGGCCTTATGAATTTAAAAACTAGGAAACCTTATTCGGAGGAGAGTTTATACTTAACTCTAAGTACAGGTAAAAAGGTAGGAGTTAAAGAAGGCATAATAGGAAGAATGCACAAAGAAGAAAAAGGGACTATAACTATAGAAAGATTTTCATCCGTAATAGATCCCCTTATGAGCAAAACTCCTAACCTAGGACTTTTGGGAGAAGTTCTAAAAAAAGAGGGAATTTCTTTTATTGGAGAAGATTTAGGAAGTATATTGGCAGCTGATAATAAAGGCAATATATCACAGGGCGAAATTTCTATAAAGTATGATATAGACTGGCTCAAACAAAAGACAGATCAGTTATTAAGGAGAAACAATATACTAGTATTATCTTATGATATGGAAAATAATTCAAAAAGGGTAGAATTGTTAAAGGACTATTTAAATTATATTGACAAGGATCAAATATTAATAATTCCTAAAAAAGGATCTAGTAAATATTCTTTAAATAAGTTTTTAGTACCCATAATATATAAGGATATGAATGATTCTGGTATTTTAACTAGTAAATCTACTAAAAGACAGGGATTTGTTGCTATTGAAGATATATCTATTCAAATAAAAGAAACTTACGGACATAAAAATAAATCAGATATAGGTAAGTCTTTTAAGGCTATACACAAAGATAATCCATTACTAGAAATTAAGTCAAATTATGACAAGACTATTAATCTATTTTTAATAGCATATTTATTCCATGGCATAACTTATTTAACTCAATTAATTTATGGAATTTATTTATTGAAAGGTGGAAAAGCAAGAAATAAAAAAATCTACGCTTTTTATTCTTTCGTTGTAATCAATATTTTAGTATCTTTAATATTAGGTTTTTTTCAATTCCATATAAATATGGTACTATATTTATTTATTAATCTTATATTTAGTTATTTTATTACTATGTACTTAGTTAATAAGAATATAAATATAGTTGAATTAAGCAGTATTGCCACATATGTTCTTATTGTGTTTGGAATAATATTTTATCCAAAGATAATTTATAATTCTTATATTGGTTTCAATAATCTAGTGTATGGAGCTAGATATTATGGATTAAATAATGGCATAATGGGAGTCCTTCTAGCAACATCCATAATTACTTTTTTTCAAATTACTAAGAATATGAATGATTCTGTTATTAAAAAGATACTGTTTATATTATTATTTGGATTGAATATGATTGCTTTATCCGTTAATTTTGGAGCAAATACTGGAGGATTTATTACTTCTATAGCTCTATTTATAATTATGATGTATTTTATATTATTTAATAGAAAGAACAATTATAAAACTATTGGGCTGCTCATAATTATTGGTTTGTTACTGTTTGGAATAAATATGTATATGGATAGTTTAAGCAATGAAAAAAGCCACGCAATCCAATTCTTTTATAGAATTAAAAAAGAGGGCATAAAAGAGTTCCTATATATGTTTAGGTTTAAATGGCAGGAGTTATTAAAACTTACTTTAATACCGCCTTTTTCATTAGTCCTAATTTTTCAAGGAGTAATTTTAAATAAACTATTTAAATCTTTAAAAGAAAATAAAAGACTTAAAGGAGAAACAATCATAATATTGATTACTTCTTTAATAGGTTTTATATTAAATGATACAGGTGTTATAACTTTAATATACATGACCCACTATTTAATTTTATTATTAATGAATGAATTACCCTATTTAGAATAGGGTTTTATTCATTTTTTATAGGTAATTTAAAAACATTAAAAATTAATTTTATTATGTCAAAATTAAACTAATATTATATTTGAAAAAAATATAAATAGAATATATAATATTCGTGTGTCTAAATATTTTCTATTTTACTATTTATTTAGATTTATTTAATATAACTGTAGGAGGGGATAGAGTTGTTTAAAAAATTTGCATCTTATTATAAGCCTCATAAAAACTTGTTTTTTATAGACATGTTTTTTGCATTTTTAATATCAGTTTTCGATCTAGTCTTTCCTGTTTTTACAAGGAAAATGATAAATGAAATAATCCCTATGGGAAAAATGGATTTGCTAATAAAATGGACTTTAGTTATGAGTTTTTTATTTTTACTTAGATATATAAGTAATTATATTGTTGCTTATTGGGGACATTTATTAGGAGTTAAAATTGAGCATGATATGAGAAAAGATTTATTTGCTCACTTGCAGACTTTACCCTTTAGTTACTATGATAATACAAAAACTGGCCATATAATGTCAAGAATAGTAAATGATTTAAGAGATATTACAGAATTAGCACATCATGGACCAGAAGATTTATTTATTTCCTTGGTAATGCTTATAGGATCATTTGTAGTTTTAATTACTATTGAATGGAGATTAACTTTAATTTTATTTGCTTTTATACCAGTGATGATATGGTTTGCTATAGCTAAAAGGAAAAAAATGGAGAATTCTTTTAGGCAAGTAAGAAAGAAAATTGCCAATGTTAATTCTCAGTTAGAAAATAGTATTTCAGGAGTTAGAGTAGCTAAATCTTTCACTAATGAAGATTATGAAATTGAGAAATTTAACGAAGGTAATGAAGCTTACAGTGCTGCTAGGAAACAATCTTATAAAGTAATGGCAGAATTTGTATCAGGAATAGGCGTTATTTCAAACTTTTTAAATTTGTTAGTAATCAGTTTGGGAGGATATTTAGTATATAGAGAGGTTATTAACATAGGTGACTTATTTGCATATACTTTATATGTAAACTTTTTTATGCAGCCCATTAGAAGACTAACAGATTTTACTCAACAATTACAAGACGGTATGACGGGATTTGAAAGGTTTATGGAAGTAATGAATATTGAAGCAGATATAATAGATAGAGAAGATGCTGTTGAACTAGAAAAGGTAGTTGGAAAAATTGATTTTGAAGATGTGACATTTAGCTATAACAATGGTGAAGACGTTGTTCTTTCTAATTTAAATCTTTCAATAGAAGAAGGTAAGACAGTAGCTTTAGTTGGGCCTTCAGGAGCAGGCAAAACTACTTTATGCCATTTAATTCCTAGATTCTATGATATAACGGATGGTCAAATTTTATTAGATAATACAGATATTAGAGATATAAAGATTAAGTCATTAAGGAGAAATATAGGCTTAGTTCAGCAAGATGTATTTTTATTTACTGGAACTATCAAAGAGAATATATTATATGGAGATATAGATGCTTCTGATGAAGAAGTGATTGAAGCAGCCAAAAAAGCTAGTATTCATGATTTTATTATGACATTACCTGATGGATATAATACCTATATTGGAGAAAAGGGAGTTAAATTATCAGGAGGACAAAAACAAAGAATATCCATAGCGAGATTATTTTTAAAAAACCCTCCTATTTTGATTTTAGATGAAGCTACTTCGGCTTTAGATAATGAAACCGAAATATTAATACAAAATTCTTTAGAAGAATTAGCTAAGGGAAGAACTACTTTGGTAATTGCTCATAGATTATCTACGATAAAAAATGCAGATGAAATATTGGTTCTCACTAGCGAAGGTGTTGTGGAAAAAGGTAGTCATGAAGACTTGCTTGAGAGAAGTGGGTTATATGCAAAGCTGTATAATTCTCAATTTAAAAATTTAATTTCATAAAAACAGTGTCAATACAACCTCCTCATTCATAAGATATTATTGGAATATAAATGGGGAGGTTTTATTATGAGTTATGACTATCCTGAGCTATACTACAGAGTATATCCTAAGGTTATTGATACTGTTAATAGACATTTAAGTTCTAATCCAGCAGTAGATAGTATTACAGATGAAGAGATAGAAAGCATGATAGACGAAGTATATATGAAGATGGTTAAAGAATGTCCAGAAATTCATGAAGATCCTTTAGAAAGGAGAGGTAGAGGGAATAGAGTTAAATCTGCACAAAGACCTTTTTTTGGGAGGGGAAGATTAGTTAGAGATTTAATTACCATAATTTTAATTTCCGAATTATTACGAAGACATCATTCAAGAAATTTTTGGAATGACCCCTATACTTATCCTTGGTAATAAATAGGCTGAGAAATCCAGCCTATTTTAGTTTTAATCTTTATTTTTGGGTAATATATATTATATACTGTAATTAGATTGTAACTATTTATTCATATATTTGTAACACATTAAATCTTAATATATAATATCCTTTAATTAAATATATAATACATGGACTAGAGGTGATAGACTTGAAAACACAATCAAAGCGAGCAAGAAATTCAAGGAAAATAAGGAGAATTAGGGGAATTGCGATTTTAGCATTAATAATAGCCTTATTTATTATAGGAGGCACTACTAAAAAATTAAATAATATTGCTAATAATGTTGTAGAAGCAAAAAAAATTGAGGAAACTCTTGATATTATGACAGATAAAAATCCAGTTAAAATTGCTTTAAATGAAGAAATTAGAATGGTACAAGAAGAAAAATCTAATTTAAAGAATGAGATTGCTGATGAAAATAACAAAGAAGCAGAAAAAAACAAAGATACTAAAATTGCTTATTTAACTTTTGATGATGGACCTTCAGAAAATGTAACACCTGAAATTCTTGATATATTGTCACAATATAATATAAAAGCTACTTTTTTTGTTGTAGGAAATTCAGCTGAAAAGAATCCAGATATTGTTAAAAGAATACATGAAGAAAATCATGGAATTGGAAATCATACCTATAGTCATAGATATAAACATATCTATACAAATACTACAAATTTTTTAAATGAAATAAAGGCTACAGAAAGAGTATTACAAAATATACTAGGAAATGACTTTGAAACAAATATAATTAGATTTCCTGGTGGATCTTTTGAAAAATATAAAAATCCATTTAAGAAGGTTATATCAGAAAATGGATATAAGTATTATGACTGGAACTCATTGAATGGAGATGCTGAAGGAAAAAATATACCTAAGAACAAACTAGTAAGTAGGTTGAAAGCTACATCAAATGGAAAAAAAGAGTTAATAATTTTAATGCACGATACAAGTGCTAAAAAAACAACTGTGGAAGCTTTACCAGAGATAATCGAATATCTACAAAAACAAGGGTACGAATTTGGAGTACTAAATTAGTATGTTTCAAACACAAGGGGAGTGAGTTATTTGAAAAATTCTATATTAATTATAGAAGATGAGGATCATATAAGAAAATTTGTAAAAATAAACTTGGAAAGAAATAATTTTGAAGTAAAAGAAGCTGCTAATGGAGAAGATGGCATAGAAATAGTAAGGAAAGAGCCCATAGATATTGTAGTTTTAGATATAATGCTCCCTGGAATAGATGGATTTCAAGTATGTAAGATTTTAAGAGAAGAGTTTCCTACTTTAGGTATAATTATGTTAACAGCTAAAAGTCAAGATATTGATAAGATTATGGGATTGGAATACGGAACAGATGATTATATGGTTAAACCTTTTAATCCTATGGAACTAGTTTTAAGAGTAAAATCTTTAATAAGAAGGATGGAAGTTAATAAGGAAGGATTCGTAAATGAAATGCTATTAGATGGTCCTTTTAGAATAGATATTTATTCTAGAAAGTTCTACAAAAATGATAAAGAAATAGAACTGACACCAACAGAATATTCCATTGCTAAATTATTTTTAGAAAATCCTGGAAAGGCCTTTAAACGAGATGAAATACTGAATTTAGTTTGGGGATTTGAATTTGTGGGAGATTCAAAGATTGTTGATGTTAATATTAGAAGACTTAGAGCTAAAATAGAAAATGACCCTGGTAACCCTTATTATATTGAAACAGTTTGGGGAATTGGATATAGATGGAAAGATATGGAATAGATACTGAGGAGGATATATGAAAAAAAGTATAAAAATTAGATTAGTAGGAAATTTTATGCTAGTTATCATTATAACGGTTTTAATATTAGAAGTAGTATTATTAAATGGAATTAAGCAATATTACTATAAAAATGTAGAAGATATTTTGGCTAATCAAATTCAATTTTCTACAGATTTCTATTCCAGATATTTTTCCTCTTCATCTTTAGAAGATATTATAATTGATGATATAGATGTTTTTTGGCAGCAAACCACTGCAGAAGTTCAAATTATTAACTTAGATGGGAAATTATTAATGGATTCTTTAGGTGTATCTTATGAAGACCCTATAGAAACACCTGACGTACTAAAGGCTAAAGAAGGCAAAAAAGGAGTATGGATAGGAAATGTTGAGTATGATAGTGTTCCTGTAATGAGTGTTGCATTACCTTTAAAAACCCACGGAGAAACCATAGGAATTATAAGACTTATATCTTCTTTAGGAGAAACTAACAAGGTTATTAATAGTATTTCAAATTTACTTCTTATTATGGGACTAATAGTAGTATCTATATCAGGTATGGTAAGTTTGTTTTTGGCTAACTCTATTGTAAGACCTTTACGAGAAGTTACTAAAGTAGCAGAAAAGATGGCAGATGGTCAGTTAAAGGTAAGAAGCAATAAAAAGGTAGATGATGAAATTGGAAAACTTTCTGATACATTAAATTATATGGCAGAAGAGTTAATAAAAAAAGAACAGATAAAGAATGATTTTATATCATCAATTTCCCATGAACTAAGAACTCCGTTGACTTCTATAAAAGGCTGGGCAATAACATTGAAAAGTGAAGATTTAAAGGACAATCAGTTAGTAATGGATGGATTAGATATAATAGAAAAAGAAAGTGATAGATTAACTCAAATGGTTGAAGAATTACTAGATTTCTCTAGGTTTGTTTCCGGACGTATAAAGTTAGAGAAAGAGGAATTTGATATTAAAAATACTCTTGAATTAATTAGAAAGCAATTAAAGCCTAGAACTAAAAGTAATAATATAGAATTTATAGTTAATTATGACGAAAATTTATCAAATATTATTGCAGATGAAAACAGAATAAAACAGGTGCTAATTAACTTATTAGATAATGCTTTCAAATTTACACCTGATGGAGGTCGTGTAGAGCTTAAAGTCTATAAGGAAAATGAATCTATAATAATAAAAGTAGAAGATAATGGCTGTGGTATTTCTAAAGAAGATTTGCCTAATGTAAAAGAAAAATTTTATAAAGGGAAAAATAGTAAATCTCATAGTGGAATAGGATTATCCATATGTGATGAAATCGTAAAACTTCACGAGGGAACTATGGAAATTGAAAGTGAAGTTAATCAAGGAACTATAGTTACAATTTGTCTACCTTTAAAGGAGGACATAGGATGAAGAGAATAAGTATTTTATTCATAATAATATTGATTATGGGATTAACAGCTTCCTGTGGTTTGAATAAAGTAGAGACTAAAGACAGAATTACTGCACCAGAAAATAATGTTCCACCTCTTGAAGGAAAATGGGTAATAGAGAAATATATTGAAGGTACCTATAAGAAAGTGGATAAAGAAGTTGTAGAGAATTTTATCGGAAAAGAAGTTCTTTTTCATAAAAAAGCTGTAGTTTTAGGAGAAGACTATTGTATAGAACCTTCATTTAAAATAAAAAATGTAAAATCTTTAGATTATTTATTATATAAATATAAGGTAGATTCAGAATATTTAGGTATCAATGAGAAAGAAGTCCAAATAGTAACAGTTCTTAATGATAATCAGTTTTTCTATGAATTTATTAAAGAAAAAGATGATAAAGTAATAGTCTACACAGATGACGCTTTTTTCTTTTTAAAGAAAATTGTAAATAAGGTCAGTGAGGAAGAAATAAATAGATATATAAATGTTGAAAAAAATATGCTTAGAATGTCGAATGTTGTAGAAGATGATACATTAAGATCGGGAATCCTTTTAGGAATAAAGAGTACTGATTATGATGAAGAAAATCAAATAGAAGAATGGAATTATAAAACCCTTTGGATTAGGAGTTATAATAAAACTATAGAAAGTGTATATGAGATGGAAAACTTATTTGTTCCTAGAAAAAAAGGTTTCTGGCTAGTTAGCGTAGATAGAGAAAATAATAATGGAAGAATAAATGATAAGATAAAAGCTATTTCAAAAGTTAAGGTTAATGAAAAAGCGTCATTTAATGATGATGATATGAATATATTATTTAATAATGATAATGCTGAAATGAAAAGTTTTTATTCAACCTTATTACCTTCTACTTTAAACAGTATATTGTTTATAGGAAATGATTATGTATCACTTGAAACCACGGATTTAAAAGAAAAGTCTAAAAAAACTCTTGAAGTTTATCCTATAGATAATATTGAGAAAGGAAATCCTATAAAAATTTCAGATCTAATTGGAGAAAGTGGAAATATAGTTTTTGAAGAAGGCGCACAAAGTGTTATAACAACTGATCTTAAAAATATAGATAGCTATAATATATTTAATGAAGAAGAGAATTTTGGATTAACTAGAAGAAATGGTCATTGGATTATGAAAGGTAGAATAAATTATAGAGAAACAGGAGAGGAGCGTTATAAAGATTTTAATATAAAAGCTATTCCTCCTAGAGAAGTAGTGAATTATGATGAGCTTAATATATCTTGGAATGCAATAAAACTTAAAGTACCAGAGGCAACAGATGCATTTTTATCACCGAATGATGATATAATTCTTATAGTAACTAATAGTCAAATTTATATTTATCCCATGTATGAAGGTGTTATTGGAGAAGAACCTCTACAAAAAATCAAGCTAAAACCTAAAGAAAAAATTGTTATGGCAGAATGGGCAATAGGAAGATATGCAAAGTTGTGGGAAGAAGAATTTTTGAAAAACGAAGTAAACGATGTGAACTACTAGGCGATTTATATCGCCTTTTTTTCTATGTTGGATAGGATTGAAATACAACAGGAAGGATGGTACTGTGAGGGAATTTATAATAGGAACTAGATTTAATTTAGTTCTAGGGGGAGTATCAGTTGTCTCAATTTTGATTACCTATATTATCAATAAAATATTTATAAAAAATAGATTCGTAAAATATATTCCTGGGATACTATTTTTAATAATAGGATTTTTTAATTTGTGTTTAGCTATTAAATTTTTAGGTAGTTCTAAAGATATTGTCAAGGGTGCTTTATTTATTATGGGAATGGTAGCAGGTTTCATTTCATTGCTTACTGGACTGATTATTGAAATTTGTGCTAAAGAAGAGGTTAGTTAAGCTAATTATTAACAAATGTTCTCACAAACTAATTTTTATATTATAATAATGGTAATGGGTCCAATATTATGATTTGTGAGGTGAAATAAACTGCTTTTAGTACTATTTGAAAATTTAACTAATAGAGTAGGACTAATAATAGTATTGGCATTTGCTATGTCTAAAATAAAAATGTTTAGAAGACTAGTTTCAAAAAGGAATATTAGCTTAAGGGATAAATTAATTCTTTCTTTAATATTTGGTCTTTATGGAATTATTGGAACTTATACTGGAATACCTATAGATGGGGCTATTGCTAATTCAAGAGTAGTCGGAGTATTTACAGGAGGGCTTTTAGGTGGACCTATTGTTGGTGTATTAGCAGGAGTAATAGCTGGTCTTCATAGATATTTAATAGACTTAGGAGGGTTTACATCTTTTTCTTGCGCTTTATCTACTATTGTTGAAGGAGTAATGGCGGGATTTTTAAGTAAAAGAATAGAAAGAAGCGACCAGAAATTATTATTTGTATTATTATCAGGTATGATGGCTGAATTTATGCAGATGGCAATTATCTTGTTAACAGCAAAGCCTTTTTATAAAGCTCTGGATTTAGTAAAAGTTATAGGAATACCCATGATAATAGCTAATGCTATAGGAATTACCGTATTTATTGCTATTACAGACAGCATATTTAAAGATATTGAAACAGCTGCAGCTTACCAAGCTCAGGTAGCTTTAAGAATAGCCAATAGAACTTTAAAATATTTTAGAAAAGGCTTTAATGAAAAAACGGCTTATGAAACTGCTAAAATTATTAAGAGTATGACAGATGTTAAAGCTGTCGCTTTTACTGATACGGAAAAAATTTTAGCTCATGTAGGTCTTGGAGAGGAGCATCATTTAGTAGGCAATCCAGTTATTACTGCTTTGACTAAAGATGTATTGAAAAAAGGTAAATATAAGATAGCTAATACTAAAGAAGAAATTAACTGTGAAAATAATAATTGTAAATTAGAATCTGCTATAATAGTACCTTTAAAGGAAAAAAATAAGATTATTGGATGCTTGAAGCTTTATAAGGATGGTGAAAATTCTATTACTAAAGTTGATGTGGAGTTGGCTTTAGGATTAGCCTTATTATTTTCTACTCAAATTGAACTTAGCAAATTAGACTATCAATCTGAGTTATTGGCTAAAGCAGAATTAAAGGCATTACAAGCACAAATTAATCCTCATTTTTTATTTAATGCCATTAATACCATTGTTTCTTTAATAAGGACTCAGCCAGATAATGCAAGAAGGTTATTAATTCACCTAGGCAATTATTTTAGAAAAAACTTACAACAAAATACTGAAGAGGTTAATATCCATAAAGAAATAGAGCATATAAATTCTTATGTAGAAATAGAGAAAGCAAGATTTGGTGATAATCTTAGGATAATTTATGATATACCAGAGGATGTAGACTGCTTGTTGCCTCCACTTTTATTACAACCTATAGTAGAAAATGCAATAAAACATGGTGTATTGGAAAAAATTGAAGGTGGCACTGTAGAAATATTAGCTATTGATAGTGATAATGAAACAAAGATAATGGTAAAAGATGACGGTGTAGGAATGAGCAAAGAATTAATAGAATCCTTATTGTTAGGTAAAATAGAATCAGATAGTATTGGATTAATTAATGTTAACAATCGTTTAAAGAATAAATATGGGGAAAAATACGGATTGGATATTGAAAGTGAAAAGGACAAAGGAACTACAGTTACGATTAGGATTCCTAAGAAAACAAAGAGGGGTCAGAGGAGGAACGTTGCATGATTAAATGTGTAGTTGTAGATGATGAGGTCCCTGCTAGGGAGGAACTTAAATTTCTATTGGAAGAAATAAAAGATATTAATGTAATTGGAGAAGCAAGTCATGGTTTAGAAGCATTAGAGTTAAATAGAAAGACAAAGCCAGATATAGTTTTTTTAGACATACAAATGCCTAAGATGAGTGGAATAGAAGTAGCTAAAAATATGATAGAAGGGGAAGAATCACCTTTAATCATATTTGTTACTGCTTTTGAAGAATATGCAATAAAAGCCTTTGAAGTTAATGCAATTGATTATATATTGAAACCTATATCAAAGGAAAGATTAGAAAAGAGTGTTATTAAGGCAAAAAATAGATTGAAAAATAAGAAAACTGATTATAATTTGAAGTTAGAAAAACTTATTGAAGGATTAAGTATGAAGCCAACAAAACCTATAAATAGAATATCTGTTTACCATAATGGCCGTTTAATTCCCTTGGATTCTACAGAAATAATATATGCTACATTAGAAGATAAGATTACTGTTATATATAGTGAAAGAGGAAAGTTTGAAACAAATTGTACCTTAAATGAATTAGAAAAGAAAGTTGACTCACCTTCATTTTTTAGAAGTCATAAAAGCTATTTAATCAATCTAGATTTAATTGAAGTTATAGAGCCCTGGTTTAATTCAACTTTTGTTATAAAATTAAAAGGATCTTCAGAAAAAATTCCTGTTAGCCGAGGGCAATCTAGAGAATTCAGAAATATAATGAATATAGACTAACGCAGTTCATCCTTAATTTTTGCACTTTATACTGAAATTAATACAGTTAAGTAAAAAAACCTTCTTTAAAATTTTTCACATAATATAATTATATTGATGAAAAACTTTAAGGGGGGTTTTAAAATGCTATTATTTATTTTAGGTATTGTCATATTAGTAGTAGGGTATTTTGTCTATGGAAAAATCGTAGATAAATTATTTGGCGTAGATGAATCAATGGAAACACCAGCTACAAGATTAGAAGATGGTATAGACTTTGTGCCGATGAGTTGGCCAAGAATTTTCTTAATTCAATTATTAAATATTGCTGGATTGGGACCAATATATGGAGCTATTCAAGGAGCTTTGTTTGGACCTGCAGCTTTTCTATGGATTGCACTAGGTAGTGTTTTTGCTGGAGGAGTCCATGATTATTTTTCAGGTATGTTATCCTTAAGACATGATGGAAAAAGCATATCAGAAATTACTGGAATTTACTTAGGTGAAGGTGCTAGAAAAGTAATGAGAGTATTTTCAGTTATATTACTTATTTTAGTAGGAACAGTATTTATGACTGGACCAGCAGACTTAATGGCTAGCATTAAATTGTTTGGACTTGGAAATGCAAACGTTTGGCTAGCAATTGTATTGGCATATTATTTTTTAGCAACTATTTTACCAGTGGACAAGGTTATTGGAAAAATATATCCACTATTTGGAATAGCTTTACTTACAATGGCCTTAGGAATTGGTAGTGTTATACTTATTAAAGGGTATCAATTACCAGCGTTTACAATGAAAAGTTTACATCCAGCAGGATTACCTTTATGGGCTTTCTTGTTTACAACTATAGCTTGTGGTGCAATTAGTGGATTCCATGCAACTCAATCACCAATGATGGCAAGATGTATGACTAATGAAAAGTATGGTAGAAGAATATTCTATGGATCTATGATAGCAGAAGGTATTATTGCTATGATTTGGGCAGCTGCTGGTATGGTATTTTATAATGGAATTCCAGGACTTTCAGAAGCTTTAGGAAATGGTGGACCAGGAGCAGTTGTAAATACTATTTCCAATACTTTGTTAGGACCTATTGGCGGACTATTAGCAATGTTAGGAGTTATTGCTTGTCCTATAACGTCAGGAGATACAGCTTTTAGAAGTGCAAGACTTACTATAGCAGATGCTATTGATTATGATCAAGAACCTATTAAGAAAAGATTGGCTTTAGCTTTACCTTTATTCCTTATTGGATTTGGTTTAACCAGAATTGATTTCAATATTATTTGGAGATACTTTGCATGGGCAAATCAAACTTTAGCAATGATAGTTCTATGGACAGCGGGAGCTTATTTAGCTAAGAATAAAAAAGTACACTGGTTAGCAACTTTACCAGCTACATTTATGACAGCAGTAAGCTGTACTTATATACTACAAGCTCCAGAAGGATTCCGATTATCTACATCTATTGCCTATCCAGTAGGAGTAATAGTAGCAGTTGCCGCTTTAGCTTGGTTCATAGTTAAATCAAGTCAAAAATCAGTTGAAAGAGCCTAATATATAAATATCCCTAGACCATTGGTCTAGGGATATTACATATACCATACATCTTCATTACTAGTAGATATGGCAACTGCTCCAGCATTTAAGCTTTGCATAACATCTTCTTTATCCATGATGAGTCCACCAGTTATTACAGGTATGTTGGTTTCTAAATGAATCTTTTTAACAATTTTAGGCATAATACCAGGTAATATTTCAACAGCATGAGGGCGAGTAGATTTTAAAGAATTTATCCCCCTATCTAAAGAAAGAGAATCTAAAAGAAAGAATCTTTGTATAGTAAAAGCCCCAAGGTCCTTACTAAGTTTGACTAAATTACTCTTAGTAGTTATTATTCCATCAGGATACATATTTTTTATAATATATTCTAATCCCCAAGTATCTTTGGAAAAACCATCTATTAAATCAATATGTACATATAGGCCTTTATCTTTAGCCCTAACTCTACTAGAGATCTCTTTTAAATTAAATATATTACCCGTTAATAAGAATATATTTTCACAAGGAGACTCTAAAGCCATATCCAACTTATCTAAGTCATTAACAGCTGCAATAATAGGATTAACTTCAATCTTATCAAAAAAATAACCCATAATATCACCCCAAAGGTATTAAAATAGTTGTATTATAATAATTATATATTACTTTAATGTGAATTGTAAAGGAAGGAACTAAATAAGAATATTATTTGATATAATCAGGTATAAGAAATAATAGTAGTTATTAAAGATAAAATCAACTAAAAGGGGGAAGACCATGGATAGCAGTAGAATATGGGTTAAGGGAAAAAATGTGGGGAGAAATGTGGATAGAATCATAGATCGTATAAATAGTGATATGGATAGTTATAGAGTAGATGTATCATCTGAAACGGTAGTACTTTTTAGTGAGAAATATTATTTTCGAAACAATTCAAATCTTTTATCATGTATTATTCTGAATATGGAAAGTGAGGAAGTATGTAGAATAGACATTGTTTCTGGTGGTGGAGGAAGTGGTATTGCCGGTTCTGATTGGGGAGCTGAAAGTAGTAGAATTAAAGATATCGAAGAGATTATAAAAAAGTTTAGTTTAACTTATGGATGGGAAGTAATATAATAGGAATTAGAATAATAAAAAATAATGGTTCTTACAAAAGAAAAGTATAAAAACACTAAGGAACGATAAGGATAAATAATGATTTGGAGGAATATTTGATGAACATCTATTTAACAAGACATGGACAAACTGAATGGAATACTCAAGGAAGGTTACAAGGATGGCAGAATTCTCCTTTAACTGAAAAAGGTAGAAAAGATGCAAAATTATTAGGAGAAAGATTATCCAAGATTCCATTAGATATTATATATTCAAGCTCTAGTCAAAGAGCCTTAGATACTGCTAAAATAATAAAGGGCAATAGAAATATAGAAACAATCATAGATGATAATTTAAGAGAGATAAATATGGGACCATGGGAAGGGAGAATATTAGAAGAAATCGAAAAAGAAAATCCTGTTGAATATTTTAACTATTGGAATGCACCTCATTTATATGTTCCATTAAAAGGTGGAGAATATTTTGAAGACGTTCAGAAGAGAAGTGTAGCAGTTATAGATAAAATAATAAAAGAAGGAAAGTATAAAAATGTTTTAGTTGTAACCCATGGTATTACTTTAAAAAACATATTAAATTATTATGATAATAAAGCTATGGAAAATCTATGGGATACACCATTTATTCAAGGTACAAGTTTAAGTAAAATAGAAGTAAGGGATGAAGGAATACATGTTCCATTTTTTGGGGACACTTCTCATTTAGAATAATTTTTAATTAACTCTAATTTTTCTTTTCTTGTTAACTTTTTTATGGCATATTCTCGTTTTTGAGCATCTATTTTGTTATCAAAGGTTTCAAAATATACTAATTTAACGGGTAATCTAGCCCTCGTATATTTTGAAGCCTTACCTAGATTATGTGTTTCTAGTCTCTTTTCTAAGTCTACAGTCCAACCAGTGTATAAAGTATTATCATTGCAGAGCATCATATATACATAGCACATATAAATCACCTATATCTATAATAACATAAAAATATATTAATTATATAAGGGAGTGTGTTTATATGACAAGTTTTTTAATCTTCTTAATTATATTAGTTGGTGGACTAATCATATCGGTTATCAACATGATAAATCCTTATTTGTTTTGGAAGAAGATAGGGTTCTGGAAGGATGCTGAAAAGCCATCAAATTTGGCTTTTACTTTGCTTAGATTAGGTGGTATAATAACCACAATAATAGTGATATATTTAATGGTTAGACTATTTTCAGGAAGATAATAAGGAGGGGGTTATTTGGGGATATTAATAGGAGACAGAATAATATTAAGAGAATATAGAGAAGATGATTTGCCCTATATGAGAAAGTGGGTTAATGATCCAAATATTATTAAGAATCTCAGTAATATATTTTTATATCCACATACATTAAATGAAACAGAAAATTTTTTAAATGCCATATTGGAAGGCACAAGCAATATTAAAGGATTTGTTATTGCCCATAAGGATACAGAAGAATATATTGGTCAAATAGATTTAGTAAAAGTTGATTGGATTAATAGAATTGGAACTTTAGGAATAGTAATCGGTAATCAAGAAAAATTAGGTAAAGGATATGGAACAGAAGCTATAAAACTCTTACAAGATTTTGCTTTTAATAGATTAAACCTTCACAAGCTAGAATTAGAGGTCAGAGATTATAACGAGAGAGCCATAAGATGCTATAAAAAGTGTGGTTTTAAAGAAGAGGGAAGAATTAGAGAAAATCATTTTATAAATGGGAAATATACAGATACACTATGTATGGGAATTTTGAAAAGAGAATATGAAACGTTAAAAGACTAGACTTAAGTTTAGTCTTTTAATATCTCCTTTAATACCTTAGATATAATATCATAGGAATATCCTTTTCTTTGAAGGAATCCTCCAAGTTTTCTATAAATACTATTTTTATCTTGTCCTTTATAAGATGGAAATTTTTTCATAGCCAATTCTAAAGCTCTTTCGTATTCTTCATCTTTATCTATTTCTAATACTTCTTCAATAATATCTTGAGAAATTCCTTTAGAAATTAAATCATATTTTATTCTATTAGGTCCATACTTATTTAGATTTATCTTATCCTTTATAAAACTTTCAGCAAAAGCTTTATCATTTAAATATCCTTGTTTTATAGAATAATCTATAGCTTGGCTTATGTATTCTTCTTCAAAACCTTTTTGTCTAAGTCTTTCAAATATTTCTTTTTTAGACCTTTGTCTATAAGATAAAAGAGAGAGGGCGTAGTTAATAACTCTATTTAATTCTTCTCCTTTAATTACGTTCTCTATAAAGTTTTCATCTACTTCCATGTCTAAACTTAAACCATATTTATATCTTATTTCTTCAGAGATACCAAAAGCAAACTTATTATCTATAAAAATATTTACTCTATCTTTATTTTTCTGAGGTTCTATATTAGTTATTTTCATTGTGACTCCTTTTATTATATTTATTTATGAAATTTAATGTAAGTTAAGAATTGTTTTAAATTTAAATCAGATAGTTTATATTCATATTATATTTTATCATAAAAGATAGGTTTTTTAATGTAAAGTTAAAATTTATACTACGTAAAAGAAGTGGAATAAAAATGGTTTTAATAAAAATATATTGTGTATTAAAAAAGATTTTACTATATAAAGATAAACAAAAAAATTATATAAAGAACATTTGTTATAGATTAGGAAATTATAGACTATCTTGACGAACAAAAAAAAGAATGAGAAAATGAAATTGAAATTGGAGAATACTAGATTGGGGAGGAAAAGATTTATGAGTGCTAGCCTAGAATCAAAATTGAAATCTTGGAATAAATTTGTTTATGAAGGAATTTTGGATTCATCAGTATCACATGATGTAGAAGAATCATGGAAAAGATGTAGAAAGTTGAATGTTAATCATTTAGAAGGTACTGGAAAGCAAATTCGACCCCAGCTATTAGAAGAAATCATGGAAAAAAACAAGGTACTTTTAGAAATTGCTAGACCTATAATGAAGAATTTACTTAATATTGTTTTAGAATCTCATTTTACTTTGGTTCTTACAGATCGAGATGGTCATATTTTAGAAGCAATAGGAGATGATGTGGTAAGAGATAGAGCTAACAATATTCGCTTTATTCCAGGTTCTATATGGACAGAAGAGGCAGTAGGCACGAATGCCATAGGAACTTGTCTTGCTGTAGATAAGCCTATACAAATCGTTGGTGCAGAACATTATTGCGTTTCTCATCATCTATGGACTTGTTCAGCTGCTGCTATACATGATGTAGATGGAGAGATAATAGGATGTATAAACATGTCTGGAAATTGTAATGAAGAGCATTCTCATACTCTTGGAATTGTAGTAGCTGCTGCCTTTAGTATAGAAAAACAAATTGAATTACTTCACTCTTATGAACTTGTAGAATCTATGTTTGAAAGTATATCTGATGGAATTATTGTTGTAGATAGAGATTTCAATATAAAAAAAATGAATCAAGGAGCACTTTCTATACTAGGAATCAATAAAGAAGAGGCTGAATGGTTAGATTTTCATAGTCTTTTTCAAGAATTAAATTTAGATACAATGGAAGAATACACTAAGAAGAAAAAAGGAGTTTATTTTACCGATTTTAATCTATATTTTCAAAATAGAAGGATACCCTGCTCTGCTAACATAGTTCCAATTATCTTGAATAATGAAATAACAGGGTTTTCTCTTGTGTTTAAAGAGATAAAATATTTACATAAAACGGTTAATAAAGTTACTGGAAATGTAGCAACTTATACTTTTGATAGTATTTTCACTAAAGATAAAAAAATGCTAGAACTAATAAAATTTGGGAAAAGAATGGCAAACTATAAAGGATGTATCTTAATTGAAGGTAAAAGTGGAACCGGGAAAGAATTGTTTGCTCATGCTATCCATAATCAAAGTAAAAGGTCAAAGGAACCTTTCGTTGCAGTTAATTGTGCTTCTTTACCTAGAGACTTAATTGAGAGTGAATTATTTGGATATGAAAAAGGGACATTTACAGGAGCACTAAAAGAAGGGAAACCAGGTAAATTTGAGTTGGCTAATGGAGGTACCATATTTTTAGACGAGATTGGAGAGCTACCTTTAGAACTTCAAGCTAAATTGCTTCGTGTTGTAGAAAATTTAAAAGTTATGCGAATTGGAGGTAACTACGAAAAACCTTTAGATATTAGAATTATCGCTGCTACAAATAGAAATTTACAAGAAGAAGTTCAGAAAAAGAATTTTAGAGAAGATTTATATTTTAGATTAAATGTATTTAAAATACACATTCCTCCTTTAAGGGAACGACCTGATGATATATTAATGTGTGCTGAAGCATTTTTAAATCGTTTAAATCAAGAACATCCTCAACACAGAAAAAGATATAGTGAAGAATTTATTCAAAAATTAAAAACTTATAATTGGCCAGGAAATGTAAGAGAGTTACAAAATTCTATAGAAAGAGCATACTATTTATCAGACGAGGAGATAATTAAACCTAAATATCTTTTGAATTTAAATGAGAATTTGGCTATAGAAGAAATAGATAAAGAGATAGATAGTGTAGAAATGGTTTCTATAGATAGTGCCATAAAACATAATATAGAATTAATGTTAAAAAGCTGTAATGGAAATGTATCAGAAGCAGCATTAAGATTGAATATGAGCAGAGCATCTTTATATCGAAGAATAAAAAAACATGATATTGAATTAGATTATATTAGAAAAAGTATCATAAAGATACAGTAATGTATCACAAATGAAACTGAGTCTCAAATATGATACAAATTATCTCAATTTTGAGAAAAATTTTAGAAAGGAAGTCCTTTAAAAATAGAGGATTTCCTTTTTTTATATTATATAGCATATAAATATCTGCAAAAATACAGCATAGGAATCTTTATTATTTTTAAATCTATTTTGGCATAAACTTTGCTTTAATATTAGGAAAAAGGGGGTGAATCATTTGTGAAGCGATTTATAATTGAATTTGGTATTGGAGTAGATTTTCATGGACAAGATGTAAATCGTGCCGCTGAAAAAGCTATACAAGAAGCTATTTCTAGAAGCTGTTTATGTGGATTAAAAGAAATATTAAATATTGAAAACCTCGATGATAATGTGGAAATTAAAGCTACTATAGCAGTTTCAAATCCTGAAAAAATAGATATTGAAAGAATGAAAAGGTGTTTTCCTATAGGTAGAAAACAAATTAACCCAGTAAAAGGTGGATTAAAGGTATCAGGTTTATTTATATCAGAATTCGGAGATCAAGATGATAGTATTGAAGTAGCGCTTGTATGTGTAGAAGTAGGCGTTTTCAATTAATTAGAGGGAGGAGATAGTGTGAGTTTAGATAAAGGAAAAATTATTGAAATGTATAAAACCATGAAGCGAATTAGGGAATTTGAAGTGAAGGCTCAAAATCTTTTCGCAGAAGGAAGTATACCAGGGTTTGTTCATCTATATATAGGAGAAGAAGCAGTAGCAACAGGAGTGTGTGCAAATTTGAATGAAGATGACTATATTACTAGTACACATAGGGGACACGGGCATATTATTGCAAAAGGTGGAGACTTAAGATATATGATGGCAGAGCTTTACGGTAAATCAACAGGATACTGTAAAGGAAAAGGAGGTTCAATGCATATTGCTGATGCTACAAAGGGAATTTTAGGGGCAAATGGAATTGTAGGAGCAGGACATAATATTGCCACAGGGGCAGGCTTAAGTGCCAAATATAAAGGAACACAGCAAGTATGCATTTGCTTCTTCGGGGATGCTTCAACTAATCAAGGGACATTTCATGAATCTCTAAATCTTGCTAGTATTTGGAAATTACCTATAATATTTGTTTGTGAAAATAATTTATATGGTATATCAATGAGCCAAAGTAGACATCAAGCAATTAAAGACATTTCTGATAGAGCAGTTGCTTATAATATGCCGGGCATTGCAGTGGATGGTAATGATGTTTTCGCTGTTTATGAAGCAGCTGAAGAAGCAATAAAAAGAGCTAGAAATGGTCAAGGTCCTACATTAATAGAATGTAAAACTTATAGACATAGAGGACATTTTGAAGGAGATGCAGGTGCATATAAACCTACAGAAGAACAGAAAGAGTGGTTAGAAAAAGATCCTATTCCAAGAATTGAAAAATTTATGATAGAAAATAAAATTGTGATAGAAAAAGAATTAGAGGATCTTCGTAATGAAGTTAAAGGCCAAATAGAAGAAGCTATTGAATTTGCAAACAATAGTCCATATCCAGAGTTAGAAACTGCAGTGAATGATATATATTCAGATATAGTAGAGGAGGTTAGGGTAAGATGAAAAAAATGACCTATGCAGAAGCTATTCGTGAGGGCATGAGAATAAAAATGCAACAAGATAAAAAAGTATATATATTAGGTGAGGATGTAGGTGCATTTGGAGGATGTTTTGGAGTAACATCAGGTTTGTTTGAAGAATTTGGAGAAGATAGAGTAAGAGATACACCTATTTCAGAAGGTGTAATCATTGGATGTGCCGTAGGGTCAGCTGCCACTGGATTAAGACCTATTGCAGAATTAATGTTTGTTGATTTTTTAACTGTTGGGATGGATCAATTAGTTAATCAAGCAGCCAAGATGAGGTATATGTTTGGCGGCAAGATTAATATGCCAATGGTAGTAAGGTTACCTGCTGGAGCAGGAGTTCAGGCGGCAGCTCAACATTCTCAATCTTTGGAAGCATGGCTTACTCACATTCCAGGACTTAAAGTAGTATATCCCTCTACTCCACAAGATGCATTAGGTTTAATGTTGACCTCTATAGAAGATGATAATCCTGTTATGTATATGGAACACAAAGCATTATATGCAATGGAAGGAGAAATAGAAGAGGTTAAGCCAATTCCTCTTGGAGTTGCAGATGTTAAAAGAGAAGGGAAGGATATTACTATAGTTGCAACAGGAAAAATGGTTCATGAGACCTTAGCTGCATCAGAAATGCTTATTAAAGAAGGGATTGATGTAGAGGTAGTTGATCCAAGAACATTATTTCCATTAGATAAAAAGACTATTTTTGAATCTGTTAAAAAGACGCATAAGGTTGTTATTGTAACAGAAGAGCATAAAAGAGGAGGGTATGGAGGAGAAATCTCAGCTATAATTTCAGAAGAGATTTTTGATGAATTGGATGCTCCGGTAGTAAGAATTGGAGCACTCGATACTCCAATTCCATTTAGTCCAGTATTAGAGGATTATGTTATACCCAACTATATTGATATTGTTAAAGCTGTTAAAAGCCTAGTATAAAATAAAGGATCTAAAGTAATTGTTCATAAAAGGAGGAACAGTCGTTGATTGGCATAATTGCTAATCCTGCTTCTGGCAAAGATATTAGGAGGTTAGTATCTTATGCTACAGTAGTGGATAATAACGAAAAGGTTAATATTGTAAAAAGAATTGTTTTAGCAGCACAAGGTTGCGGTGTATCCTCGATTTTTATAATGCCTGATACTTATCAGATAGGATATAAAGTAATTGAAGATTTAACTTTAGAGAAACGTTTAAGTGCAAAAGTCGATATTTTGGATATGGAAATGAAAGGCTCTCATCACGATACCACTTATGCTGCAAAACTTATGAAAGAAATGAATATTAAATGTGTATTAGTATTAGGTGGAGATGGTACTAGTAGAGCGGTAGCAAAAACTATTCAAGAAATACCTATAATTGCCATATCTACAGGCACTAATAACGTATATCCTATTATGATGGAAGGCACTATAGCAGGTATGGCAGCAGCTGCCGTTTGTTTTGGATATGGAGAAAAAAATATAAAAAGAGATAAAAGAATAGAGATATATAAAGACAAAGAACTGTTAGATATTGCACTTGTAGATGCTGTTATTTCTAAGAATTTATTTGTGGGAGCAAAAGCTATCTGGAATGTTGAAAATATTTTGAAAGTTATTACAATTAAATCTCATCCGGCGAGCATAGGTTTTTCTGCTTTGGTAGGATGTAAACAGATTGTTTCCGAGGATGAAGATTATGGTTTATATGTAGATTTAAATAATAAATATAGTCAATTAATTGCACCTTTAGGTGCTGGAATTATTGAAAGAATTCATATGTCAGAGCCAAAAATATTGAGATTAAATGAAGAATATGTCTACTTGGCAGATACTAATGGAGTTATCGCATTGGACGGAGAGCGAGAAATTGAATTTAAGCAAGGTGAAAAGCTTACATTCAAAATAACTCGAAAAGGACCTGTAAGAGTGAAGGTTAGTGAAGTTCTTGAAAATGCACAAAAATCAGGTTTTTTTATTAGGTAAAAAAAGATTGGGGGCTAAGATATGGCAAATGTTGTTGTTATGCCTAAATTAGGGCTTACGATGAAAAAAGGAAAGATTATAAAATGGTTTAAGAAGGAAGGAGAAAGAATTGAAGCCGGAGAAAGACTATTTGAAGTGGCAACAGATAAATTAACCAATGAAGTGGAAGCAAAAGAAGGCGGTATAGTTAGAAAGCTTTTAGCTGATTCAGGAGATACAGTTCCATGCTTAGAGCCTGTGGCTATTATTGGAGAATTAGAAGAAGACATTACAGAATTAATTTCAACTACAATTAGTAATGCTAGTTCTATATCAGAACCAAATCAAAAAGATAAAGTAGAAGCAACTAATAAAAATAAGGAAGTTGAAAATAAAAAAGAAAAAAATACTGGAAGAATTATTGCTTCACCAGTAGCTAAGAAATTAGCCTTAGAAAAAGAAGTAGATCTATCCTATATTAATGGAACAGGACCTAATGGTCGTATAACTCTTAAAGATGTAGAAAAATATATAGAAAATGAAAAATGTATAGAAGGAAAAGCTTCTCCAATGGCAGTGAAAACAGCAGAAAGATTAAATGTAGATTTAACAAAAATAAATATGGATAGAAGAATTATGAAACAAGATGTAATCGATTTTAGCAAAGATAGAGCTTTGGAAGAAGCAATAAACCCTATGGAACAAAGAGTATCCATGAGCCAAATGAGAAAAGTAATTGCAGAAAGAATGACAGAAAGCTGGCATGTTTCTCCGGCAGTAACATATGATATGTCGGTAGATGTTACAAAACTAAAAGAAATAAAAGATAATTTAAAGGATGTAGAAAAGATAACATATACAGACCTATTAGTAAAGATTGTTTCAAAGGTATTACTTGAATTTCCACTACTAAATGCATCAATTGATGGAGAAGAAATGGTTCTTAGAAATTATGTGAATATGGGGGTAGCAGTAGCCATAGAAAATGGGCTTTTAGTACCTGTAGTGAAATATGCTCATACTAAAGGTTTAAGGAGCGTTTCGGAAGAAATTAAAGAATTATCATATAAAGCAAAGACTAATCAGCTTTCTACAGATGAACTAGTTGGAGGTACATTTACTATTACCAATTTAGGTATGTTTGGAGTAGAATCTTTTTCACCTATTATAAATCAACCAGAAGTAGCGATTTTAGGAGTAAATGCAATTACAGAAAAGCCTATTTTGGAAAATGGTAATTTAATAAATAAACCTTTTATTAAACTTTCTTTAACTGCAGATCACAGAATTGCAGATGGTGCTGTAGCGGCTCAATTCCTTTATAGAGTAAAACAATATATTGAAAAACCAGACATGTTATTGCTATAGGAGGAAAAAAATATGAAAGTAGTTGTAATTGGAGGAGGCCCTGGTGGCTATGTAAGTGCTATTAGATTAGCACAACTTGGAGCAGAGGTAGTATTAATAGAAAAGAATAAAATAGGAGGAACTTGTTTGAATGTGGGATGTATTCCTACAAAAGTATTACTCCATACAGCAGAAATTTTTAGGACTATGAAAAAAGAAGGAGAAGAGCTGGGAGTTAAAGCAGAAAATCTGAAATTAGATTGGCAAACATTGCAAGATAGAAAAATTAATATTGTAAATCAATTAGTTGAAGGAATAGAAACTTTAATTAAATCTAACATGATTAAAAAAATTATTGGAACAGGAAAATTTATTGGAAAAAACAAGATTCAGGTAACATCTCCTGATGGGAGAATAGAAACAATAGTATTTGATAAAGCAGTAATAGCTACAGGATCTAGACCTAAGAAAGTGCCAATACCAAGAATTAATGAACATGGTGTAATAACTAGTACTGAAGCTCTCCAGTTAGAAAGTATTCCCAAAAGCATCTGTATTATAGGTGGTGGAGTTATAGGATGTGAATTTGCTAGTATTTATAGAGCATTCGGAGTCGATGTAACAATTGTAGAAGCTCTTCCAGATTTAATCGGTACAATGGATATAGATATAGTCAATGTATTAAAGGAGCAATTCACTGAAGATGAAATAAGTATTCATGTAAATACTAAGGTAGAGGCCATTAAAGCAAGTGAAGATGGATTAATTATACAAGTAAGTACACCTAATGGTAAAGAAGAGATTCAGTCAGAGAAAGTTCTATTATCAATTGGAAGAACTCCAATTGTTGAAGATATTGGATTAGAAGAAATAGGAGTAAAGATAGAGAAAGGTGCTATTACAGTAGATAGAAGAACTATGCAGACTAGTGTAGAAAATATATATGCTGTTGGAGATTGTAATGGAGGAATCTTATTAGCTCATGTAGCTAGTTCAGAAGGAGTATTGGCGGCAGAGAGTATTATGGGTAAAAAACCTAGTGTAAACTTTAAAGCAATACCATCTGGAGTTTATACAAAACCAGAACTAGCAAGCGTAGGATTAAATGAATTAGAGGCTAAAACAAAAGGGTATCAAGTAAAAGTAGGAGTATTTCCTCTATATGCAAATGGAAAATCGCTTATTATGGGTGAAGAAAAAGGGGTCGTAAAATTTGTTGTGGATAGTCAGACTGATGAGATTTTAGGTATGCATATGGCTGGTCCAAGAGCAACAGATTTAATTGTAGAGGGAGCATTGGCATTAAGATTAGAAGCTACCATTGATGAAATAATATCTACCATACATGGCCATCCTACCATAGGAGAAGCTTTACATGAGGCTGCTCATGCAGTTCATAGTACAGCAATTCATTTACCAAAATATTAGCAATAAAGAAACATTAGAAGAAGTTTTAATAGTTTAAATAAATAGTATTATAGGTTTTAAAACCTGCTATAAAAGGAATTTAAAGCCTATAGTACTATGTTTTTCGAGAACAAATAAAACAATTAAGATAGACTTTTAAAATTATGTGATTTTTCTAATAAATCTAACTGTTTTATCCAATATATTTACTGTACTATAATCCTTTAGTCTAGTATCAAAAGAATGGTCTCCTTTTTTGTGAACTAAGAAAGTATGTTTAATATTATATTCATCTAATTTTTTTATAAGCTTTACAGAAGATTGAAAAGGTACAGTATTATCTAATTTTCCATGAACTATTAAACAGGGAACCATCTTATTGCTAACCCAATTAATAGGTGAATAATAATCATATATCTCTTTTGATTCTGTTGGAGTACCTTTTAAGGTCTTCTTAGTTGCAAATTTAGCAAATAAGGATTTATTGTCTGATGTAAATATATCTTTTAAATCTGAAGGTGCATAGTAAGCTACTACTCCTTTAATTCCTTTCATTTTTTCCTTGTTGTTAGAGAATGAGTTATAGGTAGAATAAAGCAAGGATAAATGACCTCCAGCAGATAATCCCATTAAAACTATATTATTCGTATCTATATTTAATTTTTTGCTTTTGTTTTTTAGATAAGTTAATCCATCACTATAATCTGACAATATATCATCCATAGTATTTTTATATCCATATCTATAATCAATACTGGCTACGACAAAACCCTTAGCAGCTAAATATCTGCACCAAGATACATTATTAGGTTGATTTCTAAAACCGGAAATCCATCCGCCACCATGACAAAAATATACTAAAGGATAGGATTTCTTGAATTTATCTGGATACCAAAGATCTAATTTTAAATTCTTTTTAGGAGTCTTTTTAAAGGTATATGTTTTATGATTAAGAGTTTTAGGCGTATGAATTGGAACTTTAGAAGTTAAAGTTATCCATCCATAGACTAAAAGTGACATAATAAAATAATAAAACCCAAGGGTTGCATCTTCTAAAGTCAACCCAATAAATATTAAAAAAAGATATATTTTATTTACAATAAAAGAAGATTTTTTAAATTTTTTTTTCAATTTATCCATATCATACCGCCAAATTTATTTTTGTAAAGGATTTTCAATTTTTTCTATACTTAGTAAAGCTTTTTTAGCTTCTTTATCATTTATATTCAATTTATGAAGAATATATTTAGCTAATAGATACCCAAAGGGAAGCCAATTTACATGTGTTATAGGTAGAATTCTTCTTTTGGAACCTTCCATTTCTTCGTATAGTACCTTTCTTGATTGAATTGGCAAAGTAGAATCGAAGAAAGCATCTATAAAAGTAACTTTATTCATAGATAGCAAATGGGCATAAGAAATAGGGTCTATTTTAAATAGTGGATGTATATCTTCACTTAATATAATCTCTTTAAAGGTCATATTTTTAACTTTTGAGAATTGTTCTTCATAGATTGAATAAAGTAAATCCTTATTATCTAAATTATAATCTGGTTTAAATCCAGCATTGAACATTTTTCTTACAAAAGCTGTTGCTGGAGACTCATGAAGGATTTTAGGAATATGACCTCCTGTTGTCATAAAAAGAGTATGAGTAATTCTTAAATCTATAACTGAAACTATGGTACTAATCATTCCACCGAGACAGTAACCCATTAGTACATTGTTTTCTTTCCATAGACCTTTTTGTTCCAGCATGTCTATAGTTGATATGGTATCAATAACTCCATGCTCCCAAAACTGGAACATAACTTTCATATTAGGATAAAGATAAGATCTGCCGCTAACAGAATGATTTTCTACTCTTGTATAATTTCCAGGTAATATTAAGATACTGGTATTTACTCCAGCAGAAGCTAAATGAGGTCCAAGCCAAAGGAGAAACTTAATATTTCTACTGCCTAAACCATGAAGTATAAGGGTTGATGCTTTAACTTCTTTTTTGGGGTGAAAATTATATAACTCAACTTTTCCAGTACCTGGAGCAAAATTTTCATAAAGTGTATCAAATCGCATATAGCTGCATCTATAATTTTTGCCTTTAAATATATATCCAGCTACAGAATCAATATTTTTCTTTTTACAGTCAAAATTTATGTTCATTAAAATCCCTTTCTTTAATTTTATAATAATAGTCTTATTATAGCATAAACATATTTAATAGTATCTATTAATAAATTTAGCATTAAATAAAAATGAATAATTTATGTATAATTATATTTATTATAATACATGTAAATATACAAATTTTACATTAAATAATTTTTATAGGAGTTTTTTAATTAAGAATATCTAAAGGAGAATACTTGTTCTAATGTTGGAAATGATTTATTTAAATGTTGATTGGTAAAAATATATATGATAATATTAAAGTAACAATTTAATACGAAAACAATAGGTTCTAAAAGATTAATAGGGAAATCGGTGAGATGCCGATACAGCCCCCGCTACTGTAAATGAGTACGAAATCACAAATCCACTGGATATAATCTGGGAAGGAGTGAGATTAGGATGATTCATAAGTCAGGAGACCTGCCTATGTGTTTTAAAGTGACCTTCGGTGGGAAGGGATAGCTTGTTATTTATACCAGATATATATTATAGGTATTAATATGACTTCGTATCCCTAACCTTGTGGTTAGGGATTTTATTTTCCTACCTAAACTAAGGTCGCCTAATATATAAAAATAAAGGATCTAGTCCTTTAAAATATATATGTGAGGTGATTTTATGAAAAAGAGAAAAGTTTTATTTGGAGTAATAATGTTAACATTAGTTGTTACTCCACAAATAGCTCAAGCTATGCATATTATGGAAGGATTTCTCCCGTTAAAATGGGCAGTTACTTGGGCTATTTTAAGTCTACCCTTTCTATTTATAGGATTTAAGAGGGTTGGGAAACTAGCCAAAGAAGACCAAAATAAAAAGGTACTTCTTGGTTTAGCAGGAGGATTTGTTTTTGTTTTATCTGCCTTAAAGATTCCTTCTGTAACAGGTAGCTGTTCTCATCCTACAGGAGTTGGCTTAGGAGCAATATTATTTGGACCAACAACTATGACAGTTTTAGGTACTATAGTTTTATTGTTTCAAGCCTTGCTTTTAGCCCATGGAGGAATTACAACTCTAGGAGCAAATATATTCTCTATGGCAATAGTAGGTCCTTTAATATCCTACGGAATATACAAGGGTATGAAGAAGAAAAATATGAATACTACCTTATCTGTATTTTTAGCAGCTTGTTTAGGGGATTTAGCTACTTATATTATTACAGCAATTCAATTATCATTAGCTTTTCCAGATCCTATTGGAGGCATAGGTGCATCTTTAGTAAAATTCTTAACAGTTTTTGCAGTGACACAA
Source organism: Tissierella simiarum (assembly GCF_018917865.1). GTDB lineage: Bacteria > Bacillota > Clostridia > Tissierellales > Tissierellaceae > Tissierella_C > Tissierella_C simiarum. The sequence continues at coordinate 249,446 of NZ_JAHLPM010000003.1, forward strand.
ATTCCTTTAGCAATAGTAGAAGGCATTATAACTAGTATTATATTTAATTTATTATTAGAGTATAACAAAGAAGGAGTGATTGATATTGAAACAATTAGGTAAGAAAAATCTGCTTTTACTGTTGTTAGCAATTGCAATTATTATAACTCCTTTAATAATAAAAAGAGATTCTGAATTTGAAGGGGCTGACGGACAAGCAGAAGGGGTAATTGAAGAAATTAGTCCAGATTATGAACCTTGGTTTGAAAGTATATGGGAACCACCAAGTGGAGAAATAGAAAGCTTATTATTTTCTCTACAGGTTGCTATAGGAGCAGGAGCAATAGGATATATTTTTGGTGGCTTAAAGGAGAAAAGAAAGATTGCTGCTAATAGATAAATATGCATATACAAATAATTTGAGAAATTATAATCCAATGGCAAAGGTGTTATTTGCCATTGGAGGTATCTTTTTATCTTTGATTTTTAATAGTGTCTATATTGATATTTCAATTATTGTTGTTATGACCCTTTTAATTATAGCGGTGGCTAAAATACCTATTAAAAGTTATTTTAAACTATTATTAGTCCCTTTAGGATTCTTGTTAATTAGTATAATAACAATAATTATAACTTTTTCAAAAGACAGTATATATATTTATAGTTTTACCTTGTTTAATAAGACTTTTGGCATAACTTCATCATCTTTGAAACAAGGTTTAAAATTAACTACTAGAGTAGTATCTTCTATATCTTCAACTTACTTTTTAATATTAACAACACCACTGAATGACTTAATAAGAGTGTTTAATAAGCTTAAAATGCCAGATCTATTAATAGAATTAATTATTTTAACTTATAGGGCAATTTTTATATTTTTAGAGGAATGGAGAAATATTTATGTGGCACAAGATATGAAATTTGGCTATGACGGTTTAAAAAATAGTTATAATTCCATTGGCTTATTGGTAAGAAATTTATTTATTAGAATCTTTATAAGGTATAAAGATATGATTACAACCTTAGATTGTAAGCTTTATGAAGGAAAATTTAAATTAGGTGATTAAATGATAAAAATAGAAAACCTATATTATGAATATGAAGATGGAACTAAAGCTTTAAACAATATAAATATTGATACAAGTAAAGGAAAAGTAGTGGGAATTATAGGAGCCAATGGTTCAGGAAAATCAACTTTATTTTTAAATATGATTGGGATACTTAAACCCAAAAGTGGGTTGATAAAATATGAGGATATGCCTATAAAATATACTAAATCATATATGAAAGAGTATAGAAAGCGAGTTAACATTGTATTTCAAAATCCTGAAAATCAAATTTTCTATTCAAATGTATATGATGATGTAGCTTTCTCTCTTCGCAATATAGGATTAAGTGAAGAACTTGTAAGAAAAAAGGTAAATGAAGCTCTAAATCAAGTAGATGGGTTAGAGTTGATAAATAAACCTGTTCATTTTTTAAGTTATGGACAGAAAAAGAGAGTAGCTTTTGCAGGAGTATTAGTTATGGATTGTAATGTTCTTCTTTTAGATGAACCTACCAGCGGATTAGATCCTTATATGACAAAAGAAGTAAAAAAAATAATAAACACAATTAGTTCTGAAAAAAACATTGTTATATCTAGTCATGATATGGATTTAATTTATGACATTTGTGATTACGTCTATATTTTAAGTAAAGGAAGTTTGATTGGAGAAGGAAAACCAGAGAAGATCTTCTTAGAAGCTGAGATAATTGAAAAAGCTTCCTTAGAGAAACCATGGCTTATAAAAATACATGAAAAACTAGGAACTCCACTATTTAAAAGTGAAAAGGAATTTTTGGAATTTAATATGAAATAAAGATTGGAAAGGAGAACTTATGGATAAAGGGATTATAGTTGTCAGCTTTGGCACCACATATGAAAACACTAGAAAATTATGTATTGAATCTATAGAAAATAGGATCAAAGAAGCTTATAGTGATTACAAAGTTCTAAGAGCTTTTACTTCTAGTATGGTAATCAATATTTTAAAAAACAGGGACAACCTATCAGTGTTTAATCCAGAAGAAGCATTAGAAGAAATGAAAAGAGAAAATATAAAGGAAGTATATATTCAACCTCTACATATTATAGCAGGACATGAATATGAAAAACTACTAAATCAAGTAGAAGAATTTAAAGATAGAAATAGAGATTTCATTATAAAAGTTGGAAAACCTTTACTTTATGATGAAGATGATTATGTGAAGGTTATTTATAGTCTGGAAAATGAAATACCGCATAAGGAAGAAGGAGTAGCGTTTATGGGGCATGGGACAGATCATTTAGTTGATAGTTCCTATAAGAAATTAGAAAAAGGTTTCAGAGATAAAGGATATAAAAATATTTTTATTGGAACTGTAGAAGGGGAAAGAGGTTTAGCATATATAATAGATGAAGTGAAAAATAAAGGCTTAAGAAAAATTAAGCTTTATCCTTTTATGCTGGTGGCTGGAGATCATGTAATAAATGATATGGCTTCAGATGATGAAGATTCTTGGAAAAGTCAATTAGAAAAGGAAGGGTTTGGTGTTACAGTTATTGTTAAAGGTCTTGGACAAAACGAAAGTATACAAAATATATATTTAGATCATTTAAAAGGTATTATTGATAGTTAAGGAGGAAAATAAATGAAGAAAAAAGTTCTAGCTTTATTTTTAATTGTATTAATGATTTTACCAATGGTTTCAGCTTGTAATAATAAACCTGTTAATAATGCTGAAGAAATAGTAGAAGAAAGTGGAGAGGATAAAGAGATAGTTGAAGAGTATGGAGTTAAAATAGATGAAGATACTGTAAGTTTTATTGATGGCAGAGATCAAGAGGTTATTTTAAATAAAAAGCCAGAACGAGTAGTATGTTTATTTAATTCTTATCTAGATATTTGGTATAACTCTGGAGGAACTGTAGTAGGTAGATTAGAAGAGTCTCAAGAAAAATTAGTAGAAGGAGCTAAAGATGCTGAGGTAGTAGGAAAATTAGGCTCAGAAAGTTTAGAAAAGATTTTGGCTTTACAACCAGATTTGGTTATTTTAAACTCTAATATGAAGGGACATTTAGCTTTAATAGAGGCTTTAGAACAGAACAATATTGGGATTATTGCTTTAGACTATTTTTATAAAGATGACTATTTCAAGTTTGTTAGATTATTCACTGCTTTAAATGAAAGAGAAGACTTATATGAAAAAAATGCCATTGAAGTCAGAGATGAAATTGAAGATATTATAAAAAATGTTCCTAAAGATAAGGAACATAAAGTATTACTTATGATGGCCAGTGCAAAGAATATTACTGTAAGAGGTTCTGATTCTACTGTAGGTGAAATGTTAAAAGATTTAAATACTATAAATATTTCTAATGTACATGATAAGAATATTGATTCTCAAGCCTTCAGTTTGGAAAAAATAATAGAAGAAGATCCAGATTATATATTTGTTCAAACAACAGGCAGTGACATGGATAAAGTGTTTGAAAAACTAAAGAAGGATATAGAAAATAATCCTGCTTGGTCTTCTTTAAAAGCTGTTAAAGAAGAAAAATATATATACTTGCCTAAAGATTTATATATGTATAAACCTAATGAAAGATATCCAGAAGCATATTTAGGATTAGCTAAAATATTATATCCAGAAGTATTCAATTAGGTGATTTTTTATGATTAATGGTAAAGATGGAAAAATTGCAAATAAAAATGGAATACTAATTTTATTGCTAGCACTTTTTATTATTAGCTTTTTTATTAGTATAGGAAATGGAGCGGTTAAAATTACACCTAGTGAAATTATTAAGTCGCTCCTTAAAGAAAAGGGATCAATTAATTATCAAGTAATTTGGAATGTAAGGCTGCCTAGAACAATAGTAGCGGCCTTAGTTGGTATTAGCTTATCCTTATCCGGAACTATCCTCCAAGGAGTAATGAGAAACCCCTTGGCAAGTCCTAGTATTATTGGAGTTTCCTCTGGTGGAGGATTAATGGCTTTGGTAATACTTATTTTATTCCCTCAATATTATTATTTAGTACCTATGGGAGCTTTTGTAGGAGCTCTCCTAGCTACACTTTTTATTTATGCATTGGCATGGAAAGATGGCATAATGCCTATGAGGCTGGTATTAGCTGGAGTAGCAGTATCATCTTTGTTAAATGCTGGAATCAATGGATTAATGACCTTCTTTCCAGATAAAGTAGCAGGAGTTATAGGATTTATGGTAGGAGGTCTATCGGCTATAACATGGATTCAAGTTAAAACCATTTTACCCTATACTATTATAGGAGCAATTTTTACTTTATTATTACCAGGAAAGCTAAACATCTTAATGCTAGGAGATGAAGTAGCTACAGGTTTAGGACTTTCCGTTGAAAAAACTAGATTTTTATTTATAATATTATCTTCTCTTTTAGCTGGAAGTGCTGTAAGTGTAATAGGTCTACTAGGATTTGTAGGATTAATAGTTCCTCATATTACTCGTATAATTATAGGTTCAGATTATAAATATTTATTTCCAGGAGTAATTTTATCAGGAGGATCTCTTTTAATGCTTTGCGATACTTTAAGTAGAGTTTTGTTTGCACCAACGGAGATTCCTGTTGGTATTATTATGTCAGCTTTAGGGGCTCCATTTTTTCTTTACTTACTTAGGAACAAAAAAAATATGCAATAAATTAACTATGGAGGTGTGATTATGACAGCAATAATGGTACAGGGAACTACATCATCAGCAGGAAAAAGTCTTATGTGTTCTGCTTTATGTAAAATATTTAATGAAGACGGTTTAAAGGTATATCCTTTTAAATCTCAAAATATGTCGTCAAAATCTCATGTAACAGAAGAGGGATATGAAATAAGTGTAGCTCAAGCTTTACAAGCAACAGCAGCTGGATTAAAGCCCAATCCAAATATGAATCCTATACTTTTAAAGCCGACAACAGATAGAAAATCTCAAGTTTTTATTAAAGGCAGTAAGTATAAGGATATGGATGCAGTAGAGTATTTTCAATTTAAAACTAGTTTAAGACCTATGATTGTAGAAACCTTTAAAGAGATAGAAAAAAGTTTTGATGTAGTAGTTATTGAAGGTGCTGGAAGTCCAGCAGAAATTAACTTAAAGGAAAATGATATAGTAAATATGGGAATGGCAGAAATAGCTGATGCACCTGTGTTATTAATAGCTGACATAGATAGAGGAGGAGTCTTTGCTTCTCTTTATGGGACAGTAATGTTATTAGAAGAAGATGAAAGAAAAAGAGTTAAAGGGCTTATTATAAATAAGTTCCGTGGAGATAAAACTTTACTAGAACCTGGATTAAAGATGATAGAGGAGTTATTAAACATTCCTGTAGTTGGAACCATACCATATTTAAGTTTGAACCTTGAAGAAGAAGATTCTTTAGTAGATAGAAAGAATAATGAAGATTTATCTAATGTTAATGTAGAAGATGAACTTGAAAGACTGGCAAAAGCAGTAAGAGAAAATATGGACATGGATTATGTATATTCTCTAATACAAAGGAGTACCTATGAATAGTTTAATTGTAGCGGCTGTTTTAGACCTTTTAATTGGTGATCCTTACTATTTTCCTCATCCAGTTAAATTAATGGGAAGAATAATAGGTATAGAAGAAAGAATAGCTAGGAAATTAACTAGATCTAAAGGTGGATTAAAGTTAGCAGGTTTTATTATTGTAATCTTAAATGTTTTCCTAGCTTATTTTATTCCATATACAATACTAAAAGTTTTATTGCCTTATAAAATAGCTTACAACTTATTAAACATTTATTTGATGTATACTTGTATAGCAGCTAGGTGTTTAGATGTAGAAGCTATGAAGGTATATAATGGAATAGAAGAAGGATTAGAGGAAGGTAGAAAGAGACTTTCCTATATAGTTGGCAGAGATACTACTAATTTAACTTTTGAAGAGATAATTAGAGCAGATGTAGAAACCGTAGCTGAAAATACTAGCGATGGAGTAATAGCACCTTTGTTTTATATGATGCTATTAGGTGCACCAGGAGGACTGGCTTATAAAATGACTAATACTATGGATTCTATGTTAGGCTATAAAAATGAAAAGTATATAGATTATGGATACTTTCCAGCTAAAACAGACGACTTGTTTAATTTTCTTCCTGCTAGATTAACAGGAATTCTAATGATACTATCTTCAGCTTTTAAATTCGATATTAAAAAAGGATTTCAGATGATGGTAAGAGATAGAAAAAACCATAAAAGTCCAAACTGTGCTTATCCAGAAGGGGCTGTAGCAGGTCTTCTAAATATTCAGTTAGGTGGAAATAACTATTATTTTGGCAAGATGGTAGAAAAACCAACTATTGGAGATAAAACTATTTCTATAGATAAATCCCATATTAGAGATACTGTAGAAATTATGTATAGATCCGAATTTTTATTTTTATTTTTATACACTTTAATAAAGATATTCTACAACTCATAGAGAAGAGGTGTGACAATGGAACATGGAGGAGATTTAATTTCATATAAAAACGAATATGAAGGAAAGCTTATAGATTATAGCAGTAATATTAATCCTTTAGGACCACCTGAAGGATTATATGAAGAGTTGATAAAAGAATTTAATGGCTTAACTAGTTATCCTGATATTAAATATAGAGAACTAAAAGATAGTGTAAAGGACTATTTAAAATGTGGTGTAGAAAATGTAGTACTGGGAAATGGTGCTGTAGAAATAATAGACAATTTTACATCTCTGTTTAATAGGATAATTGTTCATATGCCTTCTTTTCTAGAATATGAAAAAAGAGGAAGGATTAATAAAAAGGAAATTATAAAATTGGATTATAATAATGATTTCATGATAGACTTAAACAATTTAGAAAAAGTAATCTCTCTCGGAGATTTAGTTATATTAGGAAATCCTAATAATCCTACAGGTCTTAGGATAGAAAAGGACGTATTGTTAAATGTTTACGAAATAGTTAAGGCAAAAGGTGGTTTTTTATTATTGGATGAAGCGTTTTATGAATTTAGTCCAAGAGATTATGATAGTATTCAACTTTTTGAATCTTACTCCTATGAAAATGTAGGTATAATAAGAGCAGCAACAAAGTTTTTTGCATTACCAGGCATAAGGCTTGGATATGGATGTACAGGAGAATCTATAGTTAAGGAATATGAAAGAGTACAATTACCATGGAGCATCAATTCATTAGCAGAAACTGCAGGAAAATATATATTTAAGGATTTAAACTATATAAATAAGAGTAAGGATTATATTCATAAAGAAAGAGAGTATTTATTAAGGGAATTAAATTTAATCAAGGGAATTAAACCTTATGATACTCACAGTAATTATATACTTATAGAGTTACTAAATTGGGAAGAAGAATTTATATTTAAATTCTTTTTAAAAAGAGGATATGTTTTAAGAAAATGCTCTAGTTTTGAAAAGTTAGGAGAAAATCATATTAGAATAGCTATAAAAGATAGAGAAAATAACGAAAGATTACTTAGCATTTTTAAGGAATTGGAGGAGATATAAAATGAAACTCCTAGCCATAACAGGACCAAATAGTGGTAGTGGAAAGACTCTTTTAACGTTAGGTATTATTAGAAGTTTAAAAAATAGAGGATTAGACGTATCTGCCTTTAAAACTGGACCAGATTATATAGATACTAAATATTTAAGTATAGCTTTAGGGAAAAGGGCTGGAAATTTAGACTTTCATCTAATGGGAAAAGAAGGTGTCTTTAACAGTATTGGTATGAATAAAAGTGAAATAGGGATAATTGAAGGAGCCATGGGATACTTTGATGGAATATCTAATACTTTTGAAAACTCTACCTATGATATAGTAAATACTTTAAAAACTAATTCTATTTTAGTTTATACACCTAAAGGAGAAATGTTTTCAGCCATTCCCCAAATTAAGGGAATGGTAGACTTTCCTAATTCAAATATAAAAGGTATAATTTTTAATAAAGTAAGTAAAGAATATTATTTAATGTTAAAGGAACAAGTAGAAAAATATATAGATATAGAAGTCTTAGGATATTTAGAGTTTAATAAAGATTTTGAAATTCAAAGTAGACATTTAGGCTTATTGCAAAGCCACGAGTTGAGTAATATTGAAGAAATTATTAATATGGTAGCAAATAAGATTGAAGAAACTATAGATTTAGATAGCTTGTTAAAGTTAGCCAAAGACGTAGAAATAAAGTCTTATAACTATCCAATGAAGAAGAATATAAAAATTGCTATAGCTTATGATGATGCCTTTTCCTTTTATTATGGAGAAAACTTGAATTTATTTGAAAATATTTGTCATGTAGATTATTTTTCCCCTTTAAAGGATGAATATTTGCCAGAATGTAATCTTGTTTATTTAGGCGGAGGATATCCAGAACTTTATAAAGAAGAGTTATCTAAAAACCAAAAGCTTATTAAATCCATTAAAAATTATGGAGAAGACGGAGGTTTTATTCTTGCAGAAGGTGGAGGATTAATGTACTTAACAGAACATATAGATGGTTCTTCTATGGTGGAACTTATAAAAGGCTATACTTCTATGGAAAACAAAAATAAAAGATTTGGATATGTAAATATGAGGTTAGAGGAAGATATCATACTTGGCAAAAGAGGAGATTTATTAACAGGCAATGAATTTCATAAATCTCAAGTAAAAACTAATCTAAAGGAAGTAATTAATATAAATAAACCTAAGAGGGATAAGTTTTGGTCTTGCGGTTATCAATATAAAAATACACTAGCCATGTATCAGCATATTAACTTTTTAGGCAATATGGATAGTTTTGAATTTCTTTTAAATAAGATAGAACAAAAGAAGAGAAGGTGAATTGAAATGTATATTAAAAAACCAATGGATATTGAGAATAAAAGTATGGATATAATTGACGAACATATAAAAGACACCAACTTTACAGACGAAGAAATCATTGTAGTTAAAAGAATGATACATACTACTGGAGACTTTGACTATAAAACCATAATATCTTTTAAAGAAGATTTTATTTCTCATAGTAAAGAAGCTATATTGTCTTCTGGCGTAATATTTACGGATACTAAAATGGCTTACTATGGTATAAACAAAAATGCTCTATATAAATCTAATTGTGAATTAAAATATTTTATTGATGATGAAGATGTTGCCATAAAAGCTAAAGAAAAAGGTGTTACTAGGTCTTACTGTGCAGTAGAAAAAGCTGTTAATGAAGGAATAGATATGTTTGTAATAGGCAATGCTCCAACAGCTCTCTTTAGATTATTAGAATTGGTTAAAGAAGGTAGGGTTAAGCCAAAGTTCATTGTGGGAGTGCCAGTAGGCTTTGTAGGAGCAGCTGAATCTAAGGAATATTTAAGGGAGTTTGAAATACCATCCATATCTACAATAGGAAATAAAGGTGGAAGCAATGTGGCAGCCTCTATTATTAATGCTCTTTTATATATGGTGGTTGGAAGATGATGGATCCTCTTTATATTATTAAAGAAGGTAAAAGTTTAAGATGTGGTTATACTACTGGTAGTTGTGGAGCAGGAGCAGCTAAAGCAGCAGCCATAATGTTAGAAAAAAAAGAAATTATTAATTATGTAGAAATAGATACACCTGCAGGAATAAGGCTTAAACTAGAAGTAAGCAATCAAAAATTAGAAGATGAATATGCTAGTTGTTCCATAATAAAGGATGGTGGCGATGATCCAGATGTTACAGATGGAATGGAGATTTTTGCAAAGGTGTTTAAAAGAAAAGATGGACAAGTCATCATAGATGGAGGAACGGGAATAGGTAGAATAAAAAGAAAAGGATTGTTTGGGGAAATTGGAGATGCTGCTATAAATCCTGTTCCTAGACAAATGATTGAAAAAGAAGTTAAAGAAGTTTCAAATGATGGTTATGATGTACTTATATATGCCCCTAAGGGAGAAGAAATAAGTAAAAAAACCTATAATAAAAATATTGGAGTTGAAGGTGGAATATCTATAATAGGGACTAAAGGCATAGTGTATCCCATGTCTGATGATGCTTTATTAAAGACCATATATATGGAAGTTGATATAGTAGAAGAAAAGTATGGTAAGGATAATATTATTCTTGTTCCAGGAAATTATGGAGAAAAAATGGTGGAAGAGCTAAATATGGCTGGTGGAAAAGTGAAAGTTTCTAATTTTATAGGAGATAGTTTGTTATATATTTATAATAAAGGCTTTAAATATATTACCCTTATAGGACATATAGGTAAATTCTCAAAATTATCTTTAGGCGTATTTAATACTCATAGTAGAGTTTGTGATGGCAGGATGGAAGCTTTTATATATTATTTAGCTCTTAGAGGAGCTTCAATGGAGATTATCCATAAAATAATGAATACTATAACTGCAGAAGAAGCTTTAAATATATGTATAGAAAACGGTTATAAAGAAATTGTAAGAGATATGGAGAAAGGATGCGAAGATAGAATAAGAAAATACCTAAAAGATGAAAATTTTCCTGTTAGAGTAATAATTTATTCTATGGAAAGGGGGATTAACATGGGGTAGTTGTAGCAGGCGTAGGACCAGGGAATCCAAAGTATTTAACTGTAGATGTAAAAGAAAGAATAGAAGAAGCTGAAAATATTCTAGCCTTTGGAAGAGTTGGAAATTTATTAATCAATTTTAATAAAAAATATCTAGAAGTCAAAACAGTAGAAGAAGTAAAAGGCTATGTTGATAAACATAAAAATTTACTTATTTTAGCTTCTGGAGATCCTTGTTTCTATGGTATAGTAGAATATTTAAAGAAAAATAATATTATTATTGATGAGATATTACCAGGCATATCATCTTTTCAATATCTAATGGCTAAATTAGGTAGAAGTTGGCAAGAATCAAAGTTTTTATCCTTACATGGAAGAACAGAAGGTTTAGAGAAAGTTAAAAAATCTCCTTTAACTATAATTCTTACAGATAAAATAAATACTCCTAACAGAATATCAAAGGAGCTTAAAGCTTTAGGAGTAAGAGGAAGAATTATCACTGGTTTTAACCTATCCTATGATAATGAGAAAATTATAGAAAAGAATATTGGTGAGGAAATAGAAGATATATCTTCTTTAGGGGTGGTGATTGTAGAACATGAAATGGATAAAAGATAAGGAATTTATTCGAGGCAATGTACCTATGACTAAATTCAATATAAGGGTCTTAACTTTAGCTTATTTAAATATTAGTTTAGGAGATCGACTACTAGATATTGGCGCTGGAACTGGCTCTGTTTCCATAGAAGGAGCCTTACAAGGAGCTAGGGTTTGGGCAATAGAAAAAGAAGAAGAAGGTATAGAGTTAATAGATAAGAACTGTAAAAAATTTAATGCAGAAATCAACCTAATTAAAGGAGTAGCTCCTAAGGATTTACCTGATTTAAAGTTCAGTAAATGTTTCATAGGTGGAAGTGGCGGGAGAATGGAAGAAATATTTAAATATTTGAATGCTAATTTAGAAATGGATGGTATAGTTTGTGGCAATTTTATTACTATAAAAAATTTAAACCAATTTATAAATTTATTAAAGGAATATAAGTATAAAGATATAGAAGTGGAATTAATCCAATCATCATCTATGGATGATATTGGATTAATGAAAGGCAGTAACCCGATATTTATTGGTAAAGGAGTGAAGATATGAAAAAATTATATGGAATAGGAACAGGACCTGGAGACAAAGAATTAGTGACTATAAAAGCTGTTAAGGTTATGGAAGATGCAGATATTATATTTGCTCCTAACAATAAAGGGACCAATATGGCTTTAGATATAGTGAAAGAGTACATTGCCAATAAGAAGGTTATTTTGTTAAATTTACCTATGGGACAAGTTACTAAAGAAGATTATATTAAAAATGCTAAAATTATGGAAGAAAATATTTTAGAAGATAAGTATGGAGTATTTTTAACTTTGGGAGACCCTTTAATATATAGTACCTTTATTTACTTAATGGAAGAAATAGAAGAAATGGGTGTACAAACAGAGATTGTACCAGGTATACCATCCTTCATAGCTGCAGCAGCTAGTAGTAAGACTCCTTTAACTTTAAAGGGAGAAAAGCTATTAATTATAGATGAATTTAAAGAGAATTCATTGAAAAATATAGATACTTTTTGTTTGTTGAAAACTTGGAAAGATAAAGAAAAGTTACTTAAAGAAATAGATGAAGAAGGTTTTACCTATAAATATATAAAAAGAGCGACTTTAGAAGAAGAGAAGATTTTAATAGATGAAGAAGAAATATTAAAAGATAAAGATTATATATCCTTAATAATTGGAAGGAGGAATCCTCGTGATTAGCTTTGTTGGTGCAGGTCCAGGAGATGTAGATTTAATAACTATTAAAGGTAGAAGACTTTTAGAAGAAGGAGATATTATTATATATGCAGGTAGTCTAGTGTCTAAAGATCATTTAAATTTCTGTAAAAAAGAAGCTAAGTTTTATAACAGTGCTTCTATGACTTTAGAAGAAGTTATAAGTGTTATGGAGGAAGGCTTTAAGAATAGTTTAAAAGTCATTAGACTTCATACAGGAGATCCTACTATTTATGGAGCTATAAGAGAACAAATGGACTTATTGGATGAAAAGAATATTCCTTTTGAAGTAATACCGGGTGTTAGTTCCTTTACAGCTGCTTGTTCTAGTATAAAAAGGGAATTTACTTTACCTAATGTTAGTCAAACCGTTATACTGACTAGAATTGAAGGAAGAACAAGTGTACCTGAAAAAGAGGATTTGGAAAAGCTAGCATCTTATAAAGCTTCTATGGCATTATTTTTATCTATTAACAATATTGGTAAAGTAGTAGAAAAGTTAAAAAAAGGTTATGAGAGAGAAGACGTACCTGTTGCTGTAGTCTACAAAGCAACTTGGGAAGACGAAAAGATAATAATGGGGACTTTAAAGGACATTGAAGAAAAAGTAAAAGAAGCGGGTATAAATAAAATGGCTCAAATCCTTATAGGAGATTTTATTGAAGGAGATTATGAAAGATCAAAGCTTTATGATCCTTCCTTTACCCATGAATATAGGAGAAGCTCCAAATGAAAATAGCTTGTCTATCTTTTACTGATAATGGGTTTATAATAGGAGAGTCAATAACTTCAAAGCTAACAGAAAAATTTTACTCTAACTATATAGTAGAACATTTTGTGAATAAAGAAATTGAAGGCGGAATAAAAGCTTATCTTCCAAAACTTGTTAGAGAATATGACGGATTGGTTTTTATTTCTGCTACGGGCATAGCTGTAAGGATGATAGCTCCTTTTGTAAAGGACAAAAAAAAGGACCCAGCAGTAGTAGTGGTAGATGATTTAGGAAGATATTCTATAAGTTTATTATCAGGTCATATTGGTGGCGCCAATGTCTTAGCAAAGGATATTAGCTTAGCTATAGATGCAGTAGCTATAATTACCACTGGTTCTGATGCTAGAGGTCTAGAGGCTATTGATTATTTTAGTATGACTAAGGGGTACCATATAGAATCTATGGAAATGGCTAAAACTTTAACAGCTATGATGGTAAACAACAGAAAGGTAGGTTTTTATTCTGAAGACTTGCCAGTTATAAGTTATAAAAATTTGACTGTATATAATCATATACCCTGTAATAATGATGAAATAGAAGGCCTTATAATAGTATCTTCTAAGAAAACCATTGATACTAAAATACCTTATATTCTTTTAAGACCAAAAAACATAAATATAGGCATAGGTTGTAGGCGAGGAGTAGAAGGTAAAAAGATTATAGATGGTATATATGATGTTTTAAATATTTTAGATCTTTCTTCTCATGGAATAAAAGCAATTGGAACTATTGATATAAAAAAAGATGAAAAAGGGATAAAAGAGGCAGCAGAACATTTTAATTGTCCTATTAAAATTTTTACCAAAGAAGAAATAAATAAAGTGGAAGATAATTTAACAAGAAGTGAATTTGTTAAAGGAAAGGTTGGCGTTTATTCTGTATCTGAGCCTTGTGCAAAGCTTTTAGGAGGAAAGCTTTTAGCAGCTAAAAAAGTTTATGAAGGAATAACTATTTCGATAACAAAGGAGGAGACCCATGGCTAAACTGTATGTAATAGGTATTGGACCAGGTGGAGTAGAACACATGACTTTAAAGGCTATTGAAACTATAAAGAGTTGTGATGTTATAGTAGGATATACACCTTATATAGATTATGTAAAGGATTTTATTGGGGATAAGGAAGTATTTAAAACGGGTATGAGAGGTGAATTAGAAAGGTGTAAGAAAGCTATTGAGTTTACTATAGAAGGAAAAAATACAGCTATAATTAGTACTGGAGATTCAGGACTATATGGAATGGCAGGACCTATTTTAGAGCTAAGACAAGATGTTGATGTTGAAATAATTCCTGGCATTACAGCAGCTTTTTCTGCTGCCAGTGAGCTAGGATCTCCTATTATGCATGATTATGCTTCAATTAGCTTAAGTGATTTATTAACACCTTGGGAAGTTATAGAAAAAAGATTAGAAAAAAGTGCAGAAGCTGATTTTGTAATAACTTTATATAATCCAAAGAGTAAAGGAAGAGCTGATCATTTAGAAAAAGCTATAAATATCATATTAAAACATAAATCTCCTTCGACACCTGTAGGTATTATAAAGAACTCAGGTAGACCAAATACGGAAAAGTGGATAACTACGTTGGATAATATATGTTATGAAAAAGTTGATATGATGAGTATTGTAATCATAGGAAACAAGAGTACTTATATAAAGAATAATGAAATCATAACACCTAGAGGGTATTTGATAAAATGATTTGGATTATTGGTGGAACAAAGGAAGCAAGACTTCTTATAAAAGAAATAAAAGGATTAAATAATTATATAGTTACAGCAGCTACAGAAAGTAGTAAAGAGTTTTTGGACTCGTCTAATGTATATATTGGCAGGTTAAGTTATGATGAAATGGTATCCTTTACAGAACAAAATCATATAAAATTAATTGTAGATTTATCTCATCCTTATGCCAAGGTTGTAACTGATAATGCTAAAAGAGTTGCAAAGGATAAAGGAATAGATTATGTTAGATATGTTAGAAAAAAAAGCTTATTAGACAGTAAAGCCATATGTCTTAATAGCTATGAAGAATCCTATGATTATTTAAAGAATATAAAAGGTACTGTATTTTTTACAACTGGTTCTAAGAACATAGATGAATTTGAAAAAGTAAGAGGAAATAACAGATTTATTTATAGAATATTACCTGCCCTAGAGAGCATTGAAGAATGTAAAAAGAATGAAGTATCCATAAAAGATATTGTTGCAATATTAGGCCCTTTTTCTAAAGTGTTTAATAAAATCATGTTTTCTGAATATAATGCTGACTACGTAGTTATGAAAGATAGTGGTAAAGAAGGTGGAACTCTAAATAAAATACAAGCTTGTAATGAATTAAATATTATCCCTATTATAATTGGAAGAGATGAAGAAAAGGGCATAGACAACCTAGAAGAAATTGTCTCATTAATAGAGAATTATAAATAATAAGGAGGATTTAATATGGAAAATTCCTATAAGTTTTATAGAAACACGGCTTGCCAATACTTTCCTTGCCATAAAACTTCTAAAGAAGAAGAGTTTAATTGTATGTTCTGTTATTGTCCGTTGTACTTATTAGAAGACTGTGGTGGAAATAATACCATTAATCATGGCGTAAAGGATTGTACTAATTGTTTAATACCCCATAGTCTAAAAGGTTATGATTATATAAATAATAGGTTAATCGAAGAAAATAGGAAAAAGTCTTGTTAATTCAAGACTTTTTTATCTTTCTCTCTGATTATATAAAATATATAGGCCTAAAAGTATAAGTAGAACAGGCCAATATTTTCCTAAATTCATAAGTCTAATGGTAAACCAAGGAAAAATTCTTTTAGCTAAAAGAAAAGCACCAAGGGCAATCATTCCAATTCCAATAAATATAGGAGTATTTTCTCTCATTTTATTATCTCCATAATCTTCATGATAAATGACTCCATCATCTTCTGGTATAACTAGGCTGCAAATAAGGTAAGCTAAAAATCCAGTACCAAAAGATGCCATAGTTAGTACTATCCATACAATACGAATTACTGTAGGATCAATATTAAAATATTCTCCTATACCACCACAAACTCCTGATAAGATTCTATTTTTTCTAGAACGTAGTATCTTATTCATATTTTCACCCCCAAAATACATATATACATTAATATTATCAGATTTTAGCATATAATTAAATAGTGTTGGTTTAAATTTATTCACAATGGTTAAAGTTTGTGATAACATAATTAAATATAGGATTAATTTGGAGGTAAATTTATGTACAATATATTATCTTTACTATTTAAATATATTTTTATTATAATAATATATTTATTTATATTTAGTATTATTAGATTGATTTATTTGGATATAAGAGGGATGGGGGCTGTAAGCTTAGATGATGGTAGTTATTTAAAGTTAATTAATAGGAAGGATTCTTTGCCCTTTAAAATAAAAGAACACTATCCTATAGAAGATACTATAACATTAGGAAGACATGGTGATAATGATATTATGATAAAGGATCCTTATGTATCAAAAAACCATTTACAAATAGTAGAAGATGAAGGAGAATATTATTTAGAAGATTTAAATAGTGCTAATGGAACCTATTTAAATGGAGAGAAGGTATTAGATGTAGTTAAATTAAAAAATGGTGATAGAATAAGGGTTGGACAAATTGAGTTTTTATTTGTAAGTAGAGAGTAGGGATATTTTATGTTAAGAAAAACTACAAGTGCAAAAGTTCCTAGGAATCTATTGTTTTTATTTGAAATATTGGCTTTGCTACTTTTATTTGTATATCAAAAAGATGAATTAGATAAATTTACTTTTATTACAGGTATTGGTCTTATTCTAGTAATATATATTTCAAATTTTATCTTACTCAAGGTTTCCACAGGAGATAATTATATATTCCTGATAGTCACTATGTTGATTTCTATTGGAATCATTATGATATATAGAATTGATCCTGGCTTAGGATTACGCCAGTTAATATGGATATCTTTGAGTATTTTAATTTTCTTTTTAACCTATTTTATTTTGAAAAAAATAAAAGGTTGGGAAAATTGGATTAAATTATATGCTATTGGATCTTATACTTTATTTCTATTAACCTTTATTTTAGGTAGTAGAACAAAAGGGGCTATAAATTGGATTAGAATTGGTAGGTTTGGATTTCAACCTGCTGAAATAATTAAACTTCTTCTTATATTTTTAATAAGTGCATACTATACAAATTTTGAGAAGTTTAAGGAAAAAAAGTATTCTTCTTATTATTTAATGTTAGTAGTTTATTCTTTTATAGGCTTGCTATTCTTACAAAAGGATTTAGGAACAGCATTAATTTTTTATTTAATATTTATTGCTCTTCAATATATATATGAAGAAGATAGAAAACTGATTTTATATAATATAGTTCTTTTTTCTATGGGTGGAATTTTAGGATATTTCATGTTTAATCATGTAAAGATTAGATTTGAAACTTGGATAGATCCATGGAAATATATTGATAGACAAGGTTACCAAATTACCCAGTCTTTATTTGCTATTGCAGAGGGAGGTTTTTTTGGATCAGGATTGGGGCTAGGCTATCCAGATTTTATACCAGAAGTTCATACAGACTTTATATTTTCTGCTATCTGTGAGGAAATGGGAATCTTTACTGGTATAGGTATTATTATGTTGTTTTTAATCTTAGTTTATAGAGGATTTAAAATAGCTATGAATCAAGAAAATCAATTTTTTAAAATTGCAGCTTTAGGTATTAGCATACTCTTTGGTATTCAATCTTTTATTATATTTGGCGGGGTATTAAAGATGATACCATTGACAGGAATAACTATACCTTTTGTAAGCTATGGTGGTACTTCTATGTTATCTAGCTTTATTGCCCTTGGTATCCTCCAAGTAGCCTCAGAAGAATTGGATATGGAGGAGATAAAAGATGAATCAACAGAGTAAACGAATGATTGTTGTTTTAGTATCTATTTGTCTTATGTTTGTAAGTTTAATAGTATATATAAGTTATTTTCAGATATTTAAAGCAGAGAAAATTAAAAATAATAGTTACAATAAAAGATTGTGGATAAATGAAGAGAGCATATTGCGGGGATCTATTATAGATAGAAATGGTAAGATTTTAGCTTATAGCGAAAAACAAGACAATCTATATAAAAGGCATTACAATTACGGATCTCTTTATAGTCATATAATTGGATATAGTTATAGGGAATATGGTAAAACAGGATTAGAGCTACAGTATAATAATGCTTTATTAAATATTAATGAAAATGCAGCAATAAATGAAATAAAAAATATTGTAGCACCAAGTTCTGAGGGGAATACTCTAAAACTAACTATTGATCACGGGCTTCAAGAAAAAGCGAGAGCTTTGCTTAAAGGAAAAAAAGGATCTATTGTAGCTATGAATCCTAAAACTGGAGAAGTTTATGCTATGGTAAGTATGCCAGATTTCGACGTTACAAACTTAAAGGAAAACTGGAAACAAATAGTGGAAGATACTAATAGTCCTTTATTAAATAGAGCGACCCAAGGATTATATACTCCAGGATCAGTATTTAAGGTTATAACTACTATGGCTGCTTTGGAAACTTCTAACCTAAATACAAAACATGAATGTACTGGTAGTACTAAAATTGATGGATATGTATTTAAAGATTATAGTGGAAAAGCCCATGGAACTTTAAACCTGGAAGATGCATTGGTTAAATCTTGTAATACCTATTTTACAGAGAAATCTTTGGATATAGGGAAAGATAAGATAGGTTCTATGGCAGATAAGTTTATGATAAATAGCAAAATACCTTTTGATTTACCAACTAAAAGCTCTACTTTTCCTTATAAAGAAAATTTAGGAAAAACAGATATTGCCGCTGCAAGTATAGGTCAAGGCAAAGTATTGGTAACTCCTTTAAATATGGCTATGATAGCTTCTGGCATTGCTAGCGGTGGAGAAATAGTAAAACCCATTTTAGTAAAGGAAATTATCTCTCCTGGAGGTAAAGTTGTTAAAACCAACACTACTCAGACTTTATCACAAGGAACCGATATTTTTACTGCAAATGAAACTAAGAATATGATGGTAGAGGTAGTAAAGAGGGGAACAGGGACTGGTGCAAAAATAAATAACATGAGAGTAGCTGGAAAAACAGGAACAGCAGAAAATCCTTCTGGTAAGTCTCATGCTTGGTTTATTGGTTTTGCTCCAGCAGATGATCCTAAGATTGCTGTTGCTGTAGTACTAGAGGAAGAAGGTTCTACAGGAGGTAAATCTGCAGCACCTATAGCTAGGGATATTATGCTTTATGGAATAAACAATTTTAAAGACTAATAAATATTTTATAGAAATTAATAAAGAAAATATTAATTTTAAAATACTAGGATTGAAGCTCCTAGTATTTTTATATATGTTATATATTTAATATGGATAGATTATTAGATTAATTCATATAAGTTAATAAAATTTATATTAGATAAAAAAACTATTATTTAGGTTAACTTTGATTGCCGTTTCTATTTTACTTTATATTAAAAATTTATTCATATTTATTTATAAATGTGATAGAATACTTATAAATACTACATATCAATACTTTTATAGATTATCTATAATTATTTTGAGATAAATTTTTTTATATAATAAATAATATTAAATATTAATTATAGGGGGAATGACAAATGGAACTAAAAGAAAGAAAAGATATTCCAAAAGAGTATATATGGGATTTAGAATCTTTATATAGTAATTTGGAAGCTTGGGAAAAAGATTATGAAAAGGCTGTAAGTTTAGCTAATGATTTTTTAAAACATAAGGATAAAGTGACAGCCAGTAGTGAAAATTTGTTTAATACTTTGAAGGATAGAGATGAATTATATAGAGTTGTTTCTAACCTTTATACTTATTCTAGAATGAAATTAGATGAAGATACTAGAATTAGCGATTCGCAAGCATTAGAAGATAAGGGACTTAATCTTTATGTTCAAGTAGAGGAAAAGACTTCTTTCTTAGTACCAGAGATTTTAACTTTAGACTCTAACACCTTAGAAAAATACTATACAGAAAAAGAAGAACTTAAACTATATAAGCAATATCTTGATGATTTATTAAGACAAAAAGATCACGTGCTATCTGCAAGAGAAGAATCTATTCTTGCACAAATGGGTGAAATAGCTAGTGCACCACATCAAATTTTCTCAATGTTAAGTAATGCTGATATGAAATTTCCAGTTATAAAGAATGAAGAAGATAAAGATGTTGAGATAACACATGGGAATTTCATACCTTTAATGGAAAGTAAAGATAGAAATGTAAGAAAGACGGCATTTGAAGAGTTATATAATACTTATTATGGATTTAAGAATACTTTTGCATCTTCTCTAAGTGGTGATTTAAAGAAAAATATTTTTATGTCTAAAATCAGAAACTATAATTCTAGCATAGAAGCTTCTTTAGATGAAAACAATGTGCCTGTATCTGTTTATGATAATTTAATTAAATCTGTTCATGATAATCTAGATAGCATGCATAAATATATGGAAATAAGAAAAAGAGCTTTAGGAGTAGAAGAACTTCATATGTATGATTTATATACTCCTATAGTAAAAGATGCTGACTTTAAAATACCTTATGAAGAAGGTGTAGAAATAATTAAAAAGGCATTATCTCCTCTTAAAGAAGAATATTTATCTGCTATGGAAGAAGGATTTAATTCTCGATGGGTAGACGTCTATGAAAATAGAGGAAAAAGAAGCGGAGCTTATTCTAGTGGAACTTTTGATTCCAAGCCTTTTATACTATTAAATTATCATGATACTTTAGACAGTGTATTTACTACAGCTCATGAAATGGGACACTCTATGCATAGTTATTTCTCTTCTAAGAATCAACCTTATGTATATAGTGGATACAGTATATTTGTAGCAGAAGTAGCTTCTACAGCCAATGAAGCTTTGCTAATGGATTACATGCTTAAAAATGTAAAAGATAAAAATGAAAAGTTATACTTATTAAATCATTATTTAGAACAATTTAGAACTACAGTATTTAGACAAACTATGTTTGCAGAATTCGAGAAAACTATAAATGAACATATTGAAAATGGTGGTGCATTAACTGCCGATTATTTATGTGATACTTATAAAAAATTAAACGAACTATATTATGGACCTAATATAGTAGTAGATGATGAAATAGCTATTGAATGGGCTAGAATACCTCATTTTTATTATAACTACTATGTATTCCAATATGCTACTGGATTTTCAGCTGCAATTGCTTTATCTCAACAAATATTAAAAGAGGGAGATAAAGCAGTAGAGAGATACTTAGGCTTCTTAAAGAGTGGAAGCTCTGATTATCCAATAAATGTTTTAAAGAAAGCTGGAGTAGATATGACCACAGAAGAACCAGTAGATAATGCCCTTACATTGTTTAGACAACTTGTAGATGAAATGGATAAGTTGATATAGGTGAGCTAAAAGGTTGCATTGAGATTGTTTTTTAATGCAACCTTTTATATTATATATATTTACATTTACTTAACAAAAGATGGGCTATTAGAATTAAAACTGTAACTAGTATCAATGATTTCATCTGCTATGTTCAATATATTTTGATTATGGGTTATAATAATTATTATTTTATCTTTTTTAATTTTTTGTAAAATATTTATTAAATTGTCAATGCTATTAGTATCTAACGCTGATGTTGGTTCATCTAAAATTATAACATCCGGGTCTTTTAAGAAAGTTTTTATTAATGAAAATTTTAGTTTTTCTCCTCCTGATATGTTATTTGAAGATTCATATATATTTGTATTTATTCCATTTTTAAAGTTATCAATGTTCATATTAAAAATATTTAAAAACATATCTATATCTCTATAATCATAGGTATTTAAACCATATGTAATATTGTTTAGTATTGTATCACTCATTAATTTTGGTTCTTGCTCACTTACTCCTATGATCTTTTTCCTAGTATCATATAGATCAAGGTCTTTTATTTCTATATCATTGTAGTATATTTTTCCTTTGTAATACTCAATTAAAATTCCTAATATAAGCTTAGCTAATGTGCTTTTACCAGTACCGTTTTTACCTATTATAGAATATATTTTTCCTTTATTAAACTCATAACTAAAATTTTCAATAATAGTACTAGAATTATTATATGAAAAGCTGACATTATAAAGTTCTATAGTATTAATACTTTCTAATTTACGGGAACCATTAATTTCTTTTGGATTATTCAATATTTCTATGATTCGATTGTATGATACCAAAGCATCTTGGTATGATTTTCCAAAGTTTAAAAAGAAACTTATACAATTCATAATCATATTAAAATAACTACTCATAATAGTAAATTGTCCAATGCTTAGTTTTTTATTTATTATCTGCGTGCCTCCAAAGAAAAATAATATGACTTGAGAAGCAATTCGCATCATAGAATCTGTGCTTGAGAACAGATATGAAATTTTACTATACTTTAATACTGATGGAAAGAACTCAAGAAAACTATTTCTAAACTGCTGACTTGAATCATCAAATGCAGCATTTAATTTAATTAAGTCAATATTATATAATTGTTCGTCCATTTGAGAAAAAAAGCTACTTTGGCTCTCCTTATATTCATAACCATAGTCATATAGAGGTCTTTCAAATAGTTTATATATAAATAGGTATACTGGTATCAAGATCAACAGCAAAAGGGTTAGATATATATTAATTTTAGAAAAAACACAAAATATAACAATTAATGTTAAAGAATTGATTATTATATTAGGAAAACTATTGATTACAAAAGAAGTAATTGTGTTACAATCTGAGTTTATTCTTTGATTTAAGTAAGTAGAATCTTTATCATTAAAATAGAGTATTGGCATTTTTTTTACGTGATCTAGAATATGAGCATTTAAATCAAACATTGCATTTGTTTGAGCTTTAATATAAAAATAGTTACTAAGTATAGAAGTGATGATGCTAATGATTCCTATAGCAAGTAATTCTATGCTAAATATACCTACAGTTTTCATACTATTGAATTTAAGTAAGAGATCTATATAAGTACCTGTTATGTAAGGTAAAAGTATAGACATTGTCCATGAAACTATATTGCTTAATAAAAATAGAAATATAAAAAATTTATATTTAATTATATGTTTTTTAGCAAATTTGAATATTTTCATAATCAGATTACTCCTTGTAAGTATTTATGAGCATAAACAATTTCTTGATAATAATGTGGAATTAATATAATATAAGTTTTTTATATTTTATATACTTGTACTTTCCTGGTATTCTAAATAGTCTTCTAGAGTTTGTTTTAGATTATATTTAAATGGCGAACAACGATCTTTTTTTTCTATACGATTTAAAGGACAACCTCCCATACAAATTGGTAATATATCACAATCTGAGCATTGATTATCAATAGTTGGATCATATGTTGTATAGACGTATTTATTTTTTATATAATCTAGTTGTTTAATTTGATCAACAGTTGATAATAGATTTCCAATAGACAAATCTTCTATACCGACATCATGCCAACACTTATAAATATTTCCATCAGATGCTATAACCATAGCATTTAAATAGTCAGCTCCACAAAAATTTTCTTTTAATTGAGGATACTCTGGTGGAACTTGTGCTGATCTATAATGTGAATCGTTAATATGTGTAAATTCCTCAATGTTAAAGCATGATTCTGAATCATAATTTTCACTAGGCAGTCTAATAATAGCAAAATAATTCCTTATTTTATTTCTCAAACCTTCTTTAACCAAAACGTCATTTAATTTACTTACTGATAAATAATTTTCTTTATTAACATTTGTTCTAATGACAGTATGATTTTCTAATAAATCAGCAGAAGTTTTTAGGTTCTCTAATATTTGTTCAAAAGTCCCTTTTCCATTATGTAATATTCTTGTTTTATTATGAATTTCACTAGGACCATCTAAGGTTATTTGTATAGCTGTTACATTTAGTTCATTGATTAATTTATTACATGTGGCTCTATCTAATAGATATCCATTTGTCACTATAGATGCATCGTATTTTATATTGTTGCTTTTGCATATTTCAATGAAATGAGTACTGAGATTTTCTATTACATCGAATGCCAGTAAAGGTTCTCCTCCATACCACGTTACCGAAAAATGGTTAATAAAGTTTTTATAGACATTTAACATTTCGATGATTTTATCTTGTAGCTCTGCTGTCATTTTGCCAGGTTTATCACCCTGTTCATAACAATAAGGACAAGCAAAGTTACATTTTAATGTTGGAGTTATAGTTAGGCTTAAAGTATTTCCATTATATCTTCTCTTAAGCAACCTTTCACGTAATATTTCGGTTTCATCTAAGTCCTCATTAATTAAAAATCCTCCTAATATAAAATCCTCTAATTCCTTTGCAGCTAACACATCTTTTTTTGTTTCTACATATTCCAAGTATTTTTCATAAAGATCACTATTTATTTTTGCTAGGGCATTTGTTCTAGCATTGTAACATACCATAATATCTGGTTTGCTTTTATGTTGAAAAAATAAATTATATCTTGATTCTTTCACTTTTAAAACAACCTCCTTCAAAATAAATACTTTTTTAATAAAACCAGCTACGATACTAAAACTCTTTGTTAAATATTATTTAGTAGATAATGGTGGATACATACGAGGTGGGCATGGAAAATCTCCGACACATCTCAATGTCGGGCAATCTGCACCACATAATGTTGAGCAATCTCCACATACTTTATTACAATCTAACTGTGGACAGTCCTGACCAATACAAAAATTAGGAGTTATATTATCATTTGGTGAATAAGGCATAACTACAAAATCCATATAATTTCCCCCTTTATTATTTTTATTCGTTATTAAGATTATTAAAATTCAATAACTATTTACTATCGAGCTGGTTTTATATATCTTTATTAATTCTCTAATTTAAAGCCAATACCTCTTTAATATAAAAAAACAATAATATACTAATAAACAATCTAAATAAATTAACAAGTTCAAATAATTATTGGATAATGACAATAAATTTTATTAATTTATATAATAAAAAATAATTATCTGGGAATATTGAAATTTTATTATAAAAAATTCGTAGAAATAATATGTTGGAAATGATATTATATAAAGTAAAGATATGGTAATAAAGATGTGAAGGAGGGAATTGAAATTAAAAGAATAATAAAAATCTTATTATTAGTTATTTGCATTATATCTATAACTTTTTTATTAAAGGAGAGAAATAGATTTACATTAGCTTTTTTAAAGAACAAAGAAAAAGATTTTTCTTATTTGGTAGATGGACTGGAAATACATAGAAAGTATGAAATACTTAATAAAAATATATCAGAAGAAGAAATGAAAGGCTTTTTATATCATTATACAGACTTTGAAGATGAACTTTCGTTAGGGAAATCTTTATTTCTATCAAATTATCCCCCTACTAACATTGTTTTAGATGAAGCATTAGAAGATATAGAATATCTATTTAGTATTTTTAAATATGGCTATGCTGGATATGAATACTTTGGAGGAGATAACCTTTTCTATCAAGCTAAGAATAAAATTATTTATGAGATATCGTATAAGTTCAAGAATACTAATAGTATAAGTGTGGATGAATTTAATGAAATCTTATGTGATAATTTGGGTTTTATTCAGGATGGACATTTATCCATTGGTTCCTATCAGCTAAGTAAAAATTATAATTATTATAGCAATGAATATTATAATTTTTTAAAAGATGAAAAAGGATATTATTTTATAGAAAGTGGAGAGAGGGAATATCTTAGACAGGTTAATAATAAGCTACCAGAGGAATATATAAAAAAATCCTTAGACGAGGAAGGAAATATAGTATACAGCTTAGGCCTGATTTCTGATACTGAAAAATTTTCAACAGAGGTTAAAGTTGAATTAGAGTCTGAAAATATAGTTTCAGAAAAATACATAACTTTATCAAGATATGAACCAGCTGATGTATCCTACAATAAGGTATATGATACATATGATATAGAAAATATACATGTAATTAAGTGTACAGGATTTTTTAATAACTCTGAATATGATAAGGATATGGAATATTTTATTAAAGATGCAAAGTCATTGAGAGAAAAAGATATTATTATATTAGACTTACGCGGTAATGGTGGAGGAGAAGTATTATATATTTCTAGATGGTATAATAATTTTACTCAAGGACAGTTAAATATAGCTCATAAGTTCTATTATCTATTAACAAACACAGTTAGTAATTCAAGTCAAAATGATGAGTCTGAAGTTAGTAGTAATGTTAGTGATGAAAATACAACTTTTTTTAATAAAATTAAAGAAAATAAAGATACAATTTTGCCAGGATGGAGTTATATGAGATTTGGTGAATATAAATTAATAGAAAATAATATTCCAATTTTTGTATTGCTTGATAAAAGAACTGCATCTGCAGCTGAATTATTTCTACATTCTTTAAGGCAGCTAAATAATGTAGTCTATATTGGTACTAATAGCCAAGGAATGAATACAACTGGAAACTCTCTTGTTTATTATCTTCCAAATTCAAATTTGAAATTGTTTATTCCAGAGATAATAATTATGCATTTAGAAGGTGAAAAGATGGAAGAGGGGATAGGCTTTTATCCTGATTTGTGGGTTAAACCTAAAGATTCCATGGAGAGAATCATAAAATATATAAATAATACAAAGGAAAAATGATTTTATAACGTACAAATTTATACTGCTACTTTTAATGGCTAAAAGGAGGTAAGTAGATTGTATGTGTACAGAAGAGTTGGATTACTGAGAAAAACAAAAAAAATTAGTATGAAAGAGCTAGCAAAAGGAATTGTGTCTTATTCTCATTTATCAAACTTTGAATGTGGACGGTATAATTTATCAGAAGATATTATGGTATCTTTATCAAATAAATTACAAGTTCCGCAGGAATATTTAATTAACTATGATGAATTTGATTATGAGTTTAACCAAAAGTTAATTAAATTTGAGAAAGATATACGAGAAAAATTACTTAGTGAAGCTAAGTATACTATGGATATTATAATTAAAGATTACCCATTCATTAACTCAATT
The DNA here is from genome assembly GCF_018917865.1 of Tissierella simiarum. Lineage (GTDB taxonomy): Bacteria > Bacillota > Clostridia > Tissierellales > Tissierellaceae > Tissierella_C > Tissierella_C simiarum. Next base: position 276,677 of record NZ_JAHLPM010000003.1, read on the forward strand.
TTACAAGAAATACAATTTTTAATTCTTAAATGTTATTTTTATATAAATATAGAAAAAAATGAATCCGCTATGAAGATATTTAATGATTTCATAAATTTTATGCTAATAGATGAAAATGACATCTACAGATTTTCTCAAAATATAGTTGAAATATATTTTTATTTAAAAGGAAAATTAAATTATTATAATAAAGATTATATTGATAGTTACTATAATTATACTATACAACTTTTATATATTACGAATAATATATCAAAAGCTAATACTTTTTATGAAATCGCAATTACATTATGTTGTATAGGAGAATTGAATAATTCAGTTTATTATGCTGAGAAAGCTCTTAATATATACTTAAAAGAGCTTAAGTGGGAAGATTTGAGTTTAACATATAATTTAATAGGTTTTATATATTATAAAAACAACGAGATAATTTTAGCACAAGGTTATTATAATAAAAGCTTAAAAATTGCAAAGAAATTCGGATTAAAGAATATTCAGGCAGAAATATATTATAATCTAGCATTAATACATAAATTACACAAAAATTATGATGAAGCTTTAAAATCTTTGTATAAAAGCTTAGAAATAAGCAACAAATCTAATACTATATTAAAGAAAATATATTTTTGTATTATACAAGTTTATATTGAAAGTAATGTGATAGATAAAGCTGAGATTAAATTGAAACAAGTATATAAATTACAAATAGATGAGAGAGATGACTATATTTTAAAATTGCTAGAAGCAGAAATTTTTTTATTAAAGTATGATTATATATATCACGAAAAATATATAGAAGAATCTTTGAAATTTTTCTATAGAAATAATGATTGGGAAATAGTAAAAAAAATTTGCTTAAAATTATCAGAATATTATGCTAATAGCCGAAAATATAAAAAAGCTTGTAATTATTATAAAATTTTATGTAACCTAGAAAATATTAAAAATAATGATATACTTAAAAAGCAAGCTGAAATTAAGCAGAGTCTAAATTTATACAAATAAATAAATTTTTATAAAATAAATCCCACTATATAAAAAATATAGTGGGATTTATTTTATAAAAACTTACTCTTTAAATTATTCCAATACATATCTTTATCAAAATTTAACTTAGATATAGTCTTATCTGCCATTTTCAAATTGATATTAGTTATATTGTCATATCTATATTCCATACCGTCATTAATGATTAGAATTGAATTTTCATATCTATATTCTGGTTTAATTGATATAGTAATATCTCCTGGAATAATAGCACTGTTTGGTAAAGAGCGATATGCCTTAGAGCTAATAGGAGAAAGGGGAGTGATCTGCAAAGTTTTTAAAGATGGATAAACAATACTTCCTCCACTAGAAAAGTTATAAGCAGTACTACCAACAGGAGTTGAAATAATTATTCCATCACCACTAAACCTCTCTAAATGATTTCCATCTATAAATATTTCTAAGTGAACAACTTTTGATTGAATTCCCTTGATTACAATTTCATTAACACCAGTTAGATTGAAACAATTGGATCTAGTACATATTTCAGCACTAACTAGAAAAATCTCCTCCACCGTGTAATCTTTGTCGATATATTTGCCAATAAAATCATCTATGTTTTCTGGTAGAATTTCTTGAAAAAAACCTAGATGTCCTGTATTTATTCCCACAAAAGGAATATTGGTAAACTTATATCGATGAACAGCTCTTAAAAAAGCACCATCTCCACCTACACAAATATTTAATTCAGCGTTGTTATTGTAGCTATCTGGAATTATAAATCCTCTATCCCTTAATTTTTTACCTAAGAGCCTAGAGGTTTTTTTAGATTCAACATTATTATTTGAAATAATATTAATTATTTTCTCTTTCTTACCCACCAAATGATTCCCCTCCAAACAGTTTAAACTTTAAAATACGTATAAATTTGGTATAATAAACTTTAGTTATATTATACAATAAAAGGATATAAATTTGGAGGGAAATATGGATTTGTTTAAAGAAAGTGAAGATGTAGTAATTTTTAGAGTAAACAAGGAAGATTTAAACTTAGAAGAATTTTTATTTAACATGGATGTATCTGGTAGGCTATTTAGAAAACTATACAAAGAAAAAAATATATTTGTAAATGGAAAGTTTAGAAGAAAAGGATTAACATTGAATGCTGGAGATTTAGTGTCCATTTGTATGGGCAAAGAGCAAGAAAATATAACACCAGATCCAATACCCATAAATATTATATATGAGGATTTTGATCTTTTAATATTAAATAAACAATCTAATATTGTAGTTCATCCAACTAAGAGTCATCAGCACAATACTTTATCTAATGGAATAAGTTATTATTTTAAGGAAAAAGGAATCGATAAAAAGATTAGATTTGTTAATAGATTAGATATGGATACTACTGGAATATTAATTGTAGCAAAAAATCCTTTCTCTCATCAGCAAATGGCTCTTCAATTTGAAGCTAATGAGGTGGAAAAAAGATATTTAGCGATAGTATCAGGAGTTGTAGAAAAGGATGAAGACTTAATAGATTTACCCATAGGTAGAGAGGAAGATAAGAGTATTAGAAAAGTAGTAACAGAAGAAGGTCAGAAAGCTTTAACCAAATATAAGGTTATAGAAAGATATAGAAATGCAACCTTGGTAGATGTTCAAATTTTTACAGGTAGAAGTCATCAAATTAGAGTACACCTTCATCACATAGGGCATCCTATAATAGGAGACACCTTATATAATGAAGAAAGCCCATATATAAAAAGGCAAGCCCTTCATTCCCATTACTTGAACGTAAGACATCCTAGAACAAAGGAAGAGATAGAATTTAAAGCACCTTTGCCAAAAGACATGGAGGAATTAATAGGTATTTTGAGTAAAGAATAAGTAAAGAGATATCTCTTTACTTATTCTTCTTTAGACTTATCTTTTTTTGGAGTATCTAGAATTTTCATTATCTCTATCATCTTAGACATTTCTTTTAATTTTTCCTTTTCTTTAGGATTCTTACCATCCATAAGAGGTTCTATAAGATTAATTAATTGACTTGTATCTTTTAAGGATTCTTGACTAGACATAACAGTATTTAATAAATTAAACATTTTTTTATACTTATCTACATTTAGTATTAAATCCATAGCCATTCCCATGTTTTTAACTTCTTCTTTAGGAAATTCTTGTTGTATAATACTTACTATACGATTTAATCTTTCCTTATTGTTATTTACTGGAATTGATTGAGTGATATATTCCACCTCATTTAATTTCATGAAGTCCACTACTTCATATAATTTTAGAATTTTTTCAGTAAACATAATAGATTTATTAAGAACAGGTCTATATGCATCAGGAAAATAAGGACCGATTTTCTTAACAACATTTACTTTTTCGCTAGTATATTTTATATCTACTTCAAAATTTTCTATTAAATCACTTAATATATGTAAGCTAGATGAACTGCTGCCTTTTCTTCTATTTATCATTAGTAAAAGTATCATAATCAATAATTTACTATCCACTTTTAATCCTCCTAAAATTAAATAGATATATTAACTATAATATGCAGTAATTTAAAAATGTTTCCATTTTTCATTTAGTAATATATTCGAGTAAACCTTCATAAATTAAATTAAAAGATAAAGGAGGTATAGTTATGAAAGAAAATGATATAAAAAAGATTATGGAGGAAATAGGAAATTTTAGACCCACTGAAAAACAGACAGAAATCATTGAAGACATGGCTAGTAATTATATGGATAAGTCAGAAGATGAGGTGTTTTTTGAAGTAATAAAGATGAATGATAAAATGAAAGAAGAAATGAGTCAAGAAGAATATGAAGAAATGTTTGAAAAGCTAAATAGAATAAGACCATTATTAAATGAAGAACAGTCTATAAAGTTAAATAGAATATTGGATATTCTAGATAAGAATAAATAATATAAATTTAAAATTTAGATATTAAGATTAAAGTTTACTTTAAGTAAAAAATCAATAGAAGGCTAGTGGTTATGAAAGCTTATCATTCTTTATTTAAGCTGAAATTTGCATTAGCCACTATTGATTTTTTGTTAATAAATTTCATTATTTTAACATCTATACAATATGTAGGAAATGGACATGAGATTTATTAGATGTTATAATTTAATAAGTATTATGTAAACAGAGGGGAGAATACTATGGAAATTGATAATAAAGTAAAATTTATTTTAGTATTAATCGTTTCAGTAGCCTTATTTTCTAGTTTATATTTGTATATAAATAAGAACAGCCAATATGAGGATATGCCGTATACATTGTTTATAAAACATATGGAAAAAGGATTAGTAGAAGAAGTAGAATTGACTAACAGTCCTAAGATAAAAATAAAACTAAAGAACGGAACTGGAGGAATTACGGACAATCCTAGAAGTGAGAACTTTAAGGAAGAATTATTATTGTATAATGTTAAGGTAATCGAAAAAGATAGTAATTTAACTTTTGGGCAAGGATTATCTTTTATATTGCTTATTTCAGGTGTAGGATTTATGGTTTACTATTTAAATAAAAATATGTCTAAACAGGCAGAAAAAGAAATGGCAACTATGTCAAGAATTGATGTAGATAATTCTTCATCTGAAAAAATAACTTTTGATGATGTAGCAGGGAATGAAGAAGCAAAGGAATCTTTAAGAGATATGGTAGACTTTATTAAGAATCCGGAGATATATAATAAATATGGAGCAAGATTACCTAGGGGAGTATTGCTTTACGGACCTCCTGGTACAGGGAAAACCCTTTTGGCTAAAGCTATGGCAGGTGAGGCAGATGTACCTTTTTATGCTGTTTCAGGATCGGATTTTGTACAAGTTTATGCAGGATTGGGAGCTAGTCGTATAAGGGAATTGTTTAAGAAAGCAAAAGAAGCAGGAAAAAGTGTTATATTTATTGATGAAATTGATTCTTTAGGTAAGAAGAGAAAAGGAGTAAACAATCCTTCAAGTAGTGAAGAAGGAGATAGAACTCTTAATGCCTTGCTAACAGAGATGTCTGGATTTAAAGAAAATGAAGGTATAATAGTAGTGGCTGCTACAAATAGAGCAGATATACTAGATGAAGCATTACTTAGACCAGGTAGATTTGATAGACAAATAGAAGTGGCTTTACCAGATATTAATGCTAGATATAAGATCCTAAAACTGCATAGTGGTAATAAACCTGTATCTAAAAATGTAGACTTTAAGAAGATAGCATTAGAAACTGTATATTTTAGTGGGGCAAAACTAGAAAATTTAATGAATGAATCTGCTATGATGGCAGCTAAAGATAAAGCTCCTGAAATTACTATGGATCATATAAATAAAGCATATTATACAGTTTTAGTAGGAGAAGAAAAAAAGGATAGAAGTAGTATTGATCAAAAGGACAAAGAGGTTACAGCTTATCATGAGGCAGGACATGCTCTAGTTGCTAAAAAAGTTGCTAAAGATAATAGAGTTACTAAAGTAAGTATTATTCCAAGTACAAAAGGTATGGGTGGCTTTAGCTTGAATATTCCACCGGACAAAATGTATCAAACAAAGAAAGACATTTTATCAAATATAATGATTGCTTTAGGTGGGAGAGCAGCGGAAGAAATAATATTTGGAAAAGATAGTATAACTACTGGAGCTTCATCTGATTTAGAAAAAGCAACAGATATGGCTTTATCTATGATAGGAATGTATGGAATGGATGAGGTTGTAGGATTACTAAATTACCAAGTCCTATTAAATAAAGAATTAAAACACGATGATTCTTTACTTGTTAGAACAAAGGAAACTCTGGAAAAACTATATTTTGAAACTTTAAATCTTTTAAAGAAACATAAATTAGAATTAGATTGTTTAGCAAGTAAATTATTAGAAAAAGAAGTTTTAAATGAAGATGAGATCAATAAAATACTTTGTGAAAATTAAAAAATTTCAAACTATATTTAAAAAAGCATAACATACCCTTGAAGTATAAAGTAAAAAGATGTATAATAAATATAGATAAAGTTTCTGCGGTGTACGTTAACTCAGGTAATTCAACCGACATAACAGACACGGGAGTCTGAGTTTAGTATGGTATAGCAAGCCTTCTTAGAAAGGAAGCTAAAAATTACTAACAGGATGCCCACCTTTATACAGGCGGGTGTGAATTAAATGGGAAGACGGCATTGCGGGAGTGTAAAAATCCCTTAGAGTAACCTAAGGGATTTTTTTGTATATTTTTTTAATATAAATGAGATAATAACATATTATAAGGAGGTTCTGTAATGAAAGAGATTTGTCCTTTATGTAATGGTTTATATGAAATTGATTTTCAATGTACTAATTGTGATACTAAAATGATAGATAATGGACCTATTGTGAATTATTTAGATAACTATAGTCCCTATTTGGTAGATGAAATATCAAAAAAAACAGATGGGGCACCAAAAGACAAGTGTGTTCACTTATTTCAGTGCCCCTTTTGTAATGAAAACAAAAGTTTTATAATCGAAAGAAAAAACTTCTAACCAATATTAATTGGGAATTTTTTTCGTTCTTTAAAGATGTGAAGATATTTAAATCCTAATTCTCTTAATAATTTTTCTGCTGCTTTATATTCATAGCCAACAAATTCGGGAGAATGTGCATCTGATCCAATAGTTATTATTTCCCCTCCTAATTCTTTATACAGTTTTAATATCTGCATTTTTGGGTGGAAATAGCCAAGTCCATATTTCATTCCTGCTGTATTAACTTCGATACCTTTACCATTTTCTATAATAAGTTTTAAAATACTTTCTATTACATAATAATAATCATCATATTTAGGTATAGATAAATAATTTTCAAAATACCTATCTATGTAGTCAATATGACCTAAAATATCATAATCTTTATAATTTTTTATGCAGTGATACATATGATCATAATACATTTTTAGTGCTTCAATAGGCTCTAATCCCTTAGTAAAATTATCGCAGAAAATATCTTCACCATTAACGGAATGAATAGACATTAACACATAGTCAAAGGGATTTTCTTTGATAAATTTTTCATATCTTTCTCCCAAGTGAGGCTGCATACCTATTTCAACACCACAAAGTATTTCAATATCTTTCATATATTTATATTTTACTTGTTTTGCTTTTCTAAAATAGTCATCTGTCCTAAATACTATATCTAATTTTTGAGTAGTGGATTCAAAGTCAACATGATCTGTAAAACATATACTTTTCATATTTTTATCTATTGCTGATAGTACCATTTTTTCCATAGAAGATTTCGAGTCTATAGAATAATCACTGTGAACATGAAAATCATACATTTTTTTTAACACTCCTAATTTATTATTGTTTAAATTATTTTACTCTAAAAAAGAGAAATAGTAAAGTATCAGCTAAAGAAAGCCTCTTTATATTGCAGCTTATATAAATCATAATAAATTCCTTCGTTTTCCAATAGCTCCTGATGATTACCCATTTCTTTAATAACACCTTTATTTAAAACTATAATCTTATCTGCATGTTGAATAGTAGACAATCTATGTGCAACGGCTATTGTAGTTCTTCCTTTAATTAGTTTTCCTAGTGCATCTTGAATGAGCAGTTCTGTTTCTGTGTCGATATTTGAAGTAGCTTCATCAAGGATTAATATTTTAGGATCAAAAGCTAAAGTCCGTGCAAAGGATAATAATTGTCTCTCTCCAGAAGATAAGGTTGATCCTCTTTCCATTACTGGCTCTTTATATTGTAGAGGCAATTTACTTATAAAATGATGGGCATTTACGTATTTAGCTACCTCTATTATTTTTTCTTCATCTATATCTCTATTATTTAACCTAATATTTTCCTCAATAGTACCTGTAAATAGGAAAACATCCTGAAGAACTACCCCTACATTTTTTCTTAATTCATATTTATCATAATCTTTAATATTAACACCATCTATGAGGATTTCTCCTCTTTGTATATCATAGAATCTAGTTATTAAATTGATTATAGAAGTTTTACCCGCCCCTGTAGCACCAACAAAGGCAACTGCTTCTCCTGGATTTATAGTGAAGCTTACATCTTTCAATACCCAATTTTCATCTTCATAGGCAAACCAGACATTTTTAAACTCAATTTTTCCATTGAAACCCGTTATAGGAATTGGATTTTCAATATTTTCAATTTTACTATTATCGTCTAATATCATAAACAATCTTTCACTGGAAGCCATAGCAGATTGCAGGATATTATATTTTTCTGTCAGATCCAATATAGGTTCAAAAAATCTTTGGAGATAATCTATAAAGGCATAGAGAACTCCAAATTCAATATAGCTAGAAACTACTTGACCTCCTCCATAATAGATTAAAATCGCTATTCCTAGAGAGCGAATAACTTCAATGGAAGGTCTAAATATTGCATAGATAGAAATTTCTTTTTTTGCTGTTTTTAGATAATCCTTATTTATTTCGTCAAACTGTTGTGAAATCTTTTCTTCTTTTTTAAATATCTGTATAGTTTTCATTCCAGTAATATTTTCATTTAAAGTAGAGTTTATTCTAGCCAATTGAATTCGTCCTAATCTATAAACAGATCTTATTTGTTTTCTGAAAACTATTGAAGCTAGTATTATTAAAGGAATTAAGGTAAAGGATATTAAGGCTAATTTTAAATTCATTTTAATCATTACTACCATTATTCCTACAAGAATAAAAATATCTTTAAACAAATTTACTAGTACACCAGTATACATTTCATTTAAGGTTTCTGTATCATTGGTAACTCTTGTAACCAATCTACCTACAGGATTTTTATCAAAATAGGCTATAGATAAACTTTGAATATGTGAAAAAATTTCTTGCCTTATATTAAATACAATTTTTTGGCCAGTATAATTTAATATTATAACCTGTAAATAGTTAAATAGAAAAGCAAGGATAATGGCACCTATAAATATAATAGATATTTTATTTATACCATTTATGTCTATTTGCCTAAAATTTTGATAACTTTCTTTATCTAGAATGACCCTATTATTAATAGTATCATTCTGGTAATCTGTTAAGTAATAAATACCATTATCTTCAACTATGTTTTTAAGGGGATAATCACTTAAATTTACTTGAGTTTCTTTAGGTATGGAATCAATTCTAACGTATTTTTTATCTTGAAATATAGTTCCGTTATAAGGAGCAGTTAACTCCATTTCATACATTGGTTTTCTATACCCATTTATATAGTCGTCAATAGTAATTTTAAGTAAATAAGGTCTAAGTAACTCTAATCCGGTTACTATAACCATTAGAACTATAGCTAAAAGAAGATAAGTCCAGTAAGGTTTAGCATACTTTAAAAGTCTTTTCATAAGCTTTGAATCATAAGCTTTTCCCATTATTTCATCTTCATGGAAGTCTTTACTCATTTTAGATCCCCCTTTTTACTGTCTGTTTAACTTCTCTTCAAGAAGCTGTTTTTCATATAAATCTTTATATAAGCCTTCTAATGTTAAGAGTTCTTCATGGTTGCCTCTTTCAATTATTTTTCCATCTTCTAAAAGTATAATCTCATCAGCAGCTTTTACTGTAGATATTCTATGACTAATTATTATTGTAGTTTTATTATCCATTATCTTTTCTAGATTTTTCAGGATTTTTTCTTCCGTTTCTGTATCCACACTAGAAAGGCTATCATCTAATATAATAATTGGTGGCTCTTTGATTATTGCTCTAGCTATAGAGGTTCTTTGTTTCTGACCCCCAGAAAGAGTAACACCTCTTTCGCCTAAAACCGTTTCAAAACCATTTGGAAAAGCTATTATATTGTCATAGACTTCTGCCAATTGAGCTGCATTGAAGACTTTTTCTGAAGCAACTTTGTTATCAAAGGCAAATCCAATGTTATCTTCTATAGTAGTTGAAAACAAGAAATTATCTTGAGGAACATATCCCACATTCTCCCTTAAGGATTTAAGAGTAACATTTTTAATATTATTATTATCAAGGTAGATATTTCCTTCTTCTATGTCATAAAGTCTTAGTAAAAGGTTTACTATAGAAGTTTTGCCGCTTCCAGTTTTACCTACTATAGCTAGGCTTTTGCCTCCTTCTATAGTGAAGTTAATATTTTTTAAAGCATAATTGGTTGCATTAGGATATTTAAAACTAACATTTTTAAATTCTATTTTTCCTTTTACTCTGTTTAATGATATAGCATTGGAATTATCTACGATATCAGGTTTTTCATCTAATATAGAATTTATCCTCTCCATAGAAGCAGCACCTCTTTGAAGTATATTAATTACCCAGCCAACTGCCATCATAGGCCATATTAATAATCCTAGATAGGAATTAAAGGCAATAAAATCTCCTAAAGAAATTTCATTTAATATGACTTGTTTACCTCCATACCAAATTACTAACAAGAAACTGATGGAAGATATAAATTGGATAAAAGGATGAAAGGTACCAGATATTTTAACTAGATTCAAATTCTTTTTTAAATTATCCTTATTAACTTGAGTAAAGTTTTCCTTAACTAAATCTTCTTGAACAAAGGATTTGATGACTCTTATACCAGCAAAATTTTCTTGGGTTGTATCTGTTAGGTCTGAAAAAGCTTCTTGAACGATTCTGAAACGCTTATGTATAATTTTTCCAAATCTACTAACTACTATTATTATGAAAGGCAATGTAAATAGTGCAATGACTGTTAACCTTAAATTGGTAGTTTTAATCATCATAATTAAGGAAAGGATTATTAAAAAGATAGAATCTACAATCATAATAGTACCTTGACCTATAGCCATTCTTACTGCATTGACATCGTTAGTAGCATGGGCCATTAAATCTCCTGTTTTATGAGTGTTAAAATAATTAGGAGATAAAGTTAAAAGGTGATTGAAGAATTTATCTCTTAAATAATATTCTAAAATTCTGGAAGTACCTAAAATATAGATTCGCCAAAAATATCTGCCAACGGCTATAATAACACCTGTAAGAATGATTAATAGACTATACTTTATTATTCCATTAATAGTTAACATATTCTTCTCAAAAGCATTTGTTAGGCTTCTTAGTATTTGAGGTACAATAAGCTGAATAGAATCAATTATTAAAAGCCAGAATACTCCTAGCATATAACTCCATTTATGTTCTGAGAAAAAGTCTTTTAGAGTGATAAAAGCTCTCATATTTATAAAATCCCCCTTTCGAATATTTCGATACTCAAAATATTTCTTCTAATAAATATTATAAAGGATATTTTATTATTTTAAAGTATTAAATATTTATTTTTTAGTAATCTAAAGTTTTATAGTGAATAAATACCTTTTTTTTAGGAAGTATATATTATAAGTAATTAAATTCATTATTGAAGTCAAATAGTAGTAGAAGGAGAGAAAGCCATATGGAATTAACGACCAAAGAATTAGTGAAAAAAATGATTTTAGATTCTCAGGAAATGGTTAGAGATTATGAAACACATTCTAAAAAGGTAGATAATATGGAAGTAGCAGAGCTCTTTAAGACTTTTGCTGAACAATGTGGTTATCAAGCTAGTAAGCTACAAACAATTTTAAACAAAATAGACAAATAAGGAACATTAAATTTTAATGTTCCTTATTTTTTATTAAAAGTGATTATTTAAATCTATTTGGGGTAATAAAAGTCTAGTGATACAATTAGAAATACTATTAAAGGAGAGAGTTATATGAAGCTGAACGATTTAATCAAGGAAAAGAAAAGGATGATAGAAAGAGAAAAGAAAAAAGATGCTGCTAAAAATATTGCAGTAGGAACAGCCATCGGAACAGCTATTGGAGCCGCTGCAGGTGTGTTGCTAGCACCTAAATCAGGCAAGGAAACTAGACAAGATATAGTCGATAAAACTAAAGAAACTGCAGAAAATGTAAAAAATAGTGTTAAGGAGTCCGTTGAAGCAACTAAAGAGTGGCAGGAGAAAATAAAAGATGATATTAAGGATGCCTATGAAGGAATTAAAGAAGCTAAGAATGAAGTTACTGAAAATATAGAAGCCGATGAAGAACAAATCATTGAGAATATAGAAGAGACGGTTGAAGAGGATAAAGAAGAAATTGAAGAAAGTAAACCCTTATAAAGGGGGAATATAAATGACAGCCACTCTTACATTACAGGATTTATTTAAGTTTATACTCTATATGCTAGGAATTGGAGTAGGAACTTATTTAGTCCTTATATTAAAAAATGTAAATAAAATACTTAATCAAGCAAGAACTATTACAGAAGCAAATGAAAAGTCTATAGATACAACTATAAAGCAATTACCAGAAATAAGTGAAAATATAAATGGTATAACAAAAGAAGCTCAAGTAGTATTAAATCAGCTAACACCTGAAATAAATGGTTTAGTTAAAAATGCTAATTCCATATCAGGAAATATTAGTTCTATTACTGAAAATATAGATTCTACGACAAATAAAGTTTCTGGAACCATAGATACAGTTTCAGAAAGTATTAGTGAAACAGCTTTAGCATTTGAATATAACGTTAAAAATGTATCTGATTATATTCAAATGTTTATAGAAATCATAGATATAATAAAACATAGTCTAAAGAAGAAATAAGAACCCATATGACTTAAGGGGTTCTTTTTTATTTAGATGGCTATTTGAAATTTCAAAGAAAATTATAGTGTATAAGAAGGGAAACCTATTTTATTGGTGAATATACTATATAATATGTATTAAATGGAAGGGGAGATATTATGAAAAGTATAATAATATATGGACATAGGGGAGCAGCAAGATACTATCCTGAAAACACTATGATTTCCTATGAAAAAGCTATAGAAATGGGAGCAGATGGAATAGAAATAGATGTTCATAAAAGTAAAGATGGACATTTGATAGTATGCCATGATGAAAAAGTAGACAGAACTACTAACGGTTCAGGTTATATTAAAGATTTATCTTTACAGGAATTGAAAAACTTAGATGCAGGCAGTTGGTTTAGTGATAAGTTTAAAGGAGAGCGAATACCTGTATTAGAAGAAGTCCTTCAATTTGTTAAAGAAAAAAATGTTTTACTCAATATAGAAATAAAAAGTGGTCCTATATTTTACCATGATATTGAAGAAGATATAGTAAATGCTATTAAAGCCTATAATTTAGAAGATAGAATAATAATTTCTTCTTTTAATCATTATAGTCTTTTAAAAATCAAAGATATTGATAAAGGATTAAAGACTGGTATACTATATATAGCAGGATTAGCATCACCTTGGGAGTATGCCAGGTCTGTTAAAGCTGATGCTATACACCCTTTATTTATGACTATTGATAGGGATGTAGTTTTAAGTTGTTTAGAAAATGGGATTCAGGTCAATCCTTTTACTGTAAACGAAGAATGGGGATTACAGCTTATGAAATCCTTTGGAGTTACTAGTGTTATAACTGATTGTCCCGATTTAGCCAATAATATATTATAAATTAGTTGATTTAAGAAAGGCTGGTAATCATGAAAAAAGTAAAAATAATTAGTAATCCATCCTCAGGAAGGCAGCTAATACAAAGAAAGCTTGATTATCTTTGTAAGCTGCTTATTGATGATGGGTATTTAGTAGGCAAATTTACCACGGAAAAAAAAGATGATGCCATGTTTGAAACTATTAAAACTTGTAAAGAAGATTGGGATATAATTATTGCTTGTGGCGGTGACGGTACTGTAAATGAAGTTGCTAAAGGTATTGCCAATAGTGATAGAAAAGTACCAGTTGCTATATTATCTGCTGGTACTGTAAATGACTTTGCAAATCATATAAATCTTCCGAAGAATGTTACAGAGTTTTATAATATGATTAAAAGAGAAAAGACTATAGATGTAGATTTGGGTAGAGTAAATGATGAATGTTTTGTTAATGTAGCAGCAGGAGGGTTGTTGGCTAACGTAGGATATCAAGTTCAGCCCCAAGCAAAAGCTATATTAGGGAGAATGGCATATTATCTTGAAGGATTAAAAGAAATACCTAGACAATTATTTGAACCTATAAATGTGAAGTTTGAAAGCGAGGAATATATAAATAAAGAGGAAATTTTACTTTTTCTGATTTCCAACAGTTCTTCAATAGGAGGATTTAAAAGATTAGCACCAGAAGCTAATGTTTCTGATGGGTATCTAGATGTAGTTATAATTAAAAAGTCTGATATGCAAGATTTAGCCAATATCTTCTTTAGTATTTTTAGAGGTGAACATATAAATCATCCAAATGTAAGCTATTTTAAATCAAAAAAAATTACTATAAGTACTGAAGATAATGTTTCAATAGATATTGATGGAGAATATGGTGGAAAACTTCCAGCAACTTTTGAAGTTGTTCCAAAAGCATTTAAGATAATAATTTAAAAATAAAAAATGTGTTTTGTGATAAGAAATTATGGAGGAGATTTTATTGAAAGCTAATGATAGCTGTGAAAATGTAGCTAATATAGAAAAGTACTTAAGAAAAGTAGATTATATAATAAGAAGAAAAGGTAGGGAAATATTAAGTGATTTTAATATAACGGTTCCACAATTTACTGCTTTGCAAATATTAATAAATGAGGGAGAACTGACTATTGGCGAGTTAAGTCAAAAAATGGCTTTAGCCTGTAGTACGATTACAGACTTAATTGATCGTATGGAAAAGGCTGAATTAGTAGTTAGGAAAAAAGATGATAAAGACAAAAGAGTGGTTAGGATAGAAGTTTTGCCAAATGGCTATGATGTTTTAGAAAAAGTATTAAAAAAACGTATTGAATTTTTATCTGAAAAATTAAGTGGCTTTAATGATGATGAAAAATCAAGTTTACATCAGGGACTAAGAACTTTATATGAAGCTATGAGGATGAATAGCTAAAGAAAATGTATATTATATAATACATTAAAAAGGGGAAGAAAGATGAGGTTGATAGATAATAGATATAAGGTAGATAAGGTCATAGAGGACGGATTAAATAATGCAATCTATCAAGTAACTGATTTTTGGGATAATGATAAAAAACAGTTTATGAAATTATACAACTATGAGAAGCGAAAAGAAGTAATAAATTACTTTATTAATAATTTTATTTATCTATCTAAAATAAGACATGAGTATCTGCTTGCTAGTGATCAATTTAGTTTAGTTAAAACTATAGATAGAAAGAAGGTTAATGTATTACAATATTATTCAACTGTCGAATATGTGAATAGTCCTTCATTGAGTCAGTTTACTAAAGAACTAACCTTTAAAGAACGACTAAATATAGTACTTGATGTCATAAAAATAATAGATTTCTTGCATTATAGAGGGATTGTATATAGACATTTAAGCCCATCTAATTTATTTTTATTAGAAGATGGAACTATAAAACTTAAAGATTTAGCTACTATATTTGAAAAAATAATAAATACTGATTATGATGACTTAACCAGATATTTTTTAGCACCGGAGGTCTTATTAAATCAAGAGGAAATAGATAAAAGAGCTGACTACTATTCTATAGGAATGTTAATGAAATATTTATTTTTGGAAGATTTCTTAGTAGATAAAGTAGATGCTTTTATTTATTATAGTGAAGACGAATTAAGTCCTGATCAAGAAGTATTTTTAAATGAGATTATAAAAAATTTAACCAAAAAGAATTCCCTAGCTAGGGACGTTAATTTAGGTCAATTAATGGAGGATATCAATCTAAAGTTTCATATGGAATACCCATACAACCTAATGGAAGAAAGAAATAATTTATATTTTAAAACTAAAATCGTAGGGAGACAAAAAGAAATCGAAAGAATTCTAGAGCTAGATAAAGAATTGGTTGCTGGAACACTTATACATAGGGGCATTATTATTAATGGGAGCTCTGGTATGGGGAAAACAAGATTCTTAAAAGAAATATCTCATCAATTAAAGATAAGAGGCAGAGACGTATATCTTACTGAAATAGATGAAAATGATGGAATAGACTTAATGGCTATGGCGAATATACTAAGACAGTCTATGAAAGATACTCCCCAAGAGTTGATGGAGAAATACGGAAAAGAACTGGCTAAAATATTACCAGATTTAAGGTTTACTATAGGTGAGCCTACTAATACTGATTTGAGCCAATACAAAGAAAAACTTAGACTGTTTGATAGAATTACTAATTATTTTGAAGAATTGTCTAAAGATAAAATTATCTATATAGCTATAGATGATTTGCAAAATTGTAATAGCAATTTTCTTATGTTATTGAATTATCTAATAAACAATATTAAAAGTAAACAAGTTTTTTTTATTCTTTCTTTTAAAGATGAATCTTCGGTTAAAAATACTATAATTAAAGAAAAAATAGTTGAATGGAAATTAAATAAAAATGTATTGGAAGTATCTTTATTAAAATTAAACCTAGAAGAGATTGGTGAAATGATCCAATATATTTTAGGAATAAGTTATAGACCTATAAAATTTGCTTCAGTGTTATTAAAGGAAAGCCAAGGTAATCCTAGATATATAGAGTATAGTATGAAGGATTTACACAATAGGAAGGAATTATATCTTAATAAAAATGGTATGTGGGATATTAAAACCGATAACTATTCAAATATTTATTTTCCGACCGACATAAATGAAGCTTTAAAAAAGCAGTTAAATCTTATTAAAACTGATTATTTTGAGATATTCAAAGTGATGTCAATATTTAACAGTTCTCTATCTAAAAAAACTTTAGTTAGAATGTTAAATATAAGTCCTAAAAAGCTAGAAGAAGATTTAGAGAGGTTAATAACTTTAAGACTTATTGATGAAAGGGTGGCTGATTGGGGATATAGCTACAGTATTTATAATAGCCAATTAAAAAAACTAATTTATCATGAAATTTCTGAAGAAGAAAAATCGAGGTTACACAAAAGTGCGGCAAAGGTTATTGAAGATACATATGGAGAGCAATTAAAGTTTGTAATGGAAGAATTGATTTATCACTTACTTAACTCAAATCAGCCTATGAAAGCCTTAGAAATTATCTTGAAAGAAGTTAAAAAAATAGACAATCAATATAGCTCTAATTCTGTTTTTTTATGGGAAAAAGCTTATGGAATAATAAATGATAATTCAGATGAAGTAAAGCTTCAAGTATTGGATAACTTAGTAAATATCTATTCATTAAGAGGAGATGTAGAAAAGACTAATAAATATCTTAAGGAGCTAACAATAGAAGCTGAAAAACTAAGCAATCTTTATTATATAATTAGATCAAGAACTCTTAGAGCAGATTATTATTATAAAAAAAATCAAATAGACTTGGCACAAAGGGAAACTAGGGATATAGAGAGAATATCTAAAGAGCATAATTTTGTTGAGGGAATGATTAGTGCCTTAATTATTAAGAGTAGGATAGGGTTAAATATTAAAACTTTAGACTATGTAACAGAAAAACTAAATGAAGCCTTGGAATTGTCCAAAGTTTCAGGAGTGCATGCTTATTTGGGGACTATTTATAATATATGGGGTATAACCTGTTATTTAAAAGGAAACATGGGAGAGTCCATAGAAAAATATGAAAAAAGCATTACTTTTTTTCAAAATAATGGAAATTATCTAGAATCTACAAAGCCAATGAATAATATTGGAAACATTTATGCACAACATTATGGTGATAGAGAAAAGGCTATGGAGTTTTATAAAAAAGGTTTAGATATTGCAACTCAATATGGTTTTCTTGAGTCAGAAATTGTTTTTTTAAATAATATGGGAGAAATCTATATTAGACATCGTGAATATGGTAAGGCTATGGAGTATATCGAAGCTGCTAGAAAGGGAGCCTTAGAAGTAGAAGATGTTAATCTTGTATTTCTAACTAATATAAATTTAGGTTTAGTAAATCTTTTAATAGGATAATATAGCAAGGCTTATAACTATTACGTAATATTAAAGGAAGAACATGAAAAGAATGAAATTTTAGATATTGAAATAAAAGCTCAATATTGCAATTTTTTAGGTGAATTTCATGGTGTATTTGGACAATGGGATTTAGCTATTGAGTACTCAAAACAGACTGGAGAAATATGTAGGGAGTTTAATACCCGTGAATTTTTAACATCTCAATTTAGAATAATTTGTATAAAGTATTTTAAAGATTCAATTTATGATAAAGAAACTATGGAAAAAATTAGAGTAGAACACAGAAATAGAACTCTTAATTATGATAGACGTAAAATTATCTTATATTTCTCTATAATTAGTTTGTTAGAGAAAGACTATGAATATACTTTAAATTTATTAGAAGAAGATCTAGAACTAAAGAATGATTGCGAAACTAAATATTTTAAATATATAAGAGAAATGATTATTTGTAATTTAAATGACAGAGATTCTAATATAACAAATATGGTAAAAATTGAAGAGAAAATTAAAAGTTATAATCTATTAAATATAGATTTAATTGTCAATATGATAATAGGATTTAAATTCTATGAAAAAGGATTATATTATCAAGCTATAAATTATTTATTAGAAACTTTAGATATAATGTATAGATTAGCTATGAAAATTCCAGAGAGGGAATTGCAAATTAGTTATATTGACAGTAGAGGAGGCAATCTAGTTAAAGAGAAACTTTCTATGGCTATTGAAAATGCCTTTAATAAAAAAGTTGAATGTAAATACTTAACGGATATAAAAGGTGCTGATATAGAAGAGTATTTTGATTTTAGGCTTTTTTTCGATTTAATAAGCAATGAAGAGTTTACTAAAATTGCAGAAATAAACTATTTCTATCATGAAGCAAGTAATGTATATAATATTGAAACACTAATAGCTAGATTAACAGAAGATTATAGGTATAATTTGGATCTAATAATAAGATATTTGGCTAAGGAGACTTTAGCACAAAAGGGTTGTATTTTAATATATGATGAAGAAAGTAACAAATACCTACCAATTTCTAGCTTAGATGATAATTTAAATTGGATGCCTAATGAAAATATTTTAGCCCTATCTAATAGAAGTAATAAAGGTATTTTAATTAATAATAGCCCAAATGAATTTGCTAATAATTTTTATAAAGAATTTTTATCAAAAGAAATAAAAGGGCTAATATGCGTTCCTATAACTATACCAGAAAAAATAGAAGACAGGATTAAAAGCGATAGAAGAAAGGACGATTTATTTATAGATAAAAAAAATGAAGGCTATATTTATTTAGAAACCGACAGAGTATTTAATAGATTTGATTCTGATAGATTTAAACTAGTAAATATTCTTTCTTACCTTGTGTTTATTAATATAGAGAATTATATGTTAAAAGCAATTTCAACTACTGATAAACTTACAAATACCTATACAAGAAAATATTTTGAATCTAAGTTTGAAGAAATAATAACTTATTCGAAAAAAGGGAAAAATAATTTTACTTTATTAATGCTTGATATAGATAAGTTTAAAAATATAAATGATACTTATGGACATAGAAAAGGAGATGAAGTCCTAAGCTGTATAGGGAGGAAATTAGTAGGATGTATAAGAACTACAGACTTAGCAGCCAGGTATGGTGGAGAGGAGTTTATTGTCTTACTAAAAAACACCACAGAAAATGAAGGTAAGTTAGTAGGAGAAAAAATAAGATCAAACATAGAATCCTTAAAAATATCTGGTCTAGACTATCCTATTACAGTAAGCATAGGAATTTCTGTGTTTCCTAAACATAGTCAATTTAAAGAAGAGTTAATTGAAAAAGCTGATCAAGCTTTATATTATGCAAAAGATAAAGGAAGAAATAGAATTGTAGTTTGGAATAATGAAATTGGAAATACTTTAAATAGAGTAGATAGATTAGCAGGTATTTTATCTGGTAATACTAATGAAGATAATAGAAATATATTAGCTTTATTGGATGTCACAGAACTAATTAAAGAGAAAAAGAGTAAAGAAGAAAAAATATTTATTTTTTTAAACAGATTAATAGAGACTGTAGATGCAGAGTATTCTAATTTAATAGAGTTAGAGAATAAAAGCTCTCTAACTAAAATTTATTCTAGAGTAAGGTTGAATAACCAATGGATAAACACCCCTTTTTTAAATTACACAATTATAAATAAAACTATAGTTAAAAAAAAGGGAGAGTTTCTAATTGACTGGGATAATGTAGACGATGTAGACCGTATATCTGGAGTACCAAATTGGCAATCTATAATAGTGATACCTTTAATTGTAAACGAAGAGGTAAAGGGAGTAGTTTATTTATCAGTACCTTTAAAGGAAAAAGAGTTTGATTATAATAGTTATAATTTAACAAGAACTTTAAGTAATATTTTTGCAGCGATAATTTCATAAGACTCTGATGATGAGTATTATCTATCAGTGTTTCTTTAATAATGTTTAACATCTATAAGTATTTGTGGTATAATAATAAGAAAATTTTTAAAATGATTAGGGTATTCTAAATATAATCTAAAGATTCAAAAGAATCCAACCTATTTAGTGTATAGAATTTTACAATAATAAATTAGGACAGAAAAATTATAATAAATCTATAAGGAGGATAAAAATGTCAGCAACAATAAAAGATGTAGCTAAGCTGGCAGAAGTGTCCATTTCTACAGTTTCAAGGGTGATTAATGATTCAAAACCCGTTAGCCCTGAAGTGAGAAGAAGGGTACTAAATGCTATAGAAGAATTAGGATATAAACCTAACGAGGTTGCTCGTAGTTTAGTTACGAAAAAATCAAATTTAATTGGATTAATAGTAAATGATATAGGAGACTCTTATGTTGCACAGATAGTTAGAGGAGTTGAAGAAGTAGGAAGAATGTATAATTATGATATAGTTCTGTGTAGTAGCTATGGAAGTAAGGATACAGAAATTAAGTTTGCTCAAGTTTTAAGAAGAAAACAGGTAGAGGGTATAATTGTAGTTTCTGAGATATTGAACAAAGAAATTATTGAGCAGATTAAAGAATATAAAATACCTTATGTATATTTAAATAAATACTATGATAGTATAGAATCTCCTACAGTTTCCATAGATAATTATGAAGCTAGCTGTATGATGACAGAGTATTTAATAAGTTTGGGACATAAAAATATATTATATGTAACTAATGAAAAAGATATGGACTTAACTATTGAGAAAGATAAAATTAAAGCATATAGAGATACAATGGAATTAAACAAAGTAGAAAGTCATATTTATGCAGTTAGCGGACATGGCATTGATGATGGCTATAATATTGGAGAGAAAGTAAAGGAACTTTATAATACTAAAGGAATAACAGCAGTATTTTGTTGTCAGGATGAAATTGCTATTGGGCTAATAAATTATTTCTATGATCAGAACATGAGAGTTCCTAATGATATTTCTATAAGTGGATATGGAGATATCAAACTTGCATCTATTTATAGACCAGAATTAACAACTATAAAGGAGCCATATTATGATATAGGTGCAGTAGCAATTAGAAGAATAATCAAAGAATTAAAAGGTGAAGGTGTAGAAGAACAATCTATAAATTTACCAATACAAATAATGAAGAGGGAAAGCTGTGAAAGAATTTATTAAGAAACCATTAGTGAAAATTATCGTTATACTTTTGGGAATAAGTCTTACTGTATCCTTATTAATGTCTTTATTTTTGAAAGGGCAGGGGACTTTTATAGTAAAATTAAGTAATAGCTTATTTGTTATGGGTGTTGGTCTGTTGGGAATATCAGTAATATTTCAAATAAGAGAGGCAATAATTGTAGTTAGAAACAAAGAAATTTTCAAGGATGGGAAAAAGGATCTATCAGACGGAGATACGAAAGAAAATAAAAAAATAAAAAGTAAAAAAGAAGAATTAAAAGATTCAACGAGAATTTTAATTTTAAGACGAAATATTTTCAATACTTTATATAAATCTTTTGCAATAACAGGTGGATTTTGTTTGGTCTTATCTTTCATAACTTTAATTTTTATATAAAAATGGGAGTATAACCGTATGAGATGTTTTATAGCTTTAGAATTTGATGATAATTTAATAGAAAAACTATCAGTTATTCAAGGAACATTAAAATCCAATTCCAATAAGGGTAATTGGGTCAGAAAAGAGAATTATCATCTCACTATAAAATTTTTAGGTGAGATAGAACAAGAACAAGTAAACAATGTTGAAACATTGCTAGAAAATATATCTTTAAAATGTTACTGTCCAAGTTTATCTTTGGGGGATATAGGATATTTTAACAAGAGAGAAAATTATTATGGTGTTGTATGGGTAGGATTAGGAGGAGAAGTTGATAAACTAAAAATAATTTATAACCAAATGGAAGAGGAGATGTATAAACTAGGATTTGAAAAAGAAAAAAGAAAATTCTCTCCACATATTACTTTAGGAAGAAGAATAAGCATTACTAATATGGATTTTTGTGATATAATAAATATTAATAATAAAAGTTTTGAATACAATTTTCAGTTAAATAAAATATCTTTGATGAAAAGTGAGGAAATTATGGGAAGAAGAGTGTATACTTCAATAAAATCCTATAAGCTTAAAAGTTAGCCGCAGATAATATCTGTGGCTTTTTTATACACTTTAATTTAGTAATGAACTAACCAATAAAATTAATTGGAGGGATAAAAATGAAAAAGGTCATTATTGATGGAAATAGTTTAACTCTAGAGGAATTAGTTAAAGTAGCAAGAGAGGGATGGCAAGTAGAATTATCACAGGAGGCTATAGAGAAAGTTGAAAAAGCTAGAAAATTAGTTGATAAGTTTGTAGATGGAGAAAAGGTTGTTTATGGAATAACTACAGGTTTTGGGAAGTTTAGTGATGTAGTTATTACTGGAGATGAAACTGTAACTTTACAAAAGAATTTAATAATCAGCCATGCTTGTGGAGTTGGAAACCCATTAGATGAAGACATAGTTAGAGGGATAATGCTTCTTAGAGCTAATGCTTTATCTAAAGGATACTCTGGAATAAGACTATCAACGTTAAAGACTTTAATAGATATGATAAATAAAGGTGTCCATCCAATTATACCAGAAAAGGGATCTTTAGGAGCCAGTGGGGATTTAGCTCCACTAGCACATATGGTTCTGGTGATGATAGGTGAAGGAGAAGCTATATATAAAGGCGAGAGAATGTCTGGTAAAGAAGCTATGGAGAAAGCCAATATTTCTACTGTGCAATTGACTTCAAAAGAAGGATTAGCTTTAATTAATGGTACTCAAGTAATGACATCTATAGGTGCTTTAACAATTTATGATAGTATTAACTTAAGTAAAATAGCTGATGTAGCAGCATCACTAACTGTTGAAGCTTTAAATGGCATAGTAGACGCTTTTGATGAAAGAGTACAAAGGATTAGGCCTCATAAAGGTCAAATAGATACTGCAAAAAATTTATTAACTTTATTGGAAAATAGTAAAATGACTACTAGGCAAGGAGAACTAAGGGTACAAGATGCTTATTCATTAAGGTGTATTCCACAAATTCATGGTGGAAGTAAGGACTGTTTTGAATACGTCAAGGAAAAAATTGAAATTGAAATCAATTCTGCAACAGATAATCCTTTAATATTTGAAAATGAAGAAGACGTAATTTCAGGAGGTAATTTCCATGGGCAACCTATGGCTTTAAGTTTTGACTTTTTAGGCATTGGACTATCAGAATTAGCGAATCTTTCTGAAAGAAGGTTAGAACGTTTAGTTAATCCTTCATTGAGCAATGGATTACCAGCATTCTTAGTGGAAAAGGGAGGACTTAATTCTGGATTTATGATAGTGCAGTATTCAGCAGCTTCTTTAGTATCCGAAAATAAGGTTCTAGCACATCCAGCCAGTGTAGATTCAATACCTTCTTCTGCTAATCAAGAAGATCATGTATCCATGGGTACTATAGCAGCTAGAAAAGCTAGAGATATTTTAGGTAACGTTAGAAAAGTTCTTGCCATGGAAATATTAGCAGCTTGTCAAGCCATAGATTTAAGAGGGAATAAAGGATTAGGAAAAGGAACGGATATAGCTTATAATATAGTTAGAGAGCATATAACTACCATTGAAGATGATAGAATAATGTATAAAGAAATAAATACTTGTGAAGAAATATTAAAGTCTGAAAAGATAATAAATGAAATTGAAAATGCAATTGGAAAATTATTATAAAGGAGGAGTTAACATGATAAATAATTATGAGATTTCCAATGCTATGACAATTAAGTTAGACAAAGAATTACCATCAATGATTGAATTTCAACCTGGTATAAGAAGAGCTCCAAAAAGAGAATTTACTTTAACAAAAAGGGAAACAGAAATTGCTTTAAAAAATGCTTTAAGATATGTACCAGAAGAGTTGCATGAAACTTTAGCTCCAGAATTTTTAAATGAATTGTTCACTTATGGAAGGATATACGGATATCGTTTTAGACCAAACGGAGCAATTAAAGGAAAACCTATAGACGAATATAAAGGTAAATGCATAGAGGGAAAAGCTTTTCAAGTAATGATTGATAATAATTTGGATTTTGATGTAGCCTTATATCCATATGAGTTGGTTACCTATGGAGAAACAGGACAGGTGTGTCAAAACTGGATGCAATATAGACTTATTAAAAAGTATTTAGAAGAATTGACAGATGATCAAACTTTAGTTGTAGCTTCAGGGCATCCAGTAGGATTGTTTAAATCTTCCAAAACTAGTCCAAGAGTTATTATTACCAATGCATTAATGATAGGACTTTTCGATGATCAAGAGCATTGGATAAAAGCGCAAGCTATGGGAGTTGCCAACTATGGTCAAATGACTGCAGGTGGATGGATGTATATAGGACCTCAAGGAATTGTTCATGGAACTTACAATACCATATTAAACGCAGGTAGAATGAAGCTAGGAATTAAAGAAGATGGAGATTTAGAAGGCTATTTATTTGTTAGTTCTGGATTAGGAGGAATGAGTGGTGCTCAGGGAAAAGCAAGTAAAATTGCTAAGGCTGTAGGAATAATTGCAGAAGTTGATTATTCAAGAATTCAAACTAGACTAGACCAGGGATGGATTGATAAATCTTTTGATAATCTAGAAGAATTATTTAATTTCGCCAATGAATGTAAGGAAAATAGAGAAGCCGTAGCTTTGGCTTATCACGGAAATATAGTAGATTTATTAGAATATGCTGTTGAAAATAATATAAGAATTGACTTATTGTCAGATCAGACTTCTTGCCATGCACCTTATGATGGAGGGTATTGTCCTCAAGGATTAACTTTTGAAGAAAGAACTGAATTATTGGGTAAGGATAAGTTTAAGTTTATCGAATTAGTAAATGAATCTTTAAGACATCATTTTTCAGTAATTAAAGAGTTGGTAAATAAAGGGACTTACTTCTTTGATTATGGCAATAGTTTTATGAAGGCTATCTTTGATGCTGGGGCTAAAGAAATATCTAAAAATGGTATTGATGAAAGTGAAGGATTTATTTTCCCATCATATGTAGAAGATATAATGGGACCTATGTTATTTGATTATGGTTATGGACCTTTTAGATGGGTATGTTTAAGTGGAAAACATGAAGATTTGATTAAAACCGATAAAGCTGCCATGGATTGTATAGATCCAAACAGAAGGGGACAAGATAGGGACAATTACATTTGGATTAAAGATGCAGAAGAAAATGGTCTTGTAGTAGGAACTCAAGCTAGAATTCTTTACCAAGATGCATTAGGAAGGACTAAAATAGCTTTGAAATTTAATGAAATGGTTAGAAATGGAGAAGTTGGTCCAATTATGTTAGGAAGAGACCATCATGATACTGGCGGTACAGATTCACCTTTTAGAGAAACTTCTAATATTAAAGATGGCAGTAATGTTATGGCAGATATGGCAACTCAATGTTTTGCAGGGAATGCTGCAAGAGGCATGAGTCTTATAGCACTACACAATGGTGGTGGAGTAGGTATTGGAAAGTCCATAAACGGTGGTTTTGGTATGGTACTAGACGGAAGTGAAAGAGTAGATAATATATTAAAAACTGCTATGCCATGGGATGTAATGGGAGGCGTTGCAAGAAGAGCATGGGCTAGGAATGAAAATTCTATATCAACTTGTATTGAATATAATAATAACTTTAAGGATACAGATCATATAACTATACCTTATGTAGCTGATGAGGAATTGGTTAAGAAATTAGTAGAGGAAAATTATAAATAGGGGGTAATCTAATGGCTAGAATTATTCAGTGCGTGCCAAACTTTAGTGAAGGAAGAAATAAGGAAATAATTGAGAAAATAGTAGAAGAAGTAAGAATTATGGAAGAAGTTAAGCTTCTTGATTATTCTATGGATAAAGACCATAATCGTACAGTAGTTACTTTTATCGGTGAACCTGAAAAGGTCATTCTTGCTGCCTTTAATGCTTGTAAGGTAGCTAGTGAACTTATAGACATGAAGAATCATACTGGAGAGCATCCAAGAATGGGAGCCACTGATGTTATACCTATAATTCCAATATCAGATGTAACGATGGATGAGTGTGTTCAGCTATCAAAGGAATTAGGTGAAAGGATTGGAAAAGAGTTGAACATTCCTGTATTCTTATACGAAAAATCAGCTCAAACTTCTTTAAGAGAAAATTTAGCCGATGTTAGAAGAGGTCAGTACGAAGGGATGGCAGAAAAGCTAAAAGACGAAATGTGGAAACCAGATTTTGGTCCAGCTAATTTAAATGAAAGGGCTGGAGTAACTGCAGTAGGTGCTAGAATGCCTTTAGTTGCCTTTAATGTAAATTTAGGAACCGATGATATTAATGTAGCCAAAAATATAGCTAAAGGTGTTAGAGCTAGTAGTGGTGGATTCAAATACTGTAAAGCTTTAGGGATAGAAATAAAGGAAAGAAACATAGTACAAGTTAGTATGAATATGGTAGACTATACTAAGACTCCATTATATAGAGTTTTTGATGTAATAGAAAGAGAGGCAAAAAGATATGGAGTAAATGTAGTTGGTAGTGAGGTTGTAGGGTTATTACCAATGGCTGCGTTAATAGATGTAGCAGATTATTATTTAAGATTAGAGAGCTTTGATCATAGTCAAATTCTTGAAAAAAGAATGTTTGAATAAGGTGATAATATGAGAGCTACTTTAATAATTAAAAATATTGACAACTTAATAACTTTAAAAGGTAAAGATAAACCTAGAATTAAAGAAGAAATGAGAGATATAGGACTAATTCAAAATGGAGTTATTGCTTTAAATGAAGCTGAGATCATTTATGTAGGGAAAGGAGAATTGCCAGAAAATATAACTATAGATGATGATACTATTATAATTGACGGAAAAGGAAAAACGGTAACACCGGGATTGGTAGATGCTCATACACATTTAGTTCATGGCGGTTCTAGAGAAAATGAGCTTTCTATGAAATTAAAGGGAATGGAGTATTTAGATATTTTAGCAGCTGGTGGGGGAATTCATAGCACTGTTAAGGCTACTAGAGAAGCAACCTTTGAACAACTATATAGTAAAGCTAAAAAGAGCTTAGACACGATGATTAGCTATGGAACTACTACGGTTGAGGCAAAGAGTGGATATGGTATAGGCGATTTTCAGACAGAAATAAAACAGTTGGAAGTGGCTAGAAGGTTGAACGAAGACCATCCAGTAGATATTATATCAACCTTTATGGGAGCTCATGCTATTCCAAAAGATTATAATGAAGATCCAGATAAATTTGTAGATATTATAATTAATGAAATGATACCAGAAGTTAGTAAGAGAGATTTGGCTAAATTCTGTGATGTATTTTGTGAAAAAGGAGTATTTACTATTGAACAATCAAGAAAAATTCTTCTGGCAGCATTAGAAAATGGTTTAATACCTAAAATTCATGCTGATGAAATAGAGTCTTTAGGTGGAGCCGAATTAGCTGCCGAAATTGGATGTATTACAGCAGATCATTTAATTGCTGCTAGTGATGAAGGCATTAAGATGATGGCAGGAAAAGGGATAATAGCGAATTTATTGCCAGGAACTAGTTTTAATTTGCAAGCGGGAAAGTTTGCTAGGGCTAGAAAAATGATAGAAGAAGGAGTTGCAATTGCTCTTTCTACAGATTATAATCCAGGTAGTTGTCCTACTGAAAATCTTCAATTGGTAATGAGCTTTGCTTCATTGATAATGAAATTGACTCCTGAAGAAGTAATAACGGCGGTAACAATTAATGGAGCAGCTGCTTTAGGTTTAGAAGAAAAGATAGGAAGCTTAAAAGTTGGAAAGCAAGGAGATATAGTTATATTTGATGCGCCAAATTTAGATTATATAATATATCATTTTGGAATTAACCATACTGATAAGGTTGTAAAGAAAGGAAAAGTTGTTTTTAGTAAGTAAACATTGTAAATAGATACTAAATAGTATATAATGTGTGTAATATGAGATGCTAAGAGGGAGTAGCTGTAGTATAATATACTACAAGTAGGATCAACATACTGGTAGAAATACCTGGTCCTATTTACTTAAGGTTTAAGGAGCGAGACTTTTAGCTTAATAGGAATTCCTATTAAGCTAAAAGTCTTTTTAATTATATATTAAAGAAAGGGGATAAAAATGATAGGAGAACTTATTAGAGCCTTTTTATTGATTTTTGCTGCAGAAATGGGAGATAAAACTCAAATCATTGCTATGACTTTTGCCACTCAATATAAAGTTAGAGATGTAATAGCAGGTGTTTTTATAGGAGTATTATTTAACCATGGAATAGCCATAGTTTTGGGAAGATATCTATCTAAAGTAATTCCATTAAATTTAATTCAAATAATAGCAGGAATAATGTTTGTTATATTTGGTATATTGGCTTTAAAAGATGAAGATGAAGAAGAAATAGAAAATAAGAAGGCTTTTGGTCCAATAGCTACAGTAGCATTTGCATTTTTTGTTGGAGAGCTGGGAGATAAAACTCAATTGACTGCTATGACTTTAGCAACAGAAGGAAATTTCCCCCTATTTATCCTTATGGGCACTATCTTAGGAATGATAGTTACTAGTGGATTGGGTATTTTTATTGGAAGTAAGATAGGAGAAAAAATTCCTGATATTTTTATTAAAATTACTTCTTCCATAGTATTTATATTTTTTGGAACTCTTAAATTGTTTAGTACTATTCCTTCTATTTATTTAAAACCTTTGAATATTATTTTATACTTTACTATTTTAATTGCTATAGAAAGTTATTTAATAAAAACTATAGTTAAACAGAGGAGAACAGGAGCTAAATCTTTGATGAAAGAAGTAGCCACAACCCTATACACTCAAACTCAAATGCTAAAAGAGGTTTTGGATAATATTTGTTTAGGAAGAGATAAATGTGGAGCTTGTTCCGGTAGTGAATGCTTATTAGGATATACAAGGCATATTCTTCGAGAAGCTAGGGAAAAAGGGAATTATTATGATGATTTTTCTGTTGATTTAAATAAATTAATTAAAAAAGATTATGATAAGACAAAGGTGCTACAGGCTTTAAGCTTGATATTATCAGATTATTTACAGAATGGCTGGGAACAAGATCAAAATTTTGTTATTAATCAAGTTAAGAGATCTTTAGAAATAATATTATTTGAAGAACCTATTAAGAATAAAGAGAATATTAACGATTATTTTAATGAAGTAAGAATAAAAGACAAAGTAATGGCTTCTATTTTAGAAGAAAGGGTTAAAGAAAATTTAATATGAATAAAAGATTGATGCCGTATAAACTTCTATATCTAGAAAGGTATAAGTATAAAAATAATTAGTTACCTCTTTTTAGTAGATGGTATATAATATATGTTAAAATAATATAATTCTTAAAATATATTAAAAATAAAGCAGGATAAAGTCTATAAATGTAGAACTAGTATGAATAATGTATTAAAATAGAACAGAAGGAGGAATAATATGGCTGAAAATCAATATGTAGTTTTTAAACTAGGTAAAGAAGAATTTGGAATAGACATTATGAATGTTAAAGAGATAGTGCCTCATCAAGATTCAATTCAAATACCAAATACTCCTAGTTTTATTGAAGGTATTATCAATTTTAGAGGAAGTGTAATTCCAATAATAAATTTAAAAAAACGATTTAAATTGGATTATGATGAAATTACAAAAGACACTAGAATCATCGTTATTACTTTAGAAGAAAAACAAATAGGTTTTATTGTTGATGAAGCTTCACAGACTGTTAGACTAGATGATGATCAAATAGATGAAGCACCGGACATAATATCTGGTGTAGACAGAAGATATATTACGGGAGTAGGCAAATTGGATGAAAAAAGACTTTTGATACTAATAGATTTAGAGAAAGTTTTATCAGATAATGAGATTGATGAGATAAATAAATTAGAAGTTTAAAAAATTATGGGGTGCAAAGTATGGAGAATAAGCTACCAAATATCAAAAAAATAAATGAAATATTAGATAAAACAATTAAATCTATTACAAGTAGTAGAGAAGAGATCCATGAAGTTGTAGACCATTCAAGAAATGAGTGTAAAAGATTAGAAGATGAATTAAATAAATTACAATCAAAAACAGAAAAGGTTATTAAGGAAGTTGATTCTTTGGAACTAGAAGAAAGAAGAAGCCGCAGTTATTTATCAAGGGTAAGTAAGAATTTCAATACTTATACTGAAAATGATATAAGAGAAGCTTATGAAATAGCTAATGAAATAAGAGTTAGGCTTATATTGAAAAGAGAAGAAGAAAGAACCTTGATAGAAAGGCGTAAAGAGACTGAGGTTAGATTAAAATCAGCTTGTGAAGTTTGTAAGAAGGCTGAAAATATAGACAAGCAAATTAGTGTAGCAACTGAGTATCTAATGGGAAATGTTGATCATATAGTAGGTACTGTTGATGATTTAAGTAAACGACATTTTCTTGGCATAAAGATTATTGAAGCTCAAGAAGAAGAAAGACAACGGGTAGCTAGGGATATTCATGATGGTCCAGCTCAGTCAATGGCAAATATAGTAGTAAAGACAGAACTGTGTGAAAGGTTACTAGAAGTAGATAAGGATAGAACAAAAGAGGAACTTGGCAATCTTAAAACCATAGTTAGAGGAGCATTGAAAGATATTAGAAAAATAATATATGACTTAAGACCTATGTCCTTAGACGATTTAGGTTTAGTTCCTACTATTGAAAGATATGTATCTATTTTTAAGGAAGATACTCATATAGATATAGAATTAAAGATACTTGGAAGCTTTAATGATATGGAACCTGTTATAGAGGTTGCAATTTTTAGAATAATTCAAGAATCCTTAAATAATATCCAAAAACATTCAAAAGCTACTTATGTTATGATATCTATGGAAAAAACCTTAACTAGACTGAACATATCTATTTTAGATAATGGTGTCGGGTTCTGTGTTGATGCAGTTAAAAATAGTACTAAAACCGTTTCAGGTGGATTTGGATTAATGAACATTAGAGAAAGGGTAGAATTATTAAACGGGAAATTCCAAATAAAATCATCTCCAGGCTTAGGAACTAAGCTAAGCCTATTCATACCTTTATCCGAGGAGGAATAAATTAATGAAGAACAGACCAATAAGTGTAATGATTGCAGATGACCATGCACTAATAAGAGAAGGAATAAAACAAATATTAGAACTAGAAAATGATATAACTGTTATAGCTCAGGCTGGAGATGGGGAAGAAGCCATAGAGAAGGCGTTAGAATTAAAACCAGAAGTTATTTTATTAGACATTAATATGCCAAAGGTAAATGGCATTGAAGCTCTTAGAAGATTTAAAGATCTTGGAATCAGTTCAAAGGTTATAATGTTAACTATTCATGAAGATAAAGAATATATATATGAGACAATAAAAATTGGAGCTAATGGATATGTATTAAAGGATTCAGAGGCAGACAGTCTTATTAAAGCCATTAGGGATGTAGGGAGAGGTAAAACATATATACAGCCTAGCATAGCAACGGTATTAGTTAAAGACTCACAAAACATGAATAACGAAAATAATAAAGAGTTTATGAAAGTTAATTCTTTAACTAAGAGAGAGTATGAAGTGTTAATTTTAATAGCAGAAGGTCTAAACAATAGAGATATTGCTGAAAAACTGTTTATTAGTGAGAAAACAGTTAAGAACCATGTATCTAATATCTTTAAGAAATTAGAGGTAAATGATAGGATACAAGCTGCTATTTTTGCATTTAGGAATAATATTAAGAAAATTTAAAGGAGGGTTACTGTGGAAGATAAATTAGATATAAATGAATTAAAAGATAAAATTTTATTTAATACTAATAATGTTTGGGACAAGATAGATAAAGAGGAAACAGAAGAAGTATTTAAGATAAATGAAGATTATAAAGAGTTTCTGGACAAAGGAAAAACAGAAAGAGAGTCTATTAAGGAAATAATAAAAAGAGCAGAAGAAAAGGGATTTAAATCAATTGAAGAAATTTTAAAAGAAAATACTAGATTATTACCTGGAGATAAGATATATATAAATAATAAAGACAAAGGTGCTGCTTTGTTTGTTATTGGAAAAAATCATATTGAGAAAGGTATGAATATAATAGGATCTCATATAGATTCACCTCGATTAGATCTAAAACAAAATCCATTATATGAAGATTCTGATTTAGCTTTTTTAAAAACTCATTATTATGGAGGAGTAAAAAAATATCAATGGGTTGCATTACCTTTGGCTTTGCATGGCATAATACTTAAGAAAAGTGGAGAAAGAATAGATGTATCTATTGGTGAGGACCATGATGAACCAGTATTTTACATAACGGATTTACTTCCACATTTAGCAAAAGATCAAATGAGTAAGACCTTAAGTGATGGAATTACTGGGGAAGGTTTAAATATTTTAGTAGGTAGTATTCCTTTTAACGATAAAGATATTAAAGATAAAATTAAGTTTAATATATTAAAAATTTTATATGAAAAGTATGGAATTATAGAAGAAGACTTTATAGCTGCAGAGCTTGAGTTGGTACCTGCTGAGAAAGCAAGAGATTTAGGTTTTGATAGAAGTATGGTTATGGCTTATGGACATGATGATAGAGTTTGTGCTTATACTTCATTAAAAGCTATATTAGATATTGAAGAAGTAGACACTACAGCTGTTGCTTTATTTGTAGACAAAGAAGAAATTGGAAGTGTTGGTAATACTGGAATGGAAGCAGCTTTCTTTGAGAATGGATTAATGGAAATAGTTAATCTTTTAGAAGGAGAATATAATTTATCTATAGTTAAAAAGTCATTAAGTAATTCAAAAGCTTTATCTGCAGATGTAGCAGCAGGATATGATCCAAACTATTCTGATGCCTATGAAAAATTAAATACAGCTTTTATAGGAAAAGGAATTACAATAGTTAAATATACGGGATCTAGAGGAAAAGGCGGATGTAATGACGCTAATTCAGAATTTGTTAACTATGTAAGAAGTATTTTTAATAAGAACAATATAGTATGGCAAAGTGGTGAATTAGGCAAAGTAGATCAAGGTGGAGGAGGTACCATAGCATATATACTTGCTAGACATGGCATGGAAGTATTAGATTGTGGAGTACCTGTTCTTAGTATGCATGCACCTTATGAAGTAGTAAGTAAAGCTGATGTTTATATGACTTATAAAGGATATAAAGCGTTTTACTGTTAATAAAAGACCAAAAGGCTTAAGCTTTTTGGTCTTTTATATATTCTAATATAAAATTTTTAAAGGTTTCACTAAGAGGAGAAAGTTGTCTACTTTTATGAAAAACAAAATAGAACTTTCTAGTTAAATCTATACCATTAATGTAGTAAACTTTATACTTGTCCAATTTAATGTCATCAGATACTGCCTTTTCAGACAAAAAGCTTACCCCTACTCCAAGAGACACTAATTCTTTAATTGTTTCAGTATCTTCTATATAAGCCATTACATTAAGTTGACCTAGAGATATACCTGCTTTTTCTAATTTACTTTCTATTAAATCTCTAGTTCCAGAACCCTCTTCTCTAAAAAGAATCTTATCCTTAAATAAAACATTCTTGTCAATATAAGAATAATTCGGTTTATCATAAGCTGGGGTATTTGGAGTAATAAGCAAAAGCTTATCTTCCATTAATTCAATGTATTTTAAGCTATTAGATTGATACTTAGCTCCAACAATACCGAAATCGGTTTCACCATCTAAAATACTTTTAACTACTTTCTTTGAATCTTTATCGGACAAATTAAAAGATACATCTGGATATTTAGTTAAAAAGTTTTTAATAATATTTGGGAGCACATACTTTCTAGGAACGGAACTAGAGTATATATGTAAATGTCCCTGTATCTTACCCTGGTAAGTTGCTAAATCAAACTTAGCCATTTCACAGGAGTTAATAATATTAATAGCATATTTATACAATAAATTACCTGCATCAGTTAAAGTAATTTTTTTCCCAAATCTATTAATTAAGAGGGTGCCTAGTTCCTTTTCTAAATTTTGTATATGGTTAGTAACTGTAGGTTGAGTAATAAAAAGTTTTTCTGCAGCTTTTGAAAAACTTTTAAGTTTTGCTACTTCAACGAAAGTTTCTAATTGGCGCAAATCCATTTCAATCACCTCTTTCTATTATCAATCTATCATTATTCTATTAGATTATAGTTATAGATCTATCCCTATTCTAACAGATTATAGATAAATTTTAAAATATAAAATTTCTATTCTATAATATAATACTATTGACAAACCATTTAAAAGCTGATAATATGAAATAGCTGTCACAAGAAAGGGCTTAAAAACAGCCTTTTAAAAAATTAAAAAAGATTTTTTAAAAAGTGTTGACAGAAGAAACAGAATGTGCTATATTATAAAAGTCCCCTCGATGAGGGAGGCGAAGAACCTAGAAAACTAAACAGTGTGAAATACTTTGAGTTAGAAATTTATTCAAAGAGAAATAAAAGAGCTAATCAAACTTTTAAATGAGAGTTTGATCCTGGCTCAGGACGAACGCTGGCGGCGTGCCTAACACATGCAAGTCGAGC
>NZ_JAHLPM010000004.1 GCF_018917865.1 Tissierella simiarum
CAAAGAAATAACAGTTATAGCTAAAGAAGTTGAAAGAATATATTTTAGTGAGAATATAAGCATTAAAGATGCAATTGAGAAAGCAAAGGAGGAAAAGAATTATGGATCTTTTAAAGAAATAAGTTGAATTATTATAATATTGCATAGGAAGGTGTTATTATGGTTACTTTTGATGATTTTATGAAGTTAGACATACGAGTTGGAGAAATTACCGAAGTAGAATTTTTTGAAAAGGCTAAAAAACCTGCGTATAAATTATGGGTTGATTTTGGAAATGAAATTGGTATAAAGAAATCTAGTGCTCAGATTACTGAATGTTATAAAAAAGAAGAACTTATAGGTAAGCAAGTTTTAGGAGTGGTAAACTTTCCACCAAGGCAAATTGCTGATTTTATGTCAGAGGTATTAGTATTAGGAGTTTATGCTGAACAAGGAGTGGTATTAATTCAGCCAGAACAATCTGTTAAAAAAGGTGATAAATTAGGTTAATATGTTAGTTCTTATAATATGTGACAACTACAAGATCAAATAATTTCTTAAAATACCGTATTATTCAGAAACGAATTTTACGGTATTTTTATGTTGAAATTAAGAGAACAAGGAGGCAAATATGGAAGAAGTTAAATGTAAATATTGTGGAAAAAAGTTAGGAGAAATAGAAGGAATAGCAGAAATAAAATGCCCTAGATGTAAAAAGATAAATAAATTTAATACAGTAGAGGCTCAAGAAGCCCAAGGAGATTAGATCCTTGGGTTATTCTTTTTTGAGAAGGGAGGATATGCAGGATCTATAAAGAGAATTAAATGATCTTAGAAGTGATCTTAATAGAGCTACTGCAATTATAAAATTAAGATCGGAAGGTATGCCAGTCACAATTATATCAGACCTATGTAGAGGAAGTGAGAAAATAGAAGAACAGATATAGTTGAAACTCTATATGAATCAAATATGCAATTTATATACAGTACCAAGCTAAATATAGACATAGTAATGAAACAAATTGAAGTAGAAAGGAAAGGGGAGTAAGATAATGAATAAAGAGCAATTATCACAATTAAGGTACCTAAAAAATGAAATAGAAATACTAAAAAAGCAAATAGAAGACATTGATTTTACTATGACAACTGATACAGTAAAAGGATCTAGCCCTTATTTTCCTTATGTAGAGCATAGTATAAAAATAAGAGGAATAGATTATAAAAGTTATAATGATAAAATAGAAAGGCTACAGAGAAAGTTGAACAGAAGAGTAGAAGAATTGATTTATTTAGTTGAAGAGATGAATGATTATATAAGTAATGTAGATGATAGTTTAATAAGACAGATATTAACCTTAAGATATATAATGGACTAACATGGGAAGGAGTGGCTATGCACATAGGTGGAAACAATACAGCAGATAGTGTAAGAAAAGTATCTGAAAGATATTTAAAATAAAGTTGTCCGTTATGTCCGTTTTAGATGTGCTATTATAGTATCATGGAAAGTTTTACTAAAATCATGTGTTAAAAAAGTAAACTTAATAAAAGGATTTACAAGCAGCTTACCTAATTGCTTAGGTGGGATTTTTTATTATAACAAATTAGTAATCATAACAGATTTGATCATAAATGATAACAAATACTTACGTAGAACTTATAAAGGATGAGGATAATAAAAGAGTATGTAACATATAAATGTAAGATTTGCGGTTGTAGCTTCATATTGCCTATAGAACATGTGAAATATAATGAAAATCAAGGCAACTATATAACCTGTTCTTATTGAGGACAGGTTATATAGTTGTAACTGGGGCTTATGAATCTATAAAGGAATGCATGGGTCATAGTAGTTATAAAAGAGATAAAGGTAAGATGAAGCAGATAAAATAGAATAAATATTAAAAGGATTTTATAAAATTATGCAAGAATTAAAATTATCTAATCAAGTGATATGGTATAATATAAAAATCTAAACTTATATGGTGGTGATTGTATGAAATGTAGAAAACCAATAGTTACTATATCAGCAGACTTATATCAACGTGCAGGAGCTTTTTTATTTAAACATGAATGGATACCTGATTATATAGCGGTACCCGTATTAGATTTTCTAGATGGAGTAGTATAAAAACATTGTAATTGTGATAGATGTACACTTTACTTATAAAGATATGTAACTCTTTCCCTATTGCTTATACCTACTTGTCGAATAAAGTAACACGATTATAGAAGGATTTTCTTCCTTTTCTAGAGAAGTATTGTAGAAGAGGAGGGGATTGAATGAACGTATTAACAAATGTAATTACTTTTATATCAATGATAGACATGATACTAAATCCTATAATTAAATTGCTGCTTTTATATGTTATGGTTTTAGTTATATGCTCACTTAAAAAATATTTGTCATAGTAACTTAAATGATATAATTAAAAATGTCGAAACTTGCGATATATTTATGAAGGTTTTTCTCCTTTCTTGTAGAAATATAGTTTTAGAGAAGAGAGGAGGAATACCACAATGGGCTTATTAGACGGATTAATGGGAGAAATGCTTCTGAGGTTAATATTCAGGATATGCAAAATGAATATGCAAATGTATTAGCAGAAAATGAGCAGGTAGAAAAGGCTTATAAATTAATAAGAGATATATTTATATTTACTAGCAAGAGACTGATTCTTGTAGACAAACAAGGAATGACAGGAAAGAAAATAGAGTACCATTCAATTCCTTATAGGAGCATAACTCATTTTAGCATTGAGACAGCAGGAAATTTCGATTTGGATGCAGAGCTAAAAATATGGATTTCTGGAACACAAGCACCAATTCAGAAACAATTCAACAAGAATCTTAACATATATGAATTGCAATCTGTATTAGCGAGTTATATATTAAAATAACATAAGAGCCAATAAGCTCTTTTTTTAATATACAAAAACCAAAATAACGTTATATAGTTAGAAATAACGTTCAAGAGTGATAATATGGCAAGACTAAGCAAGATAGAACAACATGGGATAGAAGATAAAATATTGAAATTAAGAAATAACGATAAAACGTATAACGAAATAGTAGAATCGTTATAAAAGAAGATAACGTTAAATTATCAGCTATGGCAGTGAAAAGATGGCTAGATAAACATGAGGAAAAAGTAGATGAAAAGCAGTATAAGTAATCAAGGAAGATAAAAGAAGAATAGTTAAGTCAATAAATCAAACTTATGATATTATTCAAACTCAATTAGATGTTTCTCAGAGAGTTCTAAATAAATTAGATGGAATAGAAAGTATATCAGAAGTAGTTAAAGATGTGGGCGAATCTGCAATAATACCCATGAAGAAATGTTGAATGTTATGAAGTAAAG
Organism: Tissierella simiarum; assembly: GCF_018917865.1. GTDB lineage: Bacteria > Bacillota > Clostridia > Tissierellales > Tissierellaceae > Tissierella_C > Tissierella_C simiarum. Next base: position 3,344 of record NZ_JAHLPM010000004.1, read on the forward strand.
ATTTTATTTAAGAAATAAATATTTTAGATACAAAAATTAAATAAAATTTGAAATCTATTAATGGGGAGAATTCAATAATGAAAGATATTTATGAAGAATGTCCAATATATAAAAAGAAACTTATTACATTTAGAAAGACAAAGATGGAAGATGCACAAGAATTATTAAAATGCTATTCTGACAAAAAAGCAGTGCAATTTTTTAATTCGGATAATTGCAACGGAGATAATTTTTATTATGAAACAATAGAAAGGATGAAACAAGCAATTGACTTTTGGAACTTTTCTTATAAGAGTAAGTATTTTGTAAGATGGACAGTAATTTTGAATGATACAGACGAAAAAATTGGCACAATTGAAATGTTTCATAGGATTTCAGATGATGAATTTAATCACTATGGGGTATTACGAATTGACTTACAAAGCAAATACGAGACCAGACCAATTATTGATGAGGTTTTAGAAATTGTTAGTGAAAATTTCTATAAAGTATTTGATGTTAAAGCTATTCTTACAAAAGCTATCCCAGAAGCTACTGAGCGAATTACTTCATTAGTACAAAAAAGATATAAACCGATTAATAGGAAATTCATGATATATGATGACTATTTTGTGAATTTTGAGAATGAGTAAATCTGAATAATATGAAAATCTACTTGTTGATAAGTAAATTATAGTAATGAAATATATAACAAATAAAGATATAAATATAGAATTGACAAAAAAGCTAGAGTATAATAATATCAAGATATTGAATGGGTTACAAGACTACCTATAAGGCGTAAATAAAGACTAGGAAATTTAATTCTAGTCTTTTTCTTTTTGCAATTCCAAAACTAAACTTGCATCAAAACTACCTAATATATTAACTTTAGATATTGAAATTAGGGGAAATAGTATTCCAAATTGGGCTTTATGGAGTATGTTAGATAGGATAAGTAAGTAGGTTAAATTTAAGTTTAAATCTTATATTATAGTAACACTTTTGTCAGCCTGGAATATACTTGTAGTATGGAGTAAGACGACAGGTGATGTTAAATACCAAAACATGTTTGCTCTTGCTAAAAATGCACAAATAAGCTTTACCCTTCTTTCTATAGGAACTGTACTAATAGCTATTAATATAGCATTAATAAATACCTCAAAATGGATAAAAAGAAATAATAAAGTAGGACATTTCCAACCATATCCTTATTAATAAGACTAGGATTAATTCCTGGTCTTTTTTTATGCCCAAAATTAACAAAAAATAAAAAGAACCTAATCTTTTAGACTGGCATATATATTTATCGAAAGGAGGGATCATGTATGGATGAAATTCATGCAAATATTTATAGTGATAATTTACACCATTATAACTATGATGATATAAAAGATATAGAAGATAGAGAGAGGTCTTTTGACGGAAGGAGAGACAAAAGTCTTTGCCAAAGATTTGCACGTATACTAAATGCTTCAATATTAACTTCAACAGATGATCTATGTGTTGTAACATTTAATAGAAGAATTGAAGCTGAAATTGATGGAAGACGTACAATAAGCCCTCTTGCATTAGCAGCATTATTTTCCTTTGAATCTATGGATAAAAGAGGTAGAACTTTAAATTTAGGTGAAACAGTAATACTTCAAAAAGAAATAAATCCATTTATAAGTGCTTTGAGAGAAAGAGGAATAGAAGTAACTGCTTTGCACAACCATTGGTTATTTGATAGACCAAGATTATTTTATATCCACTTCTTTTCCATAGAAGATCCTATAACTTTTGCAAGAAAAGTTTCTGAAGCTCTTAGAGTATTGAGAGATTAGTTAAATAGATTGAATTAGGCTAGGGTTAATTTCCTAGCTTTTTTTATTTAGGTTATGATATAATCTATAAATAAAAGAATTAGAACTATGCGGATTATAGATTAATAAATTAAGTGTAAGGAGAATTTAATAGTGAGAAATAATATTAAAGCATTAGTATTACATTTAATTGCTGTAGGGATATATTTTATTAGTGATCTTTGTCGTAACTGCGCCTACACTTGGTAAGTATACAGTTAATATAGTAAGTAGATTATTTTTAGCAATAGTACTAATAATTTTTTATGCTTATATGGGTACATTTTTAGATATTAATAAAAATAAAAGATGTGATTTTTCTGTGGATAGTATTGTTACTATTATTGGCATTGGATTATGGATATATACATTTCTAAAGTCCGGTAAGAATTTATTAGAAGTACCTATAGAGTTAAGTGAATATTGGATATTATTTAATTTTTATTATACTCCATTTACAATGATTTATTTTCTTTTAGGCATAACTACAACATCCCCATTATTATCATTATGTACAAATTTGCTACCATCTTTATTTATGGGATGTGGTCTAACATATAAAAGACTTAAAATGAAAAGAAAAAGTATGTAAAGATTAAAAAATAAACAAAAGCTACTATACATATTAAAATAAGTTAAAGTAGAACAAATACATGATATGCTCCCCTTAAGTTAGACAGATCAAAAAATAAAAATCTGATATCTTAGGAGGAGTATTGTTATGTCTAAAAGAACTAAATATACAGCAGAAGAAAAACTTAAAATATTAATGGAATATCAAAATAACTATATTTCGATTGTTGAACTATGCGGGATTTATGAAATTTATTATACTACTTTTTATAAATGGAAAAAACAATATGAAAAACAAGGTATTGAAGGATTAAGAGAATCTAGAACATGGAAAAAATATTCAAAAAGGTTAAAGGAAGCAGCGGTTTTAGATTATTTATCTGGGAACTATTCATTGCGAGATATTATTGATAAATATGAAATATCTTCAGTTAGTGTTTTGGAGAGATGGGTAAATAGGTATAGTCATAGAGAACTAAAGGGTACTAGGAAAGGAATGAGCAATCTATGACTAAGGGAAGATCTACCAAATTAGAAGAAAGAATTGAAATTGTTAAATATTGCATTGACAACAATAAAAATTATCAACTCACTGCGGAAATATTTGATGTTTCCTATCAACAAGTTTATGGATGGGTTAGAAAATTCGAAGCGGACGGAGAAGATGCTCTAATAGATAAAAGAGGAAGAAATAAAGTAGAATCAGAGCTTACAGAAGAAGATAAGATTAGACTTACTATGAAAAAGATGGAGAAGGAAAACGAAAGATTAAGGGCGGAGAATGCATTTTTAAAAAAGTTGCAGGAACTAGAAGGGAGGCGATATTAAACAGTATTAGGCAAGAAAATAAATATCTTGCAATACAAGAACTCCATGAAACAAATAATTACTCTATATCATTACTATGTAGAGTTGCAAATATTGCTCGTTGTTCATATTACAAATGGCTAAATAGAGAAAAAACTGAGAGGGAAAAAGAGAATGAAGTACTAATAAAAGAAATGATAAATTTTTATGAAGAAGTAAATGGAATCTACGGCTATAGAAGAATAACCATGAATCTTAATCACAAGTTGAATAAAAGCTATAATCATAAACGAATATATCGCTTGATGAGGCTGATTAGATTAAAATCTGTAATTCGTAAAAAGAAGAAAAGATACGTAAAATCAAAACCACAATTTGTTGTGGAAAACATCTTGAACCGAGAATTTACAGCATCAAGACCAAATGAAAAATGGGTTACAGATGTTACAGAGTTTAAATATGGATACGGGAAGAAAGCATATCTAAGTGCTATATTAGACCTATATGACAACAGTATAGTAGCTTATGCAATTGGACATAGAAATGATAATCAGTTAGTGTTTAAGACTTTGGATTTAGCTTTAAAAGCAAATTCTTGAGCCAGTCCAATGATTCATAGCGATAGAAGATTTCAATATACATCTTATGGATTTAGAAAAAGATTAGAATCCGTAGGAATGACACAGAGCATGTCCCGAGTAGGTAGATGCATTGATAACTGTCCAATGGAAGGATATTGGGGCATATTAAAGAGCGAAAGATACTACTTAAACAAATATAGTACATTTGAAGAGCTCAAAAATAATTTTGAGGAATATATTTACTTTTACAATTATAAAAGATTACAAAAAAGATTAAACAGCCTCAGTCCGATGGAATATCGAGCTCTGGCTGCTTAAGTTGTTTTTATTATTTTCACTGTTTACTTGACAGGGTGCTGTTCAAAATATAATTTTGTTCTTTTTTCTTTATTCCAGCTTCAATTCTAAAACCTGTATAAAACCCACCCAATATTTCAACCTTAGACAAGCTTTAACATGTCTATTGATAGAAATTCTATACTACATACACAAAACCTTTCTATAAGCTTATACAAGCCTTAAAACAGATATTAAATATTTTACTATATTTTAGCAGGAATTATATCTTTTTTATAGAAATAATAGGTAAATATGGTATGTAGGGTGTGAGGTAATGGAAAGTTTAAAGAAAAATTTAATAAAAATAAATTTATAAACATGATGTTAGAAGTACATTTAAAATTACAAGTTAAAAATTTATATAAAGCTATAAATCAAGTGCTTAAAGATAGAGAAAAATCTATAATTGAATTAAGATATGGACTTATAGGTAGAGGATGTAAAACTCAACGAGAAATTGCTAATATGCTAGGAATATCTAGATCTTATGTATCTAGAATTGAAAAAAGAGCAATAAAAAGTTAAACAAAACACTAAATAATCAATGAAGCCCACTAAAATTGAATTTATTGATTACTTAATTATTAAGTGAATCAAATTTATTTATTAATATTAGCATCTAAAAATAAAACTAATGAAATAAAAATAAAATATTAGATATATAAATAAATCCGGGGAAATCCCGGATTTATTTTACAGGAGTTATTCTTCTTAACATTTCTTGTATTTCAGTAGCAAAACCTTGGATAGGTCTACCAGCTCCTATATCTCTAGCCATAGTTCGGATTCTAGTATATAAGTCTGGGTCAGCTGTAACAGATACATTTTGAATATTTTTGTCTGCATCTCTTACAGTTCTATCTATTTTTCGTTTTAAATCTGTAGTCATGGAACCTTTTACATTATTTTTTATATTACAACCAACTATAGCAGTATTGTCACTTAATACAACAGAAGCATTATCTACTTCAGGTAAATCGGCGACTTTACGAGCTATTATATCTGCTCTGTTTGCTTCACTAACATTGGTAGAAAGATTAGTGTTTCGTCTAGCCATACCATTATTTAAATTGGTATTCATGTTAGTATCCAGCATATCACGAGTATAAGGTTCAGTCCTTGTTACTAGACCATTATTAGTATCATTATTGATACCATTATTGATACCATTATTGATACCATTATTAGTATCATTATTGATACCATTATTGATACCATTATTGGTATCGTAAGGAAGAGCATTCATGTTTCGGTTTAAAGGCGCATTATTAGTCATCCTACGGCTATCTAAGGCTTGATTTCTTACTCTAGTTTGTGTAGTTAAATTTCTCATTCTAGGATTTGCAGGTTGACAACCAGCTGTTACTATTAATAAAGCTAAAGTGATAACTAAAACCATCAATTTATTTTTTTTCAAATCATCCACCTCCTACAAATAGTCTTACACATATAAGATTTTTTATTTAAGCTAAATTTTAATCTATTTGTATAAAGTAGCCATATAATACTCATAATAAATATTATCATAAATGATAACATTTAATTCCTTAACTTTTACTGCTATAATATTAAATAAGATTAGGAGGTAATGTTTATGGTAATAAATTGGAATACTGACCTTTTTTGTTTAATTGGACATCCGGTTTCTAAAACTTTATCACCGATTATTCACAATAAATTTTTTGAATTAATTAATAAAAATAGTATTTATTTAGCTTTTGATATAGAAAAAGATAATTTATTTGATGTTCTAAAAACTTTTAAAGCCATGAATGTAAAAGGTTTTAATGTTACTATTCCACATAAAATAGAAATAATGGATTATTTAGATAGTATATCTGAAGAAGCTAAGTTAATTGGAGCAGTAAATACAGTTAAAAATGAAAACGGACAATTAGTTGGATATAATACTGATGGTATAGGGTTTTTAAAATCTTTAACAGATAATAATATAAAAATCAAAGATAAAACAATATTGTTATTAGGTGCTGGTGGTGCAGCTTACGCAATTGGTGTAACTCTTTCTTTAGAAGGAGCTAGTAAAATTTATATTAATAATCGCAGTATAGAAAATTCCAATAATTTAGCAAAAAAAATTAAATCGCTAAATAAAAATGTATACTTAGAAGTAGGAGATCTATCTCTAAATAATATAAATAAATTAGACGTTGATATTATTATTAATACCACTTCTATAGGAATGTATCCTAAGATAGAAATGGTACCAATAGAAATAAGTGGATTTTCACAAAATATTTTAGTTTATGATATAATATATAAACCTAATAAGACTAAATTACTAATAGAGGCAGAAATGGAAGGATATAGAACTATAAGCGGATTATCCATGCTTATAAATCAAGCTTTATATAGCCAAAAGATTTGGAATGGATTTGAACTTGAAGAAATACAAAGATATGTTAAAGAGTTAGAAGGAATATTGACTTATCATGTAGAATAACTTTAATATACTAAAATAATATTTAAATGTTAAGGTGAAAATATGATTAGAACAAATCTTAAATTGGGAGAATTATTGCTATATGCAGGAAAAATTAATAATGAACAGTTGCAAATAGCGTTAGAAGAACAAGGTAAAACCAATAAAAAGATAGGAGAGATTTTAGCTAGTAAAGGATGGATTACTCAAAATGATATTATTGAAGTTTTAGAATTTCAACTTGGTATTCCTCATGTTGATTTAAATAAGTATAATATAAATCCTAAGGTTGCTACTATTATTCCTGAAAATCTTGTTAGACGATATGAATTAATATCTATAGATAGAAAGGACGACTATTTAGTAGTAGCTATGGCAGATCCGCTTAATATATTTGCTTTAGACGATATTAAACTTTTTACAAGTTTTGAAATACAACCTGTAATTTCAACTAGAGAAAATGTACTGAAAGCTATAAATAAATATTACAGAGAACAATCCACAAAAAAAGTCTTAGAAGAATTTGCTGAGAATTATGAACCTATTAATAGTGATATTGATGATGTAGAACTTTTAGAAGTAACAACGGCACCTATAGTTAAACTTATAAATTCTATTATAGATCAAGCTGTCCACATGAGAGCTAGTGACATACATATAGAACCCTATACAGAGGATATAAGGGTTCGTTTTCGAATAGATGGAGATTTACATGAAATAATGACATTATCAAAGAACAGCTTATCTGCAATAATTACTAGAATAAAAATTATTGGTAAAATGAATATTGCAGAAAAAAGAATTCCGCAGGATGGTAGAGTAGAAATAAAGATTCAAGATAGGGAAATAGATATGAGGATATCTACTCTTCCAACGGTTTATGGAGAAAAAGTTGTATTAAGACTATTAGATAGAAGTAATTTTATGTTTTCAAAAGAAGCTTTAGGATTTAATGAACAAAGTTTAGAAATTTTTGATAGAATTCTTTCTCAGCCTCATGGAATGATTTTAGTTACAGGACCTACGGGCAGTGGAAAAACTACAACGTTATATACAGTTCTTAAAGAATTGAATCAAATTGAAAAAAATATTATAACAATAGAAGATCCTGTGGAATATAAACTTATTGGTGTAAATCAGGTGCAATTAAATACAAAAGCAGGACTAACTTTTGCAAATGGTTTAAGATCAATCCTTAGACAAGACCCTGATATTATTATGATAGGAGAAATTAGGGATTCGGAAACAGCTAATATAGCTATTAGGGCTGCAATAACAGGACATTTAGTATTATCTACTCTTCATACAAATGACAGTCCTTCTGCTATAGCAAGGTTGATTGATATGGGAATAGAACCTTATTTAGTATCTTCTGCTATTATAGGAGTAGTATCTCAAAGACTTGTGAAAATATTATGTAATAATTGCAAGATATCTTATGAGGCCTCTTATTCTGAAAAAAAGGCTTTAGGTATTGATGAAGAAGAAAAATTAATTTTATTTAAGGCAGGAAGTTGTAATTCTTGTAATGGAGGGTATAAAGGAAGAAAAGCAGTCCATGAAATAATGCCTATTAGTAAGAATCTTAGAGGACTAATAGATGATGGAGCAAATATTGATGAAATAAGGAGTAAAGCTTTAGAGGAAGGTATGAGTACCTTATTCCAAAGTGGGGTATCTTTGGTTTTAAAAGGAATAACCTCCTTTGACGAAGTTATAAGAGTAGGATTTACATTGTGATAGGAGGATTATAGTGGATTTATTAGAATTGGTTAAACTTGGTATAGAAAAATATGCATCTGATATTCATATAACTGTTGGGATGCCACCTGTAATGAGAATAAGTGGAGAATTAGTAACCTTTGAAGATATTATATTAAATCCTGACGATACAAAAGACTTAATTAGCCAAGCGTTGAGTAATACTCAATGGAATGAGTTGGAAGAAAAAGGAGAAGTAGATACATCTTTTTCAAGTCCTGGAGTTGGAAGATTTAGAATTAATGCATATAAGCAAAGAGGAAGTTATGGAATGGCTTTAAGAATTATTCCTTTGGAAATACCAACTATAGAAGATTTAGGATTACCTACTATAGTTAAAGATTTATCTAACCTTCCTAGAGGACTTATATTAGTAACAGGACCTACAGGTAGTGGAAAATCTACTACATTAGCTTCTATGATCAATTTAATAAATCAAGAGAAAAAATGCCATATATTAACTTTAGAAGATCCTATTGAATATCTGCATAAGCATAATAAAAGTATTGTAAATCAGAGAGAGATTGGTTCTGATTCTCGTAGTTTTAGTAATGGATTAAGAGCAGCTTTAAGACAAGATCCAGATGTAATTCTTGTAGGGGAAATGAGAGATTTAGAAACTATTAGCATAGCCTTAACTGCAGCAGAAACTGGACATTTAGTATTATCTACTCTTCATACTATAGGAGCAGCTAAAACTATAGATAGGATAATAGATGTATTTCCACCTCATCAACAACAGCAAGTAAGGGTACAATTCTCTTCTGTAATTCAATCCATTATATCTCAGCAATTATTACCTAAAGCTAATGGTGAAGGCAGAGTAGCAGCTTTTGAAATAATGGTAGCAAATCCGGCTATAAGAAACTTAATTCGAGAAGAAAAAGTTCATCAAATAGATACAGCAATTCAAACAGGAGCAAAGTTTGGTATGCAAACTATGGACTCTTCTCTGCTAGAACTATATATAAAAGGTATGATTACTAAAGAGACAGCTTTGATGCAAGCTGTAAACCAAGATAATATTAAGAAATATATTTTATAGGAAGTGGTACCTATGATATATAAATATAAAGCAGTTTCTGAAAATGGACAAGTACTGGAAGGTTATTTCGAAGCCGAAAGTCAGACAGATGTATTAACTATGCTTAAAAGTAATAGCTACTTACCTGTATATATAGAAGAAGATTTAAATACTGATGTTAAATTGGACATATTTTCGAAAAAAGTAAATAAAAAGGATATAGCAGTATTTTGTAGACAATTTTATACAATGATAAATGCAGGTATAGGCATAGTTAAATCTTTAGACATTTTAGAAAAACAAACAGAAAATAAGACTCTTAAAAAAGGTATTGCTGCATTATATGAGGATGTACAAAAAGGATTTACTTTATCAGAAGCCATGAAGAAACATGAAAAAATATTTCCATCTTTATTAGTAAATATGGTAGAGGCAGGAGAAGTAAGTGGTAGTCTAGATGTAATTATGGAAAGAATGGCAGTTCATTTTGAAAAAGAAAATAAATTAGAAAATAAGATTAAAACAGCTTTAGTATATCCTGTAGCTTTAAGTATCGTTGCATTAGCTGTTGTAATATTTTTACTTACTGTAGTAATGCCAACTTTTATAAATATGTTTGAAAGTAGTGGATTAGCTTTACCGGGACCTACACAAGCTTTACTTACTATAAGTAATAGTCTTACTCAATATTGGTATCTTTTTGTTAGTATGACTATTATCTTAATAGTAGCATTTTTAACCTTTAAAAAAACTGATGATGGCAGGAGGTTTCTAGATTCACTGAAAATAAGAATTCCTGGAGTAAAGAAAACTAATGTCAAGATAATAACTGCTAGATTCTCAAGGACTTTATCAACTTTACTATCTAGTGGGATACCATTAATTCAATCAATAGAAGTGGTAGGAAGAATAGTTGGAAACAAAGTGGTACAAGATAGGCTAAATTTAGCAGCAGAGGATATTAGTAAAGGTGTATCACTATCTAAAACTATAAAAGATATAGATATATTTCCACCTATGGTAGATTCTATGATAAAAATTGGTGAAGAGTCTGGTTCTTTAGATGAAATTCTTTATAAAACTGCTGATTTTTATGACGATGAAGTAGAGGTTGCTTTACAAAAGATGACTACTTTATTAGAACCATTATTGTTGGTCTTTATGGCCATTGTTATAGGATTTATAGTTATAGCTATGGCAATGCCAATGTTTGATATGGTGAATACCATTGAGATATAATAAGTGTTTAAAATATAATTCTTTTATGTTAATAGATATTGGTATCTAATATAATATGAATGATAAAATATATATTTAGTTAAAAGGCAAAACTATCGAAAGATAGTGACGCAAAGCCAGAGTCTAAAGTTACCTAAAAAATAAGGTAAGTTTTTTTGTTTAATAAAAAATGAGCAATATAGATATAGACGTAAGAATATAAAGTTCTAATTTGATTTAGGGAGGTGGTCTTAGAGATAGAATATTATATGAAATAGTAATTAAAAAATATATAAAGGGGGAGAAAGATGTTAAAATCTAATTTAAAGAAAAAGAAGAATAGGCAAGGATTTACTTTAGCTGAATTAGTAGTAGTTGTAGCAATTTTAGGTATTTTGGCAGGTATAGCTGTACCCAAATTAGGTGCATCTAGAAAAGTAGCAGCAAAAACAGCACATGAATCTAATATTAAAGTGTTAACTAGTGCAGCAACTATGTATATTGCTGACAAAGGTGTACCAACACAAGATATTGAATGGACAAAATCTGATGAAAAAGCAGAGAATGGGTGGGGACCCTATCTTCAAGAATGGCCTAAAGCACCTACAGGCGTAGAAATTGAAGAAGGTAAGGACGATATTAATGGAAAAGATTATGTAGTAACTATAAGTAAAACTGGAGATATAGAAGTAATAAATAAAGAAATAACAACACCATAAATCACATATAAAGCATAAGTATGACTATTTTGGCTACTTATAATAAAAATAACGAGGGAGGTTACTGTGGCTATACTTATTTTTCTATATGGAACTATTATAGGCTCATTTTTAAACGTATGTATATATAGAACACCTAGAGGAGAGTCTGTAGTATTTCCTCGTTCTCATTGTCCGAAATGTAGTACTCCTTTAAAATGGTATGATCTTATACCTGTTTTTAGCTTTATAACAGGAAGAGGCAAATGCAGATACTGTAGAGAGGCGATTTCTCTGCAGTATCCTGTAATAGAAATTTTAAATGGAATACTATATCTAATTATTTATCTTAAATTTGGATTTACTATAGAATTCTTTTTTTATTCAATAATATTCAGTGTTTTAATTGTTATTACTTTCATTGATTTAGAGCATATGATTATTCCCGATATTCTAATTGTTCTAATTATATCATTTACGATTCTTCACAAATTTGCTTCATACATATTATATAATAAATCACCTGAACTATTAAATAGTATTGGAGGACTAATTTTTAGTTCTATACTTTTTATTATGATCATCTTAGTATCCAAAGGTGGAATGGGAACTGGGGACGTTACGTTAATCGGTTCACTAGGATTTATTTTAGGGATTAAAAATATATTTCTTACTATATTTTTATCATTTATATTAGGCGCAATTATATCTATTATATTACTAATTACAAAGATAAAAAATAAAAAAGATCCCATTCCATTTGCTCCATTTATTATATTGGCATTTTTTATAGTATTGTTTTGGGGAGATAATATTTTATTCTGGTATACCAATAAATTCTTTAGTTAATCTAAAGAATAGCATTATGAAAAGGTTGGGTAAGATTTTTGATAATTAAATTTAGAGGACGGAATTTTTATGAAGATGAAAAATAGAAAAGGTTCAACTCTTATACTAACATTATTAATATTTGTAGTATTAATAATACTTGGAACTTTTATACTTAATTTTATGATGAATGAAAATAGAGCATCATTACGTTATCAAAGGAAGGTACAAGCCTATTATGTAGCTAGGTCGGGAGTCACATCAGTTGAATCAGCTATATTGAAAATGAATGAAGTGGAGTTGAAAAAGTTAAATGAAGAATTAGATAAGGGAATAGTACAAGTTGATGAGATAATAGTTGGTGAAGGTAAAGCAAATGTAGTATTAGATAAAGATGGAGATAATCTGATCATAGAATCTAGAGGAAAAATAGGAAAAGTAGAAGATGCTATTATAAAAATAATGATAGGGGAACAAAGTACTAGTGAAATAAACATTGAACACGCTATTTTTTCTTTAGAAAAAATTAATTTAAGCAATGGACTTATTAAAGGGGATATTGGTACTAATGATTCAATTGATATAACTGGAAATCCCACTTTAGAGGGAAATGCCTATCTTTTGAATGAAAATAACTTTTCAACACCAGATTGGTGGAAGAATAAGTGGATTAATTATTCAATAAAGAAATTAGAAAATAAAAGAACTTATGAGCTCATTAAATTTCCTCAGTATCCAATAAATAATTCGACTGTGGATTTCATTCAAGGAGGTTCTGATAAAACGACAATAAAAGAAAATAAAGATTATAATAAATTCGAAGTAAATTCTAATACTATTGTTTATATAGATACTACTAAAAATGATATTGTCCTTAATATTAAAAACTTTCATTTAAATAATGGACATATAGTGGTACTAGGATCAAACAAATTGACTTTCTATGTAGGAGAAATGATTATAGGTGCAGGTTCTAGCATAAATTATTTTAATTTAGCAGGAAACCCCAGTCAAATAAGTATATACCATAATGGAACATCTGCATTAAATATTTCAGGAAACGTAAAGATCGCAGGAAATCTGTACATAGAAAAAGCAAAACTAAATATGAGCGGAAGCGGGAGCATATTAGGAAATGTACTTTCTAACGGCAGTAGTATTTCGCTAGCTGGCAATTCTGACATAACTAAAGGATTAATCTATGCCCCAAATGCCAATATTAGTTTTAGTGGTAGTGGAAAAGCTTATGGCGCTATTATTGGTAAAATAGTAGATTTAACAGGTGGAGGTGAAGTAATTTTCGATCCTCAAAATATTGATACTTCACTAATTGATTCGATTTCTGACTCTACTTTAAAATTTAGATCAGGTTACTTTAAATGAAGGTGATAATATGAAAAATAGAGAGGGTTTAACCTTAGTAGAACTTATTATTACAATTGCTATAGTTGGAATTATAGCTGCTTTAGTTTTTATGGTATTTGACACAGCATTAAGAAATATTAAAAATTCGAGAGAAAGAATAGAAGCTGTGTTTAGAGTTCAAGGTGAAATTAATGAAATTATTCAAAATAATAATACAGGAGAAGATATTATAGAAGTGACTATTCCCATTGTAGATATTAATAAAAAAGTAAAAGGTAGGAAAGTTGATATTGAGGAAGGTAAGATAAAAATATCTACATTTATACCCAATAATTAGGAGTGATACTATGAAGAAACTGCAATTTAATAGAAGGGGTATTACATTAGTAGAACTTCTAATTGCATTAGCTATTTTTGGAATTGTTACTCAGACTATATACTCTATTTTTTTTGTAGGAAACAAATCTTATAATATGAGTAAAAATAAAGGGTTTATACAGCAAGATGTACGAATAGCAGCAGATTTTATTAATAGAGAACTAAGAATAGTGAAGGATATAGCAAAGGATCAGAATGTTTTAGGAGAAAAATATTACTCACTAAGTGTAGAAGAAGGTAAATTAGTTAAAACAACGTTTAATGGAGAGATTTCGGAAGTAAGTATACTATTATCTGGAACACTAAATGGAATTAAATTTAATTATGTTCATGGAGATGTTAAAGGAATTATAACAGTAATGATTGAAGCAGAAGAAAATGGAGAAGCATATAGTTTGAAGTTTAATGTTCTTTTAGAGAATTTACCACGCTATGATAACCCGATTGATCAAAATATAATCTATTATTCTAAATATGAATAGTAGATTATATTGAAATTTATAATTGAATTAAAAGGAGAGAAAATCTTTGAAATTACCTATATCTATTAGTAAAAAAGTTTTATCCATAGATTTTGGAGCTTATGAAATGAAAGTAGTGGAAGGAAAATTTTCTAAAAAAAATATAACTATATATAAGAATTTATCTATTAAAATTCCAGAAGGACTTTATTTAAATGGAGAAATATTAGATAATGAACAACTATCTTATATTATTAAAAATGTATTAAAAGAAAATAAGGTTTCAACAGAATTAGTTTATGGAATAGTGAATAGTTCCTCTATAATTACTAGAGAAATAATTATACCAAAGGTTTCAGATGAAGAAATAGAAGGTATACTAAGTTTCCAGATAAATGATTATATACCTGTTAATCCTGAAAGCTATGTAGTTAAATATAAATTTCTTAGTACTTTTTATGAAGATAATGTAGAAAAACTACATTTACTTTTAATAGGTATCCCAAAAACTATTGTTGAAAATCATTTTAATTTATTAAAAGAAATTGGATTAAAACCTATAATATTAGATTATCAAGGAAACGCTGTTAGTAAACTTTTAGGGTTTAATACTAAGATAAATGAAACTTATCCAATTAAAGATATGACTATAGCTTGTATAGATATGGGATTTAACAATACAAAGATTACTATTGGAAAAAATTCTCTACTGCAGGTAAGCAGGGTAGTTGAAATTGGAGGAAAATATATAGATCAGAATATAATAAACATACTTGATTGTTCTATAGATGAACTTGAAGAAAAGAAAAAAAGTATTGTGGATATTAATGAACAAAATGAAGAATGTACGGACTATAATAGACTTGTAAATATTACAAGAAATTCACTAGAGTCTTTAATGGAAAGAATAGAAATAGTTTTTAGATATTATAAGACTAGAGAAATAGGTAATGAGATAAACTTAGTGCTTCTTCATGGTGGTTTATCTAATATTAAAGAAGTGGACAATCTGTTTTCTAATTATTTTAATATCCCATGTATTAATATGTCACTTTTAGATAAAATTGATTTTAATGATAATTTATTAAAATATGCTAATTGTATTGGTGGATTAATTAGGATGGATGAGGTGTAAATATGAAAGATCTAAATTTCTTTGAATTATACATAGAAAAAATAGATTTTAAAGCTAATAAACAAATAATCTATTATGCTGGTGTTGTGATTCTAGTACTTTTTTTAATTTTTAATATAGCTTACAATCAAATTAGAATAAAGCAGTTAACGAGAGAAGTCGAAATTCTTAAAACTACGGTTGAAGATAAAAAAATAATAAAAAAAGTAGAAGAAATCAAAAATAAAAATGAGAAAGTTAGTGTTTTTAGAGAAACAGTAGATAAGATAAAAAATTTTGATAGAACTATAGAAGATAGTAATATAGTTGATAATTATCTATTAAATACAATTACATCTAAAATTCCAGAAGATTTATTTTTTACCTCTATGAGTTTATACAATAATAGTATTCAAATTGTAGGAATATCTAAGGATAAAATATCTATAGCAGAATTAGAAAAAGGATTAGAGACTATAGAAGACTTTAAAGAGATATTTGTATCAAATATTTCATCACAAGAAGATTATTATAATTTCACTATAAATGTAACTCTTAAGGATGTGAGTATAAATGGAGAAGAAACTACCACTAAATCCGAAGAACAAAATGAGGAAAATGACCAAGAATGAAAAAATACTTTTAATGTTACTTGGAATTGTAATATTGTTTTGGGCAGTATTTAGATTTATCATAGTACCTCAGAAGAATAAATTAGATGTTTTGAGTCAACAAAAAGATGAATATAAAGATAGAATAGTGGAAATCAATAAAATTTTTAAAAAAGAAGATCAAATAAATAAGGATTTGGAAATGTTACATAAAGAAAGAGATCAAATACTAGGAAGGTATTTTTCTAAGTTAGATCAGCCTCAAATAATATATCTACTCAATGACCTAATAGAAGATGATAAACTTTCTGTAGCAGATATAAATTTTAGTAGACCAAGTGAAGAAAAAATAGAAGAAATGGTAGTAAATTATATGGATGTTTCTATTCCCTTTAAAGGTGAGTATGAAGGGGTTATGAATGTAGTGGAGGCTATTAATAAGAGTCCTAGAAAAATACTTGTTGATGGCTTAACTATGGATAAAGGAGAAATAGACCAGCTTTCGGGAAATTTATCTTTAAAAATATATAGTTTAGAAGGAATATCAAATGGAATTGATAATATAGCTTCTATTGCTGATACTGTAGAGAGTATTGAGAGGGAAACACCTTTTTCTCCTTATAAAGACTATAGTGGAAAAACTATCATAGATAATAGTGAAGAGATATTTGATAGAGAAGAAAACATGAATGACTATTCTGAAGAAATTAGAGGTGGAATTTCAGAGTCAAAAGATCATGCTAGTGAAACTTTAATAGACTTTGAAAATGAAAGTTTTCATTTTATTCCTTCTCATCCATTGGTAAAAGGAAGTGTTGGACAATCAACTGTAGCTAAATCTAAGAAATCCTCTTTAAGATTTGAATATAATATATTAGCCTTAGAAGAAGAAAATAGAGCTTATGTTGATTTATCTAAGAGTGATGTTGAGATTAAATATCCACCTAATTCTATAGGCATTTGGGTTTATGCTTATGGCTATTCACCAGGAACTTTGGGAATAAGATTTAAAGGACAAGTTGGAGAAATGTTAGATGTAGAGCTATCCAAAGGAGTTAGCTGGATTGGATGGCAATACATAGAAATAGTACCACCTGCAGATTTAAGTTTATATCCTTTGAAGCTAGATAAAATTTATTTGGAAATATCTTATAATAGAGAAGATTACGGAGTATTATTATTTGATAAATTAGAAGCATATTATCCAGCTAATAAAAATTTAGATAAATCTTTTTATTCCTTTTATATAGTGGAAAAAGGAGATACCATAGAAAAAATAAGTATGAAATTATTCGGAAACCAAGACTACAGAAAAAAAATAATGAAGATTAATGATATAAAACAGGGAGATATTTTAAATGAAGGAAAGATTCTTGTATTGCCAAGAAAGTAAAGGTGATGATGAAAATGATAAAGAAATATAGAATAATATATATTTTAATATTGATTATCTTAACTTCAACCAGTAAAATAGCTTTTTCTGAAACTCTTGAAGAAAAATATGTTCAGGGAAGAACAGAAGGGGATCAATTAGGTTATTATGGAGGTAGGATAAAAGGTTTACAAAATTCCTCCAGTAAAGTTACTATTTCAGATTATGAAGCGAGACCTAAAGATACAGAAATCTTAAAGAATTATGAAAGTTATTTAGTGGGGAAAGATAGTATTTATAAAAATTATTTTTTACTTGGATTTTATGAAGGTTTTGCAAGAGGCTACAATGAGACTATAACATCAAATCCAAATACAATTTACTCAAAACAAGAAAAAATAAACTATGCTGATGTCTTAGGTTTAATCCTAGGAGAAATCTATGGTTATAGAGATTTTTATAATAAGACTAAATCTAATTACTATAAAGCTATGCCTACTGAGAAGGATATAATAGATATGTTTAACTTAAACATGGAGGTTAGTAGTTATAAAAATAACTTTATTAGAATTTTTAAAGAGAAATTTAGAGAAGGATATGAAATAGGATATGCTAAAGGGAATATGGATCCTATAAAAGAATCTTATGACGCTGGTATTAAAGATGGAGATAATCTTGGAGAAATTTTAGGCAATATATATGGAGCTAAAGATTATTATGAGAATAAGACTAGTGTTTATACTAGAGATATTCCTTCTGATTATGAAATTCAAAGGAATTATTCCCTAAATAAAGATTCCACAGAATATAAAGATGGATTTTTAGTAGGTTTTAGAAAAGCCTATGAAAAAAGTTATAATGCTTCTTTTAGGACTGCAAATGTTAATGAAAAGGAAAGAGAGTCTAAAGGAGCTTATGAAAACGGTAAGGAAGTAGGGATAGTAAGGGGAAAAGCTTTTGCCCATACTGATTATTTAAATGAAGATCCCAATAACTGGAAAAAACATAAAAGTATTTCAACAGAAATTATTAAAGAATATAATTTAGTTTTGTATTCTTCAGATTATAGGCAAGGATTCATTAGTGGATATTGGGATGGTTTTTCTGAAGGCTACAATACTACTTATTTAGAATTAAGTAAAAATGAATCTTCTAAAAAGATAGTGTCTAGCACTATACCTATATCTGGTGGAGAAGTGGATAGTTTAGATACTTCTTTAAGAGTAAAGATTGAAAAAGGAACTTACTATAATCCTGTTGCTTTATCTATAGATACAATATCAGATAATAACTTTTCATTGGAAGATAAATATATTAAAGCATCAAATTTCTATAAACTTAAAGTTTCTAATAAATCTAAGAATTTAAATGATAAAAAACTGGTTGAGGTAAGGTTTGAATACTATGGAAATTTTAATGGGGGGATATACAAACTAGTAGATGGAAAATGGTATTATATTCCTTCTGTTATTGAAGATGGTTTTATTAAAGCTAGAATTAAACCAAGTTCTATTAAGAAGGATGGAAATGTTTATGTTGTTCTAATTGACAATAACAACATATCTCTTCAAGATATTAGAAATCATTGGGCTAAAGATGAGATAATTACTTATGTAAAAAGAAATATAATAAGCGGCTATGGTAATAAGTTGTTTAAACCAGATAAAAATATAACTAGAGGAGAATTTTTAACTATTTTAAGTAAGGTATATGGTTGGGAATTACCTACTAATTTAGATAACGTTAAAGTATTTAAAGATTTTAAATCTTTTGAACCTATGGATAAGGTTATAAGTTATTCTATTGAAAAGGGATATATTTCTGGTTATTCTGATAAAACATTTAAACCTAATAAGGCTATTTCATATAGAGAAGTAGAAATAATAATGAATAGAGTATTAAATTCTGAAGATTTTAAATGGTATAATGTTGCTACAAAAATGTTGTATGATAAACAAATTCGATGTAAAAGTTATGATAGTATGGATAAGGAAATAACAAGGGCTGAAGTTACTTATATGCTGTATATATTAAATGAATGGAAATATTAGTTTAAATTGAATGGAATAAAAGGTTTTACCTTAATTGAGTTAATATTAGTATTAGCCTTGTTATCTCTTTTCCTAGTTATTGGATTGCCTAATATAAAATATATAACTTATATGAAAGAAAAACAAGAACTTAGAGAATTTAAAAGGGATATAGCCTATGCCAGAAATAATGCTATAGTTCAACGCAAAATATACAATTTGACTATTGATCAGAAGAATAACGGGTATATTATAATTAAGGCAGATAAAATACCTGTTATAGTTAAAGACGTGTCCTTTAAATACGGTACAATTGTACTTAGAAATAATTTTAATAATTCAATTAATTTTTATCCTACAGGATCTCCCAGTGTGGGAGGTACAATTTATTTAACTAATAGTAAAAAAGAATCTATTAAAATAACTATAACTCCTGCTACTGGTAAGATAAATTTTTATATTAACTAAAAAGTAGGTTGGTTATTATGAAAAGAAAAGGCTTTTTATTCTTTAAAGTCTTAATAGGCGTATTTTTGCTAGGTATTATAGCAGTTACTGCTTTACCTACAATAAGTTCTGTATATAATAATTTTAATATTTTAAAAGATAAAATGGAAATGATCTATATAGGAGAAATGATTGTTGAAAAGATTAAAGCTTTTAATGATGACTATTTAGAAGACGATTATATTTTTGATATGAAATTACATCATTTAATTGAAGAACTAAGGCTAAATGATTCAGTAAAGATAACTCTTCCTAGAGAAGACAAAGAGTTTGACTATTACTGTACAGTTTTAAAAAATGGAGATCATTCTGATATATGGGAACTTTATGTTACTGTCTACCCTAAAGAAGAGGAGAGTAGATTGAAGAATGTGGAATATAAAGTCTATTTACCAAAAAAGTAGGGGATTCACTCTGATTGAAATTCTTTTAATTTTATCTTTAATCTCTTTAATAATCATTTCTCTATATTCAGTTCTTAATTTTTGTGTTAGTGCGTGGGAAGACGGAAATAGAAAGGATGAAATAATACTAAACGGGAGATATGGAATAGAGTTTATTAAAACCGAAATCAAAACTGCTGATAAAATCATATCTTCTAATAAAATAGATGATTTTAATTTTACTTATCCAAACAATATTGGTTTTGTTATTTTAAGATACAATTCTAATGAATATCAATATATTACATACTATCTATCTAATGATAAATTAATAAGAATTACAGATAAAAGAGTAACGAAAAAATATCCTTCCATTAATACTTTTAGTGGATTCAATGAAATATGTGAATATGTAGATACCATAGAGAGGACAAACGTTGATTTTAGTAAAAATATGATTTATTTAAATATTACTATGAGTTATAATAATAGAAAAGTCCTAGAGTTTAAAACAAATATTTTCATTCGCTGTCCTGTTGAATATTAATTTAATGGGGTGTTGCCATGTTAAAGCAACAGGGATTTATTTATATTATTGCTTTAATAGTGATGACTATAACAATAATGATTTCTCTTTACTTAATTTATATTTTTGAACTAGATTATTTAATACTAACTTATAACAATAATAATACTCAATCTTACTATTTAAGTGAAGGAAAAATTTATATGTGTTTATATAAAGATGAATACTATATAAATCAGTTGTATCCTATAATATTAGACGAATTTAGAAAAGAATCTATAAAACCTTTATCGAGAAAAGTTATATTAAATAAAAAGGATCTAGAAAACGGTGATACTTATAATAAGATATCCATTGATTTTGTAGATCGAGATATGAGAAAGAATTTTCAAATTGTTGCTGAAAGTAAATGGAAAGAAATTTATACAAAAGTTACTTCCTATGGGACTTTAGTAAATCATTTTTTTGAAATGAAATTGCCTATACTTGGAGAACATTTTTTAATAGAAGAGTCGCTTCATGATTTTAATGAGTTGTTAGATAATATAATTAAAAATATTGATATAAATAATTGTGGTAGATCTTTAAGAATTTTTGGATTAGAAACTATAGATTATGAAACTATTGTTTTAAATAAAGTAGATAAAAAAAATTATCAAATTCAATGTTTTAGGAATGATTTACTGGTTCCTCGTATTGAAAATTTTTCTAATAATGAGGTATTTATCGTTATAAAGAATCAAATAAATAAGCCTATTAATCTAATTATTGGTTCACAGGATGCCGTAGAGGATAAAATAGATATGAATGGTATTATCTATGTGGAAGGTGATATTATTATTTCTAGTGCCTTTAATTTTAACGGTATACTTATTGTCAATAATGGTATTATTACGGTAGAATCGAAAGAAAAACCTAATATGAAAGGAATTATCTTACTAAAAGATTGTTTAGATCATGATGTTTTAGAAAATAAAATCGATATACTATATGATAGTAAAATAATCTATAAATATGGTACATATTTACCAGGATTTATTGAGCCTAAGATAGATGTAATAAAAATTTTTTAATTTTAAGGAGGGACTTAATATAGAACTTCGTAATTTGCTAGAAGATAGTGTATTGTATGGAGTAAATAAACTTATGGATGAAAGGGAAGATATCTGTAAATGTAATAAATGTAAATTTGATATCGCTGCAGTTGCTTTGAATAGTTTACCACCTAAATATGTAGTTACTGAAGCCGGTGGCTTATATGGAAGGGTAAAAAATTTAAACTATCAGTTTGAAACAGATATTATTATGGTTGTTGCAAAGGCTATGGATATAGTGAGCAAAAATCCTAAACATGAATAAATAGGTGATTTTTTTGAAAAACATTGTTTTGATTGGAATGAGTGGAATAGGAAAGACAACTATAGGAGAGTATATTTCTTATAAGTTAAAAAAAGATTTTACGGATACGGATAATTTAATAAGCAATAATATGAAATTATCTATAGAAGATATATTTCTAAAGTTTGGAGAAAAACATTTTAGAAACTTGGAAAGAGAAGTTGTAAAAAAGATTTCTTCTAAGGAAGATCTGGTTATTTCCACTGGTGGAGGAATTATATTGAATCATAAAAATATAACAGACCTAAAGAAAAAAGGTATAGTTTTTCTTCTAGATGGATCAATTGATATTATTGTGAGCAATATAAAGAAGTCTAGTGTCAGCAGACCGTTACTTAAATCCACTTCTAATTTATATGAAAAAACTACAAGTTTATATAATAATAGAAAAAATCTATATTTTTCTTCTGCTGATTATATTATTTTAGTAGATGATAAATCTGTCGAGGAAATAGGAGATGAAATTATCAAGATTTTTAATAAACTTATGTCTTGTGGTAAATTATAGAGATTGGTATAATAAAACTGATAGATGAGGAGATATAATATATGAAAATACTCATTATTCATGGTCCCAATTTAAATTTACTAGAAAAAAGAGATAAATATATTTATGGTGGGACTTCTCTAGAAGGTATAAACAGATTATTAAAACAAAGGGCCAAAGAATTAGGTATGAATGTTGAAATATTTCAGTCTAACCATGAAGGAGAAATAATTGATAAATTACAGGAAACATTAGAGAATGAAGTTAGTGGTGTAGTCATTAATCCTGGTGCATTTACTCACTATAGCATTGCCATTAGAGATGCTGTCGAAATTCTAAAAGTACCTGTAATAGAAGTTCACTTATCAAACATTTATAGCAGAGAGGATTTTAGAAGTAAATCTGTTATTGCACCTCTTTGTAGGGGGCAGATAAGTGGATTTGGAATTTCCAGCTATATACTAGCATTGGAAGCACTAAAATTATTAGATAGGAATATTGATAGGAGGTAAATAAATGATATCAGCAAGTGATTTTAGAAAAGGATTAACTTTTGAAATGGATGGAGATGTATATCAAATTATAGATTTCCAACATGTAAAACCTGGAAAGGGAGCGGCTTTCGTTAGAACTAAAATTAAAAGTGTTATGACTGGTGGAACTAAAGAAGTAACTTTTAATCCAAGTGAAAAATTTGAAAAAGCTCTTATTGAAACTAAAGAAATGCAATATTTATATAATGATGGTGAACTATATTATTTCATGGATTTAGAAACTTATGAGCAATTACCTTTAAATAAAGAAGCAGTAGAAGAAGCAATGGTATATATTAAAGAAAATGACAATGCAACTATACGATTTTACAAAGGAAAGGCATTTGAAGTATTGCCACCAAATTTTGTTGAATTACTTATAACTAGTACTGAACCAGGAGTTAAAGGTGATACTGCTAGTGGCGCTACTAAGCCAGCTACTGTGGAAACTGGTGCTACTATAAATGTACCATTATTTATAAATATTGGAGATAGAATTAAAATTGATACAAGAACTGGTGATTATTTATCTAGAGTATAGGCAATAATATTTTTAAAATAAAATTAGGAGGGATAACTAATGGATTATTTAATGCAAAAAGTATCTTATCTAAAAGGATTAGCTGAAGGATTAGGTATTGAAGAAGATAGCAAAGAAGGTAAATTACTTCTACATATAGTAGATACCTTAGAAGAATTTGCAGATGTTCTTGATGAAGTAATAGATAATCAAGTAGATTTAGAAGAATATGTTACTTTTATTGATGAAGATTTAGCTGATGTTGAAGATGAACTATATGGAACAGACGAAGATGATGATTATGATTTCGATGACTATGAAGACTATGATGATTATGATGAATGTGTTGATTTAGGTTGTAGTTGTTGTGAAGAAGAATAAGAAACTATTTTTAAATTAACTGAAGTAATAATTAAAGAATAGAAATTGTTAAAATATAGAACGGATTCTAATGAACCCGTTCTATATTTTATTACCTTAAGTATATTAGCAATATTGTATAAGAAAATGAAATGTCAAAAATTCAACATATATTAACAAAAAATAACCTTGATAAGAAACAAAAAATTATTAATAATAAAGTTAAAAAGGTAAATTAACATAAGATTCATCATACATACTTTGCTTTTAGGGATAGTACTAAATTAGTATTACATATTTATTAGGTTGTTTAATAACTAAAATCATTAATAAAAAAGTCGCCCATTTTCTAGCAGCATGTTAAACACTACACAAGGGAATCTCTAGAAAGGAAGATTATAATAATTACAACACTTAAAAAATATTTAACAACCTATTTTATGTTCTTCGTAAAAAATTACAAAAGACATATAATAAATATATTTCTCAATTATACCTAATCATCCCACTTTTTGTATTATACTAAAGGATATTAAAAAAGTAATTAGCAATGAGTAAAGGATTAAATCTAACAAATTGCTTTAGAATAAATAGGATTTAATTTCAAAGCAATAGTGGGTGGAGAATTTCAAGCTAATTATTTAACAAGTTTTTGATATAATATAAAAAGGTGTTCGTGTAAAGAACTTATGGAAGAAGGTGATTAATTGGAAAATTTCATGGAAATATATGACCTTATTGATTTAAAAATGATGCAAAATATATTAGATCATTTTGCAAAAGCTACAGATCTTTCTTTTGTTACTGTAGACCATAAAGGAAACCCTGTTACTAGGTATAGTGGATTTACTAATTTTTGTGACAAACTGAGAAATTTTGAAGAATATAAGAAACGATGTTATAAATGTGATGAATATGGAGGGATCAAAGCAGCGATTACTGGAAAACCATATTTTTATATATGTCATACTGGTTTACTGGATTTTGCTATTCCTATTATGATAAAGGGAAAGTATTTAGGTGCAGTTTTGTCAGGGCAAGTTAAAGTTGAGGAAAATCGTAAAAAAGAGTTGGATTTGATATTATCTCAAACTAATGGCTGGGAATGTAACTTAGAATTGAAAAATGCCTATGATGAAATACCTGAAGTTCCTTTTGATAAAATATCTTCAACAGCATATACTTTACATGAAATGTCTAAATATATAGTTGAAAAGGAATATATAAATATTGCAAAAGAAAAGCTGAACAATAAATATATGAAGCAAATGGAAGAACAGAAAAAACGAATTGAATTAGAAAAATCTTTGAAAGAATCAGAACTTAAAGCGTTACAGTATCAAATTAATCCTCATTTTTTATTTAATGCCTTAAATACAATATGTAGACTTGCATATATAGAAAAAGCAGAGAAAACTGAAGAAATAGGATATGCTTTTTCTGAGATGATGAGATATGTTCTTAAAAAAAACAACTCTCAGCTTATAAAGATAAAAGATGAAATGACTCATAGTAATAATTATTTTAAAATACAAAAAATAAGATTAGGGGAAAGATTGAGTTATAGTATAGATATTCCTGAAAAATACAATAATGTAGAATGTCCTTTTATGATATTGCAACCTCTAATTGAGAACAGTGTAAAATATGTGGTAGAAGTAAGAGTGACAGGTGGAAATATTAAAGTTAAAGGTTATGATGATGATAAAGATTTAATAATAACAATAGAGGATGATGGCGATGGAATACCAGAAGAAAAAATAAAAGAATTATTATCTATGAACGGTTCGAATATTAATCAAAAAAATATATCAAAAGAATCTATAGGAATATCTAATGTCAATAAAAGATTGATTCACTTTTTTGGAAATGAATATGGATTAGAAATTATCAGTCCTAATAAAGTTGAAGCTGGAACTGTTATAAAGATAAAAATTCCTTTAAAAGGTACTCCAAACTTGCTGTAATTATAATATTCTTTGCTTTCCTACAATAATAAAAGGAGGCAGGAAAATGTATAATATATTGATAGTTGAAGATGAAGAAATAGAGAAATTTGCATTAAAATCTATGATACTAGACAATATAAAGAATGTTCAAATAGTAGGAGAAGCTAAAAATGGTTATGAAGCTATAGAGATTATAGATAATAAAACAATAGATTTAGCTTTTATGGATATAAATATACCTGGTATAAATGGATTAGAGGTAGTACAGTATTTAAGAACTAAACATCCAAAATCAAATGTAATAATAATTACAGCTTATGATAAATTTGAAATGGCTCATGCTGCTATAAAACTTAGAGTAGATGATTATTTACTTAAACCCGTGAGACCTTCAGTTTTAATAGAGTCTGTAGAAAAACATCTAAATAGCTTAGATGACAATAAGGTTATATCTGAATATAATCAATATATTTTAAAACTAAAAGAAGAAATCTATAATCAATCCTATATTGAATCTATAAAGATAGTAAAAAATTATATAGATGAAGTTTATCAGTCAGTATATTACAATAATCTAATATCAAAGTCCTTAGAATTATTTGGCATGGGAATAATAGATGTGGCAAAAAGCATGGGAGTAAGTGCCATAGACGAACTAAATATTGAGTTAAACAAAATAATAGATTCTAATATTTACAATAAAAAGAAGTATAGGCTATACAATGACTTAAAAAAAATGATAGATATAATATTTTTGGATTTAGATAATAAGAGAGAAAATTCTGAAAAAAGTACAAAATCGATTATCAACTACATTGAGATTAATATAAAAAAAGGAGTTACATTGGAAGATGTGGCGAACTATTCAAATAGAAATGTATACTATTTAAGCAAGCTATTTAAAAAAGAGATGGGAATAAATTTTATAGATTATTTAACTAATAGAAAGATTGAAATAGCCAAGGAAATGTTATCTGATACTGATATGACTATGAAAAATATATCTATGGAATTAGGCTATAATGAACCAAACTATTTTAGTAAAGTATTTAGAAAGAATGTAGGCATTACTCCTTCAAAATATAGAGAAGAAGCTTTAAAAAAGAAATAAAAGAAACAAGTGAAATTTATTTTACAGGAGGATTTTTTAGATGAATAATTTTAATATAAATACAGATATTTATTTTGGACAAGGATCATTAGACAAGCTTGAAGAAATTAGAAACAAAAATGTGCTTATCGTTACAGATGAGTTTATGGTGAAGTTTGGTATTGTAGATAAAATTAGTAGTAAATTGGAAAATTGCAATATTCATATCTTTAGCGATATAAAACCAGATCCTCCTGTAGAAACCATAGCAGAAGGTATTAAAAAATTAACGAAGTCAAAACCTGAAGTAATAATTGCCATAGGTGGAGGTTCTCCTATAGATGCAGGAAAGGCAATTAAAGAATTATCTAATAAAATAGGAGATTATGGAAGTCCAGAGCTAATAGCAATTCCAACAACCAGTGGAACTGGCTCAGAGGTTACTATGTTTTCGGTTATTACCAATAGAAACAATAATAAAAAATATCCACTTGTGTCAAAAAACATGACACCACATATAGCTATACTAGATCCTGAATTGGTAGCTTCTGCCCCTCAAACTATTACTGCAGATACTGGAATGGATGTTATAACTCATGCAATAGAAGCCTATGTATCCACTAATGCTACAGATTTTACAGATGCCTTCGCAGAAAAAACACTAAAACTTTCTTTTGAATATCTACCTATAGCTTATAAACAAGGAAATTATTTAGTTGCTAGAGAGAAAATGCATAATGCTTCTTGTATGGCAGGACTAGCTTTCAATGTAGCTTCTTTAGGATTAAATCATGGAATTGCCCATGCTGTTGGAGGAAAGTTCAAGATTCCTCATGGTAGAATAAATGGGATGTTGCTTCCATTAGTAATAGAGTATAATGCGGATTTAAGCAATGGCAGTATAAATAAATACAGCGAAACAGCAAAAAAATACTATGATATAGCTAAAATATTAAATTTACCAGCACAAAATGTGAGAATAGGAGTAAACAATCTTATCCATGAGATAAATAATTTAAAAAGAATGTTAAAAATCCCTAGAACGTTAACAGAACTAGGTATATCAGAAGAGATAGTAAAGGAGTTAAAAGAAGAGTTGATAAAAACCACATTAGCTGATGTATGTACTCAGACTAATCCTAAAAAACCTACAGCACAAGATATAGATAAAATAATTGATAAATTAATATAAAACAAAAAAGCAGCTTCCACGAAGGAAGTTGTTTTTTTATAACGAATAGGAAAGTTCTACTTTTTCTTTTTCAATATAGGAACTTTCCGTCAATGAGTTTCAAGAAAATCTACCTTAATAATGCATCAATAGATGCTTTTCTTATTTTTAAAAATGATAAATTTATGCCATACAATGATAAAAAAATTACATTTAAATAGACTGTGATTCAATAATTTACATATAATAGTCAAGTGATTTTCAAAGAAATATTATAAAGTAAAATTATAAATAATTAATATTATAACTTATATTTAAGAAGCAAAGACCATTATAAATCTTTGCATTCTTAGAGGAAATTATGAAGAATTAGGAGGAATACCATGCAAAAAGAAGCTTTAGGAATGATTGAAACTAGGGGATTAGTTGGAGCAATTGAAGCGGCAGATGCCATGGTTAAGTCTGCAAATGTGCACTTAATAAGCTATGAAAAAATTGGCTCAGGTTTAGTCACAGTAATGGTAAGAGGTGATGTAGGTGCAGTAAAAGCTGCTACAGATGCAGGCGTTGCTGCAGCAGAAAAGGTAGGACAAGTAGTATCTGTTCATGTAATACCAAGGCCTCATACTGACATAGAAAAAATTTTACCGAAAGAATAATAAAATTATAATGGAGGGAGATAGTTTATGAAGGATGAATTCATAACTAAAATAATGGATGAAGTGATGAGGAAAATGGGAACAGAAGAAAATACTTGTAAAACTATTTCTGTAGAAGATGATAATAAAAAAGTGAACTCATGCAATAAAAAAGAATGTAAGGTAACAGAATTTGTAGGAACTGCTATAGGAAATACTATTGGTTTGGTAATTGCAAATGTTGACTATCAGTTACATGAATTAATGAAGATTGATAAAAAATACAAGTCAATAGGTATAGTTGGCGGTAGAACAGGTGCGGGACCTCATATATTTGCAGCAGATGAGGCTGTAAAGGCTACTAATACTGAAATATTATTAATAGAATTACCAAGAGATACTGAAGGTGGAGCAGGTCATGGATCTTTGATAATATTTGGAGCAGAAGATGTTTCAGATGCTAGAAGGGCAGTTGAGGTAACTTTAAATGAATTAGAAAGAACTTTTGGAGATGTGTACGCAACCTCTGCTGGTCATTTAGAATTCCAATATACAGCTAGAGCTAGTTATGCATTAAATAAAGCTTTTGGAGCACCTATTGGAAAATCCTTTGGAATAACAGTTGGAGGACCAGCAGCTATAGGTGTAGTTTTAGCAGATACAGCAGTAAAAGCAGCTACTGTAGATGTTGTGGGATATGCTACTCCAGGAAATGGAGGAACTAGCTATTCTAATGAGGTAATATGTACTTTCTCAGGAGATTCTGGTGCAGTAAGACAAGCTATAGTGGCAGCTAGAGATGTTGGGAAACAGTTGCTTGGAACATTGAATGATGAAGAGATAAAATCTTCTACAGTGCCTTATATATAGAAATGTATAGGGATGAAAGGAGTGTAAAATATTGAAATCTAAGAGGTTTGAAATATTAGCAAAGAGACCCGTAAATCAAGACGGCTATATTAAAGAATGGGCAGAAGTTGGATTAATAGCTATGGATAGTCCTAATGATCCTAGGCCTAGTATAAAGATAGAAAATGGGAAAATAGTAGAGTTAGATGGTAAGAAGAGAAAAGACTTTGATATGCTGGATTCTTTTATTGCAGATTATGCGATAAAAATAGATAATGCAGAGAAAGTTATGGCAATGGATTCAGTAGAATTGGCTAAAAAATTAGTAGATATAAATGTAAGTAGAAAAGAAATTCTAAACCTAACATTATCTATGACTCCTGCAAAAATAGTGGAAGTAGTTAGTAAAATGAACGTGCTAGAGATGATGATGGCTGTTACGAAGATGAGAGCTAGAAAGATACCTACTAACCAATGTCATGTTACTAATTTAAGAGACAATCCTATACAAATTGCAGCAGATGCAGCGGAAGCAGCTATAAGGGGTTTTGATGAGCAAGAAACAACTGTAGGTATAGTTAGATATGCTCCATTTAATGCTTTAGGAATATTGGTAGGTGCTCAGGTAGGAAGACCTGGAGTTCTTACTCAATGTGCAGTAGAAGAAGCTACAGAATTAAATTTAGGAATGAGGGGCTTTACTTCATATGCGGAAACTGTTTCTGTTTATGGAACAGAAGCTGTATTTATGGATGGAGATGATACTCCTTGGTCTAAAGCATTTTTAGCATCTTGTTATGCTTCTAGAGGGTTAAAGATGAGATTTACTTCTGGAACAGGTTCAGAAGTTCAAATGGGATACTCAGAAGGAAAATCCATGTTATACCTTGAAGCGAGATGCCTTTATGTAACAAAAGGAGCTGGAGTTCAGGGAACTCAAAATGGTGCAGTAAGTTGTGTGGGAGTTCCAGCAGGAGTTCCAGGTGGAATAAGAGCTATACTAGCTGAAAATCTAATTGCTATGATGTTGGATTTAGAGTGTGCTTCAAGTAATGATCAAACATTTACTCATTCAGATCTAAGAAGAGTAGCTAGAACTTTGATGCAATTAGTACCTGGAACAGATTTTATATGTTCTGGATATAGTGCTACTCCAAACTATGATAATATGTTTGCTGGCTCTAATTGGGATGCTGAAGACTATGATGATTGGAATATTATACAAAGAGATTTAAAGATAGATGGTGGCTTAGTACCAGTTACCGAAGAAGAAGTTGTTAAAGTTAGAAATAAAGCGGCAAAAGTTATTCAAGGATTATTTAGAGAGTTAGGATTACCAGAAATTACAGATGAAGAAGTTGAAGCTGCTACATATGCTAATGGAAGCAAGGATATGCCAGAGAGAAATGTAGTTGAGGATTTAAAAGCCGCTCAGGAAATAATGAACAGAGGAGTTACTGGTGTTGATATAGTTAAGGCTCTATATAGCGCTGGATTTGAGGATATTGCAGAAAGTGTACTGAACATGCTTAAAGAAAGAGTAGCTGGTGATTATCTTCATACATCTGCTATTGTAAATAAGGATTTCAGAGTTATTAGTGCTGTTAACTATCCTAATGACTATGCAGGACCTCAAACAGGATATCAAATAAGTGATGAAAAATGGGCTGAAATAAGTAACATACGCAATGCAGTAAGCCCAGAAGATTTTTAGTGGGGGTGATGAGAGTATGGCTATTGATGAAAAATTATTGAGAAATATTGTAGAAGAAGTATTGAAGGAAATGAACTTAGATAATACGATTGATTCCAATAAAAAGGAATTTATTCCAGAAGAAATATCAAATATGGAAATTAAGGAAATTGGAGATGTTAAGAAAGGGACACTTCCTAATGAAGTTGTTATAGGAGTGGCGCCAGCTTTTGGAGTACATCAGACTAAGACAATTACTGGAATTCCTCACTATAAAGTTCTAAGAGAAATTATAGCAGGTATAGAAGAAGAAGGTTTAAACTATAGGATTATAAGAGTGTATAGATCATCAGATGTTGCATTTGTTGCCCATGATTCAGCTAAATTAAGTGGTTCTGGAATTGGAATTGGAATACAATCTAAAGGTACAACAGTAATACATCAGAAAGATTTATTTCCACTTAGTAATTTAGAGTTATTTCCTCAAGCACCATTGTTAGACTTAGAGACATTTAGAGAGATAGGTAGAAATGCTGCAAAGTACGCTAAAGGAGAATCACCGAACCCTGTTCCAGTTAGAAATGATCAAATGGCTAGGCCAAAATATCAAGCAATAGCAGCTTTATTGCATATTAAAGAGACTCAATATGTAGATGGAAATAAAAAACCTCAGGAACTTAATGTAGAGTTTAAATAATATGGGAGGTGAAAAGATGGATCAAGAAAGATTATTAAAACAAATTATTGAAGAAGTTATGAAGAATATTAACAATGGAGATGATACAGCTAAAATTTCCAATGATATAAAAACTCTAGCTAACAATTCAAGTGAGATTGATGCTTCCAGCTATCCTTTAGGGGAAAAGATACCAGAAAAAATAAAAACTCCTACAGGAAAGTTACTTACGGAAATTACATTGGATAAAGTAATAAACGAAGAAATTAATTCTTCTGATATTAGAATAGCTTCAGAAACCTTAGAGATGCAGGCACAAGTAGCTGAATCTGTAAATAGGCATGCTTTTGCTAACAATTTAAGAAGAGCATCAGAGTTAATATCAGTACCTGACGATAGATTACTTGAGATATATAATGCATTGAGACCATATAGATCTTCAAAAGATGAATTATATGATATAGCAAAAGAATTAGAAGAAAAATATAATTGCAGAATTAATGCAAATTTCATAAGAGAAGCAGCAGATGTATATGAGGTGAGAGGAAGACTTAGGAAAGATTTATAAAATCCTAAGGTGGAGGTGTGTTATGGAAATAATTGCTGGTGTAGATATCGGAAATGCAAGTACGGAAGTGGCTTTAGCTAGAGCTTATGATGGTAAAGTTGAATTTTTATCTAGCAATATAGTTTCTACAACAGGGATTAAAGGCACAAAACAAAATATAAACGGATTGTTTAAGTCTATAACGGAGGCTCTAAAAAAAGCAGGGTTGACAGTGGAGGATTTAAACAAAATCGGAATAAATGAAGCAGCTCCTGTCATAGGTGATGTAGCTATGGAAACTATAACGGAAACTATAATAACAGAATCTACTATGATAGGGCACAACCCTTCTACTCCTGGAGGAGTGGGAATAGGAGTTGGAGAAACTATCAGAATTGAGAAATTAAGTGAAATTAAGGATAATAAAGATTATATAGTCGTTATTCCTCCAGAAGTGAGCTTTAATTTGGCCGCTAAGATTATAAATTTTTATCAGTCTAAAGTTAATATAAGAGGTGCCATAGTTAAAAATGATGATGGAGTTCTTATAAATAATAGATTGGATAAAAAGATTCCAATAGTAGATGAAGTTGAATTAATAGATAAAGTACCTATCGGAATGTTGTCTGCAGTAGAAGTAGCAGAAGTAGGTGGAACTGTAGAAGTTTTATCAAATCCTTATGGTATAGCTACTGTATTTAATCTTAATTCTGACGAGGCAAAACAGGTAGTTCCTATTGCTAGAGCCTTGATAGGAAATAGGTCAGCTGTTGTAATAAAAACTCCTAAAGGTGATGTGAAGGAAAGAAGAATACCAGCAGGCTGTATAGAGGTTATAAGTTTTAAAAAGAAAGCAAAGATAAATGTAGATGAAGGTGCCGAAATGATAATGTCGGCAATAAATTCTATAGATAGTATTGAAGATATCAAGGGAGAACCAGGAACTAATGCTGGAGGTATGTTAGAAAAAGTTAGACAAGTCATGTCTAATTTAACAGAACAGCATCCCAAGGCTATAAAAATTCAGGATTTACTTGCGGTAGATACTTTTATACCTCAGAAGGTAAAAGGCGGACTTGCCAATGAATTTTTCTTGGAGAATGCCGTGGGAGTTGCTGCGATGGTAAAATCTGACAAGTTGCAGATGGAAATGATAGCAAAAGAACTATCAACGAAAATAGGAGTAGAAGTAAAAGTTGGAGGAGTAGAGGCTGATATGGCTATTAAGGGGGCTCTTACAACTCCAGGAACTAATAAACCTTTAGCAATTTTAGATATGGGAGCAGGGTCTACAGATGCATCTGTAATAGATAAAAATGGAGAAATAAAATCCATTCATTTAGCAGGAGCTGGTGATATGGTAACATTGCTTATAAAAACAGAATTAGGACTTGAAGATTTAGAGTTAGCGGAAGATATAAAAAGACATCCTTTAGCAAAAGTAGAAAGCCTTTTTCACATAAGACATGAAGATGGCTCTGTAGAATTTTTTGAAAAACCATTAAAGCCAGAAATTTTTTCTAAGGTAGTTTTATTAAAAAAAGGTGGAATGATTCCCATAGAAGAAAATCTTTCTTTAGAAAAGATTATAAGTGTGAGAAGGACTTCTAAAGAGAAAGTATTTGTTACTAATGCTATAAGGGCTTTAAGGAAAGTAAGCCCTACAAACAATTTAAGAGATATAGAATTTGTAGTTATGGTGGGAGGCTCTGCTTTGGATTTTGAGATACCTCAACTAATTACAGATGCATTATCCCATTATAATGTAGTAGCAGGAAGAGCTAATATACGGGGGATAGAGGGACCTCGAAATGCAGTGGCCACAGGACTTGTATTGTCTATGGTTGAAAAGGATGAATAATATGGGTGTCCAAGTGAACTTAGAGATTAAACCAACAATAAAGGTTTATTATGAAAAAGATAGTATTAATAAAGATGAATTTAAATTTTTATTATATGGAATAGAAGAAGAAGGTATACCATATGAAGTACATTCTATGAATATAGATGATGTAACAACTTTAAGTTACAATGCTTCTAAAGATTCTAGGTTAGGAGTTGGTTTAGGG
Source organism: Tissierella simiarum (assembly GCF_018917865.1). GTDB lineage: Bacteria > Bacillota > Clostridia > Tissierellales > Tissierellaceae > Tissierella_C > Tissierella_C simiarum. The sequence goes on from NZ_JAHLPM010000004.1 coordinate 38,163, forward strand.
ATAAATAAAGAAGAAATAGCACTTCATTATGAAAGGTTAGATAAATTATCTCCTCTATTTAGAATCAAATTACAAAGTGATAGTCATCTGCTTAGATCACTGGGAGCTAATGCTGCAAGACTTGTAAAGAGGATGTCTTTTAAGAAAATATAAATGATTTCCTGAAAAGGAGGTGCTTATATGTCCCGATTTAGCCTTGGAATAATTGAAACTTTAGGACTTGCAACTGCTATAGAAGTAGCGGATGTATGTGTTAAATCTGCAAATGTAGAGTTAATAGGATATGAATTTACAAAAGGTTCTGGTATGACTGTAGTTAAAATAGAAGGGGATGTGGGAGCTGTTAAAGCAGCAGTAGATGCAGCGACTTCTATAGATAAAGTTCTTTTTAGTAAGGTTATAGCAAGACCCAACAGAGAAATAGAAATGTTAGTTAGAAATAAAGAAACTATAGGGCTTAAATCTGTAGAAGATCGAATGGAAGATAAATCTGAAGAGGAAGATATAGTTAAAGATTTAAAAGAAATAGAAACCATAAAGGAAACTGAAGAAGAAATGGAATTAATAAAGGATAATGTAAAAAAAACATTTAAAAACTCTGATGACCAATTAGCTATAAACCAAAAAAAATATAGTTGTAATATTTGTAAGGATTCAAAGTGTACAAGGAAAAAAGGAGAACTAGTAAGTACTTGTATACATTATAAAAAGAATAAAATAAAGGAGGACTAAAGAAATGGGAGAAGCTTTAGGATTAATTGAAACAAAAGGATTAGTTGGAGCCATAGAAGCTGCTGATGCAATGACTAAATCGGCAAATGTAAACTTAATAGGGTATGAAAAAATCGGTTCAGGATTAGTGACTGTAATGGTAAGAGGAGATGTTGGTGCAGTAAAAGCTTCAGTTGATGCAGGAGCAGCAGCAGCAGAAAAAGTTGGTGAACTTATATCTAAACATATAATTCCAAGACCTCATGTTGATGTTGAGAAGATATTGCCAAAGGTAGGAAAAGCAGAATAATATTAAGGTGAGGAGAAAACATGAATACGTCTAATGAAGAATTAATATCTTTAATAACTAAATTAGTTATAGAAGAAATGAATAAAAAGGAAGAAATTCTAATTCCAATAGGTGTTTCTAATAGACATGCCCATTTAAGTAGGGAAGATTTAGATATTCTTTTTGGCACTGGATATCAATTAAATAAAGTAAAAGATTTAAAGCAACCAGGTCAATATGCAACTGATGAATTTGTAACTATTAAAGGTCCGAAAGGAGAAATAAAGAATATTCGAATCCTTGGTCCCTTAAGGAATAAAACTCAAATAGAAGTTTCTATAACGGATGGATTTCAATTAGGTATAAAACCTCCTATTAGAGAATCGGGTAATTTAGACGATTCATGTCCAATTGAGATTATAGGACCAAAGGGAAGCATTAGAAAGTCTAATGGTGTTATTGCCGCATTAAGACATATTCATATGTCACCGGGAATAGCTGAAAAATTAAACCTTAAAGATAAAGATATAGTAGATGTAGAAGTACCCGGAATAAGGAGAGGGATTTTAGGCAATGTATTGATTAGAGTATCTGATAAATATGAATTAGAAATGCATATAGATACTGACGAATCAAATGCCTATAATTTAAGAAATAATGACAAAGTAAAAATAGTTTAAATGGTGATATTTTGGATTTAAATAATTGTAACAAAATCATAAAAGAGTTTTCTCAACTAATTGAAGAAAAAAGATATAACCCTTTTGAAGGAGAACTAAAAGTGGGGGTAGACTTGGGCACCGCTAATATAGTTTTAGCTATTGTTGATTCTAACAATAGACCAATAGCCGGAGAATTATATCCATCTTCAGTGGTTAGAGATGGTATAGTAGTAGATTATATAGGAGCTACAACAATAGTAAGAGAATTGAAATTGAGATTAGAGGAGCGTTTATCTACTGAATTTAGATATGCAGCAACGGCAATACCTCCAGGAATAATAGAAGGGAATGCTAAAATAATGACCAATGTAGTAGAATCTGCAGATATGGAAGTTATAAATGTAGTAGATGAACCTACAGCAGCATCTAGCATATTAAATATAACCGATGGAGCCATAGTAGATATAGGTGGGGGAACCACAGGGATAAGTATAATAAAGAATAGTAAAGTTGTATTTACAGGAGACGAGCCTACTGGAGGAAACCATATGACTTTAGTTTTAGCTGGTTCTAACAAAATATCTGTAGAAGAAGCAGAGATATATAAAAAGGACAAAGCTAGAGAACAAGAGGTTTTTTCTATTATTAGACCTGTTGTAGAAAAAATGGCTTCTATAGTAAAAGAGCATCTTAGGAACTATGATATAAATGAGGTATATTTAGTAGGCGGAAGTACTTCCTTTACTGATTTCGAAAAGGTGTTTGAAAAAGAGTTGGATGTCAAAGTTGTTAAGCCGTGCAAGCCTTTACTAGTGACACCCTTAGGGGTAGCTATGAAATGCGTTTTTAATAGGTGATAATATGAATAAACTTGATATAAAGAAAATAGTGGAAGAAGTTCTAGTAGAATATATAGCTGAAAAAGTAATAGAAAAACTGATTGAGAGAAAGAAAAGAGCCATAGTAATATTTACTGGAGCTTCCATAGGCTTTAATCAATCAATAAAATCTTTACAATCTTTAAAAAGAGATGGATGGGACTTTGAGATAGTAATGTCAAAAGGTGCAGAACGAGCTCTTACAGTAAATTTGATAAAAGAATTGTTATCAGTAGATAATGTTATAACAGAGGACTTTAGTTTTAATATGGAAAAGCTCTTAGAGGAAAATAATTTTATAATAGTTCCTACCTTGACTGTTAAAACAACATCTAAGATTGCGAATTGTATAATAGATAATCCGACTACAAGCATAATATCTAGATTTATAATGAACGGAAGACCCGTTATAGCATCAATTAATGGATGCTGTCCAGATAATGAAGAAAGAAATAAATTTGGATTTTCACCTACAGAAAGTTACAAGATAAAGTTGAGAGAAAACATAGAGGCAATAAAAAGCTATGGAGTTAGCCTTACTATATCAGAAAACCTAGATAAGAAAACCAACGAAATGTTTTTTAGGACTTATGGAATTCCTCAATTAGGGGAGTCGAAAAAGTTGTCTATTAAGGATAACAAGGTTATAAACATAGAATCTAAGGTAATAACTAGAAGTACTATTCTAGATAATTCAATATATAATGTAATAAATTTAAGGAAAGATGTAATAATAACTGATTTAGCTAAGGAAGAAGCTGAAAAACGAAATATTAGGTTAATTAAAATGTAAGTAGGTGGTAAATTTGTATTTGGCAAAGGTAATAGGAAGTGTTGTATCTACTAGTAAGGATTCAAGGTTAGTAAGTACAAAACTCTTAATAGTTCAACGAATTACAGAAAAGTTAATACCTCAAGGAGATGTAGAAATAGCTGTAGACTCTGTGGGAGCCGGAGCTGGAGAGATAGTTATAGTTTCAAAAGGTAGTTCAGCTAGAAACATATTAGATAAACATGATGCTCCTATAGATGCTGCAATAGTAGGAATAGTAGATACTGTAGAAGTGAATATTTAGGATGTGGTTTAATGGCTAATATATATACTAAAACGGGTGATAAAGGAGATACTAGTCTATTTGGAGGAACTAGGGTTCAAAAAAATAGTTTAAGAGTAGATTGCTATGGAACGATAGATGAGGCTAATTCAACACTTGGACTAGCCTGTTCTAAAACTTCCATAAAGGATATAAAAGAAGATATAAGAAAGATTCAAGAAAAGCTATTTGTAGTAGGAGCTGAGCTAGCAAGTGACCAAAAAGGGATCCACATGCTAGAAGGAAAAATCACAGAGGAAGACATAGTTTACTTAGAAAATATAATAGATAAATGTGTGAATGTTGTGGGTAAACAGACTAAATTTATAGTTCCTGGAGTTAATGAAGCTTCATCTGCTATGCATATGGCTAGAACCATAATAAGAAGAGCCGAAAGAAGGATTATTCAACTTAGGGATCAAGATAGTGTAAGACCAGAATTATTAAAATATATAAATAGATTATCTGATGCTATATATGCTTTAGCAAGATTAGAGGAGACCTATTTCCAGATAGAAAGTATTAAGAAGAAAGCTATTGAAATTATAAGAGAAAACTTTCAGCTTGGAGAAGGAGAAAAAGATAGCATGGAATTTAATTTAGATAATATAAAGAAAATGGCAGAATTTGCTCAAGAAAAGGCAAGGGAAATGAATTTATCAATTGTATTTTCAGCAGTTGATTCTGGTGGAAATCTAATATTATTTCATAGAATGGAAGATTCTCTTCTTGCTAGTATTGATATATCTATAAATAAGGCATTTACAGCAAGTGCATTAAAAACAGCAACCCATGACCTAGTTCAGATATCTAGTCCTAATAATCCTCTATACGGAATTCAAACTACCAATAATGGAAGAATTGTAGCTATCGGGGGCGGTTTTCCATATAACTATAATGGAAAAGTTGTTGGAGGTATAGGAATCAGTGGTGGAACTGTAGAGGAAGATATGGAGGTTGGAATGTATGTCTTAGAAAGAATTAAGAAGGGAAGATCATAACATGAATATTGATGTATCTTTAGTAGAAGAAGTTGTAAGAAAAGTTATGAAAGAATTTAATGGTATAGAACAAGTAAGAACATCTGATAATTATGGGATTTTTGGTACTATGGATGAGGCCATAGATGCTGCATACTTAGCACAAAAAGAATATTTAAGATGTTCAATTTCAGATAGAGAAAGATATATAAAGGCTATTAGAGAAGTTATCTTGAAAGAAGAAAATTTAGAATATTTATCCAGACTTGCTGTGGAAGAAACTGGAATGGGAAAATATGAACATAAATATATAAAAAATAAATTAGCGGCAGAAAAAACACCAGGTACTGAAGATTTAGTAACAGAAGCAATGGCTGGTGATGATGGACTTACTTTAATTGAACTGTCTCCATTTGGAGTAATTGGATCCATAACACCTACAACAAATCCTACGGAAACTATTATAAGTAATTCTATAGGAATGTTAGCAGCTGGAAATTCTGTAGTATTTAGTCCGCATCCAAAATCTAAAAGAGTTTGTATTGATATTATAAAGATGATAAATAAGGCATTGAAAGTAGAAGGTGCTCCGAGAAATTTAGTTGTTATGGTGGAAGAACCTTCTATAGAGAATACCAATATTTTAATGAGTCATCCTAAGATAAATATGATAGTGACTACAGGAGGACCAGCAATAGTAAAAAAAGCTATGTCTACAGGTAAAAAGGCCATAGGAGCTGGGGCAGGAAACCCTCCAGTAGTAGTAGATGAAACTGCTAATATAGAAAAAGCAGCAGTAGATATAATCAATGGTTGCAGCTTTGATAACAATTTACCTTGTATAGCTGAAAAAGAAGTAATATCAGTAGATAGTATTACAGATTATTTAATTTTTAATATGAAAAAATCAGGAGCCTATGAAATACAGGATAAAGATGTATTGGACAAGTTAACCAGTCTTGTAGTTGATGAAAATGGTGCACCTAATAAGGATTTAGTAGGTAAAAGTGCAATATATATATTGAACAAAATAGGGATAGAGGCAGATAAAGATATAAAGGTAATAATCGCTGAAACAGCTAAAGAACATCCATTAGTACAACATGAATTAATGATGCCTATACTACCTATAGTAAGGGCCAACGATGTAGATGAAGCTATAAATATTGCAGTGGAAGTAGAACATGGAAATAGACATACTGCAATGATGCATTCAACTAATGTTGAAAAACTTACTAAAATGGCAAAATTAATTCAAACAACTATATTTGTTAAGAATGGTCCATCATACGCTGGAATAGGAGTAGGAGGAGAAGGATATTCCACTTTTACAATAGCAGGGCCAACAGGAGAAGGGCTTACTTCCCCTAAATCATTTGCAAGAAGAAGAAGATGTGTACTTGTAGGTGGATTTCATATAAAATAATAGAGGCTAGTATTCTCAAAAAATTTAACAGAATTAATTAGACTATCATGTGGACTAGACCCCTTCTAATAGACGTATAGATTAGCAGATTTAATCAATATTTCTATTAGGAGGGGTATTTTATGTGTAGAAAAAAGTATAGTAAAGAATTTAAAGTTCAAGTTGTTAAACAAGTTAGTGAGAAAAATAAGAAAACATTAGAATATTAAAGGATTTGCTACTATAGTTATAGCAGAAAATAATAAATACATTAAAAGTAGCAAGAAGTGATGTTTTAAAAAGCAAGTATTAACCATCAAACTTTTTTAACGTATCATAAACGCTATTTTTATTTTTTTAAGGAATATTTTAGTCATAGATTCATACAAATATATAAAGGAGGGACAGGTTATGGAAAATAAAGGAGCAAATATTTATGACACTGTATTGGAAAATATTTGTATTGATCTTAATAGACCCTTATTAAATATACCCACCAGCTATAAAGAAAAAGTTGAGGAAATAAGGATTAGAAATGGAAGCTTCTTAACCATATATAGTGGTGGAAAAGATTATTTTGTTACTAAAGAAGGAAAATTATCAACTAAACTAGAGGAGGGGATAAAGATTGAAAAAAGTCATATAAATAAGACCTTTCAATTAATTAGTAATTACTCTGTATATGCCTTTGAAGAAGAGATAAAAAATGGATTTATTACTATTAAAGGGGGACACAGAGTTGGAATTGGTGGAAAAGTAATTTATGGAAATAATGGTATTGAAACCATAAGAAATATTTCTTCTCTAAATATTAGGATTGCAAGAGAAAAAATAGGAGTTTCTAATCATATCATTAAATATCTAATAGATACTCCATTTACTATTCATAATACATTAATTATATCACCGCCACAATGTGGTAAAACCACTTTGTTAAGAGATATAGTTAGAAACTTAAGTGATGGAATTTACTTAGATAATGGTAAAGGATTTAAGATAGGTGTTGTTGACGAAAGGTCTGAAATTGCGGGAGTATATAATGGTATTCCTCAAAATGATATAGGAATTAGAACAGATGTTTTAGATGGATGTTTAAAAAGTGATGGCATAATGATGTTAATTAGATCCATGTCTCCAGAAATAATAGTTGTAGATGAAATTGGAGGTAAGAGAGATGCAGAAGCTATTCAAGAAGCATTAAAAGCTGGAATAAAATTAATTGCTACAGTTCATGGTAGTACCTTAGACGAAATAATGAGTAGAAGCAGTATGAAGGAATTATTGAATGAGAAGATTTTTAAAAGATATATATTTCTAGATAGATCAAAAGGCGTGGGTACTATAAAAGAAATCATAGATGTAGGCAAGTCTACACCTATATATTTATCCTAGAAAGAGGGATTCAAATGGCTTTAATAAAAATAGTTTCTTCAATAATAATAATCTGTTCTTGTACTTTTTTAGGCTTCTTATACGGAAAAAAGTATTCAGATAGAGTAAACCATTTAATTTATTTAGAACAGTGTATAAAAATGTTAGAAACAGAAATAGTTTATGGAGCTACACCATTGCCAGAAGCACTATATAATGTATATCTTAAGGGAAATAAAAAAATCTCCTTTATATTTGAATATATAAGAGAAGATTTAATTAGCAATAAAAGAGGGGAAGTATTAGATAGTTTTATATCCATTAAAGATGTACTAGCTACTAAACTCCAATTAAAAGATGAAGATATAGAAAACTTTATATCTTTAGGTAGAGTATTAGGTTCTTCTGATAGACAAGACCAGCAAAAAAATTTTGTTATTATATTAAATCAAATGAGAGAACTAACAAGAGAAGCTAAGATTGAAAAAGATAAAAATGAGAAGATGTTTAGGAACTTAGGGGTTTTAACGGGTCTTGCCATTGTAATCATTTTAATATAAGGGAGAGAAAAACATGAATGTAGATTTGATATTTAAAATTGCTGGAATAGGAATATTATCCGCAGTACTCCATACTGTACTAGCTAAATCTGGAAAAGAAGAGTACGCCTTTTTAGCTACTTTAGTCGGAGTAGTAATAGTACTAGGAGTGGTGATTAACTTAATAAGCAAGCTTTTTGATAATGTTAGAGTTCTTTTTAAATTGTATTAAAGGAGCACAAACTTATGGAAATATTACAAATTGTAGGAATAGGTATAGTTTCAACTGTCCTTATTGTTATACTAAAAAATACTAAGCCAGAGTTTGCTATATATATAAGTTTAGTTACAGGATTAATTATATTTTCTATGATTATTGGCAAATTAGGCTATGTAATAGAAACATTAAATACGTTATCTAGGAGAGCAAATATAGATTTCACATATTTCTCTACTATATTGAAAATTATTGGTATAGCATATGTAGCCGAATTTGGAGCTCAAATATCAAGGGATGCAGGTGAAGATTCTATTGCCATAAAAATAGAGTTAGGTGGGAAGGTAATCATTATGGTACTTGCTATACCAATTCTTCTAGCTTTAATGGATTTAATAGTTAAAATACTTCCTTAAAGGTGGATATTATGAAAAAGACCTGTATATTAATTTTAATAATTATTATTATTTTATTTTCAAATAGCTGTATTGCTGATGAAGAAAATTTATCTGAATCTATTATAGATCAGCAAATGGAATCCTTAAATATTTCGGAATTGGAAGAGTTACTTCAAGATATTATAAACACTAATGAAATATTGCCTAAAATAGATGTAAAAGATTTTTTAGGTTCATTAATAAAGGGAAAAGTATCTTTAGATGGCAAAAGCATTGGAAGAGGAGTCAGTCTATTATTTTTTAATGAAATAATAAATAACTTATCGTTAATATCAAAGATACTAATTATTACTCTAATATCCTCCTTACTTACAAATCTTCAAAATACTTTTGATAATGAGTCTATAGCTCAAATAGCTAATTATGTTACATATATATTAATAATTATGTTGGTTATTAATAGCTATTCTCAAGTAATAAGTTTAGGAAAGCAAACAACAGAAAGAATGGTTAACTTTATGCAAATTATTCTTCCAATTTTATTAACTTTGTTAACGGCTACTGGAGGTCCAAATACTAAACTATTGTTTCATCCTATTGTAATAGCTACAGTAAATATTATTGGAGCTTTGATTAAAGACTTGATTTTTCCATTAATATTTTTTTCCTTTATTATAGGTATGATAAGCAACTTATCACAACGATTGGAATTTAATAAATTATCAGAACTAAGTAGACAAGTAATAACTTTTGCCATAAGTGCTTCTTTGACAATCTTTATAGGAATAATAACAATGTATGGAATTACTTCTAAAATTGATGGCATAACCATAAGAACTGCAAAATTTGCTGTGGATAAATTTATACCTATTATAGGGAGCTTTCTATCAGATGCTGTTGAGACCGTGGTAGGATGTTCTGCCATACTTAAAAATGGCATTGGAGCTGTAGGATTGTTAACTTTATTTTTTATATGTATAGCACCAATAATTAAAATAGTAGTATTACTATTTGTATATAAACTGATTGCAGCAGTAATCCAACCAGTTGCAAGCTCTAATATTGTTGAATGCTTTAGTCAAGTTAGTAAATCTCTACTCTTAATTTTAGTAAGTGTATTATCTACCGCTACTATGTTTTTTATAACGATTACTATAATTGTTGAAGCAGGTAATGCTGCGTTAATGCTAAGGTAGGTGATAATATGGTTATAGTTGATTTTATTAGAACTTGGATAATAGATATAGTTATTATGTTTATTTTTATATCTATTGTTGAGTTGGTGCTACCTAATGGAAACATGAAAAAGTATATTAATATGATAGTTGGTTTATTGATTATATTTACAATTATAAATCCTTTTATAAAGCTTTTTAATATAGATTTAAATTTAGATAAGGCAGTTTTTAATCAAATATCACAGCAGGATATAGCCATAAATGAAGATAAAGAATTTCTATTAAATCAAGAAAAACAAGTTGCTATGCTATATGAAGAGAAAATAAGAAGAGAAATAATTGAGTTAGTGGAAGTAAATACAACTTTTAAAATATCAGAGATGAATATAGATATTAATACAGATGAAGATGATTATGGAAACATTGCCTTATTAGAACTAGTTATAGAAGAAAAGCAGGAAACTATAGAAGATAAAAATAAGATAGTAATTAAAGAAGTAAAGCCAATTATTATAGGTGAAAAGTCAGTTCATAAAAAAGATTATAAGAAATCCGATAATGATGAAGAAATAAAAGAGTTAATATCACAAAAATACAATTTAGAAAAAGAAAACATTTTAGTTTTTATAAAAACTGAAGGGGAAGGTGAATAGGATGAATAGGATGAATCAAATTATTCAAAAGATCAAGAAATACTTTGAGGAAATAAATAATAAAAAGTTTATTAATAATTTATTCATAATATTACTAGTATCAATCATACTTTTAATTGTAGCCAATATATTCCTTGACACCAAAAAAGAGGACACACCTTATACTGAAACTGAGAAATCAATTAATCATGTTAGTGGAACTGAATCAGATTATAGCAATATCTTAGAAAAAAAGCTGATTAATATATTAAGTCAATTAAAGGGTGTAGGGAAGGTTAATGTAATGGTCACATTAGAGGATAGTACAGAAAAAATAGCAGCAACTAATACAACTAAAACTTCTGAAAATACAAATGAAGTTGACTCTCAAGGTGGTACTAGGGAAGTTGTTAGGGAGGACATGACAGTTCAAATTGTGACTAAAGGTAATGATGGTTCCTTGTTAGTTGTCAAGGAAATAAAGCCTACTGTTAAAGGGGTAATAGTTGTAGCGGAAGGAGCTGATGATGCTGAAGTTAAGGAAAAGCTTTATGAAGCTGTTAAAACCGTGTTAGGAATTTCAGGAAGTAAAGTAGAGATATATTCAAGTAAATAAAGGGGGTATAATAATGTTTAAAATTAAAAGACCAGCAATTATTGGGTTGTTAGTTGTATTATTAGTTTTTACGGGATATATAAATCACCAGCTTACACAACAAGCACTTTTAAAGTCTTCTAACGATTATCAAAAACATGAAGAGTTAGAAATGGTAAAAAACAATTTAAGTAAAGATGAAGGGTTTGTAGAAACTTTATCAGAGGGAGAAGATGATATAGAAATCATTGATTCTGTCAATAATGATAATGTGGAAGAGTCTCTAAGTGAAGACAATAATAATGTAGAAGAAGTAATAAATGGTACCAATGAAATGATCAATGAGACCATAAGTAAAGAGAATAGCCTAAAGGCTAAAAATTATTTTATAGAATATAGACTATCTAGAGATAAACTTAGGGCAGGACTTGTTGATAGGCTAAATAATATTGTTAATAACAATAATACTAATGATGAAATGAGAACCGAAGCTCAAAAGGAAATAATTAAAATAGGAAACATTTCTGAAAAAGAGCTTCAGGTTGAAGGGCTTATTAAGGCTAAAGGTTTTGATGATGTATTGGTATTTTTAACAGATAAAGATGTAAAAGTTGTAGTATCTTCTGAAAATCTCTCGGAGCAAGATGTTGTAAAAATTTTAGATATAGTTAAAAGTGAAACTAGTATAGATGCCAATGATATTAAAATTATGAAAAAGAATTAGAAATGTTTGTAAATGGCATATACCTTTGGTATAATAACCTTAAGAACTTTTAGATACTTGGAGGTGTCTATGATGGATGAACACTTAAATGATGATAAGATTGAATATGGTACTGTTAAAATTGCCAACGAGGTTGTTGCCATAATTGCAGGATTAGCTGCTACTGAGGTAAGTGGTGTTGCTGGAATGAGTGGAGGTATTACTGGTGGCATTACTGAAATGCTTGGCATGAAGAACCTTTCTAAAGGAGTCAAAGTAGAAGTAGGTGATAAAGAGGCTGCTATTGACATATTTATTATAGTAGAATATGGTTCAAAAATTTCTGAAGTTGGTCAGGAAGTACAACAAAATGTAAAAACTACTGTTGAAACTATGACTGGACTTAATGTAGTAGAAGTTAATGTTAACATCCAAGGTGTTAATATTCCTAAAGAGTCAAAGGTTGAATTAGAACCAAGAGTAAAATAGTATATTTACCCTCTGATAATTCAGGGGGTAATTTTAAATACTTTTAGGAGGATGATATACAAATGAAAATAATTGATAGGTTAATATTAGCTGTTTATTCTTTATGTTTAGCAGTAGTATCTCTAGTAATTATTGTAATTCCCTTTGATATCAAGGGGATCTTCTCGATAAGCGATGCTCTTAATGTAGTTAGAGGAATGAAGAATAATTATTTATATTCTATAATTGGACTTGCTTTTTTTATAGTAAGTATTCGTTTTTTATTTTCTGGAATTAAAGGAAAAAAAGAAAATCCTACAGGTTCTTTTTTGGTAATGAGAAATGATCATGGAGAAGTTATAATTACTTCTGATACAATAGTAGGATTGGCAAAAAGTATAGCAGATAGATTTACTGGAATAAGAAATATTAAAACTAAAGTTGATCTAGTAGAAGGTCAAATTTACATCTCTATGAAAGGTGAAGTTTCATCAGAAGTTAATATTCCTGAAATTTCTAAAGAGCTACAAGAAAAAGTAAAAGATCATGTAGAGGCTTGTACTGGTGCAGGTGTTAATGAAGTAAAAGTAGAGGTACATAATGTAGCTGCACCTGTTAGAGTGGTAAAATAAAAGATAGAGGTGTTTGTTGTGATTAAACAAATGTTAATTGATTTATTACAATCTGTAAATAACAATAGAGGAAAATTTTTAGGATCTTTCCTCGGATTTCTAATTGCCATATTAGTTCTTACTATTGGTTTTTTTAAAACCTTGTTTATTGTTATATGCACTAGTTTAGGATATGTTTTAGGAAGCAAGTCTGATAATAAAATAAATTTAAAAGAATTATTAGAAAGAATACTTCCTCCAGGTAGAATCAATTAATATGGGATATAATAAAGATATAATTCTTTAAGGAGGATAAATAATGGGAAGAAAACAAGCGAGAGAAGGTACTATGAAGTTATTATATCAAATGGAGGTAAATGAAGATTATTCTGATGACAATATGAGAGTTTTCTTTCAAAACTTTTTATATGATGAAAGTGAAAAAGAATATATAGAAGATGCAGTATTAACTATAAAAAATAATTTAGAAGAAATTGATAATAATATGATATCCCATTTGCAAGGATGGAGTATAAATAGGTTGGCTAAAGTAGATTTAGCAGTATTACGTATAGCTATATATGAAATTCTTTATAGAAAGGATATTCCTATAGAGGTATCTATAAATGAAGCAATAGAAATTGTTAAAAAATATAGTACAGAAGAATCTTTTAAATTCATTAATGGAGTCTTAGGTGGATTTGTCAGATCCAGAGATATAAAATGAAGAAATATTATTTAGGTATAGACACAAGTGCATATACTACGTCTATTAGCCTTATAGATGAAGATAATAACATAATTAAGGATTTACGAAAGACTCTTGAAGTCAAAGAGAACCAAAAAGGGCTAAGGCAACAAGATGCAGTTTTTCAACATATAAATAATTTTCCTATTTTAGGAAAAGAATTATTTAAAGATATAGATGTAACAGAAATAAATACTATTTCTGTTAGTACAAAACCTAGAAATATTTCTAAATCTTATATGCCTGTTTTTGTAGTTGGAAAAGGACAGGCTCTTATACTTTCTCAGGCTTTAAATACTGAATATAAAGAATTTAGTCATCAAGAAGGTCATATAGCAGCAGGAATGCTAGGAAACAAATTTAAGATTGGTGAAAAGTTCTTAAGTTTTCATATTTCTGGAGGTACTACGGAACTACTATTAGTTGAAAATAAAGAAGATAATCTTAGAATCGATTTAATAGGTGGTTCTCTAGATATTAGTATAGGTCAATTGATTGATAGAATAGGAGTTTATTTAGGATATAGATTTCCTTGTGGTAAAAAATTAGATCAATTATCTAAAGAAGGTAATATTATAGATATTAGAGTACCTATGAGTATTAAAGATCTTACTTGGGTTAATATATCTGGATTAGAAAATTACTTTGTAAATTTAATAAAAATAGATAAATATCCTATAGAAGATATTATTCTAACGATTTTTCACACTATATCTATTATTGTCGAAAACCTAATTATAAATAGTTTAGATCATTTAAGGGTAGAGAGAATACTTATTACTGGTGGAGTTTCTTCAAACTCTTACATAAGAAATTGTATTTCATCTAAACTTGATAAAAAAGGTATTGAGACTATTTTTCCTCCTAAAAACTTATGTACGGATAATGGGGTAGGAGTAGCATATTTAGGTAAAATAAAAAAAATTTCTATTGAAGCATTTTAAATTAAATTCTTATTTGTTATAAAAAATGGAACATTGTGGAGGGGTTATATGAGCATAAAGCCTCTAAAGGTTAGTGAAGTAAATAGTTATATAAAAAGAGTGTTTTTGAGTGATTTAATTTTATCTAATATTAGTGTAGAGGGAGAAATTTCTAACTTTAAACATCATTACAGTGGTCATATGTATTTTTCTTTGAAAGACCATAAGGGAAAAATAAGATGCGTGATGTTTAAGGGAGATAATGAACTGATTAATTTTAAATTGAAAGATGGAATGAAGGTAGTAGTTACAGGATACATATCTATTTATGAAAAAGAAGGAGATTATCAGCTTTATGTAAGAACAATTGAAGAAAGTGGAGTTGGAGATTTATATAAAGCTTTTGAAGAATTAAAGAGAAAATTGGAGTTGGAAGGATTATTTCATAAAGATAACAAAAAAGAGATACCTTTTATGCCAAATAAAATAGGAATTGTAACTTCTTCAACGGGAGCAGCCATAAGAGATATTATAACTATAATTAAAAGACGCTTTTCCTCTTGTGAGCTTTTAATTTATCCCACATTAGTTCAAGGATCTCAGGCTCCTACAGAGATATGCAGGGGTCTGGCATATTTAGATAGTAGAGAAGACATTGATCTTATAATTACTGGCAGAGGAGGAGGGTCTATTGAAGAACTTTATGCTTTTAATGATGAGGAAGTTGCAAGAACAATATATAATTTGAAAACTCCAGTTATATCTGCTATTGGTCATGAGACGGATTTTACTATAGCAGATTTTGTAGCAGATTTAAGGGCAGCAACTCCTTCTGCTGCAGCAGAATTAGCAGTACCTGAACAAAGTTTTTTATTAGATGTGTTAAATAGTAAATATAATAGGCTTTTAAAAATATATTATCAGTGGAAAAAAAGCTGGGACTCCCAATTAAAATATTTAAATACAAGTTTAATTTATTATAATCCAATAAACCAATTAAGAGATAAGAAACAGGAATTAGATGGATTATTTAAAGACCTAAGTTATATAATAGAAAGAAAAATCAATGATGAAGAGAATAAATTAGCTGCTTTTAATCAGAAACTAATACTATTAAACCCTAACTCCTCTTTAGATAGGGGCTATGGTGTTTTAACTGATGGAAAAGGAAATTTAATTAAGTCTATTAAAGAAGTAAACTTAAATGAAGAATTAAAGATTTTGATTAAAGATGGTATTATTAAAGCTAAAGTTGTTAATATTGAAAAAGGAGGGGATTAGGTGGATTTGAATAATTTATCTTATGAAAAAGCCATATTACAGCTTGAAAATATACTAGAAGAACTTGAAGGAGATAGCCTTACCCTTGATAAATCCTTGGAGAAATTTAAAGAGGGTACAGAGTTATACAAATATTGTCTTCAACTATTAAATAAAGCTGAGGGTGAAATAAAAATATTACTAAAGGATGATGAAGGAAGTTTATCAGAGGTAGATTTCCAAATGGAGGATTAGTCTATGATCTTTAAAGATGAGTTAGAAAGAGTTGGAAAGATAATTGATTTAGAATTAGAAAAAGTATTGAAGTGTAAAACCGGGTATCAAGAAAGGATTTTTGAATCTATTAATTATAGTTTGTTTACTGGCGGTAAAAGATTAAGACCCATAATGGCTCTTAAAAGCTGCGAAATGTTTACAAGTGATTTTAAAGCTGCCATACCTTTTGCCTTAGCAATTGAGATGATCCATACTTATTCTTTAATCCATGATGATTTACCATCGATGGATAATGATGATTTTAGGAGGGGTAAACCTACAAATCATAAAATATTTGGTGAGGCTATGGCAATTCTTTCTGGTGATGGATTACTAAATTTAGCTTTTGAAATTATGTTGGATTATGCAGTTAATGATTCTAAAAAAATAGAAGATTATGATAAATATTTGAAAGCCATTCATGAAATCAGTAAGTATTCTGGGATATATGGAATGATTGGCGGTCAAGTAGTAGATTTATTGTCTAATTATGAGACTATGGACAAAGATAAACTATTATTTATGTATAAAACTAAGACAGCTGCTTTAATACAGAGTGCTCTTGTTTCTGGTGCTATTGTGGGAAATGCTAGTAAAACCGAAGTAGAAATAATGAGAGAATATGGTTTTTATTTAGGTTTAGCATATCAAATTAGAGATGATATATTAGATATGGAACATGATAGTGAAATAAACAAATTAACTTATTTGGCCTATTATGATAAAGAAAAAGCAGAACAGGAAATAAGTGTATTAAGCAATAAAGCTATAGCTATTCTAAATGAATTAGAAGATAGAGATACTAGTTTCTTTAAATCATTGACAGAAGCGTTAGTTAGCCGTAAAAAATAAAAGTGATATAATTGAAATAAGTAAAATTTTATGTTATAATTAGCTTAGCTTGGAGTGGTACAGTATTCTAGTCAGCACAACTATTCCCGAGGGCGGGGCTAAAAATCCGTCGAAGGGCATATCGATGAAGTTCCTTGTTTCGGCTTGCGACGCCCAGTCGTGGGCTGTTGCTGGGAGTAAGAAAGATGGGGCGATCTGCAATGGCATGCAGGCGTTGACCCTACTTTCGTGGAGACGTATAATACTAATGTAGTAAAAGTATTATATGATAAACCTGCAAGGTATTGGATACCAATTGCAGAGTAGCCTGCCTTGAGTGAAACATGCGGATGATAAGTTCAACTTTTCTTGTGTAAGGGCCCGAAATAAGAGAAGTTTTGTTATCGAAACATGTTTTGCAAAAGAGGCTAAGGAATAGACTGGTTGTAGAGGAAAACTCCTAGACTGTTCATTAATTGAGGTAATTTGAGGATTACAGTGCGGACTAAGTGGCAATCCAGTTCTACTTTTGGCGACAAGGTAGTGATAGAATGAAAGGGAAACCGCTGTTATGGCGACAAACAGTTTCTATCAGGGAAATCCTGCTGGACCTAAAGCCGTAAGATTTACTCAATTTACTGCCACTCAATGAGCTGATAGCTTATAAGCTATCAGCTTTTATAATATAAAAAAGTAAGATGTTTTAGGGTAAATTATTTTAAAATACATTATAATATTCTATTTGGAGGTAATATAAGTAAATGGGAAAGAAGGAAGAAGAAAGTTTTTCCGAAAAATATAATTTAAGATGGGTTTCATTAATAAGCCTATGGACCTTTATTATGGCCATAGTTTTTAGTGTTATTACAGAAAATTTAGTGGAAAATTTAGACATTTTGATGGCATTTATAATATTGATACTAATTATTTTTGTTGGAATTATATTTGATATTATTGGAATTGCAGTTACTGCTTCTGAAGAAAAGCCTTTCCATGCTATGGCAGCGAATAAGGTAGAAGAGGCTAAATATGCAATAAAATTAGTGAGGAATGCAGGACAGGTATCAAATTTTTGTAATGATGTAATTGGCGATATTAGTGGAATAATTAGTGGAGCTGTAGGTACTACTCTAATCTATAAATTGATAAATACTTATAACTTTCAAAATGGGACTATTTTAAGTATTATTATAACTTCATTAATAGCCTCTTTTACTGTTGGTGGAAAAGCCTTTGGAAAATCTATAGCTATGTTGAATTATGAAAAGATTATATTTCAGATAGCTAGAGTATTTAATTTTATTGAAAAGAATTTTGGTATAGACATTTTCCCTAATAAAAAGAAACAAAATAAAGTTAATAAATAATATAGGAGAGATGGTATGGTAAAAAAGAGAGCAGATATATTATTGTTTGAAAAAGGATTGGTTGAATCTAGGGAAAAGGGAAGACGAGTCATAATGGAAGGATCTGTTTTTATAGGTGATAAAAGGATAGATAAACCTGGAGAGAAATTGGAAGAGGACAGTGAATTAATAATAAGGGACAATCCTAATATATTTGTTAGCCGTGGAGGATTAAAGTTAGAGAAAGCTATAGAAGTTTTTCATATTGTTTTAAAAGATAAAATAGCTATGGATATTGGAGCTTCAACAGGGGGATTTACAGATTGTATGCTTAGAAATGGGGCTACAAAGGTGTTTGCTGTAGATGTAGGATATGGGCAATTGGATTGGAAACTAAGGACTGATAATCGAGTTGTAGTAATGGAGCGAACCAATATTAGAAATGTTACAAGAGGAGACATTAAAGAACCAATTGACTTTGTTTCTATTGATGTATCTTTTATATCCTTAAAATTGGTTTTACCCATAGCTAAAAATCTTTTACAAAAAGATGGAGAAATTATTGCTTTAATAAAGCCGCAGTTTGAGGCAGGTAGGGAGAAAGTTGGGAAAAAAGGTATTGTTAGAGATAAAAATACTCATTATGAAGTAATAAAAAATGTAGTTGAGTTTTGTGAAAATTTAGGGTTAGGGCCTTTAAATTTAACCTACTCTCCTATAACGGGTACTACAGGAAATATTGAATTTTTAATTCATTTAAAAAATAATGAAATTAATAATGTTCAGAATGACACTATATTAGAAATAATTGAGGAGGCACATAATACTCTTGGCAAAATTTAAATACTCAATTAACTTGGGGGTTATAATATGCTTGTTGGGTTAAATATAAGTAATTTTGCAATTATAGAGAATTTAAAAGTTAATTTTACAAAAGGACTTAATGTTTTAACTGGAGAAACAGGGTCTGGTAAATCTATAATTATTGAAGCTATAGGAATTATCCTTGGAGGTAGGAGTAGTAAAGAATTAGTGAGGACTGGTTGTCAAAAAGCAGTTTTAGAAGGAGTATTCTATTTAGAAGATTCAAGTCGAATCAAGCCATTATTGGATGAGTATGGTATTGATTTAGCTGCTGATAATCTTCTTATTATTTCTAGAGAAGTATACTCTAATAGCCCTAGTATTTCTAGAATAAATGGTAGAACTGTAACTCTCAGTATGTTAAACAGTATTACTACTTATTTAGTTGATATACATGGGCAACATGAACATCAGTCTTTGTTAGATACAGCCAATCATATAAAGTTGATAGATTCTTTTGGGGATACTGAGTTTGAAATTCTGAAAAAAGATATTGAAATAAAACTTAATTCTTTGATGAAAGAGAAAAAAAAATTAAAAGATTTGTCTATGAATAGCATTGAAAGAGATCGAGAAATAGATCTTTTAAGATATCAATTAGAAGAAATAGATAATGCTAATTTAACAAATGAAGATGAAGAAGAAATAGATAATGAATATAGAAAACTTTCTAATATTAAAGAAATAAGTTTTGGTATTAGTGAGATTATAGAAGTTATTAATAATTCAGATTATGAAAATAAAAGTATTATGGATTTAATTAATAGAAATATATCTATAATACATAACTTGAAGAGATATGATGAATATTTAATAAGCTTTGGAAATGTTTTAGAAAATATAAGATATGAACTACAGGATTTAAACAAAGATTTAAGACACTATTTAGATAATATTAATGTTGATGATGAAAGATTAGACTATTTATATGAAAGACTTAATACAGTAAATAAATTAAAGAAAAAATATGGTAATACAATTGCAGAAATATTAGAATACAGGGAGAGTATTTATTGTCGTTTAGAAGAATTATTAAATAATGAAAAGGAAATTGAGATTGTAAATAAAAATATTGAGGGCTTAGAGAAAGTACTTACAGACTTATCTTTTAATCTTTCTAATAAAAGGAAATACATAAGTCAAATTCTTGAAGAAAGGGTTACAGAGGAATTAAAAATATTAAATATGGAAAAAGTATTTTTTAAAGTGAATTTTGAAAAAAATCAATATTTTTCTGAAAATGGGTTTGACAAAATAGAATTTCTAATTTCTACAAACCCTGGCGAAGAATTAAAACCTTTATCAAGAATTGTATCTGGCGGAGAAATGTCCAGAATAATGTTAGCTTTTAAAAGTATTCTAGCTTATTATGACCAAATTCCCACTTTAATATTCGATGAAATAGATACTGGCATTAGTGGAAGGACGGCTCAAATTGTTGGAGAAAAAATTAGCAGTATATCTATAAACCATCAAATTATTTGTATTTCTCATTTACCACAGATTGCTGCTTTAGCTGATAGTCATTTTGCTATTACTAAAGATATTATTGGAGAAAAAACCAGAACTAATATCGTAAAGTTATCAAAAGAAGACAGAGTAAAAGAAATGGCTAGATTATTGGGTGGAGTAGATTTGACAGATACAACTATTAAGCATGCTGAAGAAATGATAGAAATGTCAAAAAAAATAAAGCAGATTAATTAAAGCACTTTGAAAATTTTTTAAAGTGCTTTTTATTTATTGGAAAAGAAATATTTACTTTACATTTTAAATATTTTTTACAGAGAATAATTAGTTATCAAAAAGGCTAAATTATATTTGCACAATACTTTTTGGAGGTGAGTGTGACAAAGGCAAAATTAGGAGAGTGATTGTACTTGGATAAAATAAAATTTAGGAAAAAAGTTCTAATAATAGTTTTAATAATAGTCGGTTTAGTTTCCACTGTACAAACGAAAAACTTTATATATAATCCGGCAAAAATAAAAGTTATTAAAGGAGAAAATAAGAATCTAGATATATTATTCCCTTTCTCCTTATCTTCAATACAAGATGAAGAAAATATAGTGCAAACCACTTATAGCCAACATGAAAATCATGGTTTTAAAAAATCTTATAGCTTAAATGGAATAGATGAAGGAGAAGCCACATTTCAGTTAAAATTTCTTGGATTAATACCAATAAAAAGTGTAAATGTTAATGTAATAGATAGACCAATGTTAGTACCAGGAGGCAATGCAATAGGAGTAAAATTGAATACAAAAGGTGTTTTAGTAGTTGCAGTTACTGATGTGATTGGCATTGATGGAAGAAGATGTAATCCTGCTAAAGAAGCTGGTTTAAAAGTGGGAGATAGCATTGTTGAAATAAATGGAATAAAAGTAAAAGATGCGGAGCATGTGGTTGAACTTTTGAATAATACAGAGGGAAAAAAAGTAAAAATAGTTATTGAAAGAAATAGAGCAGAGTTTATAACAGATGTAACTCCTATTCAAAGTATACAAGATAACTGTTACAGATTAGGAATATGGGTAAGAGATAAAACTGCTGGTATTGGAACATTAACTTTTTATGATGAAGAAACTAAGGTATTCGGTGCCCTTGGTCATGGTATAACTGATATGGATACTGGAAACTTGCTAAGTGTAGAAAAAGGAAAAATAATGAATGCCAAAATATCTAATATTGAACAAGGAAAAAGAGGAACTCCTGGAGAAATAAGAGGAGTATTCTATGAAACTGATAATATATTAGGAGATATTACAAAAAACAGCATATATGGAATATATGGTAAAATAAAAGATAGTTTTACTAAATCATCTAAGTTAAAATCCATACCTATAGGATTTAAAGAGGAAGTAAAAGAAGGAAAAGCGCATATATTAGCTACGATTGATGATAATAAAGTTGAAAAATTTGAAATCCAAATTGTAAAAATACAACCTCAACAGAATGCTGACCAAAAAAGTATGGTAATAAAAGTAACTGATAAAAAATTACTTCAAAAAACTGGTGGTATAGTTCAAGGAATGAGTGGTAGTCCTATCATACAAGATGGAAAATTAGTTGGAGCTATTACTCATGTTTTTGTTAACGACCCTACAAAAGGTTATGGAATATTTATAGAATGGATGTTGGAGCAAGCGGATTTTTAATAATTAAAAAGATAGGCCTTATGGGCTTATCTTTTTTAAAAAGAAAAAATATGAGAATTAAAGAAGGACATTTCATTTATTTGTCGAATAGTTTAATTACATATTTTTTACAAATATAGGGGGGTAATCATTTTGGAAAAGACTAAAGTTTTAATTGCAGATGATAACCGAGAATTTTGTGAAATTTTAAAACAATTTCTTGCACTTCACGAAGAATTTCATGTTATTGGAATTGCTAAGGATGGAATAGAGGCTTTAGATATAATAGATAAAGAGAAGCCTGATGTTTTAATATTGGATATAATAATGCCACACTTAGATGGACTAGGTGTTTTAGAACGTCTCCATGACAATGAGATAGATTATTTTCCAAAAGTAATTATTTTATCTGCTGTTGGACAAGATAAGATTACACAAAGAGCAATAGAATTAGGTGCAGATTACTATGTAGTTAAACCTTTTGACTTTAATGTGTTTATTAAAAGGCTTAAACAAGTATCTGGCACAGAAAAAGAAGTGGAAAGAAGAAAGGAATATGTAACTATACCTATGCCTAAAGCTCATAGTAATACAGAAAAAAGTTTAGAGGCTAAAATTACTAATGTTATCCATGAAATTGGAGTACCTGCTCACATTAAGGGTTATTTATATTTAAGAGAAGCTATTTCTATGGTAATTGATGACATGGAATTACTTGGGGCAGTAACCAAGGAATTATATCCTAATATAGCTAAAAAGTTTAATACTACTCCTAGTAGAGTTGAGAGAGCAATTAGACATGCTATTGAAGTAGCTTGGAGTAGAGGCAAAGTGGATACTATTAATAAGATCTTTGGATATACTGTTCATACAGATAAGGGGAAACCTACTAATAGTGAATTTATCGCAATGGTAGCAGATAAATTAAGATTGGAGCAGGAAATAATGGAAAGTAGCATATAACATGAAAAACATCCTTCAAAATTAAGTGAAGGATGTTTTTCATGTTATATATTTAATGTGATATAATATATTTATCCTACTATTATGATATTAATAACATTGGGCAATAATGGTAAGAGATATAATTTGGAGGGTTCGCATGTACATTAAAGGTATTGTAAAAAAAGATAAAAAAACAAAAAATTTGACTAGTAGATTGCAGCCAGGAGATATTGCTTTAATTTCTCATAAAGACTTGGATGAAATAGCTGCACTATCACTGTCAGAAAAGAAGGTTAGATGTGTGATTAATACAGAGAAAACAATAAGTGGCAGATATCCAAATCAAGGTCCCTTAATTCTTCTGGAAAAAAATATTCCAATTTTTGAAGTAAAGGAGCCTTCTATTTTTGATGATTTTAAAGAGGGCGATACTATTGAAATTATAGAAGATAAAATTGTTTATGAGGGAAAAGATGCTGCAATCTGTCATTATCTAGATGAAGCAAAGATTGAAGAATTATTAAACATAGGTTATGATAATATAGAAAAAGAATTAGATAAGTTTATTGAAAACACTTTAGATTATGCAAAAAAAGAGAAAGGACTAGTAACTGGAAAAATTCCAATCCCTAAAATTAAGACTACTATTAATCAAAAACATGCATTAATAGTAGTTAGGGGAAAAGATTATAAAAGAGATTTGGAGACTATTAAGTCTTATATAGATGAAGTTAAACCTGTCTTAATTGGAGTAGACGGAGGTGCCGATGCATTATTAGATTTTGGTTATACACCTCATATTATTATTGGAGATATGGATAGTGTTTCTGATAATTGTTTGCTAAAAGCAAAAGAAGTTATTGTCCATGCTTATGCTGATGGTAGAGCTCCTGGATTAGATAGGGTAAGGAATCTAGGAATAGAACCAGTAATTTATCCTTCACCTGGAACTAGTGAAGATATAGCTTTATTATTAGCTTATGCTAACCATGCAGATTTGATAGTAGCTGTTGGAACACATACTAACATGATTGATTTTTTAGAGAAAGGTAGAAGTGGAATGTCTAGTACGTTCTTAGCTAGGCTTAAAGTAGGAGATAAATTAGTTGACGCTAAAGGAGTAAACAAACTATATCATAGTCCTGTTAAGGCTAAGCATTTAGCTTCTATTATAATTGGAGCTCTTATTCCTATTATTATATTAACTTTAATACATCCAGTTACTAAAAGTTTTTTGGTATTGCTTAAAATTAGATTTAAACTATTGTTTGGATTATAAGAGGTGATTTTATTGCTGCCAAGTATGAGATTTTATGTTATTTCTATTGTTTCAATTTTTGCAGCTCTTGGAATTGGCATCTATATTGGGTTAGCCATGGATGCACAAAATTTAATTATTGAACAAAAAGAGGATCTGGCAACTAAATTGGAACAAAAATTTGAAGATTTAAGAAGTGAGAATCAAAGTCTTAAAGTAAATGTAGCGGAGTTAAAAGATGAAAATGATATCAAAGATATATTTATAAAATCTACTTATGAAGAAATTATTAAGAATAAATTAGAAGATTTAAATATAGCTATCATTGAGACTAACCCTGATTATGTCTATTCATCAATTGGTAAAGAGTTAGAAAATGCAGGAGCAAAGGTAGTAAATGTTACTACCTTAAATAAGAATATAACCGATACTTTAAAACTTAATGATATTTTTGCTAGTCTAGAGGAAAATGTTAATGGTGATCTTGTTACAAAAGCTATTAATAGCATTACTGAGTCTATAGTCAAAGGAGAAGAATATCCATTAGTAGAAAAGTTGAAAGAAGAAGGTTTAATATATGCAGTAGGGGAATATAATGAGCCTATAGATTATGTAATAATCTGTGGTGGTAGTTTAGATGGCAATCCTAATAGAATTAATAAAGTAGATAAAACAATTATTAATACAGTTAAAGCCTTGAACATACCAGTTATAGGTGTTGAAAAATCTACTGTAAATTATTCATATATTGAATCATATAAAGCTTTTAGAATTCCAACAGTAGACAATACTGACACAATAATAGGAAAAGTAGCAGTAATTTTAGCTATGGATAATAGACCAGGTCATTATGGAATAAAACCTTCTGCTGAGAAGGTTATATCTAATTTAGAAAATCTTGCAGTAGAATAACTTAAGGAGAGATAATATGGATAAAAAGGGAAAGCTTGTATGTGTTATTCCCGCTTATAATGAAGGAGATATAATCGAAAAAACCATAGATAATTTAAAAAAAATCCAATTAATAGATGAAATTGTTGTAGTAAATGATGGATCAACGGATAATACTATGAATGTAGTAAATAATCTTAATGTTACTGTTATAGATTTAGGCAAGAACCATGGAAAAGGTTATGGAATGAAAAGAGCAATAGACACTTTAGATTATGATTATATTGCTTTTGTTGATGGAGATGTAGGAGATACGAGTATACAAGTAGAATCTTTAATATTGCCTGTTCTTGAAGGGAAAACAGATGTTACTATAGCGAAATTTTCATCAGCGTCTATTAAAGGTGGATTTGGATTGGTTAAAAGACTTGCTAAAAAAGGTGTTTATTTTTATACAAAAAAAGAAATAAATACTTCTTTATCAGGTCAAAGAGTTTATAAAAGAGAAGTTGTAGAAAAGATGGACTATATACCTGATAGATACGGAATTGAGGTAGCGATGACTATTCAAACTTTTAATAATGGATTTTCTATTCTGGAAGTACCAGTTACTATGAAACATAGATATAGCCAAAGAAATTTAAAAGGTTTTATTCATAGAGGGAAACAATTTTGGGATATACTTAAAACCTTAATTATTATGTATTTTAGAAGGTGAGCTTATGATATACATTAATATGTTTAGTTTTTTTATAAGTTTAATCTTATCTTATATTGGATTGCCTATGATTAACAAAATGTTAATAAATAGCAATACTTTATGCGAAAATTATAAAGGTGAAAAAATACCTATGTCTTTAGGTTTACTGTTCGTTTTTGTACAGTCTATTACTATTAACTTAATTAGAATTGGGTTTAATTTAACTGGAAATATAACAGATTTATATTTATATAGTTATATTTTTATGGGATTAGTAGGTTTATTAGATGATTTAATAGGTGATAAAAAAGTTAAAGGACTAAAAGGGCATATAAAGTCTTTCTTTAAAGGCACTTTGACTACTGGTGCAATTAAGGCTGGAATTGGTTTTTTTATATCTTTATATATTAGTATTTTAATATCTAAAGATATTTGGGAGATATTGGTAAATACTTTTGTTATTGCACTGTTCACAAATTTAATTAACTTATTTGATTTACGCCCTGGAAGAGCTATAAAAGTTTTTATAATTATATCTTTAATTTTTGTTTTTACTAATATAAACAAAAATTATAATTATATTATTTATTCACTATATGGTTTAATTTTACCGTATATGTCTTTAGATTTTAAAGCTAAAGCTATGATGGGTGATGTAGGATCTAACATTATTGGTCTTACTCTAGGAATTGTATGTGCTGTGACTTATAGCTTTATAGGGAAGTTAATAATCTTGTTTTTATTGATAGGTATTCATATTTTAGCTGAAAAAATTTCTTTTTCTAAGGTTATAGATAAAAATCCAATTTTAAAATATATAGATAGTATAGGAAGATAGGGGATGATTTTCTGTTTAGTTATAAAAAAGGAAAAGTTGTATCCATAACAAATGATGATAAGCATATTTCTTGGATTGAAGTAGGCATAGATGGGGATTTATATCCTGCTGTAAATTATAATGATTTAACTGGAAAAGTGAAAATTGGTAATACTGTAGTTTTAAATACTACAGCTGTAGAATTGTCCTTAGGAACTGGAGGATATCATTTTGTTATGTACAATTGTGATATAGAAAAAATAGATTTAGAAGGATTAGGTCATATAATGAAGTTAAGATATACCCCATATCAAATTAAATGCTTAGTAGCAGAGGAAGAAAGTAGTCCCTATAGAAGTGTTTATGATAATTTCGAGTCTCTAGATGGGCATAAATTTGTTGTATGTACACTTCATAGTATGATTGGACCTATTTCTTCCATGATAAAATGGTTAAACAAAGATATTTCAATTAATTATATAATGACAGATGGTGGCTCTTTACCTATTTATTTTAGTAAAACCGTAAAAGAATTGAAAGAAAAAAATATAATTAATAAGACTATAACTATAGGACATGCTTTTGGTGGAGATTTAGAATGTACGAATATTTATACTGGACTTATTGCTGCTAAAGAAATTTTAAAGGGAGATGTTACTATTATCTCCATGGGACCAGGTATTGTAGGTACTGGAACCAAATACGGTTTTAGTGGTATTGAGCAAGGTCAGATAATTGATGCTATAAATAGCTTAGGCGGTAAGCCTATAACAGTTCCTAGAATTAGTTTTAAGGATAGCAGAGAAAGACATAGAGGAATAAGCCATCATACTATAACTGTATTATCTGAAATAGCAAAAACTTCTAGCGATGTTGTAATTCCGTATTTAGATTGTAATAAGTTTGAATTAATAAATAATCAAATCAAAAAATATAAATTAGACATATTACACAATATCATTATCGAAAATGGGAAAGAGATTATTGAAGCCATGAAGTATTTTGACTTAAATATAACTACTATGGGAAGAACAATAGATGAAGATTTAGATTATTTTATTACTTTAGGGGCAGTGGGAAAACATATTAATAAGCTGCTTACTTAGGGGAGGTTATTTTATGATTTATGAAGAAAAGACCATGAAATCAGAAAAAATTTATGAGGGGAAAATTCTTAACTTAAGGATTGATACTGTTGAACTACCAGACAAAAAATATTCAAAACGAGAAATTGTCGAACATCCTGGAGCTGTGGCTATAGTTCCTGTTACGGATGATAACTGTATTATCTTGGTAAAACAATTTAGAAAACCAGTAGAAAAATCTCTATTAGAAATTCCAGCAGGTAAACTTGAAATTAATGAGGAACCTAGAGAAACAGCTAATAGAGAATTAAAGGAGGAAACAGGGTATGTTTCAAATAAAATGGAATATTTATTTGAATTTTTTACTTCTCCTGGATTTTCTAATGAAAAAATGCATTTGTTTTTAGCTACAGGATTAGTTGAAGGTGATGCTGTACCTGAAAGTGACGAATTTATTGAAGTAATAAAGGTAAATATTGATGATTTAATGAAAATGATTGATAGAGGAGAAATTGTAGATAGTAAGACTATAGTTGGTATTTTTATGGCAAAAAAATATTTAAGTGAAAAATAATCTGGTGATAATATCCTCCTTCTTTGCATAGTATTTCTTATAAGGCTTGTATAATTAAGAAGGGAGGATATATTATTGCCCTACAAAATTAAAAATTTATTTAAAAGGCATTTCCAAACTAATTTTATTTTATATTTTATTTTAATGATATTTTTTGTTTTAGGTATAATTTTAGGGTCTATTTTAATAAAAGAATTAAATATTGAGCAGAAAAGTGGTATAATAAAGTTTCTCAATTCTTTTTTTAAATCTATGGGAGAAAAAAAATTAAATAATATGGGAATATTAAAAAATTCTTTATTAGATAATCTAAAAACTGTATTTATGCTTTGGATTACAGGTTTTATTATCTTAGGCATACCTATAATACCTATTGTGGTTGCTGTAAGAGGTATTGCTATTGGATTTACTGTTGGGTTTTTAGTGAATGAATTTGGAGTTAAAGGATTTTTATTTTCTATATTAGGAATATTGCCTCAAAATTTATTGTTTATTCCTAGCATACTAGTGATAGCAGCTATTGGCATGTCCTATTCTCTTGGGAATATTAAAAACAAAAGGATAAAGTATACTAAGAATGAGTTTCATGGAAATATTAGAAATTATTCTATTTTAATTTTGATTTTATGCGTTGTAATGCTGGGAGGATGTTTAATAGAAGCATTTATTTCCCCAATTTTTTTAAATATGGTAGTAAGCTATTTTTAAATACCAACAATCTCCAAAATAATGCAGGATTTTTAGCGTTTTTGTTGAATTAACTATATTATAACTTTTTTACAAAGGAGAACTATAAATGTCTGATAGGATTATGAAAGAATATATTGATTATATAAGTAATGAGAAGGGATTGACATCTAATACTTTAGAAGCATACATAAGAGATATTAAACAATTTGAAGATTATTTGTATGAGAATAACATACAAACAATTATGGATGGTAATAAAACCATAATTATTACATATTTAATGTATTTGCAGAAAAGTGGAAAAGCTACTTCCACGATATCTAGAAACCTAGCTTCGATTAGATGCTTTTATCAATACTTATTAAATAATAATTTTATTAAAGAAGACCCCACTCTAAATTTAAAGTCACCTAAATGTGAAAAAAAATTACCTAATGTTTTAACTAAAGAAGAGGTAGACTTGCTACTATCTCAACCTAATTTAGGGGATTTTAAGGGATCAAGGGACAAGGCTATGTTAGAATTACTATATGCTACTGGAGTTAGAGTTTCAGAAATTATTTCATTGAATATAGAAGATGTAGATTTAGATGTAGGATATATTCACTTAAAAGATAATAACGGTACTGAACGAATAATTCCTGTAGGTACCATTGCTCTAAAAAGTTTATTCCATTATATAAAATCCTATAGAAATGAAGAGGGGCTAAGTTATAAAGATCCTATATTTATAAATTATAGTGGAAACAGATTAACTAGACAGGGGTTTTGGAAAATAATCAAAGAGTATACTAAAAAATCTAATATTGATAAAACCATTACTCCTCATACTCTGAGGCATTCTTTTGCAGTCCATCTTATAGAAAATGGAGCAGATATGAAAACAGTACAAGAAATGCTTGGTCATTCAGATATATCTACTACTCAAATTTATTCTTTTGCATCAAATAACAAGGAATTAAGAGAAGTTTATAATAAATCACATCCAAGAGCATAGGAGGGTATAATATGAACTATATGGATAAAATTAAAGAAAGTGTTGAATTTATTACTTCAAAGATTAAAACTAAACCTACAATAGGTTTAATTTTAGGTTCTGGTCTAGGTAGTTTAGCTGATAGGATTGAAAATCCAGTGATTATTGAATATAGAGACATACCTAGTTTTCCAGTTTCTACTGTTGAAGGTCATAAGGGTCAACTTGTAATAGGGGAGCTAGGAAATAAAACTGTTGTGGCTATGCAAGGAAGATTTCATTATTATGAAGGATATCCTTTAAAAGATGTAACTTTTCCTATAAGAGTAATGATTGGAATAGGTATTAAAAATTTAATAGTAACTAATGCAGCTGGAGGATCAAACAAAAGCTTTAAACCTGGAGATCTAATGATTATTACAGACCATATTAATTTTACTGGACAAAATCCTTTAATTGGAGAAAATTTAAATGAGCTGGGACCAAGATTTGTGGACATGACTAAAGCATATAATAGAGATTTAATAAGAATTGCTAAAGAAACGGGAAGTAAACTTAATATGAACTTAAAAGAGGGTGTCTATATGTGGTTTACAGGCCCTACTTATGAGACTCCTGCTGAGATTAGGTTAGCTATAACTTTAGGAGCAGATGCTGTAGGTATGTCTACTGTTCCAGAAGTAATTGTCGCTAATCATGAAGGGATTAACGTTCTAGGTATTTCTTGTATTACAAATATGGCAGCGGGTATTTTAGATCAACCATTAAATCATGAGGAAGTAATTGAAACATCAATAAAAGTTAAAGATAATTTTGAAAAATTATTAATAGAAATATTATACAACATATAAGTGGAGTGGTAAAAATGAGGATGTACGATCTTATTAAGAAGAAGAGAGATGGAAATATTTTATCTACAGAAGAAATAAACTTTTTTGTTGACAATTATACAAATGGTAATATCCCAGATTATCAGATGTCTGCTTTATTAATGGCAATATTTTTAAACAAAATGGATAAAAAAGAAACTTTGGATTTGACTAGTGCTATGATTAATTCAGGAGATACAGTAGATTTGTCTAGTATAAAGGGAATTAAAGTTGATAAACATTCAACTGGCGGTGTAGGAGATACTACTACACTAATACTAGGACCAATGGTAGCAGCTTGTGATGTTCCTTTTGTAAAAATGTCAGGTAGAGGTTTAGGACATACTGGTGGAACTTTAGATAAATTAGAATCAATAAGTAATTTTAGAGTAGCTTTAAGTAAAGAAGAGTTTATTAATAATGCTAATAAGATAAACATTTCTATTTGCAGTCAAACTGCCAATATTACTCCAGCAGATAAAAAGTTTTATGCCTTAAGGGATGTGACAGCTACTGTAGAAAACCTATCATTAATTGCTAGTAGTATTATGAGTAAAAAACTAGCAATTAAGTCAGATGCTATAGTCTTAGATGTTAAAGTTGGTAGTGGAGCTTTTATGAAGAGTATTGATGATTCCATTAATCTAGCAAAAGAAATGGTAGAAATTGGATGTGGATATGGTAGAGAAACTGTAGCTGTAGTTACTAATATGGACGAACCGTTGGGAAATGCGATAGGAAATGCTTTAGAAGTGAAGGAAGCGATTGCAACATTAAAAGGTGATGGACCTGAGGATTTATATGAATTATGCTTAGTTTTAGGTTCTAAGTTGTTAGTTCTTGCGAAAAGGGTTAGTACTGAAAAAGAAGGTAGAAACCTTTTAATAGAAGTTGTCAATAGCGGCAAAGCTTATAGCAAACTTATAGAATTGGTTAAATATCAAGATGGAGATATTTCATCTATTGAGAATCCACATTTACTTCCAACAGCTAAATATATAATAGAAGTCAAAAGTTCTAAAGAAGGTTATGTTAAAGCATTAAATGCTGAAGAAGTTGGAAAGTGTGCTTTAATTTTAGGTGCTGGTAGAGAAACTTTAGACAGTGAATTAGATTTAGCAGCTGGTATTGTATTAAATAAAAAAGTAGATGATAAAGTTTTCATGGGAGATGTTTTGGCATATATTCACTCAAATGATTTAGAAAAAGTTAAAATTGCTGAGGAAAGATTAAAGGAACTATATATAATAGGTGAAAAAAATCCTATTTCTAAAAAGCTAATTTATGAAGAAATTAGCAGTAGTGGAATACAACATCTTTAATATTTTAGAAGTTATAGTGAAAATTACTATAGCTTCTTTATTTTTTATCCTAATTTGTTATTTTACAATTTAAATAATTAATGAATAATCTATCCATTTATTGTAAATGATTTATACTAAGTATAAGTAAACATTTAATGGATAATATAAAAGTAAACATATGGATTGGAGGTAATAGGTTGAAAAGAAAAATAGCATCCATTATTTTAGTAGTTTTTATCTTGTCTTCTGTAGCAATGGCATTTGCTGAAGGAGATTTAAATATTAATGCTAAGTCAGCTGTGTTGATGGACTATAATACTGGAGAAATAATATATGAGAAAAACTTAAATGAAAGATTGGCTCCAGCAAGTGTTACAAAGATAATGACCTTATTATTAGGGATGGAAGCATTAGAAACAGGAAAAATAAAACTTAACGATGACGTCTCAGTAAGTGATCATGCTTCAGGAATGGGAGGTAGCCAAGTTTTTTTAGAAGCTGGAGAAATTCAAAAAGTTGAAGAGATATTTAAAGCTATCTGCTTAAGATCAGCCAATGATGCTTCAGTAGCTTTGGCAGAGCATATAGCTGGTAGTGAAGAAATCTTTGTTAAAATGATGAATGATAAAGCTAAAGCTTTAGGAATGAAGGATACTAATTTTATGAATTGTAGTGGATTACCTAGTGAAAATCATTATACATCTGCATATGATATAGCTTTAATGTCAAAAGAATTATTAAAATATAATAAAATTCATGACTGGTTAACTATATATATGTACGATTTAAAAGTTGGTAAAACTAAAAGCAGTATTCAAACCATGGTAAATACTAATAGGCTCATAAAAGAATATGAGGGAGCTAATGGAATTAAAACTGGATCCACTAATGAAGCAGGATTTTGTCTATCAGGATCAGCTAAGAGAGGTAATCTACAATTGATTGCAGTAATTATGGGGTCTGAAACGTCTAAGATTAGATTTGATGAAAGTAAAAGACTATTAGATTACGGTTTTGCAAACTATGATTCTATAACTGTTGGTAGAAAAGGGGATATTTTGGGAAAAGTTTCTGTAGAAAAAGGAAAATCAGCTTTTATTGAGGCAATGCTAGAAAAAGATAGTTATATATTATTGCCTAAAGGTGATAAAGGAAAAATAGATAAAGAAATAGTATTACCAGAACATGTAAATGCTCCAATAAATGCTGGAGATGAGGTTGGATTACTTATAGTAAGATTAGAGGGGAAAGAAGTTGATAAGATTAAATTAGTTGCTAAATCTAATGTGGAAAAAGCTAATTTAGCTAATA
Source organism: Tissierella simiarum (assembly GCF_018917865.1). GTDB lineage: Bacteria > Bacillota > Clostridia > Tissierellales > Tissierellaceae > Tissierella_C > Tissierella_C simiarum. The sequence continues at coordinate 71,699 of NZ_JAHLPM010000004.1, forward strand.
TTCTTAAAAAGACATTAAAGGGGCTCTTAATGGGTAGATAGGTTATTATGGTTTTTATTTTTACTACAATGACCTACTATAAAAAAATAAGATCTTTATTATTATAGTTTTTTATAAAAATAAAAATCTTAACTATAAGGGATTGTTACTTTAAGAAAAAACTACCAAGCAAGCATAACTTGGTAGTTTTTTCGAATATATTGAATACATGCTTAGTCTAACATATAAGATTACAAGAACTTAACAAATATGTTTCCAATAATCATCAATACTAGATAGTAATTCTTCTACTATCAATTTTTCTTTTTTGTAAATTAAACATTCCAAACTGATCGATTGTTAATGCCATAATCATTTGTCCCAATAGGAAAATCATAGTAGTTAAAACCGATCCAAGTACAGGTAACAAGACAATGTTGCCTGTTACAATAAATATGCCAAATATACCGCCCATATATATCCAAATAGGAATACGATTTTTTGAGTGTCATACAAAGGAAACTCTAAGCGATGTTAGTAATCAATATCAAAATAATCAAGATAATCATGCCAACAAAAAAAGAAATAAAGCTCGCCCCTAAAAGAGAGCCCGTTGCAGTACGAAGTTTTCCATTAGTAGTAGTTTGCAATGGTAGTAAAAATCCGGATAAAACACCTAAAATTATCCAAGTGATTTTACTAACCTTCTTTTCTTCTTTTGACACCATAGTTAAATCTTTTTTCTTTTTAGGTTGAACCAATGAAATGGCAAAAATCATAATGACAATCCCGAGTGTTCTAGTAATGCTAACAGGGTTAGCTGGTACATCGAACCACCCAAATCTCAGAGGCTTGGGATAATATACCTTGATAATTTTGATAATACAGAATAAATTATATAATGACCTCGACTTTAACATGTCGAGGTTGTATAATGTTTAAGTATAGATAATTATAGAAAGAAGGGTTATTTATATGGATATGTTAATAAGTTTACCAGGCTTATTTATAGCTATTATTTTTCATGAGTTAGCTCATGGTTTAGCAGCCTATCGGTTAGGAGATAATACAGCAAAAGATTTAGGTAGATTAACTTTAAATCCTTTTAAACATATTGATTTAGTCGGTTTCATATTTTTATTAATTTTCAAGTTTGGTTGGGCTAAGCCAGTTCCTATAAATCCTTTTAATTTTAAAAAAAGAAAAAGAGATACTATTTTAGTATCCTTAGCAGGGCCATTTACTAATTTCATTATAGCAGTAATTATAGGATTTATATTATCATTGAATATTATTTCTAATTACGTACTTTTTCAGATTTTACTTATTACTTTATGGTATAATATAATGCTTGGAGTTTTCAATTTATTACCGTTTCCTCCTTTAGATGGTTCAAAGATAGTAGCAAGTTTACTACCAAGTAAATATGAATATTATTTTTATAAATATGAAAAGTATTTTTATCTTATTTTAATTATATTGATAGGAACTAATACTATTGATCGTATTTTAAGTCCTTTAATTGATATTACATTAAATTTATTAATTAAGATATTAGGTTAGGAATGGGAGTAGATTATATGGAGTATAAAATAATGTTAGAGTCCTTTGAAGGACCCTTAGACTTATTATTACACTTAATTGAAAAAGCTCAAATTGATATTTATGATATACCTATTAATGATATTACAGAGCAGTATATAAATTATATTTATCAAATGGAGGAATTAAATTTAGAACTTGCTAGCGATTTTTTAGTTATGGCAGCAACTTTACTTGAAATAAAATCTAAGATGCTACTTCCTCAACAAAAAACGGATCAAAATGATAATATACAATTAGAATTAGAAGAAGTTGATCCAAGAATGGAATTGGTTAGAAGATTAGTAGAGTATAAAAAATATAAAAATATATCTAAAGAGTTACGATTTTATGAAGAGATTCAAAGTAAAATTTATTATAAACCTAAAGAAGACTTAACTCTTTATGAAGATAAAGAAATTGACTTAGAAGGATTAGATTTAAATCTTTTAATTAAATCTTTAAACAATATTTTAAAAAAAAGAAATAAAACTAGTAAATCTATAGATATTAATGAAATGCAAAGAGAAGAATATACCTTAGAAGAGTGCATAAATGATATAAAAATTCAATTAGAAAATCAAGAGACTATAAAATTTAGTTCTCTTTTAGACGAAGAATGTAACCGAAAAGAGATTGTAACATACTTTTTATCTGTTTTAGAATTAATCAGAATGAAGTATATCTATGTAAATCAAGAAGAAAATTTTTCAGACTTAATTATCAATAAAAGAATTAAAGAGGTGCACTAACATATGGATGTAAGGGAAATTAAATCAATAATAGAATCTTTGCTATTTACTTGGGGAGATCCCTTAGAATTAAAGGATATAGCCTCTATCTTAGAAATTGAGGAAAAAGAGGTAAAAGGTATATTAGAAGAAATGATAGATGATTTTGATTACAATAGAAGAGGACTAAAGATTATAAAGATTAAAGATACCTATCAGTTAGGGACAAGATCAGAACACTTTGAGTGGCTTAAAAAACTGTCAAATCCTAGAATGGCAAAGAGCTTATCCAATGCAGCTATTGAAACTTTATCCATTATAGCTTATAGACAACCTATAATTAAAAGTGATATTGAGATTATTAGAGGCGTTAGATGTGATAAAGCCATTGAAACTTTAGTTGAAAGAGGGTTAATAGAAGAAAAAGGTAGGTTAGAGAGAACGGGACGACCTATTCTTTATGGAACTACAAATGAATTTTTAAGATATTTTGGTTTAGAGACTTTAGAAGAGTTACCTCCTTTACGAGAGATAAACGAAGGAGAATTAGATGATATAGACTTAGAAAAATAATACTAAGAGTTTTAGTATTATTTTTCTTTTTTTTGGAAAGATAATAAAAAGAATTTATAAGTACGAGGTGAATTCATGGATTATTTTGTGATTATTATTACCATAATAATAATATTATTAATAGTATTATTGTTAATACCTTTAAAAATTAAAATAGATTATACATATCTGGATGGAAGTAATTATAAAATAATATTTAGTTATTTGTTTGGCCTAGTTAAAAAGGAAATAGATTCTAATAACAAAGAAAATAAATGTAAAGACACTAACAACGGTAGCAAAAAAGTATCTTCTAAAGAATACATTAAATATTTTCTTGATAAAGGAAAAATTGAAAAGTTATTTTTAACCTTAACCATAGGAATAAGCGATCCTTTTTTATTAGGGATAACTACTGGAGTATGTTGGAGTCTTATAAATATTATATTAAGCATTTTATTTATGAATAAGGATATAGACAAAGTTATAAGTAGAGAAATAAATGTACTTCCTATATTTAATGAAAATATATTTCAAATACATCTAAATTGTATAATTAAATTAAATTTGGTTTATATTATTACTGCATATATAAGGATATTAAAAGAAAAAGAAGGTGGTGAAAATTTTGCCAGAGCATCCAATTGAAGGTCTTATGAAAACGACCATGAATAGTTTAAAAGAGATGGTAGATGTTAACACAATAGTAGGTGATCCAGTACAATCTCCAGATGGATCAGTTATTATACCAGTTTCAAAAATTTCCTTTGGCTTTGCTTCAGGGGGTAGTGAATTTAATAAATGTAGAAAAAACAACGATTCAATGGATGAGGAAAAACTTCCTTTTGGAGGAGGTAGTGGAGCTGGGGTTTCAGTACAGCCTGTTGGTTTTATTGTAGTAGGAAATAATCAAGTTAAGTTGTTAACTGTAGATGAAGGCAATAGTGCCTTAACCAATTTGTTTGATTTTGTTGGTAAAATGGCAGATAATATGCAACAATCTTTTAAGAAAAATAAAAATGGAAAATGTGAAAATATGAATATAGAAACAGATATAGAAAGCTAAATGAATATTTCAAAGATGAATAGAAGCAAGATTCTATATCTTGCTTCTATTAAATTAATAAGGAGGGTTTTAAGTGAAAAGAAAAATCTCCGTTATAATATTGATAACACTTATGGTTTTAACTACTAGCATATCTTATGGAGATAATCTTAGTTTAAGTGCAATAAGTGGAATTTTAATAGATGGGAATTCAGGTAGGATACTTTATGAAAAGAACTCACATGAAAAAATGCCTATGGCAAGCACTACAAAGATTATGACTGCTTTAGTAGCTATTGAAAATGGAAAATTAGAAGATAAAATAAATATTAAAAAGACTGGTGTAGGTATAGAAGGTTCTAGTATATACTTAAGAGAGGGAGAAATTATTTCTTTAAGGGATTTACTATATGGATTAATGCTTAGATCGGGAAATGATGCAGCTGTTTCTATAGCTGACTATGTGGGGCGAGGGGTAGATAATTTCATAGAGTTAATGAATAAGAAGGCAGAAGAAGTTGGAGCCGTAGATACTAATTTTATGAATCCTCATGGTCTTCCAAATGACAATCATTATACTACAGCTTATGATTTGGCTTTAATAACTAGAGAAGCTTTAAAACATGAAGAATTTAAAAATATTGTTAAAGCGAAAACTTGGACTGCTAAGAGAGATGAAAATAATTATTTTTATAATAAAAATCAAACCCTTTGGGAATATGAAGGGGGAGATGGAGTTAAGACTGGATATACAATGAGGGCAGGTAGATGTTTAGTATCTAGTGCCACCAGGAAAGGAATGCAACTTATAGCAGTAGTCCTAAATGCAGGAGATTGGTTTAATGACAACTATAAACTATTAAATTATGGTTTTGAAAAATATACTCCCCATATAATCTACGATAAAAATCAATATATAACTAAAGTGCCTGTTGTAAATGGTAAAAAAGAATATGTAATTTTAGTTGCAGAAAATAGCCTTACTTATCCTTTAAAGGAGGGTGAAAAAAGTAAAGTAAAAATTAGTATAGATAATCCTACAATCTTAGAAGCTCCCATAGAGAAAGGCAAAGTATTAGGATCAATACAAACATATTTGGATGGACAGTTAATACGTAAAGATAATTTAGTTGTAAAGGAGTCAATAGATAAAATTAGTTTTATAGATAAAATAATAAATATATTCAAAAACTAATAAAAGCCTTAGGGCTTTTTTTGTAACCTTTTATTAATATATTAAGTATCTTATATAATATAGCATTAAAAGGGGGATTGTTATGGTTGATTTATATAAATGTATAGATGGAGGAAGTAAATACTGCCCCTGTCATCTAGCGGACAATGATAGCTGTATATCTTGTTCAATACTTAGGGGAGAAAAATTTTGTGATTGTAATTGGAATGGTGTATGTATTTTTTATGAATATAGAATGAATAACTATAAATCTAAAGAACAAAGAAAAATATTTGAAGGATATGTTGAGAAAAAAATGAATCTCTCGGAAAGAGTTATTCTATTAAAGATCAAAGTTGAAAAAGAGTTAATTGATCAATTAAATAGATTTGGTTCGTATGTTTTTATAAAAGGTAATAGTGATATACATTACTTTGAGGCACCTATGTCTATATTTGATTTAGATGAAAACCATATTTATATAGTGTATCAAGAAATAGGGGTAAAAACTAAAAAACTTAATGAAAAGTTGAATTTAGGTATTAGGGGACCATATTGGAATGGAATTATAGGAATTAATAATATAGATTCTTTAGCTAATTCTAATTGTGCAATTATTACTAGAGGTATAGGTCAATCTTCCATCGGTATACCTTTAAAAAAATTAGCTGAAAAAAATAATGAAATAGTGATTTTTCTGGATAAAGGGAAAATAAATTTAAATTATATAGATTTAATAACAGATGTAAGTAATTTAAAGATTATCGAATTAGATGTTTTATCAGAAGAAGGTCAGAAACAAATTGAAGATTGTTTAATAAATAATCAGATTAATCTAGTTTTTAGTGCAGGAGCTGATGTTCTTCATAGGAAAATATCCAATATTATTAAAAATATTAATAAGGAAATTAAGTTCGCAGCAACTAATAATAATTTAATTTGTTGTGGTGAAGGTATATGTGGCTCTTGTACTAGGAAGATGAAAAATGGTAAAAGAATAAAGAGTTGTAAGGCTATAATAAATCCGAATTTAATTTATTAATAGGGGGTGGATTTGTGAATAGAGTTGTTATAATTGGTGGAGGTTGGGCAGGAATTGCTGCAAGTATCTCAGCCAAGAAAGCAGGAGCAGAAGTTACATTAATAGAAAAAACAGATTTATTGTTAGGATTAGGTAATGTTGGCGGTATAATGAGAAATAATGGAAGATTTACAGCTACTGAAGAGAATATATTAATGGGTGCAAAGGAACTTTTTAAAATAACAGATGATTTGTCTAGACACAAAAATATTACTTTTCCAGGACATAATCATGCTAGTTTATATGATGTTACAAAAATAGAGCCTGAGATAAAGAGGTTTCTTGTAAGTATGGGAATAGAAATTTTATTAGAAACTAGGGCTACTGATGTTGTAGTTGAAAATGGTCAGTTAAAAGCCATAATTTTAAACAATGATGATGTAATTTATGGCGAAGTATTTATCGATACTACTGGCTCTACTGGTCCTATGGGAAACTGCTATAATTATGGAAATGGATGTGCTATGTGCATATTAAGGTGTCCTTCTTATGGTCCTCGAGTCAGTATTAGTGAAAAAGCAGGAGTTAAAGATTTAGTGGGAAAGAAAAAGGATGGATCCTATGGAGCAATGAGTGGTTCATGTAAGTTGAATAAAGATTCATTAAGTCAAGAAATAAGAGAAATACTAGATAAAGAGGGGGTATTAGTAATACCTATTCCGAAAGAAGATATCCAGCTAGATAAGTTAAATAAGAAAGTATGTCAGCAATATGCTTTAGTAGAATATGCAGAAAATATAATTCTTTTGGATACAGGTCACTGTAAATTAATGACTTCCTTTTATCCTTTAGAAAAGTTGAGAAAAATAAAAGGAATGGAGAATGCTAAGTATGAAGATCCTTATTCAGGAGGGAAGGGAAACTCTGTAAGATATTTATCTTTAGCACCAAGAGATAATTTTATGAAAGTAAGAGGTTTAAATAATCTATTTTGTGGTGGTGAAAAAGCTGGTCTATTTGTAGGTCATACAGAAGCTATAACCACAGGAAGCTTGGCTGGTCATAACAGTGTAAGATATTTAGCTGACATGGAATTATTGGAGTTACCAAATACGTTAGCTGTAGGAGATATAATTAGTTTCGAAAACGAAATGAAAGAAACTGAGGAAGGTATAAGAGATAGATATACTTTTGCAGGTAGTACGTATTTTACTAGAATGAAGGAGAAAAATCTATATACCACAGATTTATCAGTCATAGAAGAAAAAGTTAAAAGTGAGAATTTAATAGGTGTTTATGAGAAACAATTAATTTAAATTTACATTTCATTTTAAAAGAGTTAGAATGGTTAATATAAGAACTGAAAGGAGTATTTAGATGAGATTACAAAAATACATGGCTCTTTGTGGGGTTGCTTCTAGAAGAAAGTCTGAAGAAATGATTTTAGATGGAAAAGTTAAAGTGAATAATAAGATTGTAAAAGAGCTTGGCACTACAGTAGACCCTGAGAAAGATATTATTAAAGTAAAGGACAAAAGAGTAAGATTAGAAAAAAGAAAAGTCTATATTATGTTGAATAAACCTGTTGGATTTGTAACAACCTTAAAGGATGAGAAAAATAGAAGAATAGTTACAGATTTAATTGAAGGAATAAAAGAAAGGATTTATCCTGTTGGAAGATTAGATGCAGATACTACTGGATTACTGCTTTTAACTAATGATGGAGATTTGGCATATAAATTAACCCATCCTAGTCATGAAATCATTAAAAGATATATTGCTATAGTAGAAGGAATTCCAAATAAATGGGAATTAGAAAAGTTCAGTAAAGGTCTTATGATTGATGGAAAGACTACTGCTGAAGCATTTATTAGAATAGCAAAGAGATATGAAAATGAATCTGCTTTAGAAATAGGAATTCATGAAGGCAGAAATAGACAAGTGAAGAAAATGTGTGAAGCAATAAATCATCCTGTAAAGAAATTGAAGAGAATTGCAATCGGAGATATAGAGCTTGGCAGCTTGGAATTAGGTATGTGGAGATATCTTACTGAGCAAGAAATTGAATACTTAAAAAAGTTATAGCATTGCAATTATTGCGATGCTTAATTTTTTACATAGGAGGGTGTTTATGCTAGTGTTACGAGAAATAAATGAAAGTGAAATATATTTAATAACAGGTCTATTAAAAGATGAAAATATTGTTAACAATATAACAAATAATGATATAATATATGTAATGTACGACAATGAGAGGATTATTGGAGCAGCTAAAGCTACTATTGTAAAAGATTATGGAATCTTTGATTACTTATTAATAATTAAGGATCAGCGAGGTTCAAATTTAGGAGATGGTCTGCTTAGAGCATTATTAAATAAACTAAATTCCATAGGGATTAAACAAATTTTTTATTCTAGTGAAAATAATTACTTACTAAAGAAAGGTTTTGAGTACAGTATAGATTCTAATTTAAAATTACAAATTCATATTCCTACTTTTCTTAATAGATCATGTAAAAGCTGTGGTGACTTAAATGACTTATAAAAATATTATCAATACCATTGAGATAACAAGAGAATTTATTTATATGCATATTAAAGAAGGAAAAGTAGTTTTAGACTGTACAGTAGGTAATGGAAATGATACAATACTATTGGCAAAACTTGTTGGAGATAAGGGAAAAGTTTACGGTTTTGATATTCAAAGAAAGGCAATAGAGATTACGAAACAAAGGCTAATTGATGAAGAGTTACTGGATAGAGTAGTTTTGATAGAAGATGGGCATGAAAATATTGATTCATACATAGAGGAAAAGTTAGATTTTGTAATATATAACTTGGGTTATCTGCCTAAAGGAGATAAGAATATTAAGACAAAACCTAGTACTACTTTAGTGAGTATAGGAAAGTCATTGGATCTACTTAAAGAAAATGGTTTACTTCTAATTACTTGTTATGTTGGTCATGAAGGTGGAATGGAAGAAAAAAATTCTGTTGAAGAATTTTTAAGTAAATTAAATCAAAAAGAATTTAATGTTTTAAAATATGATTTTATTAATCAGATAAATAATCCGCCAGTTCTTTATGGCGTAGAAAAATCCAAACTTAGGAGGGATTAAGATGGCAGGTGTTAAAATTACAGAAACTGTTTTAAGAGATGCCCATCAGTCTTTAATAGCTACAAGAATGAGGACTGAAGATATGTTACCAATTGCTGAAAAATTGGATAAGGTAGGATTTCATTCCCTTGAGGTGTGGGGAGGAGCCACTTTCGATTCTTGTTTACGTTTTTTAAATGAAGACCCTTGGGAAAGATTGAGGGTATTAAGAAAAGCATTTAAAAATACTAAATTACAAATGCTCTTAAGAGGTCAAAATTTATTAGGATATAGACATTATCCAGATGATATAGTAGAGGAATTTGTAAAAAAATCTATAGAAAATGGAATTGATATAATTAGAGTATTTGATGCTTTAAATGATACTAGAAATATAAAAACTTCTATAGCAGCAACAAAGAAATATGGTGGTCATGCTCAAGCTGCGATTTCCTATACTACGAGTCCAGTACATAATAATAAATATTATATTAAATTGGCAAAAGAAATGCAAAGTATGGGGGCAGATTCTATTTGTATTAAGGATATGTCTGGAATTTTATTACCTTATGCTGCAGAAGAGTTGGTGAGAGAATTAAAGAAGGTTATTAATATTCCTATTCAAATTCATTCTCACTTTACCAGTGGTATAGCAAATCAAACTTATATGAAGGCTGTAGAAGCTGGGGCAGATATTATAGATACTGCTATATCTCCATTAGGAATGGGAACTAGTCAGCCGGCAACTGAATCTATGATAGCTTCTTTAGAAGATTCACCTTATTATCCAGAAATAGATATGGAACTGCTTCTAGAAATTTCTGATTACTTTAAAGGATTAAGAGATAGATACTTAAAAGAAGGCTTATTAAATACGAAAGTACTTAATGTTGATGTTAATACTTTAAAGTATCAGGTTCCAGGAGGGATGCTTTCTAACTTAGTTTCTCAACTAAGTAGTCAAGGGGCTTTAGATAAATTTGAAGATGTCTTAAAAGAAGTTCCAAAAGTAAGAGAAGATTTTGGATATCCTCCTCTTGTAACACCTATGAGCCAAATGGTAGGTACACAAGCTGTATTCAACATAGTATTAGGGGAAAGATATAAGATGGTTCCTAATGAAGCTAAAAATTATGTAAAAGGTCTTTATGGAAAGCCAACAGTTCCCATTAAAGAAGAAATAAAAGCTAAAATAATAGGAGATGAGCAAGTATTTACTGGTAGACCTGCTGATCTTATGGAACCTCAATTAAGCCAGTTTAAAGAAGAGATTAAAGAGTATATAGAACAAGACGAAGATGTGTTGACTTATGCATTATTTCCGCAGGTAGCTTTAAACTTTTTTAAACAAAGACAAGCAGAAAAGTATAAAATAGATAGTGATCTTTTAAATGAAGAATTTAAAACTTATCCAGTGTAAAAAAACAAGCCATTAGGCTTGTTTTTTTATGGATATGAAACAAAACTTGCAAATATAATTTGAATACCAAAAAAATGAAATAAATCTTGCAAAATATATTTTTGTTTGCTATGATTGAAGTAGCAAATATTTCATAAGGGGGAAATAAAGTTGTCAACTAAGACCGAGCAAACTCTTAATGTAGACAAAAAGTGGTGCAAAGGCTGTGGAATCTGTGTTGCATTTTGTCCCAAAGATGTACTTGAGATAAAGGATGGGAAGGTTAATATTAAAGATTTAGAAGCATGTATTAAGTGTGGGCAATGTGAGTTAAGATGTCCTGATTATGCTATTTATTTAGGAGGTAAATAAAATGGCTGAGAAAAAAGTAAAATTAATGCAAGGAAACGAAGCTTGTGTTGAAGGTGCTATAGCTGCTGGTATGAAATTTTATGCAGGATATCCTATAACTCCTTCTACAGAAATAGCAGAATTATCGGCTGAAAGACTACCACGTATTGGTGGTAAATTTATTCAGATGGAGGATGAAATTGCAGGAATTAGTGCTATTATTGGTGCATCTTTAGCAGGAACAAAATCCATGACTGCGACTAGTGGACCTGGGTTTTCTTTAAAACAAGAAAGTATAGGCTATGCTATTATAACTGAAACTCCCTGTGTTATAGTAAATGTTCAAAGAGGGGGGCCGAGTACAGGTTTACCTACATCTCCAGCACAAGGAGATATAATGCAAGCTAGGTGGGGAACTCATGGAGATCACTCTATCATTGCACTGTATCCATCAACAGTTAGAGAGGTTTATGATACTACAATAAGAGCTTTTAATTTAGCTGAAAAATATAGAACACCTGTTATTTTACTTATGGATGAAGTTGTTGGACATATGAGGGAAAAAATTGAATTTAGAGAAGATCAAGAAATTGAAATAGTAAATAGAAGAAAGCCTAATTGTTTACCTGAGGAATATAAACCTTATAAAGTAAAGGAAGGGGATTTGGTTCCTGAAATGGCTGCCTTTGGAGATGGATATAGATTTCATGTTACTGGATTAGTTCATAGTGAGACTGGATTTCCTACTGGTAATGAAAAAGTTGCGGAAGCTTTAACTAAAAGACTTTTCAATAAAATAGAAGAAAATGTAGATGATATAGTAGAATATGAGGAATATCTTTTAGATGACGCTGAAATAGCAATAGTAGCTTATGGTTCCACTGCTCGTTCTGCAAAATCTGCAGTAGAAATATTAAGAGAAGAAGGAATGAAAGTTGGATTGTTCAGACCTATTACTATATGGCCTATGGCTGAAAAACAATTTTTACAATTATCAAACAAAGTGGATAGAATAGTAGTTGTAGAAATGAATATGGGACAATATTTTTTAGAGGTAGATAGAATATCGGGTAAAAATTCAAAAGTAGAAAAATATGGGCGTGTTAATGGGGAGCTAATCACTCCAGAAGAAATTGTTTCTTTTATTAAGGAGGGTTAAAATTGCCAAGTCAATTAGTTAATGAATATTTTAGGACTGAAAACTTACCACATATTTGGTGCCCAGGTTGTGGAAATGGAATCGTTACAAGGGCTATCATTAAGGCTATAGATAATTTAAACTTAAATAAAGATGATGTTTGTATTGTATCGGGTATAGGCTGTTCTTCAAGGGCTTCAGGATATTTAGATTTTAATACTTTACATACGACTCATGGTAGAGCTTTAGCTTTCGCAACGGGAGTAAAGCTAGCAAATCCAAAATTAAATGTAATTGTAATAACTGGTGATGGAGATTGTTCTGCCATTGGTGGGAATCATCTTATTCATGCTGCTAGAAGAAATATTGATATCACGACAGTAGTATTTAATAATAATATTTATGGTATGACTGGAGGACAGTATTCACCTACTACACCAACAGGAGATAAAGGAACCACTGCACCTTATGGAAACATAGATATGAATTTTGACCTTTGTAACTTAGCAAAAGCTGCTGGTTCAACCTATGTAAGTAGAGGAACAATATTCAATCCAAATATGCTTATTAAACAAGTAGAAGAAGGTATAAAAAACAAAGGATTTTCTTTTATTGAGGCAATCACTACTTGTCCTACTTACTATGGAAGAAAGAATAAAAAAGGTGAGGCAGTAGATATGATGATTTATTTAAAAGAAAATGCAGTAAATGTAGCTGCTTATGATAAATTAACTGACGAACAAAAGGAAGGAAAGTTTGTTATAGGTGAATTGTATAAAGGAAGTAAACCTGAGTATACTGAGGAGTATAATAAAATAATAGAATCTTTTTCAAAGGAGAGATAATATGGAGCGTCAAGAATTAAGGTTAAGTGGTTCTGGAGGTCAAGGCTTAATATTGGCGGGAATCATTTTAGCTGAAGCAGCTTTACATGATGGTAAGAATGTAGTTCAGTCTCAGTCCTATGGTCCAGAAGCTAGAGGTGGAGCAAGTAAAGCTGAAGTTATTATAAGTCAAAAGGAAATCAACTATCCAAAGGTTGAAGATTGTGATATTTTACTTTCTTTAACTCAAGTGGCTTGTAATAAATATATAGATTCATTAAAGTCTGGAGGTATTTTAATTTTAGACAGTAGTGTAACTATAAAACCTGAAAGAGAAGATATTGTTGTATATACCGTTCCAATACTTGAAACTGCCTCTGAAAGTTTAGGAAAACCGATGGTAGCTAATATTGTAGCTTTAGGAAGTATATTTGAGTTGACTAAAGTGGTTAGTAGAGATTCTTTAGAGAAAGCAGTTTTAGCTAGAGTACCTAGAGGAACAGAAGAGCTAAATAAACAGGCCTTAGAAGAAGGTTTTAATTTAATAAAAAATCATAAGGAAGTATGCTATGGAGAAGTATGTTGATTTAATTAAAATTATCCAAAATAATTTTAATAAACTTAGTAAAGGGCAAAAATTAATTGCTGAATTCATAATCAATGAATATGATAAAGCTGCATTTATGACGGCAGCTACTTTAGGTCAAACTGTTGGTGTTAGTGAGTCAACAGTAGTAAGATTTGCTAATACTCTTGGTTATGATGGTTATAGAGAACTACAGAAAGAACTTCAAGAATTGATTAAAAATAAGCTGACTACAGTTCAGAGACTAACTTTAGCTAATGAATTTTCTACAAGAGAAAATGCATTGAAAAAAGTTATGCAAAAGGATACAGACAATATTGAAAAAACAATAAATGAAATAGATTTTCATACCTTTGAACAAGCCGTTGAATTAATACTAAATGCTGATAGTATATATGTTTTGGGATTGAGAAGCTCATCGTTTTTAGCAGGATATTTAGGTTTTTACTTAAATTTTTTGCTCGACAATGTTAAAATTGTAACATCAGGTCCAAATGATGTTTTTGAACAATTATTAAAGGCTGATAAGAATGATATTATAATTGGTATTAGTTATCCTAGATATTCTAAAAGGACTCTTGAAGCATTAGAGTATGGAAAAGGAAAGGGATGTAAAATTATTAGTATAACAGATAGTTTGATTTCTCCTGCTGCTCAAAATGCGGATGTAACTCTACTTGCAAGTAGTAATATGGTTTCTTTTGTAGACTCTTTAGTTGCACCAATGAGCTTAATAAATGCTTTTATAGTCGCTATAGGTATGGAAAAAAGAAATGATATAACTAGTTATTTTGAAGATTTAGAAAAGATCTGGAAAAAATATAATGTTTATGATGTAAACAGTAAAGATAACTAAATGTTTTATAAAACTACGCTTAAGGTTTAGAACCTTAAGCGTAGTTTTATAATTTATATTTAATGCAAGATTATCATAATTAATGTTATCATAATTGATAAATACTTTTATTTAATTTATTTGATATAATATAATTATATTTAAAATAATACTTACTACTTAAGAGGTGATAAATTGATTAAACTGTATTTAATTAGACATGGACAATCAGAATGGAACGAGCTTAAAAAAATTCAAGGTCAGAAAAATACTTTATTAACTCAAAAAGGTAAAAAACAAGCTAGCCTATTAGGAAAAAGATTAATTGATGAAAATATAGATATAATATATTCAAGTGATCTAGTTAGAGCTTTCGAAACTGCCAATATTATTGGAGAAGTAATCGATAAAGATGTCATTCCAATTAAAGACTTGAGAGAAATAAATTTTGGTCCTTGGGAAGGCCTTACTACAGGAGAACTGCATAAACAATTTAAAGAAGAACATTTAATTTGGATGAAAGAACCACATAATTTAAAAATGCAGGGATTAGAAACTTTAGAAGAATTAAGAGAAAGGGCTATGAAATGCATAGAACCTATTCTATTGGAGAATAATGATAAAAATATTGCTATAGTATCGCATAGTGCTACATTAAAAACTTTAATATTGGGGCTATTAGATATGGATTTATCTTTTTATAATAAGATTTCTTTAAATAATGTGAGCTTAAGCATTATAGAATGTAGAGATTATAATAGAGTATTAACCTTATTTAATGATACTTGTCATCTAAAGGAGTTGTATTAATATATGAAAGAAAGGATTGGGGTTATTGGAGGAGGACCTGCAGGTATTATAGCTGCAGGTATTGCTGGTTCAAAAGATAAATCAGTTACTTTAATTGAAAAAAATGAAAGGCTGGGTAAAAAACTTTTTATTACTGGAAAAGGCAGATGTAACATCACTAATGCTTCACCTATAGAAGATTTTTTTGATAATGTAATTACTAATAGAAACTTTATGTATAGTAGTTTTTATTCTTTTACGAATAAGGATATTTTAAATTTACTAGAAAAATATGGTTTAAAGACTAAAGTTGAAAGAGGAAATCGAGTTTTTCCATTAAGTGATAAATCAAGTGACGTTATTAAAGCATTGGAAAAGTTTCTTAGTACACATAATGTAGATGTAATGCTAAATACAAAGGTTTTAGATATTAATTATGCGAATAATAAATTTATTGTGATTACTAGTGAAAATAAAATGTA
This sequence comes from Tissierella simiarum, assembly GCF_018917865.1. Taxonomy (GTDB): domain Bacteria; phylum Bacillota; class Clostridia; order Tissierellales; family Tissierellaceae; genus Tissierella_C; species Tissierella_C simiarum. The sequence continues at coordinate 87,284 of NZ_JAHLPM010000004.1, forward strand.
CTTTGATAAAATCCTTATTGCCACTGGAGGAAAATCTTATCCGTCTACTGGTTCTACAGGAGATGGATATAAATTTGCTGAAAAGTTTGGACATGAAATAAAGACTTTGAGGCCTTCTTTAGTTCCTATAGAAATAAATGAAGAATGGACTAGAATTTTACAAGGGTTATCTTTAAAAAATGTAACCTTGACTGCTTTTGTTAGAGATAGAAAAGTTCATGAAGAATTTGGTGAAATGGTCTTTACACACTATGGTATTTCTGGACCTATAGTTCTTTCAATGAGTAATCATTTACATCAATATACTAATAAAAAAATCAAACTATTTGTTGATCTTAAGCCAGCTCTATCTATAGAAAAGTTGGATGATAGACTATTACGAGATTTTCAGATTTATAATAATAGGCAAATTAAAAATGGATTGAATGATTTATTGTTACAAAAACTAATTCCAGTAATTATTAATTTAGCACGTATTGATTCTGAAAAACCTATAAATCAAATTACTAGGGAAGAAAGAGGTAATTTAGTGAACATAATCAAAGGTTTACCAATGACTTTTAAAAACTTTAGGTCTATAGAAGAGGCAATAATAACATCTGGTGGTATATCTGCCAAAGAAATAAATCCATCTACTATGGAGTCTAAATTACAGCAAAGATTATTTTTCGCAGGTGAGATAATAGATGTAGATGCTTTAACTGGTGGATACAATTTACAAATTGCTTATTCTACTGGATATTTAGCAGGAATGAACATGTAAAATTATACCTTATAATAATTTCATTATTTGGTAACAATAAGCATAAATATTTATTAAATAGTGAATTATTAGGAGGTAATCATGAGTAGAATGTTTAAAGTTACTGAAAAGTTAATATTATTAATTTCACTTGTATCCTTAGTTTTACTATTGTTTATTCAATTTATTAATTATGATGATAATACCTCAATAAATACTTCATATACTTCTAAATTCTTACCACCAAGTCAAGATATGGAAAGAGCTGTAGTTATATTAAAACTTAAAGATAGTGAATTTAAAGATACAAAAGTGCTTCTTAATGGAGATCCTATAGATTCTTTCGAGAAAAATGATGAGATTAGTTTAGAAGTATATGAAAATGATATTATTGAAATTGATGGCACAAAATATCAAGAAAATATAGTTGTAACAGTTGTAGGGATTAGTAGCAACTTAGAATATCCTAATTTAGATAGTGAAATTTCAACTTTTCAAAGTATAGAAATATTAGGAAGAGTTAAACTAAAATAGCTTGTTTCCTCATAACTTTTAATATATAATTATTAAGGGAAGTGGTTAGATGAGTGTGATATCCATAAGAGGTGCTATTACTGTTAACGAAAATTCTGTCTTAGATATTCTTCAATCCACAAAAGAGTTGTTAACAGAAATTAATAATAACAATATAATTGACAAAGAAAAGGTTATTAGCATTTTGTTTTCTTGTACTAATGATTTAAATAAGGCTTATCCAGCTAAAGCTGCTAGAGATCTTGGTTATACTCAGTGTAGTTTAATGTGCTTTCATGAGATGGAAGTTGAAAATAGTCTGAGAAAATGTATAAGAGTAATGATTTTATATGAATCTGACATAGAACAAAAAAATGTTAATCATATATATTTAAAGGGAGCAAAAATTCTAAGACCAGATTTAACTAAATAATGTTACGAACCACCCAAAGGTGGTTATTGTTTTATTAGGAGGAACAATATGAAAAATGAAAAGTTTGTTATAGCTATAGATGGTCCTGCTGGTGCAGGAAAAAGTACTATTGCTAAAGAAATATCAGAAAAGTTGTCAATTGAATATATCGACACAGGAGCTATGTATAGAGCATTAACGTTGAAAGCCATAAATAATAATATTGATCCTAATAATGAAAAAGCAATTATAAATTTAATGAATTATACAGAAATAGATTTTAAAAATAATCATATTTTTCTTGATGGAAAAAATGTGGACAAACTTATAAGAGAAAATATAGTAAATAATAATGTTTCTTATGTTGCTAAAATCAAAGAAGTAAGAGAAGGTATGGTTAAGTTACAACAAAAATTAGCTGAAACCAAAAGTGTTATTATGGATGGCAGAGATATCGGCACTGTTGTATTTCCGAAAGCAGATTATAAATTTTTTCTAACAGCTTCTGTTGAAGAAAGAGCTAAAAGAAGATATCTAGAACTAGTAAATAAGGGTGAAAAGAATATTACCTATGATCGAATTAAAAATGAAATTGAAAGCAGAGATCAAATAGATAGCACAAGAGAAGTCTCTCCTTTAAGAAAAAGTCCTGATGCTTATTCTATAGATACTACTAGCAAAACAATAAGCCAATGTGTAGAAGAGATAATTAGCATTATTGAGGGGAGGTAAGTCCTTGTTTTTTTATAACTTAGTAAAAGTTTTAGGAAATATAATATTTAAAGTTCTCTATAGATTTGAAGTTACAGGAAAAGATAATATACCAACAGAAGGTAGAATTATAATATGTGCTAATCATTCTAGCTTATTAGATCCGATTGTCTTGGCTATTATATGTCCAAGACCAATTAGTTTTATGGCTAAGAAAGAATTATTTAAGAGTAAAATTTTATCTTATATATTGAATAAGCTTAATGCATTTCCTGTTGATAGACACGATTCAGATTTAACAGCTATAAAAACTGCATTAAGAGTATTAAAAAACAATGAAATACTTGGCATATTTCCAGAAGGAACTCGAGTTAAAGAAATTGATCTTAATAATGCTAAACCTGGTATCGCACTATTGTCAGTAAAATCTCGGTCTTCGATACTACCAGTTTATATACAAAGCAATTATAAAATTTTTAATAAGATAAAAATAACCTTTGGTGAGCCTATTGATTTTTCTGATAGTTATAATAAAAAATTAACTACAGAAGAATATCGAGTATTAAGCCAAGATATTTTAAAATCTATTTATTCTTTAAAATCAAAATAGGAGGAATCAAAGTGAATATAATTATTGCTGATAATGCTGGCTTTTGTTTTGGAGTTAAGAGAGCCATAGATATATCATTACAAGAATTAGAAACTTCAAATAATAACATATACTCACTAGGTCCTTTAATACACAATGCACAGGCTGTAGAATTGTTAAAGATGAAAGGATTAGATATTATAGAGAACCCTGAAAAAGTTAATAAAGGTAAAATTATTATTAGATCTCATGGTATTCCTATGGACATAGATAATAAAATTAAAAAATCTAATCTGGAAATGATTGATTGTACCTGTCCATATGTAAAATCTATACACAAAAAAGTTGGAGATTATTATAAACAAGGTTACCATATAGTAATAATAGGCGATCCAAATCATCCTGAAATTATTGGGATTAATGGATGGTGTAATAATACTGCTTATATTATTAATAGTGAAGAAGATGCAATTAGATTAGCTGACATGGATAAAATTTGTATAGTATCTCAAACTACTAATACTCAAGAAAAATTTAATTCTTTATCAAAGATGGTACAAAATAAAGGAAAAGAAGTTATAATATTCAATACAATATGTAATGCAACTAATCTACGTCAAGAAACATGTAAAGAGATATCAAAAAAGGTAAATGCTATGATAGTTATAGGCGGTTATCATAGTTCAAATACAAACAAACTTGTAGAAATTAGCAAAAAATATTGTAAAAATGTATTTCATGTAGAAACATATAAAGATTTACCTTTACAAGAACTATTAAAATTTAATACAATAGGAATAACCGCAGGTGCTTCTACACCTGATTGGATAATTAAGGAGGTTGTTGAAACAATGGATAATCTAAATAACAATGAAATGATGGAGGCTATTGAAAATTCATTCACTAGAATTCACAGAGGTGACATTATAAAAGGAAAAGTAATATTTGTAACCAATAACGAAGTTATGGTTAATATTAACTATAAATCTGATGGTATTATAGATAGAGATGAACTATCTAATGATCCTGATGTTAAGCCTAGAGATTTATATAAAGAAGGAGATGAAATCCAAGTATTTGTAGTTAGACTTGATGATGGTGAAGGCAATGTAGTACTTTCTACTAAAAGAGTCGATGCTATTAAAGGTTGGGATGAATTAGAAAATGCCTTTAATAATAAAGAAAGAATTGAATGCAAGGTTTTAAATAGTGTAAAAGGTGGATTAGCTGTTTTAGTTAACGGAATAAATGGATTTATGCCTGCTTCTCAAGTATCTGTTAATTTTGTTAGTGATTTAAATGTATATAAAGGAAAAACTTTAATTGGAAAAATTATAGACTTTGATAGAGAGAAAAAGAGAGTAATTTTATCTAGAAGAGAAGTTGAAAGTGAAGAAGTCCTAAATAAAAGAAAAGAACTATGGGCAAGTATAGAAGTTAATAGTATTGTTGAAGGTATAGTTCAAAGATTAACTGATTTTGGCGCTTTTGTTGATTTAGGTGGAGTAGATGGTTTAATTCATATCTCAGATCTATCATGGTTTAGAGTTAAACATCCATCAGAAGTAGTAAAGATTGGTGATAGAGTTCAAGTTAAAATACTAAATTTTGATAAGGAAAAAAATAGAATTTCATTAGGGTTAAAACAGACTTTACCTGAACCTTGGAAACTTTTTTCTGAAAATAGAAAATTAGGGGATGTTACGGAAGGTAAGGTAGTAAATCTATTAGACTTTGGCGCTTTTGTTAGATTGGAAGAAGGTGTTGACGGCTTAGTACATGTTTCTCAAATATCTAAAGAACATATAAATAAACCAGCTGATAAATTAAAAATTGGTGATAAAGTAACTGTTAAAATCATAGATATTAATGAAGAGGAAAGAAGAATCAGTCTAAGTATCAAAGATACATTAGAAGATAATATAGAAGTGAGTGAGCCTATAAAAAAAGACGAGAGTGAAGTAACTATTGAAGATATAGTTGCTAAAAACTAATAATGTAAAGATAGCTGAGGTTTTGATGTATAAAATTAATTTATATTGCAAAGAATAAAATGTGTGACCGATGATACATCAAGACCCCCTTTACATTATTTCTGTGGTAAATTACCACAGAACTTTTTTATATTATCTAAATGTTTTTAATAGGGGGTTTTTATGGACAAGTATGAAGTGTTTAAAAAACAAGTAAATAATTTAATCAATATTGATTTAAATTATTATAAAGAAAAACAAATGAAACGAAGAATATCATCTCTAGTTGCTAGAAATAACTTTAAAGATTTTGAAGATTATTTTGATGGATTGAAAAAAGATAAGCAGCTCCTTAACCAATTTGTAAACTATCTTACTATAAATGTTTCTGAGTTCTATAGAAATCCATCACAATGGCAAGTATTAGAAAAAGACATTATTCCTAGAATAATAAATAGAGATAAAAAAACTTTAAAGGTTTGGAGTTCTGCTTGTTCAACAGGGGAAGAACCCTATTCTTTAGTTATGCTTCTAACAAATTTTTTTCCTTTAAAAGATATTAAAGTACTAGCAACAGATATTGATGATGAAGCTTTAAACAAAGCTAGACTTGGATTATATAGTGAAAAATCTCTTTCAAATTTACCAAAAGGTTTCAAAGAAAAATTTTTTACCAAGATAGAAAATTCTTATAAGATTAATGAGGAAATTAAAAAATGTGTAGAATTTAAAAAGATGGATTTATTAAAAGATTCCTTTCCTACATATGTTGATTTGCTTACTTGTCGTAATGTTATGATTTACTTTACTGAAGAAGCTAAAGAATTATTATATGATAAGTTTTATAAAAGTTTAAGTGATAATGGTATTCTATTTGTAGGAAGTACAGAGCAAATTATAATGCCAGAAAAATATAAATATAAACCTGTAAAAACTTTTTTTTATGAAAAGATAATTAAATAAATTATAATTATATTATATAAAGGGGGGCTAAAGTTTGGACACAAAAACATTGCTAGAACTATTATGTAATGGTAAAGGAGTATCAGGATATGAATATACTATTAAAGACACTATAGTATCAGCCTTTGACAAATATTCTGATGAGATTTCAGTAGATAATTTAGGTAATGTATTGGCACTAAAAAAAGGTTCTACCAAAGAGGATAATATAAAAATCATGTTAGCAGGACATATGGATGAAATTGGTCTTATGGTAAAAGATATTGAAGATAATGGGTTTATTAGGTTTACCAACATAGGTGGCATTGACCCAAGAACCATATTAGGCCAAGAAGTAATTGTTCATGGAAAAAAGGATCTATTTGGTGTTGTAGGTTCTAAGCCACCTCATCTTCAAGATCCATCAGAGCATGATAAAGCTATAAAAATGGAAGATATGACGATTGATATTGGTTATTCGAAGGAAGAAGTAGAAAAGCTAGTAAATATTGGTGATACTATAACTATAAGAAGAGAATTATTGAACTTACAGGGAGATAGAGTGGCTAGTAAAGCATTAGATGATAGAGCTGGTATTGCTGTTTTATTTGAATGTATAAAAGAACTAGGAAAAATTAGGCATGAAGCAGATGTGTATTTTGTTTCTACAGTTCAAGAAGAAGTAAGTATGGCAGGTGCTTTAACTGGTGCTTATAAAATAAATCCTGATATAGGCATTGCGGTTGATGTAGGATTTGGTACTACACCTGAACTGTCAAAATCAGATACTATTGAGCTGGGAAAAGGTCCTGGCATAACTTTAGGAGGAAACATTCACCCTAGATTAAGGCAAAAGTTAACAGAAGTTGCACGAGAATACAATATTCCTTTCCAAATGGAGATAAGTCCTGGGCCTACTGGAACTGATGCAAGGGCAATGCAAATAACCAGAGAAGGTATTCCTTCCTTATGTCTATCTATTCCACTAAGATATATGCATACATCTGTAGAGGTTATAGATATGGTCGATATAAAACATACTGCTAAACTACTAGCATTTTTCATTGCTTCTATTTCTAATGATAGTTTGGAGGGATTATTATGTTATTAAAACGATTAACAGAGGCTTCTGGTGTATCGGGTAATGAAAAAGAGGTTAGAGATATAATAATCTCTGAAATAAAAAACCATGTTGATAGTTTAAAAATAGATAGATTAGGTAACATAATAACTTATAAAAAAGGCAGAGATACTTCAAAAACCCTAATGGTTACTGCTCACATGGATGAGGTAGGGTTAATGGTTACAGATATTGATAGCATAGGTTTATTAAAATTTACTACAGTTGGAGGTGTCGATAAACGAATACTGGTTTCAAAACCTGTAGCTGTAGGTAGAGATAAAATAAAAGGTGTTATTGGTGCAAAGCCGATTCATTTACAAAAAAGAGAAGAGTGGACTAGAGCTTTAAATATTAATGAACTATACATAGATATTGGAGCAAAATCTAAAGAAGAAGCCGAAAGACTTGTTAATATAGGTGATTATGTGAGTTTTTATAGTGATTATGTAGAGTTTGGAGATGGCTTAGTAAAGGCTAAAGCTTTAGATAATCGAGTTGGTTGTAATCTTTTAATAAATTTAATTAAAGAGGTAAATGATATTAGTTTTTATGGTGTTTTTACTGTTATGGAGGAAATTGGTTTAGTTGGATCTGGACCTGCTGCTTATGAAGTAAATCCTGATATTTCGATTGTACTAGAAGGTACTTTATGCTATGATATGCCTAAACTGGACAGCCACTTAATACCAACTTATATTAATAAAGGACCAGCGATTTCTCTAATTGATAGAACTACTGTATTTAATGCTACTTTAAGAAATAAAATAATAGACATTGCAGAAAGAAACAATATACCTTATCAATATAGAAAAACATCAATGGGAGGAAATGACTCAGGGAAAATTCATATTACTAAAGGTGGTTCCATTACTACAACTATTTCTGTGCCATGCAGATATATTCATTCTCCTGCATCGGTAATGAGCCAAAGTGATTATAATAATACCTATGCTTTATTAAAAGCAATTCTAGCTGAATTTGAAAGGGAGGAATTATAATGAATTTTAATAGTAACTTATTAAAAGAGTTAGTGAGTGTATATGGACCTGCAAGTAACGAACATTTAGTAAGAAGTTATATTACTGAAAAAATAAAAGATCATGTAGATGATATAGAAATAGATGCTTTAGGTAATTTAGTCGCCCATAAAAAAGGTAATGGCAGAAAAGTAATGATATCTGCTCACATGGATCAAATTGGATTAATGGTAATAGATATTGATGAAAAAGGGTTTATACGATTTACAAATGTAGGCGGCATATCTCCATTAGTTTCATTAAGCCAACAAGTGGTATTTGAAAACGGAACTATAGGGGTTATCTATTCAGAGCCAATTGACGATCCATCAAAATTAAAGCTAGAAAATATGTATATAGATATAGGAGCTTTTAGCAAAGAAGAAGCTGAAAAGTCTGTTAGCATAGGAGATATTTGTATTTATAAATCAGAGTTTAGTGAAAATGAAAATGTTATATTTACCAGATATTTAGATGACAGAGTAGGGTGCTATATAGCTATAGAAGCTATTAAATCAATTAGTAATCCTATAAATGATTTATATTTTGTTTTCTCTGTTCAAGAAGAAGTAGGATTAAGAGGTGCAAAGACTGCTGCTTATAAAATAAGTCCAGAGGTAGGTATAGCTTTAGATGTTACATCAAACGGAGATACACCTAAGGCAAAACGTTTTGCTGTTAGTTTAAATGAAGGAGCTGCCATTAAAGTAAAAGATAATTCAATTATAGCTCATCCTAAGATAAAACAATTACTTGTTGATTTAGCAAAGAAAAATAAAATCCCTTACCAAATGGAAGTTTTAGAATTTGGTGGCACAGACTCAGGTGCTATTCACTTAACTAGAGAAGGGGTTCCTTCAGGAGTAATCTCCATCCCAACTCGATATGTACATTCAACAGTTGAAATGGCTTCTAAAAATGATATTGTTAATTGTACTAAACTTTTAATTAGATTTTTAGAAAGCAATTTCGATTTATAACAGATTGAAAATAATAATTTAAAATAGTAAAAAAGAACTGAATTATCAGTTCTTTTTTACTATTTTAAATTATTTAGTAAATAAAAGGGATATTTTCTCGTATTTTGATGATATTTGTTTTATAATTTTATCTTTAATATAGAGGATTTATGATTCTATTAAAGAATTATATTATAATAGATTTAATTTAAGGAGGCCAAGTTATGTTAGATTTAAACAAAGAATATACCATATCTGAAGTATCTGATCTTACTGGCTATGCTCCTCATGTATTAAGATATTATGAAAAAGAATTTGATTTAGAGGTTCCACGGAATGATTCAAACCATAGATATTATACATATAAGGAAATTGAATTACTTCAATACATAAAAATGCTTCAAGATAAAGGATTCAGCAATAAACAGATAAAACTAATTATTAGTTCTCCAGAGCTCATGCTAAGTAATCAAGAAGAAACTAGCTTAGCTACTGTTAATGAAAATAGCTATTTAGATACTTATCAATTAGCTAGAGAAATAAGTATGACCCTTGAAGAAGAATTTTTTGATAAACTATTCTGCCATATTAGTCAAGGCAATGAACAGAGCATAAAAATAATTGAAGAATTAAAAGATGAAGTAGTTATGCTAAGAAATGAACTAAATTCTAAAGAGAGAGATGTCTTAATATGTGAAAATGCAAAATTAAAAATGAAAATCAAAGAAAAAACTTATGAAATCACAGAGTTAAATAATAAGTTAAAAAAAGCCGAGGAGCAACAAGGTGGATTTTTTAAGAAAATATTTAAACATAGTTAACTTGAATTAATTTGAAATTTTTAATTCATATTTTATGCTTTTTTTGACTTGTTGCAAGTTTAATTGCAAGTTTTAATTCTATTTATTTCATTTTTCTGATAAATTTCTTGCCTTACACTTATATAGATGATATAATTTATATAAGAAACAATAAGGGGCGATAGCAATGAAAAGAAATATCATTAAATCAAAATTAAAACGAAAGATTATATATAAAAAATGTGGTGCAATAACATGTCTAAATAATATATCTGGATTATGTAGTGAAGAAAAATGTGAGCTTTTTGAAAACTTACTTATACAGGAAGATTAAAAAGGTGGAATCATTCCACCTTTTTAATCTTTATTTTTTATTGGGATATGCCTTTAATCCTTCTTTTAATATGTTCATTGCTTTCTCTAGGTCATTAACATTTAGACAATAGGAAAGTCTAACTTCATCTTTACCTAATCCTTCAGTGGCATAAAAACCTTCTGCAGGAGCTAGCATAACAGTTTCATTATTTATGTGGAAATCTTTTAATAACCACACTACAAAATCTTCTGCATTTTGAACTGGTAATTTTGCTATTACATAAAATGCTCCCTTAGGTTCTTCACAGACTACTCCATCCATTTCCTTAAGTGCATTATAAACAACATTTCTTCTCTTACAATATTCTTCTTTAACTTCTTCTATATAACTATCAGGTACGTTTATTAAACTGGCTGCTCCAACTTGTTCAATAGTAGCTACACATAGTCTACCTTGGGCAAGTTTCATAACTTGTTTTATTAAATCCTTATTTTTTGAAGCTATACATCCAATTCTAGCGCCACAAGCACTATATCTCTTTGAAATACTATCTGTAATAATTACTTTATCTTTTATATCTTCAAGATGAGCAAAACTCATAAATTCAAGTCCATCATAAACAAATTCTTTATAAACTTCATCTGCTATAATAAAAAGATTATGTTCTTTTGCTATGTCTCTTAACATATAAATTTCTTCTTTAGTATAAACTGTACCAGTTGGATTCCCTGGGTTAGCTATTAATATAGCTTTAGTTTTTGAGGTAATTAGTTTGGTGATTTCTTCTTTATTTGGCAAGTGGAAACCGTTTTCAGCTTTTGTAGTAACTGGAACTACATTAACACCTGCCATACTTCCAAAGCCATTATAGTTTGTATAAAAAGGCTCTGGGATAAGTACCTCATCACCATGGTCGCATACAGCTATCATTGAGAAAATTAAAGCTTCACTACCGCCATTTGTGACAATTATTTCATCTTTTTCTAAATGTATGTTATGTTTTTCGTAGTATTGGATGAAACTATTTATTAGGTCAGAAATACCTTGTGAATGAGCATAGGCTAAAACATTTTCATTAAATCCTCTAACGGCAGCAAAAAACTCTTCTGGAGTCTTTATGTCTGGCTGTCCAATATTGAGGTGGTATACTTTTTTGCCGTTTCTTTTTGCCTCATCTGCTACTGGAACTAACTTTCTAATAGGAGATTCCTGCATTGCTATTATTCTTTCTGAAAATCTCATATAATGACCTCCTTCTTTATATTTACTTATACTATATTTACATATCTATGATATCATAAAACTATTTCAAATGGTAGCTATCATAAATTATTATTTGAGTTATAAATAGATAGGAATATTATTAATAATGAGTTTAATCTTATTAATATTTTTTGAATTTTCTTAAATAAGAAAAATTTTCCTACCTAATACAACAATATTTTATGTTCTTTCTTATCTAAAAAACTATATATATCTAAAATAAGATAATAGTGTGTGAAAATTTCGATTATTTTTCTTATAAGGAAGTAAAAGGAATATAAGCTTTTATATAGAATATATAGATTTATAAAAAATAATACAAGTATTTTCTTATTAAAAAGGAAATGTCTAATGATTATATTTAGGTTACAAAATATTGAAATGAAATTATTTACATATTTGAAATAAAATGGTTGACAACTGAAATTTATCTGATATACTTTTAATATAAAAATAAACTATAAGTTGTATAAGTAAATTGACCCACATTGATGCTCAAAAAACTTTATAGATAGACACAGACATAAAGACATTTACAGTAAAGAAACAATTCCCCATATAAAATTTTATTTTTTATATATATTTTATTTATTATTTTTATTTTTGAAGTGGAAAACAATTTTATGAGGGAAGAAAATCAAAGGTCTAAAATTAAAAAATTAAAGGGGGAACTTTGGATGAAGAGATGTTTAGTATTGCTGTTAGTCTTATCATTGTGTTTAAGTTTAACTGGGTTTACAGCTTATGCAGAATGGGAAAAACAAGATTATGAGAAACAAGAATATATGGTACAGTTTGATATTAAAGAACAAGAAAGTTTATCAAAAGATGTTTTTACTAATATGCAGTTAGATACATTAAAATCTATTAATGTTGAAAAAAATGACATTCTAGAAACTTATGATTTATTTCCAGTTTATTGTTTAAAACTAACTGAGAAGCAAGTTGAAGAACTTAAAAATAATCCTAATATAAAAACTATTGAACCCAATATTATGTTTGAAGCTTATGCTCAAACTATTCCATGGGGAATTAGTAAGGTGCAAGCAACAAATGCGCATCAAAATGGACATACGGGAAATGGAATTAAAGTAGCTGTACTTGATTCAGGTATTGATGCTAATCATGAGGACTTAAATGTTAGAGGAGGATATTCAGTATTTAATGATAGTCCTTACTATGATGGAAATGGACATGGTACTCATGTAGCTGGTACAATAGCTGCTTTAAATAATTCAGTAGGTGTAGTAGGTGTAGCATATGATGCAGAATTATATGCAGTAAAAGTATTAAATAGTCAAGGAAGCGGTTCACTTTCAGGAATTGCCAAGGGGTTAGAATGGGCAATTCAAAATAATATGAATATCATAAATATGAGCTTGGGATCTTCCCAGCCTTCAGATATTTTAAAACAATGGTGTGACTTGGCTTACAATTCTGGTATTTTAGTAGTAGCGGCTGCAGGAAATAGTGGAAATTCATCTGGAACAGGTGATACTGTAGGTTATCCTGCAAAATATGCTTCAGTTATGGCAGTTGCATCAACAGATTCAAATGATAGACGCGCTAGCACATCTAGTACTGGGCCTACTGTCGAAATATCTGCTCCTGGTGTAAGTATCTATAGTACTATTCCAAACAATCGTTATGGAAATATGAGTGGAACCTCTATGGCTTCTCCGCACGTAGCTGGGGCTGCAGCATTGGTTTGGAAGGCGAATCCAAGTTTAAATAATCAGCAGCTTCGTCAAAGGTTAGTAAGTACTGCTAAATATTTAGGGAATTCAAATCATTATGGAGCAGGATTAGTACAAGTTTCTGCTGCAATAGGACAAGAGGCTAATAATCCTATAGGAGATGAGTGGAAGTTAAATACAAATTATAAACCAGGTGATATAATTATATATGAAGGTAATCAGTATGAATGTTTACAAGAGCATACATCAATAATAGGATGGGAACCTATAAATGCACCATCTTTATGGAAAATAATATAATAACTATTTTATTGCCGTTAAATTAAAGATTAATTAAACAAAGATATATTTTAATATTGATATAAACTAAATCAATTTCCACTTCGAAAAAAAGTCTTATATTATCTTGAATTACAAAAATAATATTTCAGGATAATCTTAAGACTTTATTTTTGTCTTACAATAGAGGTAATAATGAAATGAACCATACCTTTTATTTATCTCAAGTAATGATCTAATTAATTTAGATGTTGAAATGATTTTAAAGACACTCATATGTGCTATAAAGGAGAGAGTAATAATGGAAAATAACAATAAAAATATAGGAACACCAAATGAATTGAAATACAAAGACATTTATAATAAAAAAACCTATTTTATTCAAACCTATGGATATCAAATGAATGTAGTGAGATGCATTTTAATTTTCCAGTTCTTAATTTTTATTTTACTTTATTAGTGTCAAATTCTCCTTCTTCTCTATAGATAAACCTATGAGTAATTCCATTAACAAACTCAATAGATAATATACGCTTGTCCTCTTTAACAGTTATTTTTTTAATAACACTTTGCATAAAGTCCTGCAGTAATTTTTTATCGGTTATTTTTACAATTTTATTATAATTAATAGATCTATCACCAACAAGATTTTGGGTTAATAGATATTGAGTAGCTTTTTTAATAAAATTAAGATCATGTCCAAGGAGGTCCTTGGAGAACTCTAATGTTCTATTTTTTATTTTATTATTAATCTCACCTATTTTTCATCAATATCTTGTTTCCTAAGCAAATAATCTTTTTCGGACATACTTTCATCTGAAAATAAGTATAAATCCTGTAGTCTTTTAAGGGCCCTTTCTAGTTTTTTCTTCTTAGCCTCTCTTTCATTGATTACAGGAAATTTTATTTCTTCGTCAAAATCATATCCTAGAGGAACTGGAGCACCATTCCAAAGTTCTTTTTCAGCTCTTGACAACATAATCCCATAAACTCTTTATCCAGCCATACTAATTCTCCTTTCTTAAACTTATGTTCTTTATTAGATTTATATAAAAGAGCCTGTTAAGGCTCTAGTAATTACAATTTAAATTTTAAATCATTTTTTACAACATTTAGTAAAGATTTTAGACTTGTTTTTATTGCTATCATTAATATCTTTATAATTGATCGTATCCTTTTTTATATAGAAAGGATGACCTGTATCAAAACTTTCATTTTCAGTTTTGATTTCAGAAATTTTTATACTATCGAATTTTTTACCCTTTCCATATGAATTCACCATGCTTGTACTGTAAAAATAGACATTTTAATTGCCATAGTGGATGTGAAAAGTATATTGAATATAAAAACTGTTTTAAATCAAAAGACACTGAAGAACAGGAATATATAGGATATGTGAATGGAGCAATATCAAGGATGAAAGGAAAAAGTAGATGGGCATAAAAGAATCGGGGATAAGCCCCGACTCAATTACTATTACTATGGATTAGAAGAAATCGCAGTTGCAGAATATAATCACTAGTAATAAAAAGAAAAATAACAGTGAACTGCCTGTGTCACAGCCATCATCAAAACAAGTGTTGCGTACTTCATTGCCTTCCATAATAAACACCTCCTATAGAATAATAAAAGATGGTTTCTAGTGAGTATATATAAATAGATTCTTATAAAAAGATTGTAATATTAGTTGCAGAAACAGCAGAACAAAAATATCAATATTAAAAATATTAATATTATTGATCTGTCACTAAATCCACCACGACCTTACTTATTAGGTATAATAGCACCTTCTTAACATATCGATAAATGAGGATTAAAAAGTGAGAAAGATTATTAGGAAAGGATTTTTTGAATCCTAATATATAGTATGAAATTATTGATGAATTGCTAACATTTAAAGTAAATTTCTCTAAAAGGAAATGAAAAATAATCAAAAAAGAAAAAATCGGGGCAAGCCCCGATCTATGTGGTGATTTAGCATCTACCAAATCCACCACAGTTACAGAATAAAATTACTAGTAGCAAGAAGAAGAATAGTAATGAATCATCCATACAAAATCCATCACCGAAAAATCCACCACGACCTTGACCATCTACCATAACAATACCTCCTAATAAAAAATTGTGAACAAGAACCCTCATATTAAGATATGAGTGCTGTTAATAAATTGTTAACATTAAGTATAAAAGTAATGTGAAAAACAAGGGATTTGAAGTGAAAATTTTTTATTTAAACTCTCCTTAACAGTCTATGCAGGTTGGAGAAAAGTGTTAATGTTTAAGATTAATTATTTTTGAAAGAAGTGATAAATGATGATTAACAAAGAAATAGCAGCTATAGCTAAAGAAGCTGAAAGAATATATTTTAGTGAAAATATAAATGTTAAAGATGCAATTGAGAAAGCAAAGGAGGTAAAGGATTATGGATCTTTTAAAGAAAATAAAACAAACTGAAAAAGAACTTGATACAGCTAGATGCAGGTTTGATTATGCTGAGTCAGAAAAAGAAATAGACTTTGCAATCTACTTAATAGCTATAGCAGAAGAGAACTTAAAAGATTTATATAAAGCAGTTAGAAGAAAGGGAGATATACGTGCATAAAGGAGATGCTTTTGAAGAAACAATTAACATATCAAATAGAACGTATAAAAGAAAAGGAATAGCCTTAGTACAAAAAATAGCTACACCAATGAAATCAGTTAGAAGAGGAAAACAAATAGTAACAGCAATGAAATCAGTTAGAAGAGGAAAACAAATAGTAACAGCTTACTATGAAGAAAAAAGCACACTAGACTACAAGGAGTATATGAATCAATATCTATAGCTTTTGATGCAAAAGAAACTAAAGAAGAAACAAGATTTCCTCTTAGCAATGTACAAGAACATCAAATAGAGTTTATGAAAAATTGGTACAAGTATGGAGGAATAACATTAGAAGATTAAAGCACATAAGGGAATTAGATAATGCTAAATTCGGAGACAGGTATTGGATTAAAAACTTTGTATATAGACCTATAGCTAAAAAGCTAATTGAGAAGTTTGATGAACTAGCACCTATTAATCCTTTAAGAATTCTGTTCATAGAAGATATGGAATATGAAAAACCAAGTGGCGGAAGAAATCAGTGGCAGGCTAAAGTATCAAAGGCTAATAAACAATTTTCCGCAATGACAGGATATGACTATATCTTAGAAACTAAAAATTACTTTATAGAAAGAATGAATAGAGAGCAGATAATAGCTTTAATATATCATGAGCTTAGGCACATAGATGAATATGGAGATTTACAACCGCATGATATAGAAGATTGGAGCAATATGGTGGGCACATTAGGCAAAGACTGGGAAACAACTAAAGCAGAAATAAAGAATTTGATAGATGATGATATCATTTGGAAAGAGTTAGAGCCAGGAGCCAAACAGCTAGATATGTTTAATTTAAGAGCAGTTAAGTAGTAGGGATAAATTGGACAAGGTGTTAGAGCTTTGTTTAAGAAGTATAATAAGAAATTTAAACCAGGAATATCATATAGCAGAAATATATAAAAGCCAGGCATTAGAATTGCATAATAAAGTAACCTTTGAAGAAAAATGTGTATTTAAAGTTGAGGAAAGAATATCTAATCAAGTTAAGAAAAAGTTATATGAGATAGCATAGAGGAAAATATGAAGATAATGAGACGTAAACATGATATTTAAATTATAAATAATGTTCTTTGAAAACTGAATAATACGGTATTGAAAATAAAAACATTTACCATATAATGCAAATAAATTTATGGTAAATATAATATATATGCTATTATATTTGTATATGAGTAATTCGTAACAGTAAATAAATGTGCAATAAAGATTATTTATATATCATGTATTTAGTGGAGGTGTGTAGATGAACAAAGCAAAACAGTCGTTAAAATCAGCAATTGGTGTAAGTATAGGTATAACTTTAGGCGGAGCAGTTATTCCAAGAATGGTGTTTCCTAAATTGTACAACGAAACATACCCTTCATTGTTAAAGCAAAGTGTTTTATATTTCGTAGTTTCATATATTGTGAGTTTTTCGATTTTTATGCTGATTGATTGGATAAAATCTAGACTCATAAAGTAATCAGATAAAATCAATTTTTTGTGTAAATACAGCTAATGAGATGGCATAAACATGTTTAAAGTTATGACACATTATTTATATTAAACGTAATGATTACTAAAATTAAATATTTAATTGAAATATCGTATTATTCAGAAAAGAATTTTACGGTATTTTTATGTTGTAATGAGATTTAGGAGACAGCTATGGAGAAGAAAGAGAAGCTCAAACATGAAATAAACAAATTTATAAATGTAGCAATAGATAAAACAAATGAAGAGGATAAACTTGATTATCTCTATATAGAAATTAGCAGCCATCAGGGAAATTTACAGATGGACTATAGGTTGAGGGATACAAAGAAGGTATATTGATGTATAAATATTGGCCAACTCTTGAACAATATAAAAAAGATATCAAATGGAATAGATAGAGAGAAGGTGTATTAATGAATAATATAGAAATCGAAGAGTTAAAAGAAGAAAATAGATCATTGAGGGAAGAAAATACACAGTTAAGAAAACTAATGAAAAATGTATCAAGTCATGCAGAGTATATAAAATATGCAATAGATAATAGTCAATTGATGAATTAACTAGATAGTCCTACTGTACTTACAGCGGACACTTTAGCTACTTAATTGTAGTTGAGGTGTCCTTTTTTATTACTTGATAAAAGTCAGTAAAAATGTAAAAGCACTTGATAGAGTGATGGTCAAGTAAAGAGGAATTCAATGCAGGATTTGCAGCAAGAATTAAATAATCTTAGAAGTGACCTTAATAAAGCTATCACTATTATAAAAGAAAGAGGAAAAACCAAAGCAATAGCTGAGAGAGATTATAGAGTAGCATTAGCAAAAGAGATACTAAAATTAAGATCAGAAGGTATGCCAATTACAATAATATCAGACCTATGTAGACGAAATGAGAAGATAGCAGAGCTAAAAATGAATAGAGTATAGCTGAAACTTTGTATGAATCAAATATGCAATTTATATATAGTACCAAGCTTAATATAGATATAGTAATGAAACAAATTGAAGCAGAAAGGAAAGTGGAGTAGGAGAATGAACAAAGAACAATTATCAGAATTAAAGTACCTAAAAAATGAAATAGAAATGCTAAAAAAGCAAATGGAAGATATTGATTTTACTATAACAACTAATAGAATATATACGGAGTTATAGCAACTGTAGGTACAGCACTGACTTACTTAATTGGAGGATGGAATACTTCATTAAAGATATTAGCTATATTCATAATAATGGATTACTTAACTGGTATAATGAATGGATTTATTAATAAAAAATTATCTAGTTCAGTCCTGGAAACCAGAACATAAAGATTTTAATGGAAGTAATCATTTAGCACTTCAACAAGGAATGTATAACTATCATGTAAATGGATGGAGTGATATTGGGCAGCACGTCACACTTACACCTGATGGAAAATGGGTAACTGGTAGACCTTTTAATATAGCTCCAGCAAGTATAAAAGGATGGAATACAGGAGCATTTGCAGTTGAAATGATAGGTAATTTTGATATAGAACATGATAAATTTGAGGGAAAACAAAAAGAATCAATGCTTAAGTTCACTAAATACTTTATTGATAAGTATGGAGAACAATCAATTAAGGAGGTAGATTTTAACAACATTGTAACTGTTAGAGAGTTTACTGAAATGTTATTAAAGGCATCAGGTGAAAGTAAAACTAACGTTGAATATGCTAATGAAAAGAAATATGTAAAATCATCTGCTGAATATGGCTCATATGATAAACCACTTTTAAGAAAAGAAGCAGCACAAATTACAGCAAGGGTAATTGATACTTATATATTAGATGAAAGAGGTTTATTATCAGCAAGTTATGCAGTAGAAGGACTTGAGAGAAATTATAACACTGTGCACAATCTGAGACAAGGACAATTAATGAATATAGATGATAAATTCTATAAACTTTTATATTGGGAGAAATATGCAGGACATATTAAAGATATTTATATGATTACAGAAGAGTCACAAAAAGAAATGGTGACTTTATACTTATTAGGTGCATTAACAACAAATAGTAATTCTGAATTAGACCCATATGGTTTTGTTACAAGAGAGGGCGCAAAAAAGGAGATAGTTGATAAAGTTAAGTCTATTAATAAAGGAGAAAGCAGAACAAGCTTAGAAGGATTAAAAATATTAGATATAGAAGAGAAAACAAAACCTGTGGTAGAAGGTCTACATTAAGAATTATTTATTACCCACCAACAGACCCTAGTTTTTTAAAAGAAAAAGGGCTAGAAGTAGGAAAATGGTATGAGAAGGACGTAGAGATACTCTTAGCTAATTTAATTACTTCCTCCTATGCTGACAAATATAGAGATAGATGGGTCAATTCAACGTTAACCTATATTAACAGATTTGATTTAAGTAACTTTAGGTATATGGATTAATATAAATACAAAACTATTAAATATGGATTCCTAAAAAGTAAGTAGATGATTAGTTTTGTAAATATATAATTATAAAATATAGCTAATTAAAATAAAATTAAGCAAATTAAAAAAATTATAATAGAAAGACTCTAAAATAAATTCTTAGAGTCTTTTTTATTCTTCAGTATATTAAATAATCGAAAGTAATCCCATGTTTTCTTTTTCAAATCTTGCTTATTTTAAAAACATTGATATATGCTATAATATAAATGTAATATAAAAATAGCAAATAACAACATTAAAATAAATATGAGGTGGAAAACATGGAAAGAGAAATGAAAAAAGAAGAACAACAACAATTAAAAGATATGGCTGAAACACATGGAAAAATAGATTGGGAAGCTATTATGGAAGTAAAAGCTAGGAACGATGAATACTTTGCAAAAACTGGGAAGAGAAGAAAACGTCTCACTGTAACATATGGATGTCAAATGAATGAACATGATTCTGAAAAAATATCTTGGATATTAGAAAAAATGGGATATGTTTTGGCTGATAATAAAGAAGAAAGCGACTTTATAATATATAATACTTGTTTAGTAAGAGAAAATGCAGAATTAAGAGTTTATGGTCAACTAGGTGCATTAAAAGAATTAAAAAGAAAAAAACCCGATCTAATCATTGCTGTTTGTGGATGTATGATGCAAAGAGAAGATGTAAGAGAAGTGATTACAAGCAAACATAAACATGTTGATATAATATTTGGAACAAACAATATACACAAACTACCGGAGCTTGTTAACAATTATTTAGAGACAGGAAAAACTGTAGTTGATATAATTGAAGATGATAGGGAAATAATAGAAGATATTGATGCTAACAGAAAATATTCTTATAAAGCCTTTGTCAATATTATGTATGGATGTAATAACTTCTGTACCTATTGTATAGTGCCTTACACTAGAGGAAGAGAAAAAAGTAGAGAACCAGAGAATATTCTTAAAGAAATAGAAGGTCTAGCAAAAACAGGTTGTAAAGAGATTACTTTATTAGGGCAAAATGTTAACTCTTATGGAAAAACTTTAGATTATAAATATACTTTTGCTGATTTACTGGCTGACGTAAACAAAATTGATGGAATTGAAAGAATTAGATTTATGACTTCTCATCCAAAAGATTTATCAGAAGAGTTAATAGAAGCTTATACTAAACTAGATAAGTTATGCGAACATTTACATTTACCTGTGCAATCTGGAAGTAATAAAGTGTTAAAATCTATGAATAGGAAATATACTAGAGAAGATTATTTACATCTTGTTCAAAAATTAAAGAAGGCAGTACCTGATATTGCAATAACTACAGATTTGATTGTAGGATTCCCAGGAGAAACAGAGGAAGATTTTAATGATACTTTAAATTTAGTGAAACAAGTTGAATATGATTCAGCTTATACTTTTCTTTATTCTATAAGAGAAGGTACAATAGCTGCTAAAATGGAAAATCAAATAGATGATAAAACAAAACATGATCGATTCCAAAGATTATTGGATACGCTATATCCTATCTCTTTAGAACAAAATAAAAAAAGCTTAAATAAAATAGTACAAGTTTTAGTAGAAGATATAAGTAAAAACAATGAAAATGTACTAACTGGAAGAACTCGAACAGGTAAATTAGTGCATTTTGAAGGTGATAAAAATTTAATCGGACAATTAGTAAATGTTAAAATTACTACGGTTAAAACTTTTACTTTAGAGGGAAGCCTAGTTTAATCTTCCCTTATCTTTAATGGAGGGATTAATTTTGGAAAATTTAACACCAATGATGAAACAATATATGAATATTAAAAATCAATATAAGGATTGTATTCTTTTCTTTAGACTTGGTGATTTTTATGAGATGTTTTTTGATGATGCTTTAACTGCTTCGAAAGAATTAGAGATAACTTTGACGCAAAGAGATTGTGGTGGGGAAGAAAAAGCTCCTATGTGCGGTGTGCCTCATCATGTAGTTGATTCTTATATAGGGAAGTTAGTTGAAAGAGGATATAAGGTGGCCATTTGCGAACAAGTGGAAGATCCTACTTTGGCAAAAGGGCTAGTAGAAAGAGATGTAATAAGAGTTGTTACACCTGGTACTATTACAGACCTAACTATTTTAGATGAAAAATCAAATAATTTTTTAGTATCTGTTTATTTAGATAATATGGGCATAGGTCTGTGTTATGTTGATAATTCAACTGGTGAAATGTACACTACTCAGTATTTAGGAAAAGAAATAGATAGTTATAACTTTGTAATAGATGAACTAGGAAAGATATTTCCTTCAGAAATTATATGTAACAAAGCTTTTTCACTCAACGAAAGAGCTATGAAAATCATTAAAAATAGAATTAATCCTTATATTAATATTTATGAGGATTCTAGTATAAATAATGATGATTGGGAAAAAGTTATTTTAGACCACTTTAAAGTTGATATATTAGATAAATTAGATATTAAAGATAAATTATTTTCAATATTAGCTACAGGAAAATTAATAGATTATCTATATTTAACACAAAAGAACTCATTAGATCATATTAATCACCTATCTTATTATCATCCTAATAATTATATGATATTGGATATTAGTACGAGAACCAACTTAGAAATACATGAAACCATTATGAGTCGTGATAAAAAAGGAGCTCTAATTTGGTTATTAGACAAAACTTCTACTGCTATGGGCGGAAGATTGTTGAAGAAATGGCTAGAACAACCTTTAATTAATAGTGTTGAGATAAAAAAGCGTCAAAAAGTAGTAGATTATTTTGTCAATAACCTTATGGCAATGGATGATATAAAGGGACTTTTAAAAAGAATATATGATATTGAAAGACTTTCTAGTAAAATATCCTATGGAAATTGTAATGGTAGAGATCTAATATCTCTTAAAAATTCCATAGAAGTTCTACCTGAATTAAGAAAATCTTTACAGCAATCTCATTGTAAAGAGCTAGTGGAAATTAGTCTAGAAATAGATTCTTTAGAAGATGTCTATAACTTAATAAATAAATCTATATGTGACAATCCACCTATTTCCGTTAAAGAAGGAGGGTTGATTAAAGAAGGATATGATAGTGAATTAGATGCTTTGAGAAAAGGTAGTTTAGGTGGTAAAGAGTGGCTAGCAGCTTTGGAGTTAGAAGAAAGAAACAAAACAAATATTAAGAACCTAAAGATTGGTTTTAACAAGAAAACTGGATACTATTTTGAAGTAACCAAATCAAACCTTCCTTTAGTACCTGATTATTTTATTAGAAAGCAGACTTTAACTAATGCTGAAAGATATTATACTGAGAAATTAAAAGAAATGGAAATAAAGATACTAGGGGCTGAAGAAAGAGTCTTAGACTTAGAATACACTTTATTTCAGGATATTAGAGATAGGGTTAAAGAAGAGACAGAACGAATCCAAAGAACAAGTAAAGTTATTTCAAAGATTGACGTATTAAATTCTTTTAGTCAAGTAGCTTACAAGAACAACTATGTAAAACCTGATCTTAATAACAAAGGAATAATTCATATAGAAGAAGGAAGACATCCTGTAGTTGAGAACACTATAGAAAGTAATCTGTTTATACCTAATGATACCTATTTAGATATTAAAGACAATATGGTTCAGATCATAACTGGACCAAATATGGCTGGAAAGTCTACTTATATGAGACAAGTAGCTATAATAACTTTATTGACACAAATAGGATCTTTTGTTCCTGCTAAGAAAGCAAATATAGGTATAGTAGATCGTATATTTACTAGAATAGGTGCTTCTGATAACCTGTCTCAAGGTGAAAGTACCTTTATGGTTGAGATGAATGAAGTATCTAATATTATTAAAAGTGCTACACCTAATAGTTTAATTATTCTAGATGAGGTAGGTAGAGGTACTAGTACCTACGATGGTTTGAGTATAGCTTGGGCTGTTGTAGAACATATAGTAAAAAATATAAAAGCTAAAACTTTATTCGCTACCCATTATCATGAATTAACAGAACTAGAGGAAAAGTTTTCTGAGATCAAGAATTTAACTATATTAGTAGAAGAAAAAGGTGACGATATAGTTTTTTTAAGAAAAATTGTAGAAGGTAGCACTAATAGGAGTTATGGTATAGAGGTAGCAAAATTAGCTGGTATTAATAAAGCAATTATTGATAGAGCTAATGAAATATTGTCCTCAATTGAAGGAAATCATCAATTAAGTATAAATAATAGTTCTAATACTCATCATAACAAACAATTAAATATGATGGATTACAAAAAAGACTATTATCTTGACAGAATAATAAATATAGATATATCAAGTTTAACGCCTATAGAGGCTATGAATACACTTTATAATCTTATAGAGGATGCTAAAAAGCTTAAGGAGAGAGCTTAATGGGTAAGATAAAATTATTAGATAATTTAACTATACAGAAAATTGCTGCTGGTGAAGTCATAGAAAGACCAGCTTCTATAGTTAAAGAGTTGATAGAAAATTCACTAGATGCAAATTCTTCAAATATAGTAGTTGAAATTAACAATGGTGGAAAATCTTATATAAGAGTTACGGATGATGGCGACGGAATTACAGATGATGACTTAGATTTAGCTTTTGAAAGACATTCTACTAGTAAACTTTCTACTATAGACGATATATATAATATAATTTCCTTGGGCTTTAGGGGAGAAGCTCTAGCAAGTATATCCAATGTATCTAAAGTCCAAGTGATGACTAAAACTAAAGATTCTTTAGGGGGGATTCATGCTGTTATAGAGGAAGGTAAAGTTGTTTCTAAAGATACAGTTGGCTGTCCCAAAGGAACAACAATGATAGTTAAAGATTTATTTTATAATTTACCTGTAAGAAAAAAATTTCTAAAAAGTGATTTAGTTGAATTTAATCATGTAAGTGATATTGTCTATAAATTGGCTTTGGGTAATTATAATACTTCTTTTAAGCTAATAAAGGATAACAAGGTTATTCTTAAAACGTCCAATAATAATAGTTTAATAACCAATATATATACTATATTAGGAAAGGATATTGCTAAAAATTTAATTAGTATATCTTTTGAAAAAGATGATTTCAAATTAAATGGATATATATCCAATAATAACTTATATAGAAGTAATAGAAGTCATCAATATCTTTATATTAATAATAGATATATAAATAATAATATTATTACAGATGCAATAGAAAGACAATATAAATCTATTATTCCTATTAATAGATTTCCTGTGTTTACGTTATTTATTGAAATGAATCCTGGGAATTTAGATGTAAATATTCATCCTACAAAGCAAGAGGTAAAGTTTGTTAATCAAGAAGAAGTGATTAATATTATTAGTAGCACTATTAGAGACTCTTTAAATCCATCTCTTGTGATTCCAAGAGTAACTTTTGATAATACAAAAGATGTAAAGAAGCAAGAAGAACTTCCTTTACTTTTTGAAGAACCTTCAATAGATATATATAAAGATGTTGTAGTAAAGGATATGACAACACACTACAAAGATAATGAAAATGAGGACGATGTTAAATATAAAAACCCCATTACTGCAGATTATACTAATCATATTACTAAGAAAGATATTACTAGTGAGTCTATAGAAGAACAAGTTATAGAAATAGACGAAATACGAAGAGATCCTATAAATGAAGTACTTTTAAATATAAGTCCTATAGGAGTCGTATTTTCAACCTATATATTGGCTGAAGATAGAGAACAGGATAAATTATATATTGTAGATCAACATGCAGCTCACGAAAGAATTATGTATGAAAAATTCAAAGAAGAATTTGAAAAAGAAACCATAGTAACTCAGCAACTTTTAGTACCAGAAGTTATTGAGTTAACCAATATTGAAATGTCTAATTTATTGGAAAATATAACATTGTATAATAAGCTTGGTTTTGATATTGAAGAATTCGGATCTAGTAGTATAATAATTAGGGGAGTTCCATTAGTTTTTGGAAAACCTAATATAAAAAATTTATTTTTTGATATATTGGATAATCTTAAACAAGACATTAAAAGTAACTATGAAATGAAAATTGAAAAGATAATGAAAATAGCTTGTACTAAAGCAGTTAAAGGTGGAGATTCTCTAAGTAATATTGAAATTGAAAGTTTAATTAACCAATTAAATAAATGTGAGAATCCACATAGTTGCCCTCATGGAAGACCTACTATGATAGAGATAACCAAGAAGGACATGGAAAAAAAGTTTCTTAGAATTAATTAGAAGGATGATTAAATGGATAAAAAGGAAAATTTGTTTATTTTAATTGGACCAACAGCTATAGGAAAAACTTCTCTATCAATAGATTTAGCTAAAAATTTAAATGGAGAAATTATATCAGCTGACTCAATGCAAATCTATAAATACATGGACATTGGTACAGCTAAGGTAACTAAAGAAGAGATGGAAAGTATCCCCCATTATCTTATAGATATTGTATATCCTAATGAGGATTTTACAGTATCGGATTATAAAAAAGCTGCAACTAAACATATTACCGAGGTAAATAACAGAGAAAAATTGCCTTTGGTAGTAGGAGGTACCGGGCTCTACATTAATTCTTTAGTATACCAATTGAATTTTACTCAAGTTTGTCCAAATGAAGAATTCAGAAAGAAATACGAAGATTTAGCTGATAAATATGGAAATCAATATATATATGATGAGCTTAAAAAAATTGATTTATATAGTTCACAAAAAATTAGCCCTAAGGATAGAAAAAGAATAATTAGAGCATTAGAAATCTATTATGAAACAGGAAAAACAATGTCTGAATATAATAAAGATTTTAGAAAACCTGTAGAAAATTATAATTTATCGATGATTGGTCTTAACATGGATAGAACTTTACTGTATAATAGAATAAATCAAAGAGTAGACTTAATGATTGAAAAAGGACTAATCGACGAAATTAAAATGCTTTTAGAAATGGGATATACCAAGGATTTAGTATCTATGCAGGGAATAGGATACAAAGAAATTGTTTATTATCTTCAAGGAGATATCTCTTTAGATAAAGCAATAGAACTGATTAAAAAAGGAAGTAGAAATTATGCAAAAAGGCAATTGACATGGTTTAGAAGAGATAATAGAATAAAATGGATTGATGTTGATACTTTTCATCATATAAAAGACATTAGTCAATATATTACGAACTATGTTAAGGAATCAATTAGTTTAAATAATTAAAGGAGGGGATATTTTGAAAGCAACATTAAATTTGCAAGACGTTTTTCTTAATAAAGCTAGAAAGGAAAATATTAGTATTACAATATTCTTAGTAAATGGTTATCAAATTAAAGGATCAGTTAAAGGATTTGATAATTATACCATTATTTTGGAAAGCGATGGTAAGCAACAGCTGATATATAAACATGCAATTTCAACTATAGTGCCTGTTAAACAAATAAATTTAACGCCTAAAAATATAGATGAGAATTAATTAAATTTACAAATGTCTCTGAGTGTATCAGAGGCTTTTGTGTTTAATATGATTGATAGAAAGGTGACATTAGATGAATAAGTATACAATAAATACATTATGTAAACATTTTGAATTAGAAGAAGAAATTATCGAATATGTAAACTGTAAAGAAAAACTTATTTTGGATAAATTCAATAAAATTAATGAGATAAAAGAATTTAATCAATACAAAGTTATAAACGCTATGCAAGAATGTAAACTAAGTTCTACAGACTTTTACTGGACTACAGGTTATGGATATGGTGATGTAGGCAGAGAAAAAGTGGAGAAAATATATGCTAAAGTCTTTAATACAGAAGATGCCTTGGTAAGACCTACAATAGCTTCAGGAACTCATGCTATAACTTTAACTCTATCTGGACTTTTAAGACCTAATGATGAGCTAATAGCCATTACGGGTAGCCCTTATGATACCTTACAAAAAGTAATTGGTACTAAGGGAGATATGAGTGGTACTTTAATAGAATATGGAATAAGTTATAAAGAAGTACCTTTAAAAGATGGAAAAATAGATATACCCGAAGTAAAGAATAATATTACCAATAAAACTAAGTTGCTCTTAATTCAAAGATCTACTGGTTACAGTGATAGACGTGCATTAACTATAGATGAGATACAAGAAGCGGTAAATGGTATTAGGGAGTTTAATAAAAATGTAATAATAATGGTAGATAATTGTTATGGGGAATTCTTAGAAATGAAAGAGCCTACAGATGTGGGTGTAGATATAATAGCGGGATCTTTAATTAAGAATCCTGGAGGAGGATTAGCTCTATCTGGTGGTTATATTGCAGGAAAAGCCAATTTAGTAGAACAAGTAGCTAACAGAAGCACGGCTCCAGGTCTAGGAAAAGACTGCGGTTTAACTTTTGGGACTACTCGTAATACTCTTCATGGTTTATTTTTAGCTCCTCATATAGTATCAGAAGCGGTAAAAGGAGCTTTGTTGGCAGCTATCGTATATAAAGGCTTAGGATTCAAGGTAATACCCGATATAGATGATGTAAGAAGTGATATTATACAAGCAATAGAACTTAATAATCCAGAAAGAGTAGTTCAATTCTGCAGAGGAATCCAAAGTGCTTCTGTAGTAGATTCCTATGTAACTCCCGAGCCTTGGGATATGCCTGGATATGAAGATAAGGTTATTATGGCAGCTGGTGGTTTTGTAGATGGTTCTTCTATAGAATTAAGTGCAGATGGACCAATGAGAGAACCTTATTTTGCATATTACCAAGGAGGACTTACTTACGAGCATTGCAAATTAGGTGTGTTAAAATCCTTAAATAATTTATATAAAAACAATCTAATAGATAATAGTAAAATACTGAAATAATAATAAAAGACATTTAATATCGTATTCTAATAATGATATTAAATGTCTTTTATTATATGCAATACTCTTTATTATATTTTCCTAAACAAACCTATAACTTTACCTAGTATAGTAACATTATTAGTATATATAGGACTCATAAATTGATTTTCAGGTTGTAGCCTAATTTGATTTTTTTCTTTAAAAAATCTTTTAATAGTTGCTTCATCTTCTAATAGAGCAACTACAATATCTCCATTAATTGCAGATTTTTGTTCCTTTACCAAAACTAGATCTCCATCTAATATACCTGCTTCAACCATGCTCTCACCTTGAACTTTAAGCATGAATACATCATGGCCTTCTACTAGCTCTTTTGGAACAGGATAAGTATCTTCTATATTCTCTACAGCTAGGATGGGAGTACCGGCTGTAACTTTCCCTATAATAGGTATATCTACAGTCTTTTTTTGAACAAATAGGAAATCATCTTCACGATCAAGTATTTCTATAGCTCTAGGTTTAGTAGGATCTTTTCTTATGTATCCTTTCATCTCCAGTTTTTCCAAGTGGCTATGAACTGTAGAAGTAGATTTTAAATTAACACCTTTACATATTTCTCTTACAGCAGGGGGATATCCTTGGCGTTGAATTTCATTCTTAATATATAATAATATTTCAATTTGTTTTTGAGTTAAATCTTCATACATTATTAACACCTCACATATAATATTTATAACACTAGTAAATATTTATTAGTCAGAATCATTTTAAGTAATTATACCATATAGAAAATAAATAATCAAACGTGGGTTCGATTTTTTTGAAATATCTATTGACACAGAACTTACGTTTGTGTAAAATGTTGTTATTCGAACAAATGTTTAGAACTAATGTGCGAGGTGCTGTTATGAAAAAGAAAAAGTATGTAATAGTAAACAAAAGAAGGTTTTACGCGTTTTTAATTTCTTTATTAGTCGTCATTGCTATAATTTTCCTATCATTATTATCTAATAATAAAGCCTATAGCTCTAATTACAAGACTGCATACATAGAAGTGGCAATAAAAGAAGGAGATACTTTATGGAATATAGCTCTAAAACATCTACAAGAAAAACAAGATTTAAGAAAGTTAATATTTGAAATTAAACAGTTCAATGAAATGGAAAGTAGCTATATTTATCCTGGAGACATTATAAAGATACCAATAGAGCAATAACAAAGAGCCATCTTAATTGGATGGCTCTTTGTTATTGCTCTTAGATGTTCTATTAGATAGAGGATTGCTCTTTATAGCATCTCTAAGTCTTTCGTTATCTATGTGGGTATAAATTTGAGTAGTAGATACACTTTCATGACCTAAAATTTCTTGTAAAGCCAATATGTCGACATTACCGTATTTATACATTAATGTAGCCGCTGTATGTCTTAGTTTATGAGTAGAATATATCTCCGTATCTAAACCTGCTTTTTCTAAATATCTATCTATCATATGTTGTATAGCTCGGTTACTGATTCGTTGCTTTCTTTTACTGATGAAAAGTGCTTTCTTATCTTTAGAATCTTTTGGTCTTACAGCTAGATAGCTTTTTATAGCTTCAACACAACCATCATTTAAAAAAACGGTTCTTTCTTTATTTCCTTTTCCTATAACGGTTAAAGTATCATCATTTTTAATCTTATCAAAATCTATACTAGATAGCTCTGATAAACGTAATCCACAATTTAAAAATAACATCATAATAGCATAATCTCTTTTTCTATATTCTTCATTTTTGTTTTCTAGAACTGTATTTAATAATCTTTCTGATTCTTCTAAAGTAAGATAGACAGGATGTCTGTTATCGGTTTTGGGAAATTCTAAATGTTCTGCAGGATTTTTTTCTATTAAGCTAACTTTACCATACAGGTAATCGAAAAAAGATCTAATACTAGCAACCTTTCTAGACTTAGCATAATTTCCATTATCTCTTTTTTTGTCTACATAAGAGATATAGGCATGAAGGTCCTGAATGTTTAATTTTTTGATTAAATCTAAATCAATATCATCAATTTCAATTTCATCAAAAGGTACAGTTGGATCTACTAATTTATATCTTGTTTTAATAAATCTAAAGAAAGTCCTTAAATCAAAAAAGTATTCTTTTGCAGTGTTAGGGGAAGTTCCTTTAATTGTTTCCATATAATTAAGATAGTCTTCAAGAATAATTGGTATTTCGTACATTGTATCCCTCTTTTTCTGTATATATTAGTCACAAAATAACTATTTTGTGACTAATATATTGTTTCTACAAAAGTTCTGAAAAACCTTCTTTTTTTCAAAGAATATTTTATTGTTTTAATTATATTAATTAAATAACACATAATATAGATTCCTTTTATATATTTTTAACAAAATAAGGTTACAATTTTAATTTTTTCTTATTTTCATTAAATCATTTTTGCTTTATAAATTTCATCACTCATCTAACCCCTTTAAAAGCCCTATAAAAGCTTTTAAAAGTCAAAGCATAGAATACCTCTAACAATATCATTTATATAAGTTTTAAGGCATTTTAAAGGGCGTTTTTTAAGAAATTTTTTTATTTTTTCACAAAAAGCAAAGAGTTGACATAATGATTTTATGTCAACTCTTTGCTTTTTACATCGTTATACTCTCACATACTTATAGTCTTCAAAAACATCAAAATCAGTTTTAAATCCACATGAAGATGAATTTAGACATTCCATCTGATAACGACTAGTTACTTCATACTGTTTATAGGTTCCTGGTGTATGTCCCGGAGGATTAACTGCTACATCTACATATCTTTCAGTAGTGGATACTTTATAAGTTCTAGTATTAGAACCACACATTGGACAATCATAACCTTGAACGATTATATCTTCTTTATTTTGCTCTATAGTTTTATGATGTTCTTCAATAACTTCTTTTGTAACTTTTTCATCTTTTGCAGTAGCTATATTTTCCCCTAAGGTGAAAATTAATAGAAAAGCCATAAATACTGTTATATATTTTTTATAGTTTTTCATTAGATCCACCTCCTTTCTTGTTTTCATTTGTTTTAATAAAAAAGGAGTTGACATAATTATGTCAACTCCTTTTCGATGCATTTATATTTATTCTTTAATTATTTTATTTAACTATTTTCATATATCCAATGAATGTAAGTATATCCATCTGATTACAGCATATCAATCTTTTTAAATATGTCAATAAAGATTCACTTTTTCTTATACGCTTCTATTGCTAAAACTATTATTCCACCCAAAACCAAAATACAGAACGTTATAAAAAACAACATTATATCATAGCTTATTAAAAATCCTCTAAATCCAGTTATGCCATTAATTGAACATGGATATACAATAGAAAATGCTATAATTAACAATATACCTGATAATCCTCCAATAAAAAGAAGTCCCCCAAAAATTATCCTTTTCATCATATTCCCCTTTATAATAAGCAGGCCTATGGTTCACATAATTATTTTATGTAAACCATAGGCCTGTTCTATTTAATTTCAAATTTATTCAACTATTTCTTTAATTCTACCTAGGCCCTTCTTAATATTTTCCATAGAAGTTGCATAGGATAATCTAATGTATTTATCATCACCAAAAGCAATTCCTGGTATAACTGCTACTTTTCCTTCCTCTAATAATAGCTTTGCAAAATCTAAAGATGAGTTAATAGTTATTCCTTTTACTGTCTTACCTAAAAGTTGAGTATAATTTACCATTATATAGAAAGCACCTTTAGGTTTTCTACAACTTAGTCCTTTTATAGAGTTTATGGTATCTGCCATGTAGTTTCTTCTTTCTTCAAAATGTTTCTTCATATCTTCCACACTACTTTGATCTCCTAGTAATCCTTCTACACTGGCATATTGAGACATGGAACATGGATTAGATGTAGTATGGCTCTGTAGGTTGCTCATAACCTTTATTATGTCCTCATGAGCTGCTGTATACCCTATTCTCCATCCAGTCATAGCATAAGCTTTTGACATTCCATTGATGACTATCGTTAAATTTTTAATATCTTCGTTAAATGAAGCAATACTTATATGTTTTTCACCATCATAAACTAATCTTTCATAAATTTCATCAGATATAACAAAAATATTATTTTTTACAGCCCAATCTGCAATTGCTTTTAGTTCTTCTTCACTATAAATACTTCCAGTAGGATTGCTTGGACTATTTAATATAATAGCTTTTGTGTTATGTGTAAGTACATGATCTAAGTCAGATATTGTAAATTTGAAGTCATTTTCTTCTTTTGTTTCTATATATACTGGATTTCCGCCAGATATTTTTATTAATTCAGGATAGCTAACCCAATAAGGAACAGCTACAATTACTTCATCTCCTGGATTTAATATTGCCATTAAAGTGTTATATATAGAATGTTTTGCACCACTAGATACTATAATATTGCTAGGTTTATACTCCAAATTATTTTCTTTATGTAATTTTTCACATATAGCTTTTTTAAGTTCTACAATACCTGAAGCAGGGGTATATCTAGTAAGTCCCTCTTCTATTGCCCTAATGCCCTCTTTTTGTATGTTTTTAGGGGTATTGAAGTCTGGCTCACCAGCTCCGAAACTTACTACATCTATACCAGCATCTTTCATAGCTTTAGCTTTTGCAGTTATTTCAAGAGTAACTGATGGAGAAATTTCTAAACCTTTTTTTGATAATTTAAAATCCATGTTAATACCTCCAGTTAAGTATTTTTATAATTTTATCTATAGATTAAAATTTTTCTTTATATATATCTTTTAACACATTTTTAACAATATGTAAAGAATCTTCGAAGGTCGATTTATACTGTAGTAAAATAACTTTATAATGCCTATAGCCTTCGTCTGTTAATTTATACCTTCTAATAGATCTTTTATCGGGTTCTTCCCACCATCCATCTATATATCCTTCCTGTTCTAATTCCCTAAGTAGCGGATAAACCATTCCAGGGCTAGGTTCCCATTTGTTATCTAACCTCTCCTTTATTTCATCTATAATTTCGTTTCCATAATAACTTCTTTCATTCAATAAGTGTAGTATATATAGCTTAACAAAAGAAGTAGTGCTTATTTTAGAGGGAAACTGTCTTTGTCTTTCTCCTTTATAAATACTCAATTATATCCTTCCTTTCATTTGTGGAATATCATCTAAATTAACATAATATTTTCCAAGCAAAGTATCTCCGTGTATTATATCTCCATGGCAGTCTGATCCCCCTGTAATTATCAAATTGTTATCCTTAGCAACTTTTAGTAAGTATAAAACATCTTCTTTTTTATGTTTAGAATGAATACATTCCAGTCCGTTAATACCTTTAGAAATACAGTATTTAATGATATCCTTATTTTTAAGTAAACCAGGGTGAGCTAAAACTGAAATACCTCCAGATTTTTTTATTAAATCAATGGTATCCTCTATTGCTATCTTATATCTTTCAACATAAGCAGACTTACCTCTGTCTAAATATTTTTCAAAGGCTTCTTTAATAGTCAAAACATATCCTTTCTTTATAAGAGCTCTTGCTATATGAGGTCTGCCAATATAATCTTCTCCGGAAAAAGCTTTTACTTCCTCTATGGTTAAATCCATACCTAAATTATTTATTTTTTCAACAATTTCAAGACCTCGTGTGATCCTTGAACTTCTTAATTTATCTGTAATATCTATTATATCAGATAAATCATAATTAACGAAATAACCTAGTATATGGACTTCTTCATTCATAAATACAGAGCTGAATTCAATTCCTGGTATTACTTTAAAATTTTTATATTTTAAGCTATGATTAATTCCTATTTCAATTCCCGTTATAGTATCATGATCCGTTATGGCTATACCATTTAGACCTTTACTTACTGCTAAATCCACTACTCTTTCTGGACTTAATATTCCATCAGAATGGTTAGTGTGTACATGTAAATCAAAAATCACATTCCTCATCTCCTTAATATACATAGTATTGCCATAATCATAAATAATAAAAAACCTGCCATGACCTGGCAGGTTTTTTAAAAGCTATCTTGGTTCAACAATTAATTTGATAGCGGTTCTTTCTTCACCATCTATTTCGATGTCTGTGAAGGCTGGTATACAAATAAGATCGATTCCACTTGGAGCAACGAATCCTCTTGCAATTGCTACTGCTTTAACTGCTTGATTTAAAGCACCTGCCCCAATTGCTTGTATTTCAGCAGCACCTTTTTCTCTTAGAACCCCAGCAAGTGCTCCTGCAACAGAATTTGGACTTGATTTTGCTGATACTTTTAATACATCCATTAAAATAGCCCCCTCTAACTATATTTTTAAATATATTCTTTTATTTATATACTTTATTCTACAGACAACTTAAAAATCCTCTTTTATTTGGAAAATTTTTATTATTTTTTTGTAAATTTATCCAAAATTTATTCTAAAGTGCTATTTTGCATATTCAATAGCCCTAGTTTCTCTTATAACATTAACTTTAATTTGACCTGGGTAATCTAATTCAGATTCTATTCTCTTAACGATTTCCCTTGCAGTATGAAGTATTTGATCATCATTAATTTCTTCTGGTTTAACCATTATTCTAACTTCTCGACCTGCTTGAATAGCAAAAGATTTTTCAATTCCTTCGAAGGAATTAGCTATTTCTTCAAGTTTTTGTAACCTTTTTATATAAGCCTCTAAAGTTTCTCTTCTTGCACCTGGTCTGGCTGCTGATATAGCATCTGCAGCTTGTACTAATACCGCTTCTACAGTTTGTGGCTCAATATCTCCGTGATGAGCTGCAATTGCATGAAGAACTTCTTTAGATTCTTTATATCTACGAGCTAAGTCAACACCAATATCAACATGAGGTCCTTCTATCTCGTGATCCACTGCCTTACCAATATCATGTAGCAGGCCTGCTCTCTTAGCTATCTTTACATCAGCACCTAATTCTGCTGCCATTACACCAGCTAAATGAGCTACTTCTATAGAATGTCTGAGAACGTTTTGACCATAGCTTGTTCTATATTTAAGCCTACCTAAAAGCTTAATAATTTCTGGATGAAGACCATGAACTCCTGCTTCAAAAGCAGCTTGTTCTCCTTCTTCTCTTATTATATTATCAACTTCTTTTTTAGCCTTGTCTACCATTTCTTCAATCCTAGCAGGATGTATTCTTCCATCTACAATTAACTTTTCAAGAGCAATTCTTGCCACTTCTCGTCTAATAGGATCAAATCCTGATAAAACTACAGCTTCTGGAGTATCATCAATAATTAAATCAATTCCGGTTAAAGTTTCTAAAGTCCTAATATTTCTACCTTCTCTACCAATTATTCTACCCTTCATTTCATCATTAGGTAATGGTACAACAGTTACTGTGGATTCAGCAACATGGTCAGCAGCACATTTTTGTATTGCTACTGAAATAATTTCTCTAGCTTTCTTTTCAGCTTCTTCTTTAGCCTTGTTTTCCATTTCTTTAATCATGATAGCAGATTCATGGATAATTTCTTTTCTAATATCATTTAATAATAGCTCTTTCGCCTCTTCAGAGGTTAGACCAGAAAGTCTTTCTAATTCTAACACTTGTTTCTCATAAAGTTCATTAATTAAGTTCTCCTTTTCTTCTAATTCTCTTCCTTTTCTTATAAGGAGATCTTCTTTCTTTTCTATTGAATCGCTTTTCCTATCAATAGTTTCTTCTTTATGAAGTATTCGCCTTTCTAGCTTTTGTAACTCATTTCTACGCTCTCTGTTCTCTTTCTCAACTTCACTTCTCAATTTATGAATTTCTTCCTTTGCTTCAAGAAGAAGTTCTTTCTTTTGAGTTTCACCATCTCTCTCTGCATCTTCAACAATTCTTTTAGCTAATTCTTCTGCATTATTTATTTTACCTTCGCCTATAGTCTTTCTAATGTAATATCCAGCGAAAATTCCAAAAACTGCACCAAGAATTACAAATAAAATTTCAATAACGACGCACCTCCTATTCTATTTAATTATCAAGTTCCATACTACATTCGCATTTTCTCAATAAAAATATAAACCGAATATTTTCGGATTTATGGAGTCTACACTATACGTTTGTATGGCTACATACGCTTTAATTTTATTACTTTTACATAATAATGTCAAGATGTAATTAGGTGGTCACCTTATGAACACTAGTTTCAGACCCTTTTAGTTCAACTCTATAAGCATTAGTACCAATAGAAGAAAGATGTTGATTATGAGTTACCATTATAATCTGTCTATCAAACATTTCTGAGGTTTGTTTTAAAAAATCCGCTACATTAAAAATAAAGTCTTCGCTCACATGCTTTGCAGGCTCATCTAAAATAACAGGACCTTCTATTCTAGGCTTGTGAATTTGAAGAAAAGCTATCCTCAAAGCCAGAGAAATTATATCTACAACGCCTCCACCTCGAGATAACTCTGGTTTAGTTTTTATAATAGTATCTTGAACTTCATTTATAACATAAAATTCCGCATTAGCTTTACCCCTTAGCTCATCAAGTTCTATAATGAATTCTATGTCAGATTCGAAAACATACTGTAAACACTTAGTAACCAATGTTTCAATTTGTTTTTTAGCTTGCTCCCTAGCAAATTCAGAAGTTTTCTGAAATAACATACTAACTTTTTCAAGAAGTTCTATATCCACATTTATTTTTTCAACAATTTTTTTATTTTCTTTTATCTGTTCTAGTATTTTATCTCTTTTACCTTCTTCTCTAGATATAAATTCTTTTAACTGTTCTAAACAGCTATCTAACTCCTGTATATCTTTTATCATTTTATCCCTTCTTTTCTATTAGATCTTTAGGAAGCAAGGCATTAGCTTCTTTGAAAAGATCGTCTATTTCCTTTGTTAAATTTTCTATTTCTTTTTCTAAATCCTCAGGATTTACCCCTAAACTGTTTAGTTCCTTTATAATTTCTTCTTGCTGCTGATTTAATTGATCCAATCTAGCTTCAGCTCTATATTTTAAAGATTTAGCTTTTTCTAAGTTATCTTTTAAAATATTTAATTCTTTTTCATAATCCATAACAGCACCCTCCTAGTCATAATGACTTATTATATGATTAATCGTATCGTTATCAATATTACTAAAACATAAAGGACATATCTCCAATTTTATCAATATTTCTCTATATTCTTCTAAAGACTTTTTTATTGTTTTATTTAATTTGCCTATATTTATATTCTCCTTAGATTTTTCCAGACCAATAGATTGATAACTGTTAACTATGACATCTAACTTCTTATATTGATCTATTTTATTCTTTAGATTAGTATATATAAGGCCTATATCATCAACATTCTGGAGTCTATCTATGTATACCTTGCCAATTGATATACTTTTCTTTGACTTTTCTAATTTTTCTTGTATTACATTTAATTTTTCTAGTTTATTTAACTTGTTCTGAAAATCTTTTACTTTGAGTTCTACATTTTCTATTTGGGATAATTGATTTGATATATTTTTATATTTAGATATTTCTCCATTTCCTTTACTAAACTTAATCTGTAGCTCTATCATTTTTTCTCTTTTATTGTTAAATAAAGGAAGTTTTTCAATATTTACATTTGCTTTATCTATATTTTTTAAAGCCTTAATAATTTCAAAACTTTCATCTTTTTGTTTAATAATCTTATTCAATCTATTATGTTGACTATCAATATAAATATACTTTTTAATAACAGTAGATAATTGCTTAACTAAAATTTCTACTTCTCTAATTCCAATTAGCTTGTTAAGATATTCTTTAATTAAATCTATTTCCTTCTTTGTATCATTTAAGTCGTTTAATATAGATTTTAACTTATCTAACTTATTGTTTTTTTCTACAACTTTATTTCGCAACAATTCTATTTCTTTAGCTTTCTTAATTAAATCATCTAGATATTCATATTGTTTTAGATCTTCTTCTAGATTATTTATATGTTCATCAATGTTTTTCTTATTAATAGATAAGTTTCTATTATCCCTTAACGTATCTCTTAAAGCAACATCAATAATATTAACTCCAACCAGTCTACCTATAGCACTAGCTCTAGTTGAAGTTTTTTCAGATAATAAAAAAGGACCTTCTAATTGTTCTCCAATATTTATAGAATTAGACTGATCACTATCTAATAAAATTTTCTTAATCCCTGTTTTGTCAATAATTTCTTGTGGAACAGTAGTCCCAAAACCTTCAAAAATGGTTTCTTTACCTTCTCTGTCGTAAAGATAATAAGAATTTTTACTTTTACTCCTATATCTTTTAATTTTAGTACCATCATTAAATATCAAAGTAACACTACAATCCTTTTCACCTTCTCTAATAAAATAATCTCCAGAAGGCTCATTATAAAGAGCCCATTTAATTCCACGAATAATTGCACTTTTACCATTATCTGAAGGGCCAACAATAACATTTAAATGCTTATCCAGATCTAAAGTTGTATTTTTATGAGACTGGAAATTTTCTAAGATTACTTTTTTAATATATACCATTTATTACTCATCTCCTAAGCCTTTCATTTGAGATAAGGCAATTCTTCTTAAAGCTTCCCTTTTTACATCTTCAGAAACTCCTTGGGCATTTGATACTTCTATTAATACATCATTAATATCCATTTTTTCAAAGTTGAGAGCTGCATCTATCGTCTGTTTAAATTCATACATTCTTTCATTTTTATAAATATGTCTTTCTATCTCTTCTCTATCTAAGACTTCTCCTCCTGGAGCAGCAGTTTTTAAAGGTATTAACTCTATTTTTATTTTATCCGTTAAATCAATTAATACTACTTGAGGTATTCTTTCTATTTCTCTTAGACTATTGGTTATCCTAACTATGCTGCCAGGATTTATAAAATATTTTTCATCTATTTTAACAACACCAAATCCTGAATGATAATGACCTGATAAAGTAATATCTGCTTTTGTATCCTTTATGTCTTCTATTAAAGTATAAGGAATACCTTTAACAAAAGGTTTATTCAATAGCATCCCATGAACCATATGAATTGAATAATCAATATTTTGATCTACTTCATCTAATAAATAATAACTTCTATTAGAAACGTCATCAACATCATATACATACGGTTGACCAGTTAATTGAACTTTAATATTATCTTTTTCCAGAAATACTTTTTCTTTAGTTCCAATAATTTTCACTACTCCTAAAGCATTAAGTAAACCTAGCATCGTTCTATTTATAGTCTCAGGATTATGACCATAAATATCATGATTTCCACTAACTATGTATATAGGAACTTTAATATGATTTAAAATTTTAGCAAATCTACTTACTATAGAAATAGAAATATCAGGTCTATCAAATAAATCTCCCCCATGGAGTACATAATCCACTTGATAAAGATTTATTATATCACATATCTCTCTAAACTTTTCTTCCAAAGTGTCAACTAATACATCTTTCCGATTTTTAGGGGTAGTTCCTCTAATATGGGTATCTGTGAAGAACAATAGTTTCAAAATAAACACTCCTAACGTTAAACCTCCTTATAGAATAAGGAGGTTACTTGGTTTTTTTATCTTTCTCCTTAGAATCATCATTAGCTTCATTGGAGTTAGTATTGTTTTCAATTAATCCAAACTTCTGGCGAATCTTCAATTCAATTTCCAAAGCAACTTCAGCATTTTCTTTTAAAAAGTCTTTTGCATTTTCCCTTCCTTGACCTAGTTTATGCTCATTATAACTATACCAGGATCCAGATTTATTAATAATTTCCGCAACTACGCCAGTATCTAAAATATTCCCCTCTTTAGAAATTCCCTCACCATACATTATATCAAACTCAGCTTGTTTAAAGGGAGGAGCAACCTTATTCTTAACAACTTTAACTCTAGTCCTATTGCCTATCATTTCATCTCCTTGTTTAAGAGTTTCTATTCTTCTAACATCTAACCTTATACTCGAATAGAACTTAAGAGCTCTACCACCAGTAGTTGTTTCA
The DNA here is from genome assembly GCF_018917865.1 of Tissierella simiarum. GTDB lineage: Bacteria > Bacillota > Clostridia > Tissierellales > Tissierellaceae > Tissierella_C > Tissierella_C simiarum. The sequence continues at coordinate 127,964 of NZ_JAHLPM010000004.1, forward strand.
GGATTTCCAAACATAACTCCTACTTTTTCTCTAAGTTGGTTTATAAAAATAGTAGTAGTATTGGATTTGTTTATAGCTCCAGCTAACTTTCTTAATGCTTGGGACATAAGTCTAGCTTGGAGACCTACATGACTATCTCCCATTTCTCCCTCAATTTCTGCTTTTGGAACAAGAGCAGCGACAGAATCTATAACTATTACATCTACAGCACCACTTCTAACTAAAGCTTCTGCTATTTCTAAAGCTTGTTCTCCTGTATCTGGTTGAGAAACTATTAAATTCTCTACATCCACTCCTAGCTTTTTAGCATATCCAGGATCAAGGGCATGTTCAGCATCAATAAAAGCAGCTATACCTCCAGTTTTTTGAGCTTCAGCAACTACATGAAGAGCTACTGTGGTTTTACCAGAAGATTCAGGTCCATAAATTTCAATAATTCTACCTCTAGGTAATCCGCCTATTCCTAACGCTATATCTAAATCTAAAGCTCCAGTGGGAATAACCTCTATATTCATTTTAGTATTTTCACCTAGACGCATTATGGAACCTTTTCCAAAATCTTTTTCAATTTTACTTAAAGCTACTTCTAAGGCTTTCTTCTTTTCATTTATATCAACCATAATATTCCAGTTAAACTGGATTCACCCCTTTCACTTATTCGAACGTAAGTTCTAGATACATTTTATAATATATTTCTTATTAAGTCAAATAATTAATTTAATAAAAGATTCCTAATTTCAGCAAAAGATCTAGTCGTAGTTCTATTCTGTATAGATTCCCTATCTCCATTAAAATTACATTTCAAAACTTTATTTTTAGTTTTAGTTGCTATGCCTATATAAACTAATCCTACAGGCTTTTCTTCACTGCCACCCGCTGGTCCTGCTATACCAGTAGTAGATAACACTAGATCTAAATCACCTTTCTTTAAGAGACCCTCTGCCATTTCTAAAGCCGTTTCTTTGCTTACAGCCCCGTATTGTTCTAAAGTTTCTTTCTTGACTCCTAATTCTTCTATCTTTGATTTATTACTATAAGTAACTATTGTTCTATCCAAGACTTCAGATGCACCTGGTATTCTAATAAATCGACTACTGATTAATCCTCCAGTACACGATTCACAAAATCCAACTTTATAACCTTTTTCCTTTAATAGCTTAAATACTGTCTCTTCAATTGTTGTATTGTCAAATCCATAAATATAGGTTCCAACTTTATTTTCTACTTTTTCTATAACTTTATTTAATCTTTCTTCAATAAAATCTTTACTTTGACCTTTAGCTATAATTTTTACTTCTACTTCTCCCTCTTTTGCATAAGTAGCAATGGTTATATCTTTCTCATTTAAAATAATATCTTTTATTTCCATTTCTAAAGCAGATTCTCCAATTCCAATGGTATTTATAGATTTAGTAATAATAAAAAAGTCTTGCATTATTATAGGTCTTACATATTTCTCAAACATTATCTTCATTTCTTTTGGAGGTCCAGGAAGCATGATTATCTTTTTATTATCTTTTGATATATAGACTCCCGGAGCGGTACCTATTTCATTAGCAATAAATCTCCCGCCTTCTGGTACCAAAGCTTGCTTTTTATTATTTGTAGGCATAGGTCTGTTTAAGGAATTAAACATATTTTTTATATTATCTTCCATTTCTTTGTCTTTAATTAATTTTAAACCCAAAGTTTCAGCGATAATCTCTTTTGTTAAATCGTCATCTGTAGGACCTAATCCACCAGTAGTTATAATTAAATCAACTCTTTTTAAAGCTATCTTAAATACTTCTTTTATCATATCAGCATTATCTTCAACAGATGTATGATAAGAAACTTCTATTCCATTCTCTAAAAGTTTGGTAGATAAATATTTGGTATTGGTATTCAAAATGCTACCTGTTGTTATTTCAGTCCCTATAGAAATTATTTCTGCTTTCATAATTTCATCTCCTACTATTTTTCTCCTATTCTTAAAACATGCTTATTTTTATAAATATAATCTATTCCAGATATGATAGTAAAGAACAAAGACACATAAAGCATTATTAAATCAAAAGGTAAACTAATATAACTAAATGGAAAATTATTTATAAGTAAAGCAATTATAGCGATTAATTGGGTGATGGTTTTAAATTTTCCTAAAGGACTAGCAGCTATAGTGATACCTTCTGAAGCAGCAATAACTCTAAATCCAGTGATAGTAAACTCTCTAGCTATAATAACTACTACAATCCATCCAGGAATTTTTCCTAGCTCAACTAAGGATATCAGAGCAGCTGAAACCAGCACTTTATCTGCCAATGGATCAACAAATTTTCCAAAATTAGTAACCATATTTCTACTTCTTGCAATATAGCCATCTAAAGTATCTGTTAATGATGCAATAATAAATATTGCAGCTGCAATATAAGTACTATAGGCAGAGTCCAAATAAAATACTACCATAAAAACTGGAACCAATAAAACTCTTATTAATGTTATCTTATTGGCCAAATTCATAATCCATCTCTCCAATCAAGTCATATTCTAGATAGTCCGTAATTTTTACTTTAACAAAACTTCCTAGTTCTAATTTATTATTAGCAGTTACATAAACTACACCATCAATTTCAGGACTATCCATATAAGATCTACCTATATAAACATTATCCCCAACTTCTTCTTCAATTAATACTTCATATAATTCACCTACATTTTTACTCATTAAATCTTCGGAAATATCTTTTTGAATTTCCATAATTTTATCTCTTCTTTGAATTTTAATATATTCTTCTATTTGGTTAGGTAATTTATAAGCAGGAGTATCTTCTTCTTGAGAATAAGTAAATACTCCTAATCTATCAAATTTAACCTGAGATACAAAATCATATAATTCTTTAAATTCTTCCTCAGTTTCTCCTGGAAAGCCTACAATAAATGTTGTTCTAATGACTATCTCTGGAATTTCTTCCCTCAATCTTTTAATTAATAAAACAATATCTTCCTTTGAGGTTTTTCTATTCATTCTTTTTAATATTTCATTATTTATATGTTGTAGAGGAATATCTACATATTTCAATACTTTATCATTGTCTCTAATAGCAGATATTAATTCATTACTAAAGTTATCTGGATATAGGTATAATATTCTTATCCATTTAAGATCTTCTACTAAATTTAATCTATCCAATAATTCATTTAGATTATAACGATTATACAAATCTATGCCATAATCGGAAGTATTCTGGCCAATTAATATGATCTCTTCTACCCCATTACTTACCAAATATTCAACTTCTCTTACGATGTCTTCTATTTTTCTACTTCTATATTTACCCCTTAATTTCGGTATAATACAATAAGTACAAAAGTTATTACATCCTTCAGATATTTTTACGTAGGCAGTTTTTGAGAAATTAATTCTTTTAACTTCTTCCAAATAATCTACATCTACGTTACCCACTTTAGTAATCTTTTCTTTCTCTAATTTCTTAATTACATTCACTATCTCTTTAACATTACCAGTACCTATAATTCCATCTACTTCTTCAATTTCTTCCATTAGCTCTTTAGAGTATCTCTCTGCAAGGCAACCTGATAGAATTAGATACTTACAATCTCCTTCTTCTTTATATTTAGTCATTTCCCAAATAGTTTCAATAGATTCTTCTTTTGCCATATCTATAAATCCACAAGTATTAACTATAATTATCTCTGCCTCTTCTAAATTGGAAACTATTTCATAATCACTTCCTTTAAGCAGACTAGTCATCAGTTCTGAATCTATTTCATTTTTTGAACATCCTAAGGTTACTATAGATACTTTTTTAAAATTCATTCTTTATCTCTCCTTAAACATTGAATCAAACTCATCTTTTGAAACCAACACTTTTCGTGGTTTGCTGCCTTCATATCCTCCAATTACTCCTCGTTCTTCCATTTCATCTACAATTCTGGCTGCCCTAGCATATCCTATTCTTAATTTTCTTTGAAGTAAAGATATGGAAGCCTGTCCTTCTTCTACTACTAGATTAATGGCTTCTGGCAAAAGTTCATCACTATCATCTAAGGCAATTTCTTTAGGATTTTGTATTACCTCAATTATATCCTCATCATACTCAGTAATATTTTGATCCTTTAAATAAGTAACAACTCTTTCTACTTCTTCATCACTAATAAAAGCTCCTTGAAGTCTAGAAGGCTTTGAATAGAAAGAAGGATAAAAAAGCATATCTCCTTTCCCTAAAAGTTTTTCTCCTCCAGCCATATCTAGTATTGTTCTAGAGTCAACTTGTGAAGATACTGCAAAAGAAATTCGAGAAGGTATATTAGCTTTTATAGTTCCTGTTATGACATCTACAGAAGGTCTTTGGGTAGCAACGATTAAATACATACCTGCTGCCCTTGCCATTTGAGCTAATCGACAGATATAATCTTCTATTTCTTGAGCAGCAACCATCATTAAATCTGCCAATTCATCAATTACTATTACCATCATTGGAAGTTTTTCATCATCACTATCCTTAATTTTATTATTATAGGAAGTAATGTCTCTTACGTTATTTTGAGCAAATAATTTATATCTTTTCTCCATTTCTTCAACAGCCCAGTTTAAAGCAAATGCAGCTTTTTTAGCATCCGTAACTACAGGTATTAATAAATGAGGAATACCATTATAAATACTTAATTCTACTACTTTTGGATCTATTAAAAGTAACTTTACATCGTCTGGTGACGACTTATACAAAATACTCATAATAATAGTGTTTATACAAACACTTTTACCAGAACCCGTAGCACCAGCTATAAGTAGATGAGGCATTTTATCAATAGTAGATACTATAGGCTTTCCAGATATATCTTTACCTAAAGCTAATGGTATTTTTGAATCAATAGATTCATATTCATCCGAGAGTAAGATTTCTTTTAATACTACATTATCTTTCATTTTATTTGGTACTTCGATGCCTACAGCAGCTTTACCTGGGATAGGAGCCTCAATTCTAATATCAGAAGAAGCAAGGCTTAATGCAATATCATCAGATAGAGAAACGATTCTGCTTACCTTTATTCCCGGCGCTGGTTGCAACTCATAACAAGTTATTGTTGGACCTTTGTTTATTTGAATTATAGTTGCATCAATACCAAAATTTTTCATAGTTTCTTCAATAGTTTTAGCATTGTGCAATATTTCCTTTTTATCACTACCATCTTGCTTAATATCAGGAGACTTTAGCAAATTCAAAGGTGGAATACTATAGCTATTAGTATGGCTTTTACTTTGTTTAATTTTTATTTCTTGCTCAATAGATTGTACTTCTTTGGTAGTGTTATTGTCTTTATTTAAAATTTTAGGTTCATTTTTAGTATAATCTAAGATCTTTATATCCTCTTTAGAGATTTCCAATAGATCTTCAGGCTTTAATTTATTTTTTTCGGGTTTTCTCTCAACAATACGGGGTTTCTTCTCAACAATACAAGGTTTATTAAACTTTATCTTATTTATTCTCTTAAAAATTTCTTTAAGTTTTATATCTGTAAGTATTAATATGCTTATAATTGTAATAAAAGAGATAACTAAATAAGTTCCTATGGGACCAAATAATTTATTAAAAAAATACCCAAAAAAACTTCCAATAATTCCTCCACCTTTGCCAAGCTCACTTAACTCAATAGAAGCATTGATTTTATTTATAAATCCTGTAGCTTTAGGATTCCTTACATCAAGAATTATTATAAAACATAAGAAAATTAGTAAAAGAAAGCCAGATTTCCCTCCTTCTTCTACGTTGAATCTATTAACAATAAACAATATGCCTATAGTAATAATACATAAGGGGAAAAAGTAACCTCCAAAACCCATAAGGGAAAAGATGGTTCCCCTTAAAACAGAACCAACGATCCCCATCTTAGAACTAAACAAACTTACCATAGAAAGTATCCCTATGGCAATTATCGCTACTCCAAATATATCCTTATTATATTCTCTTTTACTGTTCTTTTTATTAATATTTTTCTTTTTTTTACTCAAGAAGATCACCTCTTGAAGAAATTCTACAAATTAGCATAAAATCCTCTTTTAAAAAAATATTTTACTTATAATTGTAAGCAATCCTACAATCCATAAGTAATAGGAAAAATAGTGAAGTTTATTCTTCTTCAAAACTTTTACCAATATTTTAATTGAAAAAATACCAACTATAGTTGAAAGTAACATTCCAATAAGTAATGGCATGGTAAAGGATACTTCACTACCACTTTTTATCACTTTAACTATACCTAATAATCCAGCTCCAAAAGTAGCAGGTAAGGCTAGTAAAAAAGAATATTCAGTAGCTAAGGATCTGTTTAATCCTCTCATTAAAGCTGCAACTATTGTAGAACCTGATCTAGATATTCCTGGGATTATTGCAATACCTTGAAAGGTTCCAATAACTATTGAGTCTAAAAAAGTCATATTTTTTATATTTTTATTTTCATCAGCTTTATTTTCAGCGATCCATAACAATACACCTGTTATTAGAAAAGCTATTCCTATAGGCAAAACTGATGAATAAAGTTTTTCAAAAAAATCTTCAAAAAGCAACCCAATAATGGCTGTTGGTATACTACCTACAATAATCAACAATCCTAATTTTTGATATGTATTAAGAGGTTTAACTTTTTTATTTTTGATAATGTTGCCAATTAATTTAAAAAACTCTACTACTATTTTTACTACATCATTAAAATAAACGATTATTATGGATATTAAGGTGCCGAAGTGAAGCATCTCTGTAAAGAATAAATTTCCTTCTTTTATGTTAAAAAAATGTTGTAATAGGACTAAATGTCCTGAACTACTGATAGGTAAAAATTCAGCTATACCTTGAAATATTCCTAAAATAATTGCTTGAATTAAAGTCAAGACAACCCCCCCTTATAAAATATGTGCTCCTGTTATTATAGCACAATTTAAATTCTTATACTATTTCTATTTATCTGGTATAAGTTCATGAAGTTTTTTCAATGCTTTATTAAAACCTCCTACTTCATTAATAAGACCGTATTCTACTGCTTCTTTACCAATTAATATAGTTCCGACATCATTGGCTAATTCATCTGTGGCATACATTAATTCAAGTAAAGATTTTTTATCTATATCCGAAGTTCTCAATATAAAATCAATAATTCTTTGCTGCATCTTTTGGAAATATCTAAAGGTTTGAGGTACTCCTATAACTAATCCTGTTGTTCTTATAGGATGGATAGTCATAGTAGCCGTAGGAACAATAAAAGAATAATCTGTGGAAGTAGCCAGAGGTACTCCTATACTATGACCTCCTCCTAGAACTAAAGATACCTTTGGCTTAGTCACACTGTTAATCATTTCTGAAAGGGCTAACCCCGCTTCTACATCACCACCAACTGTATTTAATATTATAAATATACCCTTAATTTTTGGATCCTGCTCAGCAGCTATTAACATAGGAATAATATGTTCATATTTAGTAGTTTTTTTATCCGAAGGGGATAAAGTGTGTCCTTCCACTTCACCTATAATAGTTAAAAACTGAATATCATTTTTAAATTCAGGAGTATTAGGCGTTCCCATTTCTTTAATACTCTCTAAGCTCTCTTTTTCTTCTATGTTTTTCGTATTTTCTATATCTTCTTTAATATTCATCGTTTACCTCCTTATTTATAAGCGTTTATCAATTATAGTCTTTACTATTTTATCGATAATATGCTAAGGAAGTAATTTAAATAGCATAATTACAAATTGTAATATTCATTTATTTTCTTAAAAAACACATAAAAACAAAGCAGTACAAAAATAGTACAAATCAGCATTTAAGATTAGTTACACAAAATACTTTAAACAGCATCAAATTTATAAATTTATTTTTAACGAATTTTTTATGTCAAATAAGGAATAAAACAAAGCATGTCCAGAAAAGGAAACTGTCTGGATAATGCAGTTATGGAGAACTTTTTTGGTTTATTAAAATCAGAATTACTATATTTACAAGAATTCGAGGATATAGAGCATTTTAAAAAAGAATTAATAGATTATATTGAATGGTACAATAAATATAGAATTAAAAGCAAACTAAAAGGACTAAGTCCTATTCAGTATAGAACTCAATCCTTAATAGTAAGTTAATTTATCCGTCCAACTTTTGGGGGTCAGATCAAAACAGTCTCTTTTCATAACCTACTAATTTTATATGTCTAATAGTTCCACTTCCACTTAATCTCAATCTTCCTTTATATGTTCCTAATTCTATTATTTCCTCATTTTCATCTAATCCAAAAGTATTAGATGCATTGTCTATTTTACTATTATCATTATACACCTTATTCATAGCATTATTACCACGTCCAATCAATAAACTAATTATCATAATTACAATAATTATCAAAGTACAAACTAACATTTATTTTAATAGATAGAAAGGTCTACACCGTATAAGCCGCATTTTAGCTTTCTCACCACCGATTGTGATGCAGCATTATCCCATGAAGTACTATAGGTCGGTATTCTATTCATTTCATAAATAGCTGCTGCCCAAGCCGCAACAACCTCAGCAGCATATCCTTTTCCACGAAAATCGGGTAAAGTTTCTACCTCTGCCTCATGGCATTCATTAGTAATACGTGAACGGAAACATATAGACACCGCATTTCCATTCACGACTTTAGCAAAACAAGGTTCCCAAAGCTGTAATTCTGATAACATATAATCAAAGCTATTTTTTAAAAGATTCACATTATCCTGCGTTATTTTAATAACATCTGTAGAAAATATTATTCCACTTGTCAATCTGTATGCAGGACCTTCATAAATCTTCTGAATTTCTTTATGTTCCTGAAGGATTTCTTTAATTTCCTTTAAAAGGACTATACTTCTCGTATAGTCAACAAATCTATTTCTTTATTTTTTTGTTCTGCTTCTATTTAAGAAAATTAAAGTGCAAATAATAGAGAAAGACGATAAAATTAAAACTTTAACAAATTCTGAACTTAACAATCTATTAAATAAAATAACTAATAAAAAGTACTATATAGCTACATTAATAGCAGAGAAGGCGGATTTTAGATTAGAGGAGATATTAAGGCTAACCTAGGGTGATATAGACTTCAGAAATAACCGATGTCCTCTAATACGATATTAGAACTTAAAAAATATAAAAAAGAAAACCCTACAGATATAAATAATAGGGTTCTACTTAACAAGGATTCTTTTAGCATGAGTGCTAGAATATCTGAATACCATAAAAAATTAAGATATGATATTCTGTACACGATTTTAGGCATACTTATGAACAATATTAATAGCAAACAAAAATGATTTTAAAACAGTTGCTAAGCTCTTAGAACATGATGTAAAAATGACAATAAATACTTTTCTCACGTTGCTAATGATATGCTAGAAAAATCATCAATAACAATCGAAAATATTTTTTAATTATTATTTTAGAAATTTTTAACGTTTTAAAAATCAGCATTAAAAAATATAAACTTTAAAGTATTAAGCCTAATTCCAAATCACAATTATGCTAAGATTCTTCATATAACTTAAATTCATCATGAATTAAATTTAAACTTGACTCTAAATCTTTTTGATTAATAAGACACCAAATCGAATCATGAGAAGCAGATATTTGAAAGATTTCTATTTTGTTATGATAAAATACATCCAATATCCTTAACAAAGCCTCTGGATTATCACATAGATTTTTACCAACAATACTTATTTTACTACAGTCTGGAATGATTTCATAATCTAAACTATTATTATCTAGGATTTTTTTCAGCCTTTTACTATTATTAATATTTACATTAAAAACAAAAGTATTCTTGGATAAATCAAAAAAATCTAATGAGATTTTCTCTTTAACTATTTCTTCTAAAGTTTCTTTTACTTTATTAATATTATTATTAAGGATTTTTACTTGAACTCTATTTTGTTGATAAGTTAAAGAACTTACTAACCTTTTTCTAAGACTTTCTTCTTTCTTTTTGCAGCTAGAACTGTTAAAAGCTTTTAAAATAGTTCCATCGCTATTGGTAAAAGTATTTTTAATAACTATAGGTATATTATTTTCTAATGCAATTTCAATAGCTTTAGGATGGATTATTTTAGCTCCTTCTTTTGCAAGCTGATATACTTCATAAAAACTCATAGTTTTTAATAACCTAGCCTTAGGAATCATGTTTGGATCTCCAGTCATAACTCCATCTACATCAGTAAATATTTCTACCTTTTCACAGTTAATAGCTCTACCCAAAGCTACAGCACTAATATCACTTCCGCCTCTACCTAAAGTTGTAATTTCCATATCATTAGTACCACCTTGAAATCCTGCAACAATATTTATATTTCCTCTCTCTAAGCTCTCTATAAGAGAGGTAGGATTTATTTCTAAAATACTTGCTTCTCCAAAATTATTGTCTGTTAGTATACCTGCCTGAATTCCAGTAAAGACACAAGTATTATAACCTCTCTCTTTAATTTCATTTGACAGTAATACAGATGATACTATTTCTCCACATGAAATTAAAAGATCAATGTCTCTTTTATCTAATATCTCTTGATTTATTAAATCTAAAAAGGTATCGGTGGCATAAGGATCTCCTTTTCTTCCAATAGCTGATACTACGACTACTATCCCATAGCCTTCATTATATTTTTCTATAATTTTTTCAATAGCCATTTTTCTACTTTCTTTTGTTGCCACAGAAGAACCTCCAAACTTTTGAACTATAATCTTCATTAGGTACATCACCTCTGAAAAATAATCTTAGTCCATAATATGAGTTTGGAGGTATGTTGTGATAGTATTAATCTTAATACATATCTAATTCTACTATGATCATATCATTACCAATTTTTCTAATTGTGTGCCAAGGGATTTCAATTCCTTCACTTTCCCCACCAAACAATCTACTAATCTGTATCCTTCTTTCAGGGACCAATAAAGTCAATATTCTTCCAGATATTTCATCAATAATAATATCTGAATCTGCAATAATCCCTAATCTGCCACCATCGTTTAAGTTAACTATTTCTTTTCCTCCTAATTCACTTAGTCTCATATAATCACCTCATTTTTCTTATAGTTAATTATTAAATTATATGAAATTAGTTAGAAATTATGAGTTATCATTTATGATAAGATTTTTTATGATATTAAATTCCTGTATGCCCAAAACCACCTATTCCTCTATGTGTATCATCTAAAAAATCAACTTCTTCAAAATCTACTTTCTCGTATTTCATAAATACTAGTTGAGCAATTCTATCTCCTTGGTTTATAATGAAATTTTCTTTTCCTAAATTTATTAGAATTATTTTAATTTCTCCCCTATAGTCACTATCTATAGTTCCTATACCATTAGCTAATGTTATTCCATGCTTTAAAGCAAGACCACTTCTTCCTCTTATTTGCCCCTCATAACCTTTCGGTATAGAAAGAAATATACCTGTAGGAACTAAAACCCTATCTAAAGGTTTTAGTTCAATAGGTTCTTTTATACTTGCCTGTAGGTCTAATCCCGCAGAACCATTGGTCTCATATTTTGGTAAGGAGAATGAACTCTCATTAATTATTTTCACTTTCATATTTATCACCTCAATTAAATAATATATCCTTTATTTGCTTTTCTACTTTTTCACTATTTTCCAAATCTCCTACATAAGCAATATTAAATTTATTTTTATCAAATATTTGTTTAACTATCTTTTCCACATCTTCTATAGTTACTCTATTTATTTGATCTAATACTTCTTCTGGAGATTGAACCTTGTTTAACATTAAAAGTGACTTACCGATTTCAAACATCCTGCTGAATGTACCTTCCATACCTAATATATAATTTCCCTTTAACTGTTCTTTTGACTTAATAAGTTCATCCTTTGATATTAAATTCTTTTTTATATATTTAATATCTTCATCAATTAGCTTTACTACATTAACCATTTGCTCAGAATTTAATCCTGCATATATAGTAAAAGTTCCAATATCCTCATAAGATGAAGGATGAGAATAAACCGAATAAGCAAGACCCCTATCTTCTCTAATTTTTTGAAATAGTCTTGAACTCATGCTTCCGCCAAAGATATTATTCATTACTAACAAAGGATACATATCATCAGAACCTCTTTCAACACCTTCCATACCTAAACAAAAATTTAACTGTTCTATATCTTTCTCTAATCCTTTTATATTTTGAATAAATCTAAAATTAGATTTATTTTTAATAGAACCTTTTTTTCTTTCTTTATTAAAACTTCCAAAATATTGATTTAATAATTTTATAGTATGTTTAATATCTAAATTACCCACTAAGGAAATTACAATATTCTCTGGGGTGTAATTTTCATAAAAATAATCTAATAAAACATCTTTTCTAAATCTATCTATTGTTTCTTCTGTTCCTAAAATAGGGTAAGCTAAAGAAGTGTTTTCAAACATTATTTCATTCAATAAATCATATACCAAGTCTTCTGGAGAATCGAGATACATACTAACCTCTTCCATAACTACGCCTTTTTCTTTTTCAATATCTTCTTCTAGAAATAAAGAATTATTAAGCATATCCCCTAAAACATCGATAGCTATAGAAAGATGATTATCCAATACTTGTGCATAATAACAAGTATATTCTTTTCCTGTAAATGCGTTTAATTGACCTCCTATATTATCTATAGCTTCTGCAATCTCTTTAGCATTTCTATTCTTAGTGCCTTTAAATAACATATGTTCAATAAAATGAGAAATTCCATTTATGTGCTTGTCCTCTTTTATGGATCCATTTCCTATAATTACTCCAATAGAGACAGAGTTGACATAGGTAATATTCTCCATGACAACTCTAATGCCATTATCCAATCTATTAAATACGTACATTCTGTCCTCCTAAGTTCTAATTATTTTGTATTACATCACTTATTGTACCAATTTTATATCCTTTTTTAAATAAGAAATTTATAATATCTGGTAAAGCCTTTACAGTTTCTTCTGTTGGATGCATTAAAACTATGGCAGAGTTATGTACCTTTTCAGTAACTCTATTAACAATTATATCCTTAGTACTGTCTTTTCTCCAATCTATTGTATCTATACTCCACATAATAACCTGATATCCTAAATCTTTAGCAGCTTTAACTGTACTATCATTATAGGCACCTGAAGGTGGTGCAAAATATTTAACATCTTCCTTAATTACATCTTTAATAGCATTATGACCTTTTATAATTTCTTCTTTATTTCTTTCATAATCTAATTTATCATAATCTATATGTTTATAACCATGATTTCCTATTTCATGACCTTTATCATAAATTTGCTTCAATATATCATTGTTTCCCTCTGTCCATTTTCCTGTAACAAAATAAGTAATTTTTATGTTTTCTTTCTCAAATAACTCTAGCATCTTTGGTATATATTCATTTCCCCAATCTACATTACATGCAAAAGCAATAATTTTATCATCTACATTTCCCTGATAATATACATCTGTATTAAAAGTTTCTTCTGCCTTATTATATAATACTAAAAACACAGAAACCACCAATATAATAGCTAGTATTGCTAATAATGTAGTTACTGTTCTTTTGTTTAGAACTAATATTTTCATATACATCCCTCCAAATATACTCTATTTATATATATATTCAAAGGAACTAAATTTATACAAAAAATTAAAAACATGAACCAATTTTGGGTTCATGCATTAATTTAAATTTATTCTTCTGATTTTGGCTCTTCTGGCAATACTGCTTTTCTTGATAAGTTTATTCTGCCTTGATTATCTATATCTATTACTTTAACTAAGACTTCATCACCAATAGATAAAACATCTTCTACCTTATTAACTCTCTCTCTAGCAATATTAGATATATGCACTAATCCTTCCTTGCCATTTAAGACTTCAACAAAAGCTCCAAAGTTTGTAATACGAGTAACTTTACCTAAATATATATCTCCAACTTCAACTTCTTTAACAATCTTTGTAATCATATCTATAGCTTTCTGTCCGTTGTCAGGATTATCAGCCGCTATGGAAACTTTTCCTTTTTCATCTATATCTATTTTTACACCAGTTTCATCAATAATTTTATTAATAACCTTTCCACCAGGTCCAATAATATCTCTAATTTTATCTGGATTAACTTGCATTGTATATATTCTTGGCGCATAAGGTGATAGTTCTTCTCTAGGTGTAGAAATAGTTTCAGACATCTTATTTAAAATGAATAGTCTTCCTTCTCTTGCTCTTTCTAAAGCTTCCTGTAAAATAGGTTTATTTATACCAGATATTTTTATATCCATCTGAATAGCAGTTATACCTTTTTCAGTACCAGCAACTTTGAAGTCCATATCTCCTAGGTGATCTTCCATTCCTTGAATATCTGTTAAAATAGCTACCCTATCTTCACCTTCAGCCTTAATAAGCCCCATAGCTACTCCTGCTACAGGAGATTTAATAGGTACACCTGCATCAAGTAATGCTAAAGTACTTCCGCAAACACTTGCTTGAGATGAAGAACCATTAGAACTTAAAACTTCAGATACCAATCTTATAGTGTATGGAAATACATCATCACTAGGTATCACAGGTTCCAATGCTCTTTCTGCTAATGCCCCGTGCCCAATTTCTCTTCTACCAGGTCCTCTTAATACTCTAGTGTCTCCAACTGAATATGGAGGAAAATTATAATGATGCATATATCTCTTTGATTCTTCTTCACCAATACCATCAATTATCTGAACATCACCAGATGCACCTAAAGTTGCAACAGTTAATACTTGAGTTTGACCTCTAGTAAACAAGCCTGATCCATGAGTTCTAGGAAGCAATCCTACTTCGCAAGTAATTGGTCTAATTTCATTAACCTTTCTATTATCAGGTCTTATTCCTTCTTCTAATATGAGCCTTCTTACTTCTTCTTTGATTATATATTCTATTGCTGTATTGATATCTTTTTCCATATCAGGATATTCTTCCAAAAATAATTCTTCTATTTCTACCCTTACATTTTCTAAATTTTCTTCTCTTGCTTGTTTTTCTACAGTATTTATTGCAGTAATAATTTTTTCCGTTCCATATTCTCTGACTTTTGCTTCAATTTCTTCATTAGCTTTAAATACTGTATATTCCTGCTTCTCTTTTCCAACCTCTTTAACTATTTTTTCTACAAAATCACATATTTTCTTTATTTCTTCATGAGCACACATAATAGCTTCCAACATAACAGACTCAGAAATTTCGTTAGCACCTGCTTCTACCATCATAATAGCATCCTTTGTTCCCGATACCACTAGATGAATCTCTGACTTTTCTCTTTCTTGGCTGTTTGGGTTTATAATAAAATTCCCATCAATTAAACCAACTAATACTGAGCCTGTTGGTCCATTAAAAGGAATATCAGAAATTGATAATGCTACTGAAGAACCAATCATTGCTGTTATTTCTGGTGAACAATCTGGATCTCCAGATAAAACAGTCGCTATGACTTGTACGTCATTTCTATAGCCATCTGGAAATAAAGGTCTAATTGGTCTATCAATAAGTCTAGATGTTAGAATCGCTTTTTCACTAGGTCTTCCTTCTCTTTTAATAAAACCACCTGGTATTTTGCCTACTGAATATAATTTTTCCTCGTAATCAACACTCAATGGGAAAAAATCTATTCCATCTCTTGGCTGTTTTGATGCTGTCGCAGTTACTAAAACCACAGTATCTCCATATTGGATTAGACAGGAACCACTAGCTTGCTCTGCTACTTTTCCCGTAGTTACAGTAAGGTTTCTACCAGCAAGTTTATACTGGAATTTTTTTTCCATGCAATACCTCCTTATTTTTTATATATAATACTTATTATATCCTATTTTAAATTAAAAACACTAGAATAAATCAATAGAGCGGGATTACCCCGCTCTTATTAACCTCTGATTCCTAATTTTTCAATTAAAGAACGATATCTTTCAATATCATTGTTTTCTAAATATTTTAAAAGACCTCTTCTTTGTCCTACCATCTTAAGTAACCCTCTTCTGGAATGATGGTCTTTCTTATGAGCTTTTAAATGCTCATTTACCAAATTGATTCTATAAGTTAAAAGTGCAATTTGAACTTCTGGTGAACCTGTATCACCTTCATGTAATTTGTACTCTTCAATAATTTGATTCTTTTGTTCTTTAGTTAAAGACATCTAAATACACCTCCTATTAATTTTAAATACACCATTAGCTAAGTAAACCGCCGAGGATACGGCTAAACGTAGCAAAAGGTAATCTTTATCATTACCATTTTAACACAATAAATTTAAAATGTAAATATTAATATGTTTTTTTTGCCAACTCTATATCTTTATTAATTTGATAAATCAATTCATCTTTGTTGGTAAATTTAATGTCTTCTCTAATATAATCTATAAGTTCTATTTCCAACTTTTTCCCATATATGTTGTCAGAAAACTCTAGTATATGACTTTCAATTTTTAATATATCCTCATTAAAAGTTGGATTATATCCTATATTTGTAACACTTAAATATTTACATCCATCAATTATAGTATTTGTTTTATATACCCCTGTTTTAGGAAGTACATAATTATCTATAGGATCTATATTTGCAGTAGGAAATCCTAACTTGTTTCCTCTGTTTTTACCTGAAATTACAGTTCCGATTAATGTATAGTCTCTTCCAAGCATGTTGTTTGCTTCTCTGATACGTCCTTCAGAAATAAGGTTTCTAATAGTAGTGCTACTAACTATTTGGTCATTCTCATAAACTGGCCTAACTACTTCAACTTGAAAATTAAACTTGTTTCCCAACTCTTTCAAATAATCTGCATTACCAGAAGCCTTATATCCAAATCTATAATCAAAACCAACTACTAAAAGCTTTGCCTTTATTCTATCTAGAAGAATATTCTTCACAAATTCTTCTCCAGATAATTTCATAACTTCCTCATTAAAATCCATTGTATAAATTAAATTTACTCCTAAATCTTTAGCAATTTTAAGCTTTTGATCATTATTTGTTATTACTTTAGGCCTATTATGATCAATAACAGTTTTAGTATGATTTCTAAACAACAAAAGGGAATTATTTAAGCTTAACTCTTTAGATCTCTCTACCATAGTTTTAATTAATTGTTGATGACCTATATGAATTCCATCAAAGTTTCCTAAGGCAACAGCCGTATTAAATCTATTTTCTTCATATTTTGATATATCTATAGTTTCCATATATACCACCCTATATTAATACTTTATCCATCTTTAAGTATTGTTCATTATCCTTATTTATTATTCTTCCAATTCCAATGAATTTATCTTTACAATACACTCGCAATAAACTACTGTTCTTATTCTCATCATTATAATTAACAGGCAGGTGAACTCCATTGACTATCTTTGAAAAAAATGAATCAGGAACATTTATAGTACTAAAATGAGTTAAAGCTTTATCCATTGGAGTTATAAAACTTTTAATATTATCTTTATCTAGAGAGACTATGTAATCAACACTAAGAGCGTCCTCAATTTTAAAATTACCAACACCTACTCTAAGCAGATATGACATATATCCATAGGTATTTAAAGTTCTGCCTATATCATTACATAAAGTTCTTACATAGGTACCCCTAGAACATTTAGTATAAAATAGAATCTTTTTATTATCTTCAATATTCATAACTTTAATATCATAAATATTTATGCTTCTAGGTTCTCTTTCTATAATTTTGCCTTCCCTAGCTAATTCATAAAGCTTTTTACCTTTATATTTTAAAGCAGAGTACATTGGTGGAACTTGGCTTATAGTTCCCGTAAATTTGGAAAAGGTTTCAATTATCTCTTGTTCATTTACCTTAATAGAAGAAGTATTAATTACTCTTCCTTCTTCATCTTGTGTATCAGTCTCTAAACCAAGAGTAAGTTCTCCAATATACTCCTTATCTACATCAAGCAAGTATTCACTTATTCTAGTCCCCTTTCCAATACACAGAGGCAATACACCTGCTGCATTAGGATCCAAAGTCCCAGTATGACCAATTCTTCTAGTCCCTAAAATTCTTCTCATAATACTTACTGCATCATGAGAAGTCATACCTTTTGGTTTAAATAAATTTATTACTCCATCCATATAATCACCTAAAAGATTCCTTTATCTCTTCTAAAATCAATTCTTTGGCCTTTTCCACATCTTCATATATTGTACAACCAGCAGCTCTTTTGTGTCCGCCACCATTAAATTTCTCACATATCTGAGAAACATCAATATACCTTTTACTTCTTACACTTATTTTAATTTGATTTTTCTCAAATTCCTTTAGAAGGCAAGCCACTTCTACTGGAGCAATATCCCTAATAAAGGAAACTATGCCTTCTGTATCTTCCATCTTAGCCTTACTCTCTTTCAATAATTCCTGAGTAACTTTCACAATAGCAACTTTATTATCAAAGCAGGTTTCTAAACCGTCTAGAGCCTTAATGAAAAGTTTGGTTCTTTCTAAACTTCTATTTTGATAAAGGTTAATATTAATATTATTCTTGTCTATACCTGTTTTCAATAATTTTGCTACGATTTCATGAGTTTCATAAGTAGTGCTATCATACATAAAGCTACCTGTATCTGTACTTATGGCAGTATAAATACAGGCAGCTATGTCTTTATCTAATTCAATTCCCATCTTCTCTATTAATCTATAAACTAATTCTCCAGTTGCTGATGAGTTTTCTGATACAACATTTACATCTCCAAAATAGGTATTGCTTTTATGATGATCAATATTTAAAACTTTATTGGCTTTCAAAACCATAGTCTTCTTAGAACCTAATCTATCTAAATCACTAGCATCTAGTGCAATAAATAAATCTATGATATTATCCTTTTCATCATAATCTTTAATCATATCTATATTAGGAAGAAAAGTATAATCTGAAGGTATTTCATCAGTTTTCACAATGAAAACCTCTTTTTCTATCTTCTTTAAAGCTAATCCCAATGCTAAAATAGATCCTATATTATCGCCATCAGGTTGAATATGAGATCCAATATATATTTTTTTACTTTGCTTAATAAGCTCAATAGATAGATCCATTTGATTATCTAGTGAATCATTATTCATCATCATTACCTCTTTTATCTTCATCTACTTTATTTACTTTGTCAATTAATTTAGACATATATATAGCTTGCTCTATAGATTCATCTAAAGTAAATATTGGCTCTGGAACATACCTTAAATCAATTCTACTCCCGATTTCCTTTCTTATATATCCTTTGGCACTTTCTAATCCTTTTAGTGTTTCGTCTTTTTCTTCCTTATCTCCTAATACCGATATATAAACCTTTGCAAATCTTAAATCCCTAGTTACTTCTACTTTAGTAACACTAGTCATAGGATTAACCCTCGGATCTTTTAGTCCATTATAAATTAATTCCGAAATTACTTTTCTTACTTCTTCAGAAATTCTATTCAATCTTTTATTATCCATAATGGATCACCTCTTATCTTTCTACTTCTTTCAAAATATAAGCCTCTAAAACATCCCCTTCTTTAATATCATTATAATTTTCAAGGCCTAATCCTGCTTCATATCCTGCCAACACTTCTTTTGCATCATCCTTAAATCTCTTTAACGAGGAAACTCCACCTTCAAAAATTACTACATCATCTCTAAGGAGTCTTATTTTTCCATTTCTAGTAAGCTTTCCGTTTAATACATAAATTCCAGCCACCGTACCTGCATTTGGAACTTTAAAAGTTGCTCTTACTTGAGCCCTACCAATAACTTCTTCAACTATAGTAGGAGCATGCATACCCTTTATAGCTGCTTGAACATCTTCTATTGCTTCGTAAATGACTCTATAAGTTCTTACATCTACCTTTTCTCTCTTAGCAACATCCAAAGCATTTAAATTTGGTCTTACATTAAATCCAATAACTATAGCATTAGAAGCAGAAGCTAACATTATATCGCTTTCTGTAATTCCACCAACTCCGCCATGAATCACATTAGTCTGAACTTCTTCTGTATTTAGTTTTTCTAAAGATTGTTTTAAAGCTTCTATAGATCCTCTAACATCAGCCTTAATTATAATATTTAAATCTTTTATTTCTCCTAATTTTATTTTTTCAAACAAATCATCTAAAGAAACCTTTTGATTGGATTTCATTTGCTCTTCTCTAATAACATCTCTTTTCTTCTCTGCATAAGCTCTTCCTGTTTTTTCATCTTCTACAGCATATAGAAAATCTCCAGAATTTGGAACTTCAGATAATCCCAATATAACAACTGGTATAGAAGGTCCAGCTTTTTTAACTCTTTTTCCCTTATCGTCTAGCATAGCTCTCACTCTACCACTAGATGTACCAGATACAACCATGTCGCCTACGTGTAACGTCCCCTTCTGTACTAATACCGTTGCAAGGGGTCCCTTACCTTTGTCTAGTTGAGCTTCTACTATAGTACCAATAGCATTTCTATTTGGATTTGCTTTTAGTTCTTGCATCTCTGCAACTAAAAGTATCATTTCAAGTAGTTCATCAATACCTTCATGGTTCAGTGCAGATACTGGCACAGTAATAGTATCGCCACCCCAATCTTCAGGAATTAATCCATATTCTGTTAGTTCTTGCTTTATTCTATCAATATTAGCAGTAGGTTTATCTATTTTATTAATAGCAACTATAATAGGTACTTGAGCTGCTTTGGCATGATTAATAGCTTCTATAGTTTGTGGCATAACACCATCATCAGCCGCAACAACTAATATGGCAATATCAGTAACTTGAGCCCCTCTAGCACGCATAGAAGTAAAAGCCTCATGACCAGGTGTATCTAAAAAAACAACCTTCTTATTATTAACATTAATTGTATAGGCTCCTATGTGCTGAGTAATTCCACCTGCTTCTTGCTTTGTTACACTAGTTTTTCTAATGGCATCCAATAAAGAAGTTTTACCGTGATCAACGTGTCCCATAACAGTTACTACAGGAGGTCTAGATTTTAAATCCTCAGATTTATCCTCAAAGTCTAAATCAAATTCATCTATTTCTTCTTCAATATCCTCTTCCTTTGCAGTAACAGTTACTCCAAATTCGTCAGCTACAATGCTAGCAATATCAAAATCAATAGATTGATTTTGATTTACCATAACACCTAAACCAATTAATTTAGTAATTACTTGAGAAGCGTTTACTCCTATTTTATCAGCCAAGTCTTTTACAATAATATTATTTTCGATTTCTATAATTTCTTCATTCCCTTCTGGTTTTATTAGTGTTTCTTCTTTTTCAATTTTTATGATTTCTTCTTTCTTTTTTTCTTGTTTATTATTATGTTTATTTTCCTTCTTTGGTCCTTTCTTTTCCTCTTCAATAATTTCTTTTATAAGTTCTGCCTCTTCACCTTCTATAGAACTCATGTGGCTGCTTACATCTATATTCAATTCCTCTATTTTTTGAATTAATTCTTTACTGCTCATTTTTAATTCCTTTGCTAATTCATAAATCCTAATTTTTGTCAAATTATACACCCCCTATATTATTTACAGGTGATATTTGCTATCATTGTTCTTGATTTAACTTAATAGCATCTTCTAGTCTTTCATATACCTCATCGGTGATTTCAGTTTCTAAAGCTTTTGATAACTTTTTATTCTTCTTTGCTAATTCAAAACACTGATTTTTAAAACAAATATAAGCTCCACGACCATTCATTTTACCTGTAAGGTCTACATTAATTTCATTTTCTTTATTCCTAACAATCCTAATTAGTTCTTTTTTAGGTCTGCTTTCTCCACAAGCTATACATTTCCTTAGAGGAATCTTTTTAACTTTCACTATATCACCCCTCTATAGTTAAATTTCTCCTTCATATTGACTCTCACACTTAATGTCAATCTTCCAATTAGTTAACTTAGCTGCTAATCTAGCATTTTGTCCCTCTTTACCTATTGCTAAAGATAGTTGATAATCTGGAACTACTACTAAAGCAGATTTTTCTTTTTCATTTACTTCTACTTTTAATACCTTGGAAGGACTCAAACTATTAGCTATAAATTCTGCAATGTTTTTGCTCCATATTACTATATCTATTTTTTCTCCATTTAACTCATCTACAATAGCTTTTACCCTACTTCCCTTAAAACCAACACAAGCTCCTAGAGGATCTACATTTGGGTCCTTTGAGTGTACTGCAATTTTAGTTCTAGATCCAGCCTCCCTCGATATAGCATAAATGTCAACGATACCATCGTTTATCTCAGGAACTTCCAATTCAAATAGTCTTTTCACTAATCCAGGGTGAGATCTAGAAAGCACTATTTGAGGTCCTTTAGTGGTTTTTTTAACCTCTAATATGAATAATTTCAATCTATCCCCTTGCTCATATTCTTCCCCTTCAATTTGCTCAGTGGGAGGTAGAACAGCTTCTGTTTTTCCTAAATCTATATAAACATTATTTTTGCTAATTCTTTGAATCATACCAGTTATGATTTCATTTTCTCTATTAATAAATTCATCATATATTACTTCTCTTTCAGCATCCTTTATCCTTTGAATAACAACTTGCTTTGCTGTTTGGGCAGCAATACGTCCAAAATTCTTAGGAGTTATTTCTACTTTTGCAATATCATCTATTTGGTATTTATTATCTATATGTTTAGCATCATCTAAGCTTATTTCTAAATACTCATTCTCTACATCTTCTACTACAGTTTTATTAGCATATACTCCTACTTTACCCGTTACCTTATCAATTTCCACTTCTACATTTTGTGATGACCCAAAGTTTTTCTTATAGCTTGAGATAAGTGCAGATTCGAGAGCATCAAAAATAACATCCTTTGATATCCCTTTTTCTTTTTCTATCTCTAGAAGGGCCTCAATAAACTCTGCATTCATTAATTAAACCTCCCTTAAAATTTAACTGCCAATCTTATTATAGATATGGATTCCTTAGGAATATTGACCTCTCCCATTTCTTCTTCCATAATAATAACTTCTTTTTCATTGAAATTTTCTAATACACCTACAAAAATTTTTTTACCATTCCAGTTATTATATAACTTGACTTCTATATCTTTACCAATATTTCTCTTTAAATCTTTATCAGTTTTTAGAGGCCTATCTAATCCAGGAGATGAAACTTCCAGATAATAGCTTACACTGATAGGGTCAACCTCATCTAGTTTATCACTAAGTAACTCACTCATTTTTTGGCAATCATCTAAATTTATTCCCCCTGGTTTATCTATATATACTCTCAAAAAATAGCTTGAGCCCTCTTTAACAAACTCAACATCTACTAAATCATAGCCAATTTCTTTAGTAATTGGTTCACAGAGATTGTTAATAACCTTGAGTATTTCTTTTTTGTTCATTGATATCACCCCCATAGCTTATATGTATTTTTTTATAATTGAAGAATAATTATACTAATTAATAATTCTTTCTACTTAAATAAATGAAGAGTGGGGAAACCCACTCTTTGCCAAGAAAATCCTTATTATTGTCATAATAATTATATCATAAATTTACAAAAAATCAAATAGTAAAAAGGCTTATTTGATTACTCTCAGGTAATCCATCTAAACATCCATGCTGTCTTAAAGCTTCTAAAACTGGTTTACTAACTTTCCCTCTGTTTACTAAATCCTCAACTGAAATAAACTTAGATATATTTCTTTCTTCAACTATTTTCCTTGCCACAGTTTCTCCAACACCTTCCAGCCCCTTTAATGGTGGTAGTATTCCTTCTTCACCAATTAAAAATTTATCACTATCAGATTTATATAAATCTACCTTCTCAAAATTATAGCCTCTAGCATACATTTCAAAAACCACTTCTAAAACTGTCAATAAATTTTTCTCCTTAGCCGTCATATTGTTAGATAAACTTTCTAGCTCTTTAATTTTATTTTTTACAACTTCTTTTCCTTGTAAAACTAAATTAGCATCAAAATCTGCAGCTTTTGTTGTAAAATAAGTGGCGTAAAAAGCTTCAGGATAGTGGACCTTAAAATATGCTATTCTAAAGGACATCATAACGTATGCTGCAGCATGAGCTTTAGGAAACATATACTTAATTTTGTTACAAGAATCAATATACCATTCTGGTATATTAAAACTCCTCATATATTCCTCATCTTCTGGCGATAGTCCTTTTCCTTTTCGTACCTTTTCCATGATTTTAAAAGATCTCTTTTTATCAAGACCGGCATATATTAAATAAAGCATTATATCATCTCTTGTAGATATTACTTTACTTAAAGGTGCTACATTATTCCTAACTAAGTTCTGTGCATTATTAAGCCATACATCGGTACCATGAGAAAGTCCACTAATTCTTACTAGTTCTGAAAAAGTTGTAGGTTTAGTATCTACTAGCATTTGTCTAACAAATTTTGTTCCAAACTCCGGTATCCCCAAAGTCCCAACTTCACAATTAATATCTTCTTTAGTAATACCCAAAGGTTCAGTACTTGTAAATATTTTCATTGTTTCTTCTTCATCCAAAGGAATACTTCTTGGATCAATACCTGTAATATCTTCTAACATTCTTATAATACTAGGAACATCATGGCCTAATATATCTAACTTTAGTATTCTACCACTTATTGAATGATAATCAAAGTGGGTAGTAATAACTCCAGAAGTCTTATCATCAGCTGGATATTGTATTGGAGTAAAATCCAATATATCTTTGTGTTTAGGAACTATCATAACTCCACCAGGATGCTGTCCAGAAGTTCTTTTAATTCC
This sequence comes from Tissierella simiarum, assembly GCF_018917865.1. Taxonomy (GTDB): domain Bacteria; phylum Bacillota; class Clostridia; order Tissierellales; family Tissierellaceae; genus Tissierella_C; species Tissierella_C simiarum. The sequence continues at coordinate 152,715 of NZ_JAHLPM010000004.1, forward strand.
AGTACATCCCTGTACTAACCTGTTAATTTCTGCAGGATGAACAGTAATATCTCTTTCTTCAAAATATTTTTTTACAAACCCATACGCAGTTTTTTCAGCAATAGTACCTATAGTTCCTGCTCTAAATACATAACCTTCTCCAAATAACTCCTCAGTATATTTATGAGCCGTTGGTTGATATTCTCCTGCAAAATTTAAATCTATATCTGGTTCCTTATCCCCCTCAAAACCCAAGAATACTTCAAAAGGTATGTCCTGCCCATCTTTATTAAACTTATCTCCACATTTAGGACATAATTTATCAGGTAAATCTGTCCCTGATCCAATAGAACCATCCTCAATAAATTCACTATATTTACAACTTGGACAGACGTAATGAGGCATCAAAGGATTTACTTCAGTTATTCCACTCATAGTTGCAACAAAAGAAGATCCTACAGATCCCCTTGAACCAACTAAATATCCATCTTCTAACGACTTCCACACTAGTTTTTGAGCAATAATATACATAACAGCATACCCATTACTAATAATGGAGGTTAATTCTCTATCCAACCTTTTTTGTACTATATCCGGCAATGGATCCCCATATATCTCTACAGCTTTACTATAAGTTATTTTCTTTAACTCTTCATCAGCTCCCTCTATAATTGGGGGAAAAGTTCCTTCAGGAATAGGTTTTATATCTTCAATCATATCACTTATTATATTAGTATTTGTTATTACTACCTCTTTTGCTTTTTCTTCACCTAGATATTTAAATTCTTCCAACATTTCTTCCGTACTCTTAAAATACAAAGGCGGCTGTAAATCTGCATCTGAGAAACCTTGTCCCGACATTAATATTCTTCGATAAATTTCATCCTCTGGATCTAGAAAATGTACATCTCCAGTAGCAACTACTAACTTATTATACTTTTGACCTAAGTTATATATTTTCTTATTTATTTCTCTAAGTTCATTTTCATCTTTTACTAGTCCATTCCTAACTAAGTGCATATTATTACCAATTGGCTGAATTTCTAAATAATCGTAAAATTTAACTATATCTCTTATTTCATTAGCACTTTTACTTTTTAATATAGCTTTATATAATTCGCCAGCTTCACAAGCAGTTCCAATAATTAATCCTTCTCTATTTGCTTCTAATAAAGATTTTGGTATCCTTGGTCTTCTATGAAAATAGTTTATATGTGATTCTGACACTAGTTTATATAAGTTTTTTAATCCGACTAAATTTTTAGCTAAAATAACAATATGAAAAGTTTCATCCTTTGTCATATCTTTTCTAGAATTTAAGCTATTAATTTGCTTAAAACTAGTTACTCCATTTTCTTTTAATAAATCCATTGTCTTTAAAAATATTTCAGCTGTAGCAGTAGCATCATCAACAGCTCTATGATGATTTATTAAAGATACATTTAAATGTTTTGCTACTATATTTAGCTTATGACTCTTTAGCTCTGGAAATACTGCTCTAGATAATTCTAATGTGTCTAAAATAGGATTATGGAGACTTAGATTACTCAATCTCATTTTTTCTCTCATGAAACCAATATCAAAAGTAGCATTATGAGCAACCAGCACAGAATCTTCAATAAATTTATTAAAATCCGGTAATACCTCTTTAATTGTAGGTTTATCTCTTACCATCTCATTAGTAATACCAGTAATACTAGTTATCTTTTCTGGAATTAATCTTTCTGGGTTAATGAGCTGGCTAAATGTATCTATAATAACTCCATCCTTTACTTTTACAGCACCAATTTCTGTTATCATATCGTTTATAGCTGATAATCCTGTAGTTTCTAAATCAAAAACTACAAAAGTATCATATTCTTTACTTGGATCATAATTTGTTATTATTCCCTTCTTGTCATTAATCAAATAGCCTTCTAGACCATATATGATTTTTATCCCCAATTTTTTACCTAATTCCATGCCCTCTGGGAAACTTTGAACAATTCCATGGTCCGTAATTGCAATTGCTTTATGATCCCATTTTTTTGCTCTTTCTACTAATTTCTTCAGAGTAGAAATTCCATCCATAGAACTCATTTGGGTATGTAAATGAAGTTCTACTCTCTTTTCACGGGCATTATCTATTTTTTCTTCCTTTTCTAATTTATTTAAAGATTTTAACATAACAACTAAATGTTTAGAGTAATTATCAAACACAACATCCCCTTCTATTTTTACATAAGCTCCATTAACAACATTAGTTTCAAACTCTTCCGCTTGTTTATCTGTTAAGAAAACTTTTATTGTCATTGCATCAGTTAAATCTGATACATGAAATGTGATAAGTTTCTTATTTCCTTTAATTGGTCTAGATTCTAATTGAAAAACCTCACCAACAATAACAGTTAACCCTGTTTGAAGATCTATATCCTTAATTTTCATCGGAAGTTCAACGATTCTTTTACCATATATATAATTATTTGACACTTGTAAATCAGATTTTGGAGACTTTTTATCATTAGTGGCAACATTGTTTAGGGTTTCTATAGATATTTGCTTTTCTTCGTTTAAAGTTTGCTCCATGAAATCCATTTCATCTATCTTATACTTAGAATCACAAAGATTCACACTTACATTTAGACCTAGCTCATAAAAAAGTCTATTTCTAATTTCATCAACTATATTATATTTCTCTAAAGAAAACAACGCTATTTGATTAGGTGGGAAAATATTAAGAGAATCGCCAGCAACCTCCCACTCCAGTTCTTTAATCCAAGAACTGCTAGATTGAATTTCTTTTTCAATAATATAGTATAAATTTTCCTTATATGAATCAATTAATTCCTTATTCGTTCCTGATATAGAATAGCTAATCATAATTTTCACATTAAATTCCTTGAAAATCTCATTGAACATTTTACTTATAAGTTCTAAATCTAAGTACTCTACAATTCTATTAGATGTTAAATAAACATTTAAATCCATTTTTTCTTTTACTACTTCAACCTTAGATATAACTAAATCCAATTTTTTAAGATGAGTATATTCTTTATCAATATTTAGTTCAGCTAATTTAATTCCATTATTTATCATTAAAAGTTATACCCCCTTATCCTTGTTGAGATATTTCTAGTACATTATCTATTTTAGATAATGTACTTAATAGTTCATATTTGATAATAGGATTTATAATACTCAATTCAAGATTGATTTTTATCAGTCCTTCTTCTTTATGCTCTAAGTCAATATTTATTATATTAACCCCATAGTCACCAATAACCTGCCCTATCTTTCCTACTTGCCCAGGTTGATCTAAAGAAATTATTGTTATAAAAACAATCTGTCCTTTTATCTTTATTTTTTTACTTACTCTATAAAAGGATATTAAAGTAATAATAACTAACAAAGTTGTTATTACAGCTCCTAGATAAAAACCTGCACCAACAGCCAGCCCTATACAAGCAACAACCCATAGACTAGCAGCAGTAGTTAAACCCGTAACTATTCCTCCATCTCTATGTAAAATAGTTCCAGCCCCTAAAAAACCAATGCCGCTTATTACTTGAGCCGTCAACCGATCAGAATAATAAGTGGAACCTTCTGCAAACATTTCATGTAAGTATATGGATAGAAGCATAACCAAAGTTGATCCTAATGAAACAAGAATGTGCGTTCTAAGTCCTGCAGGCTTTTTAGTACTTTCTCTATCCATGCCTATAAGACTTGATAATATAAGAGACAATAAAAGTCTGAATATCACCTTTTTATAATTCAATTATACAACTCCAATCTATTTCATATTTTTTGTAATATATAAGAGAGTATAAATTTATCTAGGATATAATTTGACTAAAGTTTATTTCAAAAAGATTTCATTGATTTAAAATAATTATATAAAATCCTTTCTTATTTCATTTATCAATTCATCTAATAAATCTTCTTCTTTTACCTTCTTAATTATCTCACCTTTCTTAAAAATCAAGCCTTCTCCTTTTCCTCCTGCGATTCCAATATCTGCTTCCCTGGCCTCACCAGGACCATTTACTGCACATCCCATAATAGCAACTTTTATAGGTTTAGTAATGCCTTCTAGTCTTTCTTCCGCTTGCTCCACTAATTTAATAAGATCTATATTTGTTCTTCCACAGGTTGGACAAGAAATAATCTCGATTCCTTCTTTAAGTAATCCAAAAGATTTTAATATTTCTTTAGCAACTTTTATTTCCTCTATAGGATCTCCTGTTAAAGATATTCGTAATGTATCACCAATACCCATAGATAATAAAGCACCAATACCAGCAGAAGATTTGATAGTGCCTTTCCAAATCGGCCCAGCTTCAGTAATACCTAAATGAAGAGGATAATTCACCATATTAGATATTTTTTCATAGGATTTAATAGTTAAAGGAACACTACTAGCTTTTAGAGATATTTTTATATCATAAAAGTCCATATCTTCTAAAAGTCTTACTTGCTCTAAAGCACTATATACCATAGAATCTTCATTTACTCCATTATATTTTTCCAAATATTCCTTTTTAATAGACCCAGAATTTACGCCTATTCTAATAGGGACTTGATGTTCCTTACAAGAATTCACAACTTCCCTTACCCTATTTAGAGAGCCTATATTACCTGGGTTAATTCTCAATCCATCTACACCATATTTTATGGATTCAAGAGCCAACCTATAATCGAATTGAATATCAGCTATAATCGGAATACTAATTTGATTTTTTATTTCCTTAATAGCCTTAGCATCATCAAAATCTGTAATAGCTACTCTAATTATATTGCAACCCTCATCTTCTAAAGTTTTTATTTGGTTTACAGTAGATTCTATGTCCTTTGTAAATGTATTCGTCATAGATTGAATAGTAATTGGGTTATCCCCCCCAATAAGAACATTCCCTAATTTAATTACTCTAGTTTTTCTTCTTTCCATAATATCATCCTCTAAATAATTGAAATTTTATAATATCTCTATAAGTTACTACTATCATCAATAATATAAGAAGTACAAAACCTACGAAATGGAAAAATCCTTCCTTTTCGGGATCTATTGGCTTTCCTCTAATAATTTCAATTAAAAGAAACATTATTCTACTACCATCTAAAGCTGGTATAGGAAGTAAATTAAAAAATCCTAAGTTAACACTTATAAAGCCCATTATATACAATAAATTTAAAAATCCATATTTTGCCGCCTGCCCTACTTCATGGATTACTCCTACTGGACCTGATAAATCTTTTGTGCTGACTTGACCTTTAAAAATCATACCAACAAATTGAAACATCAATTTTAAGAACATTCCAGTCTTTTCAAAACCACCTCTTATAGCATAACCAATGGATTGAACAGATTTCGGCACAATGCCTATAATTGTTTTGTTTTCTTCTACAACAGGCTTAACTTTAAAATTTATTTTTTCGTGATCTCTTAAAACCGTGATCTTCATTTCTTCATTCGGATCAGATGCATTAATAGATTTAACTATTTTATTCCAACTACTAGTATTCTCATCATTTATGCTTATAATAGCATCTCCAGACTTTATTCCTGCTTGTTGTGCTGGAGATTCAATTATAGTTTCTTGAATTACATTTGTAGGCATACCTGCACCATAGGAAACTATAGTAAGCACCAATATAGCTAAAACAAAATTCATTATAGCTCCAGCGGCAACTACAGCTATTCTAGATGTTGCTGGCACTTTATTGAAGCTTCTAGGATCATTAGATGCTTCGTCTTCCCCCTCCATTCTAACATACCCTCCAATAGGAAGTAATCTTAGGGTATAGTCAGTTTCACCCTTTTTCTTTTGGTATAGTTTAGGACCCATTCCTATGGAAAACTCATTAACTCGTATTCCTACCATTTTCGCTACGGCAAAATGCCCAAATTCATGGAATAAAATAACCATTAGGAATACAAATATTGCAGCTATTAATGTTAACAATTTAAACACCACCTATTCAATTTAAAGTAAAAAGCAGCTAACGTAATAGTATACAACTGGAGCAGTGAATAGTATACTATCAAAACGATCTAATACGCCACCATGTCCTGGCATAATAAAACCATAATCTTTTATTCCTGAAATTCTTTTTATCTTTGAAGCCGCTAAATCACCTAACTGAGCAATCACAGAACAAACAATAGATAATATAATTAATTTCCAAATAGGCTCTAGTCCAAAATACATAGAATAAAGGACTGTTAATATTATACTACCAATTATTCCTCCTAAAGATCCCTCTATGGTCTTGTTAGGACTTAATTTAGGGCATAGTTTTCTCTTTCCAAATAAATTACCTGATAAATAAGCAAAGGTATCAGTACCAAAAGCAATAATAAAAATTAGCCAAATATACTTACTTTTATCTAAATAAACAATATGAAAAAATAAAAATGGAATATAAATTAAACTTAATACTGTTACAGATATGCCTTCTATCGTAACTTCCTTTTTTGTTATCAGAAGAATCATCAATGAAACAATTATTGCCGTAAGAACAAAATCCATAGATATAAATTTTAATCCTAATAAATTTAGATACAATCCAGTACATCCAATATATCCTACAATTTCAACTGGTATAATATTAATATTTTCAAAAGCTTTATAAAATTCCCTTAATCCAATTATTGATAATAAATATATGGCAAAAGATAAATATCCTCCCCCTTTAGCAACCACAATGATTAATAGAATAATTCCTACTATTCCACTTAAAGTCCTCTTTCCAAAGTCTTTCACCTATATTCCCCCAAATCTTCTGTTTCTTTTTTGATAGTCTAGTATAGCTTGATAAAATTGCTTTTCTTTAAAATCTGGCCAATTAATATCTGAAAACCAAAATTCAGCATATGCTATTTGATATAACATAAAGTTGCTAAGCCTTAATTCTCCACTTGGTCTAATAAGGAGATCTGGATCCGGTTGTCCTTTTGTATATAGATAATTAGAAAAACTATTTGGATTTAATTCTTCTATATCCATTTTACCCAATTCTATATCTTTTAAAATATTTTTAATCCCATATATAATTTCATCTCTGCCACCATAATTTAATCCTATATTAAGTATCATTCTTGTATTATTTTTAGTCTTTTCAACAGCTCTAAGTACTTCTTCTCTGGGTTTTGTCGGAAGTTTGCTAATATCACCCATTATTTGAATCTTTATATTATTTTTATGAAGTTTATCCAATTCTCTCTTTATATAAAATACAAGTATTTTCATAAGACCTTCAATTTCTTCCATAGGCCTCTTCCAATTTTCTGTGGAAAAAGCGTAAAGAGATAAATATTCTATACCTAAGTCTGCTGCCACCTCTACAATCTCTACTACTCTTTCCATTCCTTCTTGATGCCCTGCATTTCTGGGAAGAAATCTCTTTTTTGCCCATCTTCCATTACCATCCATGATTATAGCTATATGTTTAGGAAGTTTTTTTATATCAATTTCATTTTTAAGCTCTTCTATACTTAATTCTTGATTTCCCATAATATTTCCTCCCATCATTAAAAACCCCTTCCTACTTAAGAAGGGGTTCCATTTATATTTCCATTAACTCTTCTTCTTTTTTCTTTGTTATTTCATCAACTTCTTCAATGAATTTATCAGTTAGCTTCTGCATTTCATCTTCTGCTAATTTTTTATCATCTTCGCTAATTTCTTTATTTTTTTCCATTTTTTTCAATTTTTCATTTGCATCTCTTCTAGTATTTCTTATAGCTATTTTAGCATTTTCACCATTTTTTCTTACCAATTTTACTAAATCTTTTCTTCTCTCTTCTGTTAATTGAGGAATTGCTAATCTTATTAATTTTCCATCATTTGAAGGATTTAATCCTAGATCAGATTTTAAAATTTCCTTTTCAATTACAGGTATTAATTTTGCATCCCAAGGCTGAATAACCAGCAATCTCGGTTCTGGCGCTGAAACACTAGCTACCTGTTTAAGAGGAGTCATTTGACCGTAATAATCTACTGTTATCTTATCAAGTAATGCTGGATTAGCTCTTCCTGCACGTATACTTAGTAATTCCTCTCTGTAAACTGATATAGTCTTAATCATTTTCTCCTCAGCTTCTTTATGAAGATCCAAATTCATACTTAATCCTCCTTTACATGTGTACCTATTTTTTTTCCTAAAACAACATTTATAATATTATTTGGTTCATCAATACCAAATACTATTAATGGAATTTTATTATCCATACACAGAGAAGTGGCTGTTGAGTCCATTATCCCAAGTCCTAAATTTAATATATCTATATACTTTAACGACTCAAACTTCTTAGCTTCAGAATTTATTTGAGGATCCGAGTCATAAACACCATCTACACCCTTTTTAGCTAATAATATTACCTCTGCTTCAATTTCAGCAGCCCTTAATGCAGCAGCTGTATCTGTTGAAAAATAAGGGTTTCCTGAACCAGCTGCAAATATTACAACTCTGCCTTTTTCTAAGTGCCTTATAGCTCGTCTTCTTATGTATGGCTCGGCAACTTGTCTCATTTCAATAGCACTTTGAACTCTTGTAATTACTCCAATGTTTTCTAAGGCATCTTGTAGTGCTAAAGCATTCATAACCGTTCCTAGCATACCCATATAATCTGACGTAGTTCTGTCCATTTCTTTTGCACTTCGCCCTCGCCAGAAATTACCTCCACCGACCACTATAGCTACCTCTACGCCTTTTTCATGCAGTTTTTTAACTTCTTCAGATATTCTAACTACAGTATCTCCATCTATCCCTAAACCTTTGTCTCCAGCCAAAGCTTCTCCACTAAGTTTTAAAACTACTCGTTTAAATATGGGCTCCATCTTATACACTCCCTTGTCTATATCCAAATATACTCTTATTTAAATGGAGAACAACAAGTGTTCTCCATTTAATTACATACCCATTTGCTTCGCTACTTCTTCTGCAAAGTTTTCTTCTTTCTTTTCTAGACCTTCTCCAACTTCAAATCTAACAAATCTTCTAATTTTAATGTTTTCACCTATTTTAGCAATCTTTTCATTTAATAATTCATTTACCTTAACACTTGGCTCTTTAATAAAAGGTTGTTCTAACAAGCATATTTGTTCATAGAACTTTTCTAATCTACCTTCAACTATTTTAGAAGCTACATGTTCTGGTTTACCCTCATTAACAACTTGTTGCATTAAAACTTCTTTTTCTCTTTCAACTTCTTCAGCTGGAACTTCTTCTTTGCTTACATACTTTGGACTAGCAGCCGCCACTTGCATAGCCATATCTCTAACAAATTGCTTAAACTCATCAGTCTTAGCAACAAAGTCAGTCTCTGAGTTAACTTCTATAAGAACACCAATTCTGCCACCATGTATGTAAGCATCTACTAAACCTTCAGCGGCAATTCTTCCTGATTTCTTAGCAGCCTTTGACAATCCTTTTTCTCTTAATAAGTCAATAGCCTTTTCAACATCACCATTAGTTTCAATTAATGCATTTTTGCAATCTAACATACCTGCTCCAGATCTTTCTCTTAATTCCTTAACTTGTGCAGCACTTATATTCATTCTATCCCTCCTCGAATTGTTAAAAATGGTAAGAGCATAAGGGACGACTTATCCCTTAGAAGCCCTTACCCTTCTAAATTACTCTTCTCTGCTCTCTATTTGTTCCCCTTGCTTGCCTTCTAAAACAGCATTAGCAATGGTTTCAGTCAATAATTTTACGGCTCTAATTGCATCATCATTTCCTGGTATAACATAATCAACTTCATCTGGATCACAGTTAGTATCCACTATAGCGACTACTGGTATTCCAAGTATTTGAGCTTCTTTTACAGCAATTCTTTCTTTTCTTGGATCCACTACAAATAGAGCATCTGGAATTCTATTCATAGTTTTAATTCCACCAAGGAATTTTTCAAGTCTTTCTGCCTCATGTCTCAATTGAATAACTTCTTTCTTCGGTAAGACTTCAAACAAACCTTCCTCTTCCATTTTAACTAATTCATGTAGTCTGTCAATTCTCTTTCTAATAGTTTTATAGTTTGTAAGCATTCCACCAAGCCATCTTTGATTTACATAATGCATATTACATCTTTTTGCTTCACCCTCAATGGCCTCTTGTGCTTGTTTCTTAGTACCTACAAACAAAATTTCTCCTCCATTAGCAGATACTTCTTTCATGAAGTCATAAGCTTCTTCTACTTTTTTAACTGTTTTTTGTAAGTCAATAATGTAGATTCCATTTCTCTCTGTAAAAATATACTGTGCCATTTTAGGATTCCATCTTCTTGTTTGATGTCCAAAATGAACTCCAGCTTCTAATAAACCTTTCATTGTAATTACTGACATACTATTCACCTCCGCGTTTTTTTCCTCCATCCCCTTCATATACTTAAGGAACCTTAAGGCACAACCTTAAATATCAGAGAATGTGTGTAATCACTATAGTAGTATAACATAAGGGTACTTTTTAATCAATATTTTTTATATTATTATCTATTTTTTTATTATTACTATACATTTTTAATATTATATCAACTTCTCTTACACCTTTATTTAATTTTTTGGCTATCTCTTCCTTCGTCAAACCTATTCTTTTCAACTCTATTATTTTTATATATAAGGAATTATCATTCTCATTATTAGTATTATCTCCAAATTCTTCAATATAAGAAGACTCACTTTTTTTATTAACTTTATTATCTATATTATTTATTTTATTTAAGGTTAGATCTATAAATTCCCCAAAGTCTTCAATAGTATTTTCTATTAAGCCATAGTAATCTTTTATTCTTCCTTCTATAGATATCAATTCTTCTATAGTAGTATTTTCTCTTTTTAAATCCTTATTAATCATATAAATAGAAAAAACAATTAAAAATAATCCACATATATTTAAAATAATACTTAACATTTCACACCTCAGTTATATTCGAATATCTACATTACTTCCCAGACCTTTTTTTAATGTCTCTTTATTTTCGTCTTCCTTTGATTGTTTTGATCTATTTTTCTTATTATTCTTTGAATTATCTTGATTTTTCGACCTATTATTTATGTTAATTTTAGTATTTTCACTTTTATTAGGATCTATAACCTTTTTACTATTATTCTTTATGAGCTTTTTCTGTTGTACAAATCCATTGTGTAGTAAATTTCTGTTTTTAAAATTCTCTACCTGTTTCATATTGGAGACTTCTTGAGTCTTTGGAAGTAAAACATTATAATCTATAGGTTTTATGGCCATTTAATTCACCTCTTAATAAGGTCCCACTCGAATATCTCTATTCTCTTTATAAAAGGTACAACGCTTCATTTCATCTCTTACATACATGACACTGTTACCAATAACTATTTTTACACCTGGATAAATAGTATCTGCTATTTTAATTTGTCCTTTAGATAAATTTTCAATTTGTTCCGCTACTTCTTTATACTGTCTTTCTATTTTTCTTAGCTCTAAACTTAAGGTTAATTGAGTCTTAGTTAACTTACTGTAAAGTTCACTTTTGTTGCTATCCAGCTTATTAGATCGCTTTAACACTTCAAGCATACTCAAAGATTGAGTAATCTTTTCTAAGTTTTCTTTTACATTTTTAAGTTCTTCACCTAATTCTTCATGTCTTAACTTTATATCCGGATCAACACCAACCTCTAATACTGTATTTGTAGCCATAGTAGAACCTACGATTCTTGCCCTTATTTCCCTTTGAGCTCTACATACACCCCCAACTATTAACCCTTTTTTACCCAAAACTAATATATTACCTTTTGAAGTTACTTGGCTATGCATTATGGCTTCAGAAGTAATATTCTTATTAACTTGAATAATAGAATTTTCTATAAATTTTGTTGCTAAATTACCCTCTGTAAAAATAGTCTGTCTATTATAGCCCTGAACTCCCTGTCTTACCAAAATATCCCCTGTACAATTAATGCAACCGCCTTCAACAACACCCCTTACTTCTATAGAGCCGTGAGCCTTTACTTGGAAACCATTTAATACATGTCCTTTAATTATAACATTTCCATCGAAGTATACATTGCCTATACTAGTATCTACATTTGGTATCTCTAAAACCTTAGAAACACTTATTCTTCCATCTTTTATTTCTACTAAACCACTTTCTTCCGCCAACAAGAAGCTGCCATCCTCTGAAAGTTTTACATTATTCCCAAATTTAAGTCGTGGCTCCTTTCCTTTTAAATGCTGTATTCTTTCCCCTGTAACTCGTACTCCATCCTTTCCTTCCTTTGGTGGAATAATTTCAACTAACTTATCTCCTTTTTTTACACTATTAATAGCATCTAATTCTCTATAATCCACGGTACCATCTTCATTTAGTTTAGGTAGAAGCTGCTTGTTAGTATCAAAATAATATTTTAAAGAACCATCTTCACCAGGGATTGGAGCAACTCCTTCTGCGATACATACTTGTTCATTAAAAAACTTGTGTTCTAAAAAAGATTTTAAAAGTTCTTCTTTAAGTCCATACTTTACCGTTTCCTTTACTTCTTCTAATATTAATGAGTAGTCAAATTGTGCCTCTTCAGTTTCATCATTACTATCTAACAAAGTAATATAAGCATATAAGCCATCTTTTGTAATATCTAATAAAATATTTGATTCTCTCTTTTTCATATTACACCCCCTACTAGCTTTCTCTTATGCCTTCCTTTATAAGAAAATTTTTCATTTTTAATATTGCTTTGCTATGTATTTGTGAAATTCTTGATTCAGAAAGTTCCATAACATGTCCAATTTCTTTGTAAGTTAATTCATCATAATAGTATAAAGAAATAACCATTTTTTCATTTTCAAGTAGTGAATCAATGGCTACGGCTAAGAGTCTTTTTATTTCCTTGCTTTCATAAATTTCTTCTGGTGTATTGCTGTCTTGCTTTATATCAAAAGAGTAATCTCCTCTATTGATTAACATTTCTTCTAATGAAGATACATTGAAGGTTGCAATGTCTGATAATAATATTTCTAATTCTTCTAATGGCATCTCTAGGTACTTGGCAGTTTCTTCATTAGTTGGACTTCTTCCAAGCTGATTTTCTAATTTATAAATAGCATTTTGTACATCTTTTGATTTTTTTCTTAAAGATCTAGGAATCCAGTCTAATTTTCTGATATTATCAATCATAGCTCCCTTTACCCTTATTTGTGCATAAGTTTCAAATTTAATATTCTTTTCAATATCAAATTTATCAATGCTATCTATAAGACCCATAACTCCAAAACTAACTAAATCATCATATTCAATTTTACTTCCATAGTAATTATACATTCTTCCTGCAACAATCCTTACTAAACTTATATAGTTTTCAATTAAGCTTTGTTTAATTTTTTTATCTTTTGTTTCATTATATTTTATCCACAGATCTTCTACATTCACATTAATTACCTCCCATGGAATCTATATAGTCTTCTCTCCATGGCCGATAGTTCTTATAAATAACGAACCATCTAAAGAGTTTAGTTCTATAGTTCTTCCGTAGTTTCCGCCTGTATCTTCAGAGATAATTTTTATATTCATTTCTTTTAATATATTTTTAGTAGCTATAACATTTCGCTCTCCTATCTTTAATATATCATTGTTTGAACTAAAGGAAAACATTTGTGAACCGCCAGCAATTTTTGCTACTAAATTATTTTTATTAGCACCTTCTTTTAACATGATTTTTACTAGTTCTTCTATACCAGTATCCGCAAATTTAGCTCTATTTTGATTATTTTTAATCTCCTTGCTAGAAGGCAACATAATATGAGCAAGTCCAGCTATTTTATTCACCTTATCGTATAAAGCTATTCCGACACATGAACCTAAGCCTAACGTAGTTAAAATATTAGGTGATTTGGTCACATTCAAATCTGCCATTCCAACTTTTATCGTTAATATACTCATACTACTGTACCCCTAATGCACTTAATATTTTCCCAAAGGAATTAATATCTGGTAATAAAAATAAATTACCTACTACTTTTTTAGCATCTTCTTCGAAAATAGTTTCTATCATTAAAGCGTGGTCTGAAACATGTCCAAATTGAATAGCTGGAACGCTCAATATTGCTCCTGCCATATCTACAGAAATAGATGGAATAGAGATAAATATTTTTAGACCTGTTAAAGCGCTCAAAGAATTAACATAAGAAGAAGCCAAAATATTCCCTACTTCAGAAAGAGCTGATATATCCATTTCATCTAGATCTTTGGTATCCTTTTGTCTGCCATATAAAAGATTTGTTAAGTTTATGGCAGAATCCAAATCTAGAGCAAACATCATGTTTCCAACTATATCTTCCATTAACTCAAAATAGATTCCTACCACTAAATTTTCTTCTCCACCTAAAATCTCTGCCACATCTTTAAATTCTAATATCTTTACAGCAGGAACTCCCATGTCTACTTTCTTAGATATCATACTAGCAAGAGCAGTAGCTGCATTCCCAGATCCTATGTTGCCAAGTTCTTTAAGAACATCAATCATAAATGTATTTAAATCATCAACATTAATGGCCATCTCAGCACCTCTCTAATATTCTAATATTCTTGATAAATCCAATAAAATTATCAACTTTTCATCAGACTTGCCTATACCATATATATATTCCATATAATCATTTTCTGCTGTATTAGGTGGCTTATCAACGTTTTCTCTGCTGATTTCTAATACTTCCGAGGAAGAGTCTACTATTAACCCTGCTACAATATCCTCATTAGAAACTATTATTATGCGAGAATTGTTGTCAACCTCTTTTATTTCCATATTAAGCTTATCTCTTAAATCTATAATAGGGATTACTTCTCCCCTTAGGTTAATAACCCCTTTCACATAATGGGGTCCATTTGGTATTCTAGTGAATTTTTGCATTCTCTCTATGGAAATAACTTGGTTAATTGGTACTCCATAATACTCTTTATTTAACTTAAAAATTACATATTTATTGTCAATTTCAGAATGCATACTGGTTCCCCCTTTTATATCAATGAATTTATATCTAGTATTAACGAAATATTCCCATTACCCAAAATAGTAGCTCCAGATAGATATTTTACGCCACTTAAATATTTCCCCAAGGATTTTATAACTATTTCCTGTTGCCCCAATAGATTGTCCACTATTAGACCAGCTTGTTTATCTCCCTTTCTAACTATTACTACTATCAGTTCTTCATTATCATCCCTAGGTTTAGTTCCTAATATTTCATTTAATCTAATAATAGGCAAAGTTTTTCCTCTATATAAAACTATTTCTTGCCCTTGTATATCCCTAATATTACTGCTATCTACATTAGTTATCTCATTTATAGAGCTTAAAGGTATTGCAAATATTTCTTCATCTAACTTTACCAATAGCGCCTGTATTATTGCTAATGTTAGAGGTATTCTTATAATGAATTTAGTACCTTTATAAGGTTCACTTTCTACTTCAATAGTTCCATTAATGGATTCGATTTTACTTTTTACTACATCTAAACCCACGCCTCTCCCTGAAATATCAGATATTTTATCAGAAGTACTAAATCCTGGTGCAAATAAAAGCCTTATTATTTCCTCATTAGATAAAGTATCAGCTTCTCTTTCAGTAACAATTCCTTTTTGTATAGCCTTTTTCTTAACTTTATTATAATCAATACCTTTTCCATCATCTTCTACTTCAATTACAACATTGTTCCCATCTGGATAAGATTTAAGTACAACAGTTCCCTGCTCTGGTTTTCCATGTTCTAACCTTTCAGATGGTATCTCAATACCATGATCTATAGAGTTTCTTATAAGATGTATTAGCGGATCTCCTATCTCATCAATTACAGTTCTATCAACTTCTGTTTCTTCTCCACTCATTTGCAAATCAATTTCTTTATCCAATTCTTTAGCTAAGTCTCTTACCATTCTAGGAAATCTATTAAAAACTCTTTCTATTGGAACCATTCTAACTTTCATTACTGCATCATGTAAATTAGTTGTAATTCTTTCTAAATATTCAATGGCTTCTGACATATTTTCACCATTGTTGGAACCACTCAAATCATCCATTCTTGTTTTTATTATAATGAGTTCACTAACTAAATTCATTAAATTATCTAATCTATCTATGTCTACTCTTACAGTTTTTCCAACTTTTCCACTACGGTTCTGAATATTTTTCTCTGTCTTATGATTTTCTTCATTTGAAGATTCAGTAGATTCTAATTTAATTTCTACATTCTCCTCAGCAGTAACAGCTGCTGCTACCTTTCCTTTTTCCAAATGATCTATAGTAATACTTTCTATTTCTGATATTTGGTTTAATTCTTTAAAGACCATGTCTTTTTCTAGCTGTGTGATTAAAATAACAGAGAATTCTAATTTAAATTTTTCATCTTCAATATCTTCTACAGAAGGATTAGAGTAAATTATTTCCCCAAAACTTTCTAAAGTGTTAAATATAATAAATGCTCTAGCTGACTTTAACATACAAGTTTCGCTTAACTTAATATCTATTTCAAAAGCATTCAACCCTTCCATAGAAGCTTTATAGATAATCTCTTCAGTATATTCGTTTAATTTGCAACTCTCACTACGACTTTTACCGTCTAATTTATTTGACTGATCTTTATTTAATATCTTCCACAACTTTTCAATTAAACTATCGTTAGAATCTTGACTTTCTTTACCTCCTTCAATAATGCTATTTACCGATGAGTCTAGGGCGTCAAAACACTCAAATAAAATATCAACGACTTCTTCATTGATACTAATTTCATTACTACGAGCAGCTTGAAGAACATTTTCCATTTCATGGGTTAAGTTGGCCATATTATTAAATCCCATTGTACCTGACATACCTTTAATTGTATGAGCTACCCTAAAAATCTCATTAACAAGCTCTAAATTTGAAGAATTTTTTTCTAATTCTAATAAAACATCATTCATATTTTGTAAATGTTCTCTAGCTTCTTCTACAAACACATCAATATATTGATTTATATCTAAATCCATTGTTACACCCCCACTATATTAATAATTCTATTGGCTATTCTGTTAAGTGGCAAGATTTCATCTATATTATTAGTGGCAATTGAAGACTTTGGCATTCCAAAAACTACTGAAGTTGACTCATCTTGTGCAATTGTATAGCTGTCTCTTTTCTTCATTTCACTAATTCCCCTTGCACCATCAGAACCCATACCTGTTAAAATCACTCCAGTTTTAGCGTATTCTTCAATACTCGCCACTGATTTCATAAGGATGTCCACAGTAGGTCTAAGCCCCATAGTAGGCGGTTCCTGATTAAGCCTTATAACTAGGCTGCCTCCCTCTTTAACCGCCTCCATATGATAATCACCAGGAGCTATATAACACCAACCTCTATTCAATATATCTCCTTCTTCTGCCTCTTTTATATTAATATTTGACATGGAATTCAACCTATCGGCTAAAGACTTTGTGAACTTAGGAGGCATATGCTGTACTACTACTATAGAAGCATTAATATCATGAGGCAATAGAGGCAGTATATTTTGTAAGGCTCTAGGACCTCCTGTTGATGTTCCAATAGCAACAATATGACTGAAATCTTTTTTTATTTTTATTAACTTTTTATCAGATGAAAAAGTTGGTTTTACCAAAGAGGATAAGTTAGTAGTCACTTCCACTTTAGTCTTAGCACCAATTTTTATTTTATCTATTATCTCACGTTTAATATCACTTTCACTCATATTAAATACATTTTTAGGTTTCGGAATAAAATCTACAGCTCCTTCATCTAAAGCCTTTAAAGTTAAATCTGCTCCTTCTTTAGTTAAACTACTAATCATTATTACTGGCAATTTATAAGTCGACATAATATTTTTTAATGTAGTTAATCCATCCATTATTGGCATTTCAACATCAAGTGTTATAATATCTGGATTTAATAAAGGAATCTTTTCTAAAGCATCTTTTCCATTTCTAGCAGTACCCACTATGTCTATTTCTTTATCTTCCTTCAGAATATCTGTAAGTACTTTTCTTATTAAAGCAGAGTCATCAACAATTAATACTTTTATCATTTAAATCAATCCTTTATCTCTCATAATTCTTTGCTGTTCAAAAATAAATTTAATAATTAGTTCTCTTTCATCTTCATCTATATCAGTAAAGGTAATGCCTAAACTATATTTATAATTAAAAGCATCAATTTCTCCTACTCTCAATACTTGACCTTCAACTTTGATTTCTTTATGATAGATTTTTATAGAACATCTTACTTTATCTCCTACACTATGTTTAAAATTACATAATAGCTTCATCCCATTTCCACTTATATCTTTAGTTTCACAGTTTTCCTTAATGTTTATGATTTTTTTACCATCTTTAGCTAAATATTCTTTTTTTACTTGTAAACATACAGGAAACCTAAAAAATTCCCTCTGTTGTATTCTGTTTATTTTTGAAATTCTTTGAACCTTTAATTTGTATATAGAAGTATAATCTCTTTCTAAAACTTTAGCCTTAAAAGAGTATTTACCCTTATTTTCAATAATATAAAAAAGATAGATATCTTCTTCCTTATGTAATAATACTAAATTATTTTTATAGATTGGCCCGCTAATTAAAAAATTTTTTTCATCTATTATGTCCAAGATCTGACTAGGATACAATAAGTTCTTGTCATCACCTATTCTTTCTATTTCTATTTTACTACCAATATTGAAGAGATCACTTTGCATTTTCATAACTATCTCTCACCTCTTCTAGAAAAAATATGCAGCAATTTTTCTGCAAAACTTTTATTCTCATTATCTTCTTTAATCACTCTATTGCTTGTATAATTAATAGTCATGTTGTTTAACTTCTTTGAAACTATAGAATTTGGATTAGATACTATAAAAGGGATCTGATTTCTTACTGCATTATTAATAATATTTGTTCTTTCTATATACCCTAAATAATTAAGCTGAATCCTTAGGAAATTAAATGTAGCATTGTTAAGTTTATTAAAAACTTCTTTACCTTCACTTTTGTCATCAACCATATTAGTTATAATATTGAGTTTTTCTTTGAACCCATAAGATGATAAGGATTTTATTAAAGTATATGAATCCATTATAGATGTAGGATCTGGCGTAGTTACTATAATAACTTCATCAGAAGCCATAACAAAGTCTAAAACTACAGATGAAATACCTGCTCCAGTATCGATAATTATAAAATCAGCAGTAGATTGAAGCTTTTTAATTTCTTTCAACATTTTTAGCATATTTTCTTCATTTAGTAAGGCTAGTTCCTTTAGACCCGAACCTCCCGAAACCATTTTTATTCCTTCAGGTCCTTTGGCTATTACTTCATTTATATCTTTATTTAAAAGAATAATATCAGATATAGAACTTTTTAAGTTTACTCCAGACAGTATTTCCACATTAGCTAACCCTACATCTGCATCAAAGATAATTACTTCATATCCAAGTTTCTGTAGTGATATAGAAAAATTTAAAGCAAAATTTGTTTTACCTACACCGCCTTTGCCACTAGTTATGGCTAATACCTTAGCTCTTTTCTCACTTTTATTTTTTTCAGTTGATTTTTCATTCTTACTTTTTTTCATTAATCTCCTTAACTTATCTGCTTGATCTATCATCCTCGTTCTCCCCAATCAACTTTTCAACAATAACTTTCTTATCTAGTACTTCAATATCATCTGGAACATTTTGTCCTGTAGTAATATAAGAAAGCTCTTTTTTGGTAATGTATCTAATATTAAATAAATTACCATATGTTTCAGTTTCATCTACCTTAGTAAATATTATCTTAAAGTCTTCTATAAAGCTATAATTATTGACTATAGAATTTAAAGTTTTTAACTCTGTAGCCGCACTTAAAACTAAATAAATCTCTTTCTTATTAGCTGTTTCTATTATTTTTTTTAGGTCTTCTCTTTGGTCCACATCTTTATGATTTCTTCCTGCTGTATCCACAAGTATAATATCTTTATCTTTAAAGCACGCTAAAGATTTCATCATATCTTCTTGATTATAAGCAATTTCTAAAGGAAGTTCTAAAATATCACTATAAGTTTTAAGTTGATCAACAGCAGATATTCTATAAGTATCACAAGTTATTAGTCCTATCTTATATTTATTTTCTAAAACTAGTTTAGCTGCAATTTTAGCTAATGTAGTAGTTTTCCCTACACCTGTTGGACCTACAAAAAATATTACTTTTTGATTTTCATCAATACTTAAGGATTTTGGATATCCCAAATATTCCATCAGATTATATCTAATAATATTTTTTATAGTTGTTTCATCCTTATTTTGTATATTTATTTGTTGATTTATTTCCTCCAATATTTTGGAAGAAATATTATAATCAACACCATTTGTAACTAATATATCGTGAAAAGGTTTTAACTTAAATAAATCTGAAGCTTCATCATAAGCTACTTTTTTAGATATACTCTCCATCAAAATTTTCAATTCTGATAACTCGTTATTTATATGATTTAACTTATTGTCATAATTTATATTACTTGTTGGTAATATCATATTTTTTTCTTCATAAGCTGCAGTAATTTCTACTACGGATTTTTTTAAAAAACCAAATATTCCTTTAGGTTTAACCGTCTTCGTATTTAATACTACTGCATCAGAACCAAGCTCCCTTTTTAATTTTAACATAGCTTCATGGGTAGTAGATCCAGTATATTTTTTAATTTTCACTATATATTCACCATCCCTACTGATTGAACTTCTACAGAGGGTTCGATTTCATTATAAGAAAGTACGATTATATCTCTTGTCATTTGTTCCGTTAATCTTTTAAAGTATAATCTGACTATAGGTGCGGTTAATACTATAGGTTGTTCTCCTATAGATGTTAATTTTTGAATCGTTTTAAAAGTATTATTTAAAACAACTTGTGCTTTGTTTGGCTCTATAGATAAATAAGATCCAGTTTCAGTTTTATTTATAGAATTCATTATAATTTCTTCCACTTGACTATCTAATGTAACTACATTTAAGCTATTATCTTCTACATATTTATTTGTAATATATCCCGACATTTTTTGTCTTACATACTCTGTAAGCAAATCTGCATCTCTAGTAACATTTCCATAATCAGCCAAAGTTTCTAAAATTGTAACCATATCTCGTATGCTAATTTGCTCTCTTAATAAGTTCGCTAAAACTTTTTGTATCTCCCCTAAAGAAAGAACTTTAGGAATAACTTCTTCAACTACGGCTGGATATTCTTCTTTCACATTATCAACCAGCATTTTGACATCCTGCCTGCCTATGAGTTCATAGGCTTTTTCTTTTATAACTTCTGTTAAATGAGTCGCAATTACTGACGGTGGATCTACTACTGTATATCCAAATATCTCCGCTTTTTCTCTTTCTTTTTCCGTTATCCACTTAGCAGGCAAGCCAAAGGCAGGTTCTATAGTATCTATTCCTTCAATATTACCTTCACCCATACCAGAATCCATAGCTAAATAATGATCAAAATAAACTTCTCCTTTTGAAACTTGAACTCCTTTAATCTTTATTATATATTCATTAGGATTTAATTGAATATTGTCTCTAAGTCTTACTATGGGTACCACTAGCCCTAATTCCATAGCTATTTGTCTTCTTATCATAACTATTCTATCTAGAAGGTCTCCACCCTGATTTATATCAGCTAAAGGAATGAGTCCATATCCAAATTCTAATTCTATATCGTCAACTTTTAACAACCCTAACACATTTTCTGGTTTTCTAAGCTCTTCAGCCTCAGATACTTCTTCAACTGGCTCCTCAAATTCTTCTTTAACAGTTTTATCTATCTTATATCCCGCAACTATAAACACCAATGCTAGTAATAGATATACAGCAGTAGGTAATGGAGTAATAATTCCTAACGATCCAATTACTCCACCAATAATATATAAAAGTTTAGGATTATTACCAAAAAGTTGTTGAATTAAATCTTGTCCTAGATTAGACTCTGAAGCTGCACGAGTTACGATTAAACCTGTAGCAGTAGATATAAGTAATGCAGGAATTTGACCTACAAGTCCATCTCCAACAGTAAGTAGTGTATATCTTTGAAGAGCTTCTGATAAGCCCATACCTTTTCCAACAATTCCAATTAAAAATCCTGCCGCAATATTTACTATGGTTATTATTATTCCTGCTATAGCATCTCCTTTAACAAACTTACTAGCTCCATCCATCGCCCCATAAAAATCTGCATATTTTTGTACTTCTTTTCTTCTTTTTCTAGCTTCGTCTTCAGTAATCAGGCCAGAGTTTAGGTCCGCATCTATGGCCATTTGCTTTCCAGGCATAGCATCTAGAGTAAACCTAGCAGCTACTTCTGCCACACGCTCAGCTCCTTTAGTTATTACAAGGAACTGAATTATTATTATAATAAAGAATATTATAAACCCTACGACTGGATCACCCTGAATTACAAAGTTACCAAAGGTTTCCACTACTTTTCCAGCATCCCCATCTATTAAGATTCCTCTTGTAGTTGATATATTTAACGAGAGTCTAAATAAAGTTGTTATCAACAATAAAGAAGGAAAAATTGAAATTTGCAAAGCATCCTCTGCATACATAGCTAATAACAAAATGAGTAAAGATATTGAAATATTAAGACTTAATAAAAAGTCTAAGGCTCCTTTGGGTACTGGTATGATAATGATTATAATAATTCCAATAATAGCTAATGCAATTATAATATCTCCAAACTTCATTTTTTATCCCCCTAAAAATCATCTTTAAGACTATATACATAAGCTAGAACTTCTGCAACTGCTTCATATAGATCTTCAGGAATGATATCCCCTACATCTATAGAATCATATATGGTTCGAGCTAATGGCTTGTTTTCAACTATTGGAATCGAATTTTCTCTTCCAATTTTTTTTATGTTTTCTGCTATTAAGTCTGCTCCCTTAGCAAGAAGGTAAGGCGCTCCATATTTATCCTTATCATATTTCAAAGCTACAGCAAAATGAGTAGGATTCGTTATTATAACATCAGCCTTTGGTACATCTTGCATCATTCTACTCATAGCTATTTTTCTTTGCTTTTCTTTTATTTTTGACTTGATAAAAGGGTCTCCTTCTGTTTGTTTATACTCTTCTTTAATTTCTTGCTTTGACATCATTAAATTCTTTTCATAATCCCACCATTGATAAAAATAATCCAATACAGCCAATAATAATAAAACACCTAATATTCGAACAGCAAAACTAAAAATCAAGTCAGCAAGATTTACAAAAAATTGAATAGAATCCATATTTGGATAACCCATAATTCTGATTATTTGTTTATAACCATAATTATAAGCCATATATCCAACTAACATGACCTTGAGTATAGACTTAATTAATTCTACTAAGGCTCTTTTAGAAAAGATTCTTTTAAACCCTTCTATAGGATTTAATCTATTTAACTTAATCTTTAAAGTTTTAGTAGTAAACAAAAATCCAACCTGTAAATAATTAATAACTAACCCTGAAAAAAAAGCTACTAATAATATAGGTATAGAGATAGCTACAAACACTGACATAATTTTCAAGAAACCGATAGACAAGTTATTTTGATTAAGTACAGTTTCAACATTGCCAATTTCATTAAAAATGTTTATCATAAATCTAGTTAATTCATTAACCATAAATTTTCCAAATACCTTCAATCCTAAGAAGCAACTAAAAAGTGTGAATACTGTATTAATTTCCTTACTCTGTAAAACTTGTCCTTCTTCTCTAGCTTCCCTTCTTTTTTTAGGCGTTGGCTTTTCAGTTTTTTCAGAATCCGCAAACAATTGTAGATTTATTTTTAGCATCATAATATCAACCTTATATTCATATCTTTAAAAACTTATAAATATCAATAATAATTTCATCAAAAACACCATTTATGACTCCATAAAATATAGGCATACTGATGCTTATTATTATTAATCCAATTACTATTTTTAACGGCATACCTACTACAAACACATTCATTTGAGGTATTGTTCTTGACATAATTCCTAAGACTATATCAGTAATAAGTATTACAGCAACAATCGGTGTACTCAGTTTAAATCCTATTGCAAAGGATTTAGCTAAGGTATTTATTAATAAATTTATAGTCTCTTGCGTATATTTAAAACTCCCTATTGGTATAAATTTATAGCTATCAATTAAAGCTTTAATCACTGTATGGTGCCCATTAATAGTTAGTAAAACAAGAAAAGCTAATATGTAATAAAAATTACCCATTAGTGGAACTTGAACTCTATTTTGTGGGTCTATTACATTGGCCATTCCAAAACCTATCTTCATGTCAATTATTTGTCCCATTACATAAAAAGTAGAAAAAAAAGCATAACTGATAAAACCTATAATAATCCCCACCATTAGTTCTTTAATAATCAAAAAAACCATTGCATCATTAGTAAAGTTAGGAATTTCAGTTAAAGCCGTTGTTAATAATAAAGATATTGTAAAAGATAACCCAATCTTCATAGTGTTCGGAATATTTTGGGAGCTGAAAAAAGGTGAAAAAACAAATATACCAGAAGTTCTTACTAAAATCAGTAAAAAAAGTTGATATCTATTTAAAATCAAATCTATAAATATATTCATATTAATCACCTTTTTATTGTATATATAAATTAATATTCGTTAATAGATCAGTGGTAAATTGGGTTACCAGTTTTAATATCCAAGGTCCAAATATCAATAAAGATAGTAATACAGCAATTATTTTTGGTACAAAAGCTAAAGTAGCTTCTTGTATTTGAGTAACCGCTTGTATAATACTAACAATTAATCCTACTAGCAGACTAAAAATAAGCATAGGAGCTGAAACAAAAAGAATAGTACGTACAGCATCTTGAGCTAATTTCAAAACATCCCCATAATTCATAATATCACTCCTACTTAAAACCTAAAACTAAGGATTTTACAATTAAATTCCAACCATCAACTAATACAAATAACAATATCTTAAAAGGTAAGGAAATAATTACCGGAGGCAACATCATCATACCCATAGCCATTAAAGTACTAGAAACTACCATATCTATAACTAAAAAAGGTATATATATAATAAATCCTACCTGAAAAGCAGTTTTTAATTCACTTATTATAAAAGCGGGAATTAAAACATGAGTAGGAATATCTTTTAACTGGCTAATGCTCTCCATATTTTTTAAGCTTAAAAACAAGCTCAAATCCTTATCCCTAGTTTGTTTAAACATAAATTGTCTTACTGGCTCAATTGCTCTATCAATAGCTACCTCTTGACTAATTTCAGCCTTCAAAAAGGGCTGGATAGATTCACTGTTAATTTCAGTGGCAATAGGTGCCATTATAAAAAATGTTAAGAACAAGGCTAAACCTATAATAATTTGGTTAGGAGGGGTTTGTTGAAGCCCCAATGCATTTCTAATGAAGGATAATACTATAACTATCCTAGTAAAACTTGTCATCATTATTAATATTGATGGGGCTAACGTAAGTATGGTTAAGATGAATAAAAGTTGTAGAGAGAATACATAATTTTCAGGATTACTATTCTCTTCTAATGTAACAGTTTTGCCGAATAAGGATACTTTAGGCTCAGCAAAAGCAGTGTTTGTCAGAAATATTATTAATATCAATGCTATTATAAAAACTTTAGCCTTTGTTTTCATTTCACTCGTCTTCCTTATCCTTTGAATTATAAAATCGTGTTACAAATTTTTTCGCTTTATTGTGAATTTTATTGTAACCTAATTTACTATCCTTCCAATACTTATTTAAATAAGTATCAAAATCAGCCTCTTCCATTACTGTAAACTCTTCTTCATTAATTACATCTATAATATGAGTACTATTGCTGCTTACAGATAAAATATAAATTTTTCCATTTATCTTAACAACTGATATTATGGTATTAGAATTCAAACTTAATTGATCTATAACTTTAATATATCTGCTGCCAGCAACACCTTTGTAGTTCTTTGCTATAAGTTTAGTACCATATAAAGATAGCAATATAATGAGTATAAAGATAATAAGATAAAAAATTAGTTTAAAAGCCATCTTAACAGGGTTTGTTTCTATAACACTTTCAGTAAATCCTATAGAATTAATCCCTATTAATATTATAAACACCCATAAAGCTATTTGTATTTTTTTCATATTCCTAGCTTAATACCTTCTTTACTGCTTCAATAACTCTATCAGCTTGAAAAGGTTTAACAATAAAATCCTTTGCACCAGCTTGTATTGCTTCAATTACCATAGCTTGTTGTCCCATGGCAGAACACATTACTATTTTAGCATTTCCATCAACTTTTTTAATTTCTTTAACAGCTTGGATTCCATCCATTTCAGGCATTGTTATATCCATTATTACAAGTTCAGGTGTTAATTCCTTAAACTTTTCTAATGCCTTTAATCCATTTTCAGCTTCTCCAACAACCTCAAATCCATTTTTAGTTAAAATATCTTTTATCATCATTCTCATAAAAGACGCATCATCAACTATTAATATTCCATTTGCCATCTTTACTCCTCCTTAATACTCGTCCTTATCTGTTTTTTTTATAGGGATTGTCGATTTCCGTAACCCTTATACCAAAGTTGTCATCAATTACTACTACTTCTCCTTTAGCAATATATTTACCATTGGCATAGATGCTTAGCGCTTCTCCTACCAACTTGTCCAATTCAATTACAGTACCTGGACCATATTCTAATATTTCACTAATTCTCTTATTAGTCCGTC
Source organism: Tissierella simiarum (assembly GCF_018917865.1). Taxonomy (GTDB): domain Bacteria; phylum Bacillota; class Clostridia; order Tissierellales; family Tissierellaceae; genus Tissierella_C; species Tissierella_C simiarum. The sequence goes on from NZ_JAHLPM010000004.1 coordinate 179,403, forward strand.
CAAGCTCAGCTGTAATTTCTACTGGAATATCACCTACTAGATCAATAGATTCATTATAGCTAACATTTGGTGATGTGTCAAAGTGTTCAAAATCCGGTTTTCTTACCACTACTTTTTCTTTTTCAATTTTTTTAATATTATTATCATTTTTATTCATATTCTCTATATTATTAATTTTTTCAGTCTCCACATAATTAGATTTATTATTAAATTTATTTTGATAATCATCGTCTTCTGTTTCTGTTTTTAAATTCATGGTTGATGCCGATTCAACATTCATAATAGGCGTCTCCTCTATTGGTAAAGAACTTCCTAATAATATATCTACCATTTCCTTTCCAAAATCTAAAGGAATAAGCTGCATAATTTGACTATCAATTAAATCTCCTACTACCATTTTAAAAGAAATTTTAATAATAGGTACATCACTTTTTAATAGATCAAACTTTTCCCTTCCTTCACTAAATGTTATTTCATAAGATTTAGGTGGTTTTATATCAATTTTTTTCATAAACATTTCTGATAAAGATGTAGAAGATGAACCCATCATTTGATTCATAGCTTCACTAACTGCACTTAAATCTAGTTCTGAAATTTCCCTATTAACATCTACAGTTTCTTTTCCCATCATTAAGTCTGTGATAATCTTAACATCATCAGTATTTAAAATTAATATATTAGATCCTTCTAGACCAGCTTTATACCCCACATCTATTGCAACAAAAGGTATTTGATATTCATAAGCTAAATCCGCTGCCGTAGTAACCATTACTTTTGGAGTAGTAATAGTCACTTTTTTATTGAGTAAAGTAGATAATGTAGTAGCAGCTGTACCCATACTAATATTACCTATTTCACCTAAAGCATCTCTTTCAATATCTGAAATAAACTCATCATAATCATCAGTACTTACTTCAGTATCAGATGTTCCTCTTAAAAGTACATCAATTTCTTCTTGAGATAGCATATCATTGGCCATTGTCATTCTCACCTTCCTTTACAACTTCAGCTATTTTTACTGCCATTTTTTTATTCGATACTCCTGCCTGACCTAAAAATTTAACATTGCTTCCTACTTTTATACCAACTAATTCTTTATTATTCACATTTAATTTAATTACATCTCCTAATTGAAGATTTAGAATATCTTTAACTGGTACAACTGTAGAACCTAGCTCTGCTATTAAAGGAACCTTAGTAGCTAACATCCTTTCTCTAATGGCTTTTTGTTCAATTTCAGAATATTCTTTAGTATTTGTAGAGAACCAAAACTTAGTGCTCAATTTATCTAATATTGGCTCTAATACAATATAAGGTATACAGATATTTAACATACCCTCTGTTGATCCTACTTCTATATTCATGGTTACCAAAGCTATAGTTTCATTAGGTGGTACTATTTGAGCAAATTGAGGATTTGTTTCAATTTTTTCTAAATAAGGTTTTAAATCTACAACATTGCTCCAAGCTTCTTTTAAATCTGCCATTACTTTTTGCATCATACTCTTAAGTAAAGATAGTTCTATTTCTGTAAATCCTCTTATTTCTTGTTTATTAGTTCCATCTCCTCCTAGTAATCTATCTATAATTGTATATACTACATTTGTAGACATATCAATAAGAACTTGACCATTTAAAGGAGCAAAATCTATGATACTCAAAAAAGCTGGATTTGATATAGCATTACTAAATTCACTATAAGCAAATTGATCTACTGTTAAAATACTTACTTTAACTGGAGATCGTAAATAACCCGACAGAAAAGTCTGTAACAGTCTGCCAAAGTTTTCATGAATTATCTCCAAGGTTCTTAGCTGATCTTTAGCAATTTTTTGAGGGTTTTTAAAATCATATTTTTTTATTTTTTTAGAACTTTCCACTTCTTGAATTTCTTCTACATCAACTTCACCGGAATTTAATGCTTGAAGAAGGGCATCAATTTCATTCTGGGATAATACTTCAGACAATTGGTTCTACCTCCCTCCCTACTGAATAATAAAATCACTGAAATATACATTAGTTATATTTTCATCATTAAACAACTTGATAACACTTTCTTTAATCTCTTTTTGCAGATTTACTTGTCCTTCTTTTCCCTTAAGATCATCTTCTGTTTTGTTTCTTATGATCTTATTTAAATCATCTCTGATTAAAAATTGCTTTCCATCAAGTTTTTCATGAGTTTTTTTATCAGCAGCCTCTAAGGTTATTTTTACTTTTAATATTTTCTTACTATCCTTTATGTTACAATACATATCCTCTAAAGTTAAACTGTAGGTAGCAATTTCCTTTTGTGAATTAGGATTTTTATTTTTATAAATCATAATACCTATTGCTACTCCAGCTATAGAAAAAATCAGCGCTATTATAACTATGATTATGATAGTATTCTTGCTTCCCATAAAACCACTCCGTTCTATTTTACTTTGGCTCAAATTCTCCATAAGATGTTTTTAAAATTACAATATCAACTCTTCTATTCCTTGCTTTATTATTAGGTGTATCATTAGGTGCTATAGGTCTATAAAAGCTATAGCCAGAAGATGAAATTCTATTTCCATCAATTTTTTCAATTTCAACTAGATGTCTTAACACATTAGTAGCTCTAGCTGAAGATAATTCCCAGTTAGTGGGATATTTTGATATTCTAATTATGGGGTCAGTATCTGTATGTCCTTCAACCTTAATATGCCTATCTACAAACTCCTCCCTATTTAATATTTCAGCTACTGAGTGAAGAATTTCTATAGATTCTGGCTTTAAGGCCGCTTTCCCTGAGTCAAAAAGAACATTGTCCATAAATCTTACAATCAATCCTCTTTCTTCAACTTTAAGAGTAATTTCCTCGCCTAGGCCTAAAGTCTCAGCATAATCTTCTAAGTATTCTTTTAATTTTTCAAGTTCATCTTCTAAATATTGATCATCACCAGTCACATTTTTAGGAAAATCTAAAGAGGCACTTCCATCAAAGACTCCTGTTCCTCCCTGAAAGCTATTCATTATACTTCTAAACTTTTCAGCATCTATTTCGGAAAAAGAGAATAAAAGAACAAAAAAAGCTAGAAGCAACGTTACCATGTCGCTATATGTAGTAAGCCAGCTTGGACTTCCTCCACTTTCTTCAACTCGCCTTCTTCTTCTACTCATTATGCTCCCTCTCTCTCTAGCTCTTTCCTAAATTCTTTTCTCATTTCTGGTGGTATAAAGGTTTTCAACTTTTCTTCAATTATTCTTGGATTCTCTCCTGCTTGTATAGATAAAAGTCCTTCTATCATTAATTCTTTAACTAAGACTTCAGATTTACTTCTTACCTTCAGTTTTTGAGCTAAAGGCAAGAATATAACATTCGCTAGTAAAGAACCGTAAAATGTTGTTACTAAAGCTACTGACATACTTGGTCCTATTGCTTTCGGATCGTCCATCTTTTTTAGCATGTTTATTAGCCCAATAAGAGTTCCTATCATACCAAATGCCGGTGCATAAGTTCCCATAGCCTCTAGTATACCTTGTCCCTCTGAGTGTCGTTCCTCAAGAAAAACTAACTCAGTTTCCAAAATATTTCTGACTAACTCTGGGTCTGTCCCATCAACTATAAGCATGATACCTTTCTTTAAAAAATCATCATCTAATTTAGAACCATATTCTTCCAAAGACAGTAATCCTTCTTTTCTTGCAATATTAGCTAAATTTATAATTTCTTCAATTATTTCATTAGCTGATGTATCTTTGTAAAACATAGTCTTCTTTAAAACTTTTGATAGATTTAGAAAGTTATTTATTGGGAAACAAACTAAAGTTGAAGCTATGGTTCCTCCTAGAACTATAACAACCGAAGCCCAATCCCAGTATGATCCTAGTTCTCCTGAGACCAAAATTCCCCAAACTGTAAATCCAATTCCCAATATTAGACCAACTACTGTTGATATATCCAATTGCTACACCTCGTTTCCCTCATATCTTCTTTCATGGTAAAAGGCTTTTGCCTTAAACTTTATTACTTCATTGATTATATCGTCTATAGAATCCATTACAACAACTTTTTGTCCATTAGTAAGGGTAATGACAGTATCTGGAGTTTCTTCAACATATAAAATCAAATCAGAATTTACCACAAACTCTTTGCCATTCAATCTCTTTACCTTTATCACAGTATCCCACCTTTATAAGATAGGGTAGGTAGGTAAATATATCTATCTACCCTATCCTAATAACTTTATCTCTTTATATTTACTAATTCTTGAAGCATTTCATCAGAAGCAGTAATTATTCTTGAGTTAGCCTGAAATCCTCTTTGAGTAGTTATCATTTCAGTAAATTCCAAGGATATATCTACATTTGACATCTCAAGGTTTCCTGCATTTATTGCTCCATATCCATTAGCTCCTGCTTTTCCTAACTGTGGCTCTCCAGAATTACGTGTATCTATAAAAAAGTTACTTCCTAGTTTTTGTAATCCCATAGGATTATCAAATTTGGCTACCATTACTTGTCCTAAAACTTTTTTTTCACCATTACTAAAGGATCCTACAATCTCACCTGCACCATTAATCGAAAAACCTTCTATTTTTCCAGAGGTTTCACCGTCTTGTTTATAAGGCTTTGCATCCATTTCATTTGCATACTGATGTAAATCTTTATAAGTATTTTCATTTTCCTTATCGAAAAGTGTGATATCTTTAAGATTACCATTAGGTCCTTTTGCATCTGTTATCTCTTCATCATCTTTATCATAATTGAATACAATATCATTTAAATTAGTGAGATTTATTTTTTCTAATAAATTAGTATCACCTTTTATATTTTTTCCTCCAATGGTTTCAATATTTCCATTTTTATCAAAAGTAATATCTATACCATCAGCTCCATCAATTCCAACAGTTCCACTATCTTCATGCTTATAATAATTTTTTGTAGCATTGTCAGTAATTCTATCTATGGTCATTCTCCATTGACCAGTATCATTTTTTATAAATTTAAAAGTTACAGTATAAGTATTTCCTAAGCTATCTACAATTTCTGTATCCGCCTTGTGTTCTGTATCATTTTCTAATCTAGAATCTAAGTTTCCTCTAATTATAATATTTTCAGTTGCTGTTGCCCCTTTTGTTTCTGATTTGTTAATCCTTATATTAGCTATATCTGAAGTAATGTTACCATTTTCATCAGCTCTATAACCTAATACCTTAAAACCATCAGCAGTAACTAAATTTCCATCTCTATCTAGAGAAAAGTTCCCTGCTCTTGTATAATATCTATTTCCAAAATTCGGATCGTCAGATACTACAAAAAATCCTTCTCCATCTATCATTAAATCTGTAGGATTTTCCGTCCTTTGTGCAGGTCCTTTAGTGTGTATTGTATTTATAGAACCAACACTAACACCCATACCTACTTGTTGAGGGTTTGTTCCACCTTTACCTCCCTGTGGAGCACTAGCTCCTTGTATCACTTGATTAAATACTTCTTGAAAAGTCATTTGACCTCTTTTAAACCCCACTGTATTAACATTAGCAATGTTATTACCAATAACATCCATCTTGCTCTGATGTGTTCTTAATCCAGATACACCAGAATACATTGATCTCATCATATTACATACCTCCATTATATTGAGCAGCAGTATACCATCCATCAATCAAGTATACATAACCTCCTTAAAGGTCCAGTTATATTATTACTGCTCCATCAATATTTGTAAATATATTTTCTTTTAATTGTTCCTTATTTACTGTTGTTATAATCGTTTTATTGTTGATACTAGCAATGAAAGCTTTGTCTTCCATTAGAATAAGAGCATCTTTAATTCCTTTATCTTCAGCTCTATTAAAAGCTATTTTTAGCTTTTCCATCTCCTCATTAGTTAAATCCATTTCTCTTCTATTTAACCTTTCTAATGCATGTTTAGAAAACTTGATTTCCTCATCTCTATTTTGTATACGGTTTAGTATTTGATGAAAGTCTTTATTAGAACTTATTTTATTATTGTTTAAAGGTTTAGACGAATTAATCAACCTATTTTCTAACTGCCTAACATCTATTTTATTCATATTAACAACCTCATTATTCTTCGACCTTTGTATCCTCTTTTTCTCCCTCTTCCTCTTCCACTTCTTTACCTGTATAAGCTTCAAAAGCCTTTCTTATGCTAGTTATTTCTTTTAATATCTCTACATTAGCTTTGATTTGATTCAAATTCATTAAATCCAACCCATCTAATATTTCATCTGTCCTTGAATCCAAAATTTTATTTAAGTTCTGCATTTGTTCAAGAGAACTAAATTGAGCTAATTGTGCAATAAATTCTCTATCTTCCATTGGGTTCAAAGGGTCTTGATTAGATAATTGGGTTGTTAATAACCTTAAAAAAGCATCTTTGTCTAACTCTCCAGTGTTTTTACTACTATTTTCTTTTTTCTGATTTTCCTCACCAAATTTATATACGTATTCCGTTGTTTTATTTTCTACTTTCATATATACACACCTCCTTTAAGCTAAAATATTTAAACTACTTTCATTGTAAATACCCATATTGTTTATAGGTTCAGATAATGAATTATCTTCGTAGCCCACTATTTTTTTAGTTTCCTCATTTTTTACTTTAATTTTCTTATTCTTCGGTTTAAAATTAAATTCACTAGAATTTTTCTTATCAAAGTCACTATTGTTTCCAACAAAAACTTCAAAGGTTTTAATTTCTAATCCTGATTCTTTCATTCCTTCTTTTAATTGAATCAGATTTGTTTCTATCAGCTCTTTGGTTCTATAGTTGTCTACCAAAGCCTTAGCTAAAACAACTCCATCTTCCATTTCAATTTTTAAAACTAATTCCCCTAATATTTCTGGCTTTAATTTAATTTTTATTTCATTTTTTTCTTCATTTAAAGATATTTTTATTTTATCTACAATTTGCTGAAAAATTTCTCTTCTTTCAACTTGATGAGTTTCTTCTTTTTCTAGCTTAATATCATTATCAAATCCTAGTTTTCCTTTATTAAATACTGATGACAAGTCTAGTTCCATATCCATATCTACATCTTTTTTTGCGTTTTCTTCTTGATTCGAGTAGTCCTCCTGATTCAAACTATTGCCTTCAGTCATACTAATTTGGGATTCTAACTTATTAAACACTTCTCCATCATCAAGCCCAGTATTAGATTTTAATTCTATAGATTTATTTTCTTTATTAATTTCAATTTCTGCTTCTACGTCTTCATTAAGGATATTATCGGTTAAAAGATTTTTGGTTTTGACATCATCAGTTTTTAAGAATTGAGTCATTTCTTCTACTGATGTATTAGATTTTTTTCCACTTTCTGTGTTCACTGCTAAAACACTATTATGAAGACTTAAATCCATTGCTTCATCTATAGAATTTGATTCTGATATTGTACTTATTGAATCATCTTGAATAACTAATTCTGTCTCTGATAATTTAAAAACTTCATTATCAATTAATTTTTCTGATTCAACTTCTTCAATACTTCCAGATATCAAGTTAAATAAATTAATTATATTTTCATATCCAGCTGTTTTGTTTTTTTCGTTAAATTCTACTTTGTTTTCTTCTTCATCTACCTTATTAGTTTGTCCTTCATTTGGATTTAAAGCTGTTTCTTTGCTAGAATTTAAATTATTATCTTTATTTACTTCCTTATTTAAATCCTTAATATTATTATTTGTCGTAGATAAAATATCCATAAAATTTTTATCTTTTTGAAGTTTGGCGTTGTTCTTGCTACCTTCAGATTTTAAGGATTGTTTAAAATCCATAATTTTAACTTCCATGTTCTCACCTCCTTTTAATTATTTGTATTGGGTTTAGCCAATAGCTGAGTTATTTGGGAAGCTTTATCGGCTTCCATATAATTCAAAACCTTAGATAAGGTTTGATTTTTCATTCTAGTTAATACATCTACTATAATCAATCTATCAGATATTTCATATATAGGATTAGCATCTATTTCTAGAGAAGTTACTGTTTTATCATTTACCATCATTTTTTCAACAATTTTGGCTACTTTATCAGGACCCATTTTTTCATATACGGCTACTAGGTCTGTTATTTTTTGCTGATATTCACTAACAAATTCAATAGATCTGCTTATTTCTGGGGCAATAGATATCTCATCTTTATTTAATTCTTCTTCCCTTCTAATAGCTGAAAATAATTCTTCAGTAAAATTCTCATCATTGATCTTTGAAAGTATTTCTGCTGATTTTAAAATAGACAAATTCTTATAAACCTTTGCCAGTTGATTTATAGAATATCCTTCAGTATTCCCGATTTCCTTAATAGCTATATCCACTGGTTTAGCCTCATAAAGTTTTGCAAGATCTTCAAGTTTATTTTCTTCTATGGTTTTCTTTAAAATTGCGGCTTCTACATTAGAACTTTTTTTAGGATCAAAGGAACCTAAAACTTGATCTTTTATTCTTGGATCTATGTAATATAAAATTTCAGCAGTTTTATCTTCTCTCATAAAATATAAGATTTTACTTAAATTATTTATATAATCCATTTCTCCTTCATATCTTTTTTCAACTTCTTTAATTGTAATCAATAAATCTTGTTTATCTAACCTAGATGCTTCTGCGAGAATTTCATTTTCTTTTTCTTTTTGGACTTCATCATAAATAGAAAATAATAAATCCTTTCTTAATTCAATGTTCCTAACTTTTCCTACTATATCCTCAGTTTTAGACGAAGTTATAGAGTTCATTATCTTAATAATATCTACATATAGCTCCTCATCATTTTTTTTAATAATATATATCTTATCAGCAGCTATATTGGTATCTAGATTTAAATAATAATTAGCTAAATAAGTTTTTTTGTCAATCCTTTCTGTTTCTGTAGGATAATTTCTAAAATAATCACCCAGAGCCCCCGGAGTCTTTCCTAGTGCATTATTAACTTTATTTTTGAAAGTTTTATTGTTAAAATACACAACACTAATAATAGTCAAAGGAACTATAATGACTGAAACAATCACTATCATGATTATTTTATACACCTTTTTTCTCTTACTAGTTTCTTTTAAGCTTTCACTGTCCATTTAAGATTCCCCCTATTGTTGGGTAGTTATATTATAACTAACTATAGAATCCAACAATTTTTCTTCTACTTTTTTTGCTTCGTATACATATTGCTTATAATCATTTTCTTTTAGCTTCTCAAATACTTTTTTCTCTTTCATAGCTTCCATCAATTCTTCTTTAGCTATTTCTAATTTTGTCTTAGTCTCATCAATGATTTCTTCTTGTTTTGATATAGTATCATTGATATCATTTAAATAACTATTATACATTTTTAGATGACCAACGCTAATTTTTTGTATAGATTTGTTCTTTTCCATAATTAGATTTTCTTTGCAATGATTATATTCCAAAAGCATTTCTTCTTCTCTATTTAATCTCTGTTGTAAATCCCCATATTGAGACTTTTTGTAATCTTCTACAGTTTTTTTGTAGTTTAAAACCCTTTCAAATTTGAAGTTATAACCTTTCAAAATTATTTCCCTCCATTAATTAAATTGGGTTGTTTTTTCATAAATATTGCTCATTATAGATAAGGTTTCTTCAAAAGATGGTGATATGGATACTTGTTGTTTTAATAACCCATTTATATCATCTATTAATTCAATGGCAGTATCTATTTTTTTATTTGAACCTCTTTTATATGCACCAATATTTATCAAGTCTTCAGATTCTTTATATACAGCCATAATATCTTTAATAGAATTAGACATTTTTATATGCTCAGGACTAACAATGTTAGGCATAACCCTGCTAATGCTCGCCAATACATCAATTGCTGGATAATGGTTTAAATTAGCCAAGTTTCTAGATAGAACTATGTGTCCATCTAATATCCCTCTTACAGTATCTGTTACTGGCTCAGTTAAATCGTCTCCATCTACCAAAACGGTGTACAATCCAGTTATTGTTCCCTTGTCTGAAGCTCCTGTTCTCTCTAAAAGTCTAGGCATCATAGCAAATACAGAAGGAGTAAAACCTCTTGTAACAGGAGGCTCTCCAATAGCCAAACCTATTTCTCGTTGAGCCATAGCAAATCTAGTTAACGAGTCCATTAATAACATCACATTTAATCCTTTATCCCTAAAATATTCTGCAATAGCAGTGGTTACCATAGCACCCTTAACTCTTACTAAAGCTGGTTGATCGGAAGTTACTACTACTACAACAGATTTCTTGAGGCCTTCTTCTTTTAAATCATTTTCTATAAATTCTCTTACTTCTCTACCCCTCTCACCTATTAATCCAATTACATTGACATCAGCAGTACTATTTCTCGAAATCATACCCATAAGGGTACTTTTTCCAACTCCACTTCCTGCAAATATACCTACTCTTTGTCCCTTGCCACAGGTGAGAAGTCCATCTATTGCTTTTACTCCTACAGATAAGGGCTCTGTAATTACCTGTCGATCTAAAGGATTAGGCGGATTATTGGATACAGGATAAAATTTATTTGTTCTAATAGGCCCTAGATCATCCATAGGATTTCCTAATCCATCCAAAATTCTTCCTATTAGCTCTTCGCCTACATTTACCCTTAAAGTCTTTCCACTCCCTACTACAGTACTACCACTGGCAATACCTTCCATTTCACCTAAGGGCATGAGTAAAATCTTATCTTCTTTAAACCCAACAACTTCAGCTAATACAGGCGTATTCCTATTATGAGGATATATATAACACAGTTCTCCAATAGTAGCCATGGGTCCATTTGATTCAATAGTAAGTCCTGTTACTTTAGTAATTTTTCCTGTATATTTCATAAACCTCTTATCTTTAACTGCATTAATATACTTTTTCAAATTAACAGATTGTTCCATAGTCATCACTCATTATCCAATATAGTATTTAATAGTTCTTTGACTTCTTCAAGCTGATTTTTTAAGCTTACATCTATATTTCCTTTTGAAGTTTCTAAAATGCAATCGCCTTTATTTAAATTAATATCATATTTTATTTCTAGATTATTAATTAAACTGGCTTTTGCTAAGATTTCGTCTTTAGACATTTCCAAGACCCCAAAATCTTCTTTAGACGCTATTATAGTAAGATTGTCTGTTGGATCTAAATTGCTAATACCATTTAGCACAAGAGAAATGATCATCTCATTATCCTTTTCATTTTTTTCATAGAGTACCTTCTGATATATTGTAGTAACCAACTCAACAATATCTTTTTCCAAATCTTTTAAAAGATCCTTTTTTGTTTCTAAATAACTCTCTTTTATACTTAGGGCTTCTTTTATCAGTTTATCTGACTCTCGTTTCCCTTCATCATAGCCTTTTTCAAAACCGTCTGAATAACCTATGTCTTTTCCTTCTTTATACCCATTATCTTTTGACTGCTGAAATATTTCTTTTGATTTATTATGAGCAGAGTTTATTTTTTCTTCATATAGGTTATTTGCTTCTGTTATAATGGTTGCAGACCTTTCTTCCGCCTGCTTTATAAGAATTTCACATTCTTTTTTTACTTCTTCAATTAAAACATCTTTTATTTGCTGATTTTCTTTATCTTCATCTTTTATAGAAGGAATGTCTTCTTTCTCCACCACTCTAAAGGATTTTATAACATTAGACAATTATTTCATCCCCTCCTCTAGGAGTAATAATCTCTCCATCCTCTTCAAGCTTCCTAATAACATTAACAATATTTTGCTGTGCATCCTCAATATCTCTAATACGAACTGGTCCCATAAACTCAATATCTTCTTTAATCATTTCAACTAGACGTTTAGACATATTTGAAAATATAAGTTCTTTAACTTCTTCACTTGCTCCTTTAAGAGCAATCGCCCACTGAGAATTGTCAATTTCTCTAATGATTCTTTGTATACTTCTATTATCCAGAGTTATTATATCTTCAAATACAAACATCCTTCTTCTAATTTCTTCACTTAATTCTGCATCTTTAATATCCAGCTCTTCCATAATATATTTTTCTGTTCCTCTATCAACTGAATTAAGAATATCCACCACAGCTTGTACGCCTCCTGTTGTAGTAAAATCTTGAGATAAGATATTAGAAAACTTACTTTCTAAAACTCGTTCAATCTCTTTTACAACTTCTGGAGAAGTCCTATCCATTATGGCAATCCTACGCGTAACATCTGCCTGTTTTTCCTGTGACAGACTAGACAATATTTGTGCTGATTGAGCTGGACTTAAATATGATAAAATTAAAGCTATTGTTTGAGGATGTTCATTTTGTATGTAATTCAAAAGCTGATTAGGATCAGCCTTTCTAATAAATTCAAAAGGTCTCACATGTAAAGATGATGTTAGTTTATTTATTATATCCACAGCCTTATCTGCACCTAAAGCTCTTTCTAAGACTTCCTTGGCATAGTTAATACCACCTTCAGAGATATACTCTTGAGCAAGACATATTTGATAAAAATCCTCTATTACCTGCTGTTTTTCTTCAGGAGAAACCATTCTCATATTAGCTATTTGTAGAGTTAACTCTTCCATTTCATCTTCATTTAAATGTTTGAAAATCTCTGCAGACTTTTGAGGTCCTAATGCTATTAGTAAAATAGCTGCCTTTTCCTTCCCAGTAAATTGTCTTTTTGACATCTTGAATCGCTCCTATTCATTTAACCAAGATCTAAGCAATTGGGCAACTGAATCTGGTTTCATTTCTATAAATTTATCAATTTGAGCCTTCATTTTAGACTCTTCAGCTTCAAAATTCAAATCTTCAACTTCTGCTTGTATTAAAGTTTTCTCTTCAAGCACTCTTTCAAGTTCATCCATCTTGGATTTCTTTCTTCTTACTAATACATACCCAGTTGTACCACCAGCTAATAAAGCAACTATTAAACCAATTCCTAACCAATTTAGTCCTTTATCCGCTTTAGTTCCTACAGGCATTTCCTGTCTTGTAAACCTTTCAGCTCTAACTTGAACTTGCTTTGTATCTAATCCTGTTGCCGCATAAATTAAATCAGCAATTTCTTTCTCCCTTTCTGGAGTTAATTCTCCATCAGCTAAAGTATCCTTATTAATCAAAACAGCAACAGTAATTGTTTCTACTTGACCAGGGGCCTTTTTAATTTCTTTATTAATTTCATTTAATTCATTGTTTATAATACGGCTTACCTTATCATATCTACTATTACCGTCTTCAACCATTTGATAATCTTCTACAGGATTAGTTGTTTCTCCAGGTACGCCTCCCGTTCCACCACCTACCATATGTTCTTCAACTTCTTCTAAAGATCTTATTAGCCCCTCTTCATTTCCTTCAATAGGTGGAGCAAATTCTACAATAGTAGTTCTTTCACTATCAAAATTAATTTTCACACTAGCTCTTATATCAACGTTACCATAACCAAATACATTCTCTAAAAATCTTTTAATACTTTCATTAATTCTCAACTCTAAATTTTGTTTTATGGTAAACTGATCTGTCATAACAAAGTCTGCCCCATCTTGTTCCTCTGTCAATAATTTCCCTTCATCGTCTATAACTAGTACATTTTCTATATCCATACTTATAGATCCTGCAACTAAATTTTTAATAGCGTTTACTTTTTCTCCAGACAAAGGTCTATTATCATCTTTTTTAATAAAAACAGAAGCTGTAGTCTGCTCTTTTTTATCACTAAGTACAAAATTGGTGTCTTCTTTTTCATCAATATATACCGTTGCACTTTCAATTCCATCTATCTCAGATATAGTTGCAGATAATTCACTTTGTAATGCATATTTCATTCTTTGTTTTTTATCGTAATCTGTCATGGTCCAACTGCTGTCATTAAAAGCATCCATAAAACTGTAACCTTCTTTTGGCAATCCATAAGAAGCAAGTTCAATTTTAACTTTATTTTTCACTTCAGAAGGAACTAAAATACTACTGTCATTCTCTCCCGTTTTCCATTTCACATTCATTTCATCAAGTTTTTTGGTAACTTGTGCTGTATCTTTTAGTGTTAAGTTTTCATATAGCACTTCGTATTTAGGCCTTGTAAAAATTAAAATCAATATAGTTACAGTCAATATAATCAGTAAGCCTATAATTCCTAATTTTATCTTTTTCTTCTTATCCATTTCCTGCCAGAAACTATTAAGTTGCTGTCTTACTTGCTGTATTGTTTCTCCCACCAAACCACCTCATTCCTTACAGCTTTGCTATATTTGTATTCTCATTATTTCTTTATAAGCTTCAACTACTTTGTTTCTAATACTTAATGTTACCTGCATAGCAGTATTGGCTTTGTCTGATGCAATCATTACGTCGTGGAGATTATCTACATCGCCAACTGCTAACATCTTTTTATATTCATCACTTTCAATTTGCATTTCATTTACTTGATTTAAAGCATTTTTTAAAAAAGAACTAAAAGATTCCTTCTCTTTAGATTTATCTAACTTAATGTCTCCGTAATCTTTAGCGGTTATAATACTATTAAGCCTATTCAGTTCCAATTATATTACCTCCTGCCAATTTCTAATGCTTTTGTTAACATAGCTTTCGATGCATTCATAGCTGTTATATTAGCATCATAAGCTCTTTGTGCACTAATCATATCTACCATCTCTTTCACTATGTCTACATTAGGCATCTCTACATAGCCATTTTCATCAGCATCAGGATGTCCCGGCTCATAAACAAGTTTAAAAGGTGTAGTATCTTCTACTATTTTGCTTATTTTAACTCCGTTTCCATTAGGTTGATTAGTATACTTATTTAAATATTCAGCAAACATCGTGGATTTATTTTCTTTAAAAACTGCCATTTGTCTTCTATAAGGCATCCCCCCTGTACTCCTAGTAGTGTTAACATTAGCCATGTTTTTAGATATTATGTCTATCCTAGTTTTTTCAGCAGTAAGAGCTGTTGCGCTAATATTGATAGAATTAAAAATACCCATAATTATTTACTCCCCTCACTTATAACATTTTTTATTTTGTCAAATTCATTAATAACCTGTCTAATTAAGGCATCATACATTATAGTATTTTTAGCCAAATCAGCAGTTTCTGTTTCTATATTTACATTATTCCCGTCAAACCTATAGGAAGTAGACTTGTCTACCATAACTTTAGGGCTATATTCATCTATACCCTTTCCTATATGCTTTTCATTAGTTGTTTTTAAACTTACTCTGTCCTCTGTCATAAATTGTCTTAGTTGATCTTCAAAAGTAACAACTGTTCTTTTATAATTTGGAGTGTTTTCATTTGCCATATTATGAACAATTGCTTTATTTCTTTCCCATGTTCCATTTAAAGCTTTGCTAAAAAAATCCACATTGTTATAAATACCTTTTAACATATTAATCACCTCGACTTCATTCTTATTAATATAATAGATCAAATTCAGACTTTTTTCTACAAATAATGGTAATAAGTTTTTTTATACAAAATAATAAATCAAAAATCGACATACTTATATTCTATATAATAAACCATTATTCAACTATTTTAAATATGATTCTTTAATTAATTGCCAAATCCTTCTAAGGTCCTAGTGAAAAGGAGTGCCATTGAATCATATTTAAAGAATAGTTTTAAATAGTCTTTATTTTCATGCATTAAAAATAAAGACTTCCATTAAATTATCATCTTAGATTAAAAAGAAGCCTTTATCAGAATATGTTTATAAGATAATTTTCTCTAAGAAAATTTCTATTTTTTTCTAGATCATAAAGTAGTAGAGAATAGTAGATAAACTACTATTCTCTTGCTTTTTTTAGTTCTTCAATTAATTTATCATTTAAAATCTTTATATGTGTTCCCTTCATACCAAGAGATCTGGATTCAATAACTCCTGCACTTTCAAATTTTCTCAAAGCATTAACTATGACTGATCTAGTTATTCCTACTCTATCAGCTATCTTACTTGCTACCAATAAACCTTCACTACCTTCTAATTCATTAAATATATGTTCCATAGCCTCTAATTCAGAATAAGAAAGGGTTCCAATTGCCATTTGAACTACTGCTCTTCTTCTAGCTTCTTCTTCTACTTCTTCATTTTTAGATCTTAATATTTCCATTCCTACTACTGTAGCACTATATTCACCCAAGACTAGATCCTCGTCTGTAAACAGTCTACCAAATCTGGCCAATACCAACGTTCCTAATCTAACTCCACCGCTATTAATAGGAATAATTGTTGCTATCTTATCAGGATAATCACATTTTGAAATTTGATCAAAAACACATTCTGTAATTTCTTCTACATTTTCTTTAGTCTCATTAACTTTTAATAATTCATCATTATATTTTTTAGGAAATCTCTTTTCTTTAACTATCTCAGCCTGTATTATATCACAATCAAAGCCAGTGTATAATTCATATCCTAATACTCTACCTTTTCTACTTGCAATATATACATTTGCATCTAATATTTCACTTAATATTTTACTTAATTCTGTAAAAGAAACAGGTCTAGAACCGTATCCCTGTAAGGTCTTATTTAATCTTCTGGTTTTTTGTAATAAACTTTCTGTCATCCTTATCCTCCTCATTTATATTATATATTTTGATATGTCCTTTTCGACTAAATGGCTCATTAGCTTTTTATCTACATAATCTTTATCTATAACTATTTCTTGTTCATCTATTTCAGGTGCTTCAAAAGAAATGTCTTCAAGAAGTTTCTCTAGAACAGTGTGAAGTCTTCTTGCACCAATATTTTCTGATTGATTATTAGATAAATAAGCAAATTCTGCAATAGATTTAATACCTTCTTCAGTAAATATTAAATCAACACCCTCAGTTTTTAATAACAGTACATACTGCTTTATTATTGCATTTTTAGGTTTTGTAAGTATTTCAACAAAGTTTTCTTCTGTTAAATTTTCCAACTCCACTCTTATAGGAAATCTACCTTGTATTTCAGGTATTAAATCACTAACCTTTGATACATGGAAAGCTCCTGCAGCAATGAACAATATGTGCTCTGTTTTCACAGGACCATACTTAGTCATTACAGTGGTTCCTTCAATAATAGGCAATATATCTCTTTGTACACCTTCTCTAGAGACATCGGGACCACCACCATAATCCTTTCCAGCAATTTTATCTATTTCATCAATAAAGATTATACCATTTTCTTCAGCTCTTTTTATACTTTTTTCTATAACTTCGTCCATATCTATTAACTTTTGAGCTTCTTGATTGCTTAAAATTTTTCTAGCTTCCTTTATTGCGACCTTTTTCTTCTTCATTTTTTTAGGTAGAAAATCTCCAAATATGTCACTCATATTAATATTATATTCTTCCATTCCCATACCACTGAAAAACTCCACAGTAGAATTGCTACTATCCTCAACATGAATTTCAATTTCTCGATCTTCCAGTTCACCGTTTTTCAATTTAATTTTTAAAGATTCTCTTTTCTTTAAAATACTTTCTTTCTCTTCACTGTGATCTTTTTCTTCTTCCATATTGCCAAACCATATTTCTAAAGGATTGTTATGATTTTTTTTCTTTGATGATAAAGGCAGCAATATATCTATTATTTTTTCATCAGCTAAAATTTTACTTTTTTCATAGACCTTCTCAATCTTGTCTCTTTTAATCATTCTAATTGAGTCTTCCACTAAATCCCTTACCATAGAATCTACATCTCTTCCTACATAACCTACCTCTGTAAATTTTGTTGCCTCTACTTTCACAAAAGGGGCATTTACAATTTTAGCTAATCTTCTTGCGATTTCAGTTTTTCCTACCCCAGTAGGCCCAACCATCAATATATTTTTGGGTTTTACTTCCTCTTTAAATTCCTCATTCAACAAACTCCTTCTATATCTGTTTCTTAAAGCTATAGCAACTGCTTTCTTAGCCTTTTCTTGGCCAATAATATATTTATCTAGTTCTCCTACAATATGTTTTGGAGTTAAATCTTCCATAAGTATCACACTCCTTATAATACTTCAACAGTAATACTGTCATTAGTATAAACGCAAATAGAAGAAGCAATTAAGATGGACTCTCTAGCAATATCTTCTGCCTTTAAACTTGAATGCTTAAACAAAGCCTTAGCTGAAGCTAGAGCAAAGTTTCCACCAGATCCAATAGCAACTATTCCTTCATCTGGCTCTATCACTTCACCATTACCAGAAATAAGTAACAAATTATCTAAATCTGCTGCTATTAGCATTGCTTCTAAATTTCTTAATACTTTATCCCTTCGCCATTCTTTGGCTAACTCAACAGCACTTCTTTTTAAATTTCCACTATACTGCTCTAGTTTTTCTTCTAGTATTTCAGCTAAAGTAAGGGCATCAGCAACAGAACCAGCAAACCCAATAATCACTTCATTATTATATATTCTTCTAACCTTTTTAGCTTTGTTTTTCATTATAGCCGTTTGTCCCATCGTTACTTGTCCATCACCTGCAATGGCAATTTGATTATCTTTTTTTACAGCTACAATAGTAGTACCCTTTAGCATCTATTCTCACCCCTATAAAGCTATTTACAATTTAAAGTATCAATTGCATTTTTTCAGAATATTCCGTCATGTATAAGATTACTACAAATTTGAAAAAATGTACAGAAAAATTTTACAAATTTTTATTTTTCTTCACTAATACTATATCCACAATCTTTATTAATACATTTTTTAATATTTTCTTTTTTATTTTTCTTTATAGTCATAATCCCTCCACATTTTGGACACTTTTCTTCAATAGGTTCATCCCAAGAAAGGAAATTACAATTAGGATAATTACTACACCCGTAGAATATCCTTCCTTTCTTAGATTTCCTTTTCACAATATTTCCATCACAAACAGGACATTTTATGTTCAATTCATCAACTATAGCCTTTGTATTTTTACATTCTGGATATCCTGGGCATGCCAAAAATTTCCCAAATCTTCCATATTTAACAACCATATTTCTGCCACATTTTTCACAAATAACATCAGTTACTTCTTCTTCAATTTCTATTTTATCTATCTCATCTTCTGCCTTTTTTAATACAACACTAAAATCTTTATAAAAATCTCCTACAACCAAATTCCAAGGGAATTCTCCTTCTGCAACTCCATCTAACTTTTCTTCTAATTCAGCAGTAAACTCCTCATTTACTATATCATTAAAATACTCCTTAAGTAAATCATTAACTAATATTCCCAATTCTGTAGGAACAAAAGATTTCTTATCAAGGTTTACATATTCTCTTGCGAGTATAGTAGAGATTGTTGGAGAAAAAGTACTTGGTCTTCCAATTCCTAATTCTTCTAAAGTTTTAATTAAAGAAGCTTCTGTATATCTAGGAGGTGGCTGTGTAAAATGTTGATTTGGCTTAATCTCCTTTACATTAACCTTGTCTCCTTCTTTTAATAAAGGAATCTCTAAATCTTTTTCCTCTTCATCTATAGTTGTATAAACTTTTAAAAAACCATCAAAGATAAGCTTAGATCCTGAAGCTCTAAATAAATAACCATTACTTACTATTTTTACAGATAAAGTTTCATAATTTGCTGGAACCATTTGAGATCCAATAAATCTATCCCAAATTAATTTATATAATTTATATTGATCTTTAGTTAAAGAATTTTTAATATCATCAGGTTTTCTTAAGATACTGGTTGGTCTAATACCTTCATGAGCATCCTGTGTTTCTTTTTTACTTTTATTAGCATAATTCTTTCCCCCATTAGTATAAGAGTTTCCAAAGTTATCTTCTATGAAAGAACGTGCTAAATTAATAGCCTCATTAGAGACTCTAGTAGAGTCAGTTCTAATATAAGTAATCAACCCAACGGTTCCTTCTCCCTTTATATCAATTCCTTCATAAAGCTGCTGAGCAACCATCATAGTTTTTTTAGTCGTAAATCCTAACTTTTTTGAAGCATCTTGTTGTAATGTACTTGTTGTGTAAGGCGGATAAGGATTTCTTTTTTTCATTCCTTTTTTCACTTCTTTTACTAAGAAGTTTTTTTCATCAATATTATTTAAAACCTCATCTACATCTTTTTTAGATTTTAATTCTATTTTTTCATCCTTTCCATCTATATTTTTCCCAAAAAAACTAGCTTCAAACTTATTATTTTCTTTATTCAATAGAGCTTTTATACTCCAATACTCTTCTGGAATAAAATCTTGTATTTCTTTTTCTCTATCACAAATTAATTTTACTGTAACAGATTGTACTCTTCCTGCACTAAGACCCTTCTTAATTTTTCTCCATAAAAGAGGACTTATTTTATAACCCACTAATCTATCTAATACCCTTCTAGCTTGTTGTGCATCTACAAGATTTCTATCAATCATTCTAGGTTTTTTCATAGCATTTGCTATGGCATCTTTTGTTATTTCATTAAATTCTACTCTCACTCTTTCAGCTTCATCAATCCCTAGTATATGGGACAAATGCCAAGATATAGCTTCCCCTTCTCTATCTGGGTCTGTTGCTAAAAATATTTTTTTAGCCTTTTTTGCTTCATCTTTTAATTCCTTTATTACTGGTCCTTTGCCTCTTATTGTTATATATTTAGGTTCAAAATCATTATCAATATCAATTCCAAGGCTACTCTTTGGTAAATCTCTTACATGGCCTACAGAAGCTGTAACTTTATAATTTTTCCCTAAAAACTTACCAATAGTCTTAGCTTTTGCAGGCGACTCAACTATAACTAGGTTTTTTTGCAACACCTACACCTCCATATAAAGTTCTAGTAGAGAGTAAATACTCTACCTGTCAATTCCTTAATTACCCCTTTTAATTCTAAAATAGTTAATATACTATTCACAGTAGATATATCAAGCCCTGTTTTATAAACTATATTATCAGAATGAATAGGCCCTTCTTCTAAACATTTTAATATCTTATTTTCAGTATCACTAAAATTTGTATGATTTATTTTCTTTTTCTTTTTAATTAAAACTTTCTCTCTCAACTGATATACCTCTTCAAGTATATCATCAATATCTAAAAGTGGTTTTGCTCCATCTTTTATTAACTTATTTGTTCCTCTGCTAAATATGCTATTAATATTGCCAGGTAAAGCAAAAACATCTTTACCTTGTTCTAAGGCATGATGGGCAGTAATTAAAGACCCACTTTTTTCTTTAGCCTCTATTACAATAATTCCTAGCGATAATCCGCTTATTATCCTATTTCTTAGAGGAAAATTAAAAGCTAAAGGAGGCACACCTAAAGGAAATTCTGTCAAAATTGCCCCTTTCGTCTCTATTTCATTGTAGAGAAATAAATTTTTCTTAGGATATATTGTATCTAATCCATTACCCAATACCCCAATAGTTCTTCCATTTTCCTCTATCGTACTTTTATGAGCTATAGCATCTATACCTAAAGCTAATCCACTTACTATAGTAACTCCGATGCTTGCCAATTCTTTTGCAAACTTTTCACAGGCCCATTTTCCATATGAGGTAGCTTTTCTAGAACCTACTATTGCTATAGCTAAATTATCTTCCTCTATTAAGCTTCCTTTTTTATATAAAACTTTCGGATTATCATAAATATATCTTAACCCTTCTGGATAATTTTCATCGTAAATAGTTATTACATCTATATTATGTTTATTAATATCACTAAATAATCTTTTTATATAATCTGAATTTCGATTGTTAATAATTTTTTCTTTTATTTCATTTTTTATACTTTTTATAGAATTAATCTCTTTTGCTGGACTTATCCATAAGTCTCTTAAGTCAATGAAATATTCCATTATCTTTTCAATATTACTGTTACCTATATTCAAACTATTAAGCCAGATCAATACTTCTTTCTGTGTAATCTCCCCCACGTTTTACTACCCCCAGTATTTATTATCTAAAGTTCTATATCTTATGGCTTCTAATATATGTTTCTCTAATATAATATCTTCGCCATCTAAATCAGCAATAGTCCTAGATACTTTTAATACTTTATTATAAGTTCTCCCACTAAATCTATATTTTTTAAAAGCTTCTGCCATTATCTTTTCTGCACTTTTTTCTAATTTACAATACTTCTTTATATCTCTATTAGCTATTTGTGAGTTACTAAATATTTTATCTTTTTTATATCTTTCTAGTTGAATATTTTTTGCCCTATTAACTCTATCCCTAATATCTTTAGAAGATTCTTCTGTTTTTTCTCCTTGTAAATCCTTATATTCTACAGGCAATACTTCTATATGAATATCTATTCTATCCAATAACGGATTACTAATCTTACCTAAATATTTATCTATACTACCTTGAGAACATGTACAATCATGTAGAGGGTCTCCATAAAATCCACATGGACATGGATTCATACTAGCTATAAACATAAACTTAGCTGGATATGTAAGAGTGGCATTTACTCTAGATATAGTTACAACCCCATCCTCCATAGGCTGTCTTAATACCTCTAAAACGTTTTTTTGAAACTCAGGCAACTCATCTAAGAATAAAACGCCATTATGAGCTAAAGATACTTCTCCTGGTTTTGGAATCCTTCCTCCGCCTATTAAAGAAATAGCAGAAGCCGTATGATGAGGTGATCTAAAAGGCCGTTCTTTAATGAGAAAATTTGATTTCAACAAGCCAGAGATACTATATATTTTAGTTACTTCTACAGCTTCTTCAAAAGAAAGCTTAGGCATTATAGTAGGAAGTCTTCTAGCAGCCATTGTCTTTCCAGATCCAGGAGGTCCAATAATTAGTAGATTATGAGATCCTGCAGCAGCAACCTCTAAAGCTCTTTTTAAACTTTCTTGCCCCTTTATATCAGAAAAATCTATGGAAAACTCTTTTTCTGAATTAATATCTGAAGTATCAAGATTTAAAAATGGTTCTATATAAATATTATTATTTAAATAATCCACTACTTCATTTAAAGAATTTACAGCAATAATTTTCATATCAGAAATTATGCCACATTCTTCTCTATTGCCATAAGGAATAATACAGCTATCTATATTAAAATCTCTCATGGAGATAATCATGGGTAAAGCACCATCAACAGAATTAACCTTCCCATCTAAGGAAAGTTCTCCAATAAAAGCAATTCTATGAGCATCTACATCGTCAATTATCCCACCAGCTTTTAAAATTCCAACAGCTATAGATAGATCCATCTGAGAACCTTCTTTTTTTAAATTTGCTGGGGCTAAATTAATGGTTATTCTGCTCAGTGGAAATTCATATCCGCTGTTTTTAATAGCAGTTCTAACTCTCTCCTTAGATTCTTTAATGGCTGCATCAGGCAATCCAACTATATTAAAAACAGGCATTCCTCTAGATAAGTCTGTTTCCACTTCCACCATGTGTCCATTTAATCCTTGTAATACACAGGTATTTACTTTTGAATACATATTAAACCTCTTTTCTATGTATTTATTTTAGTCTATTCCCTGGGTAATAGCTAAATTATGCGATTTTCCAATGGTTATTGACAAAAAGCATTTTCAATATGATTGATTTTTACCTCTTTAGTCAAATAAATTTCTATTATGTCATATCTTAATTGATAATCAAATAGCTTTCTCTGTCTTATATATAATAGTGAGCTTTTAAGAATTTTTTCTTGCTTCTTCCTATTTACAGATTCAAAAGGATAGCCATAATCTATAGTTGTCCTAGCTTTAACCTCAACAAAAACCAAAATTTCTCCCTTCTTTGCTACAATATCTATCTCTCCCATTTTACTTCGATAATTTTTATCTAATATGACATAACCTTTAGAAATTAAATAATCTTTAGCTAAAATTTCTCCATACTTACCCTTAGCCGTATTATTTTCCATTTTCATCTTCCTTTTCTTTATCTAAAGTATAAACGAATAATATTATTTCCGCCACTGCTTCATAAAGTTCTTCAGGAATTTCTTGGTTTATATCTAGATTAATTAAACTATCTATTAAATTCTCATCTTCATATATTACAATATCCTCTTCTTCCCCTTTTTTCACTATATTCTCAGCAATAGTTCCTTCGCCTTTAGCCAAAATTTTCGGAACATTATCTTGATTCTTATAAGATAAAGCTACAGCCTTTTTTATTTCTCTGCTTTTTCTCTTATTCATATCTACACCTTCAAATCTAAAAAATAAGTAGGATTAGAGTTTAATACTAAAGTATCCATAATCTCAATAGGACTATGAAAATTATATTCAATCTTATTTATACTATATCCTGTAGAAGAAATCAATTTAATTAATTGAAACTCTCTATCTTTGAATAGATCAAGATCATTTTCATTAATATTAAACTTTATAGATAGTGAATTATTGAAAACCTGGCAGGCTACTTTTACAGATCCTAATCTATTAGTGATGAGATTAATAAAGATATTTATTTTATCTACGACTGTACTATTTCTTTTATTTTGTTTTAATAAAGTTATAACTCCCTTTAATCTCTCTTTATCCACATCAAATGGAAAAAACAAGAAAGTTAAATCCCTATTTAATTCTTTTAAGAAATCAACTTTATTTTTTGTGTCCTTTAAACTTTCTTCTAAATTGCTATCTACTTTTTCTCCTATCTTTTCCAATAGCTTTTCTACTTCATCTAATCTTTTATTTAAAATTTTCAATTCCTCTTTATTTAAAATAATCTCATCTTTATTTTCAATAAAGTTAACACCCTTATTAAAAATATTAGATTTTCCTAAAATATCATCTATTGTTTTTAAATCTTCTGAAAACGCTATAGGATCATTATTAATTTCTATAAAATTTTTTATATTACTAAGTGAAGTTTTAATATTATTCTTTACAAAAAAGCTAATAGTCTTAATAAAATTTGACTGGGACTTTTTATCAAACTCTTCACCTAAATATTCTTTTACTATATAGGTTAAGTCTTTCTCATTTGAGTAATCTTTTTTATCTACTACAAATAAATTCTTAATATCAACTTTTTCTGGATACATGTTCTTGTCTTCAGTTAAATTATTCTGTTCTATTAAAATAACTTTATCAGTAGTTTTTATATCCATGAGCTGTTGAAGTTTTTCTAAAGTTTTTATGCCATTTATTAAAATTTCTTTATTTATAGGAGCATTATATTTCATTAAAGTTTCTACTAATTCTAAAGAATATTTATTTGGCTTTATATTTAATTCTTTTAACATTTTAATAACAGAATTATTATTCTTAATTTCATTTGATAAAAATATTTGGGACATTTTTTCATCAAGTAAAGGTTTTAGTTGAATTTCTTTTCCTTCAGAAGTTTTTACAGAAAAAACCATTTCTTTTCCTATAAAATTCTTTAATTCTTTCTCTGAAGATGCTTTTATTATGCCTTGACCTTTTATATCAATAAATACTAAATCTTCAATAACTTCTAATATTTCCCCCTTAATTAAGGCACCTTCTTTGAATATTTCTTCTTTATCATTGAATAATATATTGTTATTTAAAAAAAGGTTTTCAATTCTCAAAAATATCACCCTATATACTATAATATATTTCTTAAAAAAGTAATTCTATGTATCAGTGAAGCACCTAATAACTGTATAGCTTCTCTATGTTCTTTAGTGCCATAGCCTTTATTCTTCTTAAGATTATACCCTTCGTATTCTTTATCCCATTCTAAGCATAATCTATCCCTGTATACCTTCGCTATAATAGAAGCACAGGCAATTCCATGAGATTTTTCATCTCCCTTTATTATACCTTCTTGAGGTATCTGGGTGTCTATTTCTTCAGCATCTATTAATATAAAATCAGGTATAACTTGATTACCTTCCTTATCTTTTAAGTTGTCAACAGCCATCCTCATAGCAAGTCTAGTACTTTCTTTAATATTAATATTATCTATCATTTGAGAATTTACTTGACCCACACCATAGGCTATAGCATTATTTAGAATTTTATCATATAAAAATTCTCTCTTTTTTTCAGATAACTTTTTCGAATCTTTTACCCCATCTATTACTAAATCTTTAGGCATAATTATTGCACAAGCCACTACATCTCCAGCTAAACATCCTCTTCCTACTTCATCTATACAGGCAATATATTTATACCCAGATGCATATATATGATTCTCTATTTCTAGCAAAGTGAACAACCCCTATTCTTTAGGAAATTCTAGAGTAATATCCCCTATAACACCTTTTCTAAATTCATCTAATAAAATATTACTCACCTTAGTAAAATCTACTTCTCCACCTCTAATAATACATCCCCTTTTTTGACCAATTTCAATCATAATATTTAAGGTAGATTTATTTTGTGTATTTATACCATAACGATTTTCAATTAAATGGGGAGAAATACTAATAAGCCTTTCAATTAATTTAAAGGCTAAGGTTTCAATATCTAAAATTTCATCTTTAATGGCTCCTGTAAAAGCAAGATTTAATCCCACTTCTTTATCCTCAAATTTTGGCCATAAAATTCCCGGCGTATCTAATAATTCTAAATTACCTTTAGTCTTAATCCATTGATTTGATTTAGTAACTCCTGGTCTATTTCCAGTTTTAGCACCTTTTCTACCAGAAAGACTATTAATTAACGTGGACTTTCCCACATTTGGAATACCAAGTATCATGGCTCTTATTGGTCTATTTATTACTCCTCTTTTTTCATAAGACTTCCTTTTTTCTTCCGTAACCTTATAAGATAAGTTTATTAACTGATCTAATCCTTTATTATTAATAGCATCTACAACAACAGAAGAAATTCCCTTAGTATTAAAATAATCCTGCCATAATTTATTTCCATAACCACTAGCTAAATCTGATTTATTCAAAATTATAACTCTTGGTTTATTTCCCACTATGGAATCTATTTCTGGATTTTGGCTACTAAAAGGTATTCTGGCATCAATTAATTCAAAAACTACATCTACCATAGTTAAACTTTTCTTAATTGATTCTCTAGTCTTCTTCATATGTCCAGGATACCAATTTATATTCATAAAATCACCTACCTAAATATAAATAAAATTGGGACTATAAAGTCCCAATACATTAATAAGATTTCTTTTCTTTAACTTTAGCAGCTTTTCCTTGTCTGCCTCTTAAGTAGTACAGCTTAGCTCTTCTTACTTTACCTTTTCTAGTAACTACTAATTTTTCGATTCTTGGAGAATGTAGAGGGAATGTTCTTTCAACACCTACACCGTAAGAAAGTCTTCTTACTGTAAAAGTTTCTCTTGCTCCTCCACCTTGCCTTTTAATAACGGTACCTTCAAATACTTGAATTCTCTCACGAGTTCCTTCAACAACTTTGTAATGAACTTGAACAGTATCACCTACATTAAAGCTAGGTAAATCATTTCTTAATTGTTCATCTTCTAACATTTTTATTATATCCACTGTTCAAACCTCCCTTCTCCCTAGACGTTCATGCTTCCTTAGCAGAGGACCATCCATAATTCCATACGTTAGGTATTATAGCATATACATATGCTAATTACAACTATTTTTTATCATCTAATTCAGATTTAATGATAGATAATATTAACTTTTCTTCTTCATTTAATAATCTATTTTCTAACAAATCGGGTCGCTTAATATAGGTTGATCTCAGAGATTGATACTTTTTCCATTCTCTAATATCTTGGTGATTTCCAGAAAGTAAAATTTCTGGTACTTCTAAATCTCTAAATGTCCTCGGTCTTGTATACTGCGGATATTCTAATAACCCATTGTAGTGAGATTCATCTAAATAGGATTCATCTGTGCCCAAAACTCCAGGTATTAGTCTAATAATAGAATCTATAAGAACCATAGCTGGAACCTCTCCTCCTGTTAATACGTAATCTCCAATAGAAATTTCCATATCAATATAATTATCTATTATTCTATTATCTATACCTTCATAGTGACCGCAAAGCAGAATTAAATGATTTTCCTTTGATAATTTATTCGCTATTTCTTGATTATATCTTTTCCCTTGAGGAGATAAATAAATAACCTTAGAATCATCTCGCTTTACACTATTAATCGCTTCAAATATAGGTTCTGGTTTCATAACCATACCCTGTCCGCCACCAAAAGGATAATCGTCGACCCTTTTATGCTTATCTTTAGAAAAATCTCTTATATTAATACTATTTATTTCAGTCTTGTTTTTTTCGATAGCCCGGCCTATTATACTCCAATTAACAAAACTAGCGAAAAATTCAGGAAATAAAGTTAATATATCAATCCTCATTCTATCATTCCTTCAATTGGATCAATTATTATCTTTTTTTCTTTTATATTTATTTCAAGAAAAAATTGTCTCACTGCTGGTATTAAATATTCCTTATTGTTTTTTTCATCTTTAATTACATATACATCATTACTGGAAGCTTGTATAACATCTTCTACTATACCAATATTTTTACCCATTGAATCAAATACCTGACATCCTAGTATATCATAAATAAAAAAGTGATTTTCTGGTAAAACAATTCTTTCTTCTTCATCTACATATATAAAATAATCTTTAAAAGATAATATTTCATTTATATTATTATATTCTTTGAACTTAATTATAACTAATCCTTTATGGTACTTTACATTTTCTAATTCTACTTTTATCTTTTTTTCGCCTAAATAAGCTTTCTTTAAATCATCAAATCTTTCTAGATTGTCTGTTAAAGGAAAAACTTTTACTTCTCCTTTAATTCCATGGGTATTGATTATTTTTCCTACTTTAATATAATCCATTTCTTCACCCACCAGTTATAATATAAAGGGATTAGTTATGCTAATCCCTTACTGAATAATTTCTACTACAACTCTTTTATTTTCTTTAATGGCTGCTGCTTTAACTACTGTTCTAATAGCTTTGGCAATTCTACCCTGTTTTCCAATTATCTTCCCCATATCTTCTGGAGAAACTTTCAACTCGATGATTACAGATTGAGTACCTTCTACCTCATTAACCTCTACTTCATTAGGATTGTCCACAAGAGCTTTTGCTATTATTTCTACTAATTCGCCCATTTTAAGCACCTCCTAGAAATTATTCTTGTGTTTTGTTCTCAGTTTGCTTTTCATATAGACCATTTTCTTTAAATAGTCTATCAACAGTATCTGTTGGTTTAGCTCCATTTTTTAACCAGTTTATAGCTTTTTCATCATCTATTTTAACTGTTTTAGGTTCAGTTAATGGATTATAATAGCCTATCTCTTCAATAAATCTCCCATCTCTTGGAGAACGAGAATCAGCAACAACTATTCTATAGAAAGGGTTTTTCTTAGCACCCATCCTTCTTAATCTAATCTTAACTGCCATTTTTTCACCTCCTTTTAAATTTTAGTATCTATTTAGAAAAAGGGGAATCCAAATTTCCCTTTTTTCTTCATTGTTTTTTCCATATCTGTAAATCGTTTCATCATCTTTTTAGATTCTTTAAATTGTTTTAAAAGCTTATTTACTTCTTGGACTGTAGTTCCACTGCCCTTAGCTATTCTTTTTCTTCTACTGCTATCAATAATATCTGGGCTTTCTCTTTCTTTAACAGTCATAGACTGAATTATAGCCTGAATTCTTTTAATATCCTTTTCATTAACATCTAAATCCTTAAGAGCCTTAGAGTTAACTCCAGGAATCATACCCATAAGTTCATCTAAAGGTCCTAGACTTTTAACTTGTTCTAATTGATCTAAAAAGTCGTCAAAAGTAAACTGCTGAGTTCTTATTTTCTTTTCTAGTTCTAAAGCTTTTTGGGTATCTATATTGGCTTGAGCTTTTTCTATTAAACTTAAAACATCACCCATACCCAATATTCTAGAAGCCATTCTATCAGGATAAAATGGTTCTAACTGGTCAAGTTTTTCTCCCATACCTACAAACTTTATGGGTTTGTTCGTTACTGTTCTTATAGATAAGGCAGCTCCTCCCCTTGCATCCCCATCTAACTTTGTAAGTATCACTCCTGTAATACCAAGTCTTTCGTTAAAGGAATCTGCTACATTAACTGCATCTTGACCTGTCATAGCATCTACTACCAAAAGTACTTCATTTGGTTTCACAGCCTCATGAATATTTTTAATTTCAGTCATTAAATCCTCATCTATATGAAGCCTTCCAGCAGTATCTATAATAATAACGTCATTCCCATTCTTCTTACCATGCTCCATTGCTGCCTTTGCAATATCTACTGGGTCATGTTTATCTCCCATAGAAAATACAGGTACATTTACCCTTTCTCCTACAACCTCCAATTGTTTTATAGCAGCAGGTCTATAAACATCACAGGCAACTAATAAGGGTCTTTTGTTTTGTTTCTTAAGATTAGAGGCTAACTTTCCAGATGTAGTGGTCTTACCTGCACCTTGCAGCCCACACATTAAAATGACTGTAGGTGGACTTGAAGAAAAGTTTAATTTCGATTCTTTTTCTCCCATAAGCTTAGTTAGCTCTTCGTTAACTATTTTAATAACATGCTGGCCTGGTGTTAAGCTCTCCATAACTTCTGCACCAATAGCTCTTTCTTTCACTTTCTTGATGAAATCTTTAACCACCTTGAAGTTAACGTCAGCTTCTAAAAGGGCAAGTCTCACTTCTCTCATTGCTATGTCTACATCTTTTTCTGAAAGTTTCCCTTTCCCTTTTAATTTACCTAAAGCATTTTGAAGCTTTTCGGATAAACTTTCAAATACCATCAATCAACAACCTCCCGGCTATTATCTAATATTTTACTTCCTATATCGTAAATTTCTTCAGCTTTTCTCTTAATTTTATCTTCATTGATATCTTCTGCTAATTCTTTAATCTCAATTGAAATTTTAACAATATTTTCTATATTTTTATGACTGCTGTAAAATTTTTTTACTAATCCTAAATTATTTTCATATTCATACAATTTATTTTCTGCTCTTTTTAAGGTATCATATACCCCTTGCCTGCTTATTCTAAGTTCTTCACCAATCTCTGCTAATGATAAATCATGAATATAATACAATTCAATAGCTAAATATTGTCTGTCACTAAGCAGTTTCCCATAAAAATCAAAGAGGATACCCATTTCTACAATTTTATCAACCATATTAATCACCAATAAAATAGTACTGTCAAGTTTTCTACTTGACAGTACTATTTTATTATATGGTTACTACTTTGTCAACTATAATTTAGCTAAAAATAGCATCTACGAAGTCATCTACTTTAAATTCTTGTAAGTCTTCAATTCCTTCACCTACACCAATAAGTTTTACAGGTAATCCAAGCTCTGATTGTAAAGCAATAACTACGCCACCTTTAGCAGTACCATCTAATTTAGTTAAAGCAACGCCAGTTATTTTTGCTACTTCTTTAAATACTTTAGCTTGATTAATTCCATTTTGTCCTGTTGTAGCATCTAATACTAATAAAATTTCCTTTGTCGCTTCTCCATATTCTCTTTCAACAACTCTAAATATTTTATTAAGTTCATTCATTAAATTAGACTTATTATGAAGTCTACCAGCAGTATCACATATTAAAACATCACATTTTCTAGCCTTTGCTGCTTGAATTCCATCATAAATAACTGCTGCTGGGTCAGCCCCCTCACTATGAGCAATAAAATCCACTCCTGCTCTATTACTCCATTCTTCAAGTTGTTCTATAGCAGCAGCTCTAAAAGTATCACCTGCAGCAATTAAAACTTTCTTCCCTTGTTTTTTAAGGTTATGGGATAATTTTCCAATTGTAGTGGTTTTCCCTACACCATTAACTCCTACAACTAAAATCACTGCAGGAGATGGATCGAGTACTATTTCATTTCCTACTCCAGGTTCTTTCATTATTTCTTTAATTTCTTCCTTTAATAAATCTTTTATCTCATCTGGATTCGTTGTTTTCTCTTCTCTCACTCTATCTTTTAATCTATCTATTAATTTCATAGTAGTATTAACACCAACATCTGCAGTAACTAGTACTTCTTCCAATTCATCAAAGAGTTCATCATCAATTTTAGCATAGGATTTTAATATACTATCAATTTTATCTGTCATATCTTTTCTGGTCTTAGTCAATCCATCTTTAAGTTTCTCGAAAAAACCTTTTTTCTTAGGAGGTGCTTCTTCAATTATCTCTTCTATATCTGTTTCTTTTACCTCCTCTAATTCTTCTATAAAATCATATGCCTCATCATTTTCTTTTTCTATAATACTTTCTTCATACTCATATTCCTCTTCAACTATTTCTTCTTCAAGTTCCTCCTCAAGTATCTCTCCTTCAAGCTCTTCCTCCATTATATCTTCATCTATTTCTTCCTTAAGTTCTTCTTCAACTATTGGTAAATCTTTTTCTATTACTTCTTCTTCGTTTTTCTTATCCTTCTTCTTCCAATTCAGCCATTTAAACATTTCATATCCTCCTCTTAGCTTGCAATTTCATCTATGTTATCTTTTAGTTTTATAGATATTAATTTACTTACACCTTCTTCCTCCATAGTCACACCATATAAAATATCTGACATTTCCATTGTAGTCTTCCTATGGGTAATCATAATAAATTGTGTATTATAACAAAAAGTTTTTAAATAATTTGTATATCTACTAATATTGGCCTCATCAAGGGCAGCATCAATTTCATCAAGGATACAAAAAGGTGCTGGTTTAGTTTGTAATATTGCAAATAAAAGAGCAACTGCTGTTAGTGATTTCTCTCCACCAGATAACAAAGTTAAACTTTGAAGCTTTTTTCCTGGAGGTTGAGCATTTATTTCTATACCTGAGTTTAAAATATTTTCTTCATCCTCTAATACTAAGTTAGCTTTACCTCCATCAAAAAGAATGGTAAACACTTCTGTAAATTTTTCTTTAATTTCATTAAAACTATCAATAAACTGAACCTTCATTTTATTTTCCATATCCTTAATAACTTCTTTTAGATTTTCTTTTGCTGTTAATAAATCTTTTTGCTGTTTTGTGATAAACTCCAATCTTTCTTTAAGTTTTTTAAACTCTTCAATGGAACCAAGGTTTACAGATCCTAATTCTTTTATTTCTCCTTTTAATTTTTTTACTTCTACCGTGGCATCCTGAATGTTATCAATATCCATCTTATATTCAATAGCTTCTTCATAGGTAAGTTCATAGTCATCAAGCAGCTTCTTATGATAATTTTCTAGTTGAACAGAAAATCTAGTTAATTTTACTTCTAGAGTATTTTTAAGCCTTTCAATTTCATTTATTTTATCGTTAATTTCCTTTAGTCTACCTTGTTCTAAATAAAAATTTTCCATAAAATTTTCTTTATCTTTCTTTAAATCATCTAATTCTTTTGTTACCCTTTCTTCTAAAACAATTAATTTATTTATAACCTCTATTATTGACCTTTTGGATTTTACAAGTTCTTCAATATTATTTTGGGTTTCTAATATAAGTTTTTCTTTTTCTATTATCATTTGACCACTGGTATGAATCTCTTTGTCATTTTCAGATAGCTTTTCTTCTAAAGATTCTAACTTGTTTTCTGTTAAGTTAATATCAATTTTTAAATTTGTAACAATTTTAGACAGTTCTTCCTTAGAATTTTTTTCTTCATCTAGATTTCCTACTAATTTTTTTACCTTTTCTTTAATAGATAAACTACTCTTTTCTAGTTCGGATAAACGATAATTAATATCCTCCTTTTTACCATCTAACTCCAGCACTTCTTCCTCTAGGCTGCAGATTTCATTACTGTATTTCAGTACAGTATCTTCTAATCTGCTAATCTCAGAGTAGCATTTATTCTTCTCATTTTCTATTCTGATTATTTCATAATTAGTATTCTTTATTAAAGAATCTAGCTCTATTATTTCTTCTTTAGTATTATCTAAGGTACTTTTTTGAAGATGTCTTTCTTCCTCAAGCCTCTTTTGTATGTTGGATAACTCTTTAATTTCCTTTTCAAGCTTTTCAATCCTATACTTACGATTAATCAAAGTTCCCGTAGATTTTCCAAAACTTCCTCCTGTCATCGAACCTCCAGGATTTATTAAATCTCCTTCTAGTGTTACTATTCTAAAAGAGTAGTTATACTTATTAGCAAGTTTAGTTCCATAATCTAAGTTTTCTACTATCACAGTTCGTCCTAATAAGTACTGAAAAATATTTTTATATTCTTCATTAAAAGTAACTAACTCAGATCCTAAACCTAAAACTTTAAATTTTTCTCTATCAGAAGGATTTATATTTAAAGTATTCCCTTTTATAGTATTCAAAGGTAAAAATGTGATTCTACCAAGATTATGCTTCTTTAAATAATCTATTATTTTTTTAGCATCTCTCTCATTTTCTGTCACTATATTTTGTATATTTGAGCCTAAACTAATATCTATAGCTCTTTCATACTTCTCTTCTACTTTTATTAAATCTGCTATTACTCCTATCAATCCTTCATTAACACTAGAATCTTTTTTAGAAGCTAACAATAGCCCTTTAACACTTTTATAATATCCTTCATAACCATCTTCCATATTTTTTAACAAATTATAACTAGACACCAATCCTTGTGCATTTAATTGATTTTCATTAATCTTTTTATTTAGTAAATCATAATTATTTCTATTCTCTAAATCTTGATTGTTTAACTCTCTAAGTTTTGTTTCAAAAGAAACTAATTTTCCCTTTATTTTATCTTCCTCTGCTTCTAATAACTTAGATTTATTAGTTACTAAATCTTTATCTTTGTTTATAAGATCAATTTCTTTTGTCAACTGACTTATTCTTTTCTCCATATTTTCATAAAAAGAATTAATACTATTTAACTCGCTTTTTTTATCAGAAATTAGGTTATAGATATTTATTATATTGTTTTTTTCTCCTTCTATAATCTTTTCTTTTCCACCTAAATCCGTTATTATCCTGTTTAATTCTATATCTTTATCTTTATAACTTTCTACTAAACTATTAAAGCTTATTAATGTATTATCTTTTTCTATAATTAAATCTGCTTTGATTTTTTCTAAATTATTCAAATTAATATCTAATGTTTTTCTTTCATCTTCTAATCTTTCTAAATCTTTTTGATAATATTTCTCTTTTTCTTCAAGAAGAGTTATGTCATTTTTATTTTTCTCTAATTGATTTATTATTTGATATTTTTCTTTTTGAATTTTTTCTATTTTGCTATCCATCTCTTCTGTTGTAGATTTCAAAAAGTTATATTTCTCTTCAATATTAATCTTTTCATCAATCATAGTTTTTATTTCATTTTCTAAAGTTTCTCTTTCTTTAGAAATTTCTTTAGATTGAAGATTTAATCTTTCAATTTCCCTAATGAATAAGTTTACTTCTAATTCTTTTAATCGATTAGATAGTTTTATAAAAGAGGTTGCTCTAGTAGATTGGTCTTCTAAGGATTCAGACTGGCTAGATAACTCATGTATTAAATCTTTAATTCTTACTAGATTAGCTTCAGTTTTATCAAGTTTCCTTTCTGCTTCTTCTTTTCTAGTCTTATATTTTACTATTCCTGCAGCTTCCTCAAAAATATGTCTTCTATCTTCCGGTCTAGTACTTAAAATCTCATCTATTCGACCTTGTCCAATTATCGAATATCCATCTTTTCCAACTCCAGTATCCATAAAAAGCTCTCTAACATCCTTTAATCTGCAAGAATTCTTATTAATATAGTATTCACTTTCTCCAGATCTAAACATTCTTCTAGTAACAGCTACTTCTGTATAATCTATGGGAATAGAGCCATTCTTATTGTCAAAAGTAATGGTAACTTCCGAATAGCCAAGAGGTTTTCTTTTGCTGGTACCGGAGAAAATTATATCTTCCATTTTGCTACCTCTTAAAGTTTTTACACTTTGTTCTCCTAAAACCCACCTAATAGCATCAGAAACATTACTTTTTCCACTACCATTAGGTCCAACTATGGCTGTTATTCCTTCCTTAAATTCTATTTCTGTTTTGTCTGCAAAAGATTTAAATCCCTGTATTTCAACCTTTTTTAAGTGCAAATTTAACACCTCTTACCTAATTTATAGTTAAAGGCTTCCTTTGAAAATTGGAAACCTTTTATTGTTTAAATTA
The DNA here is from genome assembly GCF_018917865.1 of Tissierella simiarum. Lineage (GTDB taxonomy): Bacteria > Bacillota > Clostridia > Tissierellales > Tissierellaceae > Tissierella_C > Tissierella_C simiarum. The sequence continues at coordinate 215,313 of NZ_JAHLPM010000004.1, forward strand.
AATAATGGATTTTTCCTTTAGATAGGATTCCATTAATAATTCTATATTTATTTTATCATAAAATTGCCCTATTGTAATACCTAATAAATCTGAATCCATATCTTTCGGATAGATTTTTATTTTATTAAATTTATATTTTTGCATAAAATAATTTATATTTGAAGACTTTTGCCCTGCTATAGCAGAAATATTTCTGCTGTTAGCTTGAATAACCAAAACTTCATTTTGAAAAGTTAGATTGGCTTTAGATAGATAATCATCTAATAATAGTTTGATTATATTTGCTTCTACAAGTTGTCTAAACGCTGGATGAAAAGGACCTGTAACCACATCTTTTCCTAGCTGTATGTTTTCTGTTGGCTGTAGCCCAATCCTAATAACATCAATATGATAGTAATTAAAAAGCATTAACAGCTCAGTGGATATATCCACTGCTTCTTCTAAGGTTAAAGGAATATATTTATCTTTTAAATACAAAGTTTCTAAATAAGTATCTTTTACAACTAAAGTAGGGTAAATTCTAACACAAAAAGGATTCAATTTTATAAATTCTTTACAAGTATATAAGGATTTACACCTATCATCTCCTGGTAATCCTATCATCATCTGTAGCCCTAAATTAATCCCGTAGTCTTTAATCAAGTTTGAAGCTTCATAAACGTCTTTTGAAGTATGTCCTCTTCCACTTTCATACAGAACTGTATCTTCTAGAGACTGTACTCCTAACTCGATAGTATCGACCTTATATTCTCTAAGATTATTAAGTATAAGTTCATCAATACAATCCGGTCTAGTTGATAACCTTATTCCTTGTATTAACCCTTTTTCCTTATATTTATAAGGCACTTTTAATAACTCTTTCTGTATGTCTAAATCTATAGCCGTAAAACTTCCACCATAGAATGCTACTTCCACGTACGAATCTGAGTTAAAAGTTTCCAAATGCTCTTTTATAGTCTTTTCTACAAAAGAAGGAGTTATATTGGTAGAAAGTCCTGTTATCTTTCTTTGATTACAAAATACACAATCATGAGGACACCCTAGATGTGGAACAAATATAGGAATTATATAATGTCTAGTCATCTTTTTCACCCATTATGAGAAGAGCTTCCTTAGCAGCCATTTGTTCTGCATCCTTTTTACTTCTACCAGTACCTTTTCCAATGATTTTATCATCAACTACTACATTTATATAAAAAACTTTATTGTGATCTGGTCCTTCTTCTTTCTCTACTATATATTCTACTTTAGATTTGGTCTTTTTCTGAAGCTTCTCTTGAAGTTCTGTTTTATAGTCTATAAATAAATCCCCTTTTGCAACAGCATGTACTATATCATCTTCAAAGATGTTTAACAATAAATGATTAAGAATTTCTAAGCCGCCATCCATATAAATAGCTCCTGTTAAAGCCTCAAAAGCATCACCTAAAATAGATTCTCTGCTCCTTCCACCAGTAGCTTCTTCCCCCTTTCCTAATAATAAATATTCTCCTAAGTCTATTTTTCTAGCACCAAAAGCTAAGGAAGATTCGCAAACTACTGTAGCTCTTAATTTTGTTAATTCTCCTTCTGGATAATTAGGATACTTTTTATATAAGTATTGACTCACAATTAAATTTAATACTGTATCTCCTAGAAATTCTAATCTTTCATTATTATCTGTATTTTTCATTTTATTTTCATTAGCATAAGAACTATGAGTAAGAGCTGTGTTTAAAAGTTGTATATTTTTAAACTTGTAATTAATATTATTTTGCAATACTTCAAGTCTTTTTTTCCGTATCACAGTATCTTTCACAATAATACCCCCAAAATCTTTAAACCAATTATATTAGGACCCTAAAATAAGAGTCCTAATCTTTAATCTTCTCCTAAAATGTTTTTAATATAATCTACTGCATCTCCTACAGTTTTAATTGATTCAACTTCATCATCTTCGACTTCTAAATCAAATTCATCTTCTAACGCCATAATCAATTCAACTAAATCTAATGAATCTGCACTTAGATCGTCTTTAAAAGATGTATCCAAAGTAATGTCTTCTTCATCAATATCAAACTGTCCTGAAATAATTCCTTTAATCTTTTCTAATATCACAAAAATCAACCTCCATTTTATTTCCATCTTACTTTTTATTATTCAATAACATTTATATTATCTTCGATAATATTTATTACATTCTTTTCTATGAAAGCAATCAACTGTCTAATGCCATTTTTAATAGCATAAGCATCAGAACTTCCATGAGCTTTTACTATAGGTTTTTTAGTTCCTAACAAAGGTGCCCCTCCATATTCTCTATAATCCATTTTTCCTTTAAAAACTTTTAATTCAGGTTTTAATAAAAAAGCACCAATTTTAGACTTAGTATTCTTCATAAATACTTCTTTTAAAGAAGAAAACATGGATATTGCCATACCTTCTGTTAGTTTAAGTACTATATTGCCAACAAAGCCATCACAAACGATAACGTCTACTGCTCCTGTAGGTATATCCCTAGCTTCAACATTGCCAATAAAATTAATATTTGTATTTTCTAAAAGGTCATACGTCTCTTTTGTTAAAAGATTTCCTTTTCCCTTTTCTACACCAATATTTACAAGACCTACTTTAGGAGATTTAACCCCTATTACTTTTTCCATATATACAGAACCCATGATTCCAAATTGGTTTAAATATTCTGGTTTACAATCTACATTTGCCCCTGCATCTAATAAAAGTGATATACCCTTTGTAGTAGGATAAACTGTAGAAAGAGCTGCCCTCTCTATACCTTTTATCCTCTTTACTATAAAAATACCCCCTGCTAATAAAGCTCCTGTGCTCCCTGCAGAAATAAATCCATCTCCCATTCCATCAGCTAATGCTTTTAAACCAACTACCATAGATGAATCTTTTTTACGTCTGATGGCAATAGCTGGATCATCTTCATTTAAAATAATATCTTCTGCATTTATTGTCTCTATTTTATTTTTAGGATAATCATAGTTTTTAAGTTCATTTTCTATTATGTCCTCTTTCCCTACAATTATGACCTCTACACCATAATCTTTAACCGCATCAATGGTTCCCTTAACCACCTCAGCAGGTCCCTTATCTCCACCCATAGCATCAACTATTATTTTCATAACTATCCTCCTAAAGCCATTAAAATTGGCTAAAATTTTAAGGCTACTGATATTTAATATATATTAGACTAATTAAAAATGCAATAATTAAATGAAAAAAGCTTCCATTGAATTTTAAAATCAATGAAGCTTTCTTTGAAGCTCATTTAAGATTACACTAATAAACCTTATAATTTCTGTACATATAAAAAAGATAGTGAACTTCTATCACTATCTTTTTTATTTATTCAACTTCAACAACTTCTCTGTTTTTATAATATCCACAAGCTCTACAAACTCTATGAGGTTGTTTTGGCTCATGACATTGTGGACATTCTACAATAGTAGCCTTATTCAGTCTATATGCAGATGCTCTTCTCTTGTCTCTTCTTGCTTTTGAAGTTTTTCGCTTTGGTACCGCCATCAAAAACACCTCCTTATTTTTTAGGGAAAAAATCCTTTAATTTTTCCAATCTTGGATCAACATTTTCTAAGACACAATTACATTTATTATTATTTAAATCTACACCACATCTTGGGCATAATCCCTTACATTCTAAACTGCATAGGGATTTCATCGGAAGGGATACAACTATTTGACTCATAATAGCATCTCTCAAATCAAGAGTATCATTATTATAGTAAATGATTTGCTCGAAATCATCGTCGTCATAAACGTTCCCACTTCCCTCTATCAATTTTCCAGATAAAACTGTTTTAACTTCTTGAATAAAAGGCTTTAAGCATCTATCGCAGGGTTCTTCATATTTGAAAAATATGTCTCCATTAATCAGCTTATCACCATCTACTTTGTATATATTACCTTCACATTTAATAGGTTCAGTAAATATAATTTTTCTTCCACCAAAGTCTATACTGTTTTCTTCCAGCTCTTCTTCAAAGTGGATATGGTTAATAGTTTCATCAAGAAAACTTGATAAGTCAATTATCATATATTTCACCTCTTAAACTAACAAACATAATTATATAAAGGAGGCTTCAATTTGTCAAGAATTATCTTACTTTGAAACAAGTTCTAAAGTATCTCTTGCAATCATTAATTCCTCATTAGTTGGAATAACTAATATTTTTACTTTTCCACCATCTTTATTAACTATTGCTTCTTTTCCTCTTACTTTGTTCTTTTCCTTATCTAATTCAACACCTAAATATTCTAATCCTTCACAAACTGTTTCCCTAATTTCAATAGAGTTCTCACCTATACCAGCAGTAAATACTAATGCATCTATTCCACCCATTAAAGCTGTATATGCACCAATGTATTTCTTCACTCTATTTGTAAATACATCTAAAGATAATTGAGCTCTTTCATTTCCTTCCTTACAAGCATCTTCAATATCTCTAAAGTCACTGCTAATACCTGAAATTCCTAAAACACCAGATTTTTTATTAAGAACATTATTCATTTCTTCAATAGATAAATTCTCTTTTTCCATAATAAATGGAACTATAGCTGGATCCATATCCCCAGTTCTTGTTCCCATTGCCAAACCTTCTAATGGCGTAAAACCCATACTAGTATCTACTGATTCTCCACCATCTACAGCACAAATACTTGAACCATTTCCTAAGTGACAAGTAACTATCTTTAAATCATCAGTATTTTTATCTAACATTTCCGCAGTCATCAATGAAACGTATTTATGGCTAGTTCCATGGAACCCATATCTTCTGACACCATATTTTTCATAATATTCATAAGGCAATGCATAAATATAGTTTTTACTTGGTATAGTTTGATGGAAAGCGGTATCAAAAACTCCTACCATAGGTGTACTTGGCATTAACTCTCTACAGGCTTCAATACCCATAATATTTGGAGGATTATGTAATGGTGCAAGCTCAATACATTCATTTAATGCATCCATAACTTCTTCATCCAGTACTACAGAATGAGCAAACTTTTCTCCACCATGAACAACTCTATGACCTACAGCCCCAATTTCATCCATAGATTTAATTGCACCATGGTTTTCATCAATTAATGCATTAAGCACTAATTCTAATGCTTTTTTGTGATTTGACATTGGTTCTTGAACTACAACTTCATCTTTACCTGTAGTTTTATGTTTAATTTTTGAACCTTCAATACCTATTCTTTCTACAAGTCCTTTTGCTAAAACCCTCTCTTCATTCATATCTATAAGTTGATATTTCAATGAAGAACTTCCACAATTAATTACAAGAATATTCATTTAACATACCTCCTAATAAGTTGTTTTCCACTATAAAACATATTATTACATTTATATTAAAAAATCAACGGCTTAAATTTATGATATAATATAAAAAAAGTTTTTATTAAGAATTTTTAAAGTATCTTTACGGAAATATTATATTATATAAATTTATATTTTCCTATTTACTATAAAAAATACATTAATTGGAGGGTACCATGAAAGTTATAGGATTTATTACTGAATATAATCCCTTTCACCTAGGTCATAAATATCATCTAGACAAAGCCATGTCTTTAACACAAGCAGATTACTCTTTAGCTATAATGAGTGGTTCCTTTGTACAAAGAGGCGAACCTTCGTTTATAGATAAATGGACTAAAGCAAGGATGGCTGTAGACAATGGCATAGATTTAGTTTTAGAACTTCCCTTTATTTTCTCGACCCAAAGTGCAGAATTATTTGCCTATGGTGGAATTAAGTTAATGGACAGTTTAAATATAGTAGATTCTCTAGCCTTTGGTAGTGAAATAGGTGAAATATTTCCTTTAGAAAAAGTGGCAAAAATACTTTCAGAAGAACCTTACTTTTACAGGGAACGTTTAAAACATTATTTATCTGAAGGTTATTCTTTCTCAGTTTCCAGAAGTAATGCTTTAGAAGATTATTTAAAACAATACAATTTACAGGATGATTTTTCTTATAAAAACATTTTAAATAAATCTAATAATATTTTAGGCATAGAATATTTAAAAGCTTTGATAAGAATAAATAGTTCTATAAATCCTGTAGCCATTAAACGAATAGGCAGTGAATATAATGATACTTCTATTTCTAACGATTTTGCTAGTGCCACTGCTATAAGACATAGTATCTTAAATAATGGGCTAGAGTCTGTAAATACCTTAGTCCCTGATAAAACCTATGACAATTTAAAAGAATATTTAAATAAATATCATAAATTTAATCTATTGGAAAATTATAACCAAATTCTCCTTTATTTACTCCGTACTAAAGATAAAAAGGAGTTAGGAAAATTATTAGATATGGAAACAGGTCTTGAAAACAGAATCCTCAAAGAAAGCTTTAAAAATAATAATATAAAAGAAATTATTGATAAAATAATAACAAAAAGATATCCGAGAACACGCATCCAAAGACTCTTAATCCATTTAATAAGTGATTTAGATAAATTATCTTTCAAGCAGCTCTTTGAAACCTATCCTTCTTATGCAAGAGTATTAGGGGCTAATAAAAACGGACTTGTACTTTTGAAAAAAATAAAAGAAAAATCTAACTTACCAATAATAACTAAGTTCGCAGACCATAAAAAATATAATGATATTTCTTTTATAAGAACTATAGAATATGAGAAAAAAGCAACCGAATTATATTTTCTTGGACTAAATCATCCTAATGCATTAACTAATATGGATTATTACAATTCTCCTTATATAAAATAGATTCTGTTCAGATTAAATTTATATTTTAATGCCTATTAAAATATGTTAGGAAACTTAATGATTCTAATATCCCAACGCTAAAAGTTGAAGTATTAGAATCATTATCCATAGATGAAAATTTAATCTCTAATATTAGGTACTCTTCCTATGATAATTAGCAATAAGATTAATTAACTGTTCCTTCACTGCCATAGTAGATTCATAACCAATCCTTGAACATTCTTCTACAGCTTCAAAACTAGAAGGCTCTATATGGGTTAAAGGAGGTTCTATTAGTATATCTGCATAAATCAGATCCGTCTCCATTATACTTTTAGACATTACCTCTAAAGATTGCATTATAATATCAAAAATATCAGTAACACGGATATTGAAACGACTATATCCGACGTCTACTGCAATAATTATATCTGCACCTAAGTTCTTTAAGACAGAAATCGGTACCCTATCTATAACAGCTCCATCTACTAATACTTTTCCTTTATATATTACAGGTTCAAAAATACCTGGGATAGAGATGCTCGCCCTTATAGCTTTATATAATGGACCTTCTGTAAAAATAACTTCTTGAGAACTTTTTAAATCTGTTGCTACAATGGCAAGTTTTTTGTGTAAATCTTCAATCTTTTTACTACATGTTATTATTTTAAGAATTTCTTCAATTTTATCTCCCTTAATTATTCCTTTTTTAGGATAAGTAAAGTCTAACCACATTTTTTTATCTATCTCTATTGCCAAACCTTTAATCATGTTTGGAGAAATCCCACTACAGTAAAGTCCTCCAATTAATGCTCCAGCACTACAACCAGAAACCATATCTACATCTATACCAATTTCCTCCAAAGCCTTTAAAACTCCTAAATGAGCCATTCCTCTAGCAGAACCAGATCCTAATGCCAAACCAATTTTTGGCTTATCATTCATACTATCTCCTCCTTATACTTTCATTCATAATATTTTAGACATAAAAATATAATTTTAAAAAGGAGGTATCCCATGAAAATAGAAAATTCTATCAAAAACTCTTTATTTAAAATATTATTTATTACTATTATGTTAGTAGCTTTATTTGGAATATTAAAAAACCCAAAGTTGTCACTTAATAGTGCAAGTAGTGGCTTATTAACTTGGTTTAACATTGTAATTCCCTCTCTTCTACCTTTCTTTATTATATCTGAAATATTAATTAGATTAGGATTTGTAGATTTTATTGGAAAAATGTTAGAGCCAATAATGAGACCATTATTTAATGTACCTGGAGAAGGAGCATTTCCTCTTAGTATGAGTATTATATCTGGATATCCAGTGGGAGTAAAACTTACATCTAGATTAAGACAAGAAAAGCTCCTTACTAAAAGCGAAAGTGAAAGATTAATAAGCTTTGTTAGTACTTCTGGCCCTCTTTTTATGTTAGGTGCTATTTCTATAGGAATGTTAAACAATCCTTCTCTAAGTCCTTTAATAATATATCCTCATTATCTAGGATCCCTTACTTTAGGTTTTTTATTTAGATTTTTTAAGAAAAATAAGGGTACACAAATATCACAGAATAAAAAATCAATTTTTGAAAACCTAAAGGAATCCTACATAAGATCTACCCATACGGAAAAGTCTATAGGTTCCTTAATTTCAAATAGTATTAAAGAGAGTATGAATTCTATAATACTAATTGGTGGTTTTATTGTTTTTTATTCTGTGTTAGTAGAAATATTGTTTGCCACTAAATTTTTTAATTATTTTATTATTTTTTTAAATAAATTCTTTTCTTTAGATATAGATCTTATAAAAGGTATAATAGCTGGTATATTTGAACTAACAACAGGATGCAAAAGAATTGCTGCGACAAATGTTAATTTATTAAGTAAAATCTTAATAATTAATTTTTTAATAGGATGGAGTGGTTTTTCTATACATAGCCAGGCTTTAAGTTTCATAAGTACTACAGATATAAATGGAAGACTCTATATATTTTCAAAATTTCTCCATGCGGTTCTTTCCACTTTTTATGGATATATTCTATATCTAATAAAATATAAAAATTATATTACTCCTTCCTTTATGGGAGAAATATATACTATGGAATCTTTCTATTATTTAGGTTGGCCCTTTATATTTACTAGCTCTGTAAAATTAGCTATATCTATTACATTCTACATCCTATTATCTTCAATACTAGTTTCTATATTATATAAGATAATTTCATAAAAAATTTATTTAATACCCCTAAGTTCTTTTCTATTTTCATTTAATAATTCAATTAATTCTTTTAAATTTTCTTGAGTTTCCATTAATAAATTATCTGCATATTCCATAGAACCTAATCTTATTTCTTTAGCATTGTTTTGGGCTTTAGTAATAATTTCTTCAGCCCTTTCTTTTGCTTTTTTAGTAATTTCCTCTTGTTCCACAAGCTCTTCTAATCTATTTTCTGCTTCGTTTAATAAAGTATCTGCATCTTTTTGTGCCTCTGCTAGAATTCTTTGTCTTTCCTCTTTAATCCAAGATGCTTGTTTTATTTCATCTGGTAATTTTATCCTAATTTCTTTAATGATTTCTAAAAGCTCATCCTTGTCCACCATTACTTTACTAGAAAATGGTAAAGATGATCCGCCTTCAACAATATCCTCAATTTCATCTATTAGTCTTAAAACATCCATTGATATTATTGTCCTCCTTTTAGTTTGTTTTTTAAAGCTTCTTCTACTACTTTAGGAACAAAGCAAGAAATATCGCCATTAAACATGGCAACTTCCTTAACTATACTAGAACTTAAATAAGCATATTTACCACTTGAAACCATAAAAAGAGTTTCAATTTCATCATAAAGCTTTCTATTTACTAAAGCCATCTGCATTTCATATTCAAAATCAGAAACGGCTCTTAGTCCTCTTACCATAGTTGTACATTCTTTTTCATTAGCATACTCAGTAAGCAAACCCGAGAATGTATCTATTTCCACATTTGGATAATCTTTTACTACTTCTCTTAGTAACTCCATTCTTTCACCTAGAGTAAAAACCCCTTTTTTAGAGGAGTTATTTAATACCGCAACAATTACTTTATCAAATTTCTTAGCACATCTTTCAATTATATCTAAATGTCCAAAAGTAACAGGATCAAAACTTCCTGGATAAATTACCTTCATTTATTAACCTCCTTTATTTCCAGCTCTTCCTATAAAAAGATAATGATTTACTTCCATAGTTTCTACAATCACTTTTTTCTAAACAATATAACATAATTTCAAGTTCCAATTCTTTCTCATGCTCAACTATAATGATACCAGTATCCTTCAATATATTATTTTCACATATAACTTTTAAAACTTTTTCTACTAACCTATCTTGCCTATAAGGAGGGTCTATAAAAATGTAATCAAACTTCAAATTTTTAGAACTAAGATTTCTAACACTTCTTATGGCATCATTCTTAATAAGAATCCCTTTTTCTAATAAATTAGTATGGATTAAGTTCTCCTTTACTATGTCTAAGCTATTCCTTGCAATATCAATAAAATAGCATTCTTTAGCTCCTCTACTTATAAATTCTATACCAACAGCACCTGATCCAGCAAAGAGATCTAAAACTAGGCTATCTTCATCAATATTTCTTAATATATTAAACAATGATTCCTTTACTTTGTCTTCCGTAGGTCTTACATCCATGCCTTTTGGCGCTTTTAATTTATGGCCTTTTCTTATTCCTGAAATAATTCTCAAAAGTTTTCCTCCTCAATCCATAAATTAGTATTATTTTATCATATATTACCTCATTATTTATAGTAATTTAATTAAAAATTAAATCTTTTCCAGACTTCTTAAACATTTCTTGTATCTTTTGCCTTAAATAATAATATTTTGAACTGCACATGTTAGGATCTTCCTTAATTATTTCTAAAGCCTCTCTTTGAGCTATCTTTAGTATTTCCATATCTGTAAATAAATTTGCAACTTTAAGCTCTGGAATACCATGTTGTCTAGTACCAAAAAATTCTCCTGGTCCTCTAAGCTCTAAGTCTTTTTCTGAAATTTTAAATCCATCAGTAGTTTGTTGGAGAATTCTCATTCTTTCTCTAGCAACCTTATTGTTTCCTTCATTTATTAATATACAATAGGATTGATGATTTCCTCTTCCTACTCTGCCTCTAAGCTGATGAAGTTGTGCTAACCCAAAACGTTCTGCATTATAAATTACCATAATATTCGAATTAGGAACATTTACTCCAACTTCAATTACTGTAGTAGATACTAATATATCCAATTTATGATTTTTAAAATCATCCATTATCTCGTCTTTTTCTTTAGCCTTCATCTTCCCATGAAGAAGTCCCATATTTAAATCTTTAAAGACGTCCTCTTTTAAATTATTATACAATTCCTCTGCAGCATTTATCGTTAAAGTTTCACTTTCCTCTATTAAAGGACATACAATATAAGCTTGCCTTCCTTCTTCTATTTGTTTTTTCACAAAATTATTTACTCTTTTTATCATATCAGTACCAACAGCATAAGTTTCTATTTCTTTTCTTCCAGGAGGCAGCTCATCAATAATAGAAATATCCAAATCTCCATACAGTATAAGAGCTAGAGTTCTTGGTATTGGTGTTGCAGTCATAACTATTACATCAGGATTAGTACCTTTTTGACTCAATGCAGCTCTTTGTTTAACTCCAAACCTATGTTGTTCATCGGTTATAGCTAATCCTAAATTTTTAAATTGGACATTATCCTGAATTATAGCATGAGTACCTACTATAATATCAACATTTCCTTCTTGTAAGTCTTTCAATATTTCTTCTTTTCTCTTATTAGAGATACTACCTACTAAAAGTTCACATTTCACATTATAGCTAGATAAAAATTTGGATATAGATTCAAAGTGTTGAGTGGCCAAAATTTCCGTAGGAGCCATCATTACTGATTGAAAACCTGATTTCCAAGCTTTAAACATTGCTAAAACTGCTACTATTGTTTTTCCTGATCCTACATCACCTTGGACTAACCTATTCATTTGCTTATTGCTTTCCATATTCTCTTCTATTTCTTTAAAGACCTTTTTTTGAGCTTCTGTAAGTTTAAAGGGTAAACTCTCTATGAATTCATCTATTTCTTTTACTTTGGGAAATTTTATACCTTCATTATAACTATTTGCTTTATTCTTTATTATAAAAAGTCCTAACTGTAATGTTAGTAGCTCTTCAAACGACAATCTTGCCCTAGCCCTCAATAGTTGATCCTTATTCGTTGGAAAATGAATATTCATCAAAGATTTTTTAATATCTAGTAGATTTAATCTTTCTCTAAGGTCTACAGGCAGAAATTCTTCAACTTTTTTTAAATTATCCCTTAGTACATTGGTCATAATATTTATCATTTCATTATTGGTCAAGCCTTCAGTTAGTGGATATATAGGCATAATCTTTCCTATCTTTTTTAAATTTCCTTCTTTTTCAAATATGGGATTTACTATTTGAATCTCCATACCCATTTTATTTATTTTTCCATTAACAATTAATTTATTTCCTATAGCAAATCTATCCCTTAAATAATCTTGATTAAACCAGACCAAACATCCATATCCTGATTCATCTTTTATAGGTATTTTTAGTATAGAGAAATTCTTTCTAGGCCTAAGTATGTTAGGTGGTCCACATACTTCTACTTCTAAACTGGTCTTCTCTCCTATAGTACATTCTCTTAAAGTTTTAAATTTTGATCTATCTTCATAGTCTCTCGGTACAAAATATAATAAATCTTCTACAGTATTTATATTTAATCGTCTTAGTTTAGATGCTCTTTTTGGACCTACCCCTTTAATATACTGTATACTCATAGTTAAAGAGTCCATCAAACCACCTCCATCTAATAAATAAAAGACCCTACCAAATGGTAGGGTAGCTTATTCTATAGAAAATATATAGTAATAGAGTGGTTGCCCACCAAATACTACTTCTACATCAAAATCATCGTATTGTTCCTGAAGTTTCTCAGCCAAATTTTCTGCTTCTTCTTCAGATAAATTATTACCATAAAAAATTGTTATTAAAGAAGTATCCTCATTGATAATTCCTTCAATTAGCTTAATAGCAACTTCTGTAATGTCTTTTCCTGTTGCTAGAATATCTCCCTTTGATATACCTATGATATCATCCTTATGTATCTTGGTATTGTTAAATTCCGTATCCCTTACAGCATATGTAACTTGACCAGTTATCACATGATTTATTGCTTCTTCCATGTTCTTGCTATTTTCTTCTACGGTTAAATTCTCATCAAAGGCTAATAAAGCCGATATTCCTTGAGGAATTGTTTTAGTTGGGAAAACTATAATGTTTTTAGAGCTTAATTCTCTAGCCTGCTCTGCCGCTAAAATAATATTACCATTGTTAGGCAATATAAAAATATTTTCTCCTTCGACTTCTTCAACTGCATTTAAGATATCTTCTGTACTTGGGTTCATAGTTTGCCCCCCAGGTATTATAACGTCAACATGTAGTTCTTTAAAAACCTTATCTATACCTTCACCAATAGATACTGAAATAAAACTATATTTTTTCTTTTCCTTTATTTCTTCTTTTTCTTCAATATCATGCTTTATAGTTTCAGCATAGTTAGCTCCAGAAATTAAGCTATTATGCTGATATCTCATATTATCAATTTTTATATCATTTAATTCACCTAAGGATAGAGCTTTCTCTAAAACTAATCCAGGATTATTAGTATGAATATGAACCTTTATTAGCCCTTCTCCACCAACTACAAGTAAAGAGTCTCCTTGAATAGATAATTCTTTCCTAAAGGAATCAATGTCATTATATTTGGTGTTAACTATGAACTCTGTACAATATCCATATTTAATATCATCTGTCTCTATAGGACCATGATCTATTAGCTTCTTAGAAATATCACTTTTAAAGAAATCAAGTTCAATAGCTTTATCGTTAGTTAATGCATTATAAGCACCAGTTAAAACATATATTAAACCTTTACCACCAGCATCTACAACTCCCGCTTGCTTTAAAACAGGAAGCATTTCTGGTGTCTTGTTTAATACTATGTTCCCGTGTTCTATAACTTTTTTTAAAAATACTAGAATATCTTTTTCTTCCTTATAGATAGTTAAACCATATTCACCACATTCTCTAGCAACAGTAAGTATAGTCCCTTCTGTAGGCTTCATTACAGCCTTATACGCTGTATCTGCTGCTTGCTTAAAGGCTTCTGCCAAAATTTTAGTATCTATTGTTTCTTTATCCTTTAACCCATTAGCAAATCCTCTAAATATCTGTGATAATATGACACCTGAATTACCTCTAGCTCCCATCAAAGAGCCAGTACTCGCTGCTAAAGCTACTTTAGAAGCACTATATTCTTCAAGATCTAATATCTGCTTTATTGAAGATTTCATAGTTAATGACATATTTGTGCCTGTGTCACCATCAGGAACAGGGAAAACATTTAAGGAGTTTACTTCCTCCTTGTTATCTTCTAAAAACTTTGCAGCTCCTACCAAGGCTTTTTTGAGCAAAGTTCCATCAATTATTTCAACTTTCAATTGTAGTACCTCCTTAAACTACTTTTCGACTCTAACTCCTTGTACATTTACATTTATTTTGTCTACTTTCAACCCTGTTAAATTCTCCACAGTAAATTTAACTCTTTCAATTATATTTTCAGCTACTACAGATATTTTCACTCCATACTCTAATATAACATGTAAATCAATAGTTACATTATCCTCTTTAGTGTAAACCTTTATTCCTTTGGATAGATGGTCCCATTTCAATAGTTCAAAAAAACCATCAGTAGCATTTTTAGAAGCCATACCTACTATGCCATAGCTTTCCATAGCAGATAAACCTGCAATAGTTGCTATTACGTTATCATCTATGCTAATATATCCAAATTCAGTGTTCGTTTTAGCTGACATAAATTATCGCCTCCTTATCATATATATGCCATATTCTATATTTTACCTTATAGAATTAAATAGTTCAACTAAATACTATGATTAAGCAAAGATTTAATTTTTAAACTTAATTAATTGCTACATCAAATACATATAATCTAACAGTTTATTTTTGATTTATAATAATAAAAAATAAAAACCAAACATTTAATCACTGTGAATATTAATAATTTTAAAATTATTAATATCTACAAAAATGCTTGGCTATATATTCATTATTAAGAAAAAATCTAAAATTATATTTTACAAGCTTTAATTTTTAAAATTTTCTTTTTATCCACTTTTTCTACTTTAAATAATACATTATCAAATTCAACTTCTGTATATTCCAATTCCTCTGGAATTTTGCCTAAATTTCCTATAATGAATCCACCTATAGTATCATAATCGTCTATCGGAATCTTTATTTCAAAAAATTCATTTATAGTATCTATATCTACTGTTCCATCTATTATAAACGTATTTTCATCACATTTTTCAATTTCTTTTTCATCTTCATCATATTCATCAAATATATTCCCCATAATCTCTTCTATTAAATCTTCCATAGTTACTATACCTGCTGTTCCACCATATTCATCAATTACTATAGCCATATGTGATTTTACTTTTTGGAATTCTTTAAATAAATCATCTACTCTTTTGGATATTGGTATAAAATATGGTTCATAAATAATTTCCCTTAAATTAAAAGAAGTGTATTTATTGGAATCTAAATATTGTAATAAAGCTTTTGCATGAAGTATTCCTACAATATTATCTATATTTTGTTCATAGACGGGTAATCTTGTATATTTTTCATTAGTTACAATCTCCGTAATTTCTTCTAGACTAGAATCTAAAGATATACTCACCACATCAGTTCTATGAGTCATTATCCTTGAAACTGTCTTATCATCAAAATCAAATATATTGTTAATCATAGTTCTTTCATTTTCATCTATAGTACCTTTTTCTATTCCTACATCTAACATCATTCTTATTTCTTCTTCAGTAACATTTTCTTCATCAAGATCTGGATCTATACCAAAAATCTTTAATACAACATTTGTAGATGCATTTAAGAGAGATACAAAAGGTGATGTTATTTTTGAAAGAGCATTTAATGGTTTTGCGACAAACATAGATATATCCTCAGATTTTTGCATTGCAATTCTTTTAGGAACTAACTCACCTAATATTAGAGTGAAATATGAAAGAAATATAGTAATGATAATTACAGAAATTGTTTTAAGTGTAACATCAGCAATAGGAATATTGGCCTTTTTCATCAATTTGACCAATTCTTCAGCGAAACTTTCTGATGCAAAAGCACTAGCAAGAAATCCTGCAAGAGTAATTCCTATTTGTATAGTAGACAAAAATCTTCCAGGTTCATCTAATAATAGTTTAAGTATTTTAGCTTTTTTATTTCCCTGTTCTGCCATTAATCTTATTTTATTATCATTCAATGATATGATAGCAATTTCCGAAGCCGCAAAGAAAGCATTAAATAATATAAGTATTAACAAAATAAAAATTTGTGTCAACAATTAAAATCATCCTCCATAGTTTACAATAAATAATCTAATCATATTAGTGATTATTATGCAACTATAGTCTTCTATAAAAGATGATTCTTATATATAGTTGATTTTCAAATAGAAATTTATCTAATATAACAAAATAATTCTCCCCATCCTCAGGAACATCATCCAAAGAAATTCCACCTCCACACTAATAATTACTTCATAATATAACATAATTTATTAATTTATGTCAATTAAATTTAAAATAAACATAACAAAATTTATCACTATGTTAAAAATCTATCCCAATTATTTCGTACTATGATAAACTAACATTATCTTATAATACATTTTGGTTGCAATTTCATAGATTATTATGTTAGAATATAATGTGTTATTATTGAAAAATAGAAATATACTAATAAAGTATTTTCAGTGGTAGATTAAGGAGGTGTTTCTCATGGCAAAAGTTTGTGAAGTGTGTGGAAAGGGAAAAGTATTTGGTAACAAGGTTACTTTCTCAAATAAGAAAAGTTCAAGAAGCTGGTCACCAAACATCAGAAAAGTAAAAGCAGTAGTTAATGGTACAACAAAAAGAGTTAACGTATGTACTAGATGTTTAAGATCAGGATATGTTGAAAGAGCATTATAAAGTGTTTATAAAAGAAACCTAAATAAGGCTTGCCATTAGTACTAATGGAAGCCTTATTTTATTTTCAGAATTAATAATCCCATAATTAAGAGGGCTATTCCTATTATAAATAATAGGAATCCTATAGGTATAACGTTTATAAGAATTAGCCCCCCAACAATTCCTAGAGCTATCCCAATAATTTTTTTTGTTTTATATCTATATCTATAATAATACCTTCTCATAAACAACACTCCTAATATAGACTTAGTACATTCTATTCTAATAAGAGTTTTTAGTTACAAAAAGCTTAGGCCTTATTAATCCTTAGATACAAATACTAAACATTTTCCTTTATGAATTATAACTTGTCCAACATTCTCTACAATTTTATTACTTACTCCATGAGTAGAACCAAAATCAATTTGAGTCTTATCTAAAGGGTATTCAAAACCTTGTAGGGTCACTACAATACCTTCATCAGTAATGGGAATTATAGAAACAAAAGTGTCTTCATGATATTTTAATTTTAGATAATTATCTATTAAATAAATAATATTATTATCATCTACTATTTTTCCTTTTATGCCATTGTCTAAGATTCTTTTAAGTAAAAAAACATTTGCTAAAGTATGATCTTTTCTTGTTCCAGTTACCCCCATAAGAGTAATATCTTTAAACCCTTTTTGAATTAAATATTCTATTGCTAATTCTGTGTCAGTTGCATCCTTTTTTGAAGGGAACCTATTTATTGGTACTTTTTCCTCTTCAAGAATCTTTAATGTTTTTTTATCTATAGAGTCTAAGTCACCTACTACTAAATTAGGTTTATATTTAATTTTTAAAAGATGATTAGCTCCTCCATCAGCACAAAGAACAAAGTCACATTTTTTAGCAATACATTCCAATCTTTTTAAATTAGAAATAGCTCCACTAGAAACTATAAGTCCTTTCATTATACCACTCCTACTTAATCTTAACCGCTTTTTGTAAAGGCTTCCATATCAAAGATAATATAATTGCAGAAATAACAAACTCTGGTATCAAATAACTTGATTGGTATCCTAAAGAATATAACCAAGGATTTTTACCCCCTGCATATTCACGAAAAAATATTATACCCGCCAAAAAATGACATATAAATCTCCCACCTATTGCTAAAAATGTTGACAAAATAGTGTTAAAATAATATTTTATAGTAGAATTATTCTTATGACTAGAGAATAAACCTGCTAAACCAAGTAGTCCAAAGGCTATAGGATATTCTAATATAGCTTGAGCTGGTGAAAATATCCATGCTCCTAATATAATTTTTAAAATTCCAAAAGTAGCTCCTATTACCATTCCTGGTCCAACTCCCCATCTCATAGCAAATAATAAAATAGGTATCATACTACCTGCAGTTACAGACCCACCTTGTGGAGCCTCATAAATCTTTATTCTGCTTAGTACAATAGCTAAAGCTATCATAATACCTGCCTCTACAATCATCTTAGTACTCCATTTTTTCATTCAAAACTCCTCCTATAAAATTAATAAACCCATTGCCTGAAATAGGCAATGGGTATGTAAGCAAGTTAAATACACACTTCCCTACGCTAGCATTATCTAGTTCAGGTCATAAGGGTCGGGCATAAACCACTCTCAGCCAAACTGGCTCCCCCAGTGCTAATCACATATTATTTAATTTAATACCATTATATCATAATAAATTTATATTTCAATTATAATAATTTAAAAGCTTTAGTTTTTTCAGCTATATCTTCCGACTCAAATATTTCTGATCCAACTACTAACAAATCAGCACCATAATCCAATATTTCTTTAGCGTTATCTAGTTTTACTCCCCCATCTACCTCGATAATTATATTTAAATTCCTTTCATCAATAATTTGCCTTAGTTTTTTAATCTTCCCTTCCATAGATCCTATAAAACTTTGTCCACCAAATCCTGGATTAACTGTCATTATCAAAACTAAATCTAAATCCTCTAATACATATTCAATATTATCTAGAGGTGTAGAAGGGTTTAGTGCTACACCTGCTTTTATTCCATAATTTTTAATCTCTTGGATAGTCCTATGAAGATGAATAGTTGACTCTTCATGGACAGTTATTAAATCTGCTCCAGCTTCAACAAAGTTCTTGATATATCTTTCAGGTTTATCTATCATTAAATGAACATCGAAAGGCAACTTTGTTGTCCTTCTTAATTTCTTAATTACTGGAGGGCCAAAGGTAATATTCGGAACATACGTTCCATCCATTACATCTAGGTGGATATAGTCTGCCCCACCTTCTTCTATTTTCTCAATCTCTTCCTTTAAATTTGCAAAATCAGCTGATAAGATGGAAGGTGAAAGTTTTGCCATTTTAGTACCTCCTAATATTTTTTATCTCCTCTAGAAATTGTAAATAATTCACATATCTACTATTATTGATATTTCCTAATTCTACTTGTTTTTTAACTTCACAATTCGGTTCTTTATCATGTAAACAACTTAAAAACTTACAATGTTCCCCATATTTATGAATCTCTCTAAAGTAGTCTCTTACTTCTATTTCTTCTTCAATAAAATCAATGTTTAAAGAACTAAAACCTGGAGAATCTAAGACATAAGTGTTTTCCTCTAAATTTAGCAATTCAATATGCCTAGTAGTATGTTTCCCTCTTTTAGTCTTGTTGCTTACTTCTCCAGTTACTAATTTAAACTCTGGATTTACTTTATTTAATAAAGATGATTTACCTGCTCCTGAGGGACCAGCAAAAACAGATATATTATTTTTCAAAGCAGTACTAAGCTCTTCTATTCCCATATTTGCTTTAGAACTAGTACTTATTACTTTATATCCTGCATTTTTATATATAGTTTTAATATCCTCAGTTTTATCAGGTGCCAAATCAGCTTTATTTATACAAATAATTATTTCTAACTTTTCATACTCAGCCATAAGCAAAAATCGATCTAATAACCAAGTACTAATATTTGGTTTTTTTACACTCATAACTATAATAGCTTGAGTAACATTAGCAACAGGAGGTCTTAAAAGTTGGGATTTTCTTTCGAATATTTCTTCTATATATCCTGTATTGTCTTCTTGACTAATCCTTATTCTTACCCTATCTCCAACTAAAGGAATTAGATTTTCTTCTCGAAAAATTCCTCTAGCTCGACATTGGATTATGCCATCTTGAGTTCTAATATAGTAAAATCCGCCAATACCTTTTATTATAATCCCTTCTATCATAAAGACCTCCTATTTTTATTCTTCCTTGATTTTATCATATTGATATATACCATCAAAGAGTACTTCAAACTTTGCACCAACTTTTCCCTTTAAGTTTACAGTTACTTCCTCCGTTGCTTTATGCCTCTTATTATATACTACTTCACTTTCTCCATCTTGAGTCCTAATTATTTTTATTTCTGTTTCATCTCTATCTTGGAAGGGAGTTAAAGTAAACGTAATAGGTCCTTCTTTATTCTTTTTACCATTATTCCCATTGTTTCCATTGTTTCCATTGTTTCCTTCATTATTATTTCCATTATCTTCAGAATCTTCTTCTGGTCCACTACTTACATATAAGTCTACAGATGTATTAGTCTGTAATTCTGTTCCCGGTTCATATTCTTGCCATATAACTATATCTTTTGCAATATCTTCACTTGGTTGAGGTTTAACTTGACCTACTACCAGACCTTTTACTATTAAAGCATTTTTAGCATCCCCTATTTTTTGCCCAACTACTTTAGGCATTGTTACATTTTTAACCTCTGGACCTTTACTAACAACTACATTGACTTTTGAGTCAGCTTCTACCTCTGTATATGGTTCTGGACTCTGACTTATAACTACATTAGTAGGTATCTTATCTGAAAAGTCTGAAGTTACTGTACCTTCTTTTAAACCCGCTTTTTTCAATATAGATTCTATTTCGTTAATGTCTTTGTTTTCCAAATTTGGTACCTTTACCAAAGTCATTCCTTCACTAACGGTAACTTCTATAGGAAATCCCTTTTTGACTTTTGTCTTAGCTTCAACGTCTTGGCTAACTATATCTCCAGCTTTAAATTCGTTGCTCTTCACTGTACCCTTTACTCTAAACTCTAAACCTAAATCTCTTACTTCTTTCTCTGCTACATCCTTATTTAATCCAACAAGGCTAGGAACTTCTACTTCTTCACTGGTAAATAATCCTTTGAGTTTAAAAAATCCAAAAAACATACTAGTAGCTAATAGAAACGCTAAAAAGATACCTAAAATTATAACCTTTCCTCCACCATCTTTTTGACCAGTTTGTTTCTTCTGCTTTTTATTCTTATTATTTTTCACTTTAACTACATCCTCCTCGCCAACAGCAGGAATTATTCTAGTGGGAGATTCAAGAACACTGGTTTCTTCAAAAATTTCATCTGTTTTAGAAGTTTTTATTCTTTTCAAATCCCTAATTAGTTCATTTACATTACTGTATCTATCCGATTGTCTTTTTTGCACACATTTCAAAATAATATTTTGAAGTCCAACAGGTATTGTATTATCAATTTCTCTTGGAGATACCATATCCTCTTGAACATGTTTTAGAGCGACAGTAATGGGGCTATCCCCTTCAAAAGGCAATTGGCCAGTAACCATTTCATACATAACTATACCTAAAGAGTAGATATCAGACTTCTCATCTGTATATCCTCCCCTTGCCTGTTCTGGAGAAAAATAATGAACTGAGCCGATTACATTAGAAGTATTTGTAACCGTTGAAGTAGTAGCAGCTCTAGCAATACCAAAATCAGTTACTTTTACTCTACCATCTTCAGCAATCATTATGTTATGGGGTTTAATATCTCTATGAACCAAATGATTCTTATGAGCATGTTCCAAAGCTTCAGCTATTTGGTTAGAATAATTAATGGTTTCATCTATAGTCAACTTTCCTTTTTCTTTTATAATTTGTTTTAAGGTCTTCCCTTTAATATATTCCATTACAATATAATGAATTTTATGTTCTCCATCCTCTTCAACACCAACATCATATATATTTACAATATTAGGATGCGAGAGGCTTGCAGCAGCTTGAGATTCCCTTCTGAACTTTTTAACAAACTCTTCATCATTAACAAACTCATCTCTTAATATCTTTATGGCTACATATCTATCTAATAACCTGCATCTAGCCTTATATACTAAAGCCATTCCTCCTCCGCCTATCTTTTCAAGTATCTCGTATCTGCCACCTAATACTTTTCCTATCATATCATCACCTCGCTTAATCAAAATTTAATAGCTATTACTGTTGTATTATCATATCCACCATTATCATTAGAAAGGGATACAAGGTTTTCACAAGCTTTTTGTATATTCTTTTCTTTAGACAAAATATCCTGGATTTGAGAGTCCTTGACCATGCTAGTCAGACCATCACTGCATAAAAGTAAAATATTACCTTCTTCATACTCTCTAACCACAATATCCATTTCAATAGTCTCACTAGTTCCAACAGCTCTAGTAATAATATTTCTTTGAGGGTGAGTTTTTGCCTCTTCTAAAGTAATACTTCCATTCTTAACTAGTTCATTAACTAAAGAATGGTCTTCTGTAATCTGAATTAAGTTTTCGTCTTTAAATAAATAAGCTCTACTATCTCCTACATGACCTATACATAACTTATGATTGGTAATATAAGCTAAGGTAACAGTAGTACCCATACCAGAATAAGCTTCCTTTTCTATTGATTTTAAATAAATTTTCTCATTAGCTTCCTTTATAGATTGTTCAATTAGTTTAGTTATACTTATTTCATCCATAGGCAGAGTCTTTAATTTTAAAAAAGTATCTTTAATAATATTAATTGCCATATTACTAGCTATTTCACCTGCTTTATGTCCTCCCATACCATCTGCAACTACAAATAGAGGAATATCTTCATTTACAGGTACAAAATATGAATCTTGATTGTTGTCTCTTACCATGCCTACGTCTGTCATTGCACCACTAACCATAAAATCACCTCACTGGAAAGTACTTAAATCACTACTCTTTGAATATCTTCTTCTAAGCTGACCACAAGAAGCACTAATATCTCCACCCATTTCTCTTCTAATGGTTACAGCAATATTATGCTTGGCTAATTCCCTTTGAAACCGTTGAATATTTACCATTTCAGGTCTGCCTTCATTAAATTCTTTTATTGGATTCAATGGAATTAAGTTAATATGACAATTTACACCTCTTAATATCTTTAGTAATTCTTTAATATCTTCTTCTCTATCGTTTACATTTTCTATTAAGGTATACTCAAAAGTAATACGCCTTTTAGTAACTTCTCCATAATATTTGCAAGCCTCCATCAGCTCATCTATAGAATATTTAGTGGCAATAGGCATAATCTTCTTTCTATCTTCATCAAAAGGAGAATGTAGTGATATCGATAAAGTTATGGGCATTCCTTCTTTAGCCAAATCATAAATTCTAGGAACTACACCACATGTAGATAAAGTTATATTTCTTAAACTTATGTTGTGTCCTTCTTTATCATGGATAATATTTATAAATTTCATTGTATTATCATAATTATCCAATGGCTCTCCACTACCCATAAGAACAATATTACTTATGGATTTTTTCGTATCTTTTTCCATCATATATATTTGGTTAACCATCTCTGCAGGAGTTAAATTTCGAATTAATCCTTCTTTTGTAGAAGCACAAAATGAACACCCCATTTTACATCCAACTTGGGTAGATACACAAATAGATATCCCGTGGTTATATTCCATTAACACACTTTCAATAATATTCTCATCTTCTAATAGATATAGGTACTTTTTTGTGTTATCTATTTTTGAATCAAATCTTTTAAATATTTTTATGTTGTTAACCTTAACACAATCTTTCAGCTTGTCCCTTAGTGCTCTGGGCAAAATGTTTGCTTCAGAAATGGACGTGCCGAAATTTTTATGAAAGTAGGAAAAAATTTGATTTCCTCTAAAACTTTTTTCCCCAATGCTAACCATATACTCTCTCAACTTTTGTAGAGTTAGGCTATTTAATTCAACTTTATCCAAATAATCACCTCATAGATATCCTTAATTTAATATTATACATAAAATTTTATTATATATCTATCTTTCTTTAATCATTTTAGCTATAAAAAAACCATCAGTGTTATGAATATGGGGGAATAGTTGAAGATATCCTTTTTTAAAAGTAGGAATCTCATCCTTATTTTCAACAAGATTATCTATACTAATTAATCTAAAATTATCATTTTCTTTAAGAAATTTATTAACTATATTTATATTCTCGTCTTTTTCTATAGTGCAAGTGCTATATATTAAAATACCATCTTTCTTAATATAATCTTTAACATTTTCTAGTATTTTGTATTGGAGAATACTTAAATCTTTTATATCTTCTTCTTTTCTATTCCATTTAATTTCAGGTTTCCTTCTAATTAAACCAAGCCCAGAACATGGTGCATCCACTAGACAATAATCAAGTTTATTATATAGGGAATCATCTTTCTTTAATCCATCAAATACCTCTGTTTTTATGATATTTATCCCTAGTCTTTGAGCATTATCATTTATAAGTTTTATTTTGTGATCATATATATCCCTACTAATTATACTACCTTTATTATTCATTATCTGACCAATATGAGTAGATTTACCTCCAGGGGCACTACACACATCTAAAACCAAACTTTCTTCCCTAGGATTCATTATTTGTCCTACTAGCATACTACTTTCATCTTGAATAATAAAATGACCTAGCTTAAATTCTTCAAGATCAGTTATTCTATAGGGATTATCTATAATTAAACAATCTTTAGCATATAGTCCATCTCTTACTACATAATCCCTACTCATTAATGTTTTCTTCAAAATATCTTTAGTAGTTTTTATAGTATTTACTCTAATATTTATTTCCGCTTTATGATTATTTGCTTGACATAACTTTTCAGTAAAATCTTCGCCAAATTCCTCGATCCATCTTTTTACCATCCATTTAGGATGAGAATATTTAATAGAAATATAATCAAGTTTATTTTTCTCGTCTACAACAATAATTTCTTCTTTATTTCTACTAGCATTTCTTAATACACCATTTACAAATCCTACAGTTCCTTTATGCCCATATTTCTTTACGATATTTACACATTCATTGACAGCAGCTCTATCAGGGATTTTATCCATAAAAACGATTTGATAGACTCCCATTCTTAAAATTTCAAATATGGAAGGATGAATCTTTTTTAATTTTATCTTTGATACTTTTGAAATCATATGATCAATGTATAATTTATTCTCTAGAACTCCATAGACCAGTTCCCTAATTAAATTTTCATCTTGAGGATTTAGTCCTGATTTAATATGCCTATTAATGGCTATATTAGAAAATGCTCCATTTTGATTAATATCCAATAATATATTGAAAGCTATCTCTCTAGCATCATGGCTCAAATGTACCACTCCTTAAAGGTTAAATTAATTTAAATAAACTTTCAAAAAAATAAGGGGTAACCCCCTATTTTTTTCTATTAATATTTCTTTAAGAATCTCTCCTATTGGATAAGGATAATAATCTTAACAGTTCTCCAATAGCCACTAAAGTTGCTGCTACATAGGTTAAAGCTGCTGCCCGTAAAACTTCCTTAGCAGGTTTAATTTCACTATTGGATACAATACCATTTTCTAATTGATATAATGCTCTACTACTGGCATTAAACTCAACAGGTAATGTAACTACTTGAAATAATACAACAGCTAGATATAACAATATTCCTACTTCAAGTAAAAAAGGGCTTATGATAAATCCAAGCATTATCAAAATCCAAACAAATCTTGACCCTATGCTGGCAATAGGAGCTATATTATTTCTTAATATTAAAGGGAAGTATCCTTCTGCATGCTGAATGGCATGCCCTACTTCATGGGCTGCAACACTCATGGAAGCAATACTTGTTCCTCCATATACCCCCCTAGATAATCTAACTACTTTTGACCTTGGATCGTAGTGATCCGATAGCTGCCCTGCCACTTGTTCAATTCTTACATCTGAAAGCCCATTTCTATCCAGTATCATTCTTGCTATCTGAGCTCCAGTATATCCAGTTCCATTAGGTACTCTAGAATATTTATTAAAGGATGTACTTATTTTTAGTTGAGCATAGGATGCAAAGATTAAAGCTGGTAACACAAAGAGCATCCATGATCCATAATATCCTCCATAATATCTTCCATAATACATATATATTCTCCTTTCCCAATTAGATTAAGATAACTCCTTCTTCTATTCGATTACCTCTTAAATAGTCTTTAACAAGAAGTTTCTTCTTTCCAGGAAATTGTATTTCCTCAATAACAACACATTTGTCTAAAGCGTTGACAAATATTCCTTCATCTGTTACTAAAACTATCTCTCCATCTTTACCCTCTTTAAACTTATCTACTAATTTCACTTTATGAATTTTAACAATATTACCATTATAGACTGTATATGCACTTGGCCGTGGCTTTAATCCTCTAACTAGATTTTTAATATTTTCTCCATCTTTTCCCCAGTTGATTCTACCAATTTCTTTGCTTATCATGGATGCATAAGTAGATAATTTATTATCCTGAGGGACTTTAATTACTCTATTATCTTTTATTCCCTCTAAAGCTTCTACTATTAACTCACTACCCAAAAGAGCTAATTTATCATGAACTATTTGAAAATCATCCTCTTCATTAATAGGTATTTCTTTAGATAAAATCATATCTCCTGTATCTAAGCCTTCTGCCATTTCCATAATAGTAATACCAGTTTCTTTCTCTCCATTAATTATCGCCCAGTTAATAGGTGCTGCTCCTCTATACTTTGGCAACAATGAAGCATGAACATTTATACAACCATATTTAGGCATATCCAATATTTGCTTTCTTAAAATTTGCCCATAGGCTGCCACTACAATAAAATCTGGATTTAACTTTTTCATTTTTTCTATAGATTCAGCACTATTTACATTGTCTGGCTGATAAACTTCTAACTCTAATTCTAAAGCCTTTTCCTTAACGGCTGTAGGTTGAAACTTTTTACCCCTCCCTTTTGGTTTATCCCTTTGAGTAATAACTAAAGCTATATTATAACCTTTATTGTATAGGGACTCCAGTGTAGGTACAGCAAAATCTGGTGTTCCCATAAAAATTATATTCATAACACACCTCTATTCTATATCATCTTCTATTTCTTCTATTATTTTATCTATGAAGAGTATGCCATTAAGATGATCAATTTCATGGCATAATGCTCTAGCCAATAAGCCAGTTCCTTCTATTTCTTTTGCCTCTCCTTTTTCATTTAAATATTTTACCTTAACCCATTCAGGTCTTTTAACAGTACCGCTTCTATTAGGTATACTCAAACATCCTTCTGCATCTATGACTTCTCCATTTTGTTCAATTATTTCTGGATTAATTAGTTTAAGTACTCCCTCTCCCACATCTATAACTATTACTCTTCTTAATACTCCTACCTGAGGTGCAGCAAGTCCTACTCCTTCTGCTTCATACATAGTATCAACCATATCCTCTAGTAATATTTTAATTCTATCATTTATTTCAGTAATTTCCCTTGATACTTTTCTTAAAATAGGATCATCAGATAATCTAATTTGTCTAATTGCCATATTAATTCCTCCTACAATATTGAATTTGGATTTATATCTATACTAAATTTAATATTATCAAAATTTAAATTATATGTATTTAATATACATATTCTATTTATAATGTTTCTTAAACTATTAATATATTGGCCCTCAACCTTAATTAAAATTTGCCATCTATAATTATTTTTAATTCTCTCTAAAGGTGCTGGATATGGACCAATTACATATTTAAATAAATCTTCTTTATTAATGCCTTCTATCTCATTAATAATTATATTGTAAACTTCTTTAGCTATGGATGCAACCTTACTATTATTTTCACCATAAATTAATATGCTTATTAAATTAATAAATGGAGGATATAGAAATTCCTTTCTTAAGGCAATTTCAGCATTATAATAACTTATATAATCATGTTCCTTAGCATATTGAATACTGTAATGTTCCGGACTATAGGTTTGAAGAATCACCTTGCCTTCAAAGTCACCTCTACCAGCTCTACCTGCCACTTGAGTTACAAGTTGAAAAGTTCTTTCTGGTGAACGAAAATCAGGCAAATTTAATGTAGTATCAGCTGCAATGATACCCACTAAAGTAACATCTTTAAAATCTAACCCTTTAGACACCATCTGGGTGCCTATTAATATATCTATATTTTTTTTCTTCATATCATCTAGTATCTTTTCATAACTGCCTTTTTTAGTAGTTGTATCCATATCCATTCTCATAATTCTGCTTTGAGGAAACAACTTTCTAGCATATTCTTCAACTTTTTCAGTTCCAACTCCAAAATATTTTATGTAGTTACTTTTGCAAACAGGACATATCGTCGGTGGATTAATAGCAACCCCACAATAATGACATATTAACTTATTTGTATTTCTATGATAAGTCATAGATATATCACAGTTATTACATTTTACTACATATCCACATTTTCTACAGGAGACAAAAGTTGAAAAACCTCTTCTATTTAAAAATAATATAATTTGCTTTTTATTGATTAAATTTTTTTCTATTGCTTCATAAAGTTCTTTGCTAAACATGGATTTATTTCCATTATCCAACTCTTGTCTCATATCTATAACTTTGACTTGTGGTAAAGTAGTGTTGTTTATTCTTTCTTCTAATTTTAATAAAGTAATATCTCCCATTAAACTATTATAATAAGTTTCTATAGATGGAGTGGCAGACCCCATAACTAAATAAGCTTTTTCTAACTCACATCTTTTAGCAGCTACTTCAATAGCATCATATTTGGGATTTTGACTTGATTTATAAGTTGTTTCATGCTCCTCATCAATTATTATTAAACCTAAATTATTAAATGGAGCAAAAACAGCAGATCTAGCACCTACTACTATCTTTACCTTTCCTTCTTTAATTCTTCTCCACTCATCAAATCTTTCTCCTTGTGATAATTTGCTGTGTAAGACTGCCACCTTATTGCCAAATCTTCCTACAAATCGTTCTATGGTTTGAGGCGTTAAAGATATTTCAGGGACAAGTATAATAGAATCTCTCCCAAGCTTCAATATTTCTTCAACTAGCTGTAAATATATTTCAGTTTTCCCACTACCTGTTACACCATGAATCAAGAACTTATTTCCCTCTTCATTTTGATTAATAGAATCTAAAATTCTTTGAAAAACCTTTCTTTGGCTATTAGATAATGTATGTTTCTTATAATATTCAATATTGTTTTTTATAGGATCCCTATTTACTTCCTTATTAAAAATATGAATAATACCTTTCTTCTCTAGAGCTTTTATAGTTGCTAAAGTAGTATTTAGTTCTTCAATTAAGCTTTTCAAAGAAGTTTCTTTAATATTATATAAATATTCTCCAATTTCTAATTGTTTAGGACTTCTACTTCCAATAAGTTCTTTTACTTTTATAAGAGGTATATCCTTTACTAAAAATCTTACCCACTTTTCATACTTTTTTTCAACAGTAGTTTTAATATCTATTGTAGTTTCAATAATACCCATATCTTCCAGACTATTTAACACTTTATTTATATTCACTATTTTACATTTTTTCTTCAAGTCCTCAAGAAGTATCTTTTTTTCATTTTCTATGACATACAAGAGTTTCTTTTCATCCTCATTTATTTTCATAATATCAATTTTGCTATTATTTATTAATTCAACAAAAGTGTTTACCTGTTTAAAATCTCCTGGAGGAAGTACTGGTTGAAAAGCATCTATATAAGAAGATAGATAGTTTTTGCTTATCCACAAGCTTAACTCTATTAATTCTTTAGATATTAAAGGTTTATCATCTAAAACATCAATTATTCGTTTTAATTTATAATCTTCTTTAAAAAAATCCTCAATTCTAATGACTATTCCCTTTATCATTTTATTTCCTATTCCAAAAGGAACTATTACTCTCATTCCTTCTTTCACAACACCAACTAGATCTCCATCTATTAAATAGGTAAAAGGTTTATCTACTTGAGAAGCTTTATTATTAACTATAACTTGTGCAAATTGTTTGTCCAATTATGATCATTCCTTTTTCTTTAAAAAGGAGAAGCTAGATAAGATAATCTAGCTTCTATTTTTTAAAATATTTGATACCTTATCTAAAATTATCTTTGCAACATCTTTTTTATGCATTAAAGGATAGTCATTACTATTACCATCCTTATCTATTATTGTAACAATATTGGTTTCAGTTTTAAAACCTGCACCTTCTTGCGTAACATCATTAGCTACAATAAAATCAAAGTTTTTCTTTTTCATTTTTTCTGTGGCATACTCAGATAAATTATTGGTTTCAGCAGCAAATCCAACTATTATTTGCTCTTTTTTACGTTTGCCAAAATAAGCAGCAATATCTGGATTTCTAATATAATCTATTGTTAATTCATCTTGCTCTCCTGGTTTTTTCTTTATCTTTATAGGACTAACAGTTTTAGGCCTATAATCTAAAGGAGCTGCGGATTTTATTAAAACATGACAAGTATCAAAATATTCTCCAACAGCATCTAACATTTCCCTTGTGGTTTTCACATTTACAACCTCTATCCCTTTAGGTGGTATAAGAGGGGTATTTCCAGATATTAGTATTACCTCAGCACCTCTATCTGCAGCTTCTTTAGCAATACTATATCCAGTTTTTCCACTAGAAAAATTGGTCATATATCTTACAGGATCTAGAGGCTCTATAGTAGGACCAGCTGTTATAACTATTCTTCTACCAATTAAATCTTTTTTCACAAAACTACTTATAACGTATTCTACTATATCAGCAGGCTCTGCCATTTTCCCCTCACCATAATCACCACAAGCAAGTAAACCAGTTTGGGGCTGAATAAATTCATAACCAAGATTTTTTAACTTATCCATGTTTTCTTTCACTATAGGATTTTGATACATAGCAGTATTCATGGCAGGAGCAAATATGATCTTAGCTTTAGAAGCCATTACTACTGTTGTTAATAAATTATCTGCTATCCCATTAGCAATTTTACCTATAGTATTAGCTGTAGCTGGCGCAATTAAAATCACATCTGCCTTTTGTGCCAAAGAAATATGTTCTATATCATAATTTTTTAACTCTTTAAACATATCCATATGAACTAGATTATGAGATAAAGATTGGAAAGTTAAAGGTGTAACAAAATTAGCTGCACCTTCTGTCATGATCACTTCTACATTGGCATTTTGTTTTTTTAATTTACTAACCAAGTCCGCAGCTTTATATACTGCTATTCCTCCTGTGACTCCTAATACTATAGTTTTATCCCTCAACATCATATCACCTACTTAATACTATTAATATTTGGTCTAGTATAAGATATTTTTCCTTCAACCATCTCTTCTATAGCTATACTAACTGGTTTCTTAGATGTAGTTTCTATTAAAGGTTTAGCACCATCTACTAATTGTCTTGCCCTTTTTGCTGTAAGCATGACTAAAGTATATCTACTATCTCCTTTGTTTGATAAATCGTTTATAGATGGATTTAACATGTTATTCCTCCCTTATGAAATAATCTTTTCTCTAATATTATTATGGCGTTTCACTTTTAATTTCTCTGCAGTAATTATAGATTCAATATTTTTTACTGCTTCATCAAGCTTATCATTAATAACAAAATAATCATATTCATCAACAAATTCTAGCTCTTTAAATGCATTAGTGAATCTCCTATTTATATCTTCTTCAGTTTCTGTTCCTCTCTTAATTATTCTGTTCCTAAGTTCACTCATAGTTGGAGGCAATAAAAATATGAAAACTGCCTCTGGATAATTTTCTTTCACCTGCATTGCTCCTTGGACATCAATTTCTAAAAGTACTATTTCTCCTTTATCAACTTCCTCTAATACAAATTCCTTTGGAGTACCATAATAGTTATTATGAACTAATGCATATTCTAAAAATTCATCTGCTTTCGCCATGTTTTTAAACTTTTCTTCTTCAATAAAGAAATAGTTTAATCCATCTGATTCTCCAACCCTAGGCTTCCTAGTAGTCGCTGAAACAGAATAAATAATATCTTCATTTCTACTTAGTAACTCCTTACTTACAGTTCCCTTTCCGCATCCGGAAGGACCTGAAATAACTAATAAGAATCCTTTAGACATTTATACCCCTACTTTCTAATTTAAGTCAGTGTTTGTTCCATCTTTAGTGCTAAGTCTATGGGCCACTGTTTCTGGTTGAACAGCAGATAAAATAATATGATCACTATCTGTAATTATTACAGCTCGTGTTCTTCTACCGTAAGTAGCATCTATAAGAACCCCTTTATCTCTAGCTTCCTGTATCATTCTTTTAATTGGTGCTGATTCAGGACTTACTATAGCAATTATTCTATTTGCAGAAACAATGTTTCCAAATCCTATGTTTATTAACTTGATTGACATTAATTTTACCTCCTTAAAACTACTCTACATTTTGTACTTGTTCTCTAATTTTTTCAATTTCACTCTTTATTTCAACTACCAAGTTAGAAATTATTAAATCACTGGCTTTAGATCCAATAGTATTAATTTCCCTATTCATTTCCTGAACTAAAAAATCCAATTTTCTACCTATAGGTTCATTTTCTTCTAATATAGATAAAAACTGTTTTATATGACTTCTCAATCTCACTATTTCCTCATTAATATTACTTTTATCGGCAAAAAACACTACTTCACAATTAAATCTATCTTCATCAACATTCACATCTGCATCAAGAAGCTCTCTTATCCTCTCCTTAAGTTTATCTTTATATTCCAATACCACTAAAGGAGATCTCTCTTTTATTTTTGATACCATATCCTCAATTTTATCTAAATTAGACTTTATATCCTCTTTTAGTTCTTCTCCTTCAGATTCCCTCATTCTTATAATATCTTCAAGCGCCATATTTAAAGCTTCCTTTAGACAATTCCAAGCCATATCTTCGTCAAGTTCTCTTCTTTCAGTTTTAACTACTTCGGACATATTGAGAATATTAGATAATCTTATATCGTCTTCGATACCTAATTCCATTAATATCTCCTCTAAAGCCACTTTATAGGACTTAGCTAATGGAATATCAACTTTAATATCTATAGCTGACTCATTTATATACTCTAAATTAATAAATGTTTCTACTCTGCCTCTATTAATCTTTTCTTTTATAGTTTTCTTTACCTTTTCTTCTAAATAATTTATATGTTTAGGCATTTTCACTACAATATCATTATATCTATGGTTAACTGCTTTTATTTCAACTTTAAAATTATGTATTCCATCAGTATTTTCACCTCTGCCAAATCCAGTCATACTCCTTATCACTATGCTCACCTCTTTCCAAAAATTTATAACCTTAATATTTCTTTAATTTGCTATTATACAATTTATTAAAAAAATAAGCTACTATTTGTTACGAAATTTTAATATTTAACTAAGAAAACACCTAT
Organism: Tissierella simiarum; assembly: GCF_018917865.1. Taxonomy (GTDB): domain Bacteria; phylum Bacillota; class Clostridia; order Tissierellales; family Tissierellaceae; genus Tissierella_C; species Tissierella_C simiarum. Next base: position 248,744 of record NZ_JAHLPM010000004.1, read on the forward strand.
TAGTTTATTCTTTAATGAGAAAATGGTATACTCTTATTAATCTATTTTTAATTTTTGGAGGAATCAATATGTCATTTGATGGAATAGTTACAAAAGCTGTTATTAAAGAATTACAGGATACATTATTAGGCGGTCGAATAGATAAAATATATCAACAAGAAAAAGATGAAATTTTAATTCATATTCATAGTAAAGGAGTTAATCATAGACTAATTATTTCTGCTAGCAGCAATAATTCTAGGGTATATCTTACTAATCACTCAAAGAAAAATCCAGCTTCACCTCCGATGTTTTGTATGCTTTTAAGAAAACATTTAACTGGCGGAATAGTCTTAAATATCGAGCAATATAATATGGACAGAGTAATTTTTATAGACATTAGTGCTGTAGATGAATTAGGTCAGCCTACGGAAAAAAGACTTGTTATAGAAATCATGGGGAAACATAGTAATATAATCCTTATAGATAAGTCTTCTTTTAAAATTATCGACTCAATAAAACGGGTTTCGGAAGATATTAGTAGGGTCAGACAAGTATTACCCGGTATGATATATGAATATCCACCTATTAAGGATAAAGTAAATCCCTTAGTCGGTACTAAGGAAGACTTTTTAAATTGTTTTGAAAATAGTAATAAGAATATGGCAGTTTATAAATTTTTCTACCTTAATTATATAGGTCTTAGCCCCTTAATTAGTAAAGAAATTTGTTTTAATTCCAACCTTGATATTGATAGATCTCTAGGTAGTTTGTCAGAATCTAATAAAGAAACCTTGTATAATTCGTTTCACGCTATTATGGAAAAGGTTAGAAATAACGAATTCACTCCAGTGACTATAAGTTCAAGTTTAGGAACTGAGGTATTAGCATTTCATAGTTTAGATATTAATCAATTTGGAAAGTCTAATAAAGATTTTTCTTCTTCTATTAGTGTATTACTAGATAATTACTACCGTACTAGAGATACACTAGATAGAATTGGTCAAAAATCTCAATCTATTAAAAGATCTATACAAGTTAAGTTAGAGAGATCTTTAAATAAATTAACTAAACAAAAAGAAGAATTATTAGAAAGCGAAGATAGGGAGAAATACAAAGTATACGCAGATTTAATTTCTGCCAATATATATAAAATAAATAGAGGCATTGATTTTGTAGAATTAGAAAACTTTTATGATGAAAATTTAAATAAAATAAAAGTTCCTTTAAATGTAAAGTTATCTCCTATAGATAATGCTCAAAAATACTATAAAAAATATTCCAAACTTAAAAATGCACATTTACTTTTACTACAACAAATTCCTGAAACAAAAGAAGAAATAAATTATTTAGAAAATGTTCTTATGGGTATTGAAAATTCTACAGAAATTGAAGAACTAGAAGAAATAAAAGAAGAGTTAATTAAAGAAGGGTATATAAAAGGTTCTTCTAAAAATAAGAAGAAGAAAAAAGAAGAAACTTCTTCTGAGCCTTATAAATATATATCATCCGATGGCTTTAATATATTTGTAGGAAAAAATAATAAGCAAAATGATTATCTTACTTTACGTTTCTCCCATAAAGAAGATCTATGGCTTCACGTTCAAAATATGCCTGGCAGCCATGTTATAATTCAAAGAGAAGGAAAGAATATTCCTAACACAACTTTAGAGGAAGCTGCAACTTTAGCAGCTTATTATAGTAAGGGTAAAAATTCTAATCATGTCCCAGTAGATTATACTGAAAGAAAAAATGTTAAAAAGCCTAAAAATGCAAAACCGGGAATGGTTATATATGAAAATTATAAGACTCTATATATTAACCCTTCTAAAGATCTAGTAGATAACATAACAAAAGCTTCTATTTGATCATTTTAAAACTCCATTAAAATACTAAGGAAATCTTTATTTTCTATCTTTTTTCAAAAAGAGTACACCCACCCTCTATAGGTGGGTGGTGAATTTTTACTTAGCTTTAGCTAAGTTTTTTCTTTTATTAGATTGCATAAATAATAGCATTTATTGTAAAATCGTGACTACTATACTATAATATTACTATAATTTTCTAAGAAAGGAGGATTTAAATGCCCCAAAAGCCTACTAAAGAAGTTTTGTTTGGTGTTCAAAAACAACAGCTTAAACATTTGTCTAAAGGTGAATATTTAGCTTTAAGAGAGTTATGCTTTTTAAGCAAAAATATGTATAATATAGCCCTATACAACATTATACAATACTATTTTACTGAAAAGAAATTCTTAGGCTATAACAGTAACTATCATCTTTGTAAAGATAATGAAAACTATGCTCTACTTAATGCCAATTCAGCCCAGCAAATTATAAAAGTTGTTGATAGAAATTTTAAGTCTTTTTTTGCTTTGATTGAAAAAGCTA